>NZ_JAUMKG010000009.1:0-139174 GCF_030519385.1 Micromonospora sp. C28ISP2-4 | reverse complement strand
AGGAAAGCCGGCCGGAGCCGGCTCCCGGACGAGCGGTTCAGCGGCTCTGGACGGATTCGCGGATGTCGCGGAACAGCGCCGCCGCGTCGTCGACCCGGCGGCCCGGGAACATGCCCATCACGACGCTGCCGTGGTCGGCCCATCCGCACACGGCGAAGTCGCCGCCGTCGCCGCTCGTCGTACCGCACTTCATCACGCCACCCAGGCGGCCCGCGTCCACCTCGCGCAGCCCGGCCACGCGGCCGGTCTCGTCGGCCATCAGGCCGAACAGGGTGTCCAGGTCACGCTCGGGCTGCCAGAGCAGCGTGGTGCCGCCGAACAGGAGCACCGAGCGCTTGACGTCCCCGCGGTCGGAGTAGACGGCGCCGAAGCCGCGGTCCAGCTCGATGTCGGCGGCCAGCCCGTCGCGCAGGTAGTCGGCGGTGCTGCGGGCCCGCTCGCTGTCGTCCCGCACCAGCCCGGCCACCTCGGCCGGCTGGTCGAGAGTGGTGTCCTTCTGCTGGAGCACCCGCCAGCCGCCCAGCCCGAGCGCGCCGGCGCCGGCCAGGCCGGCCGCGAGCAGTGCGGCCAGGACGATCTTCCGGCGCCGCGAGACGGGACGGCGTTCGGGCTCCTGCGCGGGGTCGCGGCGGCTCAACTCGATCGGCTCTTCGGTCAGCTCGAACGGATCGGAACCCCCGTCGACCGGGCGCTCGGTGAGATGCGCGTCGGACATGACCGCCACCGTACGCGAATCACAGGTGGTGCACGTCGGGTCCCCGAAAGCGCTCCGTAGACTTTCAGGGTGACCGAGAGACTGGATGCCCGACGCCCCGACGCCCCGACCCTCGCCGGCCAGTACCAGCCCGGCGAGGTAGAGCAGCGACGGTACGAGCAGTGGGTAGCCGGCGGGCACTTCCGGGCGTCGGCGGACAGCGAGAAGCCGCCGTTCACCATCGTCATCCCGCCGCCGAACGTCACCGGCTCGCTGCACATGGGCCACGCGTTCGAGCACACGCTCATGGACGCGCTCACCCGGCGCAAGAAGATGCAGGGGTACGAGGCGCTCTGGCTGCCGGGCATGGATCACGCCGGCATCGCCACCCAGAATTTGGTCGAGCGGCAGCTCGCCGGTGAAGGGCTGTCCCGCCACGACCTCGGGCGGGAGAAGTTCGTCGAGCGGGTCTGGCAGTGGAAGGCCGAGTCCGGCGGCGCGATCCTCGGCCAGATGCGCCGGCTCGGCGACGCGGTCGACTGGGACCGCGAGCGCTTCACCATGGACGAGGGCCTGTCCCGCGCCGTGCAGACGATGTTCAAGAAGCTCTTCGACGACGGGCTCATCTACCGGGCCAACCGGATCATCAACTGGTGCCCGCGCTGCCTCACCGCGCTGTCCGACATCGAGGTGGAGCACACCGACGACGAGGGCGAGCTGGTCTCGATCCGCTACGGCGACGAGGTCGTGGTGGCGACCACCCGGGCGGAGACCATGCTCGGTGACACCGCGGTGGCGGTGCACCCGGACGACGAGCGCTACCGGCACCTGATCGGCACCGAGGTGGAGCTGCCGCTCACCGACCGGCGGATCCCGATCGTCGCCGACGAGCACGTCGACCCGAGCTTCGGCACCGGCATGGTCAAGGTGACCCCCGCGCACGACCCGAACGACTTCGAGATCGGCCAGCGGCACGACCTGCCCTCGCTGACGATCATGGACGAGCGCGGGATCATCACCGCGCCCGGCCCGTTCGAGGGCCTGGACCGGTACGAGGCCCGCCCGGCGATCGTCGCGGCGCTGCGCGAGCAGGGCCGGATCGTGGCCGAGAAGCGGCCGTACCTGCACGCGGTGGGGCACTGCTCGCGGTGCAAGACGACTGTCGAGCCGCGGCTGTCGCTGCAGTGGTTCGTCAACACCGCCCCGCTCGCCAAGGCCGCCGGCGACGCGGTGCGCGACGGCCGGGTGAAGATCGAGCCGGCCGAGCTGGCCAAGCGCTACTTCGCCTGGGTCGACAACATGCACGACTGGTGCATCTCCCGCCAGCTCTGGTGGGGCCACCGCATCCCCGTCTGGTACGGCCCGGACGGCGAGATCGTCTGCGTCGGCCCGGACGAGGAGCCGCCGACCGGCGAGGGCTGGCGGCAGGACGAGGACGTGCTGGACACCTGGTTCTCCAGCGGCCTGTGGCCGTTCTCCACGCTCGGCTGGCCGGAGCGTACCCCGGACCTGGCGAAGTTCTATCCGACCAGCGTGCTGGTCACCGGCTACGACATCCTGTTCTTCTGGGTCGCCCGGATGATGATGTTCGGCCTGTACGCGATGGACGGCGTGCAGCCGTTCGACGTGGTGGCGCTGCACGGCATGGTCCGCGACGAGCACGGCAAGAAGATGTCGAAGTCGTTCGGCAACGTGGTGGACCCGCTGGACTGGATCGACCGCTTCGGCGCCGACGCCACCCGGTTCACGCTGGCCCGGGGCGCCAACCCCGGTCAGGACGTGCCGGTCAGCGAGGAGTGGTGCCAGGGCTCCCGCAACTTCTGCAACAAGCTCTGGAACGCCACCCGGTTCGCGTTGCTCAACGGCGCGCACACCGACGGGCCGCTGCCGGACGCCGGTGACCTCTCCACCGTCGACAGGTGGATCCTGTCCCGGCTGGCGCACGTCACCGCCGAGGTCGACGAGCAGTTCGAGGCGTACGAGTTCGCGAAGGTCTGCGACCTGCTCTACCACTTCGCGTGGGACGACGTCTGCGACTGGTACGTGGAGCTGAGCAAGCCGGTGCTGGCCGAGGGCGGCCCCGCCGCCGACGCCACCCGCCGGGTGCTCGGGCACGTGCTGGACCAGCTGCTGCGGCTGCTGCACCCGGTCATCCCGTTCGTCACCGACGAGCTGTGGGCCGCGCTCAGCGGCGGCGAGACCGTACTCACGGCGTCCTGGCCGGTCGCCGACCGTACCCTGATCGACGACGCCGCGGAGGGCGAAGTCGGCACCCTGCAGCGGGTGGTGACCGAGGTCCGGCGGTTCCGCTCGGACCAGGGGCTGCGGCCGACCCAGCGGGTCGCCGCGCGCCTCGACGGCCTGGCCGGCGCGGGCATCGCGGCGCACGAGCCGCTGGTGCGCTCGCTGGCCCGGCTCGACGCGCCCGGCGACGACTTCCAGGCCAGCGCGACGCTGGCCATGCCCGGCGCCGTCAGCGTCGCACTGGACACCCGCGGCTCGATCGACGTGGCCGCCGAGCGGGCCCGGCTCACCAAGGACCGGGCGGCGGCCGAGAAGGAGGCCACCCAGGCGCGGGCGAAGCTGGACAATCCGGCGTTCGTCGGCAAGGCGCCCGAGCCGGTCGTGGCGAAGATCCGCGAACGGCTGGCGGTGGCCGAGGCGGACCTGGTCCGGATCGACGCCGCCCTGGAGGCGCTTCCCTCGTGAATGACCGCACCGCGTTCGCCGAGGTCGATGCCGCGCTCAACGCGCGCGGCTTCACCCGGATGCACTTCGAGCTGGAGAAGATCGAGACCCTGCTCGACCTGCTCGGCAGCCCGCAGCGGGCGTACCCGTCGATCCACCTGACCGGCACCAACGGCAAGACCTCGACGGCCCGGATGATCGACTCGCTGCTGCGGGCGTTCGGGCTGCACACCGGCCGCTACACCAGCCCGCACCTGGAGACCGTCCGGGAGCGGATCAGCCTGGACGGCGAATCGGTGAGCGAGGAGCGGTTCGTGTCCACGTACCGGGAGATCGCGCCGCTGGCCGAGCTGGTCGACCAGCGGTTCGCGGAGCCGCTGACGTACTTCGACATGACCACGGCGCTGGCGTTCGCCACGTTCGCCGACGCCCCTGTCGACGTGGCGGTGGTGGAGGTCGGACTCGGCGGCGCGGAGGACGCGACGAACGTCATCCAGGCCGGCGTCGCCGTGATCACCCCGATCGGGCTGGACCACACCGAGTGGCTCGGCGACACGATCGAGGACATCGCGCTGCACAAGGCGGGCATCATCCACCCCGGCGCCACGGTGATCGCGGCGGCGCAGGAGGAGGAGGCGGCCCGCCCCATCCTGGAACGCTGCGCCGAGGTCAACGCCACCGTCGCGCGGGAGGGCGCCGAGTTCGGCGTGCTGCGCCGCGCGGTAGCGGTCGGCGGCCAGGTGCTGACCATCCAGGGACTGGGCGGGGTGTACGAGGAGATCTTCATCCCGCTGCACGGCGCGCACCAGGCGCAGAACGCGGCGGTGGCGCTCGCCGCCGTGGAGGCGTTCCTCGGCGCCGGAGCGCGGCGGCAGCTCGACATCGAGGCGGTCCGTGAGGGCTTCGCCGCGACCAGTTCGCCGGGCCGGCTGGAGCGGGTGCGTAGCGCCCCGACGGTGCTGCTCGACGGCGCGCACAACCCGCACGGGATGGCCGCGACCGTGGCCGCGGTGCAGGAGGAGTTCGCGTTCAGCAAGCTCGTCGGCGTGCTGGCGGTGCTCGGCGACAAGGACGGGGCGAGCCTGCTCGAACTGCTCGAACCGGTGCTCGACTCGATCGTGGTGGCGGAGAACAGCTCGGCCCGGGCGATGCCGGTGGACGAGCTGGCCGCGCTGGCGCGGGAGATCTTCGGGCCGGAGCGGGTGCAGGTGGCCCGGGAGATGCCCGACGCCATCGAGGCGGCGGTGGCGGAGGCCGAGTCGGACGTGCCGGGCGAGCTGTCCGGGGTGGGCGTGCTGGTCACCGGATCGGTGGTGACAGTGGCCGACGCCCGCCGGCTGCTCAAGCGATGACCGGCCCGCAGCAGCGCCCGACCGGCGCTGAGCAGCCGACGGGGCCGGAGCAGCTGTCCGGTCCGGCGCCGGCGGGCGGCGTCGAGCGGCCGACCGGCCCGGAACAGGCGGCCGGCGCGGAGTCGGTGGGCGGCGTGCGGCGGTCCGGGCTGCGGAACCCGGACAAGGCGGTACGCGGGCTCGGCGCCGGCACCATGTCGCTGGAGGCGCTGGTGCTGCTGCTGGCCATCCAGCCGATCCGGGTGGTCGGCGGCGACCTGAGCGGCGCGGCGATCGGCGCGATCGTGGCGCTGGCGGTCGCCTGCGTGGTGCTCGCCGGCATGATGCGCCGCCCCTGGGCGTGGCACGCCGGCACCGTGATCCAGGGCCTGCTGCTGCTCTCCGGGCTGCTGCACTGGTCGCTGTTCGCGCTCGGGGTGATGTTCGCGCTGGTGTGGGCGTACGCGCTGCACGTGCGGCGGGTCATCCTCGGCTGAGCGCCGTCGCGCGGTTCCGCGTGTTAAGAAGGGCCCCTTCCTCTACCTGAGGCGTTAAGAAGGGGCCCTTCCTTACACCTGGGCGAGCGTGCGCCACTGCGTCAGCGCGACGCCGTGGCCGTCGGGGTCGCGGAAGGCCGCCGCCCACACCTCCAGCTTGGTGCCCCGGTTGACCACGCGCGGGGCGTACGTGAACCGGACGCCGGAGTCGCGCAGCCGCTCGTACGCCCCCTGGATGTCGTCCACCTCCAGGTTGACGTGCACCAGGCGGCGGCTGATCGGGGCGGCGCCGGTCACCCGGCGCAGCACCAGCCGGGTCGGTCCGGAGGAGAGCACGGCGTTGCCCTCGCCCCGGTCCAGCTCGTCGAAGCCGAGTTCGCGGTAGAAGTCGAGGGACCGGTCCAGGTCGGCGACGAGCAGCGTGATGCCGACGCCGCTGATCGGGCTGGCCAGCTCGTCCGGCTCGGCCGCGCCGGCCGGGCCGAAGATCGCCTCGTCCAGCTCCTCGGGCGTCGGCGGCGCGTCGGAGCGCCGCGGCGCGTCCGCGGGGTCGTCCAACGGCACGTCGATCGGGTCGGGCACGCTGTCGACCGGCACTGTGTCGACCGGCACGGTGTCGGCCGGCACGGTGTCGGCCGGCTCCTCGGCCGGCGAGCGCGGCGCCGGGGCGCGGCGGGGGAGCGGGCCGGGGCCGGCCGAGCGGTCGACCCGCTCGACGAGCTGCCCCTCCAGCACCACCGGGCCGCCGGGGCTCTGGTGCAGCACCACCGGCTCGCGTTCCTCGGCCCCCAGCGGCATGTCGTCCAGGTACGGGTCCGGCGCGGGCGGATAGTCGTCGCGGAAGTCGTCCTCCGGCGCGCGCCCGGCCCACGGCGGCGCCTCCTGCGCGATCAGCGGCTCGTCCAGCGGGTCCGGCTCGGCGGCGTACTCGGGCGGCAGGTCGGCGACCGCGGCGGCGCTCTCCGCGTGCGTGGGCACCTCGTCCCAGAGCACGCGTACGTGCCGCTGGTCGTCGAGCGCCACCCGGACCGGCAGCGCCTGGCCCAGCGAGGGCCACTTGGCGACCGGCACCCGAGGCTCGATGATCTTCTTGGAGCGGGGCGGCAGCCCCGGCGCGTCGATCACCAGCTGCAGCTCGCACCGGCCGAACGCGTACTGGGTGGGTGGTTCGGAGGCGCTGTGCACGTGCCCCAGGCCGATCACCCAGGTGCGGCCGCCGCCGCGTACCGTGGCCAGGGCGATGGCCAGCACCAGCAGCGCGACGCCGAGCGCCACGATGGCCCAGCTGGTCATGCCGAGCCCGAACACGGTCACGAAGGTGGCGACGGTGCCCAGCACCGCCCCGATCAGTTTGCGTACCGGCGCGATCGTGCGGTTCCCGCCATTCGCCACAGTGGACCTCCCAGGGGTTCCAGGGCCAGGCTAGGCCGCCGCGGCGGGCCAGGGAAGACGCAGCCGCCGCGCCGGCGCCGGGACCGGGTCGCTACGCTGACCGTACCCAGCCGAACCCCGTTTGAGTGCGCAGGAGGAAACCAGCGTGTCCAGCAGCAGCCCGGACGAGCGGACGCTCGTACTGATCAAGCCCGACGCGGTGCGCCGCGGTCTGGTGGGCGAGATCCTGTCCCGTTTCGAGCGCAAGGGCCTGCGGATCGACGCGATGGTGAGCCGGACCATGGACGGCGGCTTCGCCGACCAGCACTACGCCGAGCACGTCGACAAGCCGTTCTACCCGCCGCTGAAGACGTTCATGACCAGCGGCCCCCTGGTGGCGCTCGTGCTCTCCGGCGACCAGGTGATCGAGGTGGTGCGCGCGATGATCGGCAGCACCGACGGCCGCAAGGCCGCCGCCGGCACCATCCGCGGTGACCTGTCGCTGTCGAACCGGGAGAACCTGGTGCACGCCTCCGACTCGGCGGACAGCGCCAAGCGCGAGATCGCGCTCTGGTTCCCCGAGCTGGCCTGACCGACGCGCCGACGGCCCCGGCCCGCTTTTCGCGGGACCGGGGCCGTCGTGTGTCAGCTGTCAGACCTGCGCCGGCGGCTGCGTCTGGCAGGTCACCGCTACCCGGTTCCACACGTTGATGGTGGCGATCGCCATCACCAGGTCCGCCAGCTCCTTCTCCGACCACACCTTCGCCGCGGCGTCCCAGACGTCGTCCGGCACGCCGTGCTCGCCGAGCCGGGTCACCGCGTCGGTGAGGGCCAGCGCGGCCCGCTCCCGCTCGTCGAAGAACGGCGCCTCGCGCCACGCCGCGACAGCGAACAGCCGGCGGCTGTCCTCACCGGCCGCCAGCGCCTCGCGGCTGTGCATGTCGACGCAGAACGCGCAGCCGTTGCGCATCGACGCCCGCAGCTTCACCAGCTCCAGCACGGTGTGGTCCACGTTCGCCCGGACGTACTTCTCCATGCCCAGCACGGCCTGGTACGCCTCGGGTGCCACCGCCGCCATGTCCATCCGGCTCATCGCCGCCTCCTTGAGGTTCGGTTACGCGAACAGGACGGGGCACGGCGGGTGCGGTGTGACGGCACGGCGGTGTGACGGTGGTCATGCCGTGCCCCGCCCTGGCGCCGGTGCCGGGGACTGCGTCGATCATGAGGTTGGCGGCGAAATCCGAGATCGACATCGCCGTCAACCTCATGATCGACGGGGAGGGAGATAGTCGGAGGCGGAGAGGGCGGGGGGTCGAGTACGCTTGACGGGCACAGGCGACGACCCGGCCATCACCGGCGAGCCTCCGGAAGAACGGCCGGGTCACCGGCTCAGTAGAACCGGACGGGACCGGCCCGTCACAGCCGGCCAACGAGCGGGCGGTCGCACCTCGGCCGCCAAGCGGGGTGGTACCGCGGGCCACGCCCGGGACGCCGGTCACGGCGTACCGGATTCGGCTCGTCCTCGCAGGCCACAGACGAGTGAGCTGCTGAGGGAGAGCGACAGGCGATGGCCTATCCGTTGCACGACCCGACCGGCGCCGGTGTCCCGGCGAGCCCGGACCTGCCCGCGGTCGAGCGCCGGGTGCTGGAGCACTGGACGGCCGACAAGACCTTCGAGGCGTCAGTCGAGGCCCGCGACGCCGGCCGGAACGGCGAGAACGAGTACGTCTTCTACGACGGCCCGCCGTTCGCCAACGGCCTGCCGCACTACGGCCACCTGTTCACCGGCTACGTCAAGGACGTGGTGCCGCGCTACCAGACCATGCGCGGCAAGCACGTCGAGCGCCGGTTCGGCTGGGACTGCCACGGCCTGCCCGCCGAGGTGGTGGCCGAGAAGCAGCTCGGCATCACCACCAAGGCGGAGATCCTCGACCTCGGCGTGGCCCGGTTCAACGACGCCTGCCGCACGTCGGTGCTGGAGTTCACCCACGACTGGGAGCGGTACGTCACCCGGCAGGCCCGCTGGGTCGACTTCGCCAACGACTACAAGACGCTCGACCTGGACTACATGGAAAGCGTCATGTGGGCCTTCAAGACCCTGCACGACAAGGGCCTGGTCTACGAGGGCTTCCGGGTGCTCGCGTACTGCTGGCGGTGCGAGACGCCGCTGTCGAACACCGAGACCCGGATGGACGACGTCTACCGGGACCGGCACGACCCGACGCTCACCGTCTGGTTCGAGCTGACCGCCGACGAGAACGCGCCGGAGCCGCTGCGCGGGCCGGTCAAGCTGGGCGTCTGGACGACCACGCCGTGGACGCTGCCGTCGAACCTGGCGCTCGCCGTCGGCCCCGACATCGAGTACGCCGTGCTGGAGCGCGACGGCGAGCGCTACGTGGTGGGCGCCGCGCGCCTCGGCGCGTACGCCAAGGAACTGGAGGGGTACGAGCAGGTCGGCACCGTGTACGGCCGCGACCTGGTCGGACGCCGCTACACGCCGCTCTACGACTTCCTGGTCGAGCCGGCCGGCCCGAACGCCTACCAGGTGCTCGGCGCGGACTTCGTCACCACCGAGGACGGCACCGGGATCGTCCACCTGGCCCCCGCCTTCGGTGAGGACGACCAGAACACCTGCAACGCTGCCGGCATCCCCACAGTCGTGACCGTGGACGACCACACCCGGTTCACCGCGCTGGTGCCGCCGTACCAGGGCGAGCAGGTCTTCGACGTGAACAAGCCGGTGATCCGGGAGCTGAAGGAGCGGGGGGTGGTGCTGCGGCAGGACACGTACACCCACTCGTACCCGCACTGCTGGCGGTGCGACACCCCGCTGGTCTACAAGGCGGTGTCGTCGTGGTTCGTCGCGGTGACGAAGTTCAAGGACCGGATGGTCGAGCTGAACCAGCAGATCAACTGGACCCCCGGGCACATCAAGGACGGCTCGTTCGGCAAGTGGCTGGCGAACGCGCGGGACTGGTCGATCAGCCGGAACCGGTTCTGGGGCTCGCCGATCCCGGTGTGGCGCTCGGACGACCCGAACTACCCGCGCGTGGACGTGTACGGCTCGCTGGCCGACATCGAGCGTGACTTCGGCGTACGCCTGACCGACCTGCACCGGCCGGCGGTGGACGACCTGGTCCGCCCCAACCCGGACGACCCGACGGGCAAGTCGATGATGCGCCGGGTGCCGGAGGTGCTGGACTGCTGGTTCGAGTCCGGCTCGATGCCGTTCGCCCAGGTGCACTACCCGTTCTCCAACCGCGAGTGGTTCGAGCACCACTACCCGGGCGACTTCATCGTCGAGTACATCGGGCAGACCCGCGGCTGGTTCTACACCATGCACGTGCTGGCCACCGCGCTGTTCGACAGGCCGGCGTTCCGCAACTGCCTGAGCCACGGCATCCTGCTCGGCTCGGACGGGCGCAAGATGTCCAAGAGCCTGCGCAACTACCCGGACGTCTACCACGTGTTCGACTCCTACGGGTCGGACGCGATGCGGTGGATGCTGATGTCCTCGCCGGTGCTGCGCGGCGGCGACATGGCGGTCACCGAGTCGGGCATCCGGGACGCGGTGCGCCAGGTGCTGCTGCCGCTGTGGAACGTCTGGTACTTCTTCTCGCTCTACGCCAACGCCGACGGCCACACCGCGCGTCGTCGTACCGACTCGGCGAACGTGCTCGACCGGTACGTGCTGGCGAAGACGAACGAGCTGGTGGCGACCGTCGGCGCGCAGATGGACGCGTACGACATCTCCGGCGCGTGCGCGACTGTGCGGTCCTACCTGGACGCGCTGACCAACTGGTACGTGCGCCGGTCCCGGGACCGGTTCTGGGCCGGCGACGCGGACGCGTTCGACACGCTGTGGACCGTGCTGGAGACGCTGTGCCGGGTGGTGGCGCCGCTGGCGCCGCTGACCGCCGAGGAGATCTGGCGCGGGCTGACCGGCGAGCGGTCGGTGCACCTGACCGACTGGCCGTCCGCGGCGGAGTTCCCGGCCGACCACGAGCTGGTCTCCGCCATGGACAACGTCCGGGCGGTCGCCTCGGCGGCGCTGTCGCTGCGCAAGGCCAAGGGCCTGCGGGTGCGGCTGCCGCTGGCGAAGCTCACAGTGGCCTCGCCCGTCGCCGCCCAGCTGCGGCCCTTCGCCGACCTGGTCGCCGACGAGGTGAACGTCAAGGAGGTCGTGCTCACCGACGAGGTGTCCGCGTACTGCCAGCAGGTGCTCACCGTGGTGCCGCGAGCGCTCGGCCCGCGCGTCGGCAAGGCCGTCCAGCAGGTCATCAAGGCGGTCAAGGCGGGGGAGTGGGAGCTGCGCGACGGCGCCCCGGTCGCCGCCGGGGTCACGCTGGCCGAGGGCGAGTACGAGCTGCGCCTGGTCGCCGCCGACGCCGAGCACTCCGCACCGCTGCCCGGCGGTGAGGGAGTGGTCGTGCTGGACACCGAGGTCACGCCGGAACTCGCCGCCGAAGGGCTGGCCCGGGACGTGGTCCGGGTGGTGCAGCAGGCCCGCCGCGACGCCGATCTGGACGTCTCCGACCGGATCACGGTGGCCGTCTCCGCATCGGAGGAGGTACGCGCGGCGGTCGCCGCGTACACCGGGTTCGTGGCCCGTGAGGTGCTGGCCGACAGCATCGACTTCGCCGAGGGCCTCGACGGCTTCACCGGCGAGGCCGGCGAGGGCGAGCGCGTGACCGTGACGGTCCGCAAGGTGTGATGTAAGGCGGGGGCCCTTCTTAACGCCTCAGGTAGAGGAAGGGCCCCTGCTTAACCACCCGCACCCAGCGAGTGGACTGCGGGCCACCCGCTCGGTGGCGGACGGCCGCGTCGGCTACCGTGACAGCGCCTGTTTCACGTACGACCGCCGGAGGACCCGTGCCCCTGCTCTACACCATCGGCAAGCTCACCGTGGCGCCCACGCTCCGGTTGGCCTTCCGTCCGCACGTGGAGGGTTTGGAGCACATCCCGGCGACCGGCGGCGCGATCTTCGCCAGCAACCACCTCTCCGTCGCCGACGAACTGCTCCTCGGCACCGTGGTGCCCCGGCACCTGGCGTTCTGGGCCAAGTCGGAGTACTTCAAGGGCACCGGGCTCAAGGGCGGCTTCTCCAAGTTCGTGCTCACCGGCCTGGGCGCGATCCCGGTCGAGCGGGCCGGCGGCCGGGCCGCGCTCACCGCGTTCGACGCGGCGATCCCCGTGCTCAAGGCCGGCGACCTGGTCGCCGTCTACCCGGAGGGCACCCGCTCCCCGGACGGGCGGCTCTACCGCGGGCGTACCGGCACCGTCCGGCTGGCGATCGCCGCCGGCGTGCCGATCATCCCGGTCGGCGTGACCGGCACCGACAAGGCCCAGCCGATCGGTACGCGAATCCCGCGACCGGGCCGCGCCAAGATCACCATAAAGTTCGGTAAGCCGCTGGACTTCACGGGCCGCCCCGACGACCGCACCTCGCTGCGCGCGATGACCGACGAGATGATGGCCGAGATCCAGAAGCTCAGCGGCCAGGAGTACGTCCCGCGCTACGCCCCGAAGCGCGCCGACCAAGCCGGCGGCGACCAGGCCGGCGGCGAGCCGACCGCCTGAGCGGTCAGGACTTCGGCACCACGACGCGCTGACGCAGGTCGTTCAGCAGCCGCCCGCTGTCGTCCACCGACAGCCGGGTGAACACGCCTGTGGTGAGGCTGCCGTGGTCGGCCGACACGCAGACCACCACCGAGTCGCCGTCCGCCCGGCCGACGGCGCAGCGCTCGTGGCGCCCCCGTACGCCGGTGTCCACCACCACCGACTCCTGCAGGGCGTAGTCCCCGGCGAGGCGCTCGATCTCCGACTTGGCGTCCGACTCCGGGCTGAACCGCAGGCCGGTGCTGCCGAACAACGTCACCCGCTTGCCGTCACTCGTGCTGTAGATGCCGGCGAACGTGTCCTCGGCGAGCAGGTTCGCCTCTCGTACCTGGGATTTCAGCTCCTCGGCGGCGGCCCGGCTGCTCTCGTCCTGGCGCAGCCGCATCGAGTCGATCTGGTCCGGGAGGGTTGCGCTGGCCGGGTACTGGCTGGAGATCGGCTGGAACCACCAGAGCGGGAGGCCGCAGCAGCAGGCCACGGAGAGCAGCAGCATCCAGGGCCAGCGGCGCCGGCGGCGGGTCCGCTTGGGCGGCTGCTGCCAGCCCGGCGGCGCGACAGGCGGCCCGGCCTTGCCCCGGCGCTGCTTCGGCGGCCGGCCGGGCTTCGCCGGCGGCGCGACGGGCGCCGGCGCCGGCAAGGGGCGGGCGGCCGGCGGGCCGGGGTGGTGCGGTGGCGAGACCGGCCGGGCCGGTCCGGGGTACGGCGGGCTGTGCGGCGGCGGCGAGACCGGCCGGGCCGCGGGCGGCGCGGGATGGGCCGGTGGCGTCGGCTGCGGGGTGGGGTGGGCCGGTGGGGCAGGGTGAGCCGGGTGAGGGTTGTCCGGCGCGGCCCAGGGCGCGGTGTACGGCAGCGTCGGCGTCAGCGGCGGCAGTTCGGGGGCGTGCAACTCCCATCCGGTGGTGTCCACCCCCGCCCACGGGTCGACCGGCGTGGCGTGTTCCGGCGACGCGAGCGGCGGCACCGGCGTGGGCTCGGCGGACTCGCCCCAGGCGGGCCTGCGCGGGGCCGGTGGCGGGACGGCGGCGGAACCGCTCCAGCGGGGCGCGGGCGCCTCGACCCGGGTCGGATCGGGGGTGTTCTCCACGCGGGTCGGGTCGGGCGTGTTCCCGGACGGCACGGGGTCCGGGGCGTTCTCGACCTTGGTGGGGTCCGGCGTGGCTGCGGCCTGGGTCGGCTGCGGCGCGAGGTCGATGCGGGTCGGATCCGGCCGGCGCCCGGTGCTCGGAGTGGGGACGGGCGTGGTGCGGCCGGGAACCGCTGCCGAACCCCGGACCCGGGTGACCGGTACGGGCGGGGTGGCGTCGGTGCCGGCCGGCGTCCCGGCGTCGGCCGTAGGCGCCTCGGTGTCGGTGGTAGGGGCGTCGGCGGCGTCGGCCGTCGTCCCGGCGTTGCCGGCGGAGGCGTCGTCGATGGAGGTGTCGCCGGTGGAGGTGTCGTCGGGCGGCGAGCCGTCCGCGTCATCGCCGGATGACCGGTCACCGGGCCCGTTGGGGTGCGCCTGCTCGTCGGACGCGACGGCGGACGGCCGGCGTTGGGGCGTACCGTCGTGCGGTTCGGCGTCGGCCGGCCGGCCGGCCGACGTCCCGCCGGGGGTCCGGTCGTCGGCGGTGGCCTCCGGCGTGCCGGACGGGGACGCCGGAGCCGAGGCGCCGGTGGCGTCCTCGGTGTCGGCGGCGGTCGCCGGCTCGGTGACGGACGGCATCTCGGCCCCGTCGGCCGGCCGGTCCGCCCCCGGCTGCGGCTGCGGCATCGCGGCTATCTCCTCTCGCGCCCGTTGCGAGGTTAGTACCGCCCCGCCACCCAGGACGAATTCCGCCCCGGTCCCCGGCCCGTCCCGGTGATCAAGGAGTTCGTGTCCGGTGGGAGCGCGGGGGAGTCCGCGAACTCCTTGATCAACACGGCGGACACGGGCGCGGGCGCGGGACAGGGCGGGGGCACCGCGTACGCTTGGGCATCATGAGTGCCCCGTCCACGACCCCGCGTCCCGCCGCCGCCAACTCGGTCTGGCCCCGGCTGGAGCCGTTGCTGCCGCAGGTGACCAAACCCATCCAGTACGTGGGTGGAGAACTCGGCGCCGTGGTCAAGGACTGGGACGCCGCGACCGTCCGGTGGGCGCTGATGTATCCGGACGCGTACGAGGTGGGCCTGCCCAACCAGGGCGTGCAGATCCTGTACGAGGTGCTCAACGAGCTGCCCGACGTGCTGGCCGAGCGGACGTACGCGGTCTGGCCCGACCTGGAGGCGCTGATGCGCGCCCACGGCGTGCCGCAGTTCACCGTCGACGCCCACCGCCCGGTGCGTGACTTCGACGTGTTCGGCGTCTCGTTCTCCACCGAGCTGGGCTACACCAACCTGCTCACCGCTGTCGACCTGGCCGGCATCCCGCTGCTCGCCGCCGACCGCACCGACGCCGACCCGGTGATCCTGGCCGGCGGCCACGCCGCGTTCAACCCGGAGCCGATCGCCGACTTCGTCGACGCCGCGGTGCTCGGCGACGGCGAGGAGGCGGTGCTGGAGATCACCGCCATCGTCCGGGAGTGGAAGGCGGAGGGCTCCCCGGGCGGCCGGGACGAGCTGCTGCTGCGGCTGGCCCGGACCGAGAGCGTCTACGTGCCGCGCTTCTACGACGTCGACTACCTGCCCGACGGCCGGATCCAGCGGGTCGTGCCGAACCGCCCGGACGTGCCGTTCCGGGTGCACAAGCGCACGACGATGGACCTGGACGCCTGGCCGTACCCGAAGAAGCCCCTGGTCCCGCTCGCCGAGACGGTGCACGAGCGGTACGCGGTGGAGATCTTCCGGGGCTGCACGCGGGGCTGCCGGTTCTGCCAGGCCGGCATGATCACCCGCCCGGTGCGGGAGCGTTCGATCACCACCGTCGGCCAGATGGTCAAGGAAGGGCTGGAGTTCTCCGGCTTCCACGAGGTCGGTCTGCTGTCGCTGTCGTCGGCCGACCACTCCGAGATCGGCGACATGTGCTCCGGCCTGGCCGAGCAGTACGCGGGCACCAACGTCTCGCTGTCGCTGCCGTCGACCCGGGTGGACGCGTTCAACATCGACCTGGCCCAGGAGCTGTCCCGCAACGGGCGGCGGACCGGTCTGACCTTCGCCCCCGAGGGCGGGTCGGAGCGGATCCGCAAGGTGATCAACAAGATGGTGTCGAAGGAAGACCTCATCCGTACCGTGGTCACCGCGTACTCCAACGGCTGGCGGCAGGTGAAGCTCTACTTCATGTGCGGCCTGCCCACCGAGACCGACGAGGACGTCCTGGAGATCGCCGACATGGCGCACGAGGTGATCCGCGCCGGCCGCGCGGCCACCGGATCCAAGGACATCCGTTGCACGGTCTCCATCGGCGGGTTCGTGCCGAAGCCGCACACCCCGTTCCAGTGGGCCTCGATGGAGCGGCCGGAGGTCATCGACGGCCGGCTCAAGCTGCTCAAGCAGGCGATCAACAGCGACCGCTCGCTGGGCCGGGCGATCGGCTTCCGCTACCACGACGGCGAGCCGTCGCTGATCGAGGGCCTGCTGTCCCGGGGTGACCGCCGGGTCGGCGCGGTCATCCGCAAGGTCTGGGAGAACGGCGGCCGGTTCGACGGCTGGAGCGAGCACTTCTCGTACCAGCGGTGGGTGGACGCCGCCGCCGAGGTGCTGCCGGCGTACGGCGTGGACCTCGACTGGTACACCACCCGCGAGCGCGAGGAGCTGGAGGTCCTGCCCTGGGACCACCTCGACTCCGGCCTGGACAAGGACTGGCTCTGGCAGGACTGGCAGGACTCGCTGTCGGAGTACGAGCAGGACGACTGCCGCTGGACGCCCTGCTTCGACTGCGGCGTCTGCCCGTCCATGGACACCGAGATCCAGATCGGCCCGACCGGCCGCAAGCTGCTGCCGTTGACCCCGGTCAACGGCCTGAAGCTGCCCGCCGCCGCCCAGGGCTGAGGCCACCGCACGCACCGGAGCGCGGGAACCCGACCGGGTTCCCGCGCTCCGTCGTCTTTTCCCGGTGACGCCGCGATACGCGGGGCGGGGGTGCCCCGACTGGTCCTTCCTCGATACGCTGCGTCCGTAGTGGACCGGCCGGGGCCGGCAGCGGGGAGGACAGTCAGGATGGGCATCAATCCGCCGGACACCGGCGATCTGCACGTCAGCGTCGAGGATCTGGACGCCGCAGCGGAGTACGTCGAGCGTCTCAAGCAGTACGTCGACGACACCATCGGCTACGAGATGGAACGCATCAAGGAGCGGATGAAGGGCGACAGCGGCAACGCGCAGACGGTGCCCAACGGCACCCCGTTCGGCGCGTACGAGGACGCACGGATGCAGTGGCAGGCGCTGACCACGTCCACGGCCAGCATGGAGGCCCACCTCAAGGCCATCTCCATGAAGCTGGCCGGCCTGAAGCAGGGCACACAGGACATCGCCAAGGCGTTCCGCGACGCCGAGGCCCGCAACGCGGCCAACGGCAAGGACATCGAGCGGCTGCTGGAGTCCGCGGCCCCGCCGCCGGACGCCGGGCAGCAGCCCACCTACCCGTACACGGCCTGAGGGGGAGACGGTCATGGCAGGAGGCACCTGGGAGCGTTGCGTCCGTGAGGTGACGCTCTCGGCGGACCCGGAAACCGTCGGATCGGTCGGCGCGGGCTGGAAGAACCTCTCCACCGCGCTCGGCCACCTGCGCGACTCGCTGGTGGGTCGCTCGTTCGTCGGCCCGATCGCGGCCGGGCAGGAGCGCCCGCACACCGGCGGCCTCCCCGGGATGCTCGCCGGCTGGAAGGGCAGCGGCGGCGACGCGTACCGCGAGCACCTCGGCGACATCGGCAAGGAGATCGAGGAACTCATCACGCACGCCAGCAACGTCAGTGGCGCGCTGACGCGGATCGAGGGTGACATCCGTACGGCGGTGGCGAGCATCCCGATCCCGCTGATGGACAACTTCGGCTGGAACGAGTGGAGCCTGCCCGGCGGCACCGAGCTGGACGACGCCCGCGACGGCGAGAGCCAGTCCGGCTTCCTCGCCGCGCTGCGCAGTGACTACCAGGCCAACCAGGCGCTCTACGCCGACGGCGCGTTCCGCGACAAGGCCGACGACCTCGAAGCCACCATGAAGGTCGACGGCAACGCCAGCGACCAGAAGCGGGGCGGCTGGTGGGACACCAAGTCCCACCTGGACAACTGGTACCGCGACAACCAGCAGGCGGCCAACAAGGCGATGTCGCCGCTGCCGGCTGCGGTCGAGGCGGAGCGCCCCAAGCTGGTCGTACCCCGCCCCACGGACGGCGAGCTGGGCGACGGCTACCGCGGCGACCCGCGGGTTCCCCCGTCGGGTGTGCCCGGCGGTGGCCTGCCGGGTGGCGGCGCGCCCGGCGGCGGCATGCCCGGTGGTGGCATGCCCGGCGGTGGCCCGATGCCGTCCCTGGGCAGCACCGGCATTCCCGGCGGCGGCGCGCCCGGTGGCAGTTCGTTCACGCCGCCGAGCACCGGTGTGCCCGGCGGTGGCATCCCCGGCGGCGGCTCCTACACCCCGCCTGCCACCGGGGGGATCCCCGAGCTCGGTGGCGCGCCCGGCTCGGGCACCCCGGAGTACGGCAGTGGCCTGGCCGGCGCGGGCGGGCCCGGCACGATCACCGCAGGCGGCCCGGGCACGCTCGGTCTGGGCGGCGGTGGCGGCGGCGCGGGTGGACTGAGCGCCGGTGGCGGCGGCTTCGGCGGCGGTGGCGCCGGCCTGGGCTCGGCCGGCGGGATCGGCGGCGGTGGGATCGGCGCGGCCGGCGGCATGGCCATGGGCGGCCTGCCCGGCATGGTCGGCGGCGGCAACGGCAAGGTTCCGCCACTGACCAGCGCGGCCAGCGCGTTGAAGGCCGCGGCCGCGGCGGGACCGGGCGGTGCGGGCGGCACGCGTGGCGGGATGGCCGGCGCCGGGATGATGGGCGGCGGGATGATGGGCGGTCACGGCGGCGCCGGGCACGGCGGCGACGCGGCGGGGCACTCCTCATGGTTGACTGAGGACGACGATCCGTGGGGCGCCGGTGACGGTGCGTCCCCGGGCATCCTGCGATGAGGACGGACGGATGAAGGTGCACGTCGGCGCGCTCCGGCCGATGACGGCCGGTCTGCTTGCCGGGCTGATGCTGCTGGGTGCCGCCCAGCCCGCGGTCGCCGCGCCGCGGCGCGCCGAGCAGTGGTATCTGGACGAGCTGCGGATCGACCGGGCGCATCAGATCTCCACCGGGCGGGGCGTCGTCGTCGGCGTGCTGGACACCGGCGTGGACGCCGGGCACCCCGACATGCGGGGCCAGGTGCTGGCCGGGGGCAGCACCCGTGACTCCGGCGACGGCCGGCGCGACCCGGACGGCCACGGCACCCACATGGCTGGGATCATCGCGGCCAACGGGACCGGGGTGGTCGGCATCGCGCCCGACGCCCGGATCCTGCCCATCCGCAAGCCCGTCGGCGCGGCGGCCACCAAGGACGACTCCGCGACCGGCATCCGGATGGCCGTCGACGGCGGGGCGAAGGTGCTCAACCTGTCGTACGGCGGCGCCGGGCCGGTGGAGGAGGCCGAGGAGGCCGCGATCCGGTACGCGCTGGAGCGCGACGTGGTCGTGGTGGCCGCCGCCGGCAACGTCCGGCAGGCCGGCCCGGACGTCGTCTCACCCGCCAAGATCCCCGGCGTGATCGCGGTGACCGGCACGGTCCGGGGCGGGGGTTTCTGGTCCGGATCGGCCCAGGGCCCGGAAGCGGTGATCGCCGCGCCCGGTGACGAGGTCTACAACATCGGCCCGGACCGGGGCTACGGCTGGGGGGACGGCACCTCCGACGCCGCCGCCGTCGTATCCGGCGTCGCGGCGCTGATCAGGTCGAAGCACCCGAAGCTCTCCGCGCCAGACGTGATCAACCGGATCATCCGCACCGCCCGGGACGCCGGTCCGCCCGGTCGCGACCCGCGGTTCGGCTTCGGCCGGATCGATCCGGTGGCGGCGCTGACCGCAGACGTGCCGTCGGTGTCGGCGAATCCGCTGCTCGGGGCCGCTGCGCCGAGTGCTTCCGCGCCACCGGCCGCCGCCGAGGACGACAACTTCGACGTGACGAAGTACGGCGACCGCGGCGGCCCCACCGACCAGCAGGTGATGGTGATCGGCATCGGCATCGCCGTGGCGCTCGTGGTGCTGCTGGCGCTCGTGGTGTTCCTGATCTGGAACCGCCGCCGTCACCGGCGCGAACTGGCCCGGGCCGGCTCGATCCCGGACGAGGCGCTGGACCGGATGGACGGCGGTGGGCAGGGCCCGCCGGTGCCGGCCGGCTATCCCGCCGTCCCGCCTTCCGGCTACGGCCCTCCCGGCAGCCACCCGGCACCCGGCGGCTACCCCCACCCGGGCACCTACCCCCAGCCCGGCACAGGTGCCTACCCGCCCCCACCCCACCAGCCCACCCCACCCCGCGACACCCGCACCTGACCCACCCACCCCTCCCGCAGGCCCGGCCCGCCCGGCCCACCCCGCCGATCATGAAGTTGACGGCGATGTCGATCTCCGATCGCACCGCCAACCTCATGATCGTCCGGCTGCCCGGGCCCGCCGCCCCACCCGGCTGCCCGGCGGGCCCTGTTGCGCCTGGCGGGAAGGGCTGGGGTTTGGGCGGTTTTGGGGTGGGTGGGGTGGCCCCGCGTGTGGGGCGTGGTGGGCGCTGCGTCAGGATGAGACCGATACGCAGGCACAGCCGAGGAGCTCACGATCGCCAGAAAGCCTCAACCCGAGGGCGGCCAGGCCCCCGTCGTCCAGCGGGTCCGTATCCGGTACGCCAAGCGTGGGCCGCTGCGGTTCACCTCGCACCGGGACTTCGCCCGGGCCTTCGAGCGCGCGTTGCGCCGGGCCGGCGTGCCGATCGCCTTCTCCCAGGGGTTCACCCCACACCCGAAGATCTCGTACGCCTCGGCCGCTCCGACGGGTGTGGCGAGCGAGGCCGAGTACCTGGAGATCGGGCTCCGTGAGCCGGTCGACCCGGCGCGGCTGCGTGAGGCGCTCGACGCCGCGCTCTCACCCGGGCTCGACGTGCTCGACGCGGTGGAGGCCGCCGGCGGCAGCCTGGCGGACCGGATCGAGGCGTCGTACTGGCGTATCGAGCTGCCCGAGGTCGATCCGAAGGTGCTCGCGGAGGCGGTCGCGGCCTTCACCGCCGCCGAGGAGATTCAGGTCGAGCGGATGACCAAGCAGGGGCGGCGTACGTTCGACGCCCGGGCGGCAGTGGTGTCGATCGATGCCATGGCTCCGGCTGAGACGCCTTCCGGGGCGGCGGCCGTACCGTGTGCGATACTCGAACTGGTCGTGCGGCAGGTCACCCCGTCCGTTCGGCCCGATGACGTCCTGTCCGGCCTCCGCGCGGTGGCCGCCTTGGAGCCGCCGGTCACCCCGAAGGTGATCCGGCTGGCGCAGGGCACGTTGACCGCGCAGGGCGAGATCGTCGATCCGTTGGACGCGGATCGCGACGGGGCAACCATCGGAGAGCGCTGACCGTCGGTCAACGCTCTGGCAGGCAGACTTCGGCGGTCGCGCGTTTGCGCGCCCGGCGGAAACACCTTTGCGGCAACCCTGCGTGGCAGCGCTCACCCGCGCCCGGGGCGGCCAGAACTGGAGAACGTCCATGCTCGAGAACGAGCCCGAGGGCGGCGAACGGACCGGCGCAGAGCCGGCCGGGACGACCGCCGACAGCGCCACCTCCGCCTCCGGCAGCGCTGACAGCGCCGCCTCTGCCCGCACGGAGGGTGCCTCCTCCGGCAGCGCCGACGGCGCCAGCGCGGAAGGCGGCGCCACCGCGGAAGGCGTCGCCGAGACCAAGCCGCCCGCTCGTAAGCGGGCCAGCCGCCGCAAGGCCGCTCCGCTGAACCAGCCGGAGCAGACCGACGCGCCGGTCGAGGCGTCCACGGCGGTGACCGGCAGTGGCGAGTCGCCGCAGGCCGAGGTGCTCGCACCGGTGGCCGGCGAGTTGGACACCGCGCCGAAGACCACCCGGCGGCGTCGTAAGGCGACGCCGGCGAAGGCGGTCGAGGAGCCGGTGGCCGCGGCCGGGGTGGAGGCCGCCTCGGAGGAGGTCGTGCCGCCGGTCAAGGTGACCCGGACCCGCCGTCGCAAGGCCACGCCGCCGGCTGCCGAGACCGTCGCGCCGGACGAGACCGTCGTCGCGGGGCAGGCGTCCGCGGACGCGCCGATCGACGGGCCGGTCTCCGCGCCCGGGGGCGACCTGATCGCCGAGGGACGCGCCGACATCGACGGCGGCGAGACCGCCACGGGCGGAGCCGCCACCGCGGAGACCGCCGGGCAGGCCCACGCCGGCGAGCGCACCGCCGCCGGCCGGCGCACCGCCACCGGCGACCGGACCGCCACCGGCGAGAAGGCCACCGCCAGCGGGAACAAGGGCGCCGGCGGCACGGTGAGCGCCGCCACGGCCGGCATCGGTGAGACCGGCGAGGACGTCGAGGACGAGGACGTCGAGGACGAGGACGCCGAGGCCGAGACCGGCGGGACCGTTGCGGACGCGAGCGCCGCGGCTGCGCGTACCGAAGAGGTCAACCTGGCCCGCAGCGGCGGCCCGGCGGACGCGACGGGCGTGGTGTCGACGGGCGCCGCCGTGCCGCGCGCGGCCGAGGAGCCGGCCGAGACGCCGCCGGCCACCAGCCGCCGGCGTCGTGCCGCCCTCTCCGCGCCGACGGTCCTGTTCAGGGCGCCGCAGCCCGACGAGGCGCCGGCCGTCCAGGTGACGTACCCGGCCGCCGAGGAGCCGATCGAGGAAGCGGTCGAGACCGGCCGGCGCCGCCGTCGCGACCGCCGTGAGGTCGAGCCGGTCGAGGCCGAGGTCGAGCCGGAGGCCGCCGAGGAGGAGCCGGCTGCCGAGGCCGAGGAGGTCGGCGAGGCGGACGAGGACGACGAGACGGCCGCGGCCCGGCGTCGCCGCCGCCGGGGCCGCCGGGGTCGTGGCCGGGGCAAGGGCGGCGCGGACGAGGCCGACGACGAGGACATCGACGAGGCCGGCGCGGCCGAGACCGCCGAGGGTGAGGCCGAGGAGTCCGCGGAGGACGAGGAGGCCGAGGGCGAGGGGCTGACCCGTCGCCGTCGCCGTCGTCGCCGCCGGGGCGCCGGGGAGGCGGACACCGCCGCCGAGGACGGCGTGCCGACGGTCGTCAAGATCCGCGAGCCGCGCAAGCCGGTCGACGAGGTGCAGGGTGTCTCCGGCTCGACCCGGCTGGAGGCCAAGCGGCAGCGCCGCCGGGACGGCCGCGAGCAGCGGCGTACGCGGCCGCCGATCCTGAGCGAGTCGGAGTTCCTGGCCCGCCGCGAGGCGGTGGACCGGGTCATGGTGGTCCGCCAGCGCGGCGACCGCACCCAGATCGCCGTGCTCGAGGACGGCGTGCTCGTGGAGCACTACGTCACGCGGAACTCGTCCGGCACCATGGCCGGCAACGTCTACCTGGGCAAGGTCCAGAACGTCCTGCCGAGCATGGAGGCGGCCTTCGTCGACATCGGGCGCGGGCGCAACGCGGTCCTGTACGCCGGTGAGGTCAACTGGGACGCGACCGGCCTGGAGGGCCGGGCCCGCTCGATCGAGCAGGCGCTGCGCTCCGGCGACTCGGTGCTGGTGCAGGTGACCAAGGACCCGATCGGGCACAAGGGCGCTCGGCTGACCAGCCACATCGCGCTCTCCGGCCGGCACCTGGTCTACGTGCCCAACGGCAACGCCTCCGGAATCAGCCGCAAGCTGCCCGACACCGAGCGCAAGCGGCTGCGCGACGTGTTGAAGAAGCTGGTGCCGGACGGCGCCGGGGTGATCGTCCGGACCGCGGCCGAGGGCGCCAGCGAGGACGAGCTGGCGCGCGACGTCAAGCGGCTCCAGGCGCAGTGGGAGGACATCCAGGCCAAGTCGACCGAGGGCGGTGCCCCGGTGCTGCTCTACGAGGAGCCGGACCTGGTCATCCGCGTGGTCCGGGACCTCTTCAACGAGGACTTCCGCGAGCTGGTCATCGAGGGCGAGCCCGCCTACGACCTGGTCGAGTCGTACCTGTCGCACGTGTCCCCGGACCTGGTGGCGCGGCTGCGCCGGCACGCCGGGGTGGCGGACGTGTTCGCCGAGTACCGGATCGACGAGCAGATCCTCAAGGGGCTGGACCGGAAGGTCTTCCTCCCCTCGGGCGGCTCGCTGGTGATCGACCGCACCGAGGCGATGACTGTCGTCGACGTGAACACCGGCAAGTACACCGGCTCCGGCGGCAACCTGGAGGAGACGGTCACCCGCAACAACCTGGAGGCGGCCGAGGAGATCGTGCGCCAGCTCCGGCTGCGCGACCTCGGCGGCATCGTGGTGATCGACTTCATCGACATGGTGCTGGAGTCGAACCGGGAGCTGGTGCTGCGCCGCCTCACCGAGTGCCTCGGCCGGGACCGTACGAAGCACCAGGTCACCGAGATCACCTCGCTCGGCTTGGTGCAGATGACCCGTAAGCGCATCGGCGCGGGCCTGCTGGAGGCGTTCAGCGAGACCTGCGAGTGCTGCAAGGGCCGGGGCGTGATCATCCACACCGAGCCGGTGCCGGAGAAGCCGCGCGGCGGGGCGGGGGAGAAGGTCAAGGCGGTCGCCTCGGCGGTCGCCGCGCCGGCCGAGGAGAAGGGCCGCCGCCGGGGCCGCAAGGCCGCCGCGGAGAAGCCCGCGGTGGAGGCCGCGCCGGAGCAGCCGGCCGCGCAGGCCGCCGCCGAGCCGCCGGCCGCGCCGGAGCGGACCGTCGCCGAGGTGGTCGAGACCGACGACGACTACTACGACACCCAGGGCTACGACCTGTCCCGGTTCGAGACGGACACGCCTGCCGCCCCGGCGGTCGCGGACAGCCAGGAGGGCGACTCGGCCCGGCTGGCCGCCGCCGACGACCCGGACGCGATCGGTGACGGAGACAACGACGACGACAGCGGCGCCCCGCGCCGGCGGGCGCGCCGCGGTGGTGCCCGGCGGCGTACCCGGCCGTGAGGCTTTGAGGCGCTGACCTGCGCGAACAGGGCCCCCGATCCGCCGAGACGTGGCGGGGCGGGGGCCCTGTCGTGCCCGCCGCGGCCGGTGGAGAGGCGCCTACCGGCAGCCCGGTTTGGGGAGCGGGCCGGGTATGGCGTAGGCTTGCCTGCGGCGCACTTTGGTGTGCCGAGTTCCCGCGTGCCCGCGCCGCCGGTGTCACGGCTCCCGGCGAGACGCCGCGGGAACGACCGTCGACGGTGTGACAGCCGGCAACGGTGCAATAGACGCCAGCAGCCTCAACGACAGGGAGTCCGCCTCCGATGTACGCGATCGTCAAGACCGGCGGCAAGCAGTACAAGGTCGCCGAGGGCGACGTGATCGAGGTCGAGAAGCTCGCCGGTGCCCCCGGCGACGCGGTGAAGCTCACCGCGGTGCTCCTCGTCGACGGTGACGACCTGGTGACCGACGCGGCGAAGCTCGCCAAGGTCGCGGTGTCCGGCGAGATCGCCGCGCACACCAAGGGCCCGAAGATCCGGATCCACAAGTTCAAGAACAAGACCGGCTACCACAAGCGCCAGGGTCACCGCCAGCCGCTGACCCAGGTCAAGGTGACCGGCATCTCCAGCGGGAAGTAGGTCGTCCTCCAATGGCTCACAAAAAGGGTGCGTCCAGCTCGCGTAACGGCCGTGACTCCGCGGCCCAGCGACTCGGCGTGAAGCGCTTCGGTGGTCAGGTCGTCAGCGCGGGTGAGATCCTCATCCGTCAGCGTGGCACCAAGTTCCACCCCGGTGACCTGGTCGGCCGTGGCGGCGACGACACGCTGTTCGCGCTGGCCGCCGGTTCGGTGCAGTTCGGCACCAAGCGCGGTCGCAAGACCGTCAGCATCGTGCCTCAGCAGTAGTTTTCTGGCGAAGCGGGCCGCGGACCTCTGAGTCCCGGCCCGCTTCGCTTTTCCACGTGCGGGGCGGACCCCGCTGGAAGGATTGGCGTCGTGACGACGTTCGTTGACCGGGTCGTCCTGCACATGCAGGCCGGCGACGGCGGGCACGGCTGTGTCTCGATCCACCGGGAGAAGTTCAAGCCGTTCGGCGGGCCGGACGGCGGTAACGGCGGCCACGGCGGCAGCGTGTCGCTGGTGGTCGACGCGCAGGTCACCACGCTGCTCGACTTCCACTTCCGGCCGCACCTGAAGGCCGAGAACGGCAAGGGCGGCGCCGGCTCGAACCGGGACGGCGCCAACGGCCGTGACCTGGTCATCAAGGTGCCGAACGGCACCGTGGTGCAGAGCCTCGACGGTGAGGTGCTGGCCGACCTGGTCGGCGTCGGCACCACGTTCGAGGCGGCCCGGGGCGGCCGGGGCGGGCGCGGCAACGCCTCGCTGGCGAACGCCCGCCGCAAGGCGCCCGGCTTCGCGGAGCTGGGTGAGCCCGGCGACCGGCTGGACGTGGTGCTGGAGCTCAAGAGCGTCGCCGACGTGGGCCTGGTCGGCTTCCCGTCCGCCGGCAAGTCGTCGCTGATCTCGGTGATCTCCGCGGCCAAGCCGAAGATCGCCGATTACCCGTTCACCACGCTCGTGCCGAACCTGGGCGTGGTCCGGGTGGACAACCACACCTTCACCGTCGCCGACGTACCGGGGCTGATCCCTGGTGCGGCCAGCGGCAAGGGCCTGGGCCTGGAGTTCCTCCGCCACGTCGAGCGCTGCGCCGTGCTGGTGCACGTGATCGACACCGCGACGCTGGAGCCCGGCCGCGACCCGCTCGCCGACATCGACGCCATCGAGTCGGAGCTGTCCCAGTACGGCGGCCTGGCCGACCGGCCCCGGCTGGTCGCGCTCAACAAGGTCGACGTGCCGGACGGCAAGGACCTGGCCGACATCGTCCGCCCCGACCTGGAGGCGCGCGGCCTGCGCGTCTTCGACATCTCCACCGCCACCCGCGAGGGCCTGCGCGAGCTGACGTACGCGATGGCGGAGCTCGTCGACCAGGGCCGCCGCGCCGCCCCGCCGGCCGAGCCGACCCGGATCGTGATCCGCCCGAAGGCGGTCGACGACGCCGGCTTCACCATCGAGGCCGAGCCGGACGGCTCGTACACGGTGCGCGGCAGCCGCCCGGAGCGCTGGGTCAAGCAGACCAACTTCGAGAACGACGAGGCAGTGGGTTACCTGGCCGACCGGCTGGCCCGCCTCGGCGTCGAGGAGAAGCTCGCCAAGGCGGGCGCGCAGGCCGGCGACCTGGTGCGCATCGGTGACCGGGAGTTCGACTGGCAGCCGACGCTCTACGCCGGTGTCGACTTCGTGCCCGGCAACCGGGGCACCGACGTGCGGCTGGAGGAGAAGTCGAACCGTCCGTCGGCGTCGGACCGGCTCGCGGCTCGCAAGGCCCGCCGGGTCCGGCCGGAGGACGAGGTCGAGGCCGCGCCGGCGGCGGAAGCGGACGCCGACTAGCCGTTTCCGGGTCGGTGGCGGGAAACCTGCGCGAAATCCGGCCGATCTAGCGTACGGGCATGTTGATCGAGTCCCGTCCCGCCACCGATCCGGAGATCGCCGCGCTCGTCGTCGCCCAGCAGCGTGAGCTGCGCGACGCCGACGGTGGGCTGGACGGGCAGGTCACTGTCGTGCACACCGACATCCGCTACCTGGCCGTCGTGATCGGTGGCCGGGCGGTCGGCTGCGGCGGTCTCCAGGCGCTCGACGCGGACACCGGTGAGCTGAAGCGGATGTACGTGCGGCCGGCGTACCGGGGGCGGGGCATCGCCCGGCAGTTGCTCGTGGCGCTGGAGGAACTGGCGTTCCAGCAGGGGCACCGCACCGTGTGCCTGGAGACCGGCACCTACCTGCCGGCCGCGATCGGGCTCTACCGGTCCAGCGGTTACGAGCCGATCCCGGTCTACGGCGAGTACGTGGACAACCCGTTCAGCGTCTGCTTCGCCAAGCGGCTGCCGGTGGCGGCCTGATCGGCGGCCTGACGCTCAGGCGCTCGTCTGCGCGTGCGGCGCGGTGACCGGCTTCGACTCCGGGCTGGCGTGCTGGCGCAGCACGATGCTGAGCAGGATCAGCACGCCGACGGCGAGGAACTCGCTCTGCCAGTTCTGCATGGACTGGAACCAGAAGTCGCTGGTGCCGAGGAACTGCCACGCGCTGATCGGGGCGGCGCCGCTCTCCAGCGCCTGCTCCTGGTTGTAGGCGGCCACGCCGCCGAACAGGTGCCCCAGGAACGCACCCCCGAAGATCATCAGGAGCGCGATGGCGAGGCTGTTCCGGTAGACCACGAGCGGCAGCCCGCCGACGCGTACCGGCCACGGCGAGTCGGGGCCGGCGTGGTCGCGGTTGTCCTCCGGCCGGTCCGTCTGGCCCTCCGGCTTCGACTCGGCCGAGCCCTTCTGCACCAGGTACGCGGTGAGCAGCACGTAGCCGCCCATCTGGAGGAACTCCGACTCCCAGTTCTCGAACACCGCCTCGGCGAAGTGCCCGGTGCCGAGATAGCCCCACCAGCTCAGCGGCTCGACGCCGTACCGGCTCAGCTCCTCGTTGTGCACCTGCCAGCCGAAGACGCTCTGCAGCAGCAGGAAGACCAGGAACGCGCCGAGCATGGCTATCGAGAGCATGTTGTCGCGCAACCACCGTGGCATCGCCGGACCTCCTCGACCCGCTCGCGCCTGCCCTCCTGCCCGGCGGCGGGCCGCGGCAAACGCCGTACCGGCGTGTCGCGCCTGGTCAGGGGCGGTCGAAGGGTGCCTCCACCCGGCTGCCGGTGCCGAGGTTGTTGTTGAGCAGCAGGCCGGCGGCGAGCATGCCGAAGCCGAGGGCCAGGTGCAGCCAGTTGTCGGCGTCGTTGATCGGCAGGATGTTCACAGCGGTGTCCCGGTCGATGGCGAAGCCGTACAGCCACAGCACCAGGTAGAGCGCGCCGCCACCGGCGAGGAAGACCCGCGCCCCGCCCAGCCGCCGGGCCATCACCAGACCGACCAGCCCGAACGACAGGTGCAGCAGGTTGTGCAGCACCGACACCTGGAACACCCCGAGCAGCTTCGCCTCGGAGTGGTGCCCGGCGAACGTCATGTCGCCGTAGTGGGTGGTGATGCCGGGCACGAAACCGAGCACGCCGATCAGCGCGAAGAGGGCTGCCGCCGCGAGCGCGACCTTCTGCACCGCAGGCCGGGCGGACGCGTGTTCGCGCACGTCACGTGCCATCCCTGTCACCCCCGTGGAACTCGGCCGCCGCCCGGGCGGGCAGGCATTCCATTGTCTGACCGGGACGGGCCGCTCCGGCAGAGAAATCAGGAATCAGGCATGGATCGGACGACCTGGGGTAGGGCCATTGTCACGCGGAAACAATCCGCGTACCCCCCGAAGACACCCGCTGGCAACACACGAGCGGAAGGGACACCATGACTCAGGATCTTTCTCCCAGTTCGGCCACGTACCAGTCGACGAACGGTGGCGGTGTGCGCGACCAGGCCCGCCAGGTCGGCTCCGACGCCGCAAGCGCGGGCGGCGCGGTCGCCCAGACCGCCAAGGAGCAGGGCCGGGAGGTGGTGGGCGAGGCCAAGCGGCAGGCCCGCGACCTCTACGGCGAGGCCCGCGGCCAGGTCACCGCGCAGGC
The DNA here is from genome assembly GCF_030519385.1 of Micromonospora sp. C28ISP2-4. Taxonomy (NCBI): domain Bacteria; kingdom Bacillati; phylum Actinomycetota; class Actinomycetes; order Micromonosporales; family Micromonosporaceae; genus Micromonospora; species Micromonospora sp. C28ISP2-4. The sequence continues at coordinate 110,385 of NZ_JAUMKG010000009.1, read as the reverse complement.
CGGTCAGCAGCAGCAGCGCGCCGCCAGCGGGCTGCGGTCGCTCGCCGACGAGATGCGCACCATGGCGCAGCAGGGTGGCGGCTCCGGGCCGGTCACCGAGCTGGCCCACCAGGCTGCCGAGCGCGTGCACGGCGTGGCCGGGTGGCTGGAGCAGCGTGAGCCGGGCGACCTGCTCAACGAGGTGAAGAACTACGCCCGCCGCAACCCGGGCACGTTCCTCGTCGGCGCGGCGCTGCTCGGGGTGGTCGCCGGGCGGCTCACCCGCAACATCACCGCGCTCGGCGACGACAGCACGGCGCGGCCGGCGTACGACCCGGACCGCACCGCCGTCATCCCGGCCGCGCGTGAGGTGCCGGACCAGGTGCCGCCGGGCGGCTACCTCGACCCGACTCCGGGCAGCTACGCCGAGCCGGACCCGGGCTACTCCGCGCCGGGCGCGACCTACCCGACCGGCGGCGCCCCGAACACCTGGGCCGACCCGGCGGGTGGTACCGGCCAGCCGCTGCCGCCGCCGGAGCGCACCGACCCGCTGCCGGGTGTCCCGTCGACCGGCGCTCCCCGCCCGTGACCGGCCGCACCGGCAGAAGGGAGGCGACGGCATGACCGTACCCACGCAGGACCCCGGCTATCAGGCGGCGGGCGCCCCGCCCCACGCCGACGAGGTACGCGGCAGCTCGCTCGGTGACCTGATGCGTCAGGTCACCACCGACCTGTCCACGCTGATGCGCCAGGAGGTCGAGCTCGCCAAGGCGGAGATCCGCCAGGAGGGCAAGAAGGCGGGCAAGGCCGCCGGCCTGTTCGGCGGCGCCGGCTTCGGCGGCTACATGGTGGCGCTCTTCGTCTCGATCGCGATCTGGCAGTTCCTCGACAACGTCATGGACTCCGGGCTGGCCGCGCTGATCGTGGCCGTGATCTGGGCCGCGGTCGCAGCGGTCCTGTACTCGATGGGCAAGAAGAACGCCGAGCGGATCCGCGGCCTGAAGCAGACCAACGACAGCGTGCAGCGCATCCCCGACGCGCTCAAGCCGCACCCGGAGGGAGTCACCCGATGAGCACCGATCCCGAGCAGATCCGCCGCGAGATCGAAGCCACCCGCAACAACCTCAGCTCGGACGTGGACGCCCTGGCGTACAAGGTCAGCCCGAGCCGCATCGTCGACGACCGCAAGCAGCGTGTGCGCAGCGCGCTGACGAACGTGAAGGACAAGGTGATGGGAACCGCATCGGACCTCGGCCACAGCACCGGCCACGCCGCCCACTCGGTGGGCGGCCACGCCTCCTCGATGGCCTCCACCGTGGGCGACAAGGCGCAGTCCGCCGCCGCCACGGTCAGCGACGCCGCCCACCGGGCACCGCAGGTGGTGCGGCAGAAGTCCGAGGGCAACCCGATCGCCGCCGGCGTGATCGCCTTCGGCGTCGGCATGCTGGTCTCCTCGCTGATCCCGGCCACCCGCCGCGAGCAGCAGGTCGCCGCGCAGGTCAAGGAGAAGGCCGCCGAGCACGGCGGCGTCGTCAAGGAGAAGCTGGGCGAGGTCGCCTCCGAACTGAAGGAGGAGCTGCGCGAGCCGGCGCAGCACGCCGCCGAGTCGGTGAAGGCCACCGCGCAGGACGCCGCGCACACGGTCAAGGACGACGGCCGCGCCGCCGCCCAGGACGTCCGGCACAGCGCCGAGCAGGCGCGGTCCTGAAGGTCCGCGCCCTCGGTAAGGAAGGGCCCCTTCTTATCGCCCAGGCGATAAGAAGGGGCCCTTCCTTACACCTCGGCGCGTAGCGGTGGGGGCATCGCCCCGGTCTCCACCCAGAGCACCAGGTCGTCGGGGCGGCGCCGCGTCATCCGCCGGCGCAGGAGGCGGGTGGGGTTGGCCGCCGTCCGCAGCCGGGCGCCCGCGTACGGCACCCCGCCGCGCATCCGCCGGCCCATCGCGAGCCAGGCGCACAGGCCGCGTTCCAGCACCCAGGCGGGCGCGGCCAGGCTCGTGTGCGCCGGGAAGACCCGGGCGCCGCCCGCCCGCCGCCGGCCCAGCTCCGCCACCGCGACAGTCGCCACTCCGGCGCGCAGCAGCAGCCCGGGCCGGCGGGTGGCGAGCGCGACCGCCGTCGCCGGCAGCACCGCCAGCGCGGCCAGCAGCCACACCGGACGGGCCGTCTCGTCGTACGCCTGGCGGACGCGCTGCCCGAGGAAGTGCGCGGCGGTCGGCGGGAGCCGCCGAACGTACAGCCACGCCGGGGTGGCGGTGCTGCCGCCGTACGCGCGCACGGTCCGGACCAGCTCCAGGTTCTCGAAGAGCACGTCGGGGTCGTAGCCGCCCATGGCCAGGAACGTGCTCCGCCGCACCCCGAGCGTGCCCGGCCAGTCGCCGCCGAACACGCGGGCGAGCAGTGTCCGGCCGGTGTCCCACCAGGCGTGCCAGGGCAGCGGGTCGAAGTGGTTCTGCGGCCGGACCAGGTCCACCCCGTCCAGCATCTGGTGCACGGCGCACAGGGCCGCCCGGTCGTACCGGACGTCGTCGTCGGCGATCACCACGTGCTCGTGCCGGGCCAGCGCGACGCCGGTGAGCACGCCGAGCACCTTGCCGTTGCGCCCGCGCAGCGCCGGGTCCGGCGGCACGTGCCGCACCAGCCGGTCCCAGGCGGCGGCGTGCCGCGCGAACAGCTCCGGCGCCGATCCGTCGACCACCACCACGTCGACCCAGCGGCTCAGCTCGCGCAGGTACCCGGTCAGCTCGTCCAGGCCGCTGTCGTCGTGGGCGCGCAGGGGCAGAACGTACGCCATCGGCAGCCGGACCGGCGCGGACGCGGCGCCCTCGTCGTGCGGGTGCGCGGCGGCAGGTCGGTTCACGTCGCCTCCCTCGTGTCGGATCACGCGACTTGCCCGGAATGCGGCTGCTGAAACCGTTTCGGGCGCGCTGCGTCGGGTAGCGCACCCGGATACGGACGGTCCGAGTCGGGAGGAGACGTGATGCCCAGCAACGCGACGAGATGGGCGATGGCCGGCGCCGCCGCGGTGACCGCGCTCGGGGTCACCCGGACGGTGGCCCGCCGGCGGCACCGGCACCAGCCCGACCGGGAGGACGGCTGGTACGTGGTGCGCCGCGGGATCACCGTGAACCGGCCGGTCGACGAGGTGATCGGCTTCTGGACCGACCGGGAACGGCTCGACCGGGGCCTGGCCGAGTGGGCGACGCTGGAGCAGATCGACGCGAACCGGTGGCGCTGCGTGGCCGCCGACCCGGCCGGCGGCGGCACCGAGTGGCGGGCCGAGATCACCGTCGACGGTCCGGGCCGGTTGAGCTGGCGGGTCACCGACGGACCGGTGGCCCAGCGCGGCCGGGTCGAGCTGGCCGCCGCCCCGCAGGACCGGGGCACCGAGATCCGGGCGGAGCTGCGCTGGCGGTCCGGCCCGATCCGGCGGGCGGTCGGCCTCGTCGGCGGCGACGACCCGGACCTGGGTCTGCGCACCACACTGCGCCGGATCAAGTCGCTGATCGAGACCGGGCAGGTGCTCGACACCCGGCACGACCCGTCCGGGCGCAGCCCGCGGCAGGAACGGGCGACGGACAAGGTACGCGAGAAGCTGATGGCGGGAGGACGACCGTGAGGGCGTTGTGCTGGGAGGGCGTCGGCAAGCTTGCGGTGCGGGACGTGCCGGAACCGACAGTCAGGTCCGGCGGGGACATCATCGTCAAGGTACGCGCGAGCAGCGTCTGCGGCTCCGACCTGCACCTGATCAACGGCTACCTGCCGGCGATGCGCGAGGGTGACATCCTCGGCCACGAGTTCATGGGCGAGGTGGTCGAGACCGGTCCGGACGTGCGGCGGATCTCCGTCGGTGACCGGGTCGTGGTCGGCTCCGTGGTGGCGTGCGGCTCGTGCTGGTACTGCCGCACCGAGCAGTTCTCGCTGTGCGACAACTCCAACCCGCAGCCGGTCTTCACCGAGAAGCTGTGGGGCCACTCGCCCGCGGGCATCCTCGGCTACTCGCACGCGGCCGGCGGCTACTCCGGCAGCCACGCCGAGTACATCCGGGTGCCGTTCGGCGACGTCGGCGCGTTCAGAGTGCCGGACGGAGTGCCCGACGACTCGGTCGTGTTCGCCTCCGACGCCATGCCCACCGGCTGGATGGCCGCCGACTTCTGCAACCTCAAGGGCGGCGAGGTGGTGGCGGTCTGGGGTGCCGGCGGCGTCGGCCAGATGGCGGCCCGGTCCGCGCAGATCCTCGGCGCCGAACGGGTCGTGATCATCGACCGGCTGCCGGAACGGCTCGCCACCGCGGCGCAGCGCCTCGGCGTCGAGACGATCAACTACGCCGAGACGGACGTGCTGGAGGCGCTGCGGGAGATGACCGCCGGGCGCGGCCCGGACGCCTGCATCGAGGCCGTCGGCATGGAGTCGCACGACGTCGGCCCGGCGTACGCGTACGACAAGGCCAAGCAGACGGTACGCGCGCAGACCGACCGGCCCACGTCGGTCCGGCAGGCGATCATGGCGGCTCGCAAGGGCGGCACGGTGAGCATCGTCGGCGTGTACGGCGGCCTGGTGGACAAGTTCCCGCTCGGCGCGGCCATGAACAAGGCCCTGGTGCTGCGGATGGGGCAGATGCACGCCCAGCGCTACATCCCGATGCTGCTGGACCGGGTCGCGGCCGGCGAGATCGACCCCGGCTACCTGGCCACCCACCCGATGTCCCTGGAGCAGGGTGCCCGGGGCTACGAGATCTTCGAGAAGAAGGAGGACGGCTGCCTGCGTACCGTGCTGCACCCGCAGGCCGCCTGACCGCGTCAGGGGTGCGCCCGTTCAGCGCAGTGGGCGTACCCCGCCGGCCGGGCGTACCCCGTCGAGCACCAGCCCGGCGGGCGGCAACGCCGGCATGGTGCCGAGGTCGAGCGCCAGGTCCTGCGGCGGCACGCGGTACGTCATCGCGCCGGTCAGGTTCGTCACCGCCCGCTTCATCAGCTCGATCGTGATCCACTCACCGGCGCAGCGATGGCCGGTGTAGTGGTCGCCGCCGCCCTGCGGGACCAGGCCGAACGGGTCGTCGCGCCAGCCGGCGAAGCGCTCCGGGCGGAACCGTTCCGGCTCGGGCCACACGTCGGGGTGGTGGTTCGTGCCGTACAGGTCGAGCAGCACGCGCCGGCCCTGCGGGAACGAGTACCCCCGCCACTGGAACGAGCGGCGTACCCGGGCCGCGGCGACCGGGAAGAACGGGTAGTAGCGGCGTACCTCCTGCACGAACTGCTCGGTCGCGGCGTCGTCGCCGGGTAGCCGGTCCCGCCAGTGCGGGTGGTCGTGCAGCGCCAGCGCGGCGAAGACCACGTACCGGTCCACGGCGACGGTGGGGCGCAGCACGTTGAGCAGCTCCACAGCGGCGATCCGGCGGGGCAGCGGCAGACCCCGTTCGTCCCGGTGCCCGGCCACCACCGCCAGCGCGCTGCCCTCAGGGGCGGGCACGGCGCCCGCGCGTACCCGCTCGATCAGGTCGCCGGCCCAGCGTTGCGCGTTCCGGCGGCCGAGCCGTCCACGCCAGTGCCGGGGGCCCAGTGCGGCCGGCGCCTCGATCATCGCGTGCATCTCGGCGGTGCGGCGCGGCACGTCGGCCTCGGCCAGCGGCACCCCGGCCCAGTCCCAGACCGTACGGGTCAGGATCTTTCCCACCTCGTCGTAGAGCACCACCGGGCCGCCCGCGGCCCAGTCGGGGATCCGGGCCCGCCACTGCTCGTCGAAGATCTCCCCGAGGCGGCGGATCGCGGCCGGCGTCATGATCGACATGAACATCGCCTTGCGGACCAGGTGCGCCTGCCCGTCGAGACCCTGCACGCCGCCGACGCCGGTGAGCGTGCGCTGCCCGCGCATCGGCATGGCGCCGCGCCGGACAAACCGCTCCTCGTCGTAGAACAGCTCGGCGGCCTCCCGGCCACGCAGGCAGATCGTCGGCTCCAGCAGCAACCGGGTCTGGAAGACGTCGGTGCCGAGGCGGTCGCAACGGTCGCCGACGAAGCGGTAGCCCTCCCGCAGGAACGCAAGCGTGCTGTCCGGGCTCCGGTCGCTCGGCATGGTGCTCATCTCGGCTGCTCCTGACGCGGTTCGGCGACCCTGCCTACCTACCCGGGCCGGCGCGGCCGAACCCTCCATTTCAGCAGCTCCGGCCCTTCGGGGGAGGGGCCGGCCACGTGGGCGGGTGCTGGCCCCTCCCCGGGCGCGCAAAAGCTGGTTGGCTCGGGTTCGCGGACCGGCGGCGACCGGTCCGCCGCCCGCCGGCGCGACGTCCGGCGGGTGTCACCGGCGACGGGGGAGGGCACCCATGCGTGACGACAGGGCGGCACGACGGCACCGCGAGGCGCCGGCCCGGCTGCGCGGCGACGGCCGCGACGGGCCGCTGATCGGCGCGCCCCGGCGCTCCGCACCCCGCCCGCCGCGCCATTTCACAGTGCACCTGGGCTTCGCCGCCGCCGATCCCGCCGTCGCGCGGGAGCACGCCGTCGCGTACGCCGAAGCGCTCGGCCTGCTCCGCCCGGAGCTGGCGCTCGGCGCGGCGGCGCTGTCCCCGGCGGACGCCTGGCACCGCGCCGAGCGGCTGTTCTGCGACGCGGTCGGGCCCGACGGCGAGCGCTGCGCCGACGTGGCCGGTCACCCCGGCTTCCACCACGCGCCCGGTCCGGGCGGTCTCGGCTGGGGCGACGGTGACTGAGGCGCGCTCAGTCCAGGTCGAACTCGCCGTCCTGGGCGCCCGCGACGAACGCGTCCCACTCGGCCTGCGTGAAGACAAGCACCGGCCCGTCCGGCTCGGCGGAGTTGCGCATACCGATCAGGTCGTCGACGAAGGCCACTTCGACCGCTCCCTCGGAGGTGTCGCCCTCAGCCCGCTGCCAAACCGCCCGGGAGAGGTCGAAATCGCCCTTGGGGTGCTGACCCATCGCTGCTCCTCCATCGCCATGCGTAACGGGAAGGCCCGAGCGGACCTCATCGGGCAGGATAAGCGGATGCCGAGCCTCACCCGTGCAGAGGCGACCGCGCGCCGCGCGTCGATCACCGTTGAGTCCTACGATGTGGACCTCGACCTGACCGGCGACGCCGAGCGGTTCCGCTCCGCCGTCACCATCCGGTTCCGGGCCACCCCCGGCGCCGAGACCTTCGTCGACGTCAAGCCCCGCCGACTCCTCGCCGCCCGCCTCAACGACAGCGAACTCGACCCGGCGCTGCTCGCAGGCGACCGGCTGCCGCTGACCGGGCTGGCCGCGACCAACACGCTCACCGTCGAGGCCGAGATGGCCTACTCCAACACCGGCGAAGGGCTGCACCGCTTCGTCGACCCGGCCGACGGCGAGACGTACCTCTACGCGATGTCCTTCCTGGACGACGGGCCGCGCATCTTCGCCGCGTTCGACCAGCCCGACCTGAAGGCACCGGTGACGCTGACCGTCACCGCGCCGCCGGAGTGGACTGTCGCCGCCAACGGGCCGCTCGCCGACCGGCCCGCGCCGGGGCGCTGGGAGTTCGCGCCCACCGAGCCGCTGGCCACCTACTTCGTCTCGCTGATCGCCGGGCCGTGGCACGTGCTGCGCGCCGAGCACGACGGCATCCCGCTCGGCCTCTACTGCCGGCGTTCGCTCGCGGCCCACCTGGACGCCGACGCCGACGAGATCTTCACCGTCACCCGGCAGTGCCTCGACCGCTTCCACCAGCTGTTCGCCGAGCGCTACCCGTTCGGCAAGTACGACCAGGCGTTCGTGCCCGAGTTCAACGCCGGCGCGATGGAGAACCCGGGCCTGGTCACGATCCGCGACGACTACGTCTTCCGCTCCGCTGTCACCGACACCCAGCGGGAGCTGCGTGCCACCACCATCGCCCACGAGATGGCGCACATGTGGTTCGGTGACCTGGTCACCATGAGCTGGTGGGACGACCTCTGGCTCAACGAGTCCTTCGCCGAATACCTCGGCACCCGGGTCACCGCCGAGGCGACCCGGTTCGACCGGGCGTGGACCACGTTCGCCAGCCGCCGCAAGGCCTGGGGCTACACCGCCGACCAGCGCCCCTCCACCCATCCGGTGGCGCCGGAGGAGGTCGCCGACGCCGCGCAGGCGCTGCTGAACTTCGACGGCATCTCGTACGCCAAGGGCGCCAGCGTGCTGCGCCAGCTCGTCGCCTGGCTCGGTGACGAGGCGTTCCTGGCCGGGCTGAACGCGCACTTCGCGGCGCACCGGTTCGGCAACGCCACGCTCGCCGATCTGCTGGCCGCGCTGGGCGCGGCGAGCGGCCGCGACCTGGACGGCTGGGCGGAACGCTGGCTGCGCCGCGCGCAGGTGAACACGCTGCGGGTCGACACCGCTGTGGACGCCGACGGGCGGTGGACCGACGTGGCGATCGTGCAGACCGCCCCGGCGAGCCACCCGGTGCTGAGGCCGCACCGCATCGGCGTCGCCCACCACACGGCGGACGGCCCGGCGTACCGGTTCGATGTCGACCTCGACCCGGACGCCGACGGCGGCCGTACGCCGCTGCCCGAGCTGGTGGGGCGGCCCGCCACCGGGCTCCTGCTGCCGAACGCCGGTGACCTGACGTTCGCGAAGATCCGGCTCGATCCGGCCTCGGCGGACGCGGTGCCGCTGCTGCTGCCGGCGCTCGACGATTCGCTGGCCCGGGCGCTGCTCTGGGCCGAGACGCTGGACGCGGTCACCGACGGGGAACGGCCGGCCGGCGCGCTCGCCGAGCTGATCGGGGCGGCGCTTCCGGCCGAGACCGAGGTGACGATCGTCGAGGACGTGCTGCTGCTCAGCCGCCGGCTGATCGACCGTTACCTCGATCCGCTCGCCCGTGACGCGGCGCTGCTGCGGGTCGCGACCGCCTGCGCGGCGCTGCTCGACTCGGCGCCCGCGGGCGGGTCGTTGCAGCTCGCCGCCGCGCGCGGACTGATCGGCGCCACCACCGACACCGCCATGCTCACCGGCTGGCTGGCCGGCGAGGGCGTGCCGCCGGGGCTGGCGGTCGACGCCGACCTGCGCTGGGCGGTGCTGCGCCGGCTCGTGGTGCTCGGCGCGGCCGGCACGCCGGAGATCGACGCCGAGGCCGACGCCGACCGCAGCGCCACCGGCGCCGAGCAGGCCGCCGCGTGCCGGGCCGCGCTGCCCGACGCCGACGCGAAGCGGGCCGCCTGGGAGATCGTCACCCGCAGCACCGAGCTGTCGAACCGGCTGGTCGAGGCGACCGCCGAGGGCTTCTGGCAGCCGGAGCAGGCCGAGCTGACCGCCGGGTACGTGGAGCGCTACTTCACCGACATGCCGGAGGCGGCGCGTCTGCGTACCGCGTGGGTGGCCGACGCGGTCACAGTCGCCGCGTACCCCCGCTACGCCGTGGCGCAGCCCACCCGGGAGATGGCTGCGGCGCTGCTGGCCCGCGACGACCTGACGCCCGGCCTGCGGCGGTGGGTGACCGACCTGGACGACGACATGCGCCGGGCGCTCGTGGCCCGGACGGCGGTGGCCGCCGCGTCGGCGTGACCGGGCAACGCCGGGCGGGCTCACCCGCCCGGCGTTGCCGACCCCGCCCGGGCCCGTCCGGGGCGCGGCCTACGATCGCTGGGTGGAGGAAGACATCCGGCGGGTCGGCATCATGGGCGGCACGTTCGACCCGATCCACCACGGGCACCTGGTGGCGGCGAGCGAGGTGGCCGACCGGTTCGGTCTGGACGAGGTCGTGTTCGTGCCGACCGGGCAACCGTGGCAGAAGGCGGAGGAAGCGGTCACCCCGGCCGAGGACCGCTACCTCATGACGGTGATCGCCACCGCCTCCAACCCGCGTTTCCAGGTGAGCCGGGTCGACATCGACCGGGGCGGTCCCACCTACACCGTCGACACGTTGCGCGACCTGCACGCCGAGTACGGCCCGAAGGCGCAGCTGTTCTTCATCACCGGCGCGGACGCCCTGGAGCGCATCCTCTCCTGGAAGGACCTGGACGACGCGCTCGAACTGGCCCACTTCATCGGCGTGACCCGGCCCGGTTTCGAACTCACCGACAAGCACCTCCCGGCCGACTCGGTGAGCCTGGTGCAGGTGCCAGCGATGGCGATCTCCTCGACGGACTGCCGCGCGCGGGTCGCCCGGGGGGAGCCGGTGTGGTACCTGGTGCCCGACGGTGTGGTGCAGTACATCGCGAAACGGCGGCTCTATCAGCGGTGATTCGCCCCCGTACGTCCCGGTTCATGCCTGAAATCGACCAGAACTGACAAGTCGGTGCACCGCCGGGTGTGAGAGGCTTGGAGGGTCGCACGGTTGATCGAAGGAGAACGGTGACAGTTTCCGAACGCGCGCACGAGCTGGCGATGGCCGCCGCCCAGGCCGCGGCCGACAAGAAGGCACAGGACATCGTCATCATCGACGTGGGCGACCAGCTCGCGATCACCGACGCGTTCCTGCTGGCCGCCGCTCCGAACGAGCGTCAGGTGCTCGCCATCGTCGACGCCATCGAGGAGCGCCTGCTGGAGCTGCCGGAGAAGGCCAAGCCGGTGCGCCGCGAGGGCGAGCGGGGTGGCCGCTGGGTGCTGCTCGACTACGTCGACATCGTGGTCCACGTCCAGCACACCGAGGAGCGCGAGTTCTACGCGCTCGACCGGCTCTGGAAGGACTGCCCGCAGATCCCGTTCACCGATCGCGACCTGGCCGACTCGGCCGCCGGCACCGCCACCGCCGAATGACCCGCCTGATCGTCTGGCGGCACGGCAACACCGACTGGAACGCCGCGAGCCGGGTCCAGGGTCAGACCGACGTGCCGCTCAACGACCTCGGCCGGGAGCAGGCCCGCGCCGCCGCTCCGGTGCTGGCCGCGCTGCGCCCGGACGCGATCGTCGCCAGCGACCTGCGCCGGGCCGCCGACACCGCCGCCGCGCTCGCGGCGCTGACCGGGCTGCCGGTCCGCTCCGACGCCCGGCTGCGCGAACGGCACTTCGGCCAGTGGCAGGGCCTCACCCTGACCGAGGTGGCCGAGCGCTTCCCCGACGAGTACGCCCGCTGGCGGGCCGGCGACCCCGACCCCGGCGCCGGCATCGAGCCCCTGGGTGACCTGGGCGCCCGGCTCGGCGCCGGATTCCAGGACGCGGCCGACCTGGCCACCGGCGGCACCGTCGTGGTGACCACCCACGGCGGCGGCGCCCGGCAGGGCGTCGGGCACCTGCTCGGCTGGGACCACACGGTGCTGCGCAGCCTCGGCTCGCTGGCGAACTGCCACTGGACCGAACTGCGCCACGACGACGCCCGGGGCTGGCACCTGCGCGCGCACAACGTCGGTCTGATCACCCAGCCGGCGCTCACCGACGCGGTCTGACACCTCCGGCCCCGGCGGGTCACAGCGCCATCGGCTAGCGTGCCGGTCATGCCCGTCGCGGTCGTCACCGACTCCACCGCCTACCTGCCCCCCGACCTGGTCCGCGCACGCGGGCTCACAGTCGTCCCGCTGACCGTCGTCCTCAACGGCGCGGAGGGGCTGGAGGGCGTCGAGACCTCCCCGGCCGACGCCACCCGCGCGCTCAGCGGCCGGCGGGTCTCGGTGAGCACGTCCCGGCCCGCGCCGGAACAGTTCGCGCAGGTCTACCGCGCGCTGCTCGCCGAGGGCGCCGACGGCGTGGTGTCGGTGCACCTGTCCGCCGAACTGTCCGGCACCGTCGAGGCCGCCCGGCTCGCCGCCGGCGAGGTCGGCGACGACCGCGTCACGGTCGTGGACAGCCGATCCACCGGCATGGGCCTCGGCTTCCCGGCGCTCGCCGCCGCCGCGGCCGCCGCGCAGGGCGCCGACCTGACCGGGGTACGCGACGCGGCGCTGGACGCGGTCACCCGGACCACCATCTACTTCTACGTCGACACGCTGGAGTTCCTGCGCCGGGGCGGCCGGATCAACGCGGCCGAGGCACTGCTCGGCACCGCTCTCTCGGTGAAGCCGATCATGCACATGCCTGACGGCGCGATCGTGGTCAAGGACAAGGTCCGTACCGCCAGCCGGGGCGTGGCACGCCTGGTCGACCTGGCAGTCGAGGCGGCAGGCGACGCCCCCGTGGACCTCGCCGTGCACCACCTCGCCGCGCCGCAACGGGCCGAGCAGCTGCTGACGGCGCTGACCGAACGGCTGGGCGACCGGCTGCACGACACGTACGTCACCGAGGCGGGAGCGGTGGTCGCCGCGCACGCCGGGCCGGGACTCGCGTGCGTGGTGGTGCACCGCCGCACGCCCTAGGGTGGCCGGATGAGCCCACTGTCGTACGTCGTCACCGGCGGCGGGCGCGGCGTCGGACGGGCGATCGTCGAACGACTGGCAGCCGACGGCGGCACAGTTGTCGTGGTCGAGCGGGACAGCGGCGCGCTGGACTGGCTGGCCCGCCATCCGCTCGCCGACCGGCTGCACGCCGTGACCGGGGACGCCGGCGACGAGGCAGTCACCGGCCGGGCCGCCGACCGCGCCGAGGCGCACGCGCCGCTGGCCGGCTGGGTCAACAACGCCGCCGTCTTCCGCGACGCCGACCTGCACCGCGCGCCCGCGAGCGAGGTGGTCGACCTGATCGCGCTCAACCTGCGCCCCGCCGTCGCGGGAGCCGGCACCGCCGTACGCCGGTTCCTGGCCGCGCGCACCGGCGGCGCGATCGTCAACGTCTCCTCCCACCAGGCCCGCCGGGCGGTGCCCGGTGCCCTCCCGTACGCCACCGCGAAGGCCGCCCTCGAAGGGCTGACCCGGGCGCTCGCCGTCGACTACGGGCCCCGCGGGATCCGCGCCAACGCGGTCGCGCTCGGGTCCATCCACACCGAACGGCACGCCGCCTACCTGGCCGGACTCGACCCGGCCGGGGTGGCGCACGTCGACGCGGAGATGGCCCGGCTGCACCCGCTCGGCCGGGTCGGGCGTACCGACGAGGTGGCCGAGGTGGTCGCGTTCCTGCTCTCCGAACGCGCCGCGTTCGTCAACGGCGCCACGGTGCCGGTCGACGGGGGACGGGCCGCGCTGGGCCTGGACCCGGAGGCGCGCTGAGCTTCGCCTCCCGGCCGCGCTAGCACAGTCGGGGTTTGATCGGGTCCCTGTCCACAGTGCTCCCGTCGTCCACGGGTGAGAGTTGACCGGCCGACGGTTGACGAGCCGTCGCCGTAGCGTCCCGAGCCGTGCCAGACGACGAGGAGACGACGGTACGGCGGCGGCTCGCCCGGCTGTTCGGGGGCGCTGATGCGGCAGACGCCGCCCCGTCGGCTCCTGTCGGCCGTCCGAGCCGGCCCATCGGCGCGATGATGCCGGAGGCACTGTCTCCGCCCGAGCCCTGGCGCTCCTTCGAGCCGGGTCTCGAACCTGGGCCAGGTGGGACCTGGCTGGAGTCGGCCTTTGGGCGCGGCCCTGGTGCGTCTGGGCCGGACCCCGAGGATCGGTCCGGCTCTGTGCGCGGGCCTGGTGGGGCTGGGCTGGGTTCCAGGGCTCGGCCTGGTTCGGGATCCGGCGGTGGGCTGGGCTCGGAGGATCGGTCCGGATCTGGTCCCGGGCGTGTGACAGGTGAGGGCGAGCCGGGCTACGGGCTGCGACCAGCTCTCCCGGGGCGTGACGGCGTGTGGGAGCAGCCGTTCGGGGATCCGGCGCCCGGTGAGTCGGACGCCGAGATGGACCGTCCGTCGGCGTCCGTGCGCGGTCTGGTGTCCCGGCTGCCCGGCCCAGGGGCGTTCGATCCCGGCCGGCGGGGTGTGCGGGCGCTCGCGGCGGTGGCGGCGGTGGTGGTCGTGGTGGCCGCCGTCTGGGCGTGGCGCTCGCGTCCCAGCGCCGAGCCCGTCCAGCCGGTCGCCGCGTCCGCCGAGGCGCCGGTGAGCGCGGCGACCGAAGCGGCTCCCGGGGGGCCCGCGCCGGCCGGCTCACCCGGTCAGGTGGTCGTCGCGCTGGCCGGGAAGGTCCGTCGCCCCGGCCTGGTCCGCCTACCCGCCGGCGCCCGGGTGGCGGATGCGATCGAGGCGGCAGGCGGCGCCCTGCCCGGTGTCGACGTGGCGCTGCTCAACCCGGCCCGCAAGGTCACCGACGGGGAGCTGATCCTGGTCGGCGTCACCGCCCCGCCGGGGCAGGCCGGACCCGCCGCAGCGGGCGGCGGTGCGCCGGGCGGCTCGGCAGCGCCCGCGGGACCGGTCAACCTCAACACCGCGACGCTGGCCCAGCTCGACGCGCTGCCCGGCGTCGGGCCGGTGCTCGCCCAGCGGATCCTCGACCACCGGGACCGCAACGGCGGGTTCCGGTCCGTGTCCGACCTGCGCCAGGTCGACGGCATCGGCGACGCCCGGTACGAGCAGCTCAAGGAACTGGTGACGGTGTGAACGGCCGACGCCCCCTCGATGGTGACGCGGCCGACCGCGACGTGCCCGACCTGCGGCTGGCCGGATTGGCGGTGGCCGCCTGGCTGGCCGCGCTGGCCGGGCTGCACCTGACCGTCCGGGAGAGCGTGTGGACGGCCGCCGTCGCCGCCGCGCTCGCCCTGCTCACGGGCCTACACCTGTGCGGTGTGCTGGGCCGGCCGGGTGCGACGGTCCGCCGCTACGGCTGGACCGCGGTGGCCGTGCTGCTCGGCGTGCTCTGCGGTGCGGCGGCCACCGGCGCCCGGGTCGCGGTCCGCGACGCCGCACCGGTCCGCGCGCTCGTCACCGACCGTGCCCCGGTCACCGCCGAGATGGTGCTGCGGGACGACCCCCGTCCGATACGCGGTGCCCCCGGCCGCCCACCGATGCTGCTGGTCCGCGTGGACCTGATCCGGCTCACCGGGTCCGACGGCGCTCGCGTCACCGGCCCGGTACGCGCCCTGGTGCTGGCGACCGACCCGGCCTGGCGTCCACTGCTGCCCGGGCAGCGGGTCACCAGCCGGGGGCGACTGTCCGCCCCGCGCGGCGGCGACCTGACCGCCGCCGTGCTCTCCACCCCCGACCCGCCCACACTGCGCGGCAACGCGTCGTGGCCGCAACGGGCCGCCGGCGTGCTGCGCGCCGGGCTGCAACGGGCCTGCGAACCGCTGCCCGATGCGCCGGGCGGGCTGCTGCCCGGTCTGGTGGTCGGAGACACCAGCCGGCTGCTGCCGGAGGTGGAGGAGGACTTCCGGGCCACCGGGATGACGCATCTCAACGCGGTGTCCGGCTCCAACGTGGCGATCGTCGTCGGGGCGGTGCTGCTGCTGGCCCGCTGGGCGCGCGCCGGTCCGCGTACCGCCGCCACGCTCTGCGTACTCGCGCTCGTCGGGTTCGTCATCCTCGTCCGGCCCTCGCCGAGCGTGGTGCGTGCCGCGGCGATGGGCGCGATCGGGCTCGCCGCGCTCGCCGCCGGGCGGTCCCGATCGGCGCTGCCCGCCCTCGCCGCCGCGGTCACCGGCCTGGTCCTGTACGCCCCGGACCTCGCCGGCGACCCGGGGTTCGCATTGTCGGTCTGCGCCACCGGGGGACTGCTGCTGCTCGCGCCGGGCTGGCGGGACGCGTTGCGGCGCCGGGGCGTACCGGCCGGGCTGGCCGAGGCGCTCGCGGTGCCGGCCGCAGCACAACTCGCCTGCGGTCCGGTGATCGCCGGGCTGTCCGCGACGGTCAGCCTGGTGGCGGTGCCGGCGAACCTGCTCGCGGTACCGGCAGTCGCGCCCGCCACTGTGCTCGGCGTGCTGGCGGCGGTGCTGTCGCCGCTGTGGCCGGGCGGCGCGGAGTTCCTGGCCTGGCTGGCGAGTTGGCCGGCGCGCTGGCTGGTGGCGGTGGCCGCGTACGGGGCGGACCTGCCGGCCGGGAACCTGCCGTGGGCGGGCGGGGTGGCCGGGGCCGTGCTGCTTGCGGCGGTGAGCGTGGCGTTGCTGCTCGCCTTCCGGCGACGCCGGGCGCGACGGCTGATCGCTGTCGTCGCGGTGGCGGTGGTGCTGGGCGCGGTGCCGGTCCGGCTGCTCGCCTCCGGCTGGCCGCCGCACGGCTGGGTGGTGGTGGCGTGCGCGGTGGGGCAGGGGGACGCGGTGGTGCTGCCGGTCGCGGCCGGCCGGGCCGTGGTGGTCGACGCCGGCCCGGAGCCGTCCGGCGTGGACGCCTGCCTGCGCCGTCTTCGCGTACGCGAGGTGCCGCTGCTGGTGGTCAGCCACTTCCACGTCGACCACGTCGGCGGCGTGGCCGGGGTGTTCCGGGGCCGGCGGGTGGGCGCGGTGGTGGGTCCGTCCTGGTCCGAGCCGTTCTACGGGGCCGCCCAGGTGCGTGATGCGGCCCGCCGGGCCGGTACGTCGCCGGCCCCGGTGCAGGCGGGGTGGCGGTGGCGGGCGGGCGCGGTGGACCTGGTCGCGGTCGGGCCGCCGTACCCGCTGCGGGGCAGCCGGTCCGACCCGAACAACAACTCGCTGGTGCTGGCCGCCTCTGTGGGTGGGGTACGGATCCTGCTCACCGGTGACGCCGAGACCGAGGAGCAGCGGGCGATGCTGGAGACGACACCGGCCGCGGCGATCCGGGCCGACGTGCTGAAGGTGGCCCACCACGGGTCGGCGTACCAGTCGCCGGAGTTCCTGGCAGCGGTGCGTCCGGCGGTCGCGCTGGTGTGCGTGGGCGTCGACAACGACTACGGGCACCCCAACGCCGGGCTGCTGGACCGGCTGACCCGGGGCGGTGCGCGGGTGCTGCGTACCGACACCGACGGGGACGTCGCGGCGGTCCGGGTGGGTGCCGGTCTCGCGGTGGTGAGACGTGGCGCCGAGTCGGGGCCACCACGATAACCGGGGGATCTTGTCGCGGTAGATGGGGGATCAAGTCAAATGTCTGGATTTGCGCTGTGTGCGGGCTGCGCCGTCACAGTCCCCGATGAGCAGGCCCGGCCGGGTCGGAGGGCGTGCGAGTATGGGCGACGTGACCCCCGCCGACCTGCCTCCTATTGTGCTCGTCCTCGGCGACGAGGAGCTGCTCGCCACGCGAGCGGTCACCGAAGCCGTCGCCCGGGCCCGCGAGGTCGACCCCGACGTGGACGTGCGGGAATACCAGGCCGGCACGCTCACCGTCGGCGAGATCGCCGAGATGCTCAGCCCTTCGCTGTTCGGCGGTCGCCGGGTGCTCGTGCTCCGGTCCGGTCAGGACGCCCGCAAGGACCTGTCCACAGCGCTGCTGGCGTACGCGAAGAATCCCGACCCGGACGTGCAGCTCGTGGTGCTGCACCTGGGCGGGGCCAAGGGCAAGGCGTTCGCCGACGGCCTGCGGGCGGCCGGCGCCACAGTGGTGCCGGCGGTGAAGCTCAAAGGCGACCGGGAGCGGGCCGCCTTCGTGCGGGACGAGATCCGCCGCATCGGCGGCAAGTGCACGCCCGACGCGGCCGACGCCTTGGTCGCCGCAGTCGGGAACGACATGCGTGAGCTGGCCGCCGCCTGCTCGCAGTTGGTGGCCGACACCGACGGGCGGATCGGCGCGGACACTGTCGCCCGCTACTACCGGGGACGGGCCGAGGTCACGGGCTTCACCGTCGCCGACGCGACGATGGTCGGTGACGTGCCAGGCGCGCTGGAGGCGCTGCGGTGGGCGCTGCACGTCGGCGTGGACCCGGTGCCGATCGCCGACGCGCTGGCCGACGGCGTACGGACCGTGGCCCGGGTCGCCGCAGCCGGCCGGGGCAGCGCGTTCCAGCTGGCCAAGACGCTCGGCATGCCCGCCTGGAAGATCGAGAAGGCCCAGGTACGCGCCCGGGGCTGGACGCCGGAGGGCCTGGTCGAGGCGATGCGGGTGGCCGCCGAGTGCAACGCGGCCGTCAAGGGCGGCGCCGACGACCGGGCGTACGCGCTGGAGCGGGCCGTGTTCTCGGTCGCAGCGGCCCGGCAGGGCGGCGCCCGGTGACCCGAGCGTGGTCGACGGTGGCCGCGGACGAGGAGCGGTACCGCCCGCTCTACGCCCGGGTGCTGGGACTGCGCTTCGTCAACCCGGGTGGGGTGCTCTGCTTCCTCTTCTTCGAGGGCGCGGTGGCGCTGGCCGTGCTGCTCGCGCTCGCCGAACTGGTGAGCTGGTGGGCGGTGCTGGTGCTGCCGATCGCGGTGGCCGCGATGGTCAAGCTCAACGACGTGGTGGCCGAGATGGTCATCCGCACCGCCGCGCAGGTGCCCGAGCAGGAGCGGGACCGCTTCCGCCGGCAGATGGAGCCGGTGATCGGGCGGGCCCGCGTGCCGGCGAGCGCCCGTGCGCTCCCGGGAGGCGCGGCGAGCATGGGGCCGCTGCCGGGCGGCACGGCGCCGGCGAGCTCCCGTACTTTGCCTGGCGGCGCGACCGCGGATTCCCGGGGCGTCCGCTACCACCATCCGCAACGCGCGACGTTCGACCGCCCGAACGAGCGGTAGCCGCAGCCACCGGGCTGCGCTCTCCCGCCGCCCCACGCCGCGCCCCTCCGAACGCCCGCGCCCCGCCGCCTCGCGCCGCGCCCTCCGAACAGCCCGCGCTCCGCCTCGCGCCGCGCCCTCCGAAACGCCCGCGCTCTCCCGCCGGAGCCTCCGCCGACCGACTGTGGCGCGATCACCCCGCAGATCTTGGTAGGAAACGGCCCTCATAGGGGCCGAAATCTTCCAAGATCTCCGCAGCGCACGCTCGGCGCGCATCCGCGGGGCGAGCGCTGCTTGGGCGTGCGGACAGCCGGAAGCCCCGTGGGCACAATGGCCCCGGGGCTTCCGGTGGGATCTGTAGCGCTGGTCAGGCAGAGAACGAGGCGACGCGCTTGGCGATCGCCGACTTCCGGTTGGCCGCCTGGTTCGAGTGGATGACACCCTTGCTGGCAGCCTTGTCCAGCTTGCGGGTGGCCTCGCGCATGAGCACGGTGGCCTTCTCGGTGTCGCCCGCCTCGGCAGCCTCGTGGAACTTCCGGATGGCGGTCTTCAGCGACGACTTGACCGACTTGTTACGCAGCCGGCGCTTCTCGTTCTGCCGGTTGCGCTTGATCTGGGACTTGATGTTCGCCACGCGACAGCCTCGTCTTGATAGCTCGGGTTGGTCTGCTTTCGCGCACGACGAGCATGCGTCATCGCCGCGCGAAAAGCCAGGCTACCAGGTCGGCCCCGGACGAGCCAAAACGCCTCCGCCCGGCCCATCCGGTCCCCGTCACCAAGCACGCCGTTCCCCCCAGGCCGGTCGAGCGGCGCGCCACTTCGGGGAGGTGGTGGGGTGAGGGCCCGTGGGATGCCGCCATCTCGCCGAACTGGTGTGGATCAAGGGGAAGGGGTGGGGCGTGCCCAGGACCAGCCCCGGCGCTCGGCCAGCCAGCCGAGCGCCTGCTCCCCGCTCCACCGCTGGTGGGCGCGCAGGTGCGGGGAGGCGTTCGACGGCCCGGCGGCGGCCCCGGTCAGGAAGTAGCCGGCGAGCGCGGCGAGCGTCACGTCCAGCGCGTCCCCTGGTGCCCCGGCCGCCGCCGGGTGGGCGGCGAACGCGGCGTCGGCGTCCAGGCCGCTGGCGTACGCGGTGAGCAGCAGCCCGGCCAGGTCGAACCAGGCCGGTCCGTGGCAGAGCCAGGGCCAGTCGCACAACCAGGCCCGCCCGTCGGAGTCGATCAGGAGGTTGTCCACCCGCAGGTCGCCGTGGGCCAGCCCGGGGGCCGCGTCGGCGTACCGGGGCAGGCGCGACTCCAGTGCGACCAGCTCGGCCAGCAGGGCACCGGTCGCCGGCTCGGGCAGCGGCTCGCGCCCGGCGGCCACCTCGCCCCACCAGAGGATGTCGTCGCGGGCCAGGTCCGCGAGGCGGGGGAGCCGGAGCGCGGTCAGCTCCGCGGGCGGGTCGGCGAGCGCGGCGGCGACTTCCGCGTACGTGGCGAGGGCGGCGTCCAGCTCGGCCGGCTCCCAGGGCAGCCGGGGGATGTGCCCGTCGATCGCGTCGAGCGCGAGCGCGTACCAGCCGGACTCGGTGAGCGCCCAGCGCGGCCGGGGCACCGGCAGGCCGGCCGGGAGCCGGGCCAGGATGGCGGCCTCGTGGGCGTACCAGTCGACCAGGTGCCGTTGCCCGTGCAGTGCCGCCGCCTTGACGAACACCCGTTCCCCTGTGGGTCCGGTCAGTACGGCGGCGAAGCCGCTGGTGAACCCGCCGGCCGCCACCCGGACCGCTGCCGATTCGCCGCCGATCCGGGCGGCCAGCGCGTCCCGCAGCCCGGCCGGCAGGTCGGCCCAGCCGGGCCGGACGGCCGTCGACCCGTACGGAACCGGCGGTGGGGATGTCGCGCGCACCACACCATGCTGCCGCACCCGCGGCGCGCGGCGAACCCGCGCGTCGGTGGGCTCTGCCAGACTGCCCGTCATGAGGACCGACGAGTTCTGGCAGTTGATCGACGACGCCCGCGCCGGTGCCGGGGGAGAGCCCGACGCGGTCGCCGCCCGGGCGGTCGCGCTGCTGGCCGAGCGCGACCCGGAGGAGATCGTCGGCTACGCCCACCACCAGCGGCGGGTGCTCGCCGCCTCCTACAAGGTCGACCTCTGGGGCGCGGCCTACCTGATCAACGGGGGCGCCTCGGACGACGGCTTCGAATACTTCCGGGGCTGGCTGATGACCCAGGGCCGGGCGGTGTTCGCGCGGGCGGTCGGCGACCCCGACGCGCTGGCCGAGCTGCCGCAGGTCCGGGCCGCGGCGCTCAGCGGCGAGGAGTTCGAGTGCGAGCAGATGCTGGCGGTGCCGTGGGACGCGTACCGGAAGGCGACCGCGTCCGACCTGCCGGCCGAGCGCGACCCGGTTCCGGTGCCCGACCTGAACGACTTCTGGGACTTCGACGACGAGGAGGAGGCCCGGCGCCGGCTGCCGAGGCTGGCCGCGCTGTTCGTCGAGCCACCCGTGGAATAGCCGAGCCACCCGTGGGATAGCGGTGGAGTGAAGGGGGAGCCCGGGCGCGCCCCGGGCGACGTGGGACCATGGAGGGGGCCGGCGGCGCGCCGGCCCGCTCACGTCAGCCGACCAGAACGGACCGCTGTGCCACCGACGCTCGATCCCGGCGCGAACGCTCCTGGTGCCACCGACCCGGCGCGCATCCGGAACTTCTGCATCATCGCCCACATCGACCACGGGAAGTCGACCCTGGCCGACCGGATGTTGCAGCTCACCGGTGTGGTCGACCCGCGGCAGATGCGCGCGCAGTACCTGGACCGGATGGACATCGAGCGCGAGCGCGGCATCACCATCAAGAGCCAGGCCGTGCGCATGCCGTGGACGATCCGCGAGGGCGACCGGGCCGGCGAGACAGCCGTGCTCAACATGATCGACACTCCGGGCCACGTGGACTTCACCTACGAGGTGTCCCGTTCGCTGGCCGCCTGCGAGGGCGCGATCCTGCTCGTCGACGCCGCGCAGGGCATCGAGGCGCAGACGCTCGCCAACCTCTACCTGGCGCTCGAGAACGACCTGCACATCATCCCGGTGCTCAACAAGATCGACCTGCCGGCCGCCCAGCCGGAGAAGTACGCCGAGGAGCTGGCCCACCTGATCGGCGGCGACCCGGCGGACTGCATCAAGGTCTCCGGCAAGACCGGCGAGGGCGTGCCCTACCTGCTCGACGAGATCGTCCGCCAGTTCGTGCCGCCGGTGGGCGACGCCGAGGCTCCGGCCCGCGCGATGATCTTCGACTCGGTGTACGACGTCTACCGGGGCGTGGTCACGTACGTCCGGGTGATCGACGGCCGGATCTCCGCCCGGGACCGGATCAAGATGATGTCCACCGGCGCGGTCCACGAGCTGCTGGAGATCGGCGTCATCTCGCCGGAGATGGTGAAGGCCGACGCGCTCGGCGTCGGCGAGGTGGGTTACCTGATCACCGGCGTGAAGGACGTGCGCCAGTCCCGGGTGGGTGACACGGTCACCATCAACAACAACCCGGCCAAGGAGGCGCTCGGCGGCTACAAGGACCCGAAGCCGATGGTCTACTCGGGTCTGTATCCGATCGACGGCTCGGACTACCCGAACCTGCGCGAGGCGCTGGACAAGCTCAAGCTCAACGACGCGGCGCTCACCTACGAGCCGGAGACCTCCGGCGCGCTGGGCTTCGGCTTCCGCTGCGGCTTCCTCGGCCTGCTGCACCTGGAGATCATCCGGGAGCGGCTGGAACGGGAGTTCAACCTCGACCTGATCTCCACCGCTCCGAACGTGGTCTACCGGGCCATCCAGGAGGACGGCGAGGAGATCGTGGTCACCAACCCGAGCGAGTACCCGACCGGCAAGATCGCCGAGGTGTACGAGCCGACCGTGCGGGCGACAGTGCTTACCCCGAACGACTACGTCGGCGCGGTGATGGAGCTGTGCCAGGGCCGCAGGGGCAGCCTGCTCGGCATGGACTACCTCTCCGCCGACCGGGTGGAGCTGCGCTACACGCTGCCGCTGGCCGAGATCATCTTTGACTTCTTCGACCAGCTCAAGAGCCGCACCAAGGGTTACGCCTCGCTGGACTACGAGCCCTCCGGCGAGCAGGCGTCCGACCTGGTGAAGGTCGACATCCTGCTGCACGGCGAGCCGGTCGACGCGTTCAGCGCGATCGTGCACAAGGACAAGGCGTACACGTACGGCACGACGATCGCGGCGAAGCTGCGCACGCTGATCCCGCGCCAGCAGTTCGAGGTGCCGATCCAGGCGGCCATCGGCAGCCGGGTGATCGCCCGGGAGACCATCCGCGCGATCCGCAAGGACGTGCTCGCCAAGTGCTACGGCGGTGACATCAGCCGTAAGCGCAAGCTGCTGGAGAAGCAGAAGGAGGGCAAGAAGCGGATGAAGATGGTGGGCCGGGTGGAGGTGCCCCAGGAGGCGTTCATCGCGGCGCTGTCGTCCGACTCCAG
Organism: Micromonospora sp. C28ISP2-4; assembly: GCF_030519385.1. Taxonomy (NCBI): domain Bacteria; kingdom Bacillati; phylum Actinomycetota; class Actinomycetes; order Micromonosporales; family Micromonosporaceae; genus Micromonospora; species Micromonospora sp. C28ISP2-4. Next base: position 87,641 of record NZ_JAUMKG010000009.1, on the reverse strand, counting down.
TGACGGCAAGCCCGCGGGCAAGAAGTAGCGGTCCCGCTCCACGAACCGGCCGGTGTCCTCGTCCTCGGGGCGCCGGCCGGTTCGCGTACCCAGGAAATTTCAAGCCTCTGGCAGCGCTCCCACCTGCGGGTTCGTCCCGGACGGGGGAGCGGCGGTCGATGCCGCCGGTTTCGGTTTTCGATGCGTCGGGCACTTACCGGGCACGACAGCAAACGCACACAGAACGTGCGAAATCGCTTAGGAGGACCGACCGTGGAGTTCACCGTCTGGGGCATCGTCACCGCGCTCGTCGTGGGTCTGATCGTCGGCGCGCTGGGCCGGCTGGTCGTGCCGGGCCGGCAGAACATGCCGATGTGGCTGCACATGGTGATCGGCGTCGGCGCGGCGCTGCTGGGCACCGTCCTGGCCCGCGCGCTCGGCATCGCCACGCAGACCGCCGGCATCGACTGGGCCGAGCTGGCCGTGCAGGTCGTGCTCGCCGCCATCGCTGTGGCCCTGGTGGCCGGCGTCGGCCGCCGCCGCGCCGTCTCGCGTTACTGATTCACGCACCACGCGCCTCGACGGGCGCCCGGCCGACCCGGCCGGGCGCCCGTCGGCGTATTCGGCGCATTGAACCCCGTCGGTGCGCCGGGTGCGCCCGCCGCGCCGGGTTTCGGTGCGAAGCAGCAGGTCAGGGTACGTCTGAACAATTCGTCATCGGAGTCGGTTTGGATTTCCGAGCGGTCGGGAACTTAGCGATCACGACAGTAACCACACGAAATGTGTGACCCGATCTTAAGGAGGAGGGCGACCATGGAGCTCACCGTTTGGGGCATCATCACGGCGCTGGTCGTTGGTCTGATCGTCGGCGCGCTGGGCCGGCTGGTCGTGCCGGGCCGGCAGAACATGCCGATGTGGCTGCACATGCTGATCGGCGTCGGCGCCGCGCTTCTGGGCACGATCGTGGCCCGGGCCTCCGGCTTCGCCGAGACCGCCGGCATCGACTGGCGCGAGCTGATGCTGCAGGTGCTGTTCGCCGCGATCGGCGTGGCCCTGGTGGCCGGTATCGGCCGTCGCCGCAGCGTCTCGCGCTACTGACCCCGCACCACGCGCCTCGACGGGCGCCCGGCCTCACCGGCCGGGCGCCCGTCGGCGTACGTGGGCCCTGAACTGCCCGGACGGCATCGATGTCGGCCGGGCCTCCGGCTGCGATACGGTCGCCTGTGCCCTCCGTCACGAACACCCCCTGTTGTAAAGGAAATTTTCCTACTAAGGTGCGGCGGAGAAGGTTAGTGCCAAACGGCCCTGAGGGAGATATGGCGTGAACAGGTGGAAGCGGCTGGCTCCGGTCACCGCCATCGTGGCGTCGGCCGCGTTGGTGCTGACCGCGTGCGGTGGCTCCGGCGACGACGACAAGGCCGCCGACAACAGCAAGCTCACTGTGTGGATGATGGGTGAGGGCGGCGACGCCCAGACCAAGTTCCTCGACAGCGTCGAGGCGGAGTTCAAGAAGAAGCACCCCGAGACCGACGTCGTGGTGCAGTACATCCCCTGGCTCGAGGCGCCGAAGAAGTTCCAGGCAGCGCTCGCCGGCGGCGAGGGCCCGGACGTGACCGAGCTGGGCAACACCGAGACCCAGGGCTGGGCCGCGCAGGAGGCCCTGGCCGACGTCTCGGACAAGTTCAACGGCTGGTCCGAGGGCAAGGACATCCTGCCCGACCTGGTCAAGAACGCCCAGCTCGACGGCAAGCAGTACGGCGTGCCGTGGTACGCCGGCGTGCGCGCCGTCTACTACCGCACCGACTGGTTCGCCGAGGCCGGCGTGAAGCCGCCGACGAGCTGGGACGAGATGGTGGCCGCCGCGAAGGCCGTGCAGGCCAAGAAGCCCGGCACCTACGGCATCGCCCTGCCCGGCAACTCCGAGCTGCCGTTCTACTCCTTCCTCTGGGGTGCCGGCGCGGAGATCGCCACCAAGGAGGGCGACAGCTGGAAGTCCGGCTACAACACCCCCGAGGCGCAGAAGGCGGTCAAGTTCTGGACCGACCTGGTGACCGTGCACAAGGTGGCCCCGCCGGCCGCCGCCGGGTGGAACGAGGTCGACGCCCGCACCCAGTTCGCCACCGGCAAGGCCGCCATGGCGTTCGCCGGTAGCTGGCAGGGCGGCGCGATGAAGAAGGACAACCCCGACATCGAGAAGGTGTGGGGCACGTTCCCGATCCCCGGCCCGGACGGCAAGCCCGCCCCGGCGTTCGCCGGCGGCTCCGACATCGCCATCTGGAAGGACAGCGAGCGACAGGCGCTGGCCTGGGACTACATGACCGTGCTGCTGAGCAAGCAGAAGGACAAGGAGTTCGCCAGCAGCCTCGGCTTCTTCCCGGTCTACCAGGACCTGGTCAGCAGCGGCGACTACGCGAACGACAAGGTGATGGCCGCGTTCGCCACCGCCATCCAGAACACCAAGCTGACCCCGCTCACCCCGAAGTGGGTCGAGGTGAGCCGCACCAAGACGGTGACCCAGGCGATGAACAGCTCGGTCATCAAGGGCCAGAAGACGGTCGAGAAGGCCACCGCCGACGCGGCCACCGAGATGGAAAGCATCCTCAACGCCAAGTGACCACGCTGACCGAGGCCACCGGCGAGGCCGCCGCGCGGGAGATCCCCGCGCGGCGGCGCCGTCGCCGGGTGGACCACCTTCCGTACCTGCTCCTGCTGCCCTGCCTGGCGATCATCGCCGTGTTGCTGCTCTGGCCGCTCGGCCAGGTCGTGTGGATGTCCTTCCACAAGCTGGACAGCGTCCGGCAGCTACGCGGCGACCGCGAGTGGCCGTGGGTCGGCCTGGCCAACTACGCGCAGATCCTCGGCGACCCGTTCTTCCGTACGGTGCTGCGCAACACGGTGCTGTTCGCGCTAGCCAACGTGGCGCTCACGATGATCCTCGGCACCCTGGTCGGGCTGCTGCTCAACCGCCTGGGCAAGAAGATGGCCACGTTCGTGGCGAGCTGCGTGATGCTCGCCTGGGCCACCCCGGCGCTGACCGGAACGATCGTCTGGAAGTGGATCTTCGACGACACGAGTGGCCTGGTCACCTGGCTGTTCAACAAGCTGCCGGACGGGCTCTCCACGGCCCTGTTCGGGCGCAGCGACTGGACCGGGTACGGCTGGTTCAACGACCCGCTGCTGTTCTTCGCCATCCTGACGCTGGTGGTGGTCTGGCACTCGTTCCCGTTCATCGCGGTCAGCGTGCTGGCCGGGCTCAAGAGCGTGCCGACGGAGTTGCAGGAGGCGGCCCGGGTCGACGGCGCCGGGCCGTGGAAGGTCTTCTGGTCGGTCACGTTCCCGGTCCTGCGGCCGGTCTTCGGCATCCTCGTGGTGCTCTCCACGATCTGGGACTTCAAGGTCTTCACCCAGCAGTTCGTGCTGGCCGGCGGCACCCAGGACCGGTCGACGTTCATGCTGTCGATCTACTCGTACGCGGAGGCGTTCTCGCCGCCGCCCAAGTACGGCCTCGGCTCCGCCATCGCCGTCATCCTCACCGTGATCCTGCTCGTGGTGACCGCCCTGTACGTCCGCATGGTGCTGCGGCAGGAGGACGAATGACGAAGAAGATCGCCCTCAACGGCGCGGGCCTGCTGGTCGCGCTCTTCGCCGCGTTCCCGGTCTACTGGATGGTGGCGACCTCGCTGAAGCCCAACCGGGAAATCTTCTCGTCCACCCCCCGGCCGGTGCCGGCGGAGCCGACGCTGGAGCACTACCGGGAGATCCTCACCGGCAACCTGATCCCGGGCGTGACGTTCGCCGACTTCTTCCTCAACAGCGCGCTCGTCGCGCTGGCGACGGTGCTGCTGAGCGGGCTGGTCGCGCTGCTCGCCGCGACAGCCGTGGCCCGGTTCCGGTTCAAGCTGCGCACCACGTTCCTGATCATGCTGCTGGTGGTGCAGATGATCCCGCTGGAGGCGCTGGTCATCCCGCTGTTCCTGATGATCCAGCGGCTCGGCCTCTACAACACGCTGCCCAGCCTGATCCTCACGTACCTCGGTTTCTCGCTGCCGTTCGCGGTCTGGATGCTGCGCGGCTTCGTCGCCGCGGTGCCCAAGGAACTGGAGGAGGCCGCCGCCATCGACGGCGCCAGCCGGGCGCAGACGTTCCGCAAGGTGCTGTTCCCGCTGGTCGCGCCCGGCCTGGTCGCCACCAGCATCTTCTCGTTCATCACCGCGTGGAACGAGCTGATCTTCGCGTTGACCTTCATCAACGACCAGCAGAAGTACACGCTGCCGGTGGCGATGACGTTCTTCTTCGGCCGCGACGACACCGCCTGGGGCTCGGTCATGGCGGCGTCCACGCTGTTCACCCTGCCGGTGATCGTCTTCTTCCTGCTGGTGCAGCGCCGGATGGTCTCCGGCCTGGTCGCCGGAGCGGTCAAGGGCTGACCCGGCGGCGGCGGTCAGGCCGCGGCGAACACCTCGGCACGCACCTCGGTGGTCGGATCGCCCTTCACCCGGGCCCAGGAGCCCTGCTCGGCGGTCCACTCCAGGTTGCCGAAGCGGACCTTCTTCACGCCGTGGTCGTCGGCGTGCGAGACGAGCCAGTGCGCGTACCGCCAGCCGTTGCGGTCGTCACCGGCCGGCACGGTGAGCGCGGTCAGGTCGGTCGCTGTGGCCAGCCGGGGCAGCCCCCAGTCCAGCGACAGGCTCTCCAGCACGGCGCTGGCGGCGGCCGGGCCGCGCATCGTCGGCGGCGAGCTGACGGTGCAGGCCACCGCGCCGGTCGCGTGGCCGAGCAGCGCGCGGGTGAGGACCTCCGACTCGTCCGCCCACTTCTGGTACGCCTCGGGGAACGCCGACCGCTGCACCCGCTGGGCGGCGTCGGTGACCCGCATCCGCTCCCAGCCCTTTACCTTCTTCAGCGCGGCGTAGAACTTGTTCGCCGCGTACCGCGGGTCCTGGATCTCCTCCGGGGTGCCCCAGCCCTGGCTCGGGCGCTGCTGGAACAGGCCGAGCGAGTCGCGGTCGCCGTGGGCGATGTTGCGCAGGTGCGACTCCTGGTACGCGGTCGCCAGCGCCACCACCACCGCCCGCTCGGGCATCCGGCGCTGCATCCCGATGGCCGCGATGGTGGCCGCGTTCGCCATCTGGTCGGCGCCGAGCACCACCTCGCCGTCTGCCTTCACGGTGCAGGTCCGGCTGGCCAGCGGCAGCCGCAGGTGTTCGCCGAACTGCTTGGTCACGACGTAGACGGCGAGCAGTGCCAGCACGCACACCGCAACCCCAGATGCCACGATCGCCGCTCGCGTCCGCACCCGCACCCCCTGTCCCGACAGTCCGACAAGCGTACGTCCCACCCGCCAGCGCGGGCCTCGGCCGACCGGCGGGCCCCAGGTCCGCTCACCTGGGACCCGCCGCGAACCTCAGTCTTCGGCGGGCACCCAGGCGGCGGGACGCTTCTCCCGGAACGCCATCACGCCTTCGCGCCCCTCGTCGGAGAGGAAGTACCCGGTCGACAGCGCGGCCAACTCGGCGATCTCGGCCCGCAGGTCCGGGCCGGCCGGCCGGCGCAGCAGGTCCTTCGCCCCGGCGAGCGCCCCCGGGGCACCCCTGACCAGCGAGGCGCAGTAGCGCTCGACGGCGGCGTCCAGCTCGTCGGCCGGCACCGCGGCGGTGACCAGGCCGATCTCGGCGGCGCGGCGGCCGTCGAACGTGTCGCCGGTCAGGTACAGCTCGGCGGCGGCCCGCTGGCCCAGCCGCGGCAGCACGGTCGCCGAGATCACCGCCGGGATCACCCCGATCCGCACCTCGGTGAACGCGAACGTCGCCTCCTGCGCGCAGACCGCCAGGTCGGCGGCGGCGATCAGGCCCAGCCCACCGGCCCGGGCCGGCCCCGCCACCTTCGCCACCACCGGCTTCGGGCACTCCCGCACCGCGACGAGCACGTCGCCGAGCATCCCGGCGGGCACCGTCCCGCTGGCGTACGCGGCGGCTGTCTCCTTCAGGTCGGCGCCGGAGCAGAAGACCGGGCCGGTGTGGTCGAGCACGATCGCGCGTACCGCGTCGTCGGCGACCGCGTCGGCCAGCCCGGCCAGCAGCTCGGTCATCAGGGGCGTGGAGAGCGCGTTGCGATTGTGCGGGCTGTCCAGGGTGAGGGTGGTCACCCCACGGGCCGTGGCGACTCGCACGAGAGCGTCCGGAGAGGTCATGCCGGGCACACTAGTGGCCATGCCCGGCGTCCTTCCAGAAGGCGAACCCGTCCCGCGCGACGGATCGCTGCCCGCCACCGCCACTCGCGCCGTCGGCGCGCGCGGCTTCGGCGTGTACGTCCACGTCCCGTTCTGTGCCAGCCGGTGCGGCTACTGCGACTTCAACACGTACACCGCTTCGGAGCTGGGCGGCGGGGCGAGCCGGGAGACGTACGCCGACTCCGTGCTGGCCGAGCTGGAGCTGGCCGCCCGGGTGCTGGGCGACTCGCCGCCGCCCCGGGTCGACACCGTCTTCGTCGGCGGTGGCACGCCCACCCTGCTGCCCGCCGACGACCTGGCCCGGATCCTCGACGGCATCGACCGCGTGTGGGGGCTGGCCGCCGACGCCGAGGTCACCACCGAGGCCAACCCCGAGTCCGTCGGCCCGGAGTCGCTCAAGACGCTGCGGGCGGCCGGGTACACCCGGATCTCGCTGGGCATGCAGTCCGCCGCGCCGGGGGTGCTCGCGGTGCTCGACCGGCGGCACAGCGCGGGCCGGGCCACAGCCGCCGCGCTGGAGGCGCGCGACGCCGGGTTCGAGCACGTGAACCTCGACCTGATCTACGGCACGCCGGGCGAGACGGCTGAGGACTTCGCCGCCTCGCTGGCCCAGGTGGTCGAGGCGGGCGTGGACCACGTCAGCGCGTACGCCCTGATCGTGGAGGACGGCACCCGGCTGGCCGCGCGGATGCGCCGGGGCGAGCTGCCGTACCCCTCCGACGACGTGGCGGCGGACCGCTACCTGGCCGCGGAGGCGGCGCTCGGCGAGGCCGGATTCTCCTGGTACGAGGTGTCGAACTGGGCCCGCTCGGCGGCGGCCCGGTGCCGGCACAACCTGCTCTACTGGAGCGGCGCCGACTGGTGGGGCCTGGGCCCGGGGGCGCACAGCCACGTCGGCGGCGTGCGCTGGTGGAACGTCAAGCACCCGAGCGCGTACGCGGCACGGCTGGCCGAGGGCGCCTCGCCCGCGCTGGCCCGGGAACGGCTCACCGCTGACGAGCAGCACATGGAGGACGTGATGCTGCGGGTGCGGCTCGCTTCCGGACTGCCGCTGGACGTGCTGGACGCCGCCGGCCGGGCGGGCGCCGAGCGGGCCCGCGACGCCGGGCTGCTCGACGCCGGGGCGTACGCGCGGGGGCTGGTGGTGTTGACGCTGCGCGGCCGGCTGCTGGCCGACGCGGTGGTACGCGACCTGCTGCCGTGATCGGGTCCGGCCGGCCGCCCCCTCGGCCGGCCGGAGGCGTCACTTGGTGAAGCTGTAGCTCATCGGGTAGCGGTAGAGCACGCCGTCGTTGGCCTTGACCCCGCCGATGATCCCGAAGATCAGCGGCACCAGCCAGACCAGCATCGGGACGAAGAACAGGATCCCGCAGGTGATGATCGTGATCACCCAGGCGAGCACGCCGGCGATGGCCCAGGTGATCTGGAAGTTCAGCGCCGCGACGGCGTGCGCGCGGACCGTCGGCGACTGCTGGCCCCGGCTCATCAGCGCGATCAGCGGAGCGACCCAGCCGAGCAGGCCACCGCCGACTATGACACCCGCGGCGCCACCGAAGTGCGACACCAGCGCCCAGGTCTTCTCGTCGCTGTTCGCGTACGCGGCGGGGCCGTATCCGCCACCGGCGGGGTAGCCGGCGCCGTAGCCCGGCGTGCCGCCCGGCGGGGGGTAACCGCCGGGGGGCGGGTAGCCGCCCGGCGGAGGTTGGCCGCCCGGAGGCGGGTAGCCACCCGGGGGCGGATAGTCACCGGGCGGGGGATAGCCGCCCGCGCCCGGCGCGCCGGACAGTGGAGCGGTGGGCGGTTCGCCGGCCGGCGAGCCGTAGGGCGCCGACGGGTCGGGCTGGGGGCCGGAGTCCCCTGCCCCGGGAGGGCGAGGAGGTTCAGTCATGGTCGCCACGGTAGGGGCACCGGTCAACTCGCACCAGAGCGACACAGACCGACGATGACCGGCTGTCCGGCCCTGGTGGGCCGTGCTGTGTGGCGGGCCGCACCGCAGGTCCGTCGGGCGATCATCGCGTCGGCGGGGGTGCCGACGTAGACTGGCACTCGCTACAGTCGAGTGCCAGCCGCCCGGCGGATGCCGCGCGCCGGCCCGGCCGAGGTGCGTCAGGAGGTGGGGAATGGGTCTCGACGACCGCAAACTCGCCGTGCTGCGCGCGATCGTCGAGGACTACGTCGCCACGCAGGAGCCGGTCGGCAGCAAGGCCCTGGTCGAGCGGCACCAGCTCGGCGTCTCGCCGGCCACGGTCCGTAACGACATGGCGGTGCTGGAGGAGGAGGGCTACATCCGGCAGCCGCACACCAGCGCCGGCCGGGTGCCCACCGACCGCGGCTACCGCCTCTTCGTCGACCGCCTGTCCCGGGTCAAGCCGCTCAGCCCGGCCGAGCGCCGGGCGATCGAGCGCTTCCTGGTCGGCGCCGTCGACCTGGACGACGTGGTGCACCGCACGGTCCGGCTGCTCGCCCAGCTCACCCGGCAGGTCGCAGTGGTGCAGTACCCGAGCCTGGCCCGCTCCAAGGTGCGCCACCTGGAACTGGTACCGATCTCCACCACCCGGCTGATGGTCGTCATGATCGCCGACACCGGCCGGGTCGAGCAGCGGCTGGTCGAGCTGCCCGCCCCGGTGCCCGCCGACGACGTGACCGACCTGCGCCGGCTGGTGAACGAGAAGCTCGTCGGCAGCCAGCTCGCCGAGACGCCGCCGCTGGTGCAGGCGCTCGTCGACGAGTCCGCGCCGCACCTGCGCCCGGCCATGACCACGCTCTCCACCGTGCTGCTGGAGACGCTCGTGGAACGGCACGAGGAACGCCTCGCGCTGGCCGGCCAGGCCAACCTCACCCGGGGCGGCCTGCTCGACTTCCAGGGTTCGCTGCGGCCCATCCTGGAGGCGCTCGAAGAAGAGGTCGTGCTGCTCAAACTGATCGGCGAGACCGAACCGAGCACCACCCGGGTGCTCATCGGCGACGAGAACGAATACGACAACCTGCGGGCCGCCTCGGTGGTCAGCACCGGCTACGGACCGGGCAGCACGATCGTCGGTGGACTCGGCGTGCTCGGGCCGACCCGGATGGACTACCCCGGCAATATCGCCATGGTGAGGGCCGTGGCACGCTACGTGGGCGAACTGCTGGCCCAGAACTGACCAGTCAGGGCCGACGGCCGGTTCCGGCCGACGACCGGAGCGACGCGAGACGAACATGAGGACACCTAACGCAGTGGCCAGGGACTACTACGGCATTCTCGGCGTGAGCCGGGACGCCTCCGACGACGAGATCAAGCGCGCCTACCGCAAGCTGGCGCGGCAGTTCCACCCGGACGTCAATCCGGACCCGGAGGCCCAGGAGAAGTTCAAGGACATCAACGCCGCGTACGAGGTCCTCTCGGACGACCGGAAGCGGCAGATCGTCGACCTGGGCGGCGACCCGCTCGCACCGGGCGGCGGTGGCGCGGGCGGTCCCGGCGGCCCGGGCGGCGCCGGTCCGTTCGTCGGCTTCCAGGACATCATGGACGCGTTCTTCGGCGGCGCCGCGGGCGGCAGCCGGGGCCCGCGTCCGCGTACCCGCCCCGGCGCGGACGCGATCCTGCGCCTGGAACTGGACCTCAACGAGACCGCGTTCGGCGTCGAGGCGCCGATCACCGTCGACACCGCGGTGCTCTGCACCACCTGCTCCGGCGCCGGCACCGCCGCCGGCACCCACCTGGCCACCTGCGAGGCGTGCGGCGGCCGCGGCGAGGTGCAGTCGGTGCAGCGGACGTTCCTCGGCCAGGTGGTCTCCGCCCGGCCGTGCACCGTCTGCCAGGGCTACGGCACCACCATCCCGCACCCCTGCCCGACCTGCGCCGGTGACGGCCGGGTGCGCACCCGCCGCTCGCTCACCGTCAAGATCCCGGCCGGGGTCGAGGACGGCATGCGGATCCGCCTGGCCCAGCAGGGCGAGGTCGGCCCCGGTGGTGGCACCGCCGGCGACCTCTACGTCGAGATCCACGAGCGGCCGCACGACGTCTACTCCCGCAAGGGCGACGACCTGCACTGCCGGGTGACGGTGCCGATGACCGCCGCCGCGCTCGGGACCCGGCTGACCATCAAGACGCTCGACAGCGAGGAGACGGTCGACGTCAAGCCCGGCACCCAGCCCGGCAGCACGCTGCGCCTGCGCGCCCGGGGCGTACCGCACCTGCGCGGCACCGGCCGGGGTGACCTCTACGTGCACCTGGACGTGCGTACCCCGACCAAGCTCGACGCCGACCAGGAGCGGATGCTGCGCGACTTCGCCAAGACGCGCGGCGAGGAGGTCGCCGAGCTGACCAAGCAGGGCGGCTTCTTCTCCCGGATGCGCGACGCCTTCAACGGGCACGCCTGAGGTGTCCGCGCCGCTGTTCCTGGTCGAGGCGCTGCCCACCGGTGACACGCTGACGCTGGACGGCCCGGAGGGCCACCACGCGGCCACTGTGCAGCGGCTGCGCGTCGGCGAGGAACTGGTGCTCGCCGACGGCCGGGGCGGCACCGCCGCCGCGGTGGTCACCGCCGTCGGCCGGGGCACGCTCGACCTGCGGGTCACCAGCCGGGGGTACGCGGACGCGCCGGTGCCCCGGCTGGTCGTGGTGCAGGGCATCGCCAAGGGCGACCGGGGTGAACTCGCAGTGCAGGCGATGACCGAGGTCGGGGTGGACGAGATCGTGCCCTGGGCGGCGTCCCGCTCGGTGGCGCAGTGGCGCGGCGAGCGGGGCGAACGGGCCCGGCAGAAGTGGGTCGCGACCGCCCGGGAGGCGGCCAAGCAGGCCCGCCGCCCGTGGCTGCCGGTGGTGGCCGGCGCGCCGGACGAGTCCACCGTCTCGGTGGCCCGCCGGATCGCCGGTGCGGCCGGCGCGTTCGTGCTGCACGAGGGCGCACAGGACCGGCTGACCACCGTCGACCTGCCGACCGCCGGGGAGATCGTGCTCGTGGTCGGCCCGGAGGGCGGCATCGCCGACCACGAGCTGGCCGCGTTCGCCGAGGCGGGCGCCCGTACGGTCCGCCTGGGCCCCTCCGTCCTGCGGACGTCCACGGCAGGCGTAGCCGCCCTGACGGTCCTGGCCACCCGCCTGACCCACTGGTAACCCGCGCGCCCCGCCCTCCGCCCGCCCTTCCGCGCGGCGATCTTGCACTTTCGGCCCTCGCTGCGCCCCTTTTGCAATGCTTTGTCGGGGCCGGAAGTGCAAGATCGCGGGGGGTCGGGAGGGCGGTGGCGGGGGAGGGGAAGTGCGGGAGGGTCAGGAGCGGAGGTAGGAGGCGCCGTTCAGGTCGATGATGGTGCCGGACGCCCACTCGGCCTCGGGGCTCGCCAGCCAGTGCACCGCCGCGGCGATCTCCTCCGGCCGGGCCACCCGGTGGAACGGGGACTGAGCGCGTACCGCCTCGCCCCGCTCGCTCTTCAGGTGCTCGTTCGTCATGTCGGTCTCGACGAAGCCGGGCGCCACGCAGGCCACAGCGATGCCGTACGGCGCCAGCGCCACCGCGAGCGACTGGGCCATCGCGTTCATCCCGGCCTTGCTGGCCCCGTACGCCGGGTTGGCCGGCTCGCCCCGGAACGCGCCCCGGGACGACACGTTCACGATCCGGCCCCCGCGTTCGCGCATGTGCTGCGCGGCGCACCAGGCGGCGTTCGCCGCGCCGACCAGGTTGGTGTCGAGCACCTCCCGCCACCGCGCCCGCCACTGCTCGTAGCTGCTCTCGAAGACCGGGTGCGGGGGATCGGCCGGCCCGAACACGCCGGCGTTGTTCACCAGCACGTCGAGGCCGCCGAGCCGCTGGGTCGCCTCGTCCACCATGGCGCGTACTGCGTCGGCGTCGGCCAGGTCGGCGCGTACCACCACGTGCCCGTCGCCGGGCAGTTCGGCGCGCAGCCGCTCCGCCAGTTCGGCCGAGTCCCGGTGGTGGATCGCCACCCGGTCCCCGCCGGCGGCGAACGCCCGCGCCACCGCCCGTCCGATGCCCCGCGAGGCCCCCGTCACCAGCACCGCCCGTCCCGACATGGCGGCCATCCTGCCGCATCGGGCCGGGGTGTTAAGAAGGGCCCCTTCCCCTACCGGAGGCGTTAACAGGGGGCCCTTCCTTACACTGCTGCGATGGACTGCCTCTTCTGCCGGATCGTCGCCGGGGAGATTCCGGCCACCATCGTCCGCGAGACCGCCAACACCCTCGCCTTCCGGGACATCGACCCGAAGGCGCCCACCCACGTGCTGGTGATCCCGAAGGAGCACTACGCGGACGTGGCCACGCTGGCTCAGGGCGCGCCCGAGCTGGCCGGCGAGGTGCTCCAGACCGCCGCCGTGGTCGCGGAGGAGGAGGGCCTGACCGTGGACGGGTTCCGGCTGATGTTCAACACCGGCCCGTACGGCGGCCAGGAGGTCTTCCACGTGCACGCCCACCTGCTCGGCGGCGCGCCGCTCGGTCCGATGCTCTGCCGATGACCGACGTCTCCGACCGGCTCGGCCGGATGGTGCGCCAGGCCCAGGCCACCGGCCGGATCCCGGCGGTGTCGGCCGCCCTGCACCGGGCCGACCGGCCGCTCTGGACCTGCACGGTGGGCGACACCGGCAACGACACCCCGCTGGGGCCGGAGACGGTGTTCCGGATCGGCTCGGTCACCAAGACGTTCACCGCGGCGCTCGTCATGCAGTGCCGCGACGACGGCCTGCTCGACCTGGACGACCCGATCGGGCGGCATCTCGACCTGCCGGCGCACGGCGACGCGACCGTACGCCGGCTGCTGTCGCACACGGCCGGCATGCAGCGCGAGCCGCACGGCGACGTGTGGGACAGCCTGCGCGCCCCGGCCGTCGAGGAGATGCTGGCGGACCTGGCCCGGGTCGAGCGGGTGCTGCCCGCCGGCCGGCGCTTCCACTACTCCAACCTCGGCCTGGCGCTGCTCGGCGAGGCGGTCGCCCGGCTGCGCGGCGGCACCTGGGCGGAGGTGCTGGCCGACCGGGTGCTCGGCCCGCTCGGGCTCACCTCCACCCACCCGCACCCGACCGGGCGTGCCGCGACCGGGTTCCTGGTCGACGCGTACTCCGACGAGGTCCACCCGGAGCCACCGGCCGACTTCGGCGCGGTGGCCCCGGCCGCGCAGCTCTGGAGCACCGCGACGGACATGGCCCGCTGGGCCGCGTTCCTGGCCGACCCGGCGGCGATGGACCCGGACGGCGCGGTGCTCGCCGCGACGACCGTCGAGGAGATGCGCTGGCCGCTCACCCCCACCGACGAGTCGGTCTGGGCGGCCGGCTTCGGGCTGGGGCTGATCCTGGTGCCGCAGCCGGAGCGGGTGACCCACGTGGGCCACGACGGGGCGATGCCCGGGTTCCTCGCCGCCGTGTACGGGCGGCGCGGCGGGCAGGGCACCGCCGGGGCGATGGGCGCCGCGGTGCTCGGCTCGTCCGGCACCGGCGTGGAGGTGTTCGACCTGTCACACCGGCTGCTCGCCGCGGCCGCCGAGCACGACCCGGCGGAGATCGAGCCGTGGCGTCCCGGCCCGCCCGCGCCGGACCACCTGCGCGGCGTGCTGGGCCGCTGGTGGGGCGAGGGCTTCGAGTACGTCTTCTCCTGGCACGACGGGACGCTGCGGGCCCGTGGCGCGGACGACCCCGCCGGGAAGCCGCCCGCCGTGTTCGCGCCGCTGCCGGACCGGCCGGACGTGTTCCGCACGGTCTCCGGCCGCGAGGCAGGGGAGCTGCTGCGGCTGACCCGCGACGAGCACGGCGTGGTGGTCCGGATGCACTGGGCGACCTACCGCTTCACCCGCACGCAGGAGACCTTCGACGGGTACGACTTCCGCGTCGGCGGCTGACCGGCGAGCACCGGAAATGCGCGCGGTGTGTACGGTGCCGACCCGATACGATGGAGGTAACCGCACGCCGCGCCAGCAGGGCCCGGCGCCCGAGAATCGGAGAGCAGGTGGCGCAGGGCCCGACGGGCCCGACCTATGACCGGCACCCCACCTCCCGGCACGCCGCGTGTGCAGACCAGGATCACGGTCGGAGACCAGAAGATCATGGTGAACCTGCTCGGCGCGGGCGACGAGATCCTGCGGCTCGTCGAGCGCTCGATCGACAGTGACGTCCACGTCCGCGGCAACGAGATCACCATCACCGGCGCCCCCGCCGACAACGCCCTCGCCGAGCGTCTCTTCAGTGAGCTGCTCGAACTGATCGAGAAAGGCGAGACCCTGACCACAGACGCGGTACGGCGTACCGTCGGCATGCTCGAACAGGGCGGCGCCGAGCGGCCCGCCGAGGTGCTGACGCTCAACATCCTCTCCCGGCGCGGGCGCACCATCCGGCCCAAGACGCTCGGGCAGAAGAAGTACGTCGACGCGATCGACGCGCACACCATCGTCTTCGGCATCGGCCCGGCGGGTACCGGCAAGACGTACCTGGCCATGGCGAAGGCCGTCCAGGCGCTCCAGGCCAAGCAGGTCAACCGGATCATCCTGACCCGGCCGGCGGTCGAGGCGGGGGAGCGGCTGGGCTTCCTGCCCGGCACCCTGAACGAGAAGATCGACCCCTACCTGCGCCCGCTCTACGACGCCCTGCACGACATGCTCGACCCGGAGACCATCCCGAAGCTGATGGCCGCCGGCACGATCGAGGTGGCGCCGCTGGCGTACATGCGCGGAAGGACGTTGAACGACGCGTTCATCATCCTGGACGAGGCGCAGAACACCACGCCCGAGCAGATGAAGATGTTCCTCACCCGGCTCGGCTTCGGCTCCAAGATCGTCGTTACCGGTGACGTCACCCAGGTGGACCTTCCGGGCGGGACGACGAGCGGCCTGCGAGTGGTCCGGGAGATCCTGAACAACGTCGAGGACGTGCACTTCGCCCAGCTCTCCAGCTCCGACGTGGTGCGTCACAAGCTGGTGGGCGAGATCGTCGACGCGTACGCCCGCTGGGACGCCGAGCGGGAGAACCAGCAGGCGCAGAGTGTGCACGCCGTACCGGGGCGGACCGCCCAGGGCGGCCGGGCCGGCCGGCGTCGCTGACCGGCCGGCGGAAGCCGTCACATCATCAGAGGAAGACAGTTGTCCATCGAGATCGCCAACGAGTCGGGTGTCGACGTCGACACCGACGCCGTGCTCGCCGTCGCGCGGCACGCTCTCGACGAGATGGGGGTCAACCCCCTCGCCGAGTTGTCAGTGCTGCTCGTCGACATCGAATACATGTCGGAGCTGAACCACCGCTGGATGGGTGGCGACGGTCCGACCGACGTGCTCGCCTTCCCCATGGACGAGGGCAGCGTCGACCACGGCCCGGGGGAGAGCACCCCGGCCGGCGGTGAGCCGGCCCTGCTGGGCGACATCGTGCTCTGCCCGGAGGTGGCGGCCAAGCAGGCCGCTGCCGCCGGGCACTCGGCCGCCGACGAGCTGCACCTGCTCACCGTGCACGGCGTGCTGCACCTGCTGGGCTACGACCACGCCGAGCCCGAGGAGGAGCGGGAGATGTTCGGTCTCCAGGCCCGGCTGCTGGCCGGCTGGCGGTCGACCCGGTCGCGGTGATGGAAACCTTGGCGGCGGTCCGCACCCCCGCCGGTCTGCCCGATCTCCAACTCCTGGTCTTCGCCGCCGGGCTGGTGGTGCTCGCCGGCCTGATCGCGATGACCGAGGCGGCGCTGGCCGCGGTCTCGCCGGCCCGCGCCGCTGAGCTGACCCGGGACGGCGCCCGCGGCGGGCGTGCCCTCCAGGCGGTCGCCGGTGACGTGGTCCGCCATCTCAACCTGCTGCTCCTGCTGCGTCTGCTGGCCGAGCTGACCGCCACCACGCTCGTCGCGCTGGTGGCTGTCGACACGTTCGGCGCGGGCTGGCGGGCGGCGCTGGTGACCGCCGGCGCGATGACCGTGGTGAGTTTCGTGGTGGTCGGCGTCGGCCCGCGGACGATCGGCCGCCAGCACGCGTACGCGGTCGGCCGCGCTGTCGCGCCGCTGGTGCGCTGGCTGGGCCGCGCGCTCAACCCGCTGGCGTCGCTGCTGATCCTGATCGGCAACGCGGTCACCCCCGGCAAGGGCTTCCGCGAGGGGCCGTTCGCGACCCAGGTGGAGCTGCGGGAGCTGGTCGACCTGGCCGAGCAGCGCGGCGTGGTGGAGCACGGCGAGCGCCAGATGATCCACTCGGTCTTCGCGCTCGGCGACACCATCGCCCGCGAGGTGATGGTGCCGCGTACCGAGATGGTGTGGATCGAGGAGAGCAAGACGCTCGCACAGGCGCTGGCGTTGTTCCTGCGCTCCGGGTTCTCCCGCATCCCGGTGATCGGCGAGAACGTCGACGACGTGCTCGGTGTGCTCTACCTCAAGGATCTGATCCGGCGGGTGCAGGGCGACCAGGGCGCCCGGCAGATGCCGGTGGCCGAGCTGATGCGCCCGGCCACGTTCGTGCCGGAGTCCAAGCCGGTGGACGACCTGCTCTCCGAGATGCAGGCGGCCCGCAACCACCTGGTCATCGTGGTCGACGAGTACGGCGGCACCGGCGGGCTGGTCACCATCGAGGACATCCTGGAGGAGATCGTCGGGGAGATCACCGACGAGTACGATGTCGAGCGCCCGCCGGTCGAGCACCTGCCGGACGGGGCCGTGCGGGTGACCGCGCGGCTGCCGGTGGAGAATCTGGGCGAGCTGTTCGACACCGAGCTGCCCACCGACGAGGTGGAGACGGTCGGCGGCCTGCTCGCCCAGGCGCTCGGCCGGGTGCCCATCCCGGGCGCCGAGGCCGAGGTGGCCGGGCTGCGGCTGGTGGCCGAGGGCACCACCGGCCGGCGCAACCGGATCGACACGGTTCTGGTGAGCCGGGTCGACCGGGGTGACGCGCCGGAGGGCACCAACCGAAGCGAGCCGCCCGACTCGCGTGGCGACAACAACCGTTCCGAGGAGAGGCAACCCGCCGATGCCTGAGTCACCCGCCGTACCGGCTGCCCTGCCCACCCCCGCCGACCCGGCCGAGCTGAGCGCCGAGGACGCCAAGCTCGTAGTCCTGGCCCGGGGCGCGCGGAGCCGGGTGGCGGCCGTGGAGGGCGCCGCGGTCCGCGACCAGGACGGCCGGACGTACGCGGCGGCGAGCGTGGCGTTGCCGTCGCTGACCCTGACCGCGCTCCAGCTCGCGGTCGCCTCGGCGGTGGCGGCGGGCGCGAGCCGGCTGGAGGCCGCCGTGGTGGTGACCGAGGCGTCGACGCTGGACGGGGCCGGGCACGCCGCGGTGCGTGACCTGTCCGCCGACGCGCCGGTCCACGTGGCCGCGCCGGACGGCACCGTCCTCGGCACGGTGGTCGAGTGACCACGCCCGAGGAGCGTCCCTACCGGGCCGGTTTCGCCTGTTTCGTGGGGCGGCCGAACGCCGGTAAGTCGACGCTCACGAACGCGATCGTCGGCACCAAGATCGCGATCACCTCGAACAAGCCGCAGACCACCCGGCACATCATCCGGGCGGTGCTGCACCGGCCGGACTCGCAGCTCGTGCTCGTCGACACCCCGGGTCTGCACCGGCCCCGCACGCTGCTCGGCGAGCGCCTCAACGACCTGGTCCGGGAGACCTGGAGCGAGGTCGACGTGATCGGCCTGTGCGTTCCGGCGAACGAGCCGGTCGGCCGGGGCGACCGCTTCATCACCGGCGAGCTGGCCAGCCTCAAGGCCACGGTGCTGGCGGTGGTCACCAAGACCGACCTGGTCGACAAGAAGCGGCTGGCCGAGCAGTTGCTCGCGGTGAGCGAGCTGGGCGAGTTCGCCGACGTGGTGCCGGTCAGCGCGGTCTCCGGCCACCAGGTCGACACGCTCGTCGACGTGATGACCGGCTACCTGCCGTCCTCGCCGCAGCTCTATCCGGACGACATGCTCACCGACGACCCGGAGCAGGTGCTCGTGGCGGAGCTGGTGCGCGAGGCGGCGCTGGAGGGCGTACGCGACGAGCTGCCGCACTCCATCGCCGTGGTGGTCGAGGAGATGATCCCGGAGGGCAACCTCACCAAGATCTACGCCGACGTGTACGTCGAGCGGTCGAGCCAGAAGGCCATCGTGATCGGCCACCGGGGCAGCCGCCTCAAGCACGTGGGCACCACCGCCCGGCGGCAGATCGAGGAGCTGCTCGGCACACGGGTCTACCTCGACCTGCACGTACGCGTGGCGAAGGACTGGCAGCGCGACCCGAAGCAGTTGCGCAAGCTCGGCTTCTGACCGGCGGGCCAAGCGGTCCCGACGGCTGGTGATCAGGATCAGCCAGACCTATGGGACATCTCACTTTCCATGGGTGTTCTTGGCTGTTTCGCGGTGTCCGGGAGCAGGGTAGGGACCATTGTCTCTGCCCCCGGACCCCGCCGCGAGCTGATGCGAAACCGCTATCTGGACCTGCTCCGCTTCCTGGCCATCCTGCGAGTCGTCACCTACCACGTCACCGGTTACGCCACGCTCACGCTGGTGTTCCCGGCGATGTCGGTGATGTTCGCCCTGGCCGGGTCGCTGATGGCGGCGTCACTCGACCGCAGCGGGGTGCGCGCGGTCGGCCGCCGGCTGCGCCGCCTGCTGCCGTCGCTGTGGGTGGTCGCCGCGGTCTTCGTACCGGCCATGCTGCTCACCGGGCTGGCGTTCAGCCCGAAGGTGCTGCTCTGGCTGTTCCCGATCGGCGACCCGCCGGCCAACTACTGGGGTGGGCTGGCGCTCAGCCCGATCTGGTACCTGCGGGACTACCTGTGGTTCGTGCTCGCCTCGCCGCTCGTGCTCTGGCTGTTCCGCCGGGCGCCGCTGCCCACGCTCGCTGCCCCGTACCTGCTGCTGATCGCGATCGAGGCCGGCATCCTGGCGAACCCGCCGACGGTGCTGCGCGAGTTCGGCCTCTACTTCGGCGCCTGGCTGCTCGGCTTCGCCCACCACGACGGGCTGCTGCGCCGGATGCGCAACCGGGTGCTGCTGCCGGTGGCCGCCGTGGTCGGCGCGGCCGGGCTGGCCTGGATCGTCACCCACCCGGGCCCGCGCGGGTACGACATCAACGACATCCCGCTCGGCAACGCGCTCTGGTCGGCGGCGTTCATCCTGGTGGCGATCGGCCGGGCACCGGTCGGGGTCACCTGGGTCGACCGAGTGCCGGCGCTCGGCCGGGCGGTGACGGTGGTGAACCGGCGGGCGCTGACGATCTATCTATGGCACATGCCGTTCGTGGTGCTCCTCACCCCGCTCGTCGGCCTGGTCGGCTGGTCGCCACGCGACCCGGTCGGCCTGTGGCTGCGCGTGGGGCTGGTCTTCGCGCTCGTCGGCGTGGTGACGCTGCTCGTCGGCTGGGTCGAGGACGTGGCCGCCCGGCGTACCCCGGAACTGATCCCCGGCAAGCCGCGGCGGACCCTGGCCGACCGGGCGGCGGCCGCCCCGGCCAGCCCGGCCCCCGCCGGAGCGGAGGACGCGCTGGTCAGCGTCGGCGCCCGGGTGCCGGCGCCGCGCCGCCCGGCCGAGGCCCCCGTGCGCCCCGGCCGGGACGACGGCGCCCCGGTGTCCCGGCGGAACACACCCGGCTGAGCCACCACCGGGTACGGCCCCGGTCCTCGCGACGTCCGCGACCGCCCGGCCGGACGCCGTCGGGTCAGCGGGTGCTGACCGTGACGTTGCCGCTGGTGGCGGACGCTTCGAGCTGCACCGACGCGGTCGGGTCGTCGGTGACGCGCACGTCGGTGTCGCCGGACGTCGCTTTGGCGCGCACCCGGTAGCGGCCCGCCGGTACGGCCAGGTCGACGTCTCCGCTCGTGGCGTGCACCCGGGCCGGCGCCGGCTGGTCCAGCTCGACGACGATGTTGCCGGAGGTGGTCTCCGCGTCGATCGCGGAGGCGAGCCGGCGGGCCTCGATGTCGCCGGAGCGGGCCCGCAGCCGCACCGGGCCGGCCGCCTGGACGACCCGGATGTTGCCCGACGTGGTGGACGCGCGGACCTCGCCGGTGGCGCCCCGGACGGTCAGGTCGCCGGAGCTGAGCGTGAACTCGACAGCGCCGACGTCGCTGAGGTCGACGTTGCCCGAGCCGGTGCCGCCGCGCACCACCACGCCGGGCGGCGCGGTCACCTCCCAGGAGATGCTGCACCGGTGCCCGCAGTCGGTGGGCAGGACCAGTTCGTCGCCCTTGATCTCGTACCGGCTGTTCGGCTCGTCGCCCTGGTAGCGGACCACGCGCTTGACGCGTACCTGGTCGGCGGGGCTGTTGGCCCGGACCACGACGTCGCCGGCGCCGTCGTCGTCCACGGTGATCTTGGTGATCTTCGTCCGCTCGGTCTGGTCGAAGTCGAGGCGGCGGAACGAGAGGGTGTCACACCCGGCGAGCACGATGAGGGCGGTGGCCGCGGTGGCGGCCACCACGCCGCGTGCCTGGAAACCCGTGCGGGGCCGGAAAGCGTTGCGCGGCCGGGGAACGGTGCGGAGCGAAGCCATGGCCAGCACATTAGGTCCGGCCGAGCACCCGGCACATCGGGGATCGCCCGACGGTGCACCCCGAGCCGACCCTGAGATCGCACCCGGAGGGAGAATGGCCTGATGGCCGGGTACCGCCGACAGCTCTACCGCGACGACGCGGTGGTGCTGCGTGTGCAGAAGCTGGGCGAGTCCGACCGCATCATCACGCTGTTCACCCGCCGGCACGGCCGCTTGCGCGCGGTGGCCCGGGGCGTGCGGCGCACCATGAGCCGGTTCGGCGCGCGGCTGGAACCGTTCGGGCACGTCGACCTTCAGCTCGCCGGTGACCCCAAGGGCAACCAGGGCAGCTCGCTGCACACAGTCAGCCAGGTCGAGGCGATCGAGCTGTACGGCAAGCGGTTCCTCGGCGACTACCCCCGCTACACCGCGGCCAGCGCGATCGCCGAGACCGCCGAGCGGCTCACCCCGGTCGAGCGCGAGCCGTCGCTGCGGCTGTTCCAGCTCACCCTCGGCGCGATGAAGTCGCTGGCCCGCGGCGAGCACGCCACCACCCTCGTGCTCGACGCGTACCTGCTGCGCGGCATGGCGTTCGCCGGCTGGGCCCCGGCGCTCGCGGCCTGCGCGGTCTGCGGCGAGCCGGGCCGGCACCGCGCGTTCTCCGTACCGGCCGGTGGCGCGGTCTGCCCGGACTGCCGGCCGCCCGGTGCCGCTCACCCCGCGCCGGCCACGCTGGAGCTGATGTCCGCGCTGACCTCCGGCGACTGGGGGTACGCGGACGCGGCCGAGACCGGCATACGCCGGGAGTGCAGCGGGCTGGTCGCGGCGCACCTCCAGTGGCATCTGGAGCGCGCGCTACGCTCGCTGCCGCTGGTCGACCGGGGCGCCCCGGCGTCCGGCGCGGTCCCGCCGCCCGGCGGCGCGGGGCCGGATGTGGTCCCGCCGCGCTCCGGCGCCGGGCCCGTCGCCGGTGTGAACAGGGAGATGACCGAGTGATCCGATCGACGAGGGCGACCCGCCGCGAGCCGGTGCCGCCGACCCCGCACCCCTCCGGCGCCCGACCGCCGGCGCTGCCGCCCGCAGCGGTGCCCCGGCACGTCGCCATCGTGATGGACGGCAACGGCCGCTGGGCCAAGGAGCGCGGCCTGCCCCGCACCAAGGGCCACGAGCAGGGCGAGCACAGCCTGTTCGACGCCGTCGAGGGCGCGATCGAGATGGGCATCCCCTACCTGTCGGCGTACGCGTTCTCCACCGAGAACTGGCGGCGCTCGCCGGACGAGGTCCGCTTCCTGATGGGCTTCAACCGCGACGTCATCCGCCGCCGCCGGGACCAGCTCGTCGACCTGGGCGTACGGGTGGTCTGGTCCGGCCGCGCGGGCCGGCTGTGGAAGAGCGTCATCTCCGAGCTGCAAACCGCCGAGGAGATGTCGCGCGGCAACTCGACGCTGACGCTGCAGTTCTGCGTCAACTACGGCGGCCAGGCGGAGATCGCCGACGCCGCCGCCGGGATCGCCCGCGACGTGGCGGCCGGCAAGCTGGACCCGGCCAAGGTGAACGAGAAGACGGTGGCGCGCTACCTCTACCACCCCGAGGTGCCCGAGGTCGACCTGTTCCTGCGCCCCTCGGGCGAGCAGCGCATCTCCAACTTCCTGCTCTGGCAGACCGCGTACGCCGAGCTGGTCTACCTGGACACGCTCTGGCCCGACTTCGACCGCCGCCACCTCTGGTACGCCTGCGAGCTGTACGCCCAGCGCGACCGCCGCTTCGGCGGCGCCCTGCCCAACCCGGTCGCCCCGGGCGCCTGACGTCACGCTTACCGACCCGTTCTGCTGGGTACCGATACCGGTAGGCAGCAAACGCGGAGGTGAACCACATGATTCAGAAGCGGATCGCGCAGTGGGCGGTCATGGCGGTCGCCGTGCCGCTGGCGGCGGCCGGCGCGCGCCGGCTCAGCCACACCCTGGAGGCCCGTCGTGGCCCGTCCGGGGTGAGCCGTCTGCTGACCAAGGGCGCCGACCTGATCCGGCCGCAGAAGGCCAAGCGTCGCCGGTTCTTCTGACCGCGACGTCCGGCCCGGGTGGCCGCGGCCGACATCCGGCCCGAGCGTGACGCCCCGCATCCGGCTTTCCCGCCGGGCGCGGGGCGTTCCGCTCTACGATCGGCGCAGGGGCGTGCCGCCGGGTGCGCGCCCGCCACGGGGGTGGAGGATGCGCGATCTCCGGTACGAGATGACTGCTGCCCTGGCCGCCGCCGACCTGGTGGAGCCGGCCCGCCGGGACGCGGTCGCCGCACTGTGCGCCGACGTGGCGCAGCGGTGGTGCGCCGACCTCGGGCACACGCCGGAGGTCCGCTCCGGTGAGATCGGCGAGCTGGCGGCCGGGGAGCCGGCGGCCGGCTGGGCGCCCGCGCCGGACGGTCAGCGGGCCTGGTGAGCCGCACGCCGGGACCGGGGCGGCCCGGGCTGGTGTCGATGCGGCCCACGCCGGTGCCGGCGCGGCTCACGCCTCCACTTCGGAGCGGTCGCCCGCCCAGAGCGTGTGGAACGAGCCGTCCCGGTCCACCCGGTGGTACGTGTGCGCGCCGAAGTTGTCCCGCAACCCCTGGATCAGCGCGGCCGGCAGCCGCTGCGCCCGCAGCGCGTCGAAGTAGGCCAGCGACGACCCGAAGGCCGGGGCCGGCACGCCCGCCCGGGCCGCGTCGGCCACCACCCGTCGCCAGGCCGGTACGCCGTCGCTGACCCGCTCGGCGAACCAGGGCGCGACGAGCAGCGTCGACAGGTCCGGCTCCGCGTCGTACGCCTCCCGGATCCGGTCCAGGAAACCGGCCCGGATGATGCAGCCGCCCCGCCAGATGGTGGCAGTGCCGCCAAGGTCGATGTCCCAGTCGTACTCCCGGCTGCCGGCCCGGATGTGGTCGAAACCCTGCGCGTACGCGACGATCTTGCTGGCCAGCAGCGCGCGGCGGACGTCCTCGACGAACGTCTCCCGGTCGTCCACCTGCCACTTCTCGCCCGCGTCGCCGAACACGCGGCGGGCGGCTTCCCGCTGGCCGGCGTGGCCGGACAGCGACCGGGCGAACGTGGCCTCGGCGATGCCGGTGATCGGGATGCCGAGGTCGAGCGCGCTCTGCACGGTCCAGCGGCCGGTGCCCTTCTGCTCGGCCTGGTCGAGCACCACGTCCACGAACGCCTGGCCGGTGGCCGCGTCGGTGTGGCCGAGCACGTCGGCGGTGATCTCGATGAGGAACGACCCCAGCTCCCCGGCGTTCCACTCCCGGAAGATCTCCGCGATCTCCGCCGGGCTCGCCGACAGACCGGCCCGCAACAGGTCGTACGCCTCGGCGATGAGCTGCATGTCGGCGTACTCGATGCCGTTGTGCACCATCTTCACGAAGTGGCCCGCGCCGTCCGGTCCGATGTGCCGGCAGCAGGGCTCGCCGTCCACCTGCGCGGCGATCTTTTCGAAGATCGGCCCCAGCTTGCGGTACGACTCCGCCGAACCGCCCGGCATGATGCTCGGGCCGAGCAGCGCGCCCTCCTCGCCGCCGGATACGCCGGTGCCGACGAAGTGCAGTCCGTGCTCGCGCAGCGCCTCCTCCCGGCGGCGGGTGTCGGCGAAGTGCGCGTTGCCGCAGTCGACGACGATGTCGCCCTCCTCCAGCAGCGGGACCAGCTCGTCGATCACCGCGTCGGTCGGCGCGCCGGCCTTCACCATCACGATCACCGCGCGGGGCCGCTCCAGCGAGCCGACGAAGTCCGCCAGCGACTCCGACGGCACGAAGGTGCCCTCGTCGCCGTGCTCCGCGACCAGGCTGCGGGTACGTTCCGGCGACCGGTTGTGCACCGCCACGGCGAAGCCGTTGCGGGCCAGGTTCCGGGCCAGGTTGCGGCCCATCACCGCCAGACCGGTGACCCCGATCTGCGCCGTCGCCTGCTCTGCCATGCGTACCGCCACCTCTCGTCCGTGCTGCCGTCCTGCGACCGTATCGCGGTCGTCGGGGGAGCGGGCGGGGACGTCGACAGGGCGTGACCGGCGGGTGGCCGTGCGTCCGTCGCGTGTCCTCGCGGTTCTTCCGGTAATTCGGATGCGCGGCGTGCCGGTGGCGCGATAGCGTTGCCGCATGCGTAAGTGACGCCCCACCTCCGAGCCCGGTCCACCGCCGCCAGTGCCGTGGACCCGTCCTGCTCCGGGCGTCCGCATCCCTTCCCCACCGCCGTCGGTTGCGGTGTCTGTCGTGATCGGAACGCACCGGAGCCCTCGCTCGGCGCGTCCCGGTCGGCGCGCCCGCACGACAGGAGGCCCGCGAATGCCCGCGAAGCGCAATCCGAAGAAGTCCCGCAAGCAGTCCGCTCCGCAGGTGGCCCCGCGGAAGCTCGACGCGCTCTCCGTGGCGCCGCCCGCGGTGGTGCTGCCGGCAGACCCGGTGCTGCCGACGGAGCCGGTGCTGCCGGCGGACCCGGTGCCGTCGACCGTGCCGCCGGAGATCCCGGTCCTGCCCGGCGGCTCTTCGACGCCGCCCAGGTCCGGCCCGCCTGCCGGGCGGCAGGCCCGGCTGACCGGGCGCAGCCAGCGCGCCGGCCAGACCCGGTTCTACGCCTTCCGCCGCAGCTGACCGCCAAGGAGTGAGCCCGCCCGCCGATGACGGCAGGGCGGGCTCACGGTGGGTGGGACAGGATCAGCAGGTGCCGATCCCGTTCCGGGCGGTGCAGTCGCAGCGCCGGATCCCGTTCACGCAGCGGCAGTACAGGTAGTAGGGCTTCCCGGACCGGCAGTCGCAGTAGGCGCCCCAGCCCGGCGTGCACGCTGCCGCGGCAGCGGCAGTGGTCTTCGGGACGACCAGGTTGAGCACCCGGTCGCCCAGTGATTCGATCAGTCGGATCATCGGTTCCTCCTTAATCGAGGTTCATCCCGCCGACAGGCGGGACGTAGTGCACCCCGGCTTTGCGGGCCGCCCGGACCAGCCGGTCCCGGTCGTCGGACACCGGGAGGTTGCCGACGCCGATGTTCTCCGCCGCGCTCAGGTCGTAGGCCATGTAGTCCTGGAAGACCGCACCGATCCGGCGGCGGAGTTCCACCACGTCGAGGTCGCGCAGGTCGACACCGTCCCAGAGGATCGCCCCCCGGCTCGGGTCGTAGAAGCGGCAGAGCAGCTTGACGATGGTGCTCTTGCCCGCCCCGTTGAGCCCGACCAGCCCCAACGCCTGTCCCGCCGGCAGGTGCAGGTCGACGCCGCGCAGCACCCAGGGCAGCTCGTCGCTGTAGCGGAACCAGACGTCCCGCAGTTCGATGCCACGGCGCAGCGGCCGCACAGGTGCCGGGTCGACGGCGGGTGGCAGATCAACCGGGCCGGTGGCGATCACCGTGAAGTGGTCGAACAGCAGCAGTTGCTCGTGCCCGTTGGCGATGGCACGCACCAGCGCGTTGAGCCCGGTCTGCACGCCTGCCAGTGCGGCGATCACAATCGAGACGTCGCCGACGGTCAGCTCGCCGGCGTACGCCGCCCGGACCGCCCAGAGCAGCCCGGCTCCGCCGACCACCGCCGCCAGCACCCCCAGCCCGCCCTGGATGAACAGCTCCCGCCGGTCGACCCGGCGCAACGCCCGGTTGGCCCGGCGTCGCTCACGCAACATCCGCCCGCGCAGGAAGTCCTCCAGGCCGAACAGCCGGATCTCCTTCGCCGCCTGCACGTCCTGGAGCAGGTCCCGGTAGAAGATCTCGGTGCGTTCCCACGGGCCGACCTGCCACTGCACCCTGGCCCGGCGTCGGGCGAGCGCCAGCTCCGCCAGGAACACGGGTGCGGCGGCCAGCAGGACCAGTCCGGTGAGGACGGGACTGAGCAGGGCGAGCGATCCGACGAAGCCGCCGACCAGCAGCACACCGCGTACCAGGCCGAAGGCCGCCTCCACCAGTTGGACCGGCATGGCCGCGGCGTCCTGGGCCAGCCGCAGCCGGTCCAGGAAGGTCGGGTCCTCCAGCCGCGCCAGTCCGACCTGGCGCCCGACCGAGCGGTAGAGCTCGTCGTCGGCGACGAGAGCGATGTTCCGTCCGATCTCGCCGGTCAGGTAGGCGCCGAGCTGCGGCAGCAGAGCGGTGCCGAGCCCGGCGGCGGCCAGACCGGCGCCGGCGGCGAGAACGGTGGCCCGGTCCGCGCCGCTGCCGACCGCGTCCAGCACGACCTTGAGCAGCCAGGCGGTGACGATCGGCAGTACCCCGCTCGCCAACGTGACCAGGCCGTAGGCGGTCGTGGCCAGGGGTGCCCCGCGTCGGACGAGGCGGGCACCCATGACGGCGGCGGCCAGCAGCGGCCACCGCCGGTCGGCGGTCGTGCGAGGTGATCTGCTCGGCGTCTCCTCAGGCGATCCGGCCCGTGGGCCGGCGGCGTCGGCGTCGCCGGGTGGACTCATCCGGCCACGGGTGCCGAGAGGTCTTCGATCAGGGAGCCGCTGGCGACGACGACGCCGGATTCGTCGATCAGGCTGATCGCCGGGAAGCCCTGCACCCCGAAGGCGGTGCAGAGCGGCCCTCCGTCGGACTCGACGACGACCCGGGCCACCGGGCTCAGCGCGGCGACGTACTCACCTGCGGCGGCGCGATCGCTCACCACGACCCCGACGACGCGGTCCCGGCCGCCCGGATGCTCGGCCGCGTACCGGATGAACTGCGGCATCCGCTCCCGGCAGGGGGTGCAGTCGGGGGAGAAGAACGCGACGAGGGTGGGTCCGGCCAGCCCGTCCCGGGTGACTGTCACGCCGTCCTCGGTGACTGCCTGGAACGGCTGGACCGCGCTCCCGGCCCCCAGCATGATCCCGTCGCTGTGCCCGTGCCCGTGCCCGGCCTCGAGCGCGGTGAGTCGTACGGTGTGCTCGCGGAGCCGCCTGATCACCCCCAGGGCGAGGACCAGGTTCAGCAGGCCGATGATGCCGACGACGATGACGGCAGCGGCGAGATACGCCATCGGTTGCTCCTTCGTGCTTGTCGGAGTGCTCGGCTACCTCGGGGTCACCGGTCCACCGGCACGTCCGCGGTCGCCGTCGGGCCGGGCCGGCTGGGTGACGAAGAGGTCGGTGATGTCGTCGAACCACACGAAGAGCAGTCCGCTCACCGCACCGGCCACCGCGGCCACGGCGACGCCTGCCGGGGCCACCTCGCCGGTGGCGCCTGCGGCTGCCACTCCCACCGCCGCGGCGGCGATCAGGAGGCCGTTGCGGAGCAGGTGTCGCCGCCCGAGTGGTGCGCCAGTCGCACCGAAGCAGCGGCAGGCGACCCGTTGCCGGCGACTCAGCGTGATGATGATCCCGCTGCTGAAGGCGACCAGGAGCAGGGCCGCGAGCACGTGGCCGAGCCGGCGGGTCGGCGGCACCAGCAGCAGGACCGGGACGGCGGCTTCGGCCAGGCCGACCACACCGGCCACGGCGGGTACGAGCCGCGCCGGCACGACCCGCATGGCGGCGAGTGAGGCGACGAACTCGCGCCAGGACACGCGGCTGTGGACCTTGCCGTAGGTCGCGGCCAGGAAGACCACGCCGATCAGGCAACGCAACGCGATGTCCAGGTGCTCAAGCACCGAGCCAGGCTAACAATATCGACCACGATCACGAAAGGAGATCGTCGATCTCGTGTCCCGGCGGGCGGGGTCAGCCGATCAGTGGGCGGAAGGTGCCGAGCAGCACGCTGACGGTCAGCGCCGCGCCGGCCGTCAGCGCCGCTCCGATGATCAACAGCGCGTCGGCGAGGACGAAGCGCTGAGGGCGGGCGACAGTACGCGGGGTGCCCGCGTCGAAGCCCCGCGCGTCCATCGCCACCGCCAGCCGGGTACCCCGCCGGATCGCGCCCACCAGCAGCGTGAACGCGGTGGACGCGAACAGCCGCAGCTTGGCCAGCGGGTTGCGGCCGGCGTCCACGCCCCGGGCCCGCCGCGCCATGCTGATCATCCGCCACTCCTGTTCCAGTAGCGGCACCATCCGGAATGCGGCCAGCGCCCCGATGGCGAACCGGGCCGGTGCCTTCGCGTTCTGGATCAGGGCGTCGGCCAGGTCGGTCGGGTCGGTGGTGGCGAACACGATGACGCCGGGCAGTGCCACCGCGAGCATGCGCAGGACCAGCCCGAGCGCGGTGACCAGCACGCCCTGGGTGACCAGCACCGGGCCGGCCTCCACCAGCACCGGACCGGAGCGGTCGGCGGCGAAGAGCACGAGCGTGACGAGGATGCCGACGGCGCCGGCCAGCAGCGGCCAGGCGCGCCGCGCCAGCACCCGGTAGCGCACGCCGAACAGCGGTAGCACCGCCAGTTCGACGGCGATCGCGATGGCCGGTGCGACCGGGTCCAGCGTCGCGACCAGCACCAGCGTGAACACCATCGTGGCGGCCAGCTTCGCCACCGGGTTGCGCCGGGCCAGCGGAGCACCGGGCGTGGCGACCGGTTCGAGGTCGATCACGGCGCACGCCCGGCAGCCGGACCGTCGTCGCCCGAGCGCCCGGCAGCCGGACCATCGCCGGCCGAGGGTCGCCCGTCGGGGTCCGACGGGGACCGGCGCAGGGTGAGCGTCCGGTCGGCCAGCGCGGCGACGAAGTCCTCGTCGTGGGTCACCGCGACCACGCCGTGCCCGGCGTCGCGCAGCTCGGCGAGCAGGTCGACCAGCTCCAGCCAGGTCCGCCGGTCCTGGCCGAACGTGGGCTCGTCGCAGATCAGCAGGCGTGGCGCGGTGGCCAGGGCCGTCGCCACGCTCAGCCGCCGCGCCTCCCCACCCGAGAGGGTGTACGGATTGGCGCCGGCCAGCTCGTCCAACCGCAACCGGTGCAGCAAGTCGTCGACTGTGGCGGTCACCGCCGACTCTGGCCGGCCGGTGCGGCGCGGGCCGAGCGCCAGCTCGTCGCGGACCGTGGCGGTGACGAACTGGTGCTCCGGATCCTGGAACACCGAACCGATCCGGCGCACCAGGGCGGGTGCCCGCCAGCGGTGCGGGGGAGTACGCGCGTCCCGCCCAGCCAGTTCGGCGGACGCGGTGACCGTGCCCGTTCCGGGTCGTAGCAGGCCGCCCAGGAGCAGCGCCAGTGTGGACTTGCCGGCGCCGTTCGGGCCGAGGACGGCGAGCGCCTCGCCGGCACGTACCCGAAGATCGGTGGGGTCGAGCCGGGGTGGGAGGCCGAGCCGGTCGGCGGTGAGCAGCACGTCGCCGGGCGGCGCGGTGGCGTGCCGGTGCGGCACGGTGCGGCCCGGCACCCAGACCCCGGCGGCGGTCAGCGCGTCGCCGTGCGCGGCGAAGACCGTCTCGGGCGGCCCGTCGGCGCGGACGCCGCCGCCGGGTTCCAGCACCACGACCCGGTCGACCAGCGGCAGCGCCTCGGTGACCCGGTGCTCGACCAGGATCATCGTGGTGTCCGGGTCGAGCGCGTTCGCGACGGCCCGGCGGATCAGGGTGGCGCCGGCCGGGTCGAGGTTGGCGGTGGGCTCGTCGAGCAGCAGCAGTCCGGGGCGCAGCGCGAGCGTGCCGGCCAGCGCCAGCCGCTGCTGCTCGCCGCCGCTGAGCGCGGCGGTCGGGCGGTCCCGGGGGTACGGGAAGCCGACCCGGCCCAGCGCCTCGTCGACGCGGGGCCAGATCTCCCCGGCGGGTACGCCACGGTTCTCCAGCCCGAACGCCACGTCGTCGCCGGAGCGGGCCATCACGAGCTGGGTCTCCGGATCCTGGAAGACGATGCCGACGCGCTCGCGGGCCTTGCGCGGGTCCAGCCCGTCGATCTCGACGGTGCCCTCCTGCTCGCCGGAGTCCTCCGGCAGCAGCCCGGCCAGCGCCGCCAGCAGCGTGCTCTTGCCGGCCCCCGAGGGCCCGAGCAGCAGCACCCGCTCCCCGCTCTCCACCCGCAGATCCACTCCACGCAGAGCCCAGCGCCGGCGCCCCCCGTGCCGCCACCCGAACCCCCGCAGCACCACAGCGCTCACCGCCCACCACCCCCTCTCCCGGCCCAGCCTGCGTGATCAAGGAGTTCGCGTCCGGAAAACCGTGCCCGGCGGACGCAAACTCCTTGATCACCGGGCGGGGGGTGAGGCCTCAGACCAAGGCTCGGTCGCGGCCGGCGGGGAAGCGGTCCAGGACGCCGGTGTTCGCGAGCGCGCGGGTGAGGACGTGGGCGCCGAAGCCGGCGACGATCGTGGCGCTGACGATCGTGATCAGCGCGTACGGGAGGCGGTAGGAGGCGAAGTCGTACGCCTTGTTCCAGTAGACGAAGTCGAAGATCGCCGCGCCGAGGCCGGTCAGCGCGCCGGCCAGCACCGCCACCGGCAGCTTGAACGAGCGGTAGCGGAAGGCGGCGAACGCCAGCTCGGCGCCGATGCCCTGCATGAGGCCCTGGAGGATCACGATGCCCGCCCACTGGCTGCCGAGCAGGGCGGAGATGATCGCGGCCACCGTCTCGCAGTACAGCGCCGCCCCCGGCTTACGGATGATCAAGCCGGCGAGCACCGCCGGGATCAGCCACACGCCGTAGAGCACGGCCTGTGCCGGCGGGAAGAACGCGAACGCCGCGTCGGTGGCGCTCCAGAGCAGGCCCCAGGCCCAGAACACGACGCCGAAGGCGACGGCGATGACCGAGGCGACGACGATGTCGACGGTACGCCAGCGGTTGCTGTCGGTGTGGTTCACGGTTGGCTCCCAGTTCGTCGAGGTGAACCAGGAGAAGACGCACGCCGCGCCCGGTGGTCACCGGACGGCGACGCGGCTGGAGGTCGACCGAACTCCCTGCGCTGGCATTACCCAGATCAGGTTCGAGGGTCTGCGGGCACCGGCCCGCACTCTCAGCGCTGTGCGCTCCCCTGTCGGATGTGAAGTTGTCTCGTCGCAGACGCTAGCACCGACCACGGGCCCCGGCCCAGCAGGGCGAGTGTCGGTATGGTGGCGATCATGCTGGTGGATGCGCGGGGACTGACGTTCGAGGTACGCGCCGGCGGCCCCGAGGGCGGTGATCCCGTCCTGCTGCTGCACGGCTTCCCGCAGCACTCCGGCGAGTGGGACGCGGTGACGCCCGCCCTGCACGCCGCCGGGCTGCGCACGTACGCGCTCGACCAGCGCGGCTACTCGCCCGGCGCGCGTCCGGCGGACGTCGGGGCGTACCGGATCCCGGAGCTGGTGGCCGACGCGGCCGCCGTGCTGGACGCGCTCGGGGTGACCCGCGCGCACGTGGTGGGCCACGACTGGGGCGCGATCGTGGCGTGGGGCCTGGCGGCGGCGCACCCGGAGCCGGTCCGGACGCTGACCGCGGTGTCGGTGCCGCACCCGGCCGCCATGGGCCACGCGCTCGCCACCGACCCCCGGCAGAAGGTCAAGTCCGCCTACATCGCGTTGTTCCGCAAGCCCGGTACGGCGGAAAAGGTGCTGCTGGCGTGGCACGGCGCCGCGCTGCGCAAGCTGCTCGGCGGAGTGGGCGGCGCCGACGCGGTGGCCCGGTACGCCGAGCCGATGCGCGAGCCGGGGGCGTTGACGGCGGCGCTGAACTGGTACCGCGCGATGACCGGTACGGACATGAAGGCGGTCGCCCCGGTCGGGGTGCCCACCACGTTCGTCTGGAGCGACAAGGACGTGGCGATCGGCCGGACGGCCGCGCAGGCGTGCGCAGCGCACGTCACGGGTGACTACCGGTTCGTGGTGCTGCCCGGGGTCAGCCACTGGATCCCGGACGAGGCGCCCGGCCCGCTGGCCGAGGCGATCCTCGCCCGGTGCGCAGGAACGGAGGAGGCATGACGGTGAGCGCCGACGCCTACCTGGCGGTGGTGACGGAGACGATCGGCCCGAAGCTGGAACGCGACCCGGCGGTGGCGCACCGCCTCTACGAGCTGGCGCCGATCCGGCCGCAGGACGTGTTCGTGCTGGCCTCGAACTCGGGCGTGAACGGGGCGATGGTCGAGTTCGCGTCCGTCGTGAAGGAACGCGGGCACGGCCTGGTGGCGATCACCTCGGCGCAGCACTCGGCCCGGATGACGTCGCGGCACCCGTCCGGCCGCAAGCTCGCCGACTTCGCCGACGTGGTGCTGGACAACGGCGCCCCGTACGGCGACGCCACGCTGCCGCTACCCGGCGGCGGCGCGGTCGGCGCGGTCTCCTCGATCACCGCGGCGCTGCTCGCCCAGCAGATCGTCGCCGAGGTGGTGGCCCGGCTGGTCGCGGCGGGGCAGCGCCCGCCGGTCTACCTGTCCGCGAACATCACCGGCGGGGACGAGCACAACGCCGAGCTGGAGGCCCGGTACGCGGGCCGCATCCGCCGCGGTTCCTGAACCGGTTTCGTGATCATCCGTACGGGGCACAGGCCGTCCTGCCGGTGGGCGTTCACCCGCCGGCCGTGCCGTCTCACGGGAGGTCCGCGAGTGTCGAAGGAATCCGAGAAGCAGCGCTGGCAGCGCAACTTCGCCGATCTGTTGCAGGAGCTGCGGGTCGCGCAGACCGGCGTGCAGATCCTGTTCGCCTTCCTGCTGACGCTGCCGTTCAGCAACGGATTCGGGCGGACCACCGAGTTCCAGCGCGACATCTACATCCTGGCGCTGCTGACCGCCGCCGCGTCCGCCGCAATGATCATTTCTCCGGTCGCGTTCCACCGGGCGCTGTTCCGCCAGGGCCGTAAGCCGGAGCTGGTCCGGTTCGCCCACCGGATGGCCACCGGCGGCCTGTTCTTCATGCTGATCGCGATGGTCAGCTCGGTCCTGCTGGTCACCGACTTCGTGCTGGACCGGCCGATCGCGTTCCTGCTCAGCGCACTCACCGGCCTCTGGTTCCTGCTCTTCTGGGCGATCCTGCCGTTCAGCCGGCGCAACTGGGGTGAGGACGACATCGACGACGAGGACGACAACCCGCAGTCCCTCACCGACTGACGGTCCGCCAAATCGGGCGTGCACGCGGCGCTACCCCTGGGTAACACCCGGGGGTAGCGTCGTTTTCGTCGAGCGCGTCGACGCAGCCGGACCGACGAGGAGGCAGCCGTGACCACGACACAGAACAGCCGGCCCGAGTCACCCGACGGCGCGGGGCCGCTGCCCACCGAGGCGGGCCAGGTCTCCGAGAAGGAGGCCCGCCAGGTCGCCGAGGCGGCCCGCGAGTCGGCCTGGGACCGGCCCAGCTTCGGCAAGGAACTGTTCCTCGGCCGGTTCCGGCTCGACCTGATCGACCCGTGGCCCCGCCCCGACCCGGCCGAGGTGGCCCGTGCCGACGAGTTCCTCGGCGCGCTGCGCGCGTACCTGACATCCGAGGTGGACGGTGCGGCGATCGAGCGGGACGCGCGCATCCCCGACGAGGTGTTCCACGGCCTGGCCGGGCTCGGCACGTTCGGCATGAAGATCGACCGGAAGTACGGCGGGCTCGGACTGAGCAACCTGCACTACTGCCGGGCGCTGATGCTCGTCGGCTCGGTGAACCCGGCGGTCAGCGCGTTGCTCTCCGCGCACCAGTCGATCGGCGTGCCGCAGCCGCTGAAGATGTTCGGCACGCCCGAGCAGAAGGAACGGTTCCTGCCCCGGCTCGCTGCCGGTGAGGTCTCCGCCTTCCTGCTCACCGAGCCGGACGTCGGCTCCGACCCGGCCCGGCTCGCCACCACCGCCGAGCCGACGGCGGACGGCACCGGCTACCGGCTCAACGGGGTGAAGCTCTGGGCCACGAACGGCACGCTCGCCACGCTGCTGGTGGTGATGGCCCGGGTGCCGGCCGCCGAGGGGCGGCGTGGCGGCATCACCGCGTTCGTGGTGGAGGGCGACAGCGACGGCATCACAGTGGAGCGGCGCAACTCCTTCGTCGGGCTGCGCGGCCTGGAGAACAGCCTCACCCGGTTCCACGACGTCTTCGTGCCGAAGGAGAACGTGATCGGCGGCGAGGGCAAGGGCCTCAAGATTGCCCTGACCACGCTGAACACCGGCCGGCTCTCGCTGCCCGCCATGTGCGTCGGCGCCGGCAAGTGGGCGCTCAACGTGGCTCGCGAGTGGGCTGCGGACCGGGTCCAGTGGGGCCGCCCGGTGGGCGAGCACGAGGCGGTGGCGAAGAAGCTGTCATTCATCGCCGCCACCACGTACGGCATGGAGTCGATGCTCGACCTGTCCTGCATGCTCGCCGACGACGACCGCAACGACATCCGGATCGAGGCGGCGCTGGTCAAGCTCTACGCCAGCGAGATGGCCTGGCGGATCGCCGACGAGCTGATCCAGATCCGCGGTGGCCGCGGCTACGAGACGGCCGACTCGCTGGCCGCCCGGGGGGAACGGCCGGCCGCCGTCGAGCAGCTCCTGCGCGACCTGCGGATCAACCGGATCTTCGAGGGCTCCACCGAGATCATGCACCTGCTGATCGCCCGCGAGGCGGTCGACGCGCACCTGTCCGTGGCGGGCGACATCATCGACCCCGACGCCGGGCTGGGCCGCAAGGCCAGGGCGGGCGCGCGAGCCGGCGCCTTCTACGCGAAGTGGCTGCCCACGCTCGCCGTCGGCAAGGGGCAGACGCCCGGGGCGTACCAGGAGTTCGGGCCACTGGCCGGGCACCTGCGCCACGTCGAGCGGACCTCCCGCAAGCTGGCCCGGTCGACCTTCTACGCGATGTCCCGGTGGCAGGGGAAGATGGAGCGCAAGCAGGCGTTCCTCGGCCGGGTGGTGGACATCGGCGCGGAGCTGTTCGCGATGAGCGCGGTCTGCGTCCGGGCCTACGCCGAACGGGACGATCACCCGGAGAACGTCGAGCTGGCCGACCTGTTCTGCCGGCAGGCCCGGCTGCGTGTCGACGAGCTGTTCACCGGTCTGTGGTCGAACACCGACTCGGTCGACGTGGCCGCCGCCAAGCGCATCGTCGCCGGCCGGTACGCCTCGGTGGAGGACGGCGTCGTCACCCCGGCCGCCGACCTGCCGTGGGTGGCCCGCTGGGAACCGGGGCCGTCGGCCGAGCAGGACGTCCGCCGTCGCATCCCGCCCGCCGGCTGACCGTACCGCCCCGGCGGTCGCCCCACCCGGACGACCGCCGGTGGGTCAGCGCGCGATCGCCCAGGCGAGGACGCCGGCCAGGATCAGGCCGTTGAGACCGGCCAGCACCAGGTACGCCGACGGCGGGATCTTGCGGCCCTTGCGGAGAAAACTCACAAGCACGCCCGCGTACCCCAGCAGCAGCACGGCGACGACGATCAGGAAGTACAGCACCGGCACACCTTACCGGCCGCCGCGCAGCCCCAGTTCACGCAGCTCCAGCGCGGCGAGCGCGTCGACTGTCGCGTCGTCGCCGCGCCGCCACGCCTCGGCGACGTCGGGCGCGATCCGGGTCAGCTTCGACAGCGGCTGACCGGCCAGCGCGCGCAGCGCCAGCAGGTCCCGGCCGGCCGGCACGCCGGCCAGCGCCTTCGCCGCGCCGGCCCGGCGCATCCAGCGCAGGCGCAGCGGCAGCCAGCCGAACAGCACCAGGCCGAGCGGGAACACCAGCACCGCGACGGTCAGCCCGAGCGCCAGCTGCCCGACCAGCTCCTGCTGGTCGCGGCCCGCCTCGGCGACCGAGCGGGCGGCGTCGGCGGCGCGGGTGAACGGCGCGGTCAGCTCGTCGCCGACGATCGGCACCCGGCCGACCTTGCCGCCGGCGTCGGCCAGGTTGTCGGCGAGACCACCGCCGGCCCCCTCCAGCTTCTGCCCGGGTACGGCGAGCTTCTCGACCACGTCGTGCAGCCACAGCGCGAAGCGGATCGCCGCGTACACCCAGACGACCACGAGCAGGTCGGTGAGGAACTGGCGGACGGCGGTGGGAAAACGGTCGGCGTAGATCTTCACGCCGGACAGCGTCCCACGGCGGGGGCGCGTCGGCACCTGGCCGATTTCCCGCTCAGTGCGACCCTTCGCCGGCGTGACTGACGGCGTCCGCCACGATGTGCGCGACGTGGTCGTCGACCAGGGCGTACGCGATCTCCCGGCCGCGCCGCGACCCGCGCACCACCCCGGCGCCCCGCAGCACCCGCAGGTGCTGGGAGACCAGCGGCTGAGGGGCACCGAGCTTCTCGACCAGCTCGTGCACGCAGCGTTCGCCCTCGGCCAGCTCGCTCACGATCGCGAGCCGGATCGGGGCCGAGAGCGCGCGCAGCAGGTCACCCGCACCCTCGAAGGCGTCGTACCCGTTCGTGCCGGTCACCCTGTAACGGTAACCAATCCCAGCTGCGCCGGCGGGTAGGGCCTCACCGCAGCAGCACCTCGTGCTCGGCCGGCTCGGACGGCGGCGTGACCCGGTCGGCCCGTACCCGCCGCCGCAGCGCCCGCACACCGGCCGCCGCGAGCGCGACCAGCAGGAACGAGCCGATCGCCACGAGCACCACCGACGCACCGGGCGCGGTGTCGGCGGTGGCGGCCACCCAGACCCCGGCGCCGGCGGCGAACAGGCCCAGCGCCATGGCCGCCGTCATGGTCGACCGGAAACCCCGGGTCACCTGCTGCGCGGCGGCCACCGGCACCACCATCAGCGCGCTGATCAGCAGCACCCCGACCGCCCGCATGGCGATGGTCACGGTGACCGCGGTGCCGACCGCGATGAGCAGGTTCAGCGCCCGTACCGGCAGGCCGGACACCCGGGCGTACTCCTCGTCGTGGCACACCGCGAACAGCGCCGGGCGCAGCACCAGCATCGTCACCAGCAGCACCACGCCGAGCACCCCGATGGTGATCAGGTCGGCCCGGGAGGTGGTGGTCAGCGATCCGAACAGGTACGCGTTGAGCGACCCGCTGCTGGCGTCGGAGAGCCCGACCAGCATCACGCCGCCGGCGATGCCGCCGTAGAACAGCAACGCCAGCGCCAGGTCACCGGAGGTGCGCCCGTACGCGCGGACCAGCTCGATCGCGATCGCGCCGAGCGTCGCGGCGATCACCGCCACCAGCACGGGGGAGCGGTTGAGCAGCAGTCCCGCACCGACACCGGTGAGCGCCACGTGCCCGAGCCCGTCGCCGATCAACGCCAGCCGGCGCTGCACCAGGTAGATGCCGAGCGCCGGCGCGGCCAGCCCGATGATCAGCGCGCCGACCAGGGCGCGGAGCATGAAGTCGTACTGGAAGAGGTCCATCTCAGATGCCTGTCCAGAGCCGGGCGGGCTCCTCGTCGCAGTGCGGGTGCACGTGCTCGTGGTCCGGGTCGGCGTGGTGGCCGGCCGGTTCGGGCACCGCGCCGTCGTGGGCGATCCCGCCCTGGTGCACCACCACGGCCCGGCTGATCAGCGGGCGCAGCGGACCCAGCTCGTGCGCGACGAGCAGCACAGTGCCCCCGCCGTCGCGGAACGTGCGCAGCGCCCCGGCGAACGCCTCCTGGCTGGCCGCGTCCACCCCGGCGGTCGGCTCGTCGAGCACCAGCAGCTCCGGCCCGCCGGCCAGCGCGCGGGCGATCAGGGTGCGCTGCTGCTGGCCGCCGGAGAGTGTGGACACCGGGTCACCGGCCCGGTCGGCGAGCCCGACCGCCTCCAGTGCCGCCGCCACCGCCTCCCGGTCCGCCCGGCCCGCGGGCCGCAGTACGCCCCGGCGGGCCAGCCGCCCGGACGCCACCACCTCGCGCACCGTGGCGGGCACTCCGCTGCCCGCGCCGAGCCGCTGCGGCACGTACCCGATGCGGTGCCACTGCCGGAAGCGGCGCTGCGGCGTCCCGAACAGGGCGACCGACCCGGCGCCGACCGGCACCAGGCCGAGCGCGGCGCGCACGAGCGTCGACTTGCCGGAGCCGTTGGCGCCGAGCACGGCGACGACTTCGGAAGCGGTCACTGTCAACGAGACGTCACGCAGCACCGGGCGGCCGTCGTAGCCGACCGTGGCGTGCGCGATCTCGATCACGGGTGGGGTCATGAACAGTCCAGAGCGGTTCGCAGGGTCTGCAGGTTGGCGCGCATCGCGGAGAGGTAGTCGCCGTCGGCGGGCGGGCCCTCCAGCGGGTCCAGGACCGCCGTCTTCGCCCCGACCTCACGCGCGATGGTCTCGGCGACCTTCGGGCTGACCAGCGTCTCGAAGAAGATCGTGCCGGCCTGGTGCTCCCGGGCCTCCTCGGCGACCTCGGCGAGGCGCTTCGGGGACGGCTCGGACTCCGGGGTGAGCCCGCTGATGCCGATCTGCTCCAGCCGGTAGCGCTCGGTCAGATAGCCGAACGCGGTGTGGCTGGTCACGATCTCCCGGCGCTGGCAGGTGCGCAGGCCGTCGGCGTACTCGGTGTCCAGCTTCGTCAGCTCCGTGCGCAGCGCGGCGGCGCGGGCGGTGTAGTCGGCGGCGTGGTCCGGGTCGGCCTTGCCGAGCCGCTCGGCGAGCTTGTCGCCGATGGTGGCCAGCCGGGTCGGGTCGAGCCAGACGTGCGGGTCCTTGCCGCCGCCCTCCTCGGCGTGCCCGGCCTCGCCCTCGTGGTCGTGGCCACCGGCGGCCGCGTCCAGCAGCGGCGTCACGCCCGCCACGTCGAACGCGCGGTCGCCGCCGTTCTGTTCCACCGCCTCGTCCACCGCCGGTTGGAAGCCGCTGAGGTAGACGACCACGCCGGCGTCGACGATCTGGCCGACCTGCCGCGGGTTGAGTTCCAGGTCGTGCGGCTCGGCGCCGGGCTTGGTCAGGTTGCTGACCGCCACGGTGTCGCCGCCGATGCGCTCGGCCAGGAACTGGAGCGGGTAGAACGCGGCCACCACGTCGACCCTGCCCGGCTCGCTCGCGGCGCCCGAGCCGTCGGCGCAGGCGGTCAGGCCGGCGGCGGCGAGCAGGGCGGTGGTCGCGGCGGTCAGGATGCGGCGCGGTGCACGAACGGTCATGGGCTCAACTGTCCGCGACAACGAAAACTATTGTCAAAAACGCATGATTGCATGTCAGCGCAGGTCAGCTCTGCTTCGTCAGGTCAGCCGACCATGAGCTTCGCCAGCGCCACCGCGATCAACAAGGTCAACATCACCAGCCGGAGCATCCGGGTCGCCGGGGCCTGCACCTGCCAGGTGACTGACATCAGCCAGACCAGCCCGCCGGCCAGCACGAGCAGCAGGACGCCGCCCGCCGGGCCGGGCGCGAAGAGGCCGACAAGCACCACTGCCAGCGCGGCCAGGAACACCGCCGTCGGGTTGAGCCGTGCCAACCGGGACAGCACGGGACTCTGCGTACGCTGCATGCCACAAACTCTACGAGGAGGAACGCCGTGCTGGTCACCAACCGCTTCGTGGTGGACGCCGAAACGGTGGACGAGTTCACCCGGTCGGCGCACGCCGCGCTGGCCGCGCTCGCCGCCCGCCCCGGCTACCTGCGCGGTGAACTGCTGCGGGCGCTCGACGACCCGGACCACTGGCTCCTGGTCACCGAGTGGGAGTCGGTCGGTGCCTACCGGCGGGCGCTCGGCGGGTTCGACGTCAAGGTCACCGCCGTGCCGCTGCTCGCCCGATCGGTGGACGAGCCGTCGGCGTACGAGACGCTCGCCGGCGCCGCCCCCGAGGGGGAGATCGTCGTCGTCGCCAGCGATCGTGCCGCACGTCCGTATCGCTGAGAGCCGGGGCACTACCCTGGCGCGTATGACCGCTCCCGGACCGGCCGCGCCACCCCCGCCATCCGTTCCGCCCGCGCCGCCGGCGGACCCCGGGGTGCCCGCGCCGCCGCAGGGGCCCGGCGCCGCGCCGCCGTTCGCCGCCCCGCCCACCGAGGGCGGGCGGACCCGGCTCTGGCTCGGCCTCGGCGCCGGCGCGCTCGCCGTGCTGATCTGCTGCGGCGGAGGCGGCGCGGCGGTGCTCGGCCTGGCCGTGAGCAACGCCCAGGCCATCGGCGAGCAGGGCCGGGCGGTCACGAACGACTACTACCAGGCGCTCGTGGCGCGGGAGTGGTCCAAGGCGTACGACACGCTCTGCGACGACATCCGCCGACGCGAGCCCCGGCGCGAGTTCGAGCGGCGGGTGGCCACCGAGCCGCAGATCTCCGGCTACCGGGTGGGCGAGGTCGACCTCACCACGCTCACCGTGCCGGTGGACGTCACGCTGGCCGGCGGCCGGCGGGAGGCGCAGACCGTCACGCTGGCGCCGGACCAGCAGACGGGCGGCGTGGAGGTCTGCGGGGTGAGCTGACCGGCCCCCGGTATTCTGCTGGGCTCGGGACGGACACGGTCGTACCGTTGTCCCGAACAGCCCGGTTCCATCCATCTCAACCGCGCCGACCGCCAGCCGGCGTAGGAGGAAACATGCCAGCCGACCGTATCGACGCCGTCACCAGCCTCGCCAAGCGCCGGGGCTTCGTCTTTCCCTCCAGCGAGATCTACGGGGGCACCCGGTCGGCGTGGGACTACGGTCCGCTCGGCGTCGAACTGAAGGAGAACGTCCGCCGGCAGTGGTGGCGGACCATGGTGCAGCAGCGCGACGACGTCGTCGGCCTCGACTCGGCGGTCATCCTGGCCCGCAAGGTCTGGGAGGCCAGCGGCCACATCGCCGAGTTCGTCGACCCGCTGACCGAGTGCCAGTCCTGCCACAAGCGGTTCCGGGCCGACCACCTGGAAGAGGCGTACGAGGCCAAGCACGGCAAGCCGCTGACCTCGCTGACGGAGCTGAACTGCCCCAACTGCGGCAACAAGGGCACCTTCACCGAGCCGAAGATGTTCAACGGCCTGATGAAGACCTACCTGGGCCCGGTGGAGAGCGACGAGGGCATGCACTACCTGCGCCCCGAGACCGCCCAGGGCATCTTCGTCAACTACAAGAACGTGGAGACGGTCGCCCGCAAGAAGCCGCCGTTCGGCATCGCGCAGACCGGCAAGTCGTTCCGCAACGAGATCACCCCGGGCAACTTCATCTTCCGGACCCGCGAGTTCGAGCAGATGGAGATGGAGTTCTTCGTCGAGCCGGGCACCGACGAGCAGTGGCACGAGTACTGGCTTCAGGAGCGCTGGAACTGGTACCTCGACCTGGGCCTGTCCGAGGAGAACCTACGCTTCTACGAGCACCCCAAGGAGAAGCTCTCCCACTACTCGAAGCGCACAGTCGACATCGAGTACCGGTTCCAGTTCGGCGGCACCGACTTCGCCGAGCTGGAGGGCATCGCCAACCGCACCGACTTCGACCTGTCCACGCACAGCAAGCACTCCGGCGTCGACCTGTCGTACTTCGACCAGGGCAAGGGCGAGCGCTGGATCCCGTACGTGATCGAGCCGGCCGCCGGCCTCACCCGCGCGGTGCTGGCGTTCCTGCTGGAGGCGTACGACGAGGACGAGGCGCCGAACACCAAGGGCGGCGTGGACAAGCGCACAGTCATGCGCTTCGACCCGCGGCTGGCCCCGGTCAAGGTCGCCGTGCTGCCGCTGTCGCGCAACGAGGCGCTGTCGCCGAAGGCCAAGCAGCTCGCCGCCGACCTGCGTAAGCGCTGGGTGGTCGAGTTCGACGACTCGCAGGCGATCGGCCGCCGCTACCGCCGGCAGGACGAGATCGGCACGCCGTTCTGCGTGACTGTCGACTTCGACACGCTCGACGACAACGCGGTCACGGTCCGGAACCGGGACACCATGGCCCAGGAGCGCGTCTCGCTGGACCAGGTCGAGCGCTACCTGATCGAGCGCCTCCCCGGCTGCTGATCGCGTGTAAGGAAGGCCCCTTCTTAACGCCTGGCGTAGAGAAGGGGCCCCTTCTTAACACCCGTCATCCAGGGGAGATCGGCTCCGCCCGTACGCCCGTCACGGCGCCCAGCCCGCGCCGGGCCGCGTACGCGTCCTCCACCGTGCGCCGCACGCGGCCCGGCTCCCTGCGGATCTGCGCCGGCGTGAAGTGCAGGATGAGCACCCCGTGCCGGCTCAGCTCGTTGTGCCGGTCCAGCGTCCGCGCCCAGTCGTTCGGGCTGAGGTGGTACTCCCGCGAGTCGACCTCCAGCGCCACCGCGCAGTCCGCGAGGTAGCCGTCCGGCGTCGGCAGCCGGGTGCCGTCGGCGGCCGAGAGCCGAGGGTTCCACAGGATCCCGCCGAGCACGCCGCTGCCGCCCAGGCACTCCCGCAGCTCCGTCTTCGGCGCCGAGCGGACCCCGTCGGTGATCTCCGCGAACGCCTTCCGGATCAGGGCGGTGCGGCTACGCCGGGCCCGGCGGATCTCCGCGTCCAGGCTGTCCAGGTCGTGAAACCGCGCTGCACGGCCTCGGCCACCGTCGCCCGTACCGGCCGCAGCTCGCGCAGGTCGCGGGCGGCGTCCACGACCGCCCGGGCCGGCGAGCACACCGGGTACAGCGTGGTCCGCCGGGCCCGCGGATCAAGCTCCAGGGCCCGCGCGATCACCGCGTGACCGGCCGAGCGGCGCCGCACGTGGTGCGGCAGGATCAGGTGTACGTCGGCGGTGCGCGGGCTGTACCGGAAGCCGTACCAGATCAGGGCCGCCAGGCCGGTGAGCTGCGCGTCGGCGCCCGCGTAGAGCGCCGCCGAGATGCGCCGCTGCTCGTCGGTGAGGGTGCCGGTGACGAGCGCGTACGTCGCTGGCAGCACCCGCTGCCAGAGGCCGCGCCGGGTCTGCCGGTACAGGTACATGTCGTCGAATCCGACGCCGAGAAGCTGCGTCCGCGTGACGATCTGCTGCTGGCGTTCCGCCAGGTCGCTGAGTTCGGGTGGCTGTTCGGGCATGCTCGGCAGCGTGCGCGCCGGACCGATCCACGTCCCGCCCGTGCGCCCGGCCTGTGGACGGCCGCCCCGGTTGTGGAGAACGCCCGCCGGGCGGCAGGGCTGTGATATGTGCCCTGTTAACAGGGGGCCCCTGCTCTACCGGAGACGTTAAGAGGGGGCCCTTCCTTACACTTGTGCGGTGACTGCCCCGACCCTGCCCGCGTTGACCATCGGCCCGCACCGGGTGTGGCCGCCGGTGGTGCTCGCGCCGATGGCCGGGATCACCAACGTCGGCTTCCGCCGGCTCTGCCGTGAGCAGGGCGGCGGCATCTACGTCTGCGAGATGATCACCACGCGGGCGCTCGTCGAGCGGAACCCGAAGACGCTGCGCATGATCGCCTTCGGCGCCGAGGAGCAGCCCCGCAGCCTCCAGCTCTACGGCACCGACCCGGAGATCACCGCCGCCGCCGTGCGGATCGTGGTCGAGCGCGACCTGGCCGACCACATCGACCTCAACTTCGGCTGCCCGGTGCCCAAGGTGACCCGCAAGGGCGGCGGCTCGGCCCTGCCGTGGCGCCGCCGGCTGTTCGCCCGGCTGGTCAAGGCCGCTGTCGACGCCGCGTCACCCGCCGGGGTGCCGGTCACCGTCAAGATGCGCAAGGGCATCGACGACGACCACCTGACGTACGTCGAGGCGGGGCTGGCGGCACAGGACGCGGGCGTCGCGGCGGTCGCCCTGCACGGGCGTACGGCCGCGCAGCGCTACTCCGGCACCGCCGACTGGGACGCGATCGCCACGCTCAAGGCGGCGCTCGACGTGCCGGTGCTCGGCAACGGCGACATCTGGGAGGCCGACGACGCGCTGCGGATGGTCGCGCACACCGGCGTCGACGGCGTGGTGATCGGGCGCGGCTGCCTGGGCCGGCCGTGGCTGTTCGCCGACCTGGAGGCAGCGTTCAACGGGAGCGCCGAGCGGCGGCTGCCGAGCCTCGGTGAGGTGGCGGTGACCATGCGCCGGCACGCCGAGCTGCTGGTGGAGCAGTTCGTGGCGGGCGCGCGCAACCCGGCCCGGGGCGAGCGGGACGGCTGCACCGACTTCCGCAAGCACGTCGCCTGGTACCTGAAGGGCTTCCCGATCGGCAGCGAACTGCGTCGCTCGCTCGCCATGATCGAGAGCCTGGCGCAGCTCGACGACCTGCTCGGCAAGCTCGACCCGGCCGTACCGTTCCCGGTGGAGAACCTCGGCCAGCCGCGCGGCCGCACCAACTCCCCGGGCAAGGTCTTCCTGCCGGACGGCTGGCTGGCCAGCCGCGACGACGACACCCCGCCCGACGGCGCCGAGCTGGACGACTCCGGCGGCTGACCCGCCGACCCTGGACACGCCGAAGGGCCCGACCCCCGTTCCGGGGTCGGGCCCTTCGTCATTGTCACTCGGTCAGGAGCTGTAGCCGCGGCTGGCGATCCAGTGCGCCAGGGCGTCCACGTCCATGCGGTACGAGGCCTGGTCCGGGTTCGCCGAGTCGGCGATCGTCACGACCTTGCCGCCGTCGCGGTAGCCGACCACGCTGATGTAGTGGCCACCCTCGAACGAGTGGGTGTTGCCGTCGGTGTCGGTCGCGGTGCCGGCGATGTTCGCCACCACGGCCCGGCCGTC
This sequence comes from Micromonospora sp. C28ISP2-4, assembly GCF_030519385.1. Lineage (NCBI taxonomy): Bacteria > Bacillati > Actinomycetota > Actinomycetes > Micromonosporales > Micromonosporaceae > Micromonospora > Micromonospora sp. C28ISP2-4. The sequence goes on along the minus strand of NZ_JAUMKG010000009.1, from coordinate 42,863 downwards.
GTCGACCGTGCGCACCACGTCGGCACGCAGCTTCTCCACCTTCTCACCGGCCTTGTCCACCGGGATCTCGGTCGACTTGTAGACGTCCTTGCCGGTCTCCTTGTTCAGCACCGGGGTGATGTCGTTGATGGAGTTGGTGCCGTCCTCGGTGGTACCCATCTCCTCGGCCATGGCGTGCACGTCGATGTTCTTGCCCTGCACGCTCAGCGCGTTACGGGCCGCGGCCGGGCCACAGAAGTAGAAGTTCGGCTGCGCCTCGTAGCGCACGCCCAGCTCGCGCTCGCCGTGCGTGCGGTCGCTGGTGACGACCTGGGCGGCGCGCTCGGCCGGGGTGGCCTGGGCGGCGATGGCGGGGCCGGCGATGCCACCAGCGGTGGCGGCGATACCGGCGGCGGTCAGAGCGGTCTTGCGCAGCAGAGTGGTAGCCATGATCAGTTGCCTCTCTGTCGGGGGTACGCGGCGATGGGGGATGCCGCGAAGAAAGATCAGGTGGCCCGGTACGTGCGTCGGGCCGGTGGCTCGCTCGGGCGGCCAGGGGGTCGGCCTGCTCCGGCGGCTCGGGGATGTAACGAACGGGGGTCCGGGGTCATTCCCGGCGCGCTGCCCGGTGGTGGGGCCGGCTCGGCGGGCGCTGTCGGCCTGCTCGCGGCTCCGAGGATGTAACGACCGGCGTCCCGGCCTGATTCCCGGCCCGGCCCGGTCGGGCGGGCGGGCGGCCGGCGTGCGGCGCGGTCTGCCATGTACAACGCCCCGCGCCCACCCCCGATTCCGCCCCACCGGCGACCCCGGCCACCCCGAACCCGGACACCGACCCCAGTGGGCTGCTGCCGCCCGCACCAACCCCGCCCGCCCTCCCCGCAGCCGCGCCGAGGGCCCCCACCACCACCACCCCGTTGATCAAGGAGTTTGTGTCCGTTTGAGGTCGTGCGCCGGACACAAACTCCTTGATCACCGATCCGATGTGGGAGTGAGTCGCGTTGGGTGCCAATGTCGGGTTCTGGGCGGTCAGCTTCGAGATCTTGGTACACGGGCGCCCCTCCGAGGGCCGTTCCGTACCAAGATCTCGGGGCCTCTCGGCGGCGAGGGGCGGCTGGATGCACCGCCACCGGGAGGCGGGCGTCGATCATGAATTGACGGAGGGTTGTGTCCGGTTTGTCACCGTCAGCTTCATGATCGACGAGACTTGGGATGGCCGGCGGGGCTCCCGCGTGGTTAGGGGTGGTGGGGGGTGGGGGGTGGGCTGGGTGGATCCGGGGCGGGTCGGGGGCCAGGGGATCTCGGGGAGGGATGGAACGTGATGCCGGCGGTGGTCCAGCGCGGGCCGTGGGCGGCCAGCCGGGTGCGGAACCGTGACCAGTCGTGCGTCTCGCGTGGTGACCAGGCCAGTTCGGCGACGGCGGGCAGGCGCGGAAAGAGCATGAACTCGACCTCGGCGAGCGTCGTGACCGACTCGGTCCACAGCGGCGCCTCCACCCCCAGCACCGCGTCGGCCGGTACGCCCCGCACGTGGGTCGCCGGATCCCACTCGTACGCCCGGCGCACGTCGATCAGACCGGCCCAGTCGTGTCCGATCGGGGTGTCCGGGGCGTACTTCATGTCCAGGTACGCGTGGTTGCCGGGGGAGAGGATCAGCCGGGCGCCCCGGCGTACCGCGTCGGCGGTCTCCGGATCGTCGCCGTTCGTGCCCCACCACTGCAGGACGCGCCCGTCGACGTGTTCGGCCGGGGCGAGCTGGTGCCAGCCGACGACGGTCTTGCCGGTGGCGGCGACCAGCCGCTGCGCCTGCTCCACGAACGCGCGGTAGCTGTCGGCCGGCACCTTGAACGCCTCGTCGCCGCCGAGGTGCAGCCACGGCCCGGGCGTCGACGCGGCCACCTCGCCGACCACGTCCGCGACGAAGGCGTACGTCCGCTCGTCGGCGGGGTCGACGTAGCTGAAGCCGACAGCGGTGCCGGTGTACGGCGGCGGCGCGATCTTGCCGGGCGCCAGTTCGGGGTACGCGACCAGCGCCGCGTTCGTGTGGCCCGGCAGGTCTATCTCGGGCACCACTGTGACGTGCCTGCGGGCGGCGTACGCGACGATGCGGCGGTAGTCGTCGCGGGTGTACCAGCCGCCGGGGCCGCCGCCGACAGCTGTCGCGCCGCCGACCTCGGCGAGCCGGGGCCGGGAGTCGACGGCGATCCGCCAGCCCTGGTCGTCGGTGAGGTGCAGGTGCAGGTGGTTGAGCTTGTAGCGGGCCAGGTGGTCGACCACCCGCAGCACGTCCTCCACAGGGAAGAAGTGGCGGGCGACGTCGAGCATGGCGCCCCGGTAGGGGAAGCGCGGCCGGTCGACGATCGTGCCGCCCGGCACCGCCCAGCGCACGGCCACAGTGGTCGGGCTCTCGATCGGCGCCGGTAGCAGCTGCCGCAGCGTCTGCGCGCCGTGGAACAGCCCCGCCGGGGTGGCGGCGGTGATCCGGACGCCGTCGGCGGTCACGTCGAGGCGGTAGCCCTCGTCCCCGAGGCCGGCGTCGTCCACCGCGCCGGCGTCGTCCACCGCGCCGGCGTCGTCCACCGCGCCGGCGTCGTCCACCGCGCCGGCGTCGTCCACCGCGCCGGCGTCGTCCACCGCGCCGGCGTCGTCCACCGCGCCGGAGGCGGCGGCCGCGACGGAGCCGGCCGGTGCGACGGAGCCGGTCGGTGCGACGGAGCCGGCCGGTACGGCGGCGTCCGCCGGGGACAGAGTGAGCGTCAGCGGGCCGCCCTCGGTGGTGCCGGCGACCGGGAGCGGGAAGCCGGTGGCCGGGCGCAGCCAGCGGGCGAGCTGTTCGGCCACGTCCCGCCCGGCGGGGCTGACCCGCAGCGCCGCGTCCGCGCTCAGCGTGAAGTCACCGGCCGGGTCCGGGAGCACCTGCTCGGGCGCCGGCACCACGTCGCCCAGCCGGACCGGCGCCGGTCCGGCGAGCGCTCCGGCGGCCCGCCCCGCGGCGACCCGGGCCAGCTCGGCCGCGGGCGCCGGCACACCGGGCAGCCCTTCACCCGCGTCCGGTGCCGAAGTAGCCGGCGGTGCCGAATCCGCCGACGGCGCCGAACCCGCCGACGGTGCCGAATCCGCTGACGGTGCCGAACCCGCCGACGCTGCCGAAGTCGCCGACGGTGCCGAACCCGCTGACGGCGACGGACCCGCTGACGGCGCCGCGCCGGACGGCGGACCGCCGCCGGAGGACGGGCTGGTGGGGCGGGTGTCGGACGGCTCCGGCCCGGTCTCGGGGGCGGCGGGGTTGGTCGGCACGGCGACGGCTCCGAGGGTGTATTCGCGCGGGATATGGCAAAGGTCAGGTTCCGCGAGATGCAGTGACGTCAAGAGTACGAGGGGAGGCGAAATTGCGTGATCGTGCTCGTGGAAGCGTTCCCAAAAACCCGTACGAACGCGGATTGTGGTGACCGTTGTGCCGAAAGTCACCGAACGCTCCCAGGTTTCTCGAAACTCGCCTAGCCTTCGCCCCACCGACGCTGACAAAGCCGGGATTACCGGTGGTCACTACCGGGGTATGTCCGAACTGAACCTTCGTTAAGTGTCAATGGCGCGCGTGGGAGGCTCTGGTGGCAGCGCACGATCCGGTCGAGCAGAAGTACGTCTACGACTTCGCCGAGGGCAACAAGGATCTCAAGGATCTGCTCGGCGGCAAGGGGGCCAACCTGGCCGAGATGACGAATCTCGGCCTGCCGGTTCCGCCCGGCTTCACGATCACCACGGAGGCCTGCAAGGCGTACCTGACGACCGGGCGCGAGCCGGACGGTCTGGCCGGGCAGATCGAGGCGCACCTGGGGTCGCTGGAGCGCGAGATGGGCCGGCGCCTCGGCGACCCGGACGACCCGCTGCTGGTCTCGGTACGCTCCGGCGCCAAGTTCTCCATGCCGGGCATGATGGAGACCGTCCTCAACGTGGGTCTCAACGACCGCAGCGTGATCGGCCTGAGCGCCCAGGCCGGGGGGAACGACAGGTTCGCCTGGGACTCCTACCGCCGGCTGATCCAGATGTTCGGCAAGACCGTCTGCGAGGTGCCGGGCGAGGAGTTCGAGCACGCGCTGGACGAGATCAAACGCGCCAAGGGTACGCACAACGACCTGGACCTGGACGCCGACGACCTGCGCGGGCTGGTCGACGTGTACAAGCAGATCTTCGCCAAGCACACCGGTCGCGAGTTCCCGCAGGAGCCGCGCGAGCAGCTCGACCTCGCCATCCGCGCGGTCTTCGACTCGTGGAACGCGGAGCGGGCGGTGCTCTACCGCCGGCAGGAGCGCATCCCCGCCGACCTGGGCACCGCAGTCAACGTGGTGACGATGGTCTTCGGCAACCTCGGTCCCGACTCGGGTACCGGCGTCGCGTTCACCCGCGACCCGGGCAGTGGCGCGCAGGGCATCTACGGCGACTACCTGGCGAACGCCCAGGGCGAGGACGTGGTGGCCGGCATCCGCAACACGGTGCCGTTGCAGGAGCTGGAGCAGCTCGACAAGACCTCGTACGACCAGCTGCTCGGCATCATGGCCCGGCTGGAGGAGCACTACAAGGACCTCTGCGACATCGAGTTCACCATCGAGCGCGGCAAGCTCTGGATGCTCCAGACCCGGGTGGGCAAGCGCACCGCCGCCGCCGCGTTCGTCATCGCCGGGCAGCTCGTCGACGAGGGCCTGATCGATCTGGACGAGGCGCTGCACCGGGTCAACGGGGCGCAGCTCGCCCAGCTGATGTTCCCGCGCTTCCAGCTCGACCACGAGTTCGAGCCGGTCGCCAAGGGCATCGGCGCCTCCCCGGGCGCCGCCTCCGGCAAGGTCGTCTTCACCTCGGCCCGCGCGGTCGAGCTGGCCGCCGAGGGCGAGTCGGTGATCCTGGTCCGCCGGGAGACCAACCCGGACGACCTCAACGGCATGATCGCCGCCAAGGGCATCCTGACCTCCCGGGGCGGCAAGACCAGCCACGCCGCCGTGGTGGCCCGCGGCATGGGCAAGACCTGTGTCTCCGGCGCCGACGAGCTGGACGTCAACGTGCCGGCGAAGAAGTTCACAGTGGGCGGCCACGTGGTGAACGAGGGCGACGTGGTCTCGATCGACGGCACCACCGGCAAGGTGTACCTCGGTGAGGTGCCGGTCATGCCATCCGAGGTGGTGCAGTACTTCGAGGGCGAACTCGACCCGGAGAACACCGACGACGCGCTGGTCCGGGCCGTACACCGGATCATGACGCACGCCGACGCGGCGCGGCGGCTGCGGGTGCGCACGAACGCCGACACCGGCGCGGACGCGGCCCGGGCGCGGCGCTTCGGCGCCGAGGGCATCGGCCTGTGCCGCACCGAGCACATGTTCCTCGGCGACCGGCGCGAGCTGGTCGAGCGGCTCATCCTGGCCTCCGGCGAACGGGAGCGGGAGGAGGCGCTCGCCGCGCTGCTGCCGCTGCAGCGGGCCGACTTCATCGAGATCTTCCGCGAGATGGACGGCCTGCCGGTCACCGTGCGGCTGATCGACCCGCCGCTGCACGAGTTCCTGCCCCCGCTGGAGCAGCTCGCGGTGAACGTCGCGGTCGCCCAGGAGCGCGGCGAGGACGTGGCGAAGGAGGAGGCGCTGCTCGCCGCCGTGCGGCGGATGCACGAGGAGAACCCGATGCTGGGCCTGCGCGGAGTCCGGCTCGGCCTGGTCATCCCGGGCCTGTTCGCCATGCAGGTCCGCGCGATCGCGGAGGCCGCCGTCGCGGTCGTCCGTGACGGCGGCACGGCCTGCCCGGAGATCATGGTGCCGCTGGTCGGGGCCGTGCAGGAGCTGGAGACGGTACGCGCCGAAGCCGAGCGGATCATCGCCGAGGTGGTCGGGGACAGCGGCGTCGAGGTGCTGATCGGCACGATGATCGAGGTCCCCCGGGCGGCGCTGACCGCCGGTCAGATCGCCGAGGCGGCCGAGTTCTTCTCCTTCGGCACCAACGACCTGACCCAGATGGGCTGGGGCTTCTCCCGGGACGACGTGGAGGGCGCGTTCTTCTGGCGCTACCTGGAGCTGGGCATCTTCGGCATCTCGCCGTTCGAGTCGATCGACACCGACGGCGTCGGCCGGCTGGTCCGCATCGCCGCCGAGGAGGGCCGGGCGGCCCGCCCGGGGCTGAAGCTCGGCGTCTGCGGCGAGCACGGCGGCGACCCGGACTCGGTGCACTTCTTCCACGAAGTCGGGCTGGACTACGTCTCCTGCTCGCCGTTCCGGGTGCCGGTGGCCCGGCTGGAGGCCGGCCGCGCGGCCATCACCACCACGGGTTCGGACTCCCGCTGACCCGGCGCGCCATTCCGGCCTCCTCGGCGTAACCTGAGCTTCCGCCGCGTGTCGATCAGGAGGGGTGTCCACATGACCGCCGTCTGGGAGAACCTGGTAGTCGACGCCCGGGATCCGTCCCGGCTCGCCAGCTGGTGGGCGGAGGCGCTCGGCTATCAGGTGATCACCGACAAGCCGGACGAGGTGGAGATCCGCCGAACCCCCGACACGCTGCCCGGTCTCGTCTTCGTCCCGGTCGCCGGGCCGAAGCAGGGGAAGAACCGGCTGCACATCGACCTGCGCCCGGCCGACATGGAGGCCGAGGTGGAGCGCCTTGTCGACATGGGCGCCCGGCACGTCGACATCGGCCAGGGAGACGTGGAGTGGACGATGCTCGCTGATCCGGAGGGCAACGAGTTCTGCGTGCTCCGGGAGAAATGAGCGACGCGGCGCGTCTGGTCGACGAGGCGCCCAAGGACACCGGGTACGGCCGGTCGCCGTTCGAGCGGGACCGCGCCCGGGTGCTGCACTCGGCGGCGTTCCGCCGGCTCGCCGCGAAGACGCAGGTGCACACCGCCGGGACGAACGACTTCCTGCGTACCCGGCTGACCCACTCGCTGGAGGTCGCGCAGATCGCCCGCGAGATGGGCGCCCGGCTGGGCTGCGACCCGGACGTGGTGGACACCGCCGGGCTGGCGCACGACCTGGGTCACCCGCCGTTCGGGCACAACGGCGAGTACGCCCTGGACGAGCTGGCCGCCGCCTGCGGTGGCTTCGAGGGCAACGCGCAGACGCTGCGGGTGCTCACCCGGCTGGAGGCGAAGGTGTTCACCCCGGACGGGCGCTCGGCCGGGCTGAACCTGACCCGGGCCGCGCTGGACGCGGTCAGCAAGTACCCGTGGCCGCGTCGCCCCGGCGAGCGCAAGTTCGGCGTGTACGCCGACGACCGCCCGGTCTTCGACTGGCTGCGCGAGGGCGCCCCGCCCGGCGCCCGGCGCTGCCTGGAGGCCCAGGTGATGGACTGGGCCGACGACGTGGCGTACTCGGTGCACGACGTCGAGGACGGCATCCAGGGCGGGTACGTCGACCTGCGCCCGCTGCTGGCCGACGCGGACGAGCGGCGGGCGCTCTGCGCCGACGTGGCCGCCGCCTACTCGGGTGAGGCGCCGGAGGACCTGGGCGAGGTGCTCGCCGACCTGCTGGCCGATCCGGTGCTCGCGCCGCTGGCCGCGTACGACGGCAGCCATCGCGCCCTCGCCGCGTTGAAGGCCACCACCAGCGTGCTCACCGGCCGGTTCGTGGCGGGTGTGGTGGCCGCCACCGAGCAGCGCCACGGTCCCGGACCGCACCGCCGCTACGCCGCCGACCTGGTGGTGCCGCGCCGGATCCGGGCGCAGTGCGCACTGCTCAAGGGCATCGCGTTGCGGTACGTGATGCGCCGTCCCGGCGCCGAGGACCGCTACGCGCGGCAGCGCGACGTCCTGACGGGGCTGGTGGCGGTGCTGCTGGACCGGGCGCCCGACGCGCTCGATCCGGTGTTCGCGCCGCTGTGGCGGGACGCGGCGGACGACGCCGCGCGGCTGCGCGTGGTGATCGACCAGGTAGCCTCGCTCACCGATCCGGCCGCGCTGGCCTGGCACGCCCGGCTGGTGTCGCCAAGCTGACCGGATCACCCCTGCGGAGCTTAGGCTAGCCTAAGCAGCATGACGGATCGCCCGAAGAAGCTCACCGCCGCCACGGTCGTCCGGACCGCGCGGCCCACCCCACACCTGATCCGCCTGGTCCTGGGCGGGCCCGAGCTGGCCGGGCTGCCGGTGGGCGCGTACACCGACCACTACGTGAAGTTCGTCTTCCCGCCGGCCGGGGTGACCTACCCGTACCCGGTCGACCTGGCCACGATCAAGCGGGAGTTCCCGGCGGAGCAGTGGCCGCGCCTGCGCGCGTACACGGTCCGGGCCTGGGACGCCGCGGCCGGTGAGATGACCGTGGACGTGGTGCACCACGGCGACGAGGGGCTGGCCGGGCCGTGGGCGGCGGCGCTGCGTCCGGGCGACCGGGTGTTGTTCGCCGGGCCGGGCGGCGCGTACGCGCCGGACCCGGACGCGGACTGGCACCTGCTGGCGGGCGACGAGAGCGCGCTGCCGGCCATCGCCGCCGCCCTGGAACGGCTGCCGGTGGGCGCGCCCGCAAAGGTGTACGTCGAGGTCGGCGGCCCGGCCGACGAGCTGCCCCTGAGCAGCGCGGGCGAGGTCGAGGTGCGCTGGCTGCACCGTGACGGGCGCCCGTACGGCGAGCCGCTGGTCGAGGCGGTCCGGGCGCTGGAGTTCCCGCCCGGCCGGGTGCACGCGTTCGTGCACGGCGAGGCCGGCGCGATGAAGGAGCTGCGGCGGCTGCTGCGCGTCGAGCGCGGCGTGCCCCGGGGCGACCTGTCCATCTCCGGCTACTGGCGGCGCGGCATGGACGACGAGGGCTGGCGGTCCACCAAGCCGGCCTGGAACGCCGCGGTGGAGGCCGAGGAGGCAGCAGCCGTCGCGTCCTGACGCGTTCCGGCCCACCGGTACGGCCGTCCCACCCACGATGGGGGCATGACGGGACAGGCGGGGCAGCGACCCGCGACCCAGCCGGTCGACCGGGTGGTGCTCGGCGCCGGGGTCGCCGGCGTGCTCGCGGTGGTGCTGTGGGGCGTGTTCGCCCGGGGCTCACTGGCCCGGTTCGGCGAGTCCGGCCTGGCCTGGTCCGTGAGCACGTTCGGCTGGTTCTTCGTGGTCGCGGCGGACGCCTTCCTGGTGCTGGCGGTCGTCGTGGCCGCCTCCCGGTTCGGCCGGATCCGGCTGGGCGCCGACGACGACGGGCCGGAGTTCGACACGCTGGCCTGGATCGCCATGATGTTCAGCGCCGGCATGGGCATCGGCCTGGTGTTCTTCGCCGTCGCCGAACCGATCCAGCACTACGCCACGCCGCCTCCCGCCTCCGGTGTCGCGCCGCAGACCGGCCCCGCCGCCGCCACGGCGATGCAGTACACGCTCTTCCACTGGACGCTGCACCCGTGGGGCATCTACGCGATCGCGGCGCTGGCGCTGGCGTACTCGACGTTCCGCAAGGGGCGGGGCAACCGGATCTCGTCCGCGTTCGCGCCGCTGCTCGGCGACCGGACCGACGGCCCGCTCGGCCGCGCGATCGACCTGCTCGCCGTCTTCGCCACCGTGTTCGGCTCCGCGACCAGTCTCGGGCTGGGCGCGCTCCAGGTGGCGGCCGGCCTCGACCTGGTGGCCGGGGTGCCGGACAGCCGGGCCGTCGAGTTGACGATCATCGGCGCGCTCACGCTCGCGTTCGTCGTGTCCGCCTTCTCCGGACTGCACCGGGGCGTCAAGTGGCTGTCCACCACGAACGTGCTGATCGCCGTCGTGCTGATGCTGTTCGTGTTCGTGGTCGGCCCGACCGTCTACACGCTGGAGGTGCTGCCGGCCTCGGTCGGTGACTACCTGAGCGGCCTGGTGCGCATGTCGACGCGTACCGGGGCGTTCTCCGATCCGGCGTGGCTGGGCTCGTGGACCATCTTCTACTGGGCGTGGTGGATCTCCTGGGCGCCGTTCGTGGGCACGTTCATCGCCCGTATCTCGCGCGGCCGTACGGTCCGCCAGTTCCTGATCGGGGTGCTGCTGATACCCAGCGGCGCGAGCACCGTCTGGTTCGCGGTGATGGGCGGGAGCGCCCTGCGTACGCAGACCACCGGCACCCGGGACCTGGTGGCGGACATGGACGCGGGGTCCGAGCAGGCGTTGTTCGGGCTGCTCGACGCGTTGCCGCTGGCGACGCTGACGAGCGTGCTCGCCATGGTGCTGATCGCGCTCTACTTCGTCACCAGCGCGGACTCGGCGTCGCTGGTGCTCGGCTCGCTCAGCTCGCGCGGCGCGCTGCGGCCGCACCGCGGGGTGGTGGTGCTCTGGGGCGTGCTGATCGGCGCGGTCGCGGCGGCGTTGCTGCTGGCCGGCGGCCTGGCCGCGTTGCAACAGGCGACCATCCTGGTCGCGTTGCCGTTCGTCGTGGTGATGCTGGGCCTGGCCGTCGCGGTGCTCCGGGAGATGGCCGCCGATCCGATGCTGCGCGCCGGACCCCGGCCTCGCCGCTCCGGCCTGGCCGCCGCCGTCCGCGCGGCCCGGTCGTACGAGGAGGAGGAGCCGGCCCCCGTCACGCGCTGGTTCCACCGTCCTCGCTCCTGAGTGGGGGTACCTCCGTTTGTAGTATGGGTGCTACATTCCGAGGCATGACTGCGGTCGAACTCCCAGGGGCCGTCGCGTCCCCCCGGCCTCCCGACGAGGATCTCGTCCTCGACGTGCGCGACCTGCGTATGCGCTACGGCGCCGTCGACGTGCTGCACGGCGTCGACCTGACCGCCCGGCGGGGTGAGGTGGTGGCGCTGCTCGGGCCCAACGGCGCGGGTAAGACCACCACCATCGAGATCCTCGAAGGCTTCCGGGTGCCCTCGGCCGGCACGGTGCGCGTGCTCGGCGCCGACCCGGCGCGCGGCGACGAGCGGTGGCGCGCGCGGCTGGGCGTGGTGCTCCAGTCCTGGCGCGACCACGGCAAGTGGCGGGTGCGGGAGCTGCTCGCCCACCTCGGCGACTTCTACGCGCCGTACGCCACCGACCGGATCCCGCGCCCGTGGCCGGTCGACGAGCTGCTGGAGACGGTGGGACTGACCGCGCACGCCGGCAGCCGGGTGTCCCGGCTCTCCGGTGGTCAGCGCCGCCGGCTCGACGTGGCGGTCGGCATCGTCGGCCGGCCGGAGCTGCTGTTCCTGGACGAGCCGACTGTCGGCTTCGACCCGGCCGCCCGGCGCGAGTTCCACGAGCTGGTGCACCGCCTGGCCGACCTGGACGAGACCACCATCGTGCTGACCACGCACGACCTGGCCGAGGCGGAGAAGCTGGCCGACCGCATCCTCATCCTGGCCGGCGGCCGGATCATCGCCGAGGGCTCGCCCGACCAGCTCGCCCGGCGCGTCGCGGGGGACGCCGAGGTGCGCTGGACCCGCGACGGCGAGCGGTACGTGCACGCCACCGCCGACGCCACCGCGTTCCTGCGCGACCTGCTCCGCGAGCACGGCGACCGGGTACGCGAACTGGAGGTGCGCCGCGCCAGCCTGGAGGACGCGTACCTGGCGCTTGTGCACGAGGAGGAGACCGGCATCCGTACCGGCCGGGCCGAGCGGGTGTGGCAGCAGGAGGCGAACCGATGAACCCGACCACCAACGCGCTGCGGGCCGGGCTGCGGCGCGGCGTGATCGAGCTGCGCGCGACGTTCACGAACGGCCAGGATCTCTGGACCTACTTCTTCCCCACGGTGGTGCTGCTGATCGCCGTGTTCTGGATGCGCGGCTCGACGGTGCCCGGCACCGACTTCTCGCTCGGCGCCCGTACGCTGCCCAGCGCGCTCGGCATGGGCCTGCTCTTCGGCGGCCTGCTCGGGCTGGCCAACCAGCTCGTCATCGACCGGGAGGACGGCACGCTGCTGCGCGCCAAGGCCATCCCGGACGGCATGCTCGGCTACCTGGTCGGCAAGATCGTGCTGGTGTCGGCGGTCGCGCTGATCGGCGTGGTCATCCAGCTCACGCCCGGGCTGTTCTTCCTCGACGGGCTGCGGCTCGGCGACCCCGGCGCCTGGCTCACGCTGGCCTGGGTGGTGCCGCTCGGGCTGGTGGCGACGCTGCCGCTGGGCGCGGTGATCGGCTCGCTGGTGGAGAACCCGCGCAACATGGGCCTGGTGGTGATGCCGATCTTCGGTCTCATCGCGCTGTCCGGCATCTTCTACCCGATCAACGGCCTGCCCGGCTGGCTCCAGGGCGTCGCCCAGGTCTTCCCGCTCTACTGGCTAGGCTTGGGCATGCGCTCGGCGCTGCTCCCGGGCGACCTGGCGGCTGTCGAACTCGGCGGCTCCTGGCGGCACCTGGAGACGGTCGGCGTGCTCGGCGCCTGGGCGCTGCTCGGGCTCGTGCTGGCCCCGGTGGTGCTGCGCCGGATGGCCCGCCGGGAGTCCGGCTCGCGGGTCGCGGCCCGGCGGGAGCGGGCCATGCAGCGGGTCGGATGAGAGGGCGTCGATGAGCGAGACCGTGCACAACCGGATCGCGGTGCTGCGCGCCGAACGGGGCATCTCCCGGCGGCAACTGGCCGACGCGCTCGGTGTGCACTACCAGACCGTCGGTTACCTGGAACGCGGCGAGTTCCGGCCCAGCCTGCACCTGGCGCTGCGCATCGCCGCGTACTTCGAGGTGCCGGTCGAGGTGGTCTTCTCGATCGAGCCGTTCCCGCGTATCGGCGACCCCGCGGCGGCCCGCTCGGCCTGAGCCGGCGGCGACAGGCGTGGCCGGCCACACGCCCGTCCCCCCGGCCGCCGGAACGTCGGTCCGGCAGGGCAGGATGTACGCCGAGGGGGTGGCGGTCATGGCGGGGCGGATCCGGGACGAGGACATCGCGCTGGTCCGCGAGCGCACCGCCATCGCGGACGTCATCTCCGAGGTGGTGACGCTCAAGTCGGCCGGCGGCGGCAACCTCAAGGGGCTCTGCCCGTTCCACGACGAGAAGAGCCCGTCGTTCAACGTCTCGCCCGCCCGCAACGTCTTCTACTGCTTCGGCTGCGGCGTCGGCGGCGACGCGATCAAGTTCCTGATGGACGCCGAGCACCTCAGCTTCGTCGAGTCCGTCGAGCGGCTCGCCGCCCGCGCCGGCATCCAGTTGCGCTACGTCGAGGACGACCGGTCCGCGCCGCGTACCCGCCCGCAGCAGGGGCAGCGGCAGCGGCTGGTGGCCGCGCACGCCGCCGCCGTCGAGTTCTACCGGGCCCAGCTCACCACCGCCGGTGCCCGCCCGGCCCGCGAGTTCCTCGCCGGGCGCGGCTTCGACCGGGCCGCCGCCGAGCGGTACGGCTGCGGCTTCGCCCCCGACGGGTGGGACCTGCTCACCAAGCACCTGCGCCAGCAGGGCTTCACCCACGACGAGCTGGTGACCGCCGGCCTGTCCCGCCCGGCCCGCTCCGGCTCGCTGATCGACAGGTTCCGCCGCCGCCTGATGTGGCCGATCCGGGACATCACCGGCGACGTGATCGGCTTCGGCGCCCGCAAGCTGTTCGACGACGACGACGGCCCGAAGTACCTCAACACCCCCGAGACGCCGATCTACAAGAAGTCGCACGTGCTCTACGGCATCGACCAGGCCAAGCGGGAGATCGCCAAGCAGGGCAAGGTGGTGGTGGTCGAGGGCTACACCGACGTGATGGCCTGCCACCTCGCCGACGTGCCGACAGCGGTGGCGACCTGCGGCACCGCGTTCGGCGGCGACCACATCTCGGTGCTGCGCCGGGTGCTGTTCGACAGCGACGAGCGGGCCGGCGAGATCATCTTCACCTTCGACGGCGACGCGGCCGGCCAGAAGGCGGCGCTGCGCGCCTTCGAGGACGACCAGCGCTTCGTCGGGCGTACCTTCATCGCGGTCAGCCCCGACAACATGGACCCGTGCGAGCTGCGCCTGGCAAAGGGCGACCTGGCCGTACGCGACCTGGTGGCCCGCCGCGAGCCGCTCGTGGACTTCGCGCTCCGGCACGTGATCAGCCGGTTCGACCTGGACACCGTCGACGGCCGGGTCGAGGCCATGCGCCGCGCCGCGCCCCTGGTGGCGAAGATCAAGGACCGGGAGAAGCGCCCGGAGTACGTGCGCAAGCTCGCCGGTGACCTCGGCATGGAGATCGAGCTGGTGCAGCGTGCGGTGCTGAGCGCCGCGCACGGGCCGCAGCCGGGTGGCGCGCCCGCCGCCCCGGCTCGCCCGAGCCCCGCCGCGCCCGCTGTGGACAGCCCGCGTTCCATGGTGGAGCGGGAGGCGTTGAAGCTGGCGTTGCAGGAGCCGGTGCTGGCCGGCCCGATGTTCGACGCGGTCGAGGCGACCGACTACCAGCACCCAGTGCACGTGGCGGTACGCGCCGCCGTGGCCGCGGCCGGCGGCGCGTCCGGCGCCACCGGCGGCGCCGTCTGGATCGGGCGGGTCCGCGACGCCTGCGACGACCTGGCCGGGCAGGCGCTGATCGGCGAGCTGGCGGTGGAGCCGTTGCGCATCGACGGCGAGCCCGACCCGAGATACGTGTCGATCACCATGGCCCGGCTCCAGTGGAGTTCGGTCACCGGCCGCATCCGTGACCTGAAGTCGAAGATCCAGCGGGTCAACCCGGTGAGCAACAAGGACGAGTACTTCGCCCTGTTCGGGGAACTGCTCTCGCTGGAACAGCACGCACGGGCACTGCGCGAGCAGGCCGCCGGAGGTTTGTGATGGGTCTGTTCAACCGCCGGCCGAAGCTGCCGTCGGCCGACCGGCCGCCGCTGGCCGCCGACGAGCGGGTGCTCGCCTGGGCCGCGGCCGGCACCGGCGAGGGCGGCAACGACGGGGTGCTGGTCGCCAGCAACCGGGGGCTCTGGCTGCCCGGCCGCGTGGACCGCATCGGCTGGCACGACATCCTCAAGGCGGTCTGGTCCGGCCGGGAGCTGACGGTCACCCCGGCCGAGCCGGTCGCCGAGCACGACGGCTACCTGGTGGTCGCGGACGGCCTGCCCGAGACGTACCTGCTCGTCGACCCGGGTGACCTGCCGCACCAGGTCCGCGCGCGGGTCACCGGCTCGGTGGCGTACACCTCGCACCACGAGGTGCCCGGCGGCTCCGGGCGGATCGCGGCCCGGCGGGTGTCCGGTGTCGACGGCCTGACCTGGACGGTCCGCTACGACCCGGGAACGCCGGCCGACGACGAGGCGGTGACCGCCGAGACCGCACGGCTGGTCGCGGCGGCGCGCGCCGCCACCACCCCCGCCGACGCCTGACACCTACACCTTGAGGACGTCGACCTCGTAGAGCGGGATGAAGGCGTCGCGGGTGGCCAGGGTCAGGTTCTCCGTGATCGCCTGCGCCACCAGCATCCGGTCGAAGGGATCCCGGTGATGCGGCGGCAGGCGGCCTGCGGTGATGGCGTGGTCGTGGGTCACCGGCAGTTCACGGAACCCCATGTCCCGCACCCGTTCCGCGAGGTCGGGAGGACCGGAGAGTTTTCCCGCCTGCTGCTTGATGGTGATCTCCCAGAGGCTGACCGGGGAGAGGAAGGCATCGGGGTCGTGGCGTAGCCGGTCGAGGAACTCGACGCCGAGGGTGGCGTCGCCGGTGATGGCCCAGAGCGCGACGTGGGTGTCCAGCAGCAGGGTCATGCGCCGATCCCGAAGTCGGCGGCGATCTCGGCGTTGGTCTGTGGCGAATCCCAGTCACCCGAGAGGTCCACCTGCCCCGCGAGGGAGCCGATCGCCGTGCGATCGGTCCGGCGCACCAGCGGTACGACCTTCGCCACAGGTGTGCCCGCCCGGTCGATGATGATCTCTTCGCCGCGTTCCACCCGCTCGATGATGCGCGATAGGTGGGTCTTGGCGTCATGCATGTTGTAGTGCACAGCCTCAGCCGACACGGCGCGACCTCCTCGGTTAGCTAAGTCCTTAGTTTAGGCACGTGGGCGGGCGCCGTCGAGGAAGAGCGCGACGACCCGGGCGGGTCCGGTCTCGTCGGTGAGGTCGGCCGCGCGGGCCAGGTGCAGGAACGCGTTCATCAGGAACTCCGGTTCGCCGGTGACGGCGCCCTCCGCCTTCGCCTCGGCGAAGAACCGGGTCACCGGCGCCAGCATCAGCGCGACGTAGAGGCCCGAGACATGCTCGCTGGTCCCGGCGGAGACGAGCGGCAGCGTGTCGTAGATGCGCTGCTCGAACGTGATCGCGTCGCCGTGCTGACCGGCGGCGACGGTGGCGAGCGCGTGCAGCCGGTGCGCCACGTCGCCGGCTTCGGACAGCGCCGCCGAGATCCGGCCGCCGACGTCCCGGATGTACCGTTCCGCCACCGCGATGTAGAGGTCCTCCTTCCCGCCGGGGAAGTGGTGGTAGATGGACGGCTTCTGGATGCCGACGCTGCGGCCCACCCCGACCAGGGAGATGCCCTGGTAGCCGGTCGCGGCGAGCTGCTCGGCGAAGGCGTCCATGATCTGGGTGCGCGTGTCGGTGGGGCTCATCGGTTCTTCCTGGCGTGGTGGAGGGCGAGGGCGCAGGCGGCGGTTCCGGCGACGGCCAGGGCGGCAATGGCCGCCACGCCGACCGGAGCCGCGGTGAGCGACGTGCCGCCGCCGAGCTGGCGGGCGGTGTCGACGATATAGGTGAGCGGGTTGACGACGGCGATCACCCGCATCCAGCCGGCGAGTTGGTCGACCGGCGCGAACACGCCGGTGAAGAACGACAGGCCGAACACGGCGAGCGTGACCAGGTTGGTGGCCGACGCCGAGGCGGACCGGATCGCGAGCGTCATGCTGAGCAGTGCGACGGCGAGGCCCAGGGCCAGCATCAGCAGCAGCATCCCGGCGACGCCGGACCAGCTCGCCGGCCGGTAGCCGATCGCCGTGGCCCCGGCGACTGTCACAGCCATCTGGAGGACGACGGCGATCAGCGCGGCCACGACCGGGCCGACGAGGAACGGCGTGGTGCTCCCGTGGGCGAGCCGGAGGCGGTCGAGGTAGCCGCTGGTGAGGTCGCCCAGCACGAGCGTGCCGGCGGCGCCCGCGCCGGTGGCGACGCCGGTGAGCAGGATCAGCGGCAGCAGGAACGCGATGAAGCTCGTCCCGTCCAGGTAGGTGCTGCCCACGGCATCGAGCTGCCCGGCGTAGACGAGCAGGAAGAACAGGGACTGTGCGACCGGGGCGACGAGCAGCGCGGGCGTACGGAGCACAGCCCGGGTCGAGCGCCTGATCGCCGCGAGGACGACAGGGGCCGGAGAGCGGCGGGGCGGGGTGACTGCGAGCGGGAGCACGGGTTCGGGCCTTTCGGGTGCGGTGGGGCGCCTCAGCGGGCGGCGAGGGCGACGAAGACGTCGTCGAGGGAGGGCTCGGCGAGTTGCAGCCGGGTGATGTGGGCGGCGGCGTCGCCGGCCTCGGCCAGGGCCCTCGCCAGGGCCCGCGGATCGTCGGGCACGCTGAGGCGTACCCGGTCCGGATGGCCGGGGTCGGCGCGGAACCCGGCCTCGGACGCGGCGGCGAGCGCGGTCGCGGCGGCGGCGCCGGACATGTCGAGCGTCAGCGTCCGGGCGCCCACACGCTGCTTGAGTGACGCCGGTGAGCCCTGGGCGACCACACGGCCCTCCCGGAGCATCGCGATCTCGGTGGCCAGCACGTCCGCCTCGTGGAGATCCTGGGTCGAGATGAGCAGCGACGTCCCGCAGTGGTTGAGGCGGGTCAGCTCGGCCCAGAAGTCGATGCGGGCGAGCGGGTCCAGGCCGGTGGTCGGCTCGTCCAGGATCACCACTGCCGGCTCGGCGACGAGCGCCACCGCCAGGTCCAGCTTGCGGCGGGTGCCGCCGGAGAGCTCGGCCACCCGGGACGAGCGGTGCTCGCCCAGGCCGAACAGGTCGATCAGTTCCCGGGTTCGCTGTGCGCGCCGGCGGCGCCCCAGCCCGAGCGCCACGCCGTGGAAGTCGAGCACCTCGGCCGGGGTGGCGAGGGGGTCCAGGGCGTTCGACTGCGGCGCGAGGCCGATCAGGCGTCGCGCGTCCCGGGCCTGCGTGACCGTGTCGAACCCGCCGACGCGTACCGAGCCGGACGTCGGGGTGCGCAGCGTCGCGATGATCTCCAGCAGCGTCGACTTGCCGGCGCCGTTGTGGCCGAGTACGACGAACCGGCTGCCGGGCGCGACGGCGAGGTCGAGCGCGCGCAGGACGTCCCGGGTCCCGTAGGTCTTGGTCAGGGCGGTGGCGAGCACTAGCGGGGTCATGCCAGCCACCCTACCGACCGGTCGGTAGGCGGGCCAAATGCGGTTGTCGGCCCGGCCACCCGCCGTTAGCGTCGCGGCATGTTCGCCACCGACCGGGTCCGCCTGCGCACGCCCACCCCCGACGACGCGCCGGACCTGTTCCGCCTGAACGCCGACCCGGAACTGCACCTGGTCACCGACGACGGGCCGTTCCTGCCACACCACGTCGGCCAGGTCCGGGCCCGGCTGGAGAAGCGCGCCGCCGAGCAGCCGGCCGTCGACGCCCCGGTGTCGCTGCTGGCCGAGACCGTGGCCGACGGCACGTTCCTCGGCACCGGCGTGCTGTGGGGGATCAACACCTTCAACGGGTACGCCCACCTCGGCATCACGCTGCTGCCGGAGGCGCGCGGCCAGGGGTACGGGACCGAGGTGATCCGGCTGCTCTGCCGGTACGGCTTCCGCAACCGCAACCTGCGCCGCCTGGAGATCGAGACGCTCGCCGGCAACACGGCCATGCGGCGCACCGCCGAGCGGTGCGGGTTCGTCCACGAGGGCACCCAGCGGGACCGCGAGTACGACGGCAACGGCTTCACCGACCTGGTGATCTACGGCCTGCTGCGGCGCGACTGGACGCCGTAGCAGGCGCGGCGCCGCCCCGGCGCGGGCCGAGGCGGCACGGTCCCGCGCTCAGCCGGTGCGGTAGAACCGCTGCGCGCCCGGGTGCAGCGGGATCGGCCGGGTCGCCGCGGCGCTGGACCGGTTGAAGTTCGCCGCCTCCGGGTGCACCTGGATCAGCTCGCCCTGCCAGGTGAACAGCACCCGGGTCAGGTCGTACGCGAGCTGCTCCGGCATGTCGGCCGCCACCAGGATCACGTTCGCCACCGTGATGGTCGGCGTCGGCGCGGGCGTGCCGTAGACCTCCTTCGGCAGCGTCGCGGTGGTGTAGACCGCGCCGAAGCGGGCGCTCAACGGCTCGATCAGCTCGTCGAGCGGCAGCAGCCGGAACGTGCCGGGCGCGGAGGAGAGCAGGTCCTTGACGCCGGGTGTGGGCAGGCCGCCGGAGAAGAACATGGCGTCCAGGCTCTTGGCGCGCATCCTCGTGACCGTCTCCGGCAGCGACAGGTTGAACCGCTTGATGTCCCGGTTCGGGTCGATGCCACCGGCGGTGAGCAGGCGCCCGGCGATGATGTCGGTGCCGGACTTCGGCGAACCGGTGGAGATGCGCTTGCCGCGCAGGTCGGCGAAGCTGCCGATCTTGCCGTCGGCGCGCACGATCACGTGCGTGTAGTTGCTGTAGACCCGGGCCAGTGCGCGCACCGGCTGCGGCTGCTTGTCGAACGCCCCGCGCCCGTCGACCGCGTCCGCCGCCGTGTCGGCCAGGCTGAACGCGATCTCCATGTCGCCGCTGGCCACCCGGGTGATGTTCTCCACCGACGCGCCGGTCGGCTCCGCCCGCGCCTCGTACCCCGGCAGGTGGCGGGTGATCAGGTCGGCGTACCCGCCGCCGAGCTGGTAGTAGACACCTGTGGTGTTGCCGGTGGCCAGGAAGATCCGCCCACCGTGCCACGCCTCCGGAGTGGAGTGCTCGGCCGCGCAGCCGGCCACCAGCACCGCCGACATCAGCGCGGCCAGCAGCCGCACCGAGCGGCCGGTCACCGGCGCACCGCCGGTTCCAGCGCCTCCGCCACCCGCTGCACCAGCGTCGCCGTCTCGTAGCCGATCTGGCCCAGGTCGCAGCCGGGCGCGGCGAGCACACCGAGCAGTGCCCGTTCACCCACCGCCATCACCAGCATCACCCCGCCGTCCATGTCGACGATCTGCTGGCGTACCCGGCCGGCGGACATCAGCCGGGCCGCGCCCACGGTCAGGCTCGCCAGCCCACTGATCACCGCCGCGAGCTGGTCGACCTGGTCGGGGGCGAGGTCCGGCGAGGACGCCAGCCGCAGCCCGTCCTCGGAGACCGCGAGCGCGTGCGAGACGTCCGGCACCTGCTCGGCGAAGTTCGCCAGCAGCCAGTCCAGGCCGGTGGAGGACGGTGAGGTCATGGTCTTCTCCCGTTTGGTGTGGTGTTCGGGGCACGGCGGGTCGCGCTGGCCACCCCCTCGGCGAGGGCGGACAGCCGGGCACGTACCACTTCGGGGTCGAGCAGGTCGGTG
Source organism: Micromonospora sp. C28ISP2-4 (assembly GCF_030519385.1). Classification (NCBI taxonomy): domain Bacteria; kingdom Bacillati; phylum Actinomycetota; class Actinomycetes; order Micromonosporales; family Micromonosporaceae; genus Micromonospora; species Micromonospora sp. C28ISP2-4. The sequence goes on along the minus strand of NZ_JAUMKG010000009.1, from coordinate 22,638 downwards.
GCCGGCGGCGGCGCGGTGGCGTCCGGCATCGGCCCGGGCAGGTGGCCGCCCACCTGCCGCCGGGGCAGCCCGGCGGCGGTGGTCGGGACGGGCGTCGGCGGCCCGCTCACCGGCCGGATCCGCGCCGTGCTCGGCGCCAGCAACGCGCCTCCCGGAGTGCGGACGGCGGCGACGCCGCGCACCGGGCCGACGGTCGTGGCGCTGGTGACGAGGCTGCGGCTGCCGGCCGCCGACCGGGCGGCGGGCCCGGACTTGAACCAGGCCGCGGCGCGCGGTCGCCGCTCGACCGCCGGCCGGGACGCCACCGACTCGACCCGGGTCAGCACCGACTCCGGTACGTCGACCTGCGCCACCGTCCCGGTGCCGGGGTTGTGCAACTGCACCCGGATCCCGTGCCGGGCGGCCAGGTGGGCCACCACGTGCAGACCCATGCTGCCCGCCGCGGCGCTGGACAGCGTGGCCGGCAGGGCCAGCCGTTCGTTGATCTCGGCCAGCCGGCTCTCGCTGACGCCGATGCCCTGGTCGTGGACACGAAGCACCAGCCCGTCGACGGTGCGCCGGCCGTCGACGAGCACCCGGGCCTCGGGTGGCGAGTAGACGGTGGCGTTCTCCAGCAGCTCGGCCAGCAGGTGCACCAGGTTGCCGGCCGCCGCGCCGTGCACCGCGGCGATCGGCACGTCGATCTCCACCCGCGGGTAGTCCTCGATCTCGGAGGCCGCCGCCCGCACCACGTCCTCCAGCAGCAACGCGCCCTCGTGCCCCCGGCCGGGCTCGCCGCCGGCCAGCACCAGCAGGTTCTCCCCGTTGCGGCGCAACCGGGCGGCGAGGTGGTCCAGCGCGAACAGCCGGGCCAGCGCGTCCGGGTCGGTCTCCTCGCGCTCGAAGTCGTCGAGCAGCCGCAGCTGCCGGGTGATGAGCGTCCGGATGCGCCGGGCCAGCGCCTCCGCCATCCGGGTCACGTCCAGCCGCAACTCGGCCTGCTGCCCGGCCAGCCGCAACGCGGCCCGGTTCACCGTGTCGAACGCCTCGGCGACCTGCGCCACCTCGTCGCGGCCCCGCCTGATCCCGTCGGTCATCCGGGTCGCCGCACCCTCCGCCGGCGTTCCCTCGCCCGCCGCGATAGCGGTGATCCGCTCCGGCAGCTCCCGGTTCGCCATGGTGAGCGCGGCCACCCGCAGCCGGCGCAACCGGCGGCTGGTGCGGACCGCCAGCAGCACGGCGGTGACCAGCGAGCCGAGCGCGACGGTGCTCGTCGCGCCCGCGGTCAGCACGGCGCGCAGCCGGGCCTCGCCGGCCAGGTCCGCCGCGTCCCGGTCCAGCCCGTCGGACAGGTCCCGGCCGAGCAGGTTGTACCGGCGGATCGCGCCGCTCTGCGCCACGTACCAGGCGTCACCGTCGGTCTTCACCGTGCCCGGCGCGCCGTCGGAGTCGAGCACTGCGTCACGTATCCGGCGGGCAGTGGTCACGTCGGTGCCGTCGACCAGGCGGTACCAGGCTTTGTTCGCCGGGTCGGAGGCGATGCGCAGGAACTCGGCCTGCCGCTGCTCCCGGGCGCCCCGCAGCCGGCCCAGCCGGGCCAGTTCGCCACTTTGCAGGCCACCCCTGACGAACACCGCCCGCAGCAGGTCGCGCTCCAGCGCGGACAGGTGTTCCTGGGCGGCCACCGCTGCCACCTCGCGCGCCTGGTTGGCCAGGTCGGCGTCGCGGAGCTGGCTCGGCAACGCGTCCGCGACCGCGAGCAGCGACTCCACGAGCGACACGTACGCCGGGTCGCCGCGCTCGCCGGCCAGCGCCAGCTCGCGGGTGGGCGTGAGCTGATCCAGGCGTCCGCGCGCGTCGTCCAGCACCCCGGCCAGGTTCGGGGCGGCCCGGCGCGCGTCACCCTGCGCCGAGCGGTAGCGGTCCACCGCCGTGTCCACCCGGCGGCGCTGCGCGTCCACGAGCGGGCGGCCCGACGTACCGCCGCGCTGGCGCAACGCGGCCGTCTCGCCCAGTTCGCGTTCCAGCTCGTGCACCAGCCGTACGGTCGCGGTGGCGGTGCCGGCCAGCACGCGGGCGCGGTCGGCGTCGGTGGACGCGTCGAGCGCGGCGCCGGTCTGCGCCGCCCCCAGCACGACCAGGCCGGCGGTGGCCACCAGGATCGGGGCCAGCAGTTGGACGCGGACCGAGCGGAGGTGTCCGGTGCGGTCCGCGGAGCGGTGATGCCGGCGTACGCGGGCCGGGTGGGGCAGCGGCACGGGGGTCTCCGGGTCGGGTCGGTGGGCCGGGCCCGGACGCGCGTCCGGGCCCGGCCCGTTCAGGTCAGCTCGCGCCGAGGTCGCTCAGCGCCCGCTCCGCGCCCCGGTGCAGCGGCACCGGATCGGTCTTGCGGGCGTTGCCCAGGTCGATGCCCTTCGCCGCCGGGTTCGCCTGAGCCAGGGCATCCTTGGAGTCGAAGACCGTCCGGGTGATCGCACAGGCCACGTCGGCGTCCAGGTTGTCGCGCACCAGCAGCACGTTCGGCACCACGATGGTGGGCACGTCGGCCGGGGTCCGGTAGATGTCCTTGCCGATGGTGCCCGCCTGGTACGCCGGGTTCAGCTCGGCCATCTTCGGCAGCAGCGGGCTGATGTCGACGAACTTCACCTTGTCGCCGGAGGTGGTGAACAGGTCGGTGACCCCGCCGGTCGGCACGCCGCCGGACCAGAAGAAGCCGTCGATGCTGCCGTCCTTCATGCCGTCGACGGTCTTGGTGAGGTCCAGCCGCTGCGCCTGGATGTCCTTGGCCGGGTCCAGCCCGGCGGCGGTGAGCAGGCGGTTGGCGATGACCTCGGTACCGGACTTCGGCGAGCCCGTGGAGATCTTCTTGCCCTTCATGTCGGCCACCGACGTGATCCCCGCGTCGGCGCGGACCACCACCTGCGTGTAGTTGTCGTAGATCCGGGCCAGCGCCTTCACCGGCTGCGGCGAGCTGAAGCTCCCCTTGCCCTGCACCGCGTTGACGGCGGTGTCGAACAGGGAGAACGCCACGTCGTACTGGCCGGCGACGAGCTGCTCGACGTTCTGCACCGAGGCGCCGGTCTCGGCGGCCGTCCCGGTCAGCTTCCCGTCGGTGCTCTTGCTCAGCTCACCGGCGAGCGCGTTGCCGACCACGTAGTAGACGCCGGTGGCGTTGCCGGTGGCGATGCCGACCCGGGTGTCCTTGGTGACCTTGCAGCTGACCTCGCGTGCGGCGTCGTCCTTCGCCGCGCCGTCCTGACGGCCCCCGCAGCCGGCGGCACCGGCGGCGACCAGGACAAGTGCCCCGACACCCGCCACTATCCTCGCGTCGATCCGTCCCACTCTCTCTCCTCCCCAAGGTCCACGGATTCTTCGACCGCCGGGCGGCCGGGGTGTCCGGCGGCGCCACGTCGGACGTACACGCCCGCGACCGCGAGCGCGGCGAGCGCCGCGCCGATCGCCATGGGCAGCGGTTCCAGCCAGAGCAGCACCAGCCCGGCGATCGCGCCGACGATCCGCTCCGGCACGCCGGCCGGGCCCACACCGGGCAGCCAGCCGCCGGCCGCGACCGCCAGCACCGCGACGCCCAGCGCCGACACCAGGCCGGCCGTCACGATCCGCCCGGGCCCGCCGATGCCGAGCAGGCCGAGGCCGGTCGGTGTGATCACGAAGGCCAGCGGGATCAGGTACGCCGGCAGCGCGTACCGCAGGGTCTGCCACATGGTCGGCACCAGCCGGCCGCCGGTGACAGCGGCGGCGGCGACAGCGGCCAGCGCGGTCGGCGGCGAGACCTCGGACAGCACCGCGAAGTAGAAGACGAACATGGCCGCGGCGGGCGCTTCGACCCCCAGGTTCAGCAGTGCCGGGCCGATGATCACCCAGCCGATGACGAACGAGGCGGTGACCGGCACGGCGAGGCCGAGCAGGCTGAGCGCGACGGCGGCGAGCACGGCGGTCAGCGCCAACACCACTGCCGGCTCCGAGCTGACCGCCTGCGCGCCGCTGATCAGCAGCGAGGCAGCCTGCGGCCCGAGGCCGGTCTTCGTGGTGGTGGCGGTGATGATGCCGGCCGCGGCGCAGACGGCGCTCACCGCGAGCACCCCGCGTACGCCGTCGCGCAGCGCCGCCACCAGCCGGGCCGGCGTGAGGCGGTGCCGCCGGTCCAGGAAGGACAGCACGGCCGCGATCGCGGTGGCGATGACCACGGCGCGCATCGCCGACGCGCCGAGCGCCAGCACCACGATGATCACGAAGAGCGAGAGGAAGTGGTAGCCGAAGCGGGCCAGCAGCCGCCACGCCGAGCCGGTGTCGATGACCACCGGCCGCACGCCGGAGCGCCGGGCGTCGATCTCGACGGAGAGCAGGATGCCCAGGTAGTAGAGGATCGTCGGCACGGTGGCCCAGCCGAGCACCTGAAGGTAGGACACGCCCAGGTACTCGGCGATGATGAACGCGGCGGCGCCGAGCGTCGGCGGCGACAGGATCGCCCCCACGCCCGCGGCGGCGAGCATGCCGCCCGCCCGCTCCGCCGGGTAGCCGGCGCGGCGCAGGATCGGCCAGGTCACCGCACCGATGCTGACTGTGGTGGCGGCGCCGGAGCCGGAGACCGTGCCGAGCAGGAAGCCCGAGGCGACGGCGGTGCGCCCGGCGGCGGTCCGGGAGCGGCGGAACGCGGCGGCGGACAGTTCCACGAAGAACCGGCCCGCGCCGGACAGGTCGAGCACCGCGCCGTAGATCGTGAACAGCACGATGTACGAGGCGGCCACGTCCAGCGGCGTGCCGTAGAAGCCGCTGTCGGAGTTGTAGAACGCGTCGACGAGCTGCCCGAAGTCGAGGCCCGCGTGCGCCACCGGCCAGGACTGCGGCAGCAGCCCGCCGTAGTAGCCGTACCCGAGGAACAGCACACAGACCGCCGGCAGGATCCATCCGGTGGTACGCCGGCACGCCTCCAGCAGCAGGAGCAGCAGTCCGGTGCCGAACGCCACGTCCAGCGGATCCAGCAGGCCCTGCCGGTCCAGGAAGGCGTCGTACCCGCCGCCACCGGCGCCGATCGTGACCGGCAGCACCGGGTAGAGGCAGACCACGAGCGCGGCGAGGGCCAGCAGCCAGTCCACGGGCGTCGGTCCGCGCCGGTCGTCCGCGTCGGCCCCGGCGCGCCGCAGCCGCACGCCCGAGGGGTACGCGAGGAACACGATCGGCAGGACGCCGGCCAGGAAGAAGATCAGGTAGTACTTGCTGCCCTGGGCCAGCGGGAAGAACACCTGCCAGAGCGTCAGCAGTCCGACCGCGACTGTGATCCCGGTGAAGAGGACGCCGACCGGTCCGGCGAGCACCCGCCCCGGCTTCTCCTCCTCGAACCGGGCGGCCAGGTCGCGGGCGTCCTGGTGGGCCTGTTCCGGGGTCTGCTCCTTGTGGCTTCCGGTGTCGCCCGGCCCGTCGTCGGCCCACTCGGGTCCGCCGACGCTTCCCTCGTCCGGCGGCAGCGACACCACCTCGGCGTCCACGTCGGACCCCGGTCGTCCGCCGGACGGCGGCCGGGGTTTGGGGGGAATCGCGTCGGACGGGCGAACGGGCGGCACGAGGGGGCACGATACGCGAATAGCGCGCGTGTTGGGAACATTGCCGATCGTGATTGCAATGAGTGACGGAATGGAGGTTCGCTCACTCGCGGCACATTTTTCTTGAAACCGTTTCGCAATGGTGGAGGGCGGTCTCTCGCGGCTCTCTCCGATATCGCTTACAACGATGAAGAACGGGCGTGCTCGCGGTGCTTGTCGTCACGCAACGTGTCCACTCAGGTGGGTGCGTCCTCGGTGGTGGCCCGCGCTGGCCGGCGCCCGTCGCGCCGGGTCCGGCGCGCTCGCGAGCGCCGCGCTCACCCGACGGGGAAAGGCCGGAGGGCGCGTTCGCCGTGTCGCGTTCCACGATCATCTCCACTTCCCCGAGGTGGTGGCATCGAAAGACGGATCACGCGTCACTTCAGCGCACCGGCCTTCGCCGCCCGTACGCCGCGCCCGCTTCCGCGCCGGGCCGGCGGTCCGCCGGTGGCCGCCCCTCGGTGAGTGGAACGTCATGGGCGCTTCCGGCCCCGTTTGGCACCCATGACGTTCCACTCGTCGTGACGATCGTCGAGATGGTGGCGATTGGCGGTGGCGGTGGTGCGGCGGGTCGCAGGGATCTCGGGCGGGGAGTGGTCGGGTGGCGGTGGGAGCGTTGTCCCCGCCGCCTCTGCTCTGCACCCATTGGCGCACATGGTTACGGAGCGTGTCTGCCGCGCGCATGGGTGCAGAGCAAAGGCGGCGAGCGGGCGGAAGGTCCCCACGGGGAGGCGGCGACAGGGCGCGGGCCGTGGAGAGCGGGTGGGTACGGGGGAGTCGAGGGCAGGTCTCGGCCGGGGAACGGGCCGGCAGGGAACGCGGCGGGGACGGGCCGTCGGCGGCCGAGTGGCCGGTTTGCGGGTGCGGCGGTTATCGCTGCCCTCGTCAGGGCATGTCGTGCGGGACGACATGACGACGAGGAGGTGCCATGGCTGCCCGCGACGACGCCCACGACGACACCCGTGACGGGCGCGAGGACGCCCGCGCCACGCGCAACGAAGCCCGCGCCGGGCAGGACCGGCCCGGCGGGCGGAAGCGCACCGGGCCGGTGGGGCCGGACGACGGGCCGGACAGCCCGGCCGACCTGTCGGCCACGGGCTGGATGGCGACCCTCAAGCGGACCGTGCGGGAGTTCCAGGAGGACAGCCTGACCGACTGGGCCGCCGCGCTCACCTACTACGGTGTGCTCTCCATCTTCCCGGGCGTACTGGTGCTGATCTCGGTGCTCGGCCTGCTCGGCGACCGGGCCACCGAGGGGGTGCGGGACACCGTCGGGCAGGCGGTGCCGGAGGAGAACATCCGTCGCATCATCGAGAGCGCGATCGACCAGGCCGGCCAGTCCGGCGGGCTGGCGAGCATCGCGGCGATCGTCGGTCTGGTGGCGGCGTTCTGGTCGGCCTCCGGCTACGTCGCCGCGTTCATGCGCGCCTCGAACAGCATCTACGACGTGCCGGAGGGGCGGCCGATCTGGAAGACGCTGCCGGTACGCCTCGGCGTGACCGCGGTGATCGGCGTGATGCTGCTGATCAGCGCCGTGATCGTGGTGTTCACCGGTGGGCTGGCCGAGCAGGCGGGAGACGCGATCGGGCTCGGCGGGACCGCCGTGACGGTGTGGAACATCGCCAAGTGGCCGGTGCTGCTGGTGCTGGTGAGCCTGATGTTCGCGATCCTCTACTGGGCCTCGCCGAACGCCCGGCACGGCGGCTTCCGCTGGGTCAGCCCCGGCGGCGTGCTCGCGGTGGTGCTCTGGCTGGTGGTGTCCGGACTGTTCGCGCTCTACGTCAGCAACTTCGGCTCGTACAACAAGACGTACGGCGCGGTCGCCGGCGTGATCATCTTCCTGGTGTGGCTGTGGCTGAGCAACATCGCCATCCTGCTCGGTGCGGAGTTCGACGCCGAGCTGGAGCGCAGTCGGGCCATCGCGGCCGGGCACCCGGCCGACGAGGAGCCCTACGTCGAGCTGCGGGACGACCGCAAGCTGCGCAAGAAGGGGCGCGCGCCCTCCCGCTGACCCGAGAACGCGTCCGACCCCCGAGAACGCATCCGACCCGAAAACGCGCCGCCCCGCCCGGAAGAACCCCGGGTGGGGCGGCGCGTTTTCATGATCTGGAACTCGCTTTTGTTCGTATGGACAAAAGTTTGCATCAGACGTGCCGAAGCTATGGACACGCGGCCCGGAAGACTTCTACTGTGTCGGACACAACACACATCGCCGTCGTCGATGTGACGGACTTCCGATGCGGAGGTGACTGCCGGTGCGGACGTTCGACCCCCTGCACGTACGGCTTCTGCGGCTGCTCCGGGACGAGGGCGCGGTGTCCCGCGCCGAGCTCGGCGACCGGCTCCAGATGCCCCGCCCGCGCCTGCTCGCCGAGCTGGAACGCCTCGTCTCCCTCGGATACGTCGCCGAGGCCGGGCTTGCCGCCTCCCGCGGCGGGCGGCGTTCCACACTCGTCGAGCTGAGCCAGCACCTGCGGTTCGCCGCCGTCGACCTGGGCGCCAGCTCGATCGACGTGGAGGTGGTCAACGGCCGGCTGGAGACGGTGGCCGCCTACACCGAGCCCGCCGACATCCGCTCCGGCCCGAAGGTGACGCTCCAGCGGGTCAACGAGCTGCTGCACAAGGCCAAGGTGGACGGCGCGTACGAGCGGCTCGACGCGGTCGGCATCGGCGTACCGGGGCCGGTCAGCTTCCGCGACGGCGTGCCGGTCTCCCCGCCGATCATGCCCGGTTGGGACCGGTTCCCGGTCCGCGAGCTGCTCACCCGCGAGCACGGCTGCCCGGCGGTGGTCGACAACGACGTCAACATCATGGCGATCGGCGAGCGGCACGGCGGCGTGGCCCACTCGGTCGACGACTTCCTGTTCATCAAGATCGGCACCGGCATCGGCTGCGGCATCTACCTGCACGGCGAGGTCTACCGGGGCACCGACGGCTGCGCCGGGGACATCGGCCACATCCAGGTCGACCCGAACGGTCCGATGTGCTCCTGCGGCAACGTCGGCTGCCTGGAGGCCGTGTTCAGCGGCGCCGCGCTGGCCCGCGAGGCGACTGTCGCGGCCCGCACCGAGGTGTCCCCGGCGCTGGCCGAGCGGCTGGCGGCCCGGGGCGTGGTGACTGCGCTGGACGTGGCGCAGGGGGCGATCGAGGGGGACGTCACCTGCATCCAGCTCATCCGCGACGGCGGCCGGCGGGTCGGCAGCGTGCTGGCCGGGCTGGTCAGCTTCACCAACCCCTCGATGATCGTGATCGGCGGCGGGCTGGCCCAGCTCGGCCACATCCTGCTGGCCGAGATCCGCAGCGTGGTCTACCGCCGCTCGCTGCCGCTGGCCACCGGCAACCTGCCGGTCGTCCTGTCCGAGCTGGGCCCGCGCGCCGGCGTCGCCGGCGCCGCCGTGCTGGCGAGCGACCTCGCATTCGGGGAGGCAGCGTGAGCGCGAGGAGTGAGCCGCTCCTGCGAGCCCCGCAGTCGCGAACGAAGGCGGGCTCGGTGAGCGCGAGGAGTGAGCCGCTCCTGCGAGCCCCGCAGTCGCGAACGAAGGCGGGCTCGGTGAGCGCGAGGAGTGAGCCGCTCCTGCGAGCCCCGCAGTCGCGAACGAAGGGCGGTGCAGCGTGAGCGAGATCGAAGAACCGCTGGTCGAGGCGCCCGCCGACGCCGTCGCGGGCGAGGTGGTCCTGCGCCTCACCGACGTGGTCAAGACGTTCCCGGGGGTACGCGCGCTCGACGGCGTGCAACTGGAGGTGCGGGCCGGCGAGGTGCACTGCCTGCTGGGGCAGAACGGCGCCGGCAAGTCCACGCTGATCAAGGTGCTGGCCGGGGTGCACCGGCCGGACTCCGGCGAGGTGCTCTGGCGGGGCGAGGCGGCGGCGTTCGCCGACCCGCAGGCCGCGATGCGCGCCGGCATCGCCACCATCTACCAGGAACTCGACCTGGTCGACGACCTGTCGGTGGCGGAGAACGCGTTCCTCGGCCACGAACCGCGCCGGTTCGGCTTCGTCCGGCGGGGGCACATGGCCCGGCGTACCCGGCAGATCCTGGCCCGGCTCGGCCACCCGGAGATCCCACCGGGGCGGCTGGTGCGGCACCTGCCGGCGGCGGGCAAGCAGATCGTCAGCATGGCCCGGGCGCTGTCCCACGAGGCCCGGCTGATCATCATGGACGAACCGAGCGCGGTGCTGGCCCACGACGAGGTGGCGAACCTGTTCCGGATCATCCGGGAACTCACCGCGCAGGGCATCGCTGTCATCTACATCTCGCACCGGCTGGAGGAGATCCGCGAGATCGGCGACCGGGTCACCGTACTCAAGGACGGCCGGACCACGGCGGCGAGCCTGCCGGCCCGCGAGACGCCGACCCGCGACCTGGTCGCCCGGATGACCGGCCGGACCATCGAGTACGTCTTCCCGCAGCGCCCGGCCGACCACGGGGGTGGCGCGGAACTGCTGCGGGTGGAGGGGCTGACCCGGCACGGCGAGTTCGCCGACGTCTCGCTCGGGGTCCGGGCGGGGGAGATCGTCGGCATCGCCGGGCTGGTCGGTTCCGGCCGTTCGGAGCTGCTGGAGACCATCTTCGGCGCGCGCCGGGCGCACGCCGGGACGGTCCGGGTGGACGGCCGCGCGTTGCGTCCCGGCAGTGTGGGCGCCGCGGTACGGGCCGGGATGGGCATGGCGCCGGAGGAGCGCAAGAGTCAGGCGCTGCTGCTCGGCGAGCCGATCTACCGCAACGTCACGCTCGCCACGTTCAGCCGGTACGCCCGCCTCGGCTTCACCGACACCGGACGGGAACGGGCCGAGGCCGACCGGGTCGCCGCGTCGCTGGAGTTGCGGCCCCGGGACGTACGGCGGCCGGTGTGCACGCTCTCCGGCGGCAACCAGCAGAAGGTGGTGGTCGGTCGGTGGCTGCTGGGTGACACCCGGCTGCTGCTGCTCGACGAGCCGACCCGGGGCGTGGACGTGGGTGCCCGTGCCGAGCTTTACCAGGTGATCCGCGATCTGGCCGCCCGCGGCGTCGGGGTGCTGCTGGTCTCCAGCGAGGTGCCCGAGGTGCTGGGCCTGGCCGACCGGGTGCTGGTGATGCGGGAGGGCCGGGTGGTCCGTGAGGCCCCGGCCGGCGAACTGGACGAGAACACCGTGCTCGACCTCGTCATGGCGGGGTCCCTCATGGAAGGCGCACCGGCATGAGCGAGCGACAGCGAGCGAATCATCGACACAGCGCCGGAGAGCCTCATGGTGGCGCCGCGCGAAGCGGGGCGCCGGCATGAGCGACGTTACCGAATCCGCCCTGCCCGCGCAGTCGCCGCCGGTGGAGCGGGCGGAGACCGCCAAGGTGGGCGCGCCGGCGAAGCTCTCCTGGTGGCGCGGCGACGGCGGGGAGGGCGTCAAGCGCAACCTCGGCCTGCTCGCCACGCTCGTAGTGCTCGTGGCCATCGGCATCCTGACCCGCCCCGATCTCTACGGCGACCCGAACTGGGTGTGGGGCAACACGCTCACCATCCTCAAGCTCGCCTCGGTGGTCGGCGTGGTCACAGTCGGCATGACGTTCGTGATCATCGGCGGCGGCATCGACCTGTCGGTCGGCGCGATCGTCGCGCTCGCCGGGGTCTGGTGCACCACGGTCGCGACGCAGAGCTACGGCGCGGGCGGCATGATCTTCACCGCGCTCACCGTCGGGCTCGCCGTCGGCGTGGTGAACGGGCTGCTCGTCTCGTACGGGCGGCTGGTGCCGTTCATCGCCACGCTCGCCATGCTCGTCGCCGCCCGGGGGCTGGCGGCGGAGATCTCGGACAAGCAGACCCAGGTGTCGGGCAACACGTTCATCAACGGCATCGCCAGCACGAACGTGCTCGGCATCCCGCTGCTGGTCTACATCCTGGTGGCGGTGGTGGCGGCCGGCTGGGTGCTGCTGAACCGCACCACGTTCGGCCGCCGTACGGTGGCGGTCGGCGGCAACCCGGAGGCGGCCCGGCTCGCCGGCATCAACGTCCGCCGGCACACGGTGCTCCTCTACGCGCTGTCCGGTCTGTGCTGCGGCATCGCCGCGGTCATGCTGACCGCGCAGGCCACCTCCGCGCAGGCGGCGATGGCCAACCTCTACGAGCTGGACGCGATCGCCGCCGCGATCATCGGCGGCACGCTGCTCAGCGGCGGGCGGGGCACGATCATCGGCTCCCTGCTCGGGGTGATCATCTTCTCCACCATCACCAACCTGTTCGCCATCAACAACCTGTCCGCCGAGGCCCAGAACATGGTCAAGGGCGGCATCATCGTCGCCGCCGTCCTCGTCCAGCAGGTGCAGTTCGGCAGCCTGACCCAGTTCCTCGCCCGCAACCGGGCCACCACCACCTGACCCCACCGCGCACCCCCGGCTGCCGTCGTACCGACTGTGGTCCGGCCCGCCACACCCGAAACCACCCCACCACCTCATCCCAGGAGGCGTCATGAGAACACCGCGCCATGACCTGTCCCGCCGCCGGCTGCTCTTCGGCGGGGCCGCCGTCTCCGCCGGGGTGCTGCTCGCCGGCTGCACCAGCAACGAGCAGAACCCGACCGAGGCGCAGACCAAGGCGGCCGGTTCCGGCGCCAACACCGAGCCGGGCAAGAAGGTGAGCATCGGCTTCTCCGCCCCGGCCGCCGACCACGGCTGGATCGCCGCCATCACGAACAACGCCAAGGCGCAGGCCGGGGCGTACCAGGACGTGGAGCTGAAGTCGGTCGAGGCCGGCGCTGACGCGGCGGCCCAGCGGGCGGCGCTGTCCACGCTGATCTCGCAGAAGCCGGACGTGATCGTGCTGCTGCCGCACGACGGCAAGGAACTCAACGCGTTCGGCCTGGAGGCGATGAAGGCCGGCATCCCGGTGGTCAACCTGGACCGGGCCTTCCCGGACGCGCGCGCCTACCGGCTGCAGATCAAGGGCGACAACTACGGCATGGGGGTGGCCGCCGCCACCTACATCGCCGAGCAGCTCAAGGCCAAGGGCGTGAGCAACCCGGTGATCGGTGAGATCCCCGGCATCGAGTCGCTGGAGCTGACCCAGGAACGCTCGAAGGGGTTCGCCGACACGCTCGCCTCGTACGGGTTCAAGGTCGCCAACCGGCGACCCGCGGAGTTCACGGTGGACTCCGGGCAGCAGGCCGCCACCGGCCTGTTCCAGGCGCTGCCGAAGATCGACGCGGTCTGGAACCACGACGACGACCAGGGCATCGGCGTGCTCGCGGCGGTCAACCAGGCCAACCGCAAGGAATTCATCATGGTCGGCGGCGCCGGCTCCAAGAAGGCGATGGAGGACATCGCCGCCGACAACACGGTCCTCAAGGCCACAGTCACCTACAGCCCGTCGATGGCCTCCTCGGCCATCTCCCTGGCCCGCCTGATCGGCCAGGGCAAGGGCATGTCCGACCTGGTCGAACTCCAGGTACCGAAGGAGATCGTGCTCGCCTCCGAGACGATCACCAAGGAGAACGCGAGCAACTACCTGAAGCTCGGGTTCTGACACACGGGGGGAGACCCACCTTGTCCAGTCACGACAGCATCCTGCGCGTCGGCATGGTCGGCTACGCGTTCATGGGCGCCGCGCACTCCCAGGCGTGGCGCACCGTGAACCGGGTGTTCGACCTGCCGGCGCGGGTGCGGATGGCGCTCGTCTGCGGCCGCGACGAGCCGAAGGTGGCCGAGGCCGCCGACCGGCTCGGCTGGGACGGATACACCACCGACTGGCGGCGGCTCGTCGAGTCCGACGAGATCGACGTGGTCGACATCTGCACGCCGGGGGACAGCCACCGCGAGATCGCACTCGCCGCGCTCGCCGCGGGCAAGCACGTGCTGTGCGAGAAGCCGCTGGCGAACAGCGTCGCCGAGGCCCGGGAGATGACCGAGGCCGCGGCCCGGGCACGCGAGTCCGGGGTACGCGCGATGTGCGGCTTCAACTACCGGCGGGTGCCCGCTGTCGCCCTGATGCGGCAGCTGGTGGCCGACGGGCGGATCGGCGAGATCCGGCACGTCCGGGCGACCTACCTCCAGGACTGGATCGTCGACCCGCAGTTCCCGCTGGTGTGGCGGTTGCAGAAGGACAGGGCGGGCTCCGGCGCGCTCGGTGACATCGGCGCGCACATCATCGACCTCACCCAGTACGTCACCGGTCAGCTCGTCAGCGGCGTCAGCGCGCTCACCGAGACGTTCGTGCGACAGCGGCCACTCGTCGCCGGTTCGAGCGGCCTGGCCGCGCAGGCCGACGGCAACGGCAGCGCGATGGGTCAGGTGACGGTGGACGACGCGGCGGTGTTCGTGGCCAGGCTCGACGGGGGAGCGCTGGCCACGTACGAGGCGACCCGATTCGCCACCGGCCGCAAGAACGCGCTGCGGGTCGAGATCAACGGCTCGCGTGGCAGCGTCGTGTTCGACCTGGAACGCCTCAACGAACTGGAGTTCCTGGACGCCACCCGGCCCGCCGCCGAGCAGGGCTTCAGCCGGATCCTGGTGACCGAGCCGGACCACCCGTACCTGGACGCGTGGTGGCCGCCCGGCCACATCATCGGCTACGAGCACTCCTTCACCCACCAGGCGCGCGACTTCGTCGAGGCGGTCGCCACCGGCGCCGACCCGGCCCCGTCGTTCGCCGACGCGCTTCAGGTCCAGCTCGTGCTCGACGCGGTGACCCGCTCGGCCGAGCGGGCCGCCTGGACGGAGGTGGAGCCCGCCCTGGCCGAAGCTTCCGCCTGACCCGAGGCGGGCCCTTCGGGGTCCGTCCGACACTCACCGGCGCCGGCCGGCGAGGGCCCGCCGCGGTTGCGCCCCGCGGCGGGGACGAGGCCGGCTCCGGGGAGCGTGCCGCCGGTGTCCGCCGGCACGACCAGCACGGCCCTCCGGTGCGGCCGGACCGGGATTCCCCGGCCGCACCGGCGGACCGGCTTTCCTGCTCGGGCTCCGGCCGGCCACACCGGTGGCCGCCGCGCCCGCCGTCGCCGGGCCGGCTTCGAGCCCGAACCGGGCTGTCCGGTGGAGTCGACGGGACAAGCACGCGAGGTATTCTCAGACATGGATACCGACCGGCTCGGGATCTTCCTGGATCTCGCGCACCTGGCGTGTGCCTGGGCGCAGCCGGCGGAGGCCCCGGCCGGGCTGCGCGCGGTCGAGGTCCCGGTGCCCGCGGCCGTCGAGGCGCCCCATCCGGCCGGCCCGGTGCCGTGCGAGGCGTTCGCCGCGTTGTCCGCCCGTCCGGTCGCCCGCTGCGACCACCTCGACGTCGAGACGTACACCTCTGTCGAGACGTACACCTCTGGGGTGCTGCCGGCAGGCGCGGCGGCCGCGCGGCGACGCGGAGACGGCCCCCGGCGCGGCTGCCGGCCCGCCGTTCACCCGCGACGAGCTGACCACGTTCGGCCCGGTGCTGCTCTGCCTCGACCGGGCCGCGATCCGGCCCCGGGTGGAGGCCGCTGACGTGCAGGCGTTGCTGCTCGAACTCGCCGGACCGGCCTGGGAGGCACCATGACCGTAACCGTCGCACCGACCGACCCGGCCCTGCTGCGGGGCCGCTTCGACACCGCGCTCGCCGCGTTCCTGGACGCGAGAGAGCCGGGTCGGCCGGACGACGGTACGGGGGCCGTCCACACTGCTCTACGCTGGTTCGTCCTGGCCGGCGGCAAGCGGATCCGCCCGCTGTTCTGCTACTGGGGCTGGCGCGGATTCGGCGGCCCGGACGCCCCGCCGATCGTGGTCGCCGCGGCGTCACTGGAGTTGTTCCACGCGTTCGCGCTGATCCACGACGACATCGTGGACCGCAGCGACCGCCGCCGGGGCGCGCCGACGCTGCACCGGTTCTTCGCCGACCTGCACGCCCGCTGCGGCTGGCGGGGCGACCCGGCGGTGTACGGCCGGCAGGCGGCGGTGCTCTGCGGCGACCTCTGCGCCGCCTGGTCGGCCGAGATGTTCCACGGGTGCGGGTTGCCGCCCGAGCGGCTGCGCCGGGGGCACGTGCTGCTGGCCCGGATGCGCTCGGAGGTGATCGCGGGGGAGTACCTGGACGTGGTCGGCGCGGCCGGGGACGGCTCGGTGGCGAACGCGCTCACAGTGGTACGGCTGAAGACGGCCCGCTACACGGTGACCCGTCCAGTGCAGATCGGCGCCGCGCTGGCCGGCGCCGCGCCGGAGGAGGTGGCCGCGCTGGCCGGGTTCGGCGACCCGCTCGGTGACGCGTTCCAGCTCCGCGACGACCTGCTCGGCGTCTTCGGCGACCCCTCGGTGACCGGCAAGTCCAACCTGGACGACCTGCGGGAGGGCAAGCCGACAGTGCTGCTGGCGCTGGCCAGGGCGTCCGCCTCCCGGGCCGGCGCGGCCCGGCTGGGGGAGCTGGTCGGCGATCCCGGCCTCGACCAGGCCGGCGCGGCCGAGGTGCGGGGCATCGTCGAGGAGTCCGGCGCCCGGGAGGCGGTGGAGCGGATGATCCGTACCCGGGCCGACGCGGCGCTTGTCGCGCTGGAGGCGTTGCCGCTGGCGGAACCGGCGCGACGGGTGCTGGCGGCGCTCGCGGAGCGGGCGGTCGACCGCCACGAGTGACAGCACTTTTGTCGCTGAGCGGCGAAAGTCAAAGCCGATCGATCAGAAGCTATGGACAGGCTGATCGAAAGGTCTTAATGTCGTGCACAGCACAACGCTGTTTCGCCGAGGTGACCGCCGCACCAGATCGCCCCGCACCGCCCGCCTCGGCGAGGTGACCTCCGGTCCTGACCGGCGGTCGCGGCCCGCCGACCTCCCCGGCAGGCCGGCGCAGCATCCCCCTGCTCGGCATCCGGCGCGACGCGCGCCCGATCCTGGCTGCGCGCGTCAGGAAGGGACAGCACAGCATGTCCAGCCACCCCCACCACCCCCGTGCCCGGCGACCGATCGCCGCTGCCGCAGCGCTGCTGCTCGCGGCCACCGCCGGCACCGTCACAACGGCCGCGGCGTCCGTCCCGGCGTCCGCCCACCCGATCCCGGCGAGCGACTTCCAGCAGGTCGAACTCGCCCGCGGTGTCGCCGAGACCGGCGAACCGATGTCGCTCGCGGTGCTGCCCGACCGGTCGGTCCTGCACACCGCCCGCAACGGCACGCTGCGCCGCACCGACGCGGCCGGCGCCACCACGGTCATCGGCACGCTGCCGGTCTACACCCACGACGAGGAGGGGCTCCAGGGGGTCGGCGTCGACCCCGGCTTCGCCTCCAACCGGCACATCTACCTCTACTACGCGCCACCGCTGTCCACCCCGGCGGGGGACGCGCCCGCCACCGGCAGCGACTTCTCCGCCTGGCAGGGCGTGAACCGGCTCTCCCGGTTCACGCTCAACGCCGACTTCACGCTCAACCAGGCCAGCAAGGTCGACGTGCTCGACGTACCGGCCGACCGGGGGCTGTGCTGCCACGTCGGCGGCGACATCGACTTCGACGCCGCCGGCAACCTCTACCTGTCCACCGGCGACGACACGAACCCGTTCGACTCGGCCGGCTACGCCCCGATCGACGAGCGGGCCAACCGCAACCCCGGATACGACGCGCAGCGCAGCGCCGGCAACACAAACGACCTGCGGGGCAAGATCCTGCGGATCAAGGTGAACGCGAACGGCACGTACTCGATCCCGGCCGGCAACCTCTTCGCCCCCGGCACCGCGCGGACCCGCCCGGAGATCTACGCGATGGGCTTCCGCAACCCGTTCCGGATCAGCGTCGACAAGGCCACCGGCGTCGTCTACGTGGGCGACTACGGGCCGGACGCCGGCACCACCACGGCCCGCGGCCCGTCCGGGCAGGTCGAGTTCAACCGGGTCACCGGCCCCGGCAACTACGGCTGGCCGTACTGCACCGGCACCAACACGGCGGCCGAGACGTACGCCGAGTGGGACTTCGCCACCGGCACCGCCGGCCCGAAGTTCAACTGCACCGGCGGGCCGACGAACAACTCGTTCCGCAACACCGGGCTGGCCACGCTGCCGGCGGCGAAGCCGTCCTGGATCCGCTACGCCGGTGACGCCGGCAGCCCGCCGGAGTTCGGCGGCGGCTCCGAGTCGCCGATGGGCGGCCCGGTCTACCGGTACGACGCGGCGAACCCGTCCACCACGAAGTTCCCGCAGTCGTTCGACGGGCAGTTCTTCGCCACCGAGTTCGGCCGGGGCTGGATCAAGCCGATCCACGTCAACGTGGACGGCTCACCCGGCACCATCGACAGCTTCCCGTGGACCGGCAAGCAGGTGATGGACTCGGCGTTCGGCCCGGACGGCGCCTACTACGTGCTCGACTACGGCACCGGCTACTTCAACGGCGACGCCAACTCGGCGCTGTACCGCTTCGACTACCTGGGCGGCGCCAACCGCGCCCCGGTGGCCCGCGCCGCCGCCGACCGGACCTCCGGCGCCGCACCGCTGACAGTCGCGTTCTCATCGGCCGGCTCGTCCGACCCGGAGGGCGGTGCGCTGACGTACGCGTGGACGTTCGGCGACGGCGGCACCTCCACCGCGGCGAACCCGTCGCACACCTACACCGCGAACGGCAGGTACACCGCCACGCTGACCGTGCGCGACCCGCAGGGCGCCACCGGCACCGCCGGCGTGACGATCACAGTGGGCAACACCGCGCCGACGGTGGTGATCGAGACGCCCGGCAACGGCAAGCTGTTCTCCTTCGGTGACACGGTGCCGTTCCGGGTCACCGTCACCGACCCGGAGGACGCCACGATCGACTGCACGAAGGTCAAGATGACCTACGTGCTCGGCCACGACCAGCACGGCCACCAGATCACCTCGGCGACCGGCTGCACCGGCTCGATCGCCGTACCCGTCGACGGTGAGCACGACGACGCGGCGAACATCTTCGCCGTCTTCGACGCCGAGTACACCGACTCCGGCGGCCTCACCACCCACACCCAGCACACGCTCCAGCCCCGGCACCGGCAGGCCGAGCACTTCAAGACGTCGTCCGGGATCAACACGTTCGACAAGGCCGCCGCCGAGGGCGGCAAGACCGTCGGCGACATCCACAACGGCGACTGGATCGCGTTCCAGCCGTACCTGCTGGCCGACGCCACCGGGTTCACCGCCCGGGTCTCGTCCGCCGGGGCCGGCGGCACGCTCCAGGTGCGGGCCGGCTCGGCCACCGGCACCGTGCTCGGCTCGGCCACCGTCCCGGTCACCGGCGCCTGGGACACGTTCACCACGGTCACCGGCACGATCGCCGGTCCGCCGGCCGGCACCACCACGCTCTACCTGACGTTTGCCGGTGGCAGCGGGGCGCTCTACGACCTGGACGCGTTCACGCTCACCACGTCCGCCGTCCGGACCGGCCCGGTCAAGGGCCTGGCCGGCAAGTGCCTGGACGTGCGCAACGCCGCCACCGCCGACGGCACCCAGATCCAGCTCTACACCTGCAACGGCTCGTCGGCGCAGTCGTGGACGGTGACGCCGAACGGCACCGTGAAGGCGCTCGGCAAGTGCCTCGACGTATCCGGCGGCGCCAGCGCGGACGGCACGAAGATCCAGCTCTACACGTGCAACGGCACCGGCGCGCAGAACTGGTCCGCGCAGGCCGACGGGACGCTGCGCAACCCGCAGTCGGGCAAGTGCCTGGACGTGTCCGGCAACAACTCGGCCGACGGCACGGCTGTGCACCTGTGGACCTGCACCGGCGCGGCCAACCAGCGCTGGACCCTGCCGTGAGGATGAAGGAGAACCAGATGAAGCTCCTGCGTACCGCGCTGGGGGCGGTGACCGCCGTCCTCGCCGCCATCGCCTGCACCGTCCCCGCGGGTCCGGCGGCCGCCGCCGACGCCCCCTACGACGTGCTCGTCTTCTCCAAGACCGCCGGCTTCCGCCACGACTCCATCGCGGCCGGCACGCAGGCGGTACGTGAGCTGGGCGCGGCCAACAACTTCACGGTCACCGCGACCGAGGACGCCGCCCAGTTCACCACCGCCAACCTGGCCCGCTTCGAGGCGGTGATCTTCCTCAACACCACGGGGGACGTGCTGAACGCCAGCCAGCAGACGGCGTTCGAGGCGTACATCGGCGCCGGCGGCGGGTACGTCGGCGTGCACTCGGCCGCCGACACCGAGTACGACTGGCCGTTCTACGGCAACCTGGTCGGCGCCTGGTTCGCCTCCCACCCGGCCATCCAGCCGGCCGTCGTGAAGGTGGAGGACCGGGCGCACGCGGCCACCGCGCACCTGCCGCAGCGGTGGAACCGCACCGACGAGTGGTACGACTACCGCACCAACGCCCGCTCCACCGCGCACGTGCTGGCCAGCCTCGACGAGTCCACGTACTCCGGTGGCTCGATGGGCGGTGACCACCCGCACGCCTGGTGCAAGACGTACAGCGGCGGCCGGTCCTTCTACACCGGCGGCGGCCACACCCAGGCGTCGTACTCCGACGCGGCGTTCCGGTCGCACCTGCTCGGCGGCATCCGCTACGCCGCCGGGCGCACGAAGGCCGACTGCCGGCCGGAGACCGGCTACACCGCGCTCTACAACGGCGGCACCACCGGCTGGTCGCAGGCCGGGCCGGGCAGCTTCACCAACGCCGACGCCACGCTCACCTCGGTCGGCGGCATGGGCCTCTACTGGTACAGCGCCAAGCAGTTCACCAACTACTCGCTCAAGCTGGACTGGCGGCTGGCCGGTGACGACAACTCCGGCGTGTTCGTCGGCTTCCCGCCGTCGAGCGACCCGAACTCGGCGGTGAACAACGGCTACGAGATCCAGATCGACCCCACCGACGCGGCCGACCGCACCACCGGCGCGATCTACGGCTTCAAGTCCGCCGACCTGGCGGCCCGGGACGCGGCGCTGAACCCGGCGGGGGAGTGGAACACCTACGAGATCCTGGTCGAGGGAGAGCGCCTTCAGGTCTTCCTCAACGGCGTACGCATCAACGACTTCACCAACACCGACCCGGTGCGGTCGCTCGCCGGGCACGTCGGCATCCAGAACCACGGCACCGGCGACGACGCGTCGTTCCGCAACATCCGGATCAAGGAACTCGGCGGCACGCCGCCGCCGACCGGCAACACCACCGTCCAGGCCGAGGCGTTCGGTTCGGCCAGCGGCGTCAGCGCGTACCCCAAGACCGGCGCCAACGGCGGCCAGACCCTGGGGTACGTGGACCCGGGCGACTGGGCCGCGTACCCGGGGCTGGACCTGACCGGTGTGACGTCCCTGCGCGCCCGGGTGGTGTCCGGCGGCCCGGGCGGCACGCTCCAGGTGCGGACCGGATCGCCGACCGGTCCGGTGCTCGGCCAGGTGGCGGTGCCGAACACCGGCAGCTGGACCACGTTCGCCGACGTGTCCACCGCGCTCACCGGCGTGCCCTCCGGTACGCAGACAGTCCACCTGACGTTCACCGGCAGCGGCTCCGGGTTGTTCGACGTCGACGACTTCACGCTGGTCCGCTCGACCGGCACCGGCACCGGCGGCGCCGGCCCGATCCGGGGCCTGGCCGGCAAGTGCCTGGACGTGCGCAACGGGTCGTCGGCGGACGGCACCCAGATCCAGCTCTACACCTGCAACGGCTCGTCGGCGCAGTCGTGGACGGTGACGCCGAACGGGCCGGTGAAGGCGCTCGGCAAGTGCCTGGACGTGTCGGGAGGCGGCAGCGCGGACGGCACGAAGATCCAGCTCTACACGTGCAACGGCACGGGCGCGCAGAACTGGTCGGCGCAGGCCGACGGGACGCTGCGCAACCCGCAGTCGGGCAAGTGCCTGGACGTGTCGGGCAACAACTCGGCCGACGGCACGGCTGTGCACCTGTGGACGTGCACCGGCGCGGCGAACCAGCGCTGGACCCTGCCCTGACGGAGGCCATAGAGTGGAGGCGGCGACCGCGAGGTGGCCGGTGACCCGGCGGGAGGCGCAACCCGCCCGGGAGCAGACGCTCCGGCGTCCACCGGTTCCCACGCGCCGCCGCCTCCGGTCGTCCTCGCCCCGGTCCGCGACGGAATCCCCCATCACCACAGGGGAGAAGGACAATGGCGCGACCCATCACGCTCTTCACCGGCCAGTGGGCCGATCTGCCGTTCGACGAGGTCTGCCGGCTCGCCGCCGAGTGGGGCTACGACGGGCTGGAGATCGCCTGCTGGGGCGACCACTTCGAGGTGGACAAGGCGCTCGCCGACGACTCGTACGTGGAGCGCAAGCGGGCCACCCTCGCCAAGCACAACCTCCAGGTGTTCGCCGTCTCCAACCACCTGGTCGGGCAGGCCGTCTGCGACCACCCGATCGACGAGCGGCACCAGGACATCCTGCCGGCCCGGATCTGGGGCGACGGCAAGCCGGAGGGCGTGCGGCAGCGGGCCGCCGAGGAGATCAAGGACACCGCGCGGGCGGCGGCGAAGCTCGGCGTACGCACAGTCGTCGGCTTCACCGGCTCGTCCATCTGGCACACGGTGGCGATGTTCCCGCCGGTGCCGCCAGCCATGATCGAGCGCGGCTACCAGGACTTCGCCGACAGGTGGAATCCGATCCTGGACGTGTTCGACGAGGTGGGCGTGCGGTTCGCGCACGAGGTGCACCCCAGCGAGATCGCCTACGACTACTGGACCACGAAGCGCACGCTGGAGGCGATCGGGCACCGGGAGGCGTTCGGGCTCAACTGGGATCCGTCGCACTTCGTCTGGCAGGAGCTGGACCCGGTGAACTTCATCTTCGACTTCGCCGACCGGATCTACCACGTGGACTGCAAGGACGCGAAGGTCCGTACCGGCGACGGCCGGCGCGGCCGGCTCTCCTCCCACCTGCCCTGGGCCGACATGCGGCGCGGCTGGGACTTCGTCTCCACCGGCCACGGCGACGTGCCGTGGGAGGACTGCTTCCGGGCGCTGAACGCGATCGGCTACGACGGTCCGATCTCGGTCGAGTGGGAGGACGCCGGCATGGACCGCCTGGTCGGCGCGCCGGAGGCACTCCAGTTCGTCCGCCGCCTGGCGTTCGACGCCCCGAGCGCCGCCTTCGACGCCGCCTTCAGCACCAGCCACCCCTGACCCGCCCTCCGCGCCCCCGCCTCCGCGCCCGCGATCTTGCACTTGCTGCCCTCCCGAAACGGGAACAACCGG
>NZ_JAUMKG010000008.1:0-161897 GCF_030519385.1 Micromonospora sp. C28ISP2-4 | reverse complement strand
GCCACTCCGGGGGCGGCTGGCGCCATTCCGGCTGGCCGCTGCGCTGCGCCGGGGCCCGCCACTCGTCCGGCACCGGCACCCCACCGGCCGGCAGCGCCGGACTGCTCTCCCCGGACCAACGGGCGTCCGGTCCATCCGGCCCGCTCGCGTCCGTCCTGCCGCCGCGCACGGCCGCCCATCGGTCCTCGACCCGGTACTCCGTACCGCCGCCGTCGGCGTGCACAGCGGCCCGCCGTTCCCCGAGCCGGATCTCCCGCCCCGCGTCGTCGTCGCGGACCGCGGCCCACCGGTTGCCGGCACGCATCTCGGACCACTGGTCGCCATCGATGGCCGCCCGGCCGGCCGTCGTGTCCGGCCCGGCCGGTGCGCCTGTTGCGGCCGCCGGCCAGGCGGGGACGCCGGCCGCCGCCCGGCCGGCCCGGTCGTCGCCTCCGCGGGACCAGGGCCGCTGGTCCTCCGCGACCGCCGTCCGGTCCTGGTCGTGGCCGGTCGACCAACCGCCCCCGGAGGTACGCGCCGACCAGCCCTGTTCCCCGCCGGCGGCCCGGCCGACACCCGCCCACGGATGCTCGGCAGCCGGGCGCCCGGGGTCGGTCCACGAGTGTCCGCCGTCGCCGGACCCGGTTCCCCAGCCACCGTCGTCCGCGGCCCGACGGCCCGCCCGGTCGTCCCGGCCCGGGTCACGCTGTCCCGCGCGCCAGTGGTCGGCCGCGTCCGTGCCCCGGGACCGGTCCTCGTCCGGCCAGCCGCCGGGGAATCCGCCGTACCGGGTCCCGGTCGGCTCACCACCGCCGACGATCGTGTGCCGCGTGGTGACGTGCACCGTCTCGGTGTGGTGGACCACGCCGACCGGGCGGGTCTCCGGCCGGGCGACCGGCTCGGACACCGGCGCCGCGCCGTACACCCCGCTCGCCGGCCGGTCCTGACGCACCGAGGGCCGCGCCGGCTCGGCGTCGTGCCGACCGGCCCGTGCCGGGTCGGGGCCGTAGCGGCCTGCCCGGGGCGGGTCGGCGTCGTAGCGGCCTGCCCGGGACGGGTCGGCGTCGTAGCGGCCTGCCCGGGGCGGGTCGGCGTCGTAGCGGCCTGCCCGGGACGGGTCGGCGTCGTGGTGGCCCGCCCGGGGCGGCTCCGCGTCGTGGTCGGTTCCGTAGCGGCCGCCGGAGTACGCCGGCCGCGCCGGTTCGTCGTCGTCCCGGCCAACCGGGTGTGCGCGGCCCGCGTCGGGCGTGCCGGTGACCGGCACCCGTGCCGCACCGCTCGGGCGCTCCGACCCGGACGCGGGCACCGGAGCGGACGCGGGCACGGAGGCGGACGTCGGCGCGGAGGCCAGTCCGGCGGCGGCCGCGTCGAGCCGGTGCCGTACCGCGCCGGCCACCTCCTCGGCCCGTCGTGCCTGGTCAAGAGCCTGGTTGCCGCGCTGGGCGGCGGCCACGATCTCGGCCCGCAGCTCCCGCCGGAGCTGCGCCAACTCCTCGCGCATCTCCTCGGCGGCCGCGCCCCCGGAACCGCTCTCCGGCCGCAGCGCGATGGAAAGACCGATGAGCACGACGGCGAGGATCGCCAGGACGGCGCCGAACCGGAGCGAGCCGTTGCCGTCGGCGATCAGCAGGATGAGCGCGGCCAGGGGCGCCAGCCCCACACCGACCCAGAACAGGACGGTGAGCAGGGTGGGCGTGCTCCTGTCGGCGGGCGCGACCGAGGCGGGCATGGCTGAGCAGACTACCGAGAGTTCCACCGGAGGGGAACGGGTCGGCACCACTCGATGAGCGGCCCGTCGAACAGGGCAGCCGTGCCGCCGGCCGGCACGCGAGGCACTGGCCGGCGGTGGTGCGTCAGCTCGTGGCCAGCGCCGCGTCGGAGGAGAAGACCAGGCCGACGCTCGCCGAGCCGGTCTTCAGCGCGTTCTTGGTCTGCGGGCCGCCCGCGTCCAGCGAGCTGAACGAGCCGGCCTTGAAGTCGTAGACCTCGACCAGACCGGCCTGGCACTTGGGCCGCTGCGGGCACTCCGGCGGCCCGGCCAGCACGGTGGCCTGGCCGGAGCACTTGTCGGCCAGCTCGGAGAGCGTGGACACGCCGTACTTGTCGGCGAACGCCTTGGTGACCGCGAACGCGTTCTGGTCCTGCGCCTGGGACGGCTGGCCGAAGACCAGGCCGGCCTTGTCGCCCTCGGTCTTCAGCGCCGCGACCGTCTTGTCCAGCTCGGGCGAGGAGACAGGCTGGGCGTCCTTGCCGTTGGCCTTGGTGTTGAGGAACTCCGCCATGGTGGCGGCGTACTCCGGGACGACCTGGATCTGCCCCTTCTCCAGGGCCGGCTCGTAGAGCTCCCGGTTGCCGATGGTCTGCACCTTGACCTGGTAGCCGGCCGCGGTGAGCGCGATCTTGTAGAGCTCGGCGATGGTCTGGCTCTCGCTGAAGTTGCCGGAGCCGACCGTGACCTGGCCGCCCGGGCCCTTCTCGATCCCGTCGGTCACGCCGTTGGCGGAGGCGAACTCCTGCGCCGCGACCTGGGGCGTCTTGCGGTCGACGTCGACCGCCCGGTTGAGCTGGATCAGCTTCGGGGTGTCGAGCTTCGCGGAGACCTTGTCCAGCGCGGCGACGAGCTGCGGCGTGGCCGCCTTCGCGTTGATCGCGGGGATGACGTTGTCGGTGTTCTGGAGCTTCTTGTCGTCGGTCAGGACGACGAGCTGGTCGCCGGCCACCGGCGCGCAGCCCGCTCCCGAGGCGCCCTGCTCGGGCGCGTCGGTGCCGGACGAGCCGGCGTCACCGCAGCCGGTGAGGAGAACAGCCGCGGTGAGTGCGCCGAGCGCCCCCGCGGCCAGTGTCGTACGCGCGCGCATCAGTGCCCGCCTTCCGTGTCCCGGCGCGACCCTCCCGGGCCGGCCGCGTGTCCGACGGGCGATCCGGACGACCACCCGTGACTCCAGCCAATATCTTCCGGACCCGACCGACAAACTCGGAGCGGTTTTCGTCACCTGATCGTCACCGACGGCTCAGCCGCCGGTCGTGGCAGCAGTCGCGCGACGGCTCGCCCGCCTGCGTACGCGGCGCAGCGGGCGCGGCGTGACCACCCGCTCCACCAGCGCGAGCACCCCCTCGACGAGCAGCGCCAGCCCGGCCACCAGCACCCCGCCGGCGATGATCTGGCCCCCGCCGGCGGCGATGTCGAGCCCGAACCCGGCCCGGATGATCTGGCCCAGCCCACCCCCGTTGACGAAGGAGGCGAGCGCGGCGGTGGCCACCACCTGCACCGCCGCGGTACGGAAGCCGGCCGCCAGGTAGGGCACGGCGAGCGGCAGCTCCACCCGACGCAGCACCTGCCCGCCGGACAGGCCCATCCCCCGGGCCGCGTCCCGGGCCTCCGGGTCGGCCTGCCGCACCCCGGTGTACGCGTTCGCCAGCAGCGGCGGCACCGCGAAGACCGCGAGCGCCACCACCACGGCCGGCCGGCCGAAACCGAGGAACGTCAGCGGCAGGATGGTCAGCAGCGCCAGCGTCGGGATCGCCAGCGTGACGTTGGAGACCAGCAGGACCAGCCCGCCGCCCCGGCCGCTGTGCCCGAGCCAGAGCCCGATCGGCCAGGCCACCAGGCAACCCAGCAGCACCGCCAGCGCGGACATGCTCAGGTGTTCGCCGAGGCGGTCCAGCACGCCGCCGGGGTTGGTCCAGTTCAACGGGTCGTTCAGCCAGACCACTGCCTGCTCGACGGGGTTCACCGGGCGGACCTCCCGCGCAGCCAGGGCGTGAGCAGGCGTCCCACGCCCGCGAGCACCAGGTCGAGCACCAGCGCCAGCAGCACGCACAGCACCGTGCCGGTCATGATCTGCGCCTTGTAGAAGTTGTTCTGGAAGCCCGCGAAGATGAGCTGGCCGAGCCCGCCCCGGCCGACCACCACCCCGACGGTGACGAGCGCGACAGTGGACACGGTCGCCAGCCGTACGCCGGTGAGGATGCCGGGCAGCGCCAGCGGCAGCTCGATCCGGAACAGCCGGCCCCACCTGCCGTACCCCATGCCCTCGGCGGCCTCACGCACCTCCGGCGGCACCTGGGTCAGCCCGGCCAGCGCGTTGCGCACGATGACCAGCAACGCGTACAGCGCCACCACGGTGAGCACGGTGATCGCGCCGATGCCCAGGTAGGGCGCCAGGAACGCGAACAACGCCAGCGACGGGACGGTGTAGAGCACCCCGGTCACCGCCAGGATGGGGGCCGACAGCGACCGGAACCAGTACGCGAGCACCGCGAGCGGCAGCGCCACCAGCGCGGCGATCACCACGGCCCGGGCGGTCAGCGAGGTGTGCTCCCGCAACGCGGCCAGGATCGTGTCAGAGTTGTCCCGCACGTACTGCCAGGAGAACCACGGATTACCCGGGTCGGCCCGGTAGCTCAGGTGGAGGGACACACGTGGACGGTACCCCGGGAGGCACCGCCGGAGGCGGCGCGGCGTCGATCACGCTGGAGCGCATCCGCAAGCGCTACCCGGACGGCACCGAGGCGGTACGCGAGCTGAGCCTGGAGGTCGCGGCCGGCGAACTTGTGGTGCTGATCGGCCCGTCCGGCTGCGGCAAGTCGACGGTGCTGCGGATGATCAACCGGCTGATCGAGCCGACCGACGGGCGGATCCTGCTCGGCGACGACGACGTCACACGGGTCGATCCGGTGGCGTTGCGCCGCCGCATCGGCTACGTCATCCAGAACGTCGGCCTGTTCCCGCACCAGACCGTCGCCGCGAACGTGGCGACCGTGCCGGGGCTGCTGGGCTGGCCGAAGCAGCGAACCCGGGACCGGGTCGGCGAGCTGCTGGAACTCGTCGGTCTCGACCCGGCGCAGTTCGGCCGGCGGTACCCGCACGAACTGTCCGGCGGGCAGCGGCAGCGGGTCGGGGTGGCCCGCGCGCTCGCCGCCGATCCCGTGGTGCTGCTGATGGACGAGCCGTTCTCGGCAGTGGACCCGATCGTCCGGACCCGCCTCCAGGAGGAGTTCCTGCGCCTGCAGGCCGAGGTACGCAAGACGATCGTGCTGGTCACCCACGACCTCGACGAGGCGGTCCGGCTGGGCGACCGGATCGCTGTGCTGTCCGAGGGCGGCCGGCTGGAGCAGTACGACACGCCCGCCGCTCTGCTCGGCTCGCCCGCCTCGGACTTCGTCCGCGAGTTCGTCGGCGCCGACCGGGGCATCCGGCGTCTCGCGGTGACCCCGGTGACCCGCGCGGTGCTCGACCCGCTCCCGGCCGACGGCGGCACCGGCCTGCCCACTGTGGCGCTCGGCGACTCGGCGTACGACGCGCTCGGCGCGCTGCTCACCGCCGGCGCCGAGCACGCGGTCGTCACCGAGGAGGGGCGGGCGGTGGGGCTGCTCGCCCGGACCCGGCTGCTGACGCCGGGCGCCGTGGACTGAGGTCAGGCCCGGCCGCCGAGGCTGGCCAGTCCGACGATCCAGCCGGCGAAGAAGCCGTACGTGACGCCGGTGCTGGCCGCCTGGAACGCGGCGAACAGCGAGCCGTGCGGGCCGAGGAGCGTGGCGAGCAGGGCACTGAGCCCGCCCGCGAGCGCGTACGCGCCCCAGCCGGAGAGGAACTGGCTGCCCGAGGACGTCACGCGGTCGGCCTGCGGGCCGGGCAGCAGGTACAGCAGCGCCGCGGCCAGCACGATCAGCAGGATCGCCCGCAGGTTGGTGGCGAACACACCCTCGTCGGCGTGCCACCGCCAGGACGGCCAGGCGAGCAGCCGCAGGAACCAGCCACCGGCTCCGGTCGGGTCGGTGCCGCGCTGCGCCCAGTCCACGTACATCGGACTGCCCCCGACGGCGACGAGCAGGAACGCGGCAAGCGTGCCGGTGCCGGCGGCCGAGCCGTACCGGGAGACGGTGCGGGGGCGGTTGCTCAGAGCCATGCGGCGGTCAGTTCCCGGCCGGTCCCGCCGGGCAAACCTGCGTAACCGGTCGGCCGTCGTCGGCCGGCGGTCCGTCATCGACCTCAGTGCTTCATCAGGTAGTCGATGAAGGCGGCGCGCAGCAGCGGCGCGGACTCCTCGTAGCCGTGCCCGGTCAGCTCACGCCAGAGCGCGTTCGCCTCGTCGATGGTCGGGCCGACCGAGTTCGGCGCGCCGTCCAGGGCGGCCGCCTCGTCCGCGTTCGGCAGGTGCCGCAGGACCGACCAGAAGAAGCCCACGTCGCGGCGCTCGCGCGCCAGGTGGAACGCCTGCTCGCGCAGCTCCTCGGTGGAGAGCTTGTCGAGCTCGTCGAAGGTGCGGCCGCCGGGGGCGGGAGTATCGGTCATGCCGCCGAGCCTAACCGGAGAGATCAGTCCGGGCGCGCCGGACGCACGGCGGCCGCCGGTCAGCGGTCGGCGTCCCAGCGCCGGGGCTCGTTGTCCCAGCGCGGCGCCTCCCATGCCTCCACCGGGGTGTCGTGCTGGCGTACCGGCAGCACCGACGGCCAGGTGTCGGCCGGCTCGGGTGCCGGGGTCATCGTCCAGCCGCCGCTCAACCCGCCGTCCCGGGCCGGACGGACCGGGCCGGTCCCGGCGGTCGCCGCCGGGCGGGGGCGGCCGAACGTCTCGACCAGCCGGGTGACGAGCAGGCCCACGCCGAGCACGGCGGCACCCAGCGCCCACCGGCTGACCGTCCAGCCGTACGGGACGGTCCAGGCGAGGAACACCACCACCAGGCAGACCGCGAACAGGGTGCCGAAGATGCCGCCGCGGCGCCCGTACGCGCTGGTGCCGGCGAGCATCACCGTGCCGACCGCCAGCACGGTCCAGTCCAGTCCGGTGCCGGGCGCGACCTCACCGTCCCCGTTCGCCGCGATCAGCACGCCGCCGAGCATCGCCAGCACCGTGGACCCGACGAGCGCCAGCGCCGTCACGGTGGCGGCCACCGCGCCGCGCCGCCGGGCCGGGTCGGCGACCGGGCGGAACCGGCCGATCAGCCGGCGTACGGGTTTCATCGCGGCGAACAGGCCACCGAGGACGGCGACCGCGGCGAAGCCGACGAAGAAGTAGAGCGCGCTGGGACGGGGGTCGTAGTCACCCTGCACCGTCACCGGGCCGGCCCGCCGTTCCAGGTAGACGATCACGCCGGCCGCCCCGGCCAGGCTCGCCGCCCATCCGGGCACGTGCAGCACCACCACGGCCAGGGCGAGCGCCAGCCCGGCCGCCGCCGCCACCGCCAGCGCCGGCAGCAGCGCCTCCCGCAAGCCCCGGTCGCTCTGCTCGGCGAAGTGCAGCGCAGCGGCCAGTGCGACCGGGCCGATCGCCAGGTTCACCGCGCCCGCGCGCAGGCTCAGGCCGGCGGCGAGCGTGAGCAGCCCGAGCGCCGCGACGTCGACGAGCAGCGTCTTCAGCGCGCCGCCGCGCAGCGCGTCCGCGTCCTCCCGCCACAGCAGCCAGGCCATCGCGACCAGCCCGGCGAGCAGCACGAACTCCCAGAGCACGTGCACCGCGATGCGGTCCCGGCCGGGTTCGCCGTGCGCCGGGTCGTCGAAGACGTTCTCCAGTACGGCAGCGGGCACACCGGACGACGTCTCCGGCGGCGCTGTCCGGCCCGCATCGTCGTACGCCATTGGCTCGCGCCTCCCCCAGGTGGCCGCGTCCGGCCCACGGGCGGGGCGGACCGTGGCGGCCGTCGCTCTCCGGTCGCCAGGGACGGTACCGCCGGGCCGGGGTGGGGGGAACCCTCAGAGACGCCCGCGGGGCGTCTCCCGGTCGCCCGGCTCGCGGTCCTCGTCGTCCTCCTGCTCCGGGACGCGGCAGGAGCGTTCCAGCCAGAGCGCGGCCGCGACCAGCGCCAGCGCGGCGATGAGGCCGCCGAGCGCGGCGGGGCGATCGCCCACCGCCGCGTTCGTGCGTTCCACGAAGAGCCAGCCGGTCAGGCCGGCGTAGAAGCCGGCGAAGATGGCCCCGGCCAGCGCGGACGCCTTGGCCAGCACCACGAACCGGGCGACCAGCAGCGGGTTCACCGGTTCCCGGCCGGGCCGCCGCTCGATCCGGCCCCGGGTGTTCACCGCCGCGTAGCCCTCCAGCACGGCCAGCCCGGCCAGCGTGATCACCGGCAGCCAGGGCAGGTCGGGCGCGAAGTCGTAGTAGAAGCCGCTGATCAGCAGCCAGGCCACCGCGGCGGCGGCCAGACCGGCCATCACGAGCGTGGAGGCCCGGGTCGGGCCCATCCGGAAGCGGTCGGGTCCCTGCGGGGAGCGGTCGGTGCTCACCGCACCTCCTCAGCTCGCCACTGCCGGGCCACGATCCACCGGGTCATGCGTCCGACTCTAGCGTCAGATCGGGGCGAGGGCTCAGTTCCAGGGCGTCCCCGGCCAGCGGCTCGGCGTTGAGCAGGTCGGTCAGCCAGCCGTGCCCGGGCAGCCGGCCGTGCGGCTCGATGTCGATCCACGGGCGCAGCACGAAGGCGCGCAGGTGGGCCCGGGGGTGCGGCAGGGTCAGCTCGGGATCGTCGCGGAGCACCGGCTCACCGGCTTCGTCCCAGACCGCGATCACATCCACGTCCAGCGTGCGCGGCCCGTACCGTCGCTCCGGGTCGCGGGCGCGCCCGGCCGCCGCCTCCGCGGCCCGGGCGCGGGCCAGCCAGTCCTCCGGCGCCGCCGCCGGGTCCGCGACCATCACCGCCGCGTTCAGGTACGCGGGCTGGTCGGCGTCCCCCCACGGTGGAGTCTCGTAGACACCGGAGACCACCAGCACCCGGTCGCCGAACGCGGCCACCGCGCCGCGCAGGTGGCCGAGGCGGTCGCCCAGGTTGCTGCCGATCGACAGCACGGCCCGGGTCATCGGGTACGCCGCATCGTGACGGCCACGTCCCGGAAGGCGTGCGGGATCGGGGCCTCCGGCTTGTGCACGGTCACCGTCGCGGCCGCCACCAGCGGCTCGGCCAGGCAGACCGCGAGCAGCCGGTCGGCGAGCGTCTCGATCAGGTTCACCGGCTCGCCGGTGATCACCGCGACCAGGCGTTCGGCCAGCTCGCCGTAGTGCACGGTGTCGGTCACCTCGTCCGAACGCGCGGCCGGGCCCAGGTCCAGTTCCAGCACCGCGTCGACCACGAACTCCTGCCCCTGTGCGCGCTCGAAGTCGTAGACGCCGTGGCGGCCGTGCGCGCGCAGGCCGGTCAGCTCGATCCGGTCGGTCATCGGTCGCCTCCGCTCGTGCCGGTGGCCGCTTCCGCCGGCCGGGTGCCGCCGGTGGCCGCCTCCGCCTGTCGCCTGCCGGTGGCCGCTTCCGCCGGCGGCGTGCTCGCCCACCGCGCGCCGGTCGCGACGGCGAGCCGGGGGCTGCCGGTGGCGCGCCAGACGGCGAGCGCGTCGGCGGTGCCGCGGACGTCGTGCACGCGTACCCCCCAGGCGCCGGCCGCGACGGCGAGCACGCTCGTCGCGACGGTGGCGGCCTCCCGGCCGGCGGTGGGCCGGGGTTCGCCGGCCGGATCGGCGAGCAGCCGGCCGAGGTAGGACTTGCGGCTGGCCCCGAACAGCACCGGGAAACCCAGGTCGACCAGCTCGGGCAGGCGGGCGCTCAGCGCCCAGTTGTGCGCGGCGGTCTTCGCGAAGCCCAGGCCCGGGTCGACGACGATCCGGTCGGCGGCCACCCCGGCGGCGAGCGCGGCGTCGACGCGCCGGCTCAGCTCGTCCCGGACCTCGGCCACCACGTCGGTGTACGCGGCCAGCTCCCGCATCCCCCGGGAGTGCCCCCGCCAGTGCATGAGCACCCAGGGGCAGCCGGCGTCGCGGACCACCCGGGCCATGTCCGGGTCGGCGAGGCCGCCGGAGACGTCGTTGACCAGGTACGCGCCGGCGGTGAGGACCGCCTCGGCGACCCGGGCGCGGCTGGTGTCGATGCTGACCCGGATGCCGGCGGCGCTCAGCTCGCGGACCACCGGCAGCACGCGGGCGGTCTCCGTCTCCGCGTCGACCCGGTCGGCGCCCGGCCGGGTGGACTCGCCGCCCACGTCGACCAGGTCGGCGCCGTCGGAGCGCAGTCGCACCCCGTGTGCGACGGCCGCGTCCAGATCGGCGTATCTGCCGCCGTCGGAGAAGGAGTCGGGCGTGACGTTGAGGACGCCCATCACCACCGGGGGCTCCGCCCGTACCAGATCGGTCACGGACCCGACAGTACCGTTCGCCGGCAGGGCTTCCGGCCACCGGGCGAGCGCCCGACGCGGCACCCCTGACGTGCGCATTGGAACAGGTGTACGATCGGTCATCGAGGCACTCGGGGGTCGACTCTTCACGGCTTGTCGCAAAGGTGGCCGGGCCGTACGCTTTGGAATTGCCCAGCATCGAGATGGCGAAGCCTGGAGGGAGGGCCGAAGCGGGAAGAATCCCCCCAAAACTCACCACTCTGCGTGGTGGGTGACGGACTCAGCGTTGACGGCGCTGTCTCTGCCGAGCACCATCCCGCCAGGCTTGCCTAACTGCACCAACGCGGCGCCGCCGGCCGCGACCTTGGGGAGGTTTCCAGTGATCGCCATCGAGCTCATGGCAACGGCTTCCAGTGCCGTGGACCACGCGCTCCACACCCTGGCGTCGACTCCACTCGCCGAGCCGGCCCCGAAGGGCATCGACACCGACAACGTCGTCACCTTCTTCGCCAGCAAGATCGCGCCGATCCTGCTCGCGGTCCTCGGGGTGATCTTCATCGGCCGGGCCAGCCGGGGTGAGATCTCGAAGGTGCTGACCAGCTCCGCCATCGCCATCATCGGCCTGGCCTTCATCGCCGGAGCGGCCACACTCTTCTTCGTCGGCGACTACCTGATCAACCTGATCTTCGAGTAGGGCGCTGGGCGACGATGCGGCTGCGCACCGACGACGACATCTACCGGGCACGCCTCGTCTACCTGGGGCCGCCCGGGTACACCCTTCCCGTCCACCTGCCGTACGCCCAGTACGGCCTGTTCATGCTGCTCGTACCCCTCTACATGTTCATCCACTGGTTGTTCACGCTCCAGGTCGAGCTGTTCCCCGCCTGGGAGATCTCGCTGGCGATCGTGACGACCTCGTTCATCTTCCGGTACGTCGACCCGGACCGGCCCGCGCGCATGGTCATCCGGACCGCGCTGACCGACTGGCGACGCACCCGGGAACCGGCCACCGAGCAGCGGGACCCGCGGCTCGTCGCGAGCCGGATCAGGATCCGGGAGGAACTGGCATGACCGGGCGTACGACAACCGTGCAGACGAACGACGCGGGTGAGGCGGTCGCATGAGTCGCTCTTCCACGCCGGGTTCCCCGGCCGGGCGCCCGGCTGGGCCCAACGGTAACCGTGCGCGATCGTTCGACTACCCGCCGGACGAGGATCTGGACGAGGTCGTCCTCGACAGCGCGCTCGTCACCAGCCCCGCGCACAGCCGCGTCGGCGTCTTCCAGCCGCCGCGCCCGCTCACCCCGCGTGAGCCGGCACGCCCCGACGGCGACATCGACTCCCCCTTCCTCGACCTGTTCGGCGGCGCGCAGCCCCGGCGGCGGCCCGTCCCGTCCACGCCGCCCGCACCGGTCGAGCCGGTGGTGGCGCCGCCCCGCCGCGGCGTCGGCCGCGAGCCCCTGCCGATCCCGCACCAGCCCGCCGTGCCGATAGAGCCGGCACCCCGGGCCGAACCGGAGCCACCGGTCCGCGAGCAGACCCCTGGGGTACGCGCGGTCGGGCGCCCCCGGCCAGAGCCCGCACACGCCGCACCGCTGCCGGTCGAGCCCTCCCTGCCCGACCCGCCGGCCGCGCTCGCGCCGCCGCCCCCGTCGCGCAGCCGGGTTCCGCAGCAGGCCGGTGACCGGCTGCCCGCGCTCCGGCCCCCGGCCGAGCCCGAGCCGGCGCTCCCGCCGCCCCCGCCGATTCCCGTGCCCGCGCCTGCTCCCGCCGACCACCGGGAACCGGATCTCGCTCCGGCCGACCCGCTCGCGGCCGGCGCGGCACCGTCGCGGGAGGTCGGCCGTTCCATAGGACGCGAGGTGGCGCCGCCCCGGCAGCGCACGCCGGAACGCCGCAACCGGCCGACGAAGCCGGTCCGGGTCCGCGCCCCGAAGATCAAGTTCGGTGACCGGGACCCGTCGGTCGAGCTGGCCATCACCGAGATCGCCGGCCACCTCACCTTCACCCCGAACACCGTGACCGCCTGGTACTGGCTGCCCGAGGTGCGGTGGGCGTTCCGGCCGGACGCCGAACGGGAGGCCCTGCTCTCGGCGATCTCCGAGCAGTACGCCGGACTCGCCGGGTTCCGGCTGCACCTGCGCCGCACCACCCGGCCCTTCCCGGCCGACGAGTGGGCCCGCACCATCGACGCGCACACCGCCGCCCCGCTGCCCGACGTACCGGGCACCACCGGCTGGGCCGACCACCTGGTCGCCGCCCAGCGGCACCTGATGGCGGTCAACCACGCCGAGGGCCAGACCTACCTCGGTGTCACGTTCGCCCGCCGGTCACTCGGCGACTCGCTCACCGAACGCCTGCTGCGCACGTTCGGCCGGGGCACCGCCGACGGCGAGCGGCGCCGGCTGAGCCGTACCGTCGAGCAGTTCGACGAAGTCCTCGGCGCGTTCGGCATGCGCGGGCGCCGGGTCACCGCGCCGGAACTGGAATGGCTGCTCTACCGGTCGGTGGCGCTGTGCATGGCGCCGCCCGGCGTCCTGTCCCCGATCACGAACGGCCGGTGGGAACGCGGCGACCTGCTGGCCCTCACCGAACAGGTCGAGCGCTACCGCACCCCGTACGGCTCGACGGTGAAGCTGGTCAACCGGATGACCGGCGAGGAACGCCACGTCGCGGTGCTCGCCGTCGGCCGGATGGAGCCGCTGGAGATCCCCGAGCGGCACGAGCCCTGGCTGCACTTCCACGAGCGGCTGCCCTGGCCCATGGAGCTGTCCACCCGGGTCGACATCCTCGGCCCCAACGACTCCTTCCGGAACCTCGAACACCGGCTCCGGATGATCCGCTCCCAGCAGCTCGACTACGCCGAGCACGGCATCGACGCGCCACCGGAGCTGGAACGCCTGGCCAAGCGCGCGCTGGTGATCGGCGACGAGATGACCACCGGCCTGCCCGTCGACTCGGCCCGGGCGCACGGCTGGCACCGGATCGCGGTCGGCGGGCGTACCCGGGAGGAGTGCCTGGAACGGGCCCGGCGGCTCATCCAGCTCTACTCCCGGGAGCTGCGCATCTCGCTCCAGCACCCGAAGAACCAGGACTGGCTGGCCCGCGAGTTCATCCCCGGCGAGCCGATCGCCAACACCGGCTACGTCCGGCGGATGCCGGTCAACCTGCTCGCCGCCGCGCTGCCGCAGGCCGCGTCCACAGTCGGCGACCGGCGCGGCGACCTGATCGGGCGGACCGCCGGCACCTGCCGCCGGCCGGTCTTCCTCGACCTGCACTTCCCGATGGAGGTACGCGAACGCTCCGGCCTCGCCGTCTTCGTCGCCGAGCCGGGCGGTGGCAAGTCGACACTGCTCGGCGCGCTCGGCTACCTGGCCGCCCGCCGCGGCGTGCAGGTGACGCTGCTCGACCCGTCCGGCCCGCTGGCCCGGCTCTGCGCGATGCCCGAACTGGCCCCGTACTCCCGGGTGCTCAACCTGACCGGTTCGGAGCAGGGCACGCTGGCGCCGTACGCGCTGATCCCGACGCCGCTGCGCAGCGAGTTCGGCGCCGGGGCGGCGGGCGACCGCGAGTTCGAGATCGCCGTGTCGAACGCCCGCGCCGAGCGCCGGATGCTGGTGCAGGACATCTGCATGATGCTGGTGCCGCCGCAGGTGGCCCGGGAGGCGTCCACCGCCACGCTGTTCCGGCACGCCGTACGCCAGGTGCCCGCCGAGGAGACCTCCACGCTCGACGACGTGGTCACCTGCCTCCAAGGGCTCGACGACGACGCCGGCCGCGAACTGGCGCACCTGCTGCTCGACACCGCCGAGATGCCGCTGGCCATGCTCTTCTTCGGCCGGCCGCCGGAAGGGCTGCTCGGCGCCGACGCCGCACTCACCGTCATCACCATGGCCGGCCTGCGGCTCCCCGACCTCAAGATCGAGCGGGAGTACTGGTCGGCCGAGGAGGCGCTCGCGCTGCCGATGCTGCACACCGCGCACCGGCTCGCCGTACGCCGCTGCTACGGCGGTTCGATGTCCTCCCGGAAGCTCGTCGGCCTCGACGAGGCGCACTTCATGGAGGGCTGGCGGTCCGGGCGGTCGTTCCTGGTCCGGCTCGCCCGCGACTCCCGCAAGTGGAACCTCGCCGCGCTCGTCGCGTCGCAGAACCCGAAGGACATCCTCGGCCTCGACGTGCAGAACCTCGTCTCCACCGTCTTCGTCGGCCGGATCGCCGAGGACAGCGAGATCGCCTCCGAGGCGCTGCGCCTGCTGCGGGTGCCTGTCGACGACGGGTACGAGGCGACACTCGCCTCGCTCTCCCAGGCGGACAGCGGATCGGCCAACCGGCTCGGCTTCCGCGAGTTCGTGATGCGCGACGTCGACGGGCGCGTGCAGAAGGTCCGGGTCGACGTGTCGTACGTCGACGGGCTGCTGGAGCACCTGGACACCACCCCCGCCGCGGTCGCCCAGGCCGCCGGGATACTGCCGACCGTCCTGGCTGACCTGGAGGCGTGACATGGCGAGGGCCCGGGCACGGATCGCGGCGCTCCTCCTCGCGCTCGGCGTACTCGCCGGGGCCACGATCTCCTGGCCGGTGATCGGGGCGGCCACACCCGCGTACGCGGCCGCGCCGGTCACCCAGGCGCGCGCCGAGCTGTGCAGCAC
The DNA here is from genome assembly GCF_030519385.1 of Micromonospora sp. C28ISP2-4. Taxonomy (NCBI): domain Bacteria; kingdom Bacillati; phylum Actinomycetota; class Actinomycetes; order Micromonosporales; family Micromonosporaceae; genus Micromonospora; species Micromonospora sp. C28ISP2-4. Next base: position 147,176 of record NZ_JAUMKG010000008.1, on the reverse strand, counting down.
CAAGGAGTGGCAGGCCGACTTCCGGTCCTGCGTCGGCAAGCTCAAGGCCGTCAGCGAGGACCAGGTCGAGTGCCGCAACGCCCCGGTACCCGCCGCACCGGACTCGGGCCTGGCCGGCTGGTTCGCGTCCCGGCCCGACTCGGCGAAGGAGCCCGGCCCGAAGGGCCTCTACAGCGACTACGGGTACGCCGGATACAGCTACAACACGTACGACATCGACGGCGGCTGCGCCTCCTCGGTCCTGCATCCGGACTACCGCTTCACCACGATGGTCGCCAACGGTGAGTTCATGTTCGCAAACGCGGTGATCGGTGCCTCGAACGCGCTGCGTGAGCGCGCCTGGGATCCGCGGACGATGTGGGCCTGGGCCGACCCGCTGGTCGAGCAGGCCACGAAGGCCGTCTACCAGAAGGTGTTCAGCGTCTTCGGCATCATCACCGTCTGCGTGGTCGGTCTCTACCTGCTCTGGCGGTCCCGCCAGTCGGACATGAGCAACGCCATGACCACAGCGGGCTGGGCGCTGCTGGTGATGGTGGCGGTGACCGCGCTGGCCGCCTGGCCGGTCAAGTCCGCGAACATCGCCGACAACACGCTGATCACCACGCTGGGCGTGGTACACGACGCCGTTGGCCCATCCACGAAGGACACGCCGCCGGGCCAATGTGATGACCCGAATCCGCAGGCGTGCAAGGATCACCGTCCCCCCGCCGTGCGGGCAAGCGACACAGCCGCCGAGACGATGCTCTACCGGAACTGGCTGCGTGGTGTGCTCGGCTCGGCGGACAGCGAGACCGCGAAGAAGTACGGCCAAGCGCTCTACGACGCCAAGTCGCTGACCTGGGACGAGGCGGAGTCGATCCGGTCCAACCCGGCCACCCGCGACGTCGTGATCAAGGCCAAGCAGCAGCAGTGGGCCAAGGTCGCCGAGCAGATCAAGACCGAGGACCCGGAGGCGTACGAGTATCTCCAGGGCACCCGGGACATGGACCGGATCGGTGCCGGGTTCATCGCGGTGCTGGCCTCGGTGCTGTTCGCCATGTTCGACCTCACGGCGTCGCTGCTGGTGCTGCTCGGCTTCCTGATCTTCAGGTGGGCGGTGATCGCCGCCCCGATCCTCGGCACTGTCGGCCTGATGCGCCCGGCCAGTGCCGGCCTCCGGCGGCTGGCGAACGCTGTGGTCGCCGCGGTCTTCAACATCGCCATCTTCGGCACCGGAGCGGCCATCTACCTCTTCGCCGTCGACCTGATCATGAACACCGCCACGCTGCCCGGCTGGCTCCAGGTGGTCCTGGTCTGGCTCTGCGGGGTGGTCGGCTGGTTGCTGCTGCGGCCGTACCGCCGGATCACCCAGCTCGGCGGCAAGGACAGCAGCGAGGCGGTCAGCTCGGCCGGCTCCTGGCACCGGCGCTTCTTCCGGGACATGCGGATCGCCGCCCGGCTGGACGTGACGGAGCCCGGCGGCACCAACGAGCCGGCGATCGGCAAGCGGCGCACCGTCACGGCCGACCAGCGCAGCCTCCGGCCGGAGGCCCGGCACGAGGACCCGGCGCACAGCGCCACACCTGTCCAACGGGAGCGGCCGGACGGGCGGGATCGGCCGGAGGAGGCGCCCGCGCCCGGACGTCCGGGCGGGAGTCCCGCCGCCACGCCCCGGCCCCGGCGTGCGCCGTCGACGTGGACCGAGCCGGACGTGCCGGAGGAGTCCCCCTCCTACGCCGTCTACCGGCCGGACTCGGCGGGTCGCGACACCGCCCCGGCCCGGCCGGCGCCGCGCATCCGCTCCGAGGCCCGGTGAGTCCGGTGCGGCGGGCGCTGGAATTCCTCTTCACCCGGGTCCTCCGGTCCCGGATCGGCGTCGCTCTGATGATCGCCGTGCTGGTCTTCGGGGTGATCGGCGCGGCCCGCCTGGTCGCCGGCCCCGGTGACCCCGGTCTCGGCCTGACCAGCCGCCCCACCCAGCCGATCAGCACCGCGGACCCGGAGGCCGGTGACGACGGCGTGCTGGCCAGCCCGCCGACTGCTGTGGCCCCGAAGACGCGGCCGGGCGAGGCCACCCCGGAGCAGATCGCCGGGCGGTTCACCACCGCGTGGCTGAGCGGCCCGGGCAGCAGCGGCGACGCCTGGCAGGCCCGCCTGCGGCCGCTCTCCACCCCGGCGCTGGCCGAGAAGATGACGGGCGCCGACCCGGAGACCGTGCCCGCACGGAGGACGGCGGGCGCTCCGACGCTCCGGCCCCGCACCGAGTCCTTCGTGGAGGCGCTGGTCCCGCTGGACAACGGCACACTCCGGCTCGAACTCGTCGCAGCGGACGGGCCCTGGCTGGTGGACGCGATCGACTGGGAGCGGTCGTGACCGCCGGCGCGTCCGTCCCCCGGCAGGTCCGCCGGAAGCTGCGCCTGGGCGTGGTCGCCACGGCCGTCACGAGCGTGCTCGCCCTGCTCTGCTGCGTCGGCGGCGCCGGCGCCTTCTTCCTCACCGAGCTGGGCGGCGACGAGGACGACCCGAAACTCGCGGCCCTGAACTGCGACCCCACCTACCAGGTGAACCTGACCGGTGACATGCCGCGCTTCGCCGAGTACGGCGAGCGCCAGCTGCGCAACGCCGCCGTCATCATCAAGGTCGGTCAGGACATGAAGCTCCCCGCTCGCGGATGGGTGATCGCGCTGGCCACGGCGATGCAGGAATCAGCGCTGCGCAACCTCGCCAACAGCACAGTCCCGGCGTCGCTCGCGCTCCCCCACGAGGGAGTGGGCGCCGACCACGACTCGCTGGGCCTGTTCCAGCAGCGGCCGGGGTGGGGCAGCGTCGAGCAGCGGATGACGCCCTCGTACGCGGCCCGCAAGTTCTACCAGAAGATGGAGAAGGTGCCGAACTGGCAGCAGCGCCCGCTCACGGTGGTCGCCCAGAAGGTCCAGGTCAGCGCCTACCCCGACGCCTACGCCAAGCACGAGGAGCTGGCCGGACGCATCGTCGACGCGCTCGCCGGCGGCGCCGCCCGGACCGTGGAGATCGCCGGCAAGGCGGTGTGCGACGCCGCCGCCGGAGACCGCATTGCCGCCTCCGGCTGGACCGCGCCGCTGCCCGGCGGCGTGGTCTCCGGCTTCCGCACCACGGCCCGTCCCAGCCACCACGGGGTGGACCTGGCCGCCGACAAGGGCACCCCGATCCACGCCGCCTCGGCGGGCCGGGTGCTGGTGGCCCGCTGCGACCCCGACCGCTCCGGGCGGCGCGACTGCGACCGGGACGGCTGGCCGGACAAGGGGGGCTGCGGATGGTTCGTGGACATCCTGCACGCCGGCGGGTTCATCACCCGCTACTGCCACATGGTCGAGCGACCCCGCGTGGTGCCGGGTCAGGCGGTCGAGGCGGGCGAGGTCATCGGGCTCTCCGGCAGCAGCGGCAACTCGTCCGGCCCGCACCTGCACTTCGAGGTGCACAAGAACGGCGACCGCTCCAGCAACGGGGCGGACAACCCGGTGCCCTTCATGCGCAAGCGGGGCGCGCCTCTCGGTGAGACCGGGTGAGGCCGGGCGGATGAGCAATCCCCTGCCCGATCCCTTCGCGGACCGGCCGGACTGGGCGCCGCTGCCGCCCCGGCCGGTGGAGACCGTGCCCGCCACCGGCGGTACCGAGCTGCGCGGCCGCCGCGTGCTCGTCGGTCTGCCCGGTCTCGGCTGGCGCGGCGACCTGCGGGCCGACGAGCGGGTCGTGCAGGGCAGCCGCACCTACGTGCCGGTGATCCCGGAACACGAGTGGTACCGGGCCGAGGCCGAGCAGGTCGAGGTGTTCGCCCCGCTGGTGCCTGTGGAACGGGTCTGGGTGGAGACCATCGGCGAACGACGTCCGGCGACCGGGGCGACCGCCCCGGGGCTCCGGCTGGTCTCGCTGGACGTGCCCGAACGCCGGCCGCCGACGCCGGTGTTCGAAGCCGACGCGGTGACCGGGCGGCGCGTGGTGCACGTGGACCACGGCGTGGAACGGCGCGACCTGCGTGCCGTCACCGAGACCTATTCCGGCGCGGACGGCGACATCTGCGTGCGGGTGGCCCCGGAGCTGGAGTGGTACCGGTGGGCCTGGCGCGGGCAGGCGCCGACCACGCTGGAGGTGCCGGTGCACCTGCTCTGGCTCGAGTAGGCCTCAGCCGACCTTACTTGCCCCGCAGACGCGCCATCCGTCCTTGTTGTTCGCCAGGTCGAACCGCCAAGTCTCTCGACGGCTGCTTACAGATTGGCCGTCCCTTGAGCTGGAGATGGCGAGCGTCGTGGTAACCGATTCGCCTGACCCATTTTCGGCCTGGAGTAATGGTCCCCAGCTCACCTTGATCGACACACCGAAGGTGGCTTCGCGCTGCTCCAGCTCGGTCCTGAGATCCCGCATGCCACCGAGCCCTTGGCTGTCCTTACAGGTAAACTCCTGGGCCTTCGTGTCGTTTCGATCGATCAGGTAAGCCCGAATGTAGTTGGCAACGACGACGTCGGGGGCGCTTCGATCCGGGGCGGTCGCGCGGTCGTACAGCACGAACCCGACCACCCCGCCGACAGTGCACAGCACCGCCAGCACCCCCGCTACGACAGCCAGCACCGTGCGCACCGGGCGCTTGGGGCGTACCGGTGCGGGAGCGGGCACGGGGGGCGCCAACTGCTCCGGCGGGGTCCGCTGCGCCGGTACTCGGGACACCTGGGAACCGGCGGAGGGCTGCACTGATTCCACCTCCTGAGGCTATCGGCTGCGCCTCGCGTACCCAATGCCTGGAACCGGCGGATCGTGGCGAACCGCCGGGCGGACCCTGCCCGGCGGCGGGGTGAGGCTGCTCACCGCCGACCAGCTCACCGCGCCGACCGACATCCCTGTGGACGGCCGCCGCCTGGGTTACCGTCACACCTCGGGGAGGACATGTCGGCCTCGGAAAGAGAGGTGGACGCGGTGGCGACTCCGAAGGCGCGCGCCGGCCGGGCCGCCGCGCTGCACCGCCGGGCCGAGGCCGCCGCGACGGCGGCGGCGGGCATCCTCGACGAGATCCGGCCCGCGCCGGCCGACCACCACCGGCAGTACGAGCTGGCCGAGCGCCTGCGGGCGGCAGCGGATCTGGCGGCGCCCGGCTGGGCCGGCGGGCCGCTGGAATCGCTGAGCGCGACGACGCCGCCCGGTGACGGCCTGCCGCCGCTGGTCCGGGTCGGCACCGCGGCGCCGCTGGACGACGCCCGTTTTCCCGCGCTGGTGCCGTTGCTCGGCAGCGGCCACCTGAGCCTCGACGCCGATGCCACCGACGCCCGGGTGGCCGGGCTGCTCCGCGCGCTGCTGCTGCGCGTCTTCGCCGCCACGCCGGCGGGCGCGCTGCTGGCGCGTGCGGTCGACGGCGGTTCCGGTGCGACCTTCGCGGGGTACGCGCCGCTCGCCGACGCGGGCCTGCTGCCCCCGCCCGCCACCGATCTCGCCGGGATGCGCGCGATGCTGGCCGAGGCGGAGCAGTGGGTGGCGGCCGGGACGGCGCGGCAGCGCGGGCACGACCGGACGCTGCTGCTCGTGGTCGCGGCGCTGCCCGACGGTACGACCACCGCCGACCTGGACCGGCTCGCCGGGCTGGCCGAGGGCGGGCCGCGCGCCGGGCTGCACCTGGTGCTCGCCGGTTGGCCGGACGGCAGCCCGCTGCCCCGCGCCACAGCGGTCACGGTCCGCACCGCGTACGCGCTGGTCGGTGACCCGCCCGGCGCCGGCTTCAGCAGTCCCGGCGCGGAGCAGCCGGGCGGGTTGAACTCGCCGGTGTTCCTCGACGACGATCCGCCCGCCGACCTGGTCGCGCAGGTGTGCGCCCGGCTGGCCCGGCAGATCGAGGACGGCTCCCGCCTCTCCCTGCGTGACCTGCTGCCGGCGGACGGTTTCTGGACGGCCGGCTCGGCCGACGGCCTGAGCACCACAGTCGGTGACGCGGCCGGGCGCCCGGTCAGCCTCGGCTTCACCGAGCTGACCCCGCACTGGCTGGTCAGCGGCCGAGGTCAGGCGGGCCGGTCGGCGTTCCTGACCGACGCGTTGTTCGGCCTCGCCGCCCGGTACGGCCCGGACGAGCTGGCGCTCTACCTGGCCGACCTGGCCGACGGCGAGTCCTTCGTGGAGTTCCTCCAGACCGAGCGGGACCGCTCCTGGGTGCCGCAGGTGCGTGCCGCCGGGATGGCCGCCGACCGGGAGTACGTGGCCGACCTGTTCGGCGAGCTGGAGGCGGAGCTGCGCCGCCGCGAGGAGGCGTCCCGGAGGGCCGGCGGGCAGCGCTACACCGAGCTGCGGGAGCACCAGCCGCTGCCCCGGATCGTCTGCGTGGTCGACAACTTCCCGCTGGCGCTGCGGGAGCGGGACCGGCTCGCCGCCGACCTGCTGGCCCGGCTGGACGCGCTCGCCCGCGCCGGCCGGTCGTACGGGATCCACCTGGTGCTGGCCGGCGAGGGCGACCTGGGCATCGGCGGCCCGCGTGACCCGCTGCTCGGCCAGTTCCCGGTGCGGGTGGCACTGCCCGGCGGCTCGGCGGTGCTGGAGCCGGCGAACGACTCGGCTGCGGGGTTGCCGGTGGGCAGCGCTGTGGTGAACACGGCCGGCGGTCTGGGCGGTCCGCGCGGCGCGACCCGGGGGCACGAGCGGATGATCCGCTTCCCTGATCCGTACGAGGATCCCGAGGTCCTGACCGCCCTGCGGCGACGGCTCTGGGAGGCTCGGGGCGAGTCGTCGACTCCGCCGGTGGTCTTCGCCGGGTACGCGCGCCCGCTGCTCGCCAACGACCCGCGGCACCGGGCCGCGCTCGCCGGCCGGGCCCACGCGCCCGCCGCGTTGCTCGGCCGGGCGGTCGACGTGCGGCGGTCCACGGTGACGGTGCCGCTGGGGCCGGGCGCGGGACGGAACCTGGCCGTCCTGGGGCGGGACGAGGAGGCCGAGCGCCTGCTGGTCACGGCGGTACGCAGCGCCGCGGCGGCGCATCCGGGTGCGGCCCGGTTCGTGCTGGCGCCGCTGGCGAACGGGTCCGCCGAGCCGGCCGGCGTGCTCGCCGCCGAACTGGCCGGACGCCACCGGGTCGAGACCGTCGACGCGGCCGGGCTGCGGACCGCCATGGAGTCGGACGAGCCGGGTTACCTGGTGGTGTTCGGGCTGGACGTGCCGGACGCCACCGAGCTGCCGCCCGACCTGCTGCGGACTCTGCTGCTGGAGGGGCCGCCGGCCGGCCGGCACCTGCTCGGCTGGTGGCGGACACCGGCTCCGCTGGCCGGGCTGCTCGGCCCCGAGGGCGAGGTGGACAAGCTCACCGCCGTGGCGGTCACCGACGTGCCGGGCGGCCGGCTGGAGCAACTCTTCGACCGCCCGGTGTGGTGGCGGCCCCGGCCGGGTCGCGCGGTGCTCTGGGACGGCCCGGACGAGCAGGGCACCGTCTTCGTGCCGTTCGGCACGGCCGAGGTGGCGACAGCGCGGGTCGAGCCGGGCCCGCAGGTGACGGACGCGCCGGGGAGGGGGCGGCATGAGTGAGACCGGCACGGCCGTACCGGGGCCCCGCGCGGGTGGGCCGACCACTGTGGCGGACCCCGCCGAGTCGGCCTGGGCGGAGTACGTCGCGGCCGCGCGGGCGCTCGACGGCGTACGCCGGGCGGCGGCCACAGCGGCCGGCGAGCAGGCACGGTCGGTGGCAGCGGCCCGCGAGGAGCTGACAGCGGTACGCGAACGGCTGGCGCCGCAGCAGTCCCGGCTGCGTGATCTGGGCGTACCGGCGATGTCGCTGGTCCCGACGCCGCCGGAGGTGACCGAGGCGGCCCGGTCGATGGCGGGCGGGCCGTCGGCGGTGCTGGCGGCGCTGCGCGCGGCCGGGGACTGGGCGGACGCCGCGGACGACACGTTGAGCGCGCGTGGCCTGCCGCGGCTGGCCCGGTGGCCGTCCCGGCCTCGCAACCTGCTGGTGTACGGGCCGCTGGCGCTCGTGGTGCCGCTGTTCCAACTGCTGCTGTACGCGGTGGCCGGCCCGGGACCGGTGACGGTGCTGGCGCTGCTGGTGGGGCTGCCGCTGCCGGCTGTCGCGTTCATGCTGGGCTGGCTCGCCGTGGGGCGTGTCTTCCGCCCGCGGCCCACCGACCGGGTGGACCGGACGCCCCGCTTCGGCGCCCTGGTCTGTCTGGTCCCGGCGGTGCTCACCGCCGGCGGCCTGCTGCTCGCCATGCTGCCCGACTGACGACGGCTGCGCCCTCCCGGGCGGGAGTACGCGGCCGTCGGTGGCGGTCGAGGGTCAGCGGGCCATGATCAGTGCCATTGCCTCGGCCCGCGACTTCGCGTCGTTCTGGAGGCCGCCGCGCACGGCCGACGTGATGGTCTTCGCGCCCGACTTCTGGATGCCGCGCATCGCCATGCACATGTGCTCGCACTCCAGCACCACGATCACGCCGCGCGGGGCGAGGCTCGACATCAGCAGGTCGGCGATCTGCGAGGTGAGCCGCTCCTGCACCTGCGGCCGTCGGGCGAACACCTCGACCAGCCGGGCCAGCTTCGACAGGCCGGTGATCCGGCCGTCCGGGCCGGGGATGTAGCCGATGTGCGCGCTGCCCCGGAACGGCAGCAGGTGGTGCTCGCAGAGGCTCATCACGTCGATGTCCCGGACGAGCACCAGTTCCTCGTGGTTGGCCTCGAACGTGGTGCGGAGCACCTGGGCCGGGTCGACACGCAGGCCGGCGAAGAGTTCGGCGTACGCGCGGGCGACCCGGGCCGGCGTCTGCTGGAGGCCGTCGCGGTCCGGGTCCTCGCCGACCGCGATGAGGATCTCGCGGACCGCCTTCTCGATCCGGGCGAGGTCGACGCTGTCCTCCACCGGGCCGCCTGTCAGTTTGCCGCTGATCAGGCGCGCGGCCACGTAGTCGAGCGCGTCGTCGCCGTCGGGCTCGGTCGCGGAGACGGCCGACTCCCTGTGGTGGGAGCCGGCCGTCGTCGGATCGCTGTTCAGTGCGTACCGTCCGAGTTGTTGCTGGAACCACCGATCGAGGCGGCGGCGTCGGCGCGGGACTGCGCCGCCAGCGCCTCCTTCTCGGCCGGCGTGAGCACCGGCGGCTCGGTGGAGGGCTGACGCTTACCGAAGCCGTGGTACGGCGCCATCGGCGGGCGCTTGACGACGCGCGCGCAGATGCGGGCCATGTCGGCGGTGGAGAGCGTCTCCTTCTCCATCAGCTCCAGGACCATGTTGTCCAGGACGTCCCGGTATTCCACCAGGATCTCCCAGGCCTCGTCGTGGGCCAGCTCGATCAGCGCGCGCATCTCGCCGTCGATCTCGGCGGCCACCGCGTCGGAGTAGTCCCGCTCGTGGCCCATGTTGCGGCCGAGGAACGGCTCGTCGCCGCTGGTGCCGTACTTGATCGCACCGAGCTTGGAGCTCATGCCGTACTGCGTGATCATCGCGCGGGCCAGCTGGGTGGCCTTCTCGATGTCGTTGCCGGCGCCGGTGGTCGGCTCGTGGAAGACCAGTTCCTCGGCCGCCCGGCCACCCAGCGCGTACGCCAGGGTGTCGATCATCTCGGCCCGGGTCTGGGTGTACTTGTCCTCGGTCGGGAGGACGAGCGTGTGGCCCAGCGAGCGACCCCGGGACAGGATGGTCACCTTGTGCACCGGCGCGGCGTGCGGCAGCGCCCAGGCGACCAGCGCGTGCCCACCCTCGTGGTACGCGGTGATCTTCTTCTCCTGGTCGCTCATCACCCGGGTCCGGCGCTGCGGACCGGCGATCACCCGGTCGATCGACTCCTCCAGGGAGTCGTTGGTGATCGCCCGCTGCTCCTTCCGAGCGGTGAGCAGCGCGGCCTCGTTGATCACGTTGGCCAGGTCGGCGCCGCTGAAGCCCGGGGTACGCCGAGCGACCGCGTCGAGGTCGACGTCGGGCGTGAACGGCTTGCCCTTGGCGTGCACCCGCAGGATGGCCTTGCGGCCCTCCATGTCGGGGGCGTCGACCGGGATCTGCCTGTCGAACCGGCCCGGGCGCAGCAGCGCCGGGTCGAGGATGTCCGGCCGGTTGGTGGCGGCGATCAGGATGACGCCGCCCTTGGTGTCGAAGCCGTCCATCTCGACCAGCAGCTGGTTGAGCGTCTGCTCCCGCTCGTCGTGGCCGCCGCCCATGCCGGCGCCACGGTGGCGGCCGACCGCGTCGATCTCGTCGACGAAGACGATCGCCGGGGCGTTCGACTTGGCCTGCTCGAACAGGTCGCGGACACGGCTGGCACCGACACCGACGAACATCTCGACGAAGTCGGAACCGGAGATGGAGTAGAAGGGCACCCCGGCCTCGCCGGCGACCGCGCGGGCCAGCAGCGTCTTACCGGTACCGGGCGGGCCGAACAGCAGCACGCCCTTCGGGATCTTGGCGCCCAGGGCCTGGTATTTCGCCGGGTTCTGCAGGAAGTCCTTGATCTCGTGCAGTTCCTCGACGGCCTCGTCCGCACCCGCGACGTCAGCGAAGGTGGTCTTCGGCGTGTCCTTGGTGATCATCTTCGCCTTGGACTTGCCGAAGTTGAGCACCCGGGAGCCGCCGCCCTGCATCTGCGACATGAAGAACAGCAGCAGAAGCACGAGCAGCGCGATGGGAAGCAGGTTGACCAGCAGGCTGACCCAGATGCTGTCCGACGACACCTTCGTGTCGACCGGGCCGGTGATCCGGTCCGCCGCCTCGGCCTCGCGTACCTGGTTCCAGACCTGGCCGCCGACCTCGTACGGGAACTGCGCCTCGATCTTGTCGGTGGTGGTGTCGCCGTCGAACTTGGCCTTGTCCTTCAGGTCGAGCTGGAGCGTCTGCTCCTTGTCCTGGAAGACGACCTTCTCGATGCCACCCTTGTTGAGCTGGTCGAGCGCGACGGACGTGTCCACCCGGTGGTAGCTGGGACCAGCGGTGAACAGTTGACTGAGCACAACGGCGCCGAGGATGACCAGGATGATCCAGACCACCGGTCGGCGGAAGAAACGCGTACGTTCCATGCTGTAGTCGGGTGCCGAGGCGCCCGCATCCTCCTGATCGACGTCCTGACCGTCTGAATGGTGTCGCCGCCTTGAGCGGCGGCCGGGGCCGCCGTGCGGGCCGGCCCGACCCCCGGGGTACGCAAACTGCCGCACCACGGTCATTCGACGGTACACCGTTCAGGCGACGAGTGAGCTTGCGAGCCCGGCACTTACGCGTAGGGCGAACCCGGGTTTCGAGCCGGCGTGACGGTGAGCTCCCACCCGGCCCGCCCACGCCGCACGGTCACGCGGTTCGAGGGGCCGGGCGTGGAGGGTGCCTCCACGTCACCGGTCCCCACCGTAGACCGGAAGACTGAGAGCCCGCTGAATGTCAGCTGACGAAGGGCTCGGCGACCCTCAGGCCCGCGCGTACACCTCGGGCTTGAGCACCCCGACGTAGGGCACCTCGCGGTACCGCTCGCCGAAGTCGAGCCCGTAGCCCACGACGAACTCGGTGGGGATGTCGAACCCGACGTACTTGACCGGGACCTGCACCTTGACCGCGTCCGGCTTGCGGAACAGCGCGACCACCTCGACGCTCGCCGCGGAGCGCGACTCCAGGTAGCGCAGCAGCCAGGACAGCGTCAGGCCGGAGTCGACGATGTCCTCGACGACCACCACGTGGCGGCCGGCGATGTCCCGGTCCAGGTCCTTGAGGATGCGGACCACGCCGGACGAGGTGGTGCCCTGGCCGTAGGACGAGACGGCCATGAACTCCAGCTCGGCGGGCGGGCCCTGGCGGCCCAGCGCGCGGGCGAAGTCGGCCATGAACATGACCGCTCCCTTGAGCACGCACACGAGCAGCAGGCCGTCCTCGACGTGGGCGTAGTCCGCCGAGACCTGCTTGGCCAGCTCCGCGGTCTTGTCGCGGATCTGCGCCTCCGAGATGATCACGTGGTCGATGTCGGCGTCGTACCAGGAGCCGTCAGCCATGCTCCTAGCCTGCCGTACGCCCCGGCGCCGCCGTCGGCGGGGCCGCCCCTTTTGGCGCGGTCCCGCCGGGGATTTTCGGCGCGAACTGAATAAATCACCTCAGCAGGTACGGGAGCGCCAGCGCTGCCCGTCGTCGCTCGGCTTCCAGTCGGCCGAGTCGCGGGTGTCGGCGGTGAACCCGAAGGCGCTGGCGCCGACGAGGAGGAGCAGGAAGAGCAGGAGCAGCAGAACGGTCATGGCGGCGCTCGCTTTCATGCGGTTGAGACTGATTTCGCCGCCGGTGCGCACCGGACACCATTGATTCTGCGGGCCACCGACCGATCCGGACAGTGGCAGGAATGTCATTGGGCATCGATTTACTGCCACCCGTCGGGTTACCCTCGTCACATGCTTCGCTCGGTAGCCGTCATCGCCATGGACGAGGTCGCCGCGTTCGAACTCGGCGTGCTCGCGGAGGTCTTCGGCACCGACCGCACCGCCGACGGCTTCCCCGCATACCGGTTCGACGTCTGCACCGCCGACGGCGGCGCCGTCCGCAGCCGCTCCGGCTTCCTGCTCACCCCCACCGCCGACCTGGGCGCGGTCGAGGACGCCGACCTGGTGGCCGTGCCCGCCCACGCCGCCGGCACCCCGGTGCCCGAACCGGTGCTCGCCGCGCTGCGCCGCGCCGCCGACCGGGGCGCCTGGCTGCTCAGCGTGTGCGCCGGCGCGTTCGTCCTCGGCGAGGCGGGCGTACTCGACGGGCGCGACTGCACCACCCACTGGCGGTACACCGACGAACTCCAGCAGCGCTTCCCGGCCGCCCGGGTCCAGTGCGACTCGCTCTACGTCCAGGACGGCCGGCTGCTCACCAGCGCCGGCACCGCCGCCGGCATCGACGCCTGCCTGCATCTGGTACGCCAGGAACACGGCTCGGCGGTGGCGACCCGGCTGGCCCGCCGGATGGTCGTGCCGCCGCACCGCGACGGCGGCCAGTCGCAGTACGTCGAGGCACCGATCCCCAAGGCCCCCGAGGCGCCCACGCTGGAACCGGTGCTGGAATGGCTGATGGGACACCTGCGCCGGCCCGTGACCGTGGACGAGCTGGCGGCACGCGCCGGGATGGCCCCTCGTACGTTCGCCCGCCGGTTCCGCGCCGAGACCGGCACCACCCCCCACGACTGGGTGACGAACCAGCGGGTGCTGCTGGCCCGGCACCTGCTGGAGGACACCTCACTGAGCGTGGAGAGCGTCGCCGAGCAGGCCGGCTTCGGTGACTCGGCGGCCCTGCGGCACCACTTCACCCGCCGGGTGGGCACCACCCCGCTGGCCTACCGCACCACTTTCCGAGACCGCCAGACCGCCTGACGCGCCCTGCCCTGCCCCCGTGTCCCGTCCTGACCAGCCCCCCTTGAGCGGTGATCAAGGAGTTTGCGGGCTGGGGAGGGCCGGAACGTGACCAAAAGTCCTTGATCAACGGGGGGGGACGGGAGGGCGGCGGTCAGGGCAGGAGGTGGCCTGCCTGGCGGCGGACCTGGTGGTTGCCGGGTAGGTGCACCGGGCCCTGTCCGTGCCACGCCGTGACCAGGGCGTCCAGTGCCGCCACGTGACTGTGGGACAGCGCGGCCGGCGTCGCGCCCAGTTCACGGGCCCAGGTGTGCAGCACCCGGGTACGGACGGCGGCCGGCAACCCGGCGAGCCGGGCGACCGACAGGCCGCCCCCCTCGCCCCGGACGTCGGCGAGCGCGGTGTCGGCCAGCGCGTCGAGCGCGGCGTTGTCGGCCGCGAGCAGCCCGGCGGTACGGGCCAGGTTCGCCACCACCCCCGGCCCCAGCGCGCCGACGAGTGCCGGCAGCGCGTCGGCGCGGACCCGGGCCCGGGCGTACGCGGGGTCGGCGTTGTGCGGGTCCGTCCACGGATCGAGTCCGAGCGCTTCGCAGGCGGCTCGGGTGCCGGCGCGCGCGACGTCGAGCAGCGGCCGCAGCAGGGGCACCCCGTCGACGTCGCGCCGCTCCGGCATCCCGGACAGGCCGCGCGGTCCGGCACCCCGGGCCAGCGCCAGCAGAACTGTCTCGGCCTGGTCGTCGCGCGTGTGCCCGAGCAGGACCCCGGCTGCGTCGTACCGGTGGGCGGCGGCGATCAGCGCCTCGTACCGGGCCTCGCGGGCGGCCGCCTCCGGGCCGCCGGGCCGGCCGTCCACGCGTACCGGAAGCACCTCGACCGGGTCGAGCCCTTCGGCGCGGGCCCAGCCGGCGACCGCCTCGGCCCGTCCGGCGGACCCGGCCTGCAGGCCGTGGTCGACTGTCACCAGGCCGGCCGGGCGCCCGAGCCGGGGGGCCACGAACGCGGTGGCGGCGGCGAGTGCGAGCGAGTCGGCTCCGCCGGAGCAGGCCACCAGCACCGGACCGGCGCCGGGCAAGCCGGTCAGCACCCGGCGGACGGCGAGCCGCACGGCGGCGACGGCCGGAGCGGGTGAGGGAGAGCGGCGCACGCCAGCGCCGGAATCAGCCCGGCCGTCGGAGTCGGCCGGGCCGACCGAGCCGGCGGGACCGCCCGGCGCCATCGGACCAGCCGAGCCGGCCGGCCCGAGCGGATCAGCCGACGGGCGGGGCGGCACCGGCGGGCCCGTGTACGCGGGACACCCAGGCGTCCGGGTCGCCCAGCTCGTCGAGGCGGGGCAGCGTCAGCGGGGACGAGAAGATCTTGTTGAAGCCCTGCATCCCCACCCGGTCGACCACGCCGTGCACGAACTTGCGGCCCTCGGCGTACTGGCGCATCTTGACCTCGATGCCGAGCAGCCGCCGGATCGCCTTCTCCAGCGGGTTGCCGGACTCGCGGCGCCGGTTGAACGCCGCCCGGATCGACTCGACGCTGGGGATGACCTGCGGACCCACGCCGTCCATCACGAACTCGGCGTGGCCCTCCAGCAGCGTCATCAGCGCGGTCAGCCGGTCCAGCACGGCGCGCTGGGCCGGGGTCTGCACGATGTCCAGCACGCTGGCCCGGCTCTCCGGGTCCTTGACCGCGTCGGAGAGCGTGGCCACGCCGCGACGGAGTCGTTCCAGCAGGTGCTCGCCGCCCTGGGAGGCGTCCACGAACGCCTGCACCTCGCCGAGGAAGTACGCGCGCATCCACGGCACGGCGGTGAACTGGGTGCGGTGGGTGACCTCGTGCAGGCACACCCAGAGCCGGAAGTCACGCGAGTCGGCGCCGAGCTTCCGCTCGACCTCGAGGATGTTCGGCGCCACCAGCAGCAGTTGGCCGGGGTCGCCGGCGAAGACCTCGTACTGGCCGAGCACGCGGCCGGAGAGGTACGCCAGCACGGTGCCGGCCTGCACGCCGGTGACCCGGGAGCCGATCGCCTCGGTGAGCGCACCGGGCCGCTTGTCGCCGGAGAGGCGCTCGACCAGCGGGGAGACCACCTCCCGCAGCCCGGCGATGTTCGCCGCCGCCCAGTCCCGGCGGTCGACCACGCGTACCGGCGGGTGCGCGACCTGCGCCCGCAGGCCGGTGTAGTCGGCGACGTGACCGGCCGCCTCGTCGGTCAGCCGGCGCAGGTCGCCGACCACGTCGGTCGCCTCGGCGTACGACACCCGAGGGCCCGACTTGCTCAGCGCCCCCGCGGTAGCGGCGGCCAGATCCCAGTCCACGAACTGCGCCATGAACCCACCGTACCCGCGCCGGAACACCCCCACCCGGGCTCGCGGCGGCCGATCGACGCCCGTCGGTCAGCGGCAGCCGCACCCGGCCAGCGCGGAGCTGATCCGGTCCAGCGCCGCGCGGGTCTCGTCCAGCGAGCCCTGCGTACGGTCGGTGAGCACGGCGAACGTGAGCAGCCGGCCGTCGGCTGTGGTCACCGTGCCGGCGATCGCGTTGACGCCGCTCAACGTGCCGGTCTTGGCCCGGACCACGCCCGCTCCGGCGCGGGTCGCCGCCGCCCGGTAGCGCTCGTCGAGCGTGCCGGACCAGCCGCCGACAGGCAGGCCGCCGAAGATCGCCGCGAGTTCGGGGTGGCTGCCGTTGCCGGCGAGCGTGATCAGGTCGGTGAGCAGTGAGGGACTGATCCGGTTGGTGCGGGACAGCCCGCTGCCGTCGGCCAGGCTGATCTCGCCCGCCGGCAGGCCCAGCTCGCCGAGCACCTGGTCGGTGGCCGCCGCGCCACCGACGAACGAGCCCGGCTTGCCCTTGGCGAGCGCCACCTGGCGGGCCATCGCCTCGGCGATCACGTTGTCACTGTCGCTGATCATGATGTCGACCAGCCGGATCATCGGCAGGGACTCGACCTTCCCCAGCTCGGCGCCGGGGGCCGTACCCGTCGCGCCGGACGCGGCCGGCGCGGTGCCCCGGCTCACCTGGGCGGCGCCGCCGGTCAGGCCGAGCAGCTTGGCGAACTGCCGGCCGGCGGTCAGGTCGGGCTGCGGCACCCGCTCGGCGGCGTGATTGGTCTGCTCGGCGGTGCGCCGCGCCTCCGCCGGGTTCTTGCGGGCGCCGTCGGTCATCAGCGCGGTGATCGCCGCGCCGAAGCCGCCGGTGGGGATGTCGGCGTCCCAGCCGGGCTCGAAGACCGGGCCGCTGAACAGCGACGAGTCGACGATCACCTTGGTCGGCGCGGTGCCGCCGAGCGCGTCGCGCACCTGGGCGGCGAGGTCGTCCAGCCGGGCCGCGCCCGGGTAGAAGCCGTTCTTGTCCACGGCGAGCGTGGGGTCACCGCCGCCGACCAGGACCACCTCGCCCGGGTTCGCCCCGGCCACCGCCCGGGTCGGGATCCGGTAGGCCGGGCCGCGGGCGGCGAGCACCGCCACGCCGGTCGCCAGCTTGGTCACCGAGGCGGGCACGGTGGGCGTGTCCTGGCCGGTGCCGTAGAGCGCCTGGCCGGTGCTCACGTCGGCCACCGACACGTGCACCCGGTCGCCGAGCGCGGCGGCGCGGACCAGCGGGTCCAGGGCGGCGCGGATGCCGGCCCCGGTGGGCAGCGGGGCGTTGCCGTCCGGCCCGGCGAGCACGGCCTGCGGGGAGGGTTCCGGCGGCGCGGCGACCGCCGTACCCGTGCCGTCGTCGTCGCCCAGCCACCCGGCGACCGGGCCGGGGCGCAGCACCGCGAGCCCGGCCACCGCCAGGGCCAGCACGAGCACGCAGGCGAGCGCCGCGACGAGCCGCAGGCGGCGTCGCGGCCGGCCCGGGGGCGGCGCGGAGGGTACGGGCGGCGCGGCGCCGACCGGCGGGACCGGCGGGCTGACCGGGATCGGGTCCGGCGCGCCGTGCCAGTTCGGCGGGGCCGGCGGGCCGACCCGGGCCGAGCCGCTCGCCGGGCCGGAGCCGTGGTGCGGGCCGGAGCCGTGGTGCGGCGGGCCGACGCGGGCGGACCCGGTGGCCGGAGAGGGACGATGAGGCACGTTCGCGCCCGGGACGGACACCCGTCCGGTGGCCCCGCCGGAACCGGAACCGGCGGACCCGCGCCCGTCAACCCTCTCGGGGCGGTAGTGTGAATCTTCCCTCCCCACGGCCCCCTCCTCCCCGCTCGAAATCGCCTTGGGCGACACTACTTCGGTCCGAACACTATGCGGCGGCCGGAGCCGACGGGGGGCGTTCACCCCGCGCCGGGGGTGAGCCGCTGGTTTCCGTTAGCCAGCGTGGGCAAACGAGGGAGCGTGGAAGATGGATTTCGACGTCACGGTTGAGATCCCCAAGGGTCACCGCAACAAGTACGAGGTAGACCACGCGACCGGCCGCATCCGGCTGGACCGCACCCTCTTCACCTCCACGCAGTACCCGGCCGACTACGGGTTCATCGAGGGCACCCTGGGCGAGGACGGCGACCCGCTGGACGCGCTGGTGCTGGTGCCGGAGCCGACCTTCCCCGGCTGCCTGATCCGCTGCCGCACCATCGGCATGTTCCGGATGACGGACGAGAAGGGCGGCGACGACAAGGTCCTCTGCGTGCCCTACGAGGACCCGCGCCAGGAGCACCTGCGCGACATCCACCACCTGGGCGAGTTCGACCGGCTGGAGATCCAGCACTTCTTCGAGGTCTACAAGGACCTGGAGCCGGGCAAGTCGGTCGAGGGCGCGACCTGGGTGGGCCGGGTCGAGGCCGAGGCGGAGATCGCCGCCTCGTACCGGCGCGCCAAGGAGGCCGAGGAGCGCGGCGAGACGCTGCACTGACGCTCACGCCTGCCGGGGCCCGGGTCGCGCTTCGCGACCCGGGCCTCGCGCGTGTTCAGGCGAGCAGGTCGCGGGCCCGGTCGTAGAGGCCGAGCACCGCGCAGGCCACCGGCACGACAGCGACCACGAGCGCGGTGTCGGTCAGGTCGGCCAGCCGCCCGAGGTACGGGGAGACCGGGCGCCGGGCGTACGTGGTGCCGGCGGTGACCGCCGTCAGTGCCAGGGCCAGCCCGCCCACCGTCAGCGCGAGCCGGCCACCCGGACCGGCCCGGTCGGCCAGCACCACGCCGAGCAGGGCGAACCCGGCCAGCCCGGCGACGATCGCGGGCACCCGGTGCCGTACCGCCACGAACAGGCGGGAGCGCAGCAGCAGCACCCCGCAGGCGACGGCGGCGAGCAGCAGCCCGGCGGTCCGGCCGACGGAGACGAGCACCGCGACAGCGCCGACCGCGAGCACCGCGTGGCCGAGCAGCATCCCGGTGAGCACCTCCTCGGCGCGGGCCACCGCCGCGTGCACCCGGCCCCGGTCCGGCAGGTCGCGACTGCCGGCCGGGCTGGGCAGGGTCAGCGGCGGCAGTGGCAGCTTGCCGACCCGGATGGCCAGCAGCGGCAGCCCGCCGAGCGCGAACACCAGCACGGCGAGCAGGACGGCGGCGGTGCCGTCCGGGTCGAGCAGAAGCCCGCCGAACGCCGCCGCCACGCCGGCCACGCCGACCGTCACGCCGGCCACGAAGACGCGGGACCGGCTGGCCACGCCGAGCAGGCCGAGCACCGCCACCAGCAGCAGCGCCACCGAGCCGACCAGCAGTTCGGGGGCGCCCACCCAGCGCAGGCCGGGGACCGGGCCGACCGGGTCGCCCGAGGCGACGGCCAGCGCACCGGCCACCGCGGCCCACGGCAGCGCGTACCCGCCGAGGGTGGCGCCGACCGGGCCGTCGCCGTACGCCCGGGACGCCGCGGTGGCGGTGAGCACCAGGATGAGGGCGACCGCCGCGGCGACCGGCCAGCCGCGCTCGCCCGGACCGGCGGCGACCACGGCGACCAGCCCGACCGCGAGGGGTACGGCGGCACCCGCGAGCGCGGCGGCCCGGGTGGCCCCGCCCGACCAGGCGACGCCCCGGCGCCGGGCGCCGTCCACGATCGCCTCGACCACGTCGTCGTACTCCAGTTCGGGCCACTGCGCGCGGGCCGGCACCAGATGCAGCACCTCGCCGTCGCGGACGCCCTGCGGCAGCAGCGCCTGGGCGGTGGCCAGCACCGCGCCGTCGGTGCGGCGCAGCACCCAACCGCCGTGCCGTTCCCCGTCGTCGGCCAGTCCCTCACCGGCGTGCCGGAGCACCTCGGGCAGCAGCTCGGCCAGGGGCACCTGCTCCGGTAGGGCCACGTCGACCCGCCGCCTGGGCGCGCTGATCGTGACCCGGGCGAGCCCGCTTGTCATCGAGGCATCTCCATATCGGGCGGAGGGAGTGGGCTGACGGACGAGAGGACTTTACCTACGATGAGCCAGGCTCGGGTTACCCAGAGCCACTTTCCGGGGAGGGTGAGTGTCCACTGTCGTCATCAAGCGGCCGCCACGCCGCCCGGCACCGGAGATCCCGGTCGGTGAGCTGCCCGTCGAGGCGCCGCCGGAGATCCCCGCCGCCGCGGGCGGGCGCTGGCAGCAGGCGCTGATGGTGCTGCCGATGCTCGGCGGGACGGTGGCCATGGCGATGATGTTCGGCCGCGGCGGCGGGGCCTACTCGTACGTGGTGGGCGGCATGTTCGGGCTCTCCTCGCTGGCGATGCTGGTGACCACCTGGGGCAGCGCCGGGCCGAAGAAGTCCGAGCTGATGGCCGCCCGCCGGGAGTACCTGCGCCACCTGGCCACACTCCGGCGCAGGGTGCGGGAGACCGCCGGCGCCCAGCGGGCCGGACTGTCCTACCGCCACCCCGAGCCGGGGCGGCTCTGGTCGACAGTCGACAGTCACCGGGTCTGGGAACGCCGCCCGGGCGACCCGGACTTCGCCGTGGTCCGGGTCGGTGTGGGGCCGCAGACGCTTGCCACCCCGCTGGTCCCACCGGTCACCCGGCCGCTGGAGGAACTGGAGCCGATGACGGCCGGGGCGCTGCGGCGCTTCCTGGACGCGTACTCGGTGGTGCCGGACCTGCCGGTGGCGTTGTCGCTGCGCAGTTTCGCCCGGGTCTTCGTGCGCGGCCCGGCCGGTCCGGTACGCGGCGCCGGATCGCCCGCCGCGCAGGCGCTGGCCCGGGCGGTCCTCACCCAGCTCGCCGTCTTCCACGCGCCGGACGAGCTGCTGATCGCGGTCTGTTCCGGGCCGGAACGCCGCAACGCCTGGGAGTGGGTGAAGTGGCTGCCGCACGCCCACCATCCGGCGCGTACCGACGCGCTCGGCCCGGTGCGGCTGGTCACCAGCTCCGCCGCCGACCTGGAACGGCTGCTCGACGACGTGCTCGGCGCCCGGTCCCGGTTCAGCCCGCACGGCACCGCGACCGACGGGCCGCACGTCGTCGTGGTGCTCGACGGCGGCGACCTGACCGGCGCGACCGACCTGGCCGGTGACGGTGGCATCGACGCGGTCACGGTGCTCGACCTGGACACCCCGCCGCCCCGGCTGCTCGACCGGTACGCGCTCCTGCTCGACCTGGTCGACGGCCGGCTGCACTCGCACTCCGCCGAGGGGCACGCCGAGGTGGGCGCCGCGGACGCGCTGGCGCCCGCCGACGCCGAGGCGGTGGCCCGGCGGCTCGCGCCGCTGCGGCTCGCCGGCACGGTACGCGGACCGGACGCGCCGCCCGGCGCCGAGCTGGGCCTGCCCGAGCTGCTGGGTCTCGGCGACCCCGAGGGCTTCACCGCCGAGCAGGGCTGGGCGCCCCGGGCCGCGCGGGACCGGCTGCGGGTGCCGATCGGGGTGGGTGCCGACGGCGGGGCGATCGACCTCGACCTGAAGGAGTCGGCGCAGGACGGCATGGGCCCGCACGGCCTGCTGATCGGCGCGACCGGTTCGGGCAAGTCGGAGCTGCTGCGCACGCTGGTGCTCGGGCTGGCCGCCACGCACAGCTCGGAGCAGCTCAACTTCGTGCTCGTCGACTTCAAGGGCGGCGCCACGTTCGCGCCGTTCGAGCGGCTGCCGCACACCGCCGCCGTGATCACCAACCTGGCCGACGCGCTGCCGCTGGTGGACCGGATGGTGGACGCGATAAACGGTGAGCTGATGCGCCGGCAGGAGCTGCTG
Organism: Micromonospora sp. C28ISP2-4; assembly: GCF_030519385.1. NCBI lineage: Bacteria > Bacillati > Actinomycetota > Actinomycetes > Micromonosporales > Micromonosporaceae > Micromonospora > Micromonospora sp. C28ISP2-4. Next base: position 125,883 of record NZ_JAUMKG010000008.1, on the reverse strand, counting down.
CGCCGGGCCGGCAACTTCGCGAGCGTGCGCGACTACGAGCGGGCCCGGGCGGCCGGGTCGCCGCTGGCGCCGCTGCCGTCGCTGCTGCTGATCTGCGACGAGTTCTCCGAGCTGCTGTCGGCCAAGCCCGACTTCATCGACCTGTTCGTGCAGATCGGGCGGCTGGGCCGGTCGCTCGGGGTGCACCTGCTGCTGGCGAGCCAGCGGCTGGAGGAGGGGCGGCTGCGCGGGCTGGACACGCACCTGTCGTACCGGATCGGGTTGCGGACGTTCTCGGCGCTGGAGTCCCGGACGGTGCTGGGCGTGCCGGACGCGCACGAGTTGCCGCGCAGCCCGGGACACGGTTACCTGCGCTCGGGCACCGACCCGCTGGTCCGGTTCAAGGCCGCGTACGTCTCCGGCGCGGTCCGCCGCCGCGGCGGTGCGGCGGGCGCGTCCGGCACCGGTGAGGCACGCGTGCTCGCCTTCTCCACCCATCTGGTCCCGGTGCCCGAGCCGCCCGCGCCCGTCGCCCTGCCCGCCGAGGACGACGGCGGCGAGACGCTCCTCGACCTGCTCGTCGACCGGCTGGCCGGGCAGGGCCCGCCGGCGCACCAGGTGTGGCTGCCGCCGCTGGACGCCTCCCCCGCCCTGGACGAGCTGCTCGGCCCGATCGGTGCCGACCCGGTACGCGGGCTCACCGTGGCGAATCCGGAGCTGCACGGGGCGCTCCAGGTGCCGGTGGCGGTGGTGGACAAGCCGTTCGAGCAGCGGCGCGACCTGCTCTGGCTGGCGCTGGACGGCGCGGCCGGGCACGTCGCGGTGGTCGGCACCACCCGCAGTGGCCGGTCCAGCCTGCTGCGCACCCTGGTCTGCGCGCTCGCGCTCACCCACACCCCGGCCGAGGTGCAGGTCTACTGCCTCGACTTCGGCAGCGGGACGCTCGGCACGCTGCGCGACCTGCCCCACGTGGGCGGCGTCAGCGGGCGGACCGACGGCACCGCCGTACGCCGTACCGTCGGCGAGGTCGCCGGCCTGCTGGCCGAGCGGGAACGGCGTTTCGCCGAGGCCGGTGTGGAGTCGATGGCCGCGTGGCGACGGCGGAGGGCGGCCGGCGCGCCGGACCCGTTCGGGGACGTGTTCCTGGTGGTGGACGGCTGGAACACGCTGCGCGGCGAGTACGAGGACCTCGAACCACTGGTCACCGAACTCGCCACGCGGGGCCTGGCGTACGGGGTGCACGTGGTGGCGAGCGCCCTGCGCTGGTCGGACTTCCGCCCGGCGATCCGTGACCTGTTCGGCTCCCGGCTGGAGCTGCGCCTCGGCGACCCGGCCGACTCGGTGGTGGTCAAGCGGGCGCTGGCGGCCACCGTGCCGGAGGAACGTCCGGGGCGCGGCATCACGGCGGGCGGGCTGCACTTCCTCACCGCCGAACCCCGCGTCGAGGCGCTGGGCGCGGAGACCGCCGATCTGGTGAAGGCGGTGGCCGGCACGTGGACCGGCCCGTCGGCACCCCGTGTGCGGTTGCTTCCGCCGGTGCTGCCGTACGCGGAGCTGGACCAGAACGCGACGAGCGGGCTGGCGTTCCCGATCGGCGTGGCCGAGGCGGACCTGTCCCAGGTGGTGCTGGACTTCGCCACCGAGCCGAACTTCATGGTCTTCGGCGACGCCGAGTGCGGCAAGTCGTCGTTCCTGCGCGCGCTCGCCACCTCGATCGTCAACCGGTTCACCCCGGAGCAGGCCCGGGTGATGCTTGTGGACTACCGGCGCAGCCTGATGGGCGTGATCGAGACGCCGCACCTGATCGGGTACGGCACCGCCGCGCCGCACACCGCTGAGCTGATCGAGTCGGCCGCCGGCTACCTGAAGGGGCGGCAGCCGGGGCCGGAGGTGACCCCGGCGCAGCTGCGCAGCCGGTCGTGGTGGCAGGGGCCGGAGCTGTTCGTGCTCGTGGACGACTACGACCTGGTGGCCGGCGGGCCGACGAACCCGTTGCGGGCGCTGGAGGAGCACCTGCCGCACGCGCGGGACGTCGGGCTGCACCTGGTGCTGGCGCGGCGTACCGGCGGCGCCGGGCGGACCGCGTACGAGCCGATCGTGCAGCGGCTGCGCGAGCTGTCCACGGCGGGGCTGGTGATGTCGGGCGGCCCGGAGGAGGGTGCGCTCGTCGGTCAGGTCAAGGCCGGGCCGCTGCCCCCGGGGCGGGCACGTCTGGTCACCCGCCGGGAGGGGGTGCGCCTGGTGCAGCTGGCGCATCTCCCGGCCGGGTGATCGGGCTGGCCGAGTTGCCCCGTGACGGTCGGGACAACCGGTAATCTCCGTGCAGCATGTGTCTGACGCGACCGAACGGCTGGGGAATGTGACAGGGGATCGGCAGGGACCGCCCGGTGGGCTGCCCCGGCGTCGCGCCGGCCGCGCGCTGCTCGCCGCCGTGTCGGCGCTGGTCACCGTGGCCGGTCCGCTGGCACCGCCGGCCCACGCCGCACCCGCCGCCCCGGCCACGGTGGCGCGCCCCTGGGTGAGCCCGGACCGCCTGCTGCGCACCGACCAGGTACGCGACGAGCAGTGGCAGCTGGAGGAGTTGCGGGCGAAGACCGCGTGGCGCACCTCGACCGGGCGCGGCGTGGTGGTCGCGGTGATCGACTCCGGTGTGGACGGCACCCACCCCGACCTGTCCGGTCAGGTGCTGCCCGGCCTGGATCTGGTGACGCCGGACGGCTCGGACGGCCCGGACCCGGTGGGGCACGGCACCACTGTGGCCGGGCTGATCGCCGGGCGGGCCGACGACGACCGGGGCGTGCTGGGGCTGGCGCCGGACGCCAAGATCCTTCCGGTCCGGGTCCTCGACGCCGAGAACCGCTACGACGACGCGCTGATCGTCGCCAAGGCGGTGCGCTGGGCCGTCGACAACGGCGCCCAGGTGGTCAACCTGTCGCTCGGCGGCAGCAGCGACAACCCGGCCCTGGCCGCGGCGCTCGACTACGCGTTCGCCCGGGACGTGGTGGTGGTCGCCTGCACCGGCAACCTGGCCACCTCGACGACCACCGAGGTGTGGTACCCGGCCCGGGAACCGGGTGTGCTCGCGGTCGCCGGGCTGGAGCGGACCAGCGAGAACCTCTGGTCCGGCTCGATCACGGGTCACGAGACGGTGCTCAGCGCACCGGCCACCGGGCTCTACGGCGCGCGGCCGGAGGGCGGCTACTGGCGGGTGCAGGGGACGAGCTTCGCCGCGCCGCTCGTCGCCGCGACCGCTGCCCTGGTCCGCGCGCGTTATCCGAAGATGTCGGCCGGGGACGTGATCAACCGGCTGATCACCACCGCCCGGGATCTCGGCCCGACCGGCCGGGACGACCGGTTCGGCTACGGCCTGGTCGACCCGGTGGCCGCGCTCACCGCCGACGTGCCGTCGGTGGGTCACAACCCGCTCGACGACAACGCCTCCCCCGGCGTGGTGGGCTTCGGGCCGGCACCCGGCGACGGGCGGGACACCCGGGCCGCCGCGGCGGGCCGGGGTGGCGACCCGCTCGGGCGTACGGCCGAGGGCTGGAACGCCCGGCCGGCGGGCCAGACGGACGTCTCCGCCCCGGAGCGGCTCTGGACCGGCCTGGCCCTGTTCGTCGCGCTCGTCACCGGCACCGCGATGATGGTTCGCCGGTTCCGGCAGACCCGTCGCTGAACCGGTCTGATCCCGCCCCTGTATGGGTAGGGGAAGCCCCATGGACACCACCGGGGCGACGGTCACGCACCGGTCGTGGCGGAGCCGCCGCCTCGACCCCGAGCACTCGCTGGGCCTGCGGCTCACCCTGACCGTGCTCGCGGCGTTCCTGGTGCTGGTGCCGTTCGCCCTGATCGCGCTGCTGGTGCTCGGCGCCTGGCCGCCCCTGCTGCGGCTGGACGCCTCGATCACCGACGCGCTCCACGGGTACGCGCAGGACCATCCCGCCTGGGCCGGTGTGATGACGGTCTGGACGCACGTGTTCGGGCCCGGCCCGCTGCGGGTGGCAGCGGTCGCTGTGGTGGTGTGGCTGGTCCGGCGCGGCGCGCCCCGCCTCGCGGTCTGGGTGGTGGTCACCATGGTCGCCGGCGGGCTGCTCGGCGCGCTGCTCAAGCTGCTCGTCGGACGGGACCGGCCGGATCTGCTCGACCCGGTGGCCCGGGCCGCCGGCTACTCCTTCCCATCGGGTCACGCGCTCAACGCCACGCTGGCGGCGGGTGTGCTGCTGCTGGTGTTCCTGCCGTTCGTGCGGGACAGCCGCCGGGGCCGGGTCGCGCTGTGGACCGCTGCCCTGCTGGTCACGGTGGTGACCGGGCTCAGCCGGATCACGCTCGGCGTGCACTGGACCAGCGACGTGGTGGGCGGCTGGGTGCTCGGGGTGGCGGTGGTGGCCGCGACCTCAGCCGCGTTCGCCACCTGGCGCGGCGGATCCGGGCGGCAGTCCGCCCGCCCGCTGCGCGAGGGGGTCGAGCCGGAGCTGGCCGACCAGCGGCCGGAGGGCGGCCGGGCGTAACGGGACCCGCGCCGGGGTACTGGCGAGCCCATGTCCGACGTCGTGATCCGAGTCACCCGGCGTGTCCTGCTGCCGCTGGCCCTGCTGTTCGCGCTGATGGTGGGCCTGGGCCTGCTGGTGACCCGCGTGCTGGCCCGCACCTGGCCGTTCACCGTGGAGGACACGGTCAACCGGGAGCTGGCCGCCGACCGGACGCCGGGGTGGAACGACGTCTCGCTGGTGTTCAGCACACTCGCCAGCACCCAGATGATCGTCGTGGTGACGGTGCTGGCGGCGCTGGTGCTGCGGCTGGTGCTGCACCGGTGGCGGGAGCCGCTGTTCCTGTGTGCGGCGGTGACCGCGCAGGCGCTGATCTTCCTGTTCACCACGATGGCCATCGACCGGAACCGCCCGGCCGTGGAACACATGGACGCCTCCCCGCCCACGTCCAGCTTCCCGTCCGGGCACACCTCGGCGGCCACAGCGCTCTACGTCGGTATCGCGGTGCTGCTGGCGCTGCGGGCGCGCAGCACCCCGGCCAAGGTCGGCTGGTGGGCGCTGCTGGTGCTGGTGCCGCTCGGCGTGGCGCTCACCCGGATGTACCGGGGCATGCACCACCCCAGCGACGTGGTCGCCTCGTTCCTCAACGGCGGCGCCTGCGTGGCGATCATGGCGCGGGCCGTACTCGACCGGACGCTCACCTGGGGCCGCGCCCGGCTGCCGCTGTCCCGCTCCGGTGACGAGGCGACACCGGCGGGAGCCTCGGCGGGTGGTTGAGCGCCGCCGGCCGGCTCAGGTGCAGTCGCCGGTGGCCACTCCGCGGGTACGCTCCGCGCCGGCCAGCGCCACCGGTCGCGCCTCGGCGGCGGTCACCGCGAAGCCGGTGTTCGGGTCGTCCGCCGCCGCCGCGAAGATCACGCCGAGCACCAGACCGTTCGAGGAGACCAGCGGGCCGCCGGAGTTGCCGCTGCGCACCAGCGCCCGGATCGTGTAGATCTCCCGGTTGACGTCACCGGCCGAGTAGATGTCCGGACCGGTGATCCGGTCGACGTCGCGGATCCGGGCCGGGCGTGCGTCGTACGGGCCGTCGAGCGGGAAGCCGAGCACGATCGCGTCAGCGCCGGTGGCGGCCGGGCCGGCGGCGAAGCGCAGCGACGGTCCGGGCAGCCCCGGTACGTAGAGCACCGCCAGATCCCGGTCCGGGTCGTAGACGACGACCTCGCCGTCGTACCGCTCGCCACGCAGTTCCACAGCCACTGAACGGGTGCCGGCCACCACGTGCGCGTTTGTCATCACCCGGTCGTCGGCGTACACGAAGCCGGAGCCCTCGATGCGGCGCGAGCAGCTCGGCGCGGAGCCGAGCACCTTCACCACCGAACGCCTGCTGTTCTGCACCACCTGGGAGTTGGCGAGCGCCGGGTCGGGCGGGGCGACCTGCCGGGCGCGGGTCGGCGCGAGGTCGCCGAACACGTCCGGGAAGCCGTTGGTGTCGACAGTGTCGCGCAGCGCTGTGGACAGGTCCTGCGCCTTGTCCGGCAGCACCTGGTCGACGACTGTGAGCAGCGCGCTGTTGCGCACCGAGGAGGCCAGCCACGGCACCGAGGAGGAGCCGAGCGGCACGGCGACCAGCCACGCCACGAGCATCACCGCGATGACCGAGATGAACGCGCCGCCGACGTCGTCGATCTTCCGCCCGGCCGGCCCGGTGATGGCGGCCCGGAGATTGGAGCCGAGCCAGCCGGCCAGCGCCTGCCCCAGCACCGCGAGCCCGAAGATCGCCACCAGGGAGATCAGCACGCGTGTGCCGCTCGTCGCGAACTGCTGCGCGATCAGCGGCCCGACCTGGAGGCCGAGCAGCGCGCCCAGGAAGAAGCCGGAGAACGACAGGGCCCCGATGACGAAACCCTGACGGTATCCGCTGATCGCGAACACGAGCATGAGCAGAAGAAGGACGAGATCCACGGCGGACACGCCCCAAGGGTACGGGCACCGGGCCCGCGCTCGGCTCAGCGCTCGCGGAACGTGACCCGGGGATGCGTACGGGTGATCACCGCACCGGGCTCTCGTCGGCCGGCTCGGTGCCCGCCGAGGGAGCGGGCGTGGCGTCGACGGGCGGCAGCTCCACCACGCGCGAGTGCGGCCAGGGCCGGGACCAGCCGCCCATCTCCAGCAGCCGGTCGATCACGCCCGCGGTGAAACCCCAGACGAGCATGCCGCGCACCGAGAACGCGGGACCGATCCAGCCGCTCGGGTGGCGTACCCGCATGCGGTTGTCCGGGTCGACCAGCTCGGCGACCGGCAGCCGGGCCACGTGCGCGACCTCGGCCGGCTCGCGCGGGTGCACCGGGTGCGGGTCGTGCCACCAGGCGAGCACCGGCGTGACCACGAAGTCGCTGACCGGGATCCAGAGCCGGGGCAGCTCGGCCAGCACGGTGACGCTGGCGGGGTCGAGACCGACCTCCTCGTTCGCCTCGCGCAGCGCGGTGGCGCGGGCGTCCGCGTCCTCCGGGTCGGCCGCGCCGCCCGGGAAGGCCGGCTGCCCGGCGTGGTTGCGCAGCGTCGCGGCGCGCTGGAGGACCAGCACGTCCGGCCCCGCGCCCGGCTCCTCGCCGAGCAGCACCAGCACGGCGCTCTCCCGCCCGCCGCTGGACGGGGTGACGATGCGGGTGAAGTCCTCCGCCCGTGCGGTGCCGAGCCGGCTCAGCAGCGGGTCGAACCACAGCGGCGGCCGTCGGGTCATACCCGCACCCCGAGGTGACGCTGGACCAGCGCGGCGAGGCGGGCGTCGTCGAGCGCGCCGGTCGCGTCGGTGTGCCGGATCCGCCCGTCGGCGTCGACGAGCACCGTCAGCGGGAACGCGTTGCGTTCCAGCGCGCGTTGGAACGCGTCGCCCTGGTCGAGCAGCATCGGGAAGTCGACGCCGTAGTCCTCGCCGATGGACTGCGCGCCGCCGCGGCTGTCCCGGCTGTTCACGCCGAGCACCTGGAACCGGCCGTCGGCCCGCTCGCTGAGCCGCTGGAACGCGGGCAGTTCCTTGCGGCACGGCGGGCACCAGGACGCCCACACGTTGATCACCGCCGGACCTTTGACGTCGCGCAGGCTCACCGGCGCGCCGCCGGTGAAGCAGTTGAGCGTCAGGTCGGGGAGCTGATCCCCGGCCTTCCCTGCAGGCGTCGGGGACACGGCCTTTCCGGGGGACGTCGGGGACGCCGAGGCGGGCGCGACCGTCAGCGAGGTGCAGTCGGCAAACGGCGAGGGACGCTCGGCCCGAGTCGCCGGCGCGGGACGTTCGGGCTGCTCGGCCGTTGCGGTGCAGCCCGCCGCCGCCAGCAGCAGCGGGGCGAGAAGGTAGGCGAACCGGCGCATCACGGCACGTCCGCCGCGGCGGCCTGCTGCGGCACCAGGTCGGGGTCGAGGCCGACGGCCACCGCCAGGTCACGGGCCCGGGGGCCCTTCAGCAGCTTGGCCGCGGCGGCCGGCTCGGTCGGCCCGGTGCCGTACGCGGGGCACAGCTTCGCCAGCGTGCACGCCCCGCAGGCGGGCTTGCGGGCGTGGCAGACCCGGCGGCCGTGGAAGATCACCCGGTGCGACAGCATCGTCCAGTCGCGCCTGGGGTAGAGCGCGCCGATCGCGTGCTCGATCTTGACCGGGTCGGTCTCGGTGGTGAGCTGCCACCGCTGCACCAGCCGCTGGAAGTGCGTGTCGACGGTGATGCCGGGGACGCCGAACGCGTTGCCGAGGATGACGTTGGCGGTCTTGCGGCCGATCCCCGGCAGGATCACCAGGTCGGCCAGCCGGCCGGGCACCTCGCCGTCGTACCGCTCGCAGAGCGCGCGCCCGAGGTTGATCAGGGAGCTGGTCTTGTTGCGGTAGAACCCGGTGGGCCGGATCAGCTCCTCCAGCTCGGCGCGGTCCGCCCCGGCGTAGTCGGCGGCTGTCCGGTAGCGGGCGAACAGCTTGGGCGTGACCTCGTTGACCTTCTTGTCGGTGCACTGGGCGGACAGGATCGTCGCCACTGCCAGCTCCAGCGCGCTGGAGTGGTCGAGTTCACAGTGCGCGTCGGGGTGCGTCTCGGTCAGCACGCGGCCGATGCGCCGGGCGCGGCGCGTACGGCCGAGGTCGGTCTCGGGGGAGCGCGTGGTCACGTCGGCCAGCCTACGTCGCGGGGCCGACGCTCCGGCGGCTCGGCGCGGCCGGGGTGCGCTCAGCCACCCGCCGGTGCGGTGATCCTGCCGGTCCCGTCGAGCTTCGCGCCGGTGTCCGGGAAGTCGGCCCGGTTCAGCTCGCGGACCAGTCCGAGCCCGCGGTTCTGCCGGTCGACCGAGGGACGGCCCACGCCGTTCATCACGGTGGAGGTGAACGTGCCGCCGGCGAACTTCCCCTCGGCGGTGAGCGACACCTTGAGCACGCCGCCCCAGCCGAGCCGGCCCGAGCTGTTCAGCGACTTGCCGCCGCCGGCGAAGTTGCCGAGGCTGTACGCGATCAGCCGCCCCTTGTAGAACTCCATCCCCCGCAGCACGTGCGGGCCGTGCCCGATGACCAGGTCGGCGCCGGCGTCGATGACGGTACGGGAGAAGCGGATCGGGTCGCCGCGGTTCTCGCCGAAGAACATCTCGGTACCCGGCTTCACCCGGGTCTTGTCCGCCCCCTCGGCACCCATGTGCACCTGCACCACCACGATCTGGGCCGACTCCTTGGCCATCTCGACCACCTGCTTGGCGGCGCTCAGGTCGACCAGGCTGTTGGACCAGGGGTACGACGAGAAGCCCACCACGGCGACCTTGATGCCCTTGACGTCCACCACTGTGATCTCGCCCGGCGCGCCGGTGTGCTTGAGGCCGTGCGCCTCCAGCGCCGACTGGGTGTTCTCGTAGCCCTGCCGGCCGTAGTCGTAGCCGTGGTTGTTGGCCTGGTTGAGCAGCTGGAACCCGGCCGACCGCAGGTGCGCGGCGTACCCGGGCGGGGCCCGGAACTGGTAGCAGTTCTTCGGCTCCGGGCCGCACTTGCCGGCGCCGGTGTCGTCGGTGAGCGGCTCCTCCAGGTTGCCCATCACCAGGTCGCCCTTGAGCGCCGACTTGACGTCGTCGAAGAAGCCCTTGCCGCCGTTGGGCGGCAGCCGGTCCGGCGCATTGCCCATGATCACGTCACCGGTCGCGGTGAGCGAGATCGACGGCTCCTTCGCCGCGTCAGGCGCGGCCGGCTGGTCACCGGTGGCCGGTCCGGCGGAGCCGGTCGCTCCACCGCCCTGCCCCGCCTGCCACCTGGGGTCGCCGCCGGACCCACCGGCGTCCCCGCCGCAGCCGGCGACGAACAGGACGGCGACGAGCGCGGCGAACGCGGCCAGGCGCCGGCCGAGCACCGCGCGGCGCGGTCCGGCGACGGCGGCGGGCGCTGCGGCGACGGCGGCGGGCGCTCCGGCGACGGCGGCGGGCGCTCCGGCGACGGCGGCGCGGAGGGTACGGGGCACAGAACGGGCGGGAGCGTACATCGTCGGCGACGCTACCGTCCCCGGGACGCCGCGACGAGGGCCGATCGGTCGGAAAACCCGGCGTGTCGAACATGACCGGCGCACGTCAGCCCGCCTGCCGGTCGGACCAGGGCACGACGGTCCCGGCGCCGCCGGAGCGGACGGCCGCGCGCACGGCCCGGGCCAGCGGCGCGCCCCAGGCCGACCGGGGACCGCCGTACGGGGCCGGATCGCCGTCGGCCGGGCAGAGCACGGTCACCGCGTCGGTGGGGGTGCCGGTGGCGGGCAGTCCCAGTTCCCAGATCGCCTGCGCCTTCGCCTCGGTGGCGGTGGCCACGGCGTTGACCAGGGCGGCGTCGCCGAGCCGCACCGGCACGTACGCGACGATGTTGACAGTGCCGACGCGCTGCGCGGGCCGGACCGGCTCGGTCGCGGCGGGCGGCGCCGGCTCGGGCGCGGCGGCCCACACCGGCGTGCCCAGGCCCACAGTCGCCCAGACCCGGACGCCGCCGTCGGTCCGGCGGACCACCTCGGTCACGTCCACGCCGGTCAGCAGCCCGACCCCGGGGCCGTCCAGGTCGAGGCCGTGCGCCAGCTCGGCCAGGTGTGCGGCGGGGTCGTCCCGGTCGTACGACATCGGCACCGTCGCGTTCAGCACCCACCCGCGGACGCCGATCCCCCCGCCCAGCGGCGCGGAGCCGACCGCCAGCAGCGGCGACTCGGCCCGCCAGACCAGCAGCGGAATTTCCCACCCGGATTCGGACCGGCTGGTCAGGAACGGCTCACACAGCACGCCGGTCACCCTACGATCGCAGGAGGGAACGGGTGGCGCCGGCCCGGGCCGGAGGCGGGATCTTAGCTGCTCACCGGGTCGGGTGGGTTACGCCCAACGATCAAGATTCCAGGGGTGCACCTCTGATTCCTACTCATGTGCGCCTAGACTGGCGGCGCGCGAGGGATCAGCGGACGGCGGACCCGGCCGACGGACGGCACGCGCAGGCGGAGGTGCGCGATGGACGAGGTACTGGCCCGCAGCGGGATCTTCCAGGGTGTCGACCCGGAGGCTGCCGAGGCGCTCGCCAAGGAGATGGAGACGATCGAGGTCCGCAAGGGCGAGGTCGTGTTCAACGAGGGTGAGCCCGGCGACAGTCTCTACATCCTCCTGTCCGGCAAGATCAAGGTGGGTCGCCGCGCGGCGGACGGCCGGCAGAACCTGATCGCCGTGATGGGCCCGTCGGACATGGTGGGTGAGCTGTCGCTCTTCGACCCCGGTCCGCGTACGGCGACGGCCACGGCGGTCACCGACACCCGCCTGGTCCGGCTGCGCAAGCAGGCGCTGCGGCCGTGGCTGAACAACCGGCCCGAGATCGCCGAGCAGCTGCTGCGGGTGCTGGCGCGCCGGCTGCGCCGGACGAACGACTCGCTCGCCGACCTGATCTTCACGGACGTGCCCGGCCGGGTCGCCAAGAACCTGCTCCAGATGGCCGGCCGCTTCGGCACCCGCGACGGCGGCGTGCTGCGCGTGACGCACGACCTCACCCAGGAGGAGATCGCCCAGCTCGTCGGCGCCTCCCGGGAGACCGTCAACAAGGCGCTGGCCGACTTCGCCTCGCGCGGCTGGCTGCGGCTGGACGGCAAGAGCATCATCATCCTCGACCCGGAGCGCCTGGCCCGCCGCGCGCGGGTCTGACCCTCCGTACCGGCCTCCCGGCCCGGCCCGCCTCCGCGCGGGCCGGGCCGGCGCCGTCTCTGCCCGCCGCAGAATCGCTTGGTCCTCCCGGGCCGGTGCCGCCAGGCTGGGACGATGCCTGATCGCGTCGCCGTCCTCTCCGACATCCACGGTGTGCTGCCCGCGCTGGAGGCGGTCCTGGCCGAGCCGGACGTGGCCGCCGCCGACCTGATCGTCCTCACCGGTGACCTGGCCGCCGGTCCGCAGCCGGTCGAGGTGCTGGACCGGCTGGCCGCGCTCGGTGACCGGGCCTGCTGGGTCGGCGGGAACGCCGACCGGGAGCTGGTGCAGGCGCGGGCCGGGAAGCCCTCAGCGATCGAGGTCTCCAACTGGGCGGCCGGGCAGCTCCGCGACGACCAGGTGGCCCGGCTGGCCGCGCTGCCGCCGTCGGTCACGTTGCCGGTCACCGGGCTGGGCGAGGTGCTGTTCTGCCACGCGACCCCACGCGACGACGAGGAGGTCGTGCTCGTCGACTCGCGGCTCGACCGCTGGGCCGAGGTCTTCGCCGGCCTGCCGGCCGAGGTCGGCACCGTGGTGTGCGGGCACACGCACATGCCGTTCACCCGCCTGGCCGACCGCCGGCTGGTGGTCAACCCGGGCAGCGTCGGCATGCCGTACGGGGGCACGGGCGCCTGGTGGGCGCTGCTCGGCCCGGGCGTGCAGTTGCGCCGGACGCGCTTCGACGTGGACGCCGCGTGCGCCCGGGTCGCCGCCGAGTCGGCGTTTCCGGACGCGGCCGCCTGGGCTGACGAGTACGTCCGCTCCCGCCACTCCGACGCCGACGCCCTCACCGTCTTCGCACCGCGAGACGGCCGCTGATCCGAGCCCTCGGGGGACCGACCGTCCAGTCTGGAGCGGGGCATCGCGATCCGCGACGCTGGGATAGCGTGAAGTAGTGACGGACCGGCGGTATCGGATCCTCCTCGTCTCCAGCAGCGGCGGCGTCCTGCTCGACCTGCTCGCGCTCCGCCCGTGGTGGGAACGGCACGACCCGGTGTGGGTGGCGGTCCGCGCCCCCGACACCGAGGTGGCGCTGACCGGGCAGCGGGTGCACTGGCAGCCCGAGCTGTCGACACGCACCCGGTGGCGGGTGCTGCCGGCGGCCTGGCGGGCCCTGTGGCTGCTGCGCCGGGAGCGACCCGACGTGGTGGTCTCGGCCGGCACCGGCGTGGCCGTCGGCGTCTTCCTCGCCGCCCGCCTGCTCCGGGTGCCGTCGCTGTGGCTGGAGACGTTCAACATGACCGGGCCCGCCGGGGCCGCCGCCCGGCTCTGCTCCCGCCTCGCCGCCGCCGTGCTGGTGCAGCGACCCGCCCTGCTGGCGTCGCGGCCCCGCGCGGTCCTCATCGGGGAGCTCTACTAGCCATGGCCCGCCTCCTGGTCACCGTCGGCATGGGCCCATGGCCGTTCGACCGCCTGATCGAGGGTGTCGCGCCGCTGTGTGCCGCGCACGAGGTGTTCGTCCAGACCGGCACGTCGGCGGTGACCCCGCCGTGTCCGCACGCCCCGTTCCTGCCCCTGGACGACCTGCGGAGGCGGCTGGCCGCCGCCGACGTGGTGATCACCCACGCCGGCAACACGGTGCGGCTGGTCCAGCGGCTCGGTCGGGTGCCGGTCGCTGTGGCCCGGGAGGCGGCACGGGGCGAGATGGGCAACGACCACCAGGTCGAATACCTGCGCGAGGAGGAACGCTCGGGCCGGGTGGTCGCGGTGTGGGACGTCGCCGAGCTGCCGGCCGTGGTGGCCGCGCACCCGCAGCGGCAACACCGGTTGCTCGCGGAACGCCCGTTGCCCGGCCCGGTCGACGGCGAACGCCTGGCCGCCACTCTGGACGCGCTCTGCGCCCGGCTGGTCCGATGAGCCGGGCCGACGAGGCGACACGCCGAACGGGTGTGCAGCCCTTCGCCACCCACCCGCAACGCCGGTACGCGTTCGCCTGGGCCGCACTGTCCGGCCGCACGGGCCGGCACCTCGACCTGGGCTGCGGCACCGGAGACTTCCTCGCCGTGCTGCACGAATACGGCACCGTGACCTGCGAGGGCGCCGACCCTCACCCGGGTTACCTCGCCGAGCTGGCGGCCCGCCACCCGGATCTGCCGCTGAGCCGGCTCGGGGTCGGCGAGCCGCTGCCGTTCGCCGACCGTCACTTCGACTCGGTGAGCCTGCTCGACGTGCTGGAACACGTGCCCGACGAGGTCGCGCTGCTGGCCGAGACGCACCGGGTGCTCGCCCCCGGTGGGCTGCTGGTGCTCACCGTCCCCCGGCGGCACGTCTTCACCTTCCTCGATCCCGACAACGCCAAGTTCGACTTCCCCCGGCTGCACCGCCTGATCTACTCGTGGCGGTTCGGGTCGCAGGTGTGGCACAGCCGGTTCGCCGACCTCTCCGACAACCTGCGCGGCGACATGTCGGTCGGCCGGGACCGGCACACCAACTACCGCACCGAGGACCTGCTCCGGCTGCTGCGCACGGCGGGCTTCACCCCGACCACTGTGACCGGCGCCAACCTCTTCTGGCGGTGGTTGCAGATCCCGGCCCTGCTCACCGGCGGGCCGGTGCGCCGCCTGCTGGAGCGCGGCATCCACCTCGACGGCCGGCTGTTCCGCTCGGCCAACCTCTTCGTCCTCGCCCGGAGACTGCCGTGACCGTCGTCGACACCGCCCGCCTCGCCTGGTTCTTCGGCCGGCTCGCCGTCAAGGAACGCATCGCGCCCCGGCTGCACGTACGGCCGCTGGTCGCCGAGCTGTTCCTCACCGACAACTGCAACCTGCGCTGCACGAGCTGCGGCTGCTGGACCACGAACACCAAGGGTGAACTCTCCACCGACGAGTGGCGCGACGTCCTGCGCCAACTCGTCGCGCTGCGCATCCACAAGGTGAACTTCACCGGCGGCGAGCCGCTGATCCGGCCGGACGCGCTGACCCTGATGTCGTACGCCCGCGAGGTGGGGGTACGACACCTGCATCTGAACACCAACGGCATCCGCCTCACCCCGCCCGTTCTGGACGAGGTGCTCGCCGCCGGCGTACGCAGCTTCAACGTCTCCGTCGACGGCCCGACGGCGTTGGTGCACGACCGGATTCGCGGGCGACTCGGTGCCTTCGAGACGACGACCCGGCACCTGCGGAACCTGATCGCCGCCCGGGACCGGCTGGGTCTGAAGGTACGGATGAACTTCACCGTCATGCGGGACAACGTGGACAGTCTGCCCGGCATCGCGGCGTTGGCCCAGGAGCTGGGCGTGACGCTCTATCTCAACCTGGTCACCGACCGGACGTTCCTGTTCCGCACCGACGCGGTCACCACCCAGACCGACGTGGCCGGCGACCGGCTCGACGCGGCGTTGGCCGAACTGGAGACGATGGCCCGGGCCGACCGGCGGTGGTTGCCGCGTTATTCGGAGCTGCGTTACCTGCGCGGGCACTTCGACGATCTCGTCCAGCGCGACCTGCCCTGCGCCGAGTCGCAGCTCAAGTTGATGGTGCACTCCCGGGGGGAGATCGGCGGCTGCTGGGCGCACGACCCGACCGCCTCGGTCCGGCAGCGCCCGATCGCCGAGATCGTCGACGCGCCGGAATACCGTGCCGAGCACGCGCGGCTGTTCCGCAAGGAGTGTGTCGGCTGCGGCAGCAACTACAGCCTCAACCTGCGCTGGCGACCGGGCACCTACCTGGCCGACCGGCAGTGGCTGCGGGGGCGGCGCAGCCTTGTCTGAGCCGATGCGTCCGAGCCAGCCCCTGTACGACGCGCTGGCGTCCGGCTACGAGGAGCACTTCGCGGTGCCGCACCGGCGTGCCTACGACGACCTGGCATGGGAGCGGGTGCGGGACTTGTTGCCGCCGGGCGCCCCGGTGGTGGACGCCGGTTGCGGCGTGGGCCGGTGGGCCCGGCGGCTGCTCGACCTCGGCCATCCGGTGACCGGTGTCGAACAGGCGCCGGGCATGGTCGCCGAGCTGCGCCGTCATCCGCCCGGTTCCGGATTCACCCTGGTCGAGGGCTCGATGACGGAGGTGACGCTGCCGGCTACGGCCGGCGCGGTGCTGGCGATGGGTTCCCTGCAGTACACGGCCGATCCCGAGCGGGCGGTCCGGCACCTGGCCGGGTGGTTGCGCCCGGGCGGCGTGCTGGCCGTGCTGGTCGACTCACTGGTGGGCCTGGTCCTGGAGCTGGTCGGTGCGGGCCGGGACGACGAGGCGGTGGACCGGCTGACCCGTAGGCGGGGTGTCTGGCGTGCCGAGGGGCACGCCGCCGACCTGCACCTGCTGGACCGAGCCCGGTTGGAGGCCGCGTTCCGCGCCGCCGGCCTGGTCGAGATCCGCAGCGCCGGGTTGCTGGTCAGCGCCGCCGCGGTGGGGCGGGCGGGGCTGGCCGGGCGGCTGGCCGCCGACCGGGACGCGCTGCTGGCGCTGGAGCGACGCCTGGGCGACGACCCGGTCCTCGCCGACGCCGGCAAGCAACTGCTGGTGACCGGCCGCGTTCCGGGTTGACCGCCCGGCCCGGTTCAGTCCAGGCATTGGCGGAGCGCCGCGACGACCCGTTCCGCCTGTTCCACTGTGATTTCCGAGGACATCGGCAGGGCCAGCGCCTCGGCGTCCAGCCGTTCGGTCACCGGTAGGCGCTCACCGCCGCCGAGCGGACCACCGTGGACGGCTGCGAAGTAGGGCTTGGTCTGTACGCCGAGGGCGGCCAGCCTCGTCGCCACGCGGTCGCGCCGGGCGAAGCGGGCCACCCAGTGCACCCAGCAGTGCCGGTCCCCGGGGCGGACCTGCTGGACCTGCACCGGCAGAGCGGACGCGGCGGCGGCGTAGACCTCCGCCACTTCGGTCCGGCACCGGACCAGCGTGTCCAGGTCCGCGAGCTGGTCGACCGCGACGACGGCGTGCAGCTCGTTCATCAGCTCGGAGCGGGTCCAGCCGGCCGGTGCGGCGAGGACCGCCTCGGCGGCGTCGGCGGGCAGCACCAGCGCGCCGCCGGCGCCACCGGCCGACACGACCTTGGCGAAGCTCATCGAGTAGGAGTGCGACAACGCCTGCTGCGCCACCGGGCGCCCCTGGTGCAGGCTGCCGAGGGCGGCGGCGGAGTCGGCCAGCAGCGCCACCCCGGCGGGGTCGCAGACCGCCCGCAGGGCCGGATAGTCGCACGGGTTGCCGAAGGTGTCGACGCAGAGCACCAGTCGTACGCCGCCCCGCTCGATCGCGGCGCCGACGGCCACGGGGTCGATCGTCCAGGTCGCAACGTCCACGTCGACGAAGCGCAGCGTGTATCCGAGTTGGACCAGGATCTCGGCGGTCGCGGGGAACGTGTAGGACGGCAGCACCGCCACGTCGCCGGGGCGGGCCGGCCCGACGGTGGCGGCCACCATGATCCGCAGGGCGGCGGTCCCCGAGGCGGTGAGCAGCACCCGATGGTCGTCGTCGAGTTGCAACTCCTTGCCGAGGCGTTCGGTCAGCTCGCGCGTCCACCGGTTGCCGTGCTTGACCTCCCCGCTGAGCAGCGCCTCCTGCTGGCGGGCGACGACCGTCTCGGGGTGGGACGGCGGGGGCGGCACGACGACCGGCAGCGGCGGCCGGAACAGGGGTGCCGGGCCGTCGTCGACCTCGGCCACCAGCTTCGCCAGGGCCGGGCGGAGCGGCTCGACCCGGTGGCCGGCGGCGGTCAGCTTGTCGGTGACCACCAGGCCGGAGCTCTCCGACGCCGGGCGCGGCATGGTCAGCAGCGGCGCCGACGAGCCGCACAGGTCCCGGATCCAGGTCGCGAGGTCGGTCAGTGGCACCGGCTCCCCGCCCACGTTCCATACGCCGGGGCCGATCCCGCGCAGGAGGATCCGTGCGAGGGTGTCCGCTGGCAGGAAGCTGCGTACGGTGTCCGCGGTGACCGGCAGCGGCAGTCCCTGGCGGGCCCGGCGGACCAGTCGGGTGGCAACCCGGTGCTGCCCCGCGCCGAAGACGTTCGCGAGCCGGAGCACTGTGAGCCGATCGGGTGGGATGGCGTCCGCGACGAGTCGTTCCTGCGCGAGCTTCGCCATCGCGTACGTCCACCGGCGGGTGGGGTCGGCGTCGGCCATCGCCCGGGCCAGTGGGGCGGCCCGCCACGGCGGGCAGGGTTCCCGGGCCAGGTCGCGCACGCGGGCGCACCAGCTGTCGAGTTCTCCGGCGGACCACGGCAGGTCGGGCGTGGTGTCCTCGGTGAGCGGACCGGACGCGGCACCGTAGACCTCGACGGACGAGGTGAGCACCACCTGGCGTCCGGCCAGGCGGGGCAGCAGCCGGGCAGTGCTGACGGCGTTGTCCAGCGGCAGTGTCCACGGGTGGCGGGGCCGGGGGTGGCTCGCACCGAGCAGCACCACGACGATGCCGGGCGGCAGCTCGGGTGGGTCGGCGGTGAGCAGGTCCGCCCTGATCCAGTCGTGGCCGGCGGCGGCGTGCGTCTCGGCGGGCGGATGGCGGTCCACGGTGGTGACCCGCGCGCCGGCGGCCAGCAGCGCCCCGGCGGTCGCCGTGCCCAGGAACCCTGCCCCTCCGACGAGCACAAATTCATTCATGTTGTGCCTCCCCGTGATCCAGCACGATATCGCGGAACGGCCGCGTGGAGGTGTCGGATAGCGGTCCGGGATCCAGGCGGGCGACGGCCCAAAAAAGTCAGGCTTGACTGTTTGTTTTGGGCGAGGCACGCTGTCTGCGTGTCGAGCCGAGTCCCGCAGCAGGAGCGCAGCCGCGCCACCCAGGCACGGCTGCTTGAGGCGACCGTCGAGTGCCTGGTGGAGCACGGCTGGTCCGGCACCACGACGACCGTGGTGGCGGCCCACGCCGGCGTCTCCCGGGGCGCCCAGCTGCACCACTACCCCACCAAGGCCGCGCTGGTGACCGCCGCCGTCACGCACCTGACCGAGCGCCGGGCGGCCGAGCTGCGCGCCGAGGCGGCGGCCCTGCCGGTGGGCCCCAAGCGGCTCGACGGCGTGGTCGACCTGCTCGCCACCTCCTTCACCGGCCCGCTGTTCGTGGCCGCGCTGGAGCTGTGGGTCGCCGCCCGCACCGACGCCGAACTGCGGGCCGCGCTGGTGCCGCTGGAGGCGCGGATCGGCCGCGAGATGCACCGGCTCACCGTCGAGCTGCTCGGCGTGGACGAGCGCAAGCCGGGCGTACGCGAGTCGGTGCAGGCCACCCTGGACCTGCTCCGCGGTCTCGGTGTGGCCAACCTGCTCAGCGACGACTCGCCCCGCCGCGCCGCCCTGCTGCACACCTGGAAACGCCAGCTCGCCGCGCTGCTCACCCCCGAGAGCGAGCGGCACTGATCCCCTGACGCCCACCCCCGCCGGAGGCATGATGGTCGACCTGACAGCCCTGCTCGCGGACCTGGCCGCCGAGTCCGAACAGCTCGACGCGCTCGTCGCGGAACTGCCGCCGGAGGGATGGGAACGGCCGACACCGGCCCCGGGCTGGACCGTCGCGCACCAGGTCGCGCACCTCGCCTGGACCGACCACGTCGCCTACCTGGCGGCCACCGACGAGTCCGCGTTCTTCGCCTCGGTGATGGCCGCGCCGGACCCGTCGCGCCTGGTCGAGGACGGCGCCGAGGCCTTCCTCGCGCCCCCGGCCGCGCTGCTGGCCCGCTGGCGTGCCGGCCGGTCGGCGCTCGCCGGGGCGCTCACCGCCGTCCCGGCCGGGCAGAAGATCCCCTGGTACGGCACCAGCATGTCGCAGGCGTCGATGGTGACGGCCCGGCTGATGGAGACGTGGGCGCACGGCGAGGACGTGGCCGACGCGCTCGGCGTCAGCCGCACCCCGACCGAGCGCCTGCGGCACATCGCGCACCTCGGCTTCCGTACCCTCGGGCACGGCTTCGCGGCCCACGGCCGCGAGGTGCCCACGGCGCCGGTGCGGGTGGAGCTGACCGCGCCCGCGGGCGGCGACGTGTGGGAGTTCGGGCCGGCCGACGCGGCCGACCGGGTGACCGGCCCCGCGCTCGACTTCTGCCTGCTCGTCACGCAGCGACGGCACCGCGCGGACCTGGCCCTGACCGCCACCGGACCGGTCGCCGACGAGTGGCTGGACGTGGCCCAGGCGTTCGCCGGCCCGCCCGGCGGCAAGCAGGAGCCCGCGAGCGGAGGCCCGGCATGAACGAACGCACCGAGCGAAGCGAGGGCCGTGAGAGCATGCCCGATCAGCACAGCATGAGCGTGCTGCGGATCGGGAACGCGTCGGGCTTCTACGGCGACCGCTTCACCGCCTGGCGGGAGATGCTCGACGGCGGCGAGCTGGACGTGCTGACCGGCGACTACCTGGCCGAGCTGACCATGCTCATCCTCGGCCGGGACCGGATGCGCGACCCGTCGCTCGGTTACGCCAAGACGTTCCTGCGCCAGGCGGAGGGTGTGCTCGGCACCGCGCTGGAGCGCGGCGTCACGCTGGTCACCAACGCGGGCGGCCTCAACCCGGCGGGGCTGGCCGACGCGATCCGGTCGCTCGGCGACCGGCTCGGCCTCCAGGTCCGGGTCGGGTACGTCGAAGGCGACGCGATCCAGCGGCCGGACGCGTTGACCGCGAACGCCTACCTGGGCGCGTTCGGGATCGCAGCCTGCCTGGACGCGGGCGCGGACGTGGTGGTCACCGGGCGGGTCACCGACGCCTCGCTGGCGGTCGGCCCGGCGATCGCCCGCTTCGGGTGGACCCGCGACGACCTCGACGCGCTGGCCGGCGCGACTGTGGCCGGGCACCTGATCGAGTGCGGGGCACAGGTCACGGGCGGCAACTTCAGCTTCTTCACCGAGCTGCCGGACGGCGGGCACCGCCCCGGCTTCCCCATCGCCGAGCTGCACCCGGACGGCTCGTCGGTGCTCACCAAGCACCCCGGCACCGGCGGTGCGGCCACCGTCGAGACGGTCACCGCCCAGCTGCTGTACGAGGTGGGCGGGCCGGACTACCTCGGGCCGGACGTGGTGACCCGGCTGGACACGGTGCGGCTGGAGCAGGAGGGCCCGGACCGGGTACGCGTGTCCGGGGTGCGCGGCACGCCGCCGCCGGACACGCTGAAGGTGGGTGTCAACAACCTCGGCGGCTTCCGCAACTCGATGACGTTCGTGCTGTGCGGGCTGGACATCCCGGCCAAGGCGGCACTGGTCCGGGGCCAGATCGAGGATTCGGTCGGCACGGAGGGGCTGGAGTTCACGCTGGCCCGTACCGACCACCCGGACACCGGCGACACCGAGGCGGCGAGCGCGCTGCTGCACGTACACCTGCGCGACGGCGACAAGTCGCGGGCCGGGCGGGCGTTCTCGGCGGCGGCGGTGGAGCTGGCGCTGGCCTCGTACCCGGGCTGCACGCTCACCACGCTGCCCGGTGACGCCACGCCGTACGGAGTGTTCACGTCGGACACGATCGCGCAGGACGCGGTCGAGCACGTGGCGGTGCTCCCGTCCGGCGAGCGGGTGCCGATCGCGCCGCCGACGGTGACGGGCGGTTTGGAAGGGACCCTTGTACAACACGAGGCGTTAACAGGGGGCCCTTCCTTGCACGACACCCGGCGTGGGCCGCTGGGTGAGCTGGTCGGGGCGCGGTCCGGCGACAAGGGCGGCGACGCCAACCTGGGCGTCTGGGCCCGCACCGACGCGACCTGGCCCTGGCTGCGCGACTGGCTGACGGTGGAGCGGCTGGCCGAGCTGCTGCCCGAGACGGCGGCGCTCACAGTCGAGCGGTACGAGCTGCCGAACCTGCGCGCGCTCAACTTCGTGATCCGAGGGCTGCTCGGGCAGGGCGTGGCCGCCTCCACCCGGTTCGATCCCCAGGCCAAGGCGCTCGGCGAGCTGCTGCGCTCGCGAGTCGTCGATCTTCCGACGGAGGTTCCGGCATGACCATCGTGGACACGCCGGAACGCCGGCAACTGCGCGAGCTGACCCGCTCGTTCGTCACCCGGGAGGTGCTGCCGCACCTGTCCGACTGGGAACGGGCGGGCGAGGTGCCCCGGTCGCTGCACGAGACGGCCGCGAAGATCGGCCTGCTCGGCATCGGCTTCCCGGAGTCGGTCGGCGGCAGCGGCGGAGACCTGCTCGACTCGATGGTGGTCACCGAGGAGATCATCCGCTCGGGCGGGTCGTCCGGACTGGTCGCCGCGCTGTTCACGCATGGGATCGCGCTGCCGCACATGGTCGAGACCCAGGACGAAGGGCTGATCGACAGGTACGTCCGGCCCGCGCTCGCCGGGACGATGATCGGCGCGCTGGCGATCACCGAACCGGACGGCGGCTCGGACGTGGCGGGCATCCGCACCTGCGCGGTCCGCGACGGCGACCACTACGTCGTCAACGGGTCCAAGACGTACATCACCAGCGGGGTCCGCGCCGACTTCGTCACCACCGCAGTCTGCACCGACTTCCCCGGCTCGGGCTCGGTCAGCCTGCTCGTCATCGACAAGGGCTCGCCCGGGTTCACGGTGGGCCGGCGGCTGGAGAAGCTGGGCTGGCACTGCTCGGACACCGCCGAGCTGTCCTTCGTCGACGTCCGGGTGCCGGTGGCGAACCGGGTCGGCCCGGAGGACACCGGATTCCTCGCCATCATGCAGCAGTTCGCAAACGAGCGGCTGTCGCTCGCCACCCAGGCGTACGCGACCGCGCAGCGCTGCGTGGACCTGGCGGTGCAGTGGTGCCGGGACCGGCAGACGTTCGGCCGGCCGCTCGTCGGGCGCCAGGTCGTCCGGCACAAGCTGGCCGAGATGCACAGCCGCACCGACGCGGCGCGGGCGTACGTGCACGAGGTCGCCGAGCGGGTGGCCGCCGGGCAGCCGGTGGTGACCGAGGTGGCGATCGCGAAGAACGTGGCGGTGTCCGCGTGCGACTTCGTCGTCGACGCCGCGCTGCAACTGCACGGCGGCTTCGGCTACATGCGCGACGCCGAGGTGGAGCGGCACTACCGCGACGCCCGTCTGCTCGGCATCGGCGGCGGCACCACCGAGATCATGAACGAGATCATCGCGAAGGGCATGGGCCTGTGAGCACGACAGTCCTGCAGAGCACTATCGACCCGTCCACGCCCGCCTTCACCGCCAACCGGGAGGCGCTGCTGGAGCGCCTGGCCGAGCTGGAGGAGGCGCTCGACCAGGCCCGGGGCGGTGGTGGCGAGAAGTACGTGACCCGCCACCACGGTCGCGGCAAGCTGCTCCCCCGGGAACGCATCGAGCTGCTGCTCGACCCGGACAGCCCGTTCCTGGAACTGTCGTCGGTGGCCGCGTACGGCACGGACTTCCCGGTCGGCGCCAGCACCGTGACCGGCATCGGCGTGGTCGAGGGCGTGGAGTGCCTGATCGTGGCGAACGACCCGACGGTACGCGGCGGCGCGATCAATCCGTGGTCGCTGGCGAAGACCCGCCGGGCGGGTGAGATCGCGGCGGCCAACCGGCTGCCGATGATCAACCTGGTCGAGTCGGCCGGCGCGGACCTGCCCACCCAGGCGGAGATCTTCATTCCCGGCGGCCGGGTGTTCCGCGACCTGACCCGGCTCTCCGCGCAGCGGATCCCGACCGTGAGCGTGGTCTTCGGCAACGCCACAGCCGGTGGCGCGTACGTGCCGGGCATGTCGGACTTCACCATCATGATCCGCGACCGGTCGCAGGTCTACCTGGCCGGGCCGCCGCTGGTCAAGATGGCCACCGGCGAGGTCACCGACGACGAGTCGCTGGGCGGCGCGGCGATGCACGCCACCACGTCCGGCCTGGCCGACTTCCTCGCCGAGGACGAGCGCGACGGCATCCGGCTGGCCCGGCAGTGCGTCCGCCGGCTCAACTGGCGCAAGCACGGCCCGCCGCCGCGCAACCCGCACCCGCTGCCACCCCGGTACGACCCGGAGGAGCTGCTCGGCATCGCCAGCGCCGACCTGAAGGTGCCGTTCGACCCGCGCGACGTGCTGGCCCGGGTGCTCGACGACAGCGCGTTCGACGAGTTCAAGCCCGGCTACGGCACCGCGCTGGTCACCGGCTGGGGTGAGCTGCACGGCTACCCGGTCGGCGTGCTGGCGAACGCCCGGGGCGTGCTGTTCAGCGAGGAGGCGCAGAAGGCGGCGCAGTTCATCCAGCTCGCCAACGCGGCGGACACGCCGCTGGTCTTCCTCCAGAACACCACCGGCTACATGGTCGGCACCGAGTACGAGCAGCGCGGCATCATCAAGCACGGCGCCATGATGATCAACGCGGTGTCGAACTCGAAGGTGCCGCACCTGACGGTCAACCTGGGCGCCTCCTACGGCGCGGGCAACTACGGCATGTGCGGTCGGGCGTACGAGCCACGGTTCCTGTTCACCTGGCCGAACGCGAAGTCGGCGGTGATGGGTCCGGCGCAGCTCGCCGGTGTGCTGTCCATCGTGGCGCGGCAGGCCGCCGCCGCCCGGGGACGCGAGTACGACGAGGACACCGACGCCGCCATGCGGATGATGGTCGAGCAGCAGATCGAGTCGCAGTCCGGCGCGCTGTTCCTGTCCGGGCGGCTCTACGACGACGGGGTGATCGACCCCCGGGACACCCGCACCGTCCTCGGGTTGTGCCTGTCGGCGATCCACAACGGACCGGTGAAGGGCGCCGACGGTTTCGGCGTCTTCCGGATGTAGGGGGCGTACTCACAATGATCACCAAGCTTCTGGTCGCCAACCGGGGGGAGATCGCCCGCCGGGTCTTCGCCACCTGCCGCGCCCTCGGCGTGGCCACAGTCGCCGTGCACTCCGACGCGGACGCCGACGCGCCGTTCGTGGCCGACGCCGACCAGGCCGTACGGCTGCCCGGTAACACGCCGGCCGAGACGTACCTGCGCATCGACGCCATCCTGGACGCGGCCCGCCGCTCCGGCGCCGACGCCGTCCACCCCGGTTACGGGTTCCTGGCGGAGAACGCGGAGTTCGCGGCGGCGGTGACCGACGCGGGCCTGACCTGGGTCGGGCCGTCGGCCAAGGCGATCGCGGCGATGGGCGACAAGATGGCCGCCAAGGCGCTGCTCGCCGACGCGGGCGTGCCGATGCTGCCCACCTGGACCGATCCGGCCGAGGTCACCGCCTTCCCGGTGCTGGTCAAGGCCGCGGCCGGTGGCGGCGGCCGGGGCATGCGGATCGTCCGCGACGCGGCCGGGCTGGCCGAGGCCGTCGCGGGCGCGCGCCGCGAGGCGGCTGCCGCGTTCGGCGACGGCACCGTCTTCATCGAGCGGTACGTGGAACGCGGCCGCCACGTCGAGGTGCAGATCTTCGGCGACTCCCACGGCACCGTCGTGGCGCTCGGAGTGCGCGACTGCTCCATCCAGCGCCGCCACCAGAAGATCGTCGAGGAGGCGCCGGGTGTGCTGCCCGACGACGTGCGCGCGGCGCTGCACGAGGCGGCGGTGGCGGCCGGGCGTGCCGTCGACTACGTCGGCGCGGGCACCGTGGAGTTCCTGCTCGCGCCGGACGGGCAGGTGCACTTCCTGGAGATGAACACCCGCCTCCAGGTGGAGCACCCGGTCACCGAGCTGACCACCGGGCTGGACCTGGTCCGGCTGCAACTGCTCGTCGCCGAGGGCGAGCCGCTGCCGGTCACCACCACGCCGCCCGCCGACGGCCACGCCATCGAGGTACGGCTGTGCGCCGAGGACCCGGCCCAGGGCTTCCGCCCGGCCACCGGCACGCTGCACCGGTTCGCGATCCCCGGGGTCGCAGCCGAGTTCGGCCCGGCCCGTGGCCTGCGCTTGGACTCGGGTGTGGTGGACGGCTCGGCGGTGAGCGTGCACTACGACTCGATGCTGGCGAAGCTGGTGGCCTGGGCACCCACCCGTACCGAGGCGGCCCGGGCCCTGGCCGGCGCGCTCGCCCGCGCCGAACTGCACGGCGTGGGCACCAACCGGGACCTGCTGGTCCGCGTGCTGCGCAGCCCGGAGTTCGCATCCGTGGACGTGGACACCGGCTTCCTGGACCGGCACCCGGAGGTGTTCGAGCCGCTGCTGCCGGCGGAGCAGCTTCCGGTGGTGGCGCTGGCCGCCGCGCTGGCCGGGGCCGCCGCGCGCCGGGCCGCCGCACCGGTGCTGGCCGGGTTGCCGTCGGGCTGGCGCAACGTGCCGTCCTTCCCGCAGGTCACCCGCTTCACCGGCCCGGGTGACGAGGAGATCGAGGTCCACTACCGGCTCGACCGCACCGGCGCCCTCGCCGAGTGGGGAAGGAAGGGCCCCCTCTTAACGGATCCGGTAGAGGAAGGGTCCCCTGTTAACAGCGAGCTGCCGGTGGTCGACCTGGTCACGGCCGGCCCGGAGCGGGTGGTGCTCGACGTCGACGGGGTGCGGCGGGCCTTCCGCGTACACCGGGTGGGGTCGTCGGTCTTCGTGGACGGCCCGGACGGGGCGGCGAGCCTCACCGAGCTGCCCCGCCTGCCCCTGCCCACCGCGGAGCTGGCGGCCGGGTCGCTGCTCGCGCCGCTGCCCGGCGCGGTGACCCGGGTGCACGTGGAGGTCGGCCAGCGGGTCGCCGCCGGTGACCTGCTGCTGACGCTGGAAGCGATGAAGCTCGAACATCCCGTGCTCGCCCCCGCCGACGGCGTGGTGACGGAGCTGCCGGTGCCGGCCGGCGGCCAGGTCGAGACGGGTGCCGTACTTGCCGTGGTGGACCCCGAGGAGGACCCGCAGTGAACTTCGACCTGACCCCCGAGCAGGACCAGCTCCGCGACGCCGTCCGGGCGTTGGGCCGCAAGTACGGCCACTCCTACTTCGTGTCCAAGGCGAAATCGGGGGAACACACCACCGAGCTGTGGCACGAGGCCGGCCGGCTGGGCTACCTGGGCGTGAACATCCCCACCGAGTACGGCGGCGGGGGCGGCGGCATCACCGAGCTGGCGCTGGTGTGCGAGGAACTGGCCGCGACGGGCTGCCCGCTGCTGCTCCTGGTGGTCTCCCCCGCCATCGCCGCCACGATCATCAACAAGCACGGTACGGAGGAGCAGCGCAAGAAGCACCTCCCCGGCCTGGCCGACGGCTCCCAGAAGATCGTCTTCGCGATCACCGAGCCGGACGCCGGCTCGAACTTCCACCGCCTCGCCACTGTGGCCCGCCGCGACGGCGACGACTGGCTGATCAGCGGCCGGAAGATCTACATCTCCGGCGTGGACGAGGCCGGGCACGTGCTCGTGGTCGCCCGCACCGAGGATTCCTCCACCGGAAAGCTCAAGCCGGCGCTGTTCATCGTGCCGACCGACGCGCCGGGCCTGGAGAAGTCCAAGCTGGACATGGAGATCCTGTCGCCGGAGAACCAGTTCCTGCTCTTCCTCGACGACGTCCGGCTGCCCGCCGACGCGCTAGTCGGCGAGTCGCTCGACGCCGGGCTGCCCGCGCTGTTCGCCGGGCTGAACCCGGAACGCATCACGGTGGCCGCGATGGGCGCCGGCACCGGCCGGTACGCGATCGAGAAGGCAAGCGACTACACCGCCACCCGCAAGGTGTGGGGTGGGCGCTCGATCGGCTCCCACCAGGGTGTGGCGCACCCGCTGGCGCACGCGGCGGTGCAGGTCGAGCTGGCCCGGCTGATGATCCACAAGGCGGCGACGCTCTACGACGCGGGCCGCGACCTGGAAGCCGGCATCTCCGGCAACATGGCCAAGTACGCGGCGGGCGAGGCCGCCGCGCTCGCCGTCGACACCGCCGTCCAGGCGCTCGGCGGGGCCGGCATGACCACCGAGTACGGCGTGGCGACGCTGCTCGGCGCGGTACGCGCGGGCCGGATCGCACCGGTCAGCCGGGAGATGATCCTCAACTTCGTCGCCCAGCACGTCCTTTCCCAGGACAAGTCCTACTGACCCGCCCGTGCGGCTCGCTCCGCCGCTGAGTGGAACGCCATGGGTGTCTCCGGCCGTGTTTGACACCCATGGCGTTCCACCGGGGCGCTCGCGCCCACCTGTCCCACCCCGGCACCTGGGGAGGGGGACTGGCGGGCCTCGGACGGCCGACGCTCGCCTCGTCGAGCGCGGGTGGGCCCGGGGTACGGCGGGTGCCCGATCACCCGCCGTACCCCGGGGGCCAGTCAGCGGATGGTCAGCGTGCCGACCGCCGCGCGCCGCGTCGCACGGGTGGTTGCGGAGCCGCCGCGGCGGGCGCGACAGCCGGTCCGGCGAAGGGATCGACGCCCACGTTAGCGGCCCTCAAACCCGGATCGATACGGCAAACAACCAGATGATGTAACGATTTTTTCTCGATCGTCGCTACCAGCGACTCCGAAGTGGAGCGTCGGTGACGGGAAGCCGTCTCATCCCGCCGGTTGACAGGTGGGCGCGCTGGGCCATGCTTGTCGGGTGAGATCGTTCCCGAAGCCCGATGCGCGGGCGAAGGCCGTCGTCGCGTCCATGGCGACGGTGGCGGCGGTGGTGACCCTCGCCGTGTGGCGTCCGCCCGGCATCCTGTCGGTCGTGCTGGCCCTGGTCTGCGTCCTCCTCGCCATGATCACGGGAGTGGCGATCACCGCCGCGCGCCAGCCCGGCGGCACCGGCGGTCCCGCTCCGCAGGCCGAGAGCTGGCCGGTCCCCCACCAGGGGTACGGAGTGGACGCCGACACGCTGGAGGCCATCGATCCGCGCGCGGTGCGGAACCTGCGCACCCCGGCGGGTCAGCCGATCGACGCGGACACGCTGGAGACGCTGGACCCCCGGCTGGTACGCGGCATGCGGACGCCGACCGCCGTGGACGCCGACACGCTGGAGACGCTCGACCCGCGGTCGGTGCGGCAGGGCCGGACCGTGAACGGGCTCAGCGACCGGTGAGCGTGGGGCCGGCGAGCGCGTTGACGCCCCGGCCGGCGAGACAGCGGTAGGTGCGGTCCGCCTCGGCCTCCGGCGGCAGCACCTCCAGGTTCCATCCGCTCGCCGACTTGCCGCCGCTGACCAGCCGGAACGTGTCGGCGTTGCACACCCGCCCGACGGCCGGATCGGCCGCCACCGTCTCGTGCCGGGCCCCGGCGAGACCGGCCGGCAGGTCACCGGCGGCGTAGGTCTCCCAGGTGTGCTGGCCGTCGCACGGCACCCGGCTCGCCTCGGCCCGGTCGCGGCGCAGCCGTACCGGACCGAAGCACTCCAGCTCCGTCGCGCAGCGCGCCCCCGCCGGCAGCCGCACGTCGGCGGACGCGCAGCCGGGCACGGGCGCGGCACCGGCCACGCCGCTGGGCGCAGGCGTCGGCGCGACGGGCGGCGCGTGCCCGGCGGCCACCCAGCCGCCCCCGGCCGAGGCGGCGAGCGCCAGCACTCCGGCGCCGCCGAGGAACCAGCGCTTGGGCCAGCGCCGGGCACGCGAGGCCACCGTCGGGTGGTCGTCGTCCGCAGGCGGTCGCGGATTCGGCCCGCCGGTGCGGTGGAACCGGTCGCCGCCGGCGCCGTCGTACAGGCCGCCCGTCGCCGGCGCGCCGTCCAGCGGCAGCGAGGCGAGCAGGCCACGCAGCTCGACCGCGGAGGGCCGCTCACCCGGGTCGTTCGACATGCCCAACCGGAGTACGTCGATCAGCTCGCCGGGCACGCCGGGCAGGCCCGGGATCGGCTGCTGGAACATCTCCAGCACGGTGACCAGGCTCGGGTTGCGTTCGGAGTGCCAGCGCGGCGGACGGCCGTACATCACCGCGTAGAGCGTGGCGCACAGCGAGTAGACGTCGACGGCGGGCGTGGGCGGGCTGTGGTTGAACGTCTCCGGCGGCGCGTACGCCGGGGTGAGCGCCTCCAGCATCACCGAGGAGTCACGGAACTCGGCGAGCACCGCCAGGCCGAAGTCGGCCAGGACGGCCGAGTTGAACTCGGAGTGCAGGATGTTCGCCGGCTTGACGTCGCGGTGCAGCACGCCCGCCGCGTGCGAGTGGGCCAGCGCGTCGGCGATCTTCACGCCGAGGTCGCGCGTCTCCTCCGGGCCCAGCGGCGAGGTGCGCATGCGTTCGGCGTACGAGCCGTCGCACAGCTCCATGATGAGGTAGGGGTGCTGGTCGACGGTGACCCCGACGTCGAACAGGTCCACCACGTGCGGGTGCGACGACATCCGCCCGGCGGCACGGGCCTCGCGCAGGAAGCGGGCCTGGTCGCGCTCGCTGTCCAGCGTCCGGTTCTCAATCTTGACCGCCACCTCGCGTCCCACCGAGATCTGAGTGGCCCGGTAGATGGTGGCGTAGCCGCCCCGGGCGAACACCTGCAGATCGGTCAGACCGGGCACGATGGGCAGCCGCACGGCGCCGGGCGGGGTCTCGGTCACGACTCGAAAATACCCAACGATCCGGACCCGTCAGCGCGCCGCGTCGGTGGCCGGCACCGGACCCGGGACGGAGTCGACAGTGGCGGCGGGCGCCCGGCGGGCGTCCCACCACAGGCCGACCGCCGTCGCGACAGCACCCAGCCCCTCCCACGCGGCGACCGCGAAGAAGCGGTCCGGCGCGACGTCGGAGAGCACCGCGATGGTGAACACGGTGAAGGTGACCAGGCGGAACCAGACCGTGAACCGGTAGAACGGCCGCCACTCGGTGGCGACGGCGAGCAGGTAGTAGACCCCCATGTTGAACGAGGCCATCGAGGACGCGGTGAGGAACGTGCCGGTGTAGTCGCCCGGGGCGCGCTCGGCCGGCACCTCGAAGCCGAGCAGGCGCAGCTGAGTCTCCGGCCAGATCAGACCGAGCGCGCCGAGCAGCAGCGCGAGGAGCCCGAAGACCGCGATCGTCCAGCCGGCGCCCGAGCGCGGCAGCCTCATCGTTCCTCCCCAGCGTGGTCTGCCGGTGACGCAGGCGCGCACCGGGAGGCGACAGTCGATCCACGGCTGTCGCCGCCCCACGCTAACCGGCCCCACCGACTAACACATCCCCGGAACCGTCAGAACAAGGACGGTCAGCCGCCGGAGAGGCGGACCCGCAACGCGTCCGCGACGATCCGCTCACTGCGCTGCTCGGTGGCGTACGCGAGGCGTACCGCCTCCTCCGCGTTCGTCAGCGCCTCGGCCCGGCGACCGCAGGCGTCGAGCGCCTCGGCCAGCACCAGCAGCGCCACCACCTGGCTGCGCACGTCCTCGGCCGGAGCGGTGATCGACCGCTGCGCCCAGTCGAGCGCCTGCTCGCGCTGGCCGTGGGCGAGCAGCGCCGCGGCGTACCGGGCCATCGTCTGCCGCCGCGAGAACAGCAGCGAGGGCGCGTTCGCCGCGCCGGTGGCCACCGGCGCGAGCAGCCCCACAGCGGTGCCCGGATCACCCGCCGCGAGGCGGGCCATGGCGAGCAGCACCCGGGGCGCGACCTGGGCCGGCGCCTGCGGGTTGTGCGGCTCCACCCGGGTCAGCACCGACCGCGCCTCCCGCTCGGCGGTCTCGTGGTCGCCCATGTCCAGCGCCACGAAGCCGCGCAGCGTGCCGGCCATGCCGGTGAGCAGCGGGTGGGTGGTCCGGTCGGCGTACTCGAGCGCCTCGGTGAACAGGTCGGCCGCGTGTTCCGGCTCGCCCAGCCCGCGCGCCACCACCCCGCGCACCACCAGCGCGAAGCCCTGCCCCCAGTCGTCGCCCACCTCGGCGAAGTCCCGGTACGCGCGCCGCGCCGCCCGGTCCGCCTCGGCCAGGTCGCCCAGTTCGGCGGTGGCGTACGCCTCGACCGCGCGCAGCGTCCCCACCGCCCACGCCTCGCCGACCCGCTCGCCGAACGGCAGGAACACCCGCGCCATCCGGCACGCCTCCCGCAGCCGGCCGGCCAGCAGCCGGGCGAAGGCGGTGGTGCCGCGCAACCAGGCCCGTCCGTACGGGTCCTTCAGCTCGGCGAAGAGCCGGGCGGCCCGGCCGAGCACCGCGTCGGTGCCGGCGAAGTCCCCCCGGGTGGTGGTCACCCAGGCCAGGTTCTGCAACGACCAGGCCTGCCCGCGGGGATCCCGCGCGGCGAGGCTGACCTGGTAGGACGCGGCCAGCCGGCTGCTCGCCTGCCCGAGCCGGCCGGCGATGAAGTCGGCCATGCCGAGCCGGCGCATCGCCGAGGCCCGCAGCGTGGGCAGGTCGGCGTCGGTGGCCACCTGCAACGCCTCCTGCCAGTTGCACTCGGCCCGCTCGGCGTCACCGAGGGTCTGCTGGGCCTGCCCGGCGAGCAGCAGCGCGGCGGTACGGGTGGCCGGGTCGCCGGTGTTCGCGGCGATCTTCTCGGCGAACGCGAGCGCGTCGGCCGGGCGGCCGATCTGGAGCAGCGCCCGGGCGTGCACCACCCGGTCGGCCGGTGGCACCCCGTCGCGGGCCAGCTCGGCCGCGCGCTCGGCGTACTCGACCGCGAGCGCCGGCTCGCCCGACCGCAGCGACCGGCGCGCGGCCCGGCCCAGCGCGGCCACGCCCAGCGGGCCGACCGCCCGGGCCTGCGCGTCCGGGCGCAGCTTGACCGCGTCGGCGAGCGCCGTGGCCCGCTCCACGTGCTCGGCGACGAAGTCGTCCCGGGCGGCTTCGGTGAACGCGCCCCCCGGTGCGCCGCCGGTCTCGTCGACGCTCTCCGGCGCGGCCCAGCGGGCCAGCGCCGCGTGCCGCTCGGCCAGCTCGGCCTTGCTCACCCCGGCGTACACGGCCTCCCGCATCAGCGGGGTGGCGAAGGCGAACCCGCTGCGGGTGCGGTGCAGCATGCGCCGTTGCAGCAGCTCCTCCACGGCCCGGTCCAGCTCGACGGCGGCCACCGCGGCGGGCCGACCGTCCTGTCCGACCCGCTGCTCCCGAAGCGCCTCCAGCGCGCCCGCCGGTACGTTGTCGCCCACCACAGCGGCGTCGCGCAGCGCCGAGCGGGCGTTGGGCGGCAGCGCGTCGATACGCGCCGCCAGCACCGCGGCCAGGTCCCGGGAGAGCAGCCGGCTACCGAGTGAGCCGGGGGCGAGCCGCCATCCGACGTCCGCGCCCCGGCCCGGGCCGGCCGTGAGCGCACCGCGCTCCATCAGCAGCGTGACCAGCTCGGCCAGGTAGAACGGGTTGCCCTGCGCGGTGGCGAGCAGCCGGTCCGCGTCGGCCTGGGGCATGCGGCCACCGGACAGGTAGCTGGTGAGCAGCCGGGACGCGTCCGCACCGCGCAGCGGTGGCAGCGCGTGCACCTCGGCGTCCGCGACGCGGGTCAGCGCGCCGGCGGTCCGTACCAGCTCGGGGCGGCCGAGCAGCAGCACCAGCACCGGCCCGCTGAGCCGGTTGAGGGTCAGCGCCAGCGCCTTGAGCGTCTCGGCGGTGGCGTCGTGCAGGTCGTCCACCACGATCATCAGCGGCGCCTCCACGGCGAGCGCGCTGAGCAGGTCCGCGACGGCCGTCGGCACCGCCTCGTCGTCCGGCGGCGGTCCGGCCGCGTTCCACTCGCCGTTCTCCGTGGCGGGCGGGAGTTCGGCGTACCCGAGCAGGGCCAGGAGCTGGTCCACGGCGATCGGCGGCGGGTCGCCGGGGAGCCGGGACAGGCGCTGGCCGAGGCGGCGCAGCCGCTCCTCGACGGCCGGCCGGGTGACGGCGGTGGCCGCGTCGCCGGGCAGGCCGACGGCGGCCCGGACCAGGTCGGCCAGCGGCGCCAGCCGGCGACGCTCGCCGAACGCGGCGCACCGCACCGAGAGCACCCGGGCGCCGGTGTGCGCGGCGTACCGCCCGGCGCCGACGTCGTAGCCGGCGGCGAGGCGTTCCACCTCGGCCGCGAACCGGGACTTGCCGATCCCCGCCTCGGCGGTCATCAGCAGCACCCGGGGCTCACCCCTGTCGATCACCTCGGCGAGCCGTCCGGCCACCCGGCCGATCTCGGTCTCCCGGCCCACGAACGGCGCCTCGTCGCCGAGGCCGGACCGGGTGCCGGGCGCGTCGAGCAGGCCCAGCAGCTCGTACGCCTCGACCGGTTCCCGCTTGCCCTTGAGCCGCAGCGGGCGCAGCGCACGCCAGGAGGCGACGTGCCGGGTCGCGGCGGAGGTGCGCGCGCCGGCGTAGACCGCGCCGACAGCGGCGGCGTCGGCCAGCCGGGCGGCGGTGTTCACGGTGTCGCCGATGACGGTGTACTCGATCGCCGCCTGGATGCCGGCGATCACGTCTCCGGTGTTGAGGCCGACGCGCAGGCCCAGCGGCGCGCCGCCGCCGCGCTCGTCGTCGAGCACCCGCCGCACCGCGCGCTGCATGGACAGCGCCGCGCGGACCGCCCGCTCGGCGTCGTCCTCGTGCGCGACCGGCGCGCCGAAGACGGCCATGATCCCGTCGCCGGTGAGCTTGTCGACGTGCCCGCCGAACGTCTTGACCGCGCCCGCGAGGGCGGCGAGCACCCGGTCGGTGACCGCGCCGACCCGTTCCGGGTCCAGGTCCTCCGACCAGGAGGTGAAGTCGGACAGGTCGCCGAAGAGCACGGTCACCACGCGGCGCTCGGCGGCGGGCAGCGTGGCGGCGGCCGGCAGCGCCGCTCCGCAGTTGTGGCAGAACCGCGCCCCGGGCACGGCGACGGTTCCGCACACCGGGCAGGTCACGGCTGCTCCACCCCGAGGTGTTCGAGCTGGGCCCGGACCGACCACTCGGCGGCCCACCACAGCGACCTGTCGACGTCGGCGTAGACCACTGCGACCACCTCGGCGGCTGTGGTGGCGCCCGCGGCGACGGCGGCGCGCACCTGGTCCAGCCGGGCCCGCCGGTGGGCCAGGTAGAAGTCGGCCGCCACACCGCAGTCGGCCAGCGCCGGGCCGTGGCCCGGCAGCGCCGGGATCCCCCGGTACGCGGAGAGCAGCTCCAGGCTGGACAGGTAGTCGCCGAGGTGCCCGTCCGGGTGGGCGACCACTGTGGTGCCCCGGCCGAGGATGGTGTCACCGGTCAGCACGACGCGCTCGCCGTCGTGCTCGGCCAGGAGGCAGATCGAGTCGGCGGTGTGCCCGGGGGTGGGCAGCAGTCGCAGGTCCAGCCCCAGGTCGAAGGTGGTGTCGGCGGTGAGCGGCTCACCTCCGGCCGTGTGCGCCGGGTCGGCGGCGAGCACCGGTACGCCGTCGAGCAGCTCACGCAGCCGGGGCGCGCCCTCGGTGTGGTCGGCGTGCCCGTGCGTGATCAGCACCAACCCGACCGGCCCCCGCGCCGCGATCGCGGCCAGGTGTCCCTCGTCGGCGGGCCCCGGGTCGACCACGACGGCGGGCGCGTCCGGCCCGGCCCGCAGCACCCACGTGTTCGTCCCGTCGAGCGTCATCGGCCCCGGGTTCGGCGCACGCAGCAACGTCACCCACCCCGGCAGCCCGTCCGCAAGCGCCCCCGCCGCACCGGC
This sequence comes from Micromonospora sp. C28ISP2-4, assembly GCF_030519385.1. Lineage (NCBI taxonomy): Bacteria > Bacillati > Actinomycetota > Actinomycetes > Micromonosporales > Micromonosporaceae > Micromonospora > Micromonospora sp. C28ISP2-4. The sequence goes on along the minus strand of NZ_JAUMKG010000008.1, from coordinate 91,047 downwards.
CATACGCCCACCCATGGCTGCGATCGTACGACTCCGCCCGCCGCTCCCCGCGATCTTGCAGTTCCGGCCCGGGGTTTGTCCCCGTCTGGGGCTTCTGCCGGGGCGACAACTGCAAGATCGCGGGCTTCAGTGGCGGGCTGAGGGTCACGCGACCTCGACGACGACCTCTACCTCTACCGGGGCGTCCAGGGGAAGCTCCGCCACGCCTACGGCGCTGCGGGCGTGGCGGCCGGCCTCGCCGAACACGGCGCCGAACAGGTCGGAGGCACCGTTGATCACGCCGGGCTGGCCGGTGAAGCCGGGTGCGCTGGCCACGAAGCCGGTCAGCTTCACGACCTTGACCACGTTCTCCAGCCCGACCAGCGCGTCGATCGCGGCGAGCGCGTTGAGCGCGCACCGCTCCGCCAGGTCCTTCGCCTGCTCGGCCGAGACGCCGTTGCCGACCTTCCCGGTGGCGAGCAGCTTGCCCTCGGCCATCGGCAGCTGGCCGGACACGTAGACGTGCTGCCCGGACTGGACGGCCGGCACGTAGCTGGCCACCGGCGGCACCACCTCGGGCAGTTCGAGGCCGAGCTCGGCGAGCTTCGCGTGAGGTCCGTTGCTCATGGAGGTCAGCCCTTCGGACGCTTCAGGTACGCGACGAGCTGCTCCGGGTTCGGGCCGGGGACCACGGAGACCAGTTCCCAGCCGTCCTCGCCCCAGTTGTCGAGGATCTGCTTGGTCGCGTGGACCAGCAGCGGCACCGTGGCGTATTCCCACTTCTGCATCGGAGGAGGGCTCCCTTGCCTGACTTGGACTTCGGTCAGGCACAGCCTACGGTCCGCCGCGGTCACCAGGACGCGGGACGCGGCTCCGGCGCCGGCGGCGGCTCGCCGCACGGGCCCTCGTGCTCGAAGCGCTGCGGGCACCGGCTGCGGTCGGGCAGCAGCAGGTCGCAGAAGACCCGGTGCCTGTTGTTCTGGTCGTCGGCGGTGGAGACGGTGGTCTCGCCCGCGTCCAGCTCCACCAGGAAGCCCAGCGAGGTGGCCACGGTGCCGGCGAGCGCGGTGGCCGCCGCCAGGTCGGGCACCCGGACCTGGAGGTGGATGACGTAGCCGGGCTCGTCCTCGTCCCGCCCCTTCCCGCCGGAACGGGGAAGCGTCCGGATCCCCTCGACCGGAGGGGCGTAGGACCGTTCGTTGAACGGCGCGGCCGGCCCTTCGGCCTCACCCGGCCGTCCGGCCCGGTCACCGGGGAACTGGGCTCGGGGACTGTTCTCCGCGTCGCGCATCCGTCGCCTCCGGGCGTCGTACCTGTTCAACCAACACCGCCATCCGGCTCGGAGCCGTCCCCGGCCCGGCTCTCCGCGTCGGGGACGAACGTAGATCCTGCGACAAGTCCCGGCAACGGGACGCGCACACCTCGTCACGTCCAGTCACATTTGCGACACAAGGCTGGTCGGAAACGCGGTGGCGACTCTGCGCGGCGGGGGCGCGTACGCGGGGCTGGCAAGCGCCCCGCCGACCGATACCCTTCCGGACTGGACGCGCGCCGACGCGCGCCCGCACACCTCGACCCGTGCCCGTCGCCTGGGGCGGCGACGGGAGCCGCAACCCGGGGGAGACAGATGACCCAACCGCCCGCCGGTGGCGACACCGGCACGCCCGGCGACCCGAATCCGCAACCGCCGCCCATCGGCGGCGCGCCGCCGGGATCCGCACCCACAGCCGGCCCGCCGGCGTATCCGTCCGGCACACAGCCGTATCCGCAGCCGCGCAAGCGACCGGCCGTGCTGATCGTCTCGCTGGTGCTGGCCGCCGCGGTCCTGCTCTGCGGCGGCGGGGGCACAGCCGCGTTCCTCGCGCTGCGCGACAGCGAGGACGGCCAGGGCGCGAAGGAGCCGCAGGTCGCGGTGGACGGCTTCCTCAAGGCCGTCTACCAGGAGCGCGACGCCGAGAAGGCGGCGACATTCGTCTGCTCCGCGGCCCGCGACGACGAGAAGATCGCCACCAAGGTCGCCGAGGTGCAGAAGTACGTCGCGCAGTACCAAAACCCCCGGTTCCGCTGGCCCACCCCGACCGTCGACAACCAGACCGGGGACCGGGCCACAGTCTCCGCCCGGGTGACCATGACCACCGCCGACGAGAAGGTCGCCGAGCAGGCGCTGCGTTTCACAGTGGTGCGGAAGACGGGTTGGTGGGTCTGCGAGGTCGGCTGACGCCGCGGGCTGGTTAGGCTCGACGGGTGGCAGCGAGTGAGCAGCCGGCCGAGTCCGCCGGCAGATGGCCGGCCCGCCTGCACGTGGTGACCGGCAAGGGCGGCACGGGAAAGACGAGCGTGGCCGCCGCGCTGGCCCTCGGCCTGGCCGCCGGGGGCCGGCGCACCCTGCTGGTCGAGGTGGAGGGCCGGCAGGGCATCGCCCAGCTCTTCGGCACCGATCCGCTGCCGTACGAGGAGCGGCACCTCGCCGACGCGCCCGGCGGCGGTGAGGTGCGGGCGCTGGCGGTCGACGCCGAGGAGGCGCTCCTCGAATACCTGGACATGTTCTACAAGCTCGGCGCCGCCGGCCGGGCCCTGCGCAAGCTCGGCGCGATCGACTTCGCCACCACGATCGCGCCGGGCCTGCGCGACGTGCTGCTCACCGGCAAGGTCAAGGAGGCGACCACCCGCACGAGCGGGTCGCGCCGGACGTACGACGCGGTGGTGCTGGACGCGCCGCCGACCGGGCGGATCGGCCGCTTCCTGAACGTGACGGCGGAAACCGCCCGGCTGGCGAAGGTCGGCCCGATCAAGACGCAGAGCGAGGGCGTCTCCGCGCTGCTCCGGTCGCCGATGACCGCCGTGCACGTGGTCACGCTGCTGGAGGAGATGCCGGTCCAGGAGACGCTCGACGCGGTGGCGGAGCTGACGCAGCTCGGTTTCCCGGTCGGCCGCGTGATCGTCAACGGCGTCCGCCCGCCGGTGCCGGCCGGGCGGGCGGTCACCGCGGCCGAGCTGAAGCGCGGGCTGGCCGCCGCCGGCCTGCCGACCGACGGCCCGACCGTGGCCGGGCTCGCCGAGGAGGCCCGTGACCAGCAGGTACGCCGTGAGCTGGAGGACTCCCTCCGGGGTGACCTGGTGGATCTCGGCCTGCCCCTGGTCGAGTTGCCGCTGCTGCCCGAGGGGGTCGACCGGGCCGGGCTGGAGACGCTCGCCGAGGCCCTCGTCCGGGCGGATTGACTCACACCTGCGGCCGGCACGGAGCAGAGTGCCCCTCGGGACCGATACGCTCGATTGGTGCCTTCCGAAGACGCGGCGCCTCCGCTTGACGTCGACCAGATCCTCGCCGACGACGGCGTACGGATCGTGGTCTGCTGCGGGGCGGGCGGCGTGGGCAAGACGACCACTGCGGCGGCGCTGGCGTTGCGGGCGGCCGAGCGGCACGGCCGGCGCACGGTGGTGCTCACCATCGACCCGGCGCGCCGGCTGGCCCAGTCGCTCGGCCTGACCGAGCTGGACAACACACCCCGGCAGGTAAAGGGCATCGACGTCGAGGCCAGCGGCGGCGAACTGCACGCCATGATGCTCGACATGAAGCGCACCTTCGACGACGTGGTGCTCCAGCACACCGACCCGGCGAAGGCGGCGGAGATCTTCGCCAACCCCTTCTACCAGGCCATGAGTTCCACCTTCGCCGGCACGCAGGAGTACATGGCGATGGAGAAGCTGGGCCAGTTGCACGCCCGGGGCGAGTGGGACCTGATCGTGGTGGACACGCCGCCGTCGCGCTCCGCGCTCGACTTCCTGGACGCGCCGGCCCGGCTGTCCCGGTTCCTCGACGGCCGGATGCTGCGGCTGCTGCTGGCCCCGGCGCGCAGCGGCGGGCGGAGCATGTTCAGCCTGGTCACGGCGAGCTTCGGGATGTTCTCCAAGGTGGTGCAGAAGGTGATCGGCGCCCAGTTGCTCACCGACCTGTCCGGCTTCGTGGCCGCCCTCGACTCGATGTTCGGCGGGTTCCGGCAGCGCGCCGAGCAGACGTACCGGATCCTCCAGGCTCGGGAGACGGCGTTCCTGCTGGTCGCGGCGCCGGAGCCGGACGCGGTCCGGGAGGCCGCCTACTTCGCCGGCCGCCTGCGGGAGGAGCGGATGCCGCTGGCCGGGCTGGTGCTCAACCGGGTGCACCGGCCGGCGTCGGACCTGTCCGCCGCGGAGAGCCTGGCGGCTGCGGAGCGGCTGGCCGGCGTGGGTGGGCACGAGGGCACCGTCGAGGTGTTGCGCGCGCACGCCGCGCTGGCCCAGCAGGCGGTACGCGAGGAGCAGGTGGCGGCCCGGTTCACCGAGGCGTTCCCGGCGGTGCCGGCGGTGTCGGTGACGGCGCAGCCCGCCGACGTGCACGACGTCGACGGGCTGCGGACGATCGGCGAGGCGATCAGCCGGAGCTGACCGGTCCGGTCAGGTGGCCGTGGTGACCAGGATCTTGTCCTTGCCGGCCTTCTCCTTGGCGTTCTTCTTCATGGCCGCCTCGAACATCTTGCGCCAGCTGGTGACCTGCGGGTGACGGCGCAGCAACGCCCGGCGCTCGCGCTCGGTCATGCCACCCCACACGCCGAACTCGATCCGGTTGTCGAGCGCGTCGGCCAGGCACTCGTACCGAACTGGGCAGCTCCGGCAGATCCTCTTCGCCACGTTCTGTTCGGCGCCCTGTACGAACAACGCGTCCGGGTCTCCGTTCTGACACGCCGCCAGTGACGGCCAGTCAGTGATCATGCCCATCTGTACACGTCCCCCCTTGCAGTACCTACCGACTTCGCGCGAGCAGCCCTCGTACTTCCCCCCTGTCGTTCGCGCCAGCCTCCCCAGGGCGGCACGAACGACTCATGGCTGCGGTCGCCGCCACCATCATGCTGTGTAGTCGCCCGATTACGCAACGTTGTCGGCGAAATCCATCATTCCGGACACTCCCGGCTTCCCGGGCTTTCGCCCCGCGACTACCCCGCCCGAGTACGTGAAAACGCTGCGCCACTCCCGGAGTTCGGAGAGACTTCCGCCGGATCTCACGCAACCCCGGACCAGGGCTCGTGCGTTTAGCACAACGAGGCCGGCGCATGCAGGAAATGGGGAAACTTCCCCGCGCGCCCGCCGATTCCTACTCGCGTACCCTGTCGAGGTGACCTGGATGCGGAAACGTGACCACAACGTGCTGACCAACGCCGCATCGCTGCTGATCTGCGGCCTCTTGGCCGGAGTGGTGGTCGCCGCGGCGGCCTTCCCCGTCGCAGCGATGTCCGGACTGGCCGCCAAGGCCGGAGCGGAGACGTTCGAGGCGCTGCCCAAGGAGCTGACAGTCGCCCGGGCACCCCAGATCACCAAGCTGCTCGCGGCCGACGGCAAGACCGTGCTGGCCACGATGTACGACGAGAACCGCAAGGACGTCCAGCTCAAGGACATCTCGCCGTACATGCAGAAGGCCATCATCGCGGCCGAGGACCACGACTTCTACAAGCACAACGGCGTGGACATCAACGGTGTGGCGCGGGCCTTCGTCAACAATCAGGCCGCCGGCTCCTCCCGGCAGGGCGCGTCGACGCTCACCATGCAGTACGTCCGGCTGGCCATCTCCTACTCGGCCACCCACCCGGCCGACGTGGTCGCCGCGACCGAGGACACCAGCGGCCGCAAGCTGCGCGAGATGAGCCTGGCGCTCCAGGTCGACAAGGAACTCTCCAAGGACGAGATCCTCCGGCGCTACCTGAACATCGCCGCGTTCGGCAACGGCGCGTACGGCATCTGGGCGGCCAGCCAGGTCTACTTCAACAAGCCGCCGAGCAAGCTCGACATCCAGGAGTCGGCGATGCTCGCCGGCATGGTGAAGGCCCCCACCGCTTTCGACCCGACCACCAAGGCGGGTTACCCGGAGGCGGTCGGCCGGCGCGACTACGTCATCCAGAACATGGTGCAGATCGGCGCGATCACCCAGCAGGAGGCGGACGCCGCCAAGAAGATCAAGCTCCAGGTCAAGGGCAAGCGCACCCCGAACGGCTGCACCCAGACCACCACCCGCTCGTGGGGCTTCTTCTGCGACTACCTCTACCGCTGGTGGCTCCAGCAGGAGACGTTCGGCGCCACCTCGTACGACCGGGAGCGGCGGCTCAAGAGCGGCGGCTACACCATCATCTCCACGCTGGACGTCCAGGCGCAGAAGGGCGCCGACAAGGCCGTCCGCAACAAGCTCGGCGAGAGCAGCAAGGCGGCCCGGATGGTGGCCGCTGTCGAACCGGGCACCGGCCGGGTCCGCGCCGTGGCGGTGAACCGTAACTTCAAGCTCGACGACCCGGCCGACCCGCAGAACAAGATCTCCAGCGACCCGAAGAAGGCCAAGAAGAAGATCCGGGGCAACTACCCCAACACGGTGAACCCGCTGGTCACCGGTGGTCCCGGCATCGCCGGCTACCAGGCCGGCTCGACCTTCAAGATCTTCACGCTGGTGGCCGCGCTGGAGAAGGGCTACCCGCTCAGCTACCCCATCAACGCGAAGCCGGTCTTTGAGTCCGACTACCCGGTCGAGTTCAACTCGCCCGCCGCCTGCCCGGGCACCAGCAAGTACTGCCCGAAGAACGCCAACCCCGCGATGGCCGGCATGCACAACATGTGGAGCGGCTTCGGCTACTCGGTGAACACGTTCTTCATCGACCTCCAGCAGCGGGTCGGCGCGGAGAACGTGGTGAAGGCCGCACAGAAGCTGGGCATCACGTTCCGCTCGTCGAGCGACGCGCAGCTCGCCGCCAACCCGCACCAGTGGGGCGCGTTCAGCCTCGGCGTCTCCCAGACCACGCCGCTGGAGCTGGCGAACGCTTACGCCACGCTCGCCGCCGACGGCAAGTACTGCGAGCCGATCCCGGTGCAGGAGATCCGCGGCCCGGACGGCGAGAAGCTGGACGTCGCCAACCCCCGCTGCGAGCAGCGGGTCAGCACCGAGGTGGCCCGCGCCGCCGTGGACGCCGCCCGCTGCCCGGTCGGTGACCGCTCCTCCACCAGCAAGTGCGGCCCCGCCACCGCAGGCAACGTCCGCAACATCGTCGACGCGCCGGTGGCCGGCAAGTCCGGCACCACCGACTCCGACCGCACCTCGGCGCTGGTCGCGATGACCAAGCAGTACGCGGTGGCCGGCATCATGGCCGACCCGGACTGGCCGCAGACCAACCAGAAGATGGGCCACGACGAGACGCCCCAGGGCATCAACCCGGCGGTCTACCAGACGCTGCGTGACGCCATGAAGGGTAAGGAGCGGAAGAACTTCACTCCGCCCAGCGGCAAGATCGTCCTCGGCGACCAGCGCTCCATCCCGGGCGTGAAGTGCGAGTCGATCGAGACCGCGAAGTCCCGGCTGAAGGGCGCCGGCTTCGAGCCGGTGGTCTCCAGCAACAAGGTGCCGTCGGAGTGCCCGGCCGGCACCGCGGCCGGCACCAGCCCCGACGGGCGCACCATCAAGGGCGGCGTGGTGATGATCGAGGTCAGCTCCGGCCAGGGCGGCACCCCGGCGCAGGGCGGCACCGCGACACCGGACCGGCCGGGTGGCCCCGGCGGACCGGGTAACGGCGGCCGACCGGGACGACCGCCGAACTGACAGCCGACATGCGACGGCCACCTCCCGCGGGAGGTGGCCGTCGTCGTTTCCGCGCTACTTGAGCGCCGGGTCAGAGACCGAGCTGGCGGCGTACCTCGGCGGCCACCCGACCGCCCTCGGCCCGGCCCGCCACCGCGGCCTGGGCCGCCTTCATGGCCGGGCCCATCTGCGCCTTGCCGGTGAAGCCGCCCGCGGCGAGCGCCCCCGAGACAAGCTCGGCCAGCTCCTCGTCGGAGAGCTGCTTGGGCAGGTAGCGCTCCAGCACCTCGCCCTCGGCGGTCTCCTTGCCGGCCTGCTCGGCGCGCCCCGCGTCGGCGAACGCCACCGCCGCCTCGCGGCGCTTCTTCGCCTCCTTCGTCAGCACGGCGAGCACCTCGTCGTCGCTGAGCTCGCGCTTTTCCCGGCCGGCGACCTCGGCGTTGCCCACGGCGGCCAGGGCCATCCGCAGCGTGGAGGTGGTCAGCTCGTCGCGCGCCTTGAGAGCGGCGCGCATGTCGGCGGTGAGACGGTCCTTCAGCGTGCTCATGGACGGTGAAACTACCCTGAACGCCATGCGAAAGCGCACACTATTCCGGCTCGCGGCCGGAACCGTCGCCGCCGGCGCGGCCACCCTGGCGTACGCGTCGCTCGTCGAGCGCAACATGTTCACGCTCCGCCGGTACGACGTGCCGGTGCTCCCGACCGACGCCGAACCGCTGCGGGTGCTGCACCTCTCCGACCTGCACATGATGCCCGGCCAGCGACGCAAGCAGGACTGGGTGGCCTCGCTGGCCGCGCTCGACCCCGACCTGGTCGTGGTCACCGGCGACAACATGGCGCACCCGGAGTCGGTGCCGGGCGTGCTGCGCGCCCTGCAACCGCTGCTCGACCTGCCCGGCGCGTTCGTCTTCGGTTCCAACGACTACACCGGTCCGGTCCTGAAGAACCCCTTCACCTACTTCCTGCCCGACCGGGAGTACACCGAGGGCGTGCCGCTGCCGTACGAGGAGCTGCGCGACATCCTCACCGGCGCCGGCTGGACCGACCTGAACAACGCCCGCACCATGCTCAAGGCCGGCGGGCGGGAGATCGAGCTGGCCGGCGTGGACGACCCGCACATCGAACGGGACGACTACGACGCCGTGGCCGGCCCGGTCAGTGGCGACGCGGCGCTGTCGATCGCGCTGTCCCACTCCCCCGAGCCCGCGGTGCTGGACCGGATGGCCGCCGACGGCTTCGGTCTGCTGCTCGCCGGGCACACCCACGGCGGCCAGGTCTGCGTGCCCGGGTACGGCGCGCTGGTGACCAACTGCGGGCTGCCCCGCTCGATGGCGCGCGGGCTGCACCGCTGGCCCGGCTCGGACTCCTGGCTGCACGTCTCCGCCGGCCTCGGCACCCACCCGACCGCCCCGATCCGCTTCGCCTGCCCCCCAGAGGCCAGCATCCTGACCCTGATCCCCCGCTGACCCCGGCTTCCCCGGCAGATCTTGGTACGCGGCCGCCCCTCGGGGGGCAATCCGTACCAAGATCTGCCGGGTACGCGGGGCGGGGGGTACCGAGTTTGACCGTGGGGACGGGTGGGCTACTATTTGTCGGCACGCCTCGGGGTGTGGCGCAGCTTGGTAGCGCGCTTCGTTCGGGACGAAGAGGTCGTCGGTTCGAATCCGGCCACCCCGACCAGAGGTAAGAGGGCACATCCGATCATCGGATGTGCCCTCTGCGTTTCCCGGTCGCGATCACTGTCGCAGTAGGATCCCGCCATGCCACGGCCGGTCGTCTTCGACCTCTTCCACACCCTGGTCCACGGCGCCGACGACGAGCGGGACCGTGTGGTCGGCGAGGTGGCGCTCATGGTCGGGGTGGATCCGGCGGCGCTCGTCGCCGCGTACCACGCCACCTGGCGGGACCGCCTGGTCCGGTGGAACGCGGCGGAGACCGTCCGCATCCTCGCCGGGCGCCTCGGCGGCTCGCCGACCGATGAGCAGGTGGCCCGGGCCGCCGCGCACCGGCTGGCCCTCGCCCACCGGGTGCTGGGCCGCGTCTCGACCGGAACCCTGGACGTGCTCGACGCGCTGCGCGAGCGTGGGCACCGGCTCGCCCTGATCAGCAACGCCACCTCCGAGACGGCCGAGGCTTGGGCGGACGGCCCGCTCGCCCGGCGTTTCGACGTCGCTGTCTTCTCCTGCGAGGTCGGGCTGGCCAAGCCGGATCCGGCCATCTACCGCATCGCCGCGCAGCGGCTGGGCGTCGCGCCGGCCGACTGCGTGTACGTGGGCGACGGGGCGGACGGCGAGCTGGCCGGCGCGGCGGCGGTCGGCATGACGGTGCTGCGGACGACCGAGCACCAGGACACCGATCCGGGCTGGACCGGAACCGTGATCGGGCACCTCCGTGACGTGCTCGCCCACGTGGAGCAACGGGCCTCGATCGAATAGATCGACATGACTGCCCGCAGCCACCCCGCCACGCGGGATTCACCCTGCCCCCTGGCAAAGTATGCGCATGCCGCCGATGATCCGATCCCGCCTGACCGATTGGACCACCGTCGCGCCCCTGGTCGCCGTGCTCGTGCTCGTGATGACCTGGGGACGGGAGCTGCCCGGCCCGCTCATCTTCGTGGTGGCCGCCCTGCTCGCGGCGGCAGTGCTGGCCGCTGTGCACCACGCCGAGGTGGTGGCCCACAAGGTCGGTGAGCCGTACGGCTCACTCGTGCTGGCGGTGGCGGTCACCGTGATCGAAGTCGGTCTGATCGTCACGCTGATGATCAGCGGTGGGGAGAAGACGCAGGCGCTGGCGCGGGACACCGTCTTCGCCGCCGTCATGATCACCTGCAACGGCATCCTCGGCCTGTCGCTGCTGCTCGGCGCGCTGCGCCGGCAGGTGGCGGTGTTCAATCCGGAGGGCACCGGCGGGGCGCTGGCCACGGTGGCCACGCTCGCCACGCTCAGCATGGTGGTGCCGACGTTCACCACGAGCCGGCCGGGGCCGGAGTTCTCCCCCGCCCAGCTCGCCTTCGCAGCGGTCGCCTCGCTGGCGCTCTACCTGCTGTTCGTCATGGTGCAGACCGGCCGGCACCGCGACTACTTCCTCCCGGTCACGCAGGAGGGCAGCATCCTCGCCGAGGACAAGACCGGTGACGGGCACGCCGAGCCGCCGTCGACGCGTACCGCGCTGGCCAGCCTGGCGCTGCTCGTGGTGGCGCTCGTGGCGGTGGTGGGCGACGCGAAGACGATCTCCCCGGCGATCGAGACGGCGGTCAGCGCCGCGAACCTGCCGCAGGCGTTCGTCGGCGTGGTCATCGCGCTGCTGGTGCTACTGCCGGAGACGCTCGCCGCCGCCCGCGCGGCACGGCGGGACCGGGTGCAGATCAGCCTCAATCTCGCGCTCGGCTCGGCGATGGCCAGCATCGGCCTGACCATCCCCGCCATCGCGATCGCCTCGATCTGGCTGGACGGGCCGCTGTTGCTGGGCCTGGGCGGCACCCAGATGACGCTGCTGGCGCTGACCGCGGTGACCGCTGTGCTCACCGTCGTGCCGGGCCGGGCGACAGTGCTCCAGGGCGGGGTACACCTGGTGCTGCTCGCCGCGTTCGTCTTCCTGGCCGCCAGCCCGTAAGCGGGCACGCCCGCCGCCGGCCCGTAAGCGGGCACGCCCGCCGCCGGCCCGTGAGCGGCCGCGCCGACCGCCGGCCGGTACAGACCGTCAGTCGTGCAGCTCCGTCCGCGCCACCTCGGCGAACGCGGCGGTCAGGTACTCGGCGAACGGGCGTCCGGTGACCGCCAGCAGGTCGGCCACCAGCAGCGGCGCGTGCCGGGCGATCGCCGCCGGGTCGGGCGGGTTCTCGTCGTCGCCGGGGTCGTAGACGCCGAGCGCGCCGGCCAGCAGCACCAGCAGCACGTGCGGGTCGACTTCGGGCCACCACGGCGCCGCCGACCGGACGCACTGTTCCAGCACCTGCCGTACGTCGTCGCCGTCCAGCCCGTCCGGGTGCCCCTCCTCCAGCAGCAGCCGGACCACGCCGCCGAGCACCAGGCCGGCCCGGTCGGCGGCGGCCAGCCGCTCGACGGCCGGGGCGTACGCCTCGGCGTCACGGGCGCGGGCGGCGGTCACGGCGTCAGTGGCCGTCTCGGCGATCTCGCGGGCCGGTGCGGGCAGGTGCCGCCAGGTCGTCGTCACCGGGTCAGCATGGCAGAGCACGTGTGATCGCTCACCTTCCGGCCCGTGGCCCGCGTGTGTAAGGGGTAAACGGGTCGCGGTAGTCGTACCCGCCGAACAGAATCCCAGCATGCTGCGCCGCGCCCTGCCCGCCCGTCCCGAAGCCCGCCGGATCCTCCTGGGCACACTGTTCTCCGCTGTCGGGCGTGGCCTCACCCTGCCGTTCCTGTTCATCTACCTCACCGACGTACGCGGTCTGACCGACACCCGGGCCGGGCTCGTGATCGGCTGGTTCGGCGCGGTCACGCTGGCTCTCTCGCCGCTGGCCGGCACGTTCATCGACCGGTTCGGCGCGCGCCGGGTGGTGTTGCCCTGCCTGGTGATCGAGGCGATCGGCACCGGCTCGCTGGCGCTGGTCGACTCGACGGCCTCGGCGTTCGGTGTGATGACGCTCATCGCCGTCGGCAGCTCGGCGATCTGGGCCGGGCAGAACACGATCCTCGCCTCGCTGACCGACGACGGCGAGCGGCAGCGCGTGTTCGGGCTCAACTTCGCGCTGCTCAATCTCGGTATCGGCACCGGCGGCCTGATCTCCGGCGCGGTGGTCGACGTGGCCCGTCCGATCACCTTCGAGGTGATCTACCTGCTGGACGCGGTGAGCTACCTGACGCCCGCGCTGATCCTGCTGAGCCTGCCGCACGTCGGGCGCCGGCCGGCCGTGGCCACGGGCGCGAAGACTGACGACCGGAGGACCGGCGGCTACCTCACGGTGCTGCGGGACCGGCCGTTCCGCCGCCTGGTCATCTTCGGCCTGGTGCTCACCACGTGCGGGTACGCGCAGATCGAGGTGGGCTTCGCGGCGTACTCGGTCCGGGTGGTCGAGGTGACGCCCCGGGTGGTGGCGTGGGCGCTCGCCGCGAACACCGTGATGATCGTGCTCTCGCAGCTGCTGGTGATCCGCCGCCTGGAGGGGCGCAGCCGTACCCATGCGCTCGCCACCGTGGGCGGGGTCTTCGCCGGCGCGTGGCTGGTGCTCGGCGCGGCGGGCGTGGTGGGCAGCGGCAACGCGGTGCTCGCGGCGCTCGGCGTGGTGGCCTGCTCGGCGATCTTCGGGTTCGGCGAGACGATGCTGTCGCCGGTCATGCCCGCCCTGACCAACGCGCTCGCCACCGACGAGCTGCGCGGCCGGTACAACGCGATGAGCTCGATGATCTTCGGGATCAGCGGTGTGGTCGGCCCGGTCACCGCCGGCCCGCTGATCGGCGCGGCGAACGGCCGGGTCTGGGTGGCCGTGGTGGTGGGCGGCTGTCTGGCCGCCTCGGTGCTCGCGCTGTCGCTGCGTCCGCTGCTCACCGCCGCGCAGGACGGCCGCTCGACGGTCACCGCGGCGCCGGAGCCCGAGCCCGCGCGGGCGACCTGACAAGCCGGCGGCCTGCGAAGAGGCGTGCCGCCTGACGCGAACGGGCCCCGGAGCGTCGCTCCGGGGCCCGTCGGCGGTGCGGTCGGCCGTCAGCCGGCGGCGACCTCCGTGGTCGTGCGGATCCGGTCCAGCGCCGGCGGGGAGACCGGCGACTTCTCGGTCAGGTACGCGGTGAATGCGTCCAGGTCGATCTGGCCGGTCACCGCGTTGGTGCCGCCGGTCAGGACGCTGAAGCCGTCGCCGCCACCGGCGAGGAAGTTGTTCACTGTGACCCGGTAGGTGGCGGTGTCGGTCACCGGGGTGCCGTTGATCGTGAGGCTGCCCCGGACCACCCGGGTGCCGGCGCACGGCGTGCCGGCCGGCGCGGTGGTGCCGTTGACGTCCACGACGTAGTTGACGGTCGAGGACGCGTAGAGCACGCGCCCCACTGTGAACTGCTGCTCCAGCATGCAGTAGAGCTGCGCGCCGGTCAGGTCCAGCGTCACCAGGTTGTTGGTGAACGGCTGCACGGTGAACGCCTCGGCGTAGGTGACCGGGCCGGCGTCGAGGTCGGCGCGGACGCCACCGGGGTTCATGAACGCGGCGACCGCGTTCTGCTCGGTGTCGGTGGCGGCGAGCTGCGCGTCGGCGATCAGGTTGCCCAGCGGCGACTCACCGGGCTGGTAGACCGGTTCGCCCTTGTCGTCGACCCCGGTCTGGAACAGCTTCTCCTGGGTCTTGGTGAGGACGGCGGTGGTCTCGCCGACCACCCGGTCGGCCACCGGGCCGAGCGCGGTCTTGTACCGGTTGATCAGGTCGGTCGACGGCCGGTCCGGCGTGACGTCCCGGGTGACCACCACGTTGTTCGCGGACGCGCTCACCACGTCGCGGGTGTGCGGGTCGATCTTCAGGTCGATCTGGGTGACCAGGCGGCCGAACGAGCTGGCGCTGGTGACCAGCTTGCCGTTGATGTTGCAGTTGTACGCGGCGTGGGTGTGCCCGCTGACGATCACGTCGATGGAGGGGTCCATCCGGTTGGCGATGTCGACGATCGGGCCGCTGAACCCGGTGCAGTCGTTGATGCCGCCGCCGTTCTGCGCGCCGCCCTCGTGCAGCAGCACGACGATGCTCTTGACCCCGAGCAGGCGCAGGATCCTGGCGTACTTGTTGGCGGTGTCGGCCTCGTCGGTGAACCGCAGGCCGGCGACGCCCTGCTGGCTGACGATGTTCGGGGTGCCCTCAAGGGTCATCCCGATGAAGCCGATCGGGACACCCTTGACGATCTTGATGCCGAACGGCTGCATCAGCGGCAGGCCGGTGGAGGTCTTGAAGGCGTTCGCCGAGAGGTACGTGAACTTGGCGCCACCGAACGGGGTGCCGTCGGCGCAGCCGTCCACCGGGTGGCAGCCGCCGCGCTGCATGCGCAGCAGCTCGGCCGCGCCCTCGTCGAACTCGTGGTTGCCGACGCTCGCGAACTCCAGTCCGGCGAGGTTCATCTCCTCGATGGTGGGCTCGTCGTGGAACGCGGCGGAGAGCAGCGGCGAGGCGCCGATCAGGTCACCGGCGGCGACCGTGACAGTGCCCTTGCCCTGCTGCTTGGCGGCGGCGCGCATCGACTTGAGGTGGCTGGCCAGGTATTCCGCGCCACCGGCCAGCTGGCCGTCGATGCTGCCGCTGGAACCGGTCGGCGGCTCGAGGTTGCCGTGGAAGTCGTTGATCGCGAGCAACTGGACGTCGACCGGCTTCGGACGGGCCTCGGCCTGGTCGGGGGTGACGGCGACCGCAGTGAACGCGGTCGCGGCGAGTGCGGCCAGGCCGACGGCGGCCCGGCGTCGCATCCCGGTGACGGACATGGAACTCCTCGTGAGGTGCCGGTATGTGGCGTCCGGGCGATGGTTCGCCCGGCGACCCTGATCCGTGCCGTGACAGGTGTCGATCGCGGAGGACGGTACTCGGGGGAACGCCGCCCCGCCGGGGTAGCTTCTCATCCACCGGCCCCCAGGTCGAACGGGGCGGCATCAGGAATCGTCGTTGCCTCGGGCGGCCCGTACCGGTCTGCCGGACGAGTCGGACATGACGGTCAGGTGAAATTCCGCGCGGCGCACGCTGTCGACGCCGTCCGTCGTCGAAGGCGCCGGCTCCCAGGGACAGGGAGCCGGCGCCGACGCTCATGTCACGCGGAATTCCTTGCGCTGGCAACCGTCCTTGGCGGAATCACCTCCTGCCGGACACCCATCGCGGACCGAACGGTCGTTCATGCCCGACGGCCCGGCATTTCGAGCAAACTGTCCGAACTCGACTGACGCTCCGGAGGGCCGGTCAAGGGTCCGCTGTGGGCGGTGCCGACGAGCCTGCGCAACGCGGGCCGGGTCCACCGCCCGGCGACCCCCGGCCGGCCGCCCAGGTAGCCGACGGTGCGCGCGGCGTCCCAGCCGTGCGCCTCGCGCAGCCCGCGCGCCAGCATCCCGAGATAGACCGGAGCGGGCCGGTTCCACCGCACCTCCACCGCCCGGTGCGGCGCGGTGAACGTGAGCATCGGCAGGCCGTCGTGGACGCCGACGCGCAGCAGCGTCTCGTAGCGGCCCGGCCCGAGCGTCGCCCGCCCGGCCTCGACGGCCTCGCGGATCCCGGCCAGGTCGGCGCCGGGCGGCCGGTACATCTCCTGCGCGGCGATGTCGGCGAACTGCTCGACGGTTACCAGGTAGCCGCGCGCCGCCGCCCGCCCGGGCAGCAGCGGGTCGTAGAACGCCATGCCGCCGGTCCAGGCCCGCGACTCGCCGGCGAAGTAGACGCCGCCGGGGATCAGCACCGGAACCGTCCGGCGCGGTGGCCGGCGGTCCCGGCAGCCGGGGTACGTGCGCAGCCCACCCGGTGGACACCCGCCACGCAGATACCAGTCGAGCCGCGCGGCGTGCAGATTCGAGCCGTACGCGACGTACCAGAGCATCGACGGCGCGGCTCAGAACCAGCAGGTGCGCCCGGCGGCGTGGCTGACCTGCACGGTGTGCGTCACGCAGCCGCCGTCGGCGATCAGATGCAGCAGGAAGGCGCTCGGCTCGGCGAGAAAGCCCGGCTCCTCGTCGTCGGTCATGGTCAGGCTCACCTGCATCCAGGTGCTCGGCGCGGTCGTCAGCACCGTACCGGCGAACGCGCTCGTCACCTGGCGGTGCAGGTGTCCCGCGGCGACGCGTACGACATGGGGGTGCCGGCCGACCACGGCGGCGAGCGCCTCGGCGTCGGCGAGACCCATCGCGTCCATGCCCGGTACGCCCACCGCGACCGGCGGATGGTGCAGGCACACGACGGCGGGCGCGTCGGTACGCCCGGCGAGCACCCCGTCGAGCCAGGCGAGCTGCTCGTCGCCGAGCCGTCCGCCTGGGCTGCCCGGGGTGAGCGAGTCGAGCACCACCAGCGTCGCGTCCGGCAGGTCGACGTGGTAGTGCGCCGAGAAGCCACCGGCCAGGTAGGGGGTGCCGCCGAACGTGTCGAGCAGCGACTCGCGGTCGTCGTGGTTGCCGGTCACCAGGTGCACCGGCAGCGGGAACGCGCCGACGATCTCGCGCAGGGCGAGGTATTCGTCCGGGCGGCCGTTGGCGGTGAGGTCGCCGGTGATCACCACGCAGTCGGGACGGGGACGCAGCGCGAGCACCGTGCCGAGCGCCCGGTGCAACCCGGACGCCGGGTCGGCCGCGAGCGGGCCGGTGGTCACGTGCGGATCGCTGAGCTGGGCGATGAGCATCGGCCGCCTCCTCGGGTGCCCGGGCCCTCACGCTATCGCCGCGCGCCCTCCCCGCGCAGGCCCGATTCCACCCACAGGCTGCGTCCACAGCCTGTGGATAGCACATGTGTACGAAGGTCGGCGGCGGTTGCGCTGAGTACCCTTGATCGCGACCCGACCCCCTCCGAGCAGGAACGACGTGGATCACGAGCGAGTCCTCCGCGACGTCACGGTGCGCCTCCCCACGGCGTCCACCGTCCCGGAGGCGTGCCAGTGGACCGTCGCCGCGCTCGCCCGCCACACCCCGGCGACCGCCACCGTCCTGCTTCGCGTCCACGACCGTCTGCGCTGCGTCGCCGCGACCGGCGCCTGGCAGGTGTTCTCGCACGTGCCGGCGACCGCCGACGGCGCCCCGCCGGGCCGTCACCGGCCCGAACCCTCGGTGGTGCGGCGGGTCTACACCTCCGGCGTGACCGCCGCCGTGCCCGACGTCAGCGCCGACCCCGACTACCTCGAGGTCCGCCCGGACGTCACCGCCGAACTCTGTGTGCCGGTACGCGACCCGGACGGGCGTCCGATCGGCGTGCTCGACCTGCAGTGGAGCGAACCGGTCGTGCTCGCGGCGTGGCGGGAGACCGCCGAACTGGTGGCCGACCGCCTCGGCGGGCGGATCGCCGCGCTGGGCGGGCCACCGGCCGAGAGCCGCAGCGAGAAGCTGCTCCGGCACGCCGCCGCGTTCACCGCCGCGCCGACCGACTGGGACCTGATGACCGCCGCGCTCGCCGCGGCCCGGGACGTGTCAGCGCTCTCCGCCGCCGTGCTGGTGCTCACCGGCCGGCGCGGCCCGCGCCTCGGCGCGCCCACCGGCACCCCCGGCGACCTGGAGGCGCGCATCCGGGCCGAACTGGACGAGGCCGGACCGGCCGCGCTCGACCGCATGATCGACAGGGCCCACCGGTACGGTTCGGCGTACACACTGGGCGAGGCGGGCCACCCGCCCACCGACGAGTACCTGCCGCTGACCCGGGCCGGCGCGCGCACGCTGGTGGCGGTGCCGGTCGGCACACCGGCGTCCGGTGGCGTGCTGCTCGTCGCCGACGAACAGCGCCTGCGTCCCGACCCGACCACTGTCAACCTGATCGAGCTGCTCGCCGGGCAGGCGTGGACCTGCCTGGACCGGCTGCGTACGCTCGCCCGGCTCCGCGAGCAGGCCAGCTCGGACCCGCTCACCGGGCTGCGGCACACCGGCCCGTTCGGGCAGCGGATCGCCACCGCCACGCCGGGGCGTACCGCGCTGCTCGCGATCGACGTGGACGGGTTCAAGGACGTCAACGACACGTACGGCCACCAGGCCGGCGACCGGCTGCTGGTGGGCCTCGCCCGGGCTCTGGAGGGCGCGTTGCGTCAGGGCGACGAGCTGTACCGGACCGGTGGCGACGAGTTCGTGGCGGTGATCGAGGTGAGCCGCCCGGAGGAGGCGGTCCGGATCGCCGAGCGGCTCACCGAGGCGGCCCGCCGTACCGGCCGGACGATCAGCGTCGGCGTCGCCCTGCCGAGACCCGGCGAGCCACCCGAACGCACCCTGCACCGAGCCGACCAGGCCCTGTACGCGGTGAAGCGCCACGGCCGAGACGGCGTCCACCTCGCCGCCGCCTAACCCCCCGCTCCCCGCTCCCCGCTCCGGCGATCTTGCACTTTCCGCCCCGGCAAAAGTTGCAAATGCCCCGCCGTCAGGGCCGAAAGTGCAAGATCGACGCCAGGAGGAGGGCGGGGGCGAGGGAGGGCGAGGGGTTACGGGCGGGTCAGGTCCTTGGCCAGGAGTTCGGCTATCTGGGCCGTGTTGAGGGCGGCGCCCTTGCGGAGGTTGTCGCCGGTCACGAACAGGTCCAGGGCGCGAGGGTCGTCCACCGCGCGACGGATCCGGCCCACCCAGGACGGGTCGGTGCCGACCGCGTCGATCGGCATCGGGAACTCCCCCGCTGCCGGGTCGTCGACCAGGATCACGCCCGGGGCGTTGCGCAGCACCTCGCGGGCGCCCTCGGCGTCCACCTCGGTGGCGAAGACCGCGTGCACGGCGACCGAGTGACCGGTCACTACCGGCACCCGTACGCAGGTGGCGGACACCTTGAGGTCGGGCAGCCCGAGGATCTTGCGCGACTCGTTGCGCAGCTTCATCTCCTCGGAGGACCAGCCGCCGTCGGCGAGCGAGCCCGCCCACGGTACGACGTTGAGCGCCAGCGGCGCCGGGAACGGACCCAGCTCGTCGCCGACGGCCTGCCGCACGTCACCGGCGCGGGAACCGAGCACCCGATCGCCGGCGATCTTGCCGAGCTGGAGGTGCAGCGCGTCCACGCCGGCCTGGCCCGCCCCGGAGACCGCCTGGTACGACGCGAGCACCAGCTCGCGCAGCCCGTACTCGCGGTGCAGCGGCGCGACCGCCACGATCATCGCCAGCGTGGTGCAGTTGGCGTTGGCGATGATGCCCTTGGGCCGGTTGCGTATCTGCTCGGGGTTGATCTCGGGGACCACGAGCGGTACGTCGCGGTCCATCCGGAAGGCACCCGAGTTGTCCACCACCACCGCGCCGCGCGCGGCGGCGACCGGCGCCCACTCGGCCGAGACGTCGTCCGGCACGTCGAACATCGCCACGTCGACGCCGTCGAGCGCGTCGGCGGTGAGCGCCTGGACGGTCAGCTCCTCGCCCCGGCACTGCACGCGCCGACCGGCCGAACGCTCGGAGGCGATCAGCCGGATCTCGCCCCACACGTTGCGCCGGGAGGAGAGGATCTGGCACATCACCGTACCGACGGCACCTGTCGCCCCGACCACGGCGAGGGTGGGTAGCGACGCCATGGCGCGTTACCGCCCGGTGCCGGCGTAGACGACGGCTTCGGTGTCACCACCCAGCTCGAAGGCGTCGTGGATGGCCCGGACCGCCTTGTCGAGGTCGGTGTCGCGGCAGACGACGGAGACCCGGATCTCCGACGTGGAGATCATCTCGATGTTCACGCCGGCCGCGCCGAGGGCGGCGAAGAAGCCGGCGGCCACGCCCGGGTGCGAGCGCATGCCCGCGCCGATCAGCGAGACCTTGCCGACGTGGTCGTCGTACAGCAGGCCCTTGAACTTGACCGACTCCTGGATCTTGCTGAGCGCGGTCATCGCGGTCGGGCCGTCGGCCTTGGGCAGCGTGAACGAGATGTCCGTGCGGCCGGTGCCCTCGGTGGACACGTTCTGCACGATCATGTCGATGTTGATCTCCGCGCCGGCCACGGTGTCGAAGATCGACGCGGCGGCGCCCGGCTCGTCGGGCACGCCGACGATCGTGATCTTCGCTTCGCTGCGGTCGTGGGCGACCCCGGTGATCAGTGCCTGTTCCACAGGAAGGTCCTCCATCGATCCGGTGACCATCGTGCCGGTGTTGGTCGAGTATGACGAACGGACGTGGATCGGCAAGCCCGCGCGCCGCGCGTACTCGACACTGCGCAGGTGCAGCACCTTCGCGCCGCAGGCGGCCAGCTCCAGCATCTCCTCGTAGGTGATCTGCTCGATGTGCCGCGCGTTCGGCACGATGCGCGGATCGGCGGTGAAGATGCCGTCCACGTCGGTGTAGATCTCGCAGACGTCCGCCTCCAGCGCGGCGGCGAGCGCCACGGCTGTGGTGTCCGAGCCGCCCCGCCCGAGCGTGGTCACGTCCTTGGTGTCCTGCGAGACGCCCTGGAAGCCGGCCACGATGACCACCGCGCCCTCGTCCAGCGCGCCCTTGAGCCGCCCCGGGGTCACGTCGATGATCCGGGCCCGGCCGTGCACCGAAGTGGTGATCACGCCGGCCTGGGAACCGGTGAACGAGCGGGCCTCGTACCCCAGGTTGTGGATGGCCATGGCGAGCAGCGCCATGGAGATCCGCTCCCCGGCGGTGAGCAGCATGTCCAGCTCGCGGCCCGGCGGCAGCGGGCTGACCTGGTTGGCCAGGTCGAGCAGCTCGTCGGTGGTGTCGCCCATGGCGGACACCACCACCACCACGTCGTCGCCGGCCTTGCGCGCGGCCACGATGCGCTCGGCCACCCGCTTGATCCGCTCGGCGTTGGCGACGGAGGACCCGCCGTACTTCTGCACCACGAGTGCCACGACGGTGCACTCCCTCCCAGCGACGACCCTGAGCGTGCCGACGCCGCCGGGTCTCTCGGTCCGGCGGCGCGTGTCAGACCGCCTCAGCCTATCGGGCGGCCCGCGACGCCGGGCCGGGTGATCCCACCATCCGGCCCCGGCGTGGGGCGGCTCACCAGCCCGGGAGGACGCGACACGCCAAGCGGTACAGCCGTACGGTGGGATGACCGGGACCGTGTCCACGACGCAGAATGAGCCGGTGCACGCTCATCGACGTGCGGCCCGCCTGACCGGCGTGGTCGCACTCACCCTGCCGGTACTGCTGGCCGCCTGCGACGGCGGCCGTCCCGAGGCGGCGCCCACCGGCACCGCCGACCCGGTCCCGGTGCAGGTCGACGCCGCCCGCGAGGAACTGGCCGGGCTGGCCGCCGCGGCACAGGACCGGCACCTGACCGCCACGTACGCGTTCACGCCCACCGAGGGCACCCCCCGCACGGTGTCCTTCACCAGCGCCAACGACGGCAGCTGGCGGGTCGACGTGCCCGGCTGGGGGCACGCCGGCACGGTGGACGTCTCGCTCGCCGGCACCTCCGACGGGCTGTTCCAGTGCGCGCTGCCCTCGGCCGGCTGGGCCCAGGCGGCGACCTGCGTCCGCCTCGGCGACGCCGACGACGCGGTGCCGCGCCGGCTCGACCCCCGGGTGCAGCACCCGTTCACCGACTGGCTGGAGGTGCTGACCGACCGGCGCGCGCCGCTCGCGGTCTCCCCCGCCGAGCCGCTGCCCGGCGCCGGCGGCCCGTGCTACACGGTCGACAGCACCTCGGCGTCGCTGAACGCGCCGCTGGACGTGGGCATCTACTGCTTCCGGGAGGACGGCACGCCGGCTGCGGTACGGGCCGGATTCGGCACCCTGACGCTGACCGGTGAGCCCGGTGCGGCGCCGGGAACGGTCGAACTCGCGGGCGCGGTGACCGAGGGCGAACCGGTGAGCCGGGACGCCCCGAGCCCGGGAGCGCCGTAGCGCCTGGGCGTACGACCCGAGCCCTCAGGAACCGCGGGCCGCGTGCAGCAGGGCCGCGCCGACCTCGGTGTTGCGGTAGAGCACGTGCCGCCCGGACCGGGACCGGACGACAAGCCCGGCGGCGTGCAGCGCGGAGAGGTGCTGCGAGACGTTTCCCGCCGACATGCCGGTGAGCCGGGCCAGGTCGGTGGTGGTCACCGGCGTGTCCAGCAGGTGCAGCAGCGCGGCCCGGCCGGCCCCCACCACCCGGACCAGGGGATCACCCTCGGGCGCCGGCGTGCGCTCCCAGAGCGTCCCGACCGCCCGCACCGGGTACGCCCCGGCGGGTAGCGAGTCCTCCAGCAGGTTCCACAGCACCCGCCGGTCGGTGAAGACGCTCGGGTTCAGCGCCAGCCCTCGCCCCCGCAGGTCGAAGTCCCGCTCGAACGGGTCGTCGCTGACCACCCGGTCACCGAGCCACCGCAGGCTGGGATGGAGCCGTTCGAACAGCTGCCCCGCACCGCCCTCGGCGAGCTGGGCCGCCCGGTACGCGACGTCGGCGTCGAGGAGTGCCCGCATCCGTGGCCAGTCGGGGGCGATCGCCTCGTCGTACCAGACCCGAACCGCCTCGACGAGCTGCGGCAGCAGCCCGGCCGGGTCGGCCAGCAACGCCTGCCCGAAGGGGCCCAGCGGCCGGCTCGGGGTGGTCGCCAGCAGGTCCTGGACCACCACACCGGGCGGAGTCGCAGCGATCTGGTCGAGCTGGCCGTCCATCTCCACTCCCGGGCGGGCCGCCGGGGTGAGGAAATCGGGCAACCAGCGGCGCGGCCGGGTCAGCTCCACGAGCGGGCCGACCCGCGCGGCCACCTCCGGGCGGCGCAGCGTCGTCCGGGCCCGGTCGACCCACTGCAGATGCACCGGATAGCGGGCCGGGTCGGCAAGCGCCCACATGCTCATGACCGTCTCGTTGGCCGGCGACACACCGAACCGCACTCCGGCGACGTCGGCCAGCGTGAACCGCAACTCGGACATCGCACACCCCCGGGATTCGGCCCAGCCTAAAAGGTTCGACCGGAGTGCGGGGGGCACTGTTTGCTCACCGGTCATGGGGGCCAGAGAAAGCATCCGCACCTCCGTCCGTCACGTCGTACCGCCGGCCGGGCTGACCCGCGCCCTGGCCGTGCAGGCCATGGTCTACGCCGTCGGTACCGGGCTGTTCCAGGCCGGCAGCGCCGTCTTCTTCACCCGGGCGCTCGGGCTCAGCCCGGCCCAGGTGGGGCTCGGCCTCTCGCTCGCCGCCGGGGCGTCCCTGCTCGGCACCGTTCCGTTGGGCGCGCTCACCGACCGGTACGGCCCTCAGCGGGTATGGATCGTCGGCCTGCTGCTCGATGCGGCGCTGTTCGCGACCTACCCGTTCGTCGGCGGCTTCGCCGGCTTCCTCGCCGTGGTGATCACGCTGGCAGTGGTGGGCGCCGCCGCCAGCACCGCCCGCCAGGTCTACTCGATCAACGTGCTGCGCCCCGAGGACCGGGTCACCGCGCTGGCCTACCAGCGCTCCTCGCTGAACGTCGGCTTCGGGCTCGGCGCGCTGATCAGCGGCCTGGTGCTGGCCGTCGACACGATCTGGGCGTACCGCGGGATGGTCTGGTTCATCGCCACCGTCTTCCTGGTGACCGCCGTCTTCGTCCGCCGGCTGCCCCGGCTGCCGGAGGTGACCCGCCCGGCCGAGCCGATGAGTCGGCTGGCGGTGCTGCGGGACCGGCCGTTCATGGCCGTCGCGCTGCTCTCCGGGATGCTCACCGCGCATCAGACGCTCTACCTGACGGTGATGCCGCTGTGGATTCTGACCCGTACCGACGCACCGAAGGCGATCATCGCCGGGCTGGTCCTGCTCAACACCGTCCTGATCGTGCTGTTCCAGGTACGGGCCAGCCGGGGCGCGGACACCGCGACGGGCGCGGCCCGGGCCTCCCGCCGGGGCGCGGTGCTGATCGCCCTGTTCTGCGTGGCCCTGCCGGTGTCCGGCGCGACCCGGGGACTGCTCACCGTGGTGGTGCTGGTGGCCGCCGCGACGCTGCTCATCCTGGCGGAGCTGATCGAGTCGGCGGGCGCCTGGGGACTCACCGCCACGCTGCCACCCGCCGCACAGCGCGGCGCCTACGTCGGCGCGTTCGGGCTCGGTTCGCAGGTGCAGTTCCTGATCGCTCCGGCCGGGCTGACCGCGCTCGGCGTGAGCACCGGCGGCTGGGGCTGGTACCCGGCAGCGGCGCTGTTCGTCCTGGTCGGGCTGGTGATCGTGCCGGCGGTGGCCCGGGCGGAGCGGACACCTCGGCTACAGGGCGTGCCGACGTCCACCGAATCCGTGACTCTGGTCCCATAGTCCGGACCAACCTTCCCACGGCCCGTCCCACCACGTAGGGTGACCCTGTCATGTGGCGCGCGTACCTTCTCCTTGGCTGCCGCGACGAGGCCTGACCGGCCGGCACCTCGTCGCGGAGTCGCTACGCGCCGTCCAGCACATCCGATCTTCTTCTCGGCACCGCCGCGCACCGTCGCCCGGCATCCCGCCGACACCTTTCCGATCTGCTGACGCCACATGTTCCAGGGAGCACTCCGAGATGGCTCAACCTGTCACCGACACCGATCCGTTCGCCCGCCAGCGCCCCAGCCGGATGCCGGTCCACCGCTACGTCCCGTACGACAGTGAGTTCGGCGTCGACCTGCCGGACCGCGCCTGGCCGACCCGCCGCGTCGAGGCCGCGCCCCGCTGGTGCGCAGTCGACCTCCGCGACGGCAACCAGGCGCTGATCGACCCGATGTCGCCCGAGCGCAAGCGCCGGATGTTCCAGCTCCTGGTGCAGATGGGCTACAAGGAGATCGAGGTCGGCTTCCCGTCGGCGAGCCAGACCGACTACGACTTCGTACGGCAGCTGATCGAGCAGGACCTGATCCCCGAAGACGTCACCATCCAGGTGCTGACCCAGTGCCGGGAGCACCTGATCGAGCGGACCTTCGAGTCGCTGCGCGGCGCGCGCCGGGCCATCGTGCACTTCTACAACTCCACCTCGACGCTGCAGCGCCGGGTGGTCTTCGGCCTGGACCGCGACGGCATCACCGACATCGCCACGCAGGGCGCGCGGCTGTGCCAGAAGTACGCGGAGATCCACACCCCGGACACGGACATCCACTACGAGTACTCGCCGGAGTCGTACACGGGCACCGAGCTGGAGTACGCGCTGGAGGTCTGCTCCGCGGTCATCGACGTGATCGACCCGACGCCGGACCGGAAGCTGATCATCAACCTGCCGGCCACCGTCGAGATGGCGATGCCGAACGTCTACGCCGACTCGATCGAGTGGATGCACCGGCGTCTGCCCCGGCGGGACAGCCTGGTGCTGAGCCTGCACCCGCACAACGACCGGGGCACCGGCGTGGCCGCCGCCGAGCTGGGCCTGCTGGCCGGCGCCGACCGGATCGAGGGCTGCCTGTTCGGCAACGGTGAGCGCACGGGCAACGTCGACCTGGTGACGCTGGGCCTGAACATGTTCTCCCAGGGCATCGACCCGATGATCGACTTCTCGAACATCGACGAGATCAAGCGCGCCGTCGAGTACTGCAACCAGCTGCCGGTGCACGAGCGCCACCCGTACGCGGGCGACCTCGTCTACACCGCGTTCTCCGGCTCGCACCAGGACGCGATCAACAAGGGCTTCGCCGCGCTGAACGCCGACGCGGCGGCGGCCGGGGTGCCGGTTGACGACTTCACCTGGGCCGTGCCCTACCTGCCGATCGACCCGAAGGACCTGGGCCGCACCTACGAGGCGGTCATCCGGGTCAACTCGCAGTCCGGCAAGGGCGGCGTCGCGTACATCATGAAGACCGAGCACCAGCTCGACCTGCCGCGCCGCCTCCAGATCGAGTTCTCCGGCGTGGTGCAGCAGGTCACCGACCACGACGGCGGCGAGGTCGAGCCGGGCGCGATGTGGGAGATCTTCGCCCGCAACTACCTGGTCGACCACCAGGTCGACCCGACCGTGAAGCTGGCCGAGTACACGATCGGCACCGTCGACGGCAAGGTCGAGATCGACGCCCGCGTCGGCTTCGGCGGCGAGACCCGCGCACTCACCGCCGTCGGCAACGGCCCGATCGACGCGTACGTCAACGCGCTGCAGTCCCTGGGCGTGGCGGTACGGGTGCTCGACTACCACGAGCACGCGCTGTCCTCCGGCGGGGACGCGCAGGCCGCCGCGTACGTGGAGTGCGAGGTGGACGGCCGTACGGTGTGGGGCGTCGGGGTGGACGCGAACATCGTCACCGCCTCGATCAAGGCGGTCACGAGCGCGGTGAACCGCACCCGCGCCTGAGGTGTAAGGAAGGGCCCCTTCTTAACGCATTCTGCATAGGAGGGGGCCCTTCTTAACGCCCGCGCCCGAATGGCCCGAGTGTTAACAAGGGGCCCTTCCTCTACCGGAGGCGTTAAGAAGGGGCCCTTCCTTCCCCCCGGGGGCGGTGGATGAGCACGGCGGCGAGCACGGCGCCGGCCAGCAGCAGCCCGGCGCACCACGCCAGCGCCCCCCGGTACGCGTCTGCCAGCGCGCCCTTCTGCTCGTACCCGGTGCCCGACAGCCCGACCAGCAGCGGCAGCGCGGCCACCGCGAGCAGGCCGCCGGCCCGGGAGGCGGCGTTGTTGAAGCCGCTCGCCACCCCGGCGAAGCGGTCGGAGACCGCGCCGAGCACAGACGTCGTCAGCGGCGCCACCACGAGTGTGAGCCCGGCGCCGAACAGCGCCACACCCGGCAGCACGTCCACCCAGTACGACGCACCAGGCCCGACGCGGCGCAGCAGCAGCAGACCCACCGCGGCGACCACCGGGCCGACGGTGAGCGGCAGCCGGGGGCCGATGCGGGCCGACAGCGCTCCGGCGCGCGGCGAGCCGACCAGCAGCAGCACCGTCATCGGCACGGTGGCCAGGCCGGTGAGCAACGCCGACCAGCCGACCACGTTCTGCAGGTAGACGGCGAGGAAGAAGGTGAACCCGCCGAGCGCCGCGTACACCACCACTGTGAAGACGTTCAGCACGGAGAACAGCCGGCTGGAGAACAGCCCGGTGGGCAGCATCGCGGTGTCGCCGCGCCGCCGCTCGACGAGCACGAACACCACCACGGCGGCCACCCCGAGCACCGCCGCGACCAGCACCGCCGGGGAAGCGCCCGGCGCCGGTGCGTCGATCAACGCGTACGTGATCCCGCCGAGCGCGAGCGCGCCGAGCAGCGCCCCGGCCACGTCGAACCGGCGCCGCCCGCCTCCGGTACGCGACACCTCCTCGTCGCGGCTCTCCGGCACCCAGCGCAGCGCGGCGAGCACCACGCCGACGGCCAGCGGCAGGTTGACGAAGAAGATCCACCGCCAGGAGAGCGTGTCGATGAGCCAGCCGCCGAGCAGCGGGCCCAGCGCTGTGGACACCCCGGACAGCCCGGACCAGGTGCCGATGGCCCGGCCCCGGTCGTCCGGGTGGAAGCTGGCCTGGAGCACCGACAGTGAGCCGGGGGTGAGCAGCGCCCCGCCGGCGCCCTGGAGGAACCGGGCGGCGACGAGCCAGCCGGTGTCCTGGGCCAGCCCGCAGAGCACCGACGCCACCGCGAACCAGACCACGCCGAGCAGGAAGACGCGCCGCCGCCCGAACCGGTCGCCGAGCGCGCCGCCGAGCAGCACGAACGCGGCGAGCATGAGCAGGTAACCGTTCACGGTCCACTGCAGACCGGCGACTGTGGCGTCGAGTTCGGCGCCGAGGCGCGGCAGCGCGACGTTGACGACTGTGCTGTCCAGGAACACCATGCCGGAGGCGAGGATCGCGGCGAGCAGCGTGCCGCGTCCGGCGGCGGAGCCGGTACGCAGCGCGGGAGCGGGTGCGGTCACGTCTCACCACTCTGCCCGCCACCCACCGTCGACGCCACGAATCGCGGAAACCGCCGCCGGGTACTGTGCGGACTCGCCCGGAGCACGCAAGCTGGAGAGGTGTCGTCTGTGCGTACGAGATCAGGAGCCCGAGCCGGGCTGGCGGCCGCGCTGAGCGCGGTGCTCGCCCTCGGCGTGGCCGGCTGCGACGTGTCGGTCACCGAGCCGGAGGCGCCGCCGAGCGCCTCCGGGAACGTCAACAAGCAGCTCGGTGAGCTCACAGTGGCAACGGCCGGCTCGATGAAGGGCTACAGCCGCTCCCGCTTCCCGCACTGGCGCGGCACCGGCAAGAACTGCGACGTACGCGACAGTGTGCTGCAACGCGACGGCGAGGGCATCAAGCTGTCCGGCTGCAACGTGGTCGGTGGCCGGTGGGAGAGCGTCTACGACGGCGTGGTGCTCAACGATCCGTCGGGCGTGGACATCGACCACATCGTGCCGCTGGCCGCCGCGTGGCGTTCGGGCGCGGACGAGTGGGACGACTCGAAGCGCGGCGACTTCGCCAACGACCTGACCCGGCCGCAGCTCATCGCGGTTTCGGCGCGCTCCAACCGGGCAAAGGGTGACCAGGATCCGTCCCAGTGGAAGCCGCCGAACCGGTCGTCCTGGTGTCAGTACGCGGCGGACTGGGTGACGGTCAAGCACTACTGGCGGCTGACTGTGACAAGTGCCGAGAAGGCCGCTCTCACCGACATGCTGGAGGGCTGCACATGGGCGAGCAAACCGTGACCGGGCCGGACGCCACACCGGCGCCGGAGGCAGGCGGCGCACCGGCCCCGGAGTCCGCACCGGCCGGTCCGGCCTCGGCCGGGATGACGGCGGACGGGCGGCAGCCGGAGCCCGCCGACGTAGCAGGGGCGGGCATGACCGCCGACGCGGTGCCGGGTGCGCCGGCCGGGGGCGCCCCGGGCGGACCGGCGGACCGCACCGCTGACATCACCGCCGGTCCGGGCGGGGTCATGACGGACGAGGTGGGTGTGGTGACCGGCGAGTTGACGCTGCGCACCGAGCACGCCGACGGCCGGGTGACGCTGCGGGTGCAGTACAAGGACGCCGACGAGTGGTACGCGGTGACCGGCGGTTCCGCGCCGCTGGCCGACCCGGCCGCGCTGGACGCCGTGCACACGATCGCGGTGGGCCTGCTCAACCGCCCCGAGGGCTGACCGACGACCAAAGCGCGTCCCCACCCGGGCCGGGTGGGGACGCGCTTTGCCGTGTCAGACGTACGATCCGGGCTCGCTGGGCGCGGAGACCACGCCCGGCTCCTCGCCCTCGCCCTCCGGCCGGGTGATCTTCGCGGTGACCTCGTGCGGGCGCAGCTCACCGGCGGCGATCTGCTCGGCCCAGTGGCAGGCGACCCGGCTGGCGCCGATCTGGCGCAGTTCGGGCCGCTCGTCGGCGCAGCGGGTCGGCTGCGCCCACGGGCAGCGGGTGTGGAACCGGCAGCCCGACGGCGGGTTGGCGGGCGACGGCAGGTCACCGGCGAGCAGGATGCGTTCGCGCCGGTCCTCCACGTCCGGGTCCGGCACCGGCACCGCCGACATCAGCGCCCGGGTGTACGGGTGCAGCGGCTCGGTGTAGAGGCGCTCGCTCGGCGCCTCCTCCACCAGCGCGCCCAGGTACATCACGCCGACGATGTCGGAGATGTGCCGCACCACGGCCAGGTCGTGCGCGATGACCAGGTAGGTCAGGCCGAGGCTGTCCTGGAGTTCGTCGAGCAGGTTCACCACCTGCGCCTGGATCGACACGTCCAGCGCGGAGACGGGTTCGTCGGCGACGATCAGCTCCGGGCCGAGGACCAGGGCGCGGGCGATGCCGATGCGCTGGCGCTGGCCGCCGGAGAACTCGTGCGGGTAGCGGGACAGCGCCCACTTCGGCAGGCCCACGGCGTCGAGCGTCTCGCCGATGATCCGCCGCCGGTCGTCCCGGTTGGCGCCGATGCCGTGGGTCTGGAGGCCCTCGGTCAGGATCGACTCGACGTTCTGCCGGGGGTCCAGGCTGGACATCGGGTCCTGGAAGATCATCTGCATCCGGCGGCGCATCGAACGCAGCTTGCCGGCGGGCAGCGTGGTCAGCTCGACGCCGTCGAACGTCACCTCGCCGCCGGTCGGCGGGGTGAGCTGCAGCAGCGCCCGGCCGAGCGTGGACTTGCCGCAACCCGACTCGCCCACCAGCCCGTACGTCTTGCCGCGCGGGATGCTCAGGTCGACCCCGTCGACCGCCTTGACGTGCCCGACGGTCCGGTCGAAGATCACGCCGCGGCGGATCGGGAAGTGCACCTTCAGGTCGCGGACCTCGACGAGGATGTCGTTGTCGCTCATGGGGTCTCCTCCTCGCGCGGAGCCGTTCCGAAGCCGGGCACGGCGGGCGGGTCGGCCGGTTCGGCCTGGGCCGGCACCGCACCCGGTTCGGTGGTCGTCGGCGCGGTCGCGCGGGCGTCCGCCTCCGGGGTCAGGCCGGGGACCGGCACCGGGTTGACGCAGCGGTAGCTGCGCGCGTCGTGGGTCAGCACCAGCTCCGGCGGTTCGCCCACGCACTCGTCGACGCGGCGCGCGCAGCGCGGGGCGAACGCACACCCGTCCGGCCAGGGCAGCACGTCGCGCACCGAGCCGGGGATGGGGTTCAGCCGTTCGCCGCGGCCGGCGTCGAGGCGCGGCACCGAAGCGAGCAGACCCTCGGTGTACGGATGCCGGGGCTGGCGGAACAGCGGACGGCGGTTGGCCGTCTCCACCACCCGGCCGGCGTAGAGCACGTTGACCGTGTCGCACATGCCGGCCACCACGCCGAGGTCGTGCGTGATCATCACCAGTGCGGTGCCGGAGTCCCGGACCAGGTCCTTCAGCAGTTCCAGGATCTGGGCCTGGATGGTGACGTCGAGCGCGGTGGTCGGCTCGTCGGCGATCAGCAGCCGGGGCTGGCAGGCGACCGCCATGGCGATCAGGGCCCGCTGCCGCATGCCGCCGGAGAGCTGGTGCGGGTACTCCTTGAGCCGCCGCCGCGGGTCCGGGATGCCCACCCGGTCCAGCAGTTCCGCTGCCTCCTTGGTGGCCGCCTCGCCCTTCATGCCCCGGTGCCGGGCGAGCACCTCGGTCACCTGGAGCCCGATCGGGATGACCGGGTTCAGCGAGGACAGCGGATCCTGGAAGATCATCGCGACGTCCCGGCCGCGGATGTCGCGGCGGGACCTGTCGTCGAGCTGGAGCAGGTCGGTGCCGTCGAAGACCGCCTTGCCGCCGACCCGCAGGCCCGGCTGCTTGGGCAGCAGGCCCATGATGGCCAGCGACGTGACGCTCTTGCCGCAGCCGGACTCGCCGACCAGGCCGACCACCTCGCCGGCGTCGACCGAGAAGGACACCCCGTCCACCGCGTGCACGGTGCGCTGCCCACGCCGGGCGAACGTGACGGAGAGGTCGTCCACTTCGAGCAGTGCCATGACTGACTGACCTACTTCCGCAGCTTCGGATCGAGAGCCTCGCGCATCGCCTCACCGAGCAGCGTGAACCCCAGCGCGGTGATGATGATGCCGAGCGCCGGATAGATCGCCAGGCCGGGCCGGATGCCCAGGTACGGCTGCGCGTCGGCGAGCATGACGCCCCACTCCGGGATGGCCGAGTCGGGGTTGCCGAGGCCGAGGAAGGACAGCGCGGCCGCCTCGATGATCGCGGTCGCGAGCGTCAGCGTGGCCTGCACGATGACCGGGGCGATCGAGTTCGGCACCACGTGGGTGAGGGCGATCTTGGACCGCTTCACGCCGAGCGACGTCGCGGCCAGCACGTAGTCGCTGTTGGCCTGCGCGATCATCGAGCCGCGCAGCAGCCGGGCGAAGATCGGCACCGACACCACACCGACGGCGATCATCACGGTGGTGAGGCTGGCGCCGAGCAGCGCCGCGATGCTCACCGCGAGCAGCAGGCTCGGCATGGCCAGCAGCATGTCGATGAAGCGCATCAGGGTGGTGTCGATCCAGCGGCCCCAGCGCCCGCCGAGACCGGCCGCGGCACCGGCGACGCCGCCGATCAGCGCACCGACCGCGAGGCCGATCAGGGTGGAGACCACGCCGACGAGCAGCGTCTGCCGGGCCCCGACGATGAGCCGGCTGAACTCGTCCCGGCCCTGGTGGTCGAAGCCGAGCCAGTGGTCGGCGGAGGCGCCCGGGATGATGCCCTGGCCGGACTTGACCAGCCCTTCGCGGATGCCGATGGAGTCCGTCGGGCTGTACGGGACGAGGAACGGCCCGATGACGGCGACCAGGACGAAGATCGCCAGGATGACCACGCCGATGACGGCCGCCGGGTTGCGCCGCAGCCGGCGGAACGCCTCCTTCCAGAGGCTCACCCCCTGCTCGTCGTCGCGGGCGGCCAGTTCGGCGAGCCGGTCGATCTTCTCGCGCTTCTTGCCAGTGGTGATGGTCATCGCACCCTCACCCTCGGGTCGATCACGCTGTAGGAGAGGTCGACCAGGAGATTCACCAGCACGTACACCACCGCAATGATCATGATGAAGCCCATCAGCACCGGGTAGTCGCGCTGACTGATCGACTCGGCGACGAACGCGCCGATGCCGCTGAACGCGAACACGGTCTCGGTGAGCACCGCGCCGGAGAGCAGGAGACCGGTCTGCAGACCGATCGAGGTGGCCACCGGCAGCATGGCGTTGCGCAGCACGTGCCGGCGGCGGACGGTCCGCTCGGTCAGGCCCTTGGCCTCGGCGGTGCGGACGAAGTCCTCGTTCAGCACCTCCAGCACGCTGGCCCGGGTGATCCGGACGATGATCGCGAGCGGGATGCTGGCGAGCGCGATGCCCGGCAGCACGAGGTGCCAGAGCGCGTCGGCGGCGGCGTCCCACTCGCGGGTCATGAGCCCGTCGATGACGAAGAAGTTGGTGACCCGGGTCGCTCCGATGGTCGGGTCCTGCCGGCCGCTGGAGGGGAACCAGCCCAGGTTCTCCGCGAAGATCGCCTTGAGCACGTACGCCAGGAAGAAGACCGGGATGCAGATGCCGATGAGCGATCCGCCGACCGAGGCGTGGTCGAGGAACCGGCCCCGGCGGCGGGCGGCCAGGTAGCCGAGCGGGATGCCGATGCCGACCGCCAGGATCATGGCCATGACGGTCAGTTCGACGGTGCCGGGGAACCGTTCCACGAACTCAGTGGTGACGGCCCGCTTCGTACCGGTCGAGGTGCCCAGGTCGAGCCGGATCATCCGCCGCAGGAAGCGGGCGTACTGGACCAGGATCGGCTCGTCGAGGCCGAGGTTGCGCCGGATGGCGGCGCGCGTCTCGGGCGTGCCCCGCTCACCGAGGATCGCGGTCTCGGGCCCGCCGGGGAGTCGGTGGAGCCAGATGAACAGCAGGACGGAGAGCCCGAACAGCGTGGGTATCAGCTGTAGCAGGCGTCTGATGATGAACCGGAACACGGGCGCCTCGGTAGGGGTGCGGAGGGGTGCGGGCGGGCGCTGTGGTCACAGCGCCCGCCCGCGTACGGTGCCTTCAGATCACTTGAACTCTGCGGTCGCGTACCGCTCGTCGGTGAGCGGGCTCGCCTTGATCCCGGTCACGTCCTTGCCGAACACGATCGCCGGCGGGGAGTGCGAGATCGGCACACCCGGCAGGAAGTCCATGATCGACTTGTTGAGGGCCTTGTACTTCTCCACCCGGGCCGCCGGGTCGGCGGTGGTGTCGGCGTCCTTGAACTGCGCGAAGAGCTGGGCGTTGTTGAAGCCCCACTCGTCCTTCGGGCGGTCGAAGAAGGTACCGATGAAGTTGTACGCGTCGCCGTAGTCACCGGTCCAGCCGAGGAAGTGCAGGTCGTGCTTGGCGCCGGAGGTGGTGGCGTTGAGGTAGTCCGGGCTCCACTTCAGCGGGATGGCCTGGACGTTGATGCCGACCGCCTTGAGGTCCGCCGAGAGCAGCTCGAAGATGTCCTTCGGGTTCGGCATGTACGGCCGGGTGACCTCGGTCGGGTAGTGGAACTTCAGCGTCAGGTTCGACGCGCCGGCCTCGGCC
This sequence comes from Micromonospora sp. C28ISP2-4, assembly GCF_030519385.1. Classification (NCBI taxonomy): domain Bacteria; kingdom Bacillati; phylum Actinomycetota; class Actinomycetes; order Micromonosporales; family Micromonosporaceae; genus Micromonospora; species Micromonospora sp. C28ISP2-4. The sequence goes on along the minus strand of NZ_JAUMKG010000008.1, from coordinate 57,152 downwards.
AGCAGGGCCTTGGCCTTGGCGGGGTCGTAGTCGTACTTGGTGACGTCGCCGTTCCAGCCCTCGACGGTGTCCGGCATGAAGTTCATCGCGACCTTGGCGCCCGGGGGCAGCTTCGAGTCGACCAGGGCCTGCCGGTTCAGCGCGTGCGCGATGGCCTGCCGAACCTTCAGGTCGGCCAGCTTCGGGTTCCCCTTCTGGTTGATCGCCAGGTAGAGGACGTTGAAGGCGGGCCGGGTGAGGACGTTGAAGCCCTCCTTCTTCAGCGGCTCGACGTCGGCCGGGCCGACCAGGTCGTAGCCCTGGATGTCACCCGAGCGGAGCGCCTGCTTGCGGGCGTTCTCGTCCGAGATCGTCTTGAAGATGATGGTCTTCAGCTTGGCCTTGTCGCCGTAGTAGTCGTCGTTGCGCTCGATGGTGAGCGTCTTGTTCGCGACGTCCCACGCCTTGAACTTGAACGGGCCGGTGCCGGTCGGGTGCTCCATCGCGTACGCGGGGTACTTGATGTCCTCGGCGGTGCCGGTCACGTTGCTGGCGTCGTACTGCTCCATCGCCTTGGGGCTCTGCATCGAGAACGACGGCAGCATGAGCGCGGCCGGGATCTTGCTGGAGACCCGGGTGAACGCCAGGTCCACAGTGGTGGCGTCCTTGGCGGTGCAGGACTTGAAGAGGCTCGGCGGCAGGTCCGGGTTCTCGTTCTTGGCGAACCCGCCCATGACGTCCTGCCAGTACGCCGTCACGTCCGGGCTCTGCATGAGGCCCTTGGCGTTGTACCAGCGGTCGAAGTTGGCGCAGACCGCCTCGGCGTTGAAGTCGGTGCCGTCGTGGAACTTGACACCCGAACGGAGCTTGAACGTCCAGGTCGTGCCCGCCGCATCCGGCGTCCAGGACTCGGCGAGGCCCGGCGTCACCTTGGTGCCGCCCTCCTCCGGACGGACCAGGGTCTCGAAGACCTGGCGCGCCACGCGCAGCGACTCACCGTCGCTGGCGAAGCTGGGGTCGAGCACCTTCGGGTCTCCGGCGACGCCGAAGACGAGGGTGTCCTTCTTGCTATCTCCGGAGCCACTCTCACGGTCGCTCTCGGCGCAGCCTGCAACCGCGAGGGCCGCGACCGCGACGGCCGCGATTGCGACCTTCGGCCTGGATGCACGCATGGTGCTTCACCTCGTCCTTGGGGGTACGGACAACGTGGTGACAGGGTCACCGATGTGGGCAGACCTTAGCCTTCGGTTGGACGGCGCGGAAACGGGCGGGGGGTGGGTTGGTATCGAATCGTGTCTGTTCCGCAACGAGGCATACGAATCGAAGGGGAATCCCTTACGTTGCCGAACTTTCGTCGGTTTGAAGGGCGAATTTATTACGTCGATCCGGTCCCGGACGCACGTTCCTGTTAGATCGACGGGCGTCCGGGTCCGGCCCGGAGACACGTCCGGCGGGCACCCGGCAGGGCGCCCGCCGGAGGCGGTACGACTGGGACTCAGACGGCCCGACGGCCCTCGAAGGCTCGGCCCAGCGTGATCTCGTCGGCGTACTCGAGGTCGCCGCCGACCGGCAGTCCACTCGCGAGCCGGGTCACCGCGATCCCCATCGGCTTGACCATCAGCGCCAGATAGGTGGCGGTCGCCTCGCCCTCGGTGTTCGGGTCGGTGGCGAGGATCAGCTCGCGGACCTCACCACCGCCGAGGCGGGTCATCAGCTCACGGATCCGCAGGTTGTCCGGGCCGATGCCCTCCAGCGGATTGATCGCGCCACCGAGCACGTGGTAGCGCCCGCGGAACTCGCCGGTCCGCTCGATCGCCACCACGTCCTTCGGCTCCTCGACCACACAGAGCACCTCGTCGGTACGCCGTGGGTCGCGGCAGATCCGGCACTGCTCCGACTCGGCCACGTTGTAGCAGGTCGTGCAGAACCGGACCAGGTCCTTGACCTTGCGCAGCGCACCGGCCAGCCGGTTGACGTCGGCCGGATCCGCCGACAGCACGTGGAACGCGATCCGCTGGGCACTCTTCGGGCCCACGCCCGGCAACCGGCCCAGCTCGTCGATCAGATCCTGGATGGCACCCTCGTACATCTGCCGGCTCAGAACCCGGGCAGGCCGAGGCCGCCCATGCCGCCCGCGAGCGGGCCCATCTTCTTCTCGGTCAGCTCGCGGGCCGCCTCGGCGGCGTTGTGCACGGCCGCGACCACCAGGTCCTCAAGCGTCTCGACGTCCTCCGGGTCGACCGCCTTCGGGTCGATCTTGATCGCCTTCAGCTCACCGGTACCGGCGACGGTAGCGGTGACCAGGCCACCGCCGGCGGTGCCGGTCAGCTCCGCCTCGGCCAGCTCGGCCTGGGCCTTGGCGATCTGCTGCTGCATCTTCTGCGCCTGCTTCAGCATCTGCTGCATGTTCGGCTGTCCACCTGGGCGCACGGACCGCTCCTTCTTCCACTCGTCTGCTCGGCCGCGCCCAGCCTAGTCGGGCCACGGCACCGCTGAATCGCGGTCGGCGCGCGCTCAGCGCGCGTCCACCTCGTCGATCTTCTCCGCCCCGAACGTCTCGCGCAGCAGCTGCACCGCCTGCTCCTCGCTCGACTGCCGGGCGGTCCGCTCGTCGATCACGTCGTCCAGGGGCTCGTCGCCCGGATCGAAACCCTCGTAGGCGGACGCCGCCGCCGACGCACCCCCGCCCCGCACCGGGCCGTCGAAGTCCGGGTCGTAGGGCGGCTCGCCCGCCCACTCGGCATCGGCCGTCTTCCGCGCCGGCTGCGCCGCGCGCGGCCCCTTGCCGGGACCACCGCCCGCAGCGGCAGCCGCCGCGGCCGCACGCGCCGCCGCGATCGCGCTGTTCTTCGCCCCCGCCGGCCTCGCCCCACCGGCAGGCGCCGGCGCCGCCGCAGGTCCAGCAGGCTTGGGTACGACGACAGGGGCGGTGGCGGTCGCCGTGCCCCCGCCCGGACGGGCCGCCGCCGGCCAGTCCTCCGCGTCGCCGGTGCTCGCCGAGGCGGCGCCGGTGGCCGAGGCCGTGCCGGCCGCAGCGCCACCGGGTCGGGCCGGCTCCGGCCAGTCCTCCTCGCCGGCCTGGTCGACGGCGGCGGAATCCGGACGGCCCGGACCGGAGTGGGCCGAACCCGGGCGGCCCGGTCCCGCGTCGGCTGCTGCCGGGTGGGAGGCGGCCGCGCCGACGGAATCGGGGCGCGCGTGTGCGGTACGGGCCGCGCCGGAGGTGTCCTGTCCATACCCCGCGTCAGCCGCGCCCGCGTTCGGGCGGACACGCCCCGCGTCGGCGTCCGGGCGGCCGTGAGCAGTACCTACCCCCCCGGAATCCGGGCGACTGGACGCGGCGTCGGACGCCGGACCGGGCGGGGCGGTCGCCGGGCGGGCCGGAGCGCTGTCGGGCGCGCTGCGGGCCGGGGCGGCGTCGGCCTGGGCACGGCTCGCTCCGGACGGGCGGGACGGGCCACCGAGCGAGGACGCGCCGCGCTCGCCGGCCACCTCGCAGCGGATCTGCCAGCGACCGCCCAGCTCCTCGTAGAGCGCGTCGGTCAGCACAGCGGCGTGGTCGGCCATCATCTTCGCCAGCACCGTCGACTTCACGGTCAGCACCAGCGTGTCGCCGTCCAGGTCGCGTACCACCGCGTCCCGCATCAGCGCGGCGATCCGCTTGTTGCTCCGGTTGACCTTGCCGACCACCTCGGGCCAGACCCGGCGCACCGCTACCGCGTCGAGCGCACCGGGGTTGCCCGCGCCGGGGCGGGGCGGCTCGGGCGTGGCCGGGTCGGGCATCACCGCGGACGGCGGTACCGGGCGTCGGGCGGCACCCGGACCGGAAGTCGTCGAGCCGGCGACGGACCGCTCGGCGGCGGCCGGCGCAGGGAACCCGGCCTCGGTGTCGGGGTGGAACCCGGCAACGGCTGTCGCTTCGGTCGCCGCCGGGGCCGGAAGCGGGCCGGAGTCGGCAACGGCCGGGCCGGAGTCGGCAGCCGCACCAGCCGGGCCGGGACGGGAGCCGGTAACCGCACCGTTCGGGGCCGGACGGGCACCGGTGGCGGTGCCGGTCGGACGGGAACCGGGTGCGGCGCTCCGGGCACCCGCAGCAGCGGCGGCAGCGGCACGTGCGGCGGCGGCACCGGTCGGGGCACCGGCAGCCGCCGGCGTGCCGGCGGAATCCGGGTGGACCGCGGCGGCAGCCGCGCCCGGGGCGGGAGCCGCCGGGCGTACCCCCTGGTTCTGGGTGGGATGGGCGGAGTCGGCGGCGGCCGGCGGCAGCTCGGCGCCCCCGAGCGTCAGCCGGCGTTCCATCCGCTCCAGGCGCTGGAGCAGGCCGCCGGAGGAGTCGTCCGCGCCGGGCAGGAGCATGCGCGCGCAGATCAGCTCCAGCAGCAGCCGGGGCGCCGTGGTGCCGCGCATCTCGACCAGGCCGTTGTGCACGATGTCGGCGCACCGCGACAGCGTGGCCGGGCCGAGGCGCTGCGCCTGGGCGGCCATCCGCTCGATCTGGTCGGCCGGGCCGTCGATGAGACCCCTGGCGGCGGCATCGGGCACCTGCTGCAGGACGATCAGGTCGCGGAGGCGTTCCAGCAGGTCGGAGGCGAAGCGGCGCGAGTCGTGCCCGGCCTCGGCGACCCGGTCGACGGTGGCGTACGCGGCGGCGCCGTCACCGGCGGCGAGCGCGTCGCACATCTCGTCGATCAGCGCGGCGTCGGTGACCCCGAGCAGCGCGGCGGCGCGGGCGTAGTCGACGCCCTCCGGGCCGGCGCCCGCGATGAGCTGGTCGAGCACGGAGAGGCTGTCGCGCATGCTGCCCCCGCCGGCGCGCACCACCAGCGGGAAGACCGCCGGCTCGACCTTGACGCCTTCTGCCTCGCAGAGCTGTTCGAGGTAGGGGCGCACCACCTTCGGCGGGAACAGCCGGAACGGGTAGTGGTGGGTCCGCGACTTGATCGTGCCGAGGACCTTCTCCGGTTCGGTGGTGGCGAAGATGAACTTGACGTACTCCGGGGGCTCCTCGACCAGCTTGAGCAGGGCGTTGAAGCCGGCCGACGAGACCATGTGCGCCTCGTCGATGATGTAGATCTTGAAGCGGCTGCGGGCCGGGGCGAAGAACGCCTTCTCGCGCAGCTCACGGGCGTCGTCGACACCACCGTGGCTGGCCGCGTCGATCTCGATGACGTCGATCGAGCCGCCGCCGTCGGGAGCCAGCCCGCGGCACGAGTCACACTGCCCGCACGGCTCGGGGGTGGGGCCCTGCTCGCAGTTGAGGGAGCGGGCCAGGATCCGGGCGCTGGAGGTCTTGCCGCAGCCCCGCGGACCGGAGAAGAGGTAGGCGTGGTTGAGCCGCCCGCTGCGCAGCGCCTGCGACAGCGGCTCGGTGACCTGCTCCTGGCCGATCATCTCGGCGAACGTCCGCGGCCGGTACTTGCGGTAAAGGGCCAGTGCCACCCGTCCCGCCTCCTCTCGACCGAGCCATTCTGCGCCGGTCGGCCCCGGGTGACCACCCACCACCCCGTGACCCGACCCGCAGCGACGTTACCCGGCCCGGGAGACAGAAAGGCCTCCCGTGCACCCGGCAGAGCTCGCTTATCCTTGCTGCCTTCCGGCCCTGGGGAGGTTCACGAGGTACCGCCGCACGGGAGGTGACGCCAAGCCTACCCGAAGGGTTGTGGATCTTCCGGGAGGGTGGGGTGGCCCGCCGTCAGGAGACCTGTATCCTGGCTCGCGGAGGATTCGCCTAGAGGCCTAGGGCGCACGCTTGGAAAGCGTGTTGGGTTCACACCCTCACGAGTTCGAATCTCGTATCCTCCGCTCGCAGACGACAGGGCCGGCTCCCGCACGGGACCGGCCCTGAGTCGTTCTCTGCGGCGCCCCTCACCGGCCGCCCAACTGGTCCCGTCGCCGCGTCAGGTACGCCGTCTCCGCGCTGTTCCCAGCCAGCTCGATCGCCCGCTCGTACGCCGCCCGCGCCTCCCCACCTCGCCCCATCCGGCGCAACAGCTCGGCGCGCGTCGCGTGGTACGCGTGGTAACCCTCCAGCGGCAACCCGTCCACCTCGGCGAGCGCGACCTGCGGCCCGTCCAGCTCGGCGACCGCCACGGCCCGGTTGAGCCGCACGATCGGCGACGGGTCGACGCGTACCAAATGGTCGTAGAGCGCGGCGATCTGCGCCCAGTCGGTGTCCCGCGCGTCGCGGGCGTCGGTGTGGACGGCGTTTATCGCGGCGAGGATCTGGTAGCGGCCCGGCGGCCGCCCGGCGGCGATGCACGCGCGGACCAGGGCGTGCCCCTCGGCGATCAGCCCTCGGTCCCAGGCACTGCGGTCCTGCTCGGCGAGGACGACGAGTTCGCCTGTCGCGGAGACCCGGGCGGGCCGGCGGGCCTCGGTGAGCAGCATCAGCGCCAGGAGCCCGGTGGCCTCGTCGTGGTCGGGCAGCAGCGTACGGACCAGCCGGGTGAGCCGGATCGCCTCGGCGGTCAGGTCGGCGCGGACCGCCTCCTGGCTTGGGTCGGAGGCGAGGTAGCCCTCGTTGAAGATCAGGTAGAGGACGGCGAGCACGCCGCTGACGCGGGACGGGAGGTCCTCGCGGGACGGCACCCGGTACGGGATCCCGGCTGCCTTGATCTTCGTCTTGGCCCGGGTGATCCGCCTGCTCATGGCGACCTCCTGAACCAGGTACGCACGCGCGATCTCCGGCACGGTGAGTCCGCCGACCAGGCGCAGCGTCAACGCCACCCGCGCCTCCACGGCCAGCGCCGGGTGGCAGCAGGTGAAGATCAGGCGGAGCCGGTCGTCGTCGATGACACCGAGCGGTTCCGGGGCGTCGGCCAGCAGCAGCGCCTGCCGGTGCTTGTCGTCCCGCCGGCTCTCGCGCCGGATCCGGTCGACGGCACGTCGGTACGCGGTGGTGGTGAGCCACGCGCCGGGATTCGGGGGTACGCCGTCGGCCGACCACCGTTCGACGGCTGCGGCGAACGCCTCGGCCGTCATCTCCTCCGCGACGTCGAGATCGCCGATGCGCCGGGCGAGCGTGGCGACGACCCGGGCCCACTCCTCGCGGTGGACCCGGGTGAGCGTCTCGGCGACGTCAGTCACGCGCCCAGGAACGGCCGCAGCTCCCCGATCGCGGCCATCTCCGCCTCGGTGGCCGAGCCGGTGGTGTCGTCGAGTACGGAGATCAGGTAGTGCGCCATCGATTCCTCCTTCCCGGTCGTGGGCTGCCGTCACCCCGGCTACGAACGCTGCCACCCCGATCCGACAACCGTGCAGAGCGAGTATCGGGCGCGATGATGCGCGGGCGCTGCCGCGCCCGTACGTTGGGCTTCTGTCGCGTCACTCGCCAGCGCGCCGACAGGCCCGACAATCCGTCGTACACATGTTCCATCCACAGCCTGTGGACGCCGAGAGGACCGGATGAGTTACCAGCTCAGCGCCGTGGTCGCCGACGTCGAGCTGCTGCGCGAGCAGACCGCCGACCTGGACCACGCGGTGCTCGCCGCGCTCCGCCAGGACTTCGCGCTACTGCCTGTCACCCCGCAGCTGGTGCAGGAACTGACCGGCGGCCTGCCGGACTACGCCACCGACGAGCCGCGCGCCGAGCGCCCGTTCCGGCTGGTGCTGTCGCCGCCGCTGGCGGAGGTGCTGGCCCGGTGGTCGAGGAGCGGCCCGGTGGCGTACCTGGAAGCGGAGTTCGCGGGCGGCCTGGGCCACCAGTCGGCTGTGGTCTGGCTCGGCGGCGAGGTGAGCTGGGGCCCGCGGTACGACGCCGCGCTGGACCGGCCGCGTACCGAGTGGCCGATCAACACCGCACTTGCCCGGCTGGGCGCGGAGCCGGGCGCGTGGATCGACCCGTTCGCCGAGCTGGGCCTGCACCTGGAACGCGACACGGACGGCTGGCTGGCGCACGGCCGGCGCGGACTGTCCGCCGACTACTGGGACGAGCTGGCCGAAGAGTGGGAACTACGCCAATCCGACCAACAACAGCAACCTCATCGCCCCGGTCCCGTTGGTGACTGGGGGATTGCATGAAACTACGACAATTCGGCTTTATTGCCGCACTGCTTGCTGCCGCGTCCGCAGCCGGCAGCGGCGTTCATCCACAGTGGCCCACCCGTCCGGTCGGCGCCGCTCAGGTGGTCAGTCTGGAGGGCCTGCGCAACGCGGAGTTCGGCGACACCGAGGCGGACCTGACCCGGCGCGGCCTGCTGCGCGCCGACGAGGAGGCATGCGGGCCCGCGCTGGTCGGGCACGGCTCGGTCAGCCCGATCTTCGTCGACGACCGGCTCGTCCTGCTCTGGCTCGACGACCCGATGAGCACACCCGAGGGCATCAGCGCCGGCACGCCGGTCGGCGAGGTCCGCGTCGCGTACCCGGGCGCCGTCGACCTGCCGGCGCCGCCGGGCAGTCACCGCTTCGCCGGGCTGCTCGCCCGCGACGGCGACCGCGCGTACCTCTTCCTGCACGACGGGGTCACCGTCCGGGAGATCATCGCCGGGTACGCGGACTGGGCCCGCCGTCTCTTCGACGAGGGCTACGGCCCCTGCTGACATCCGGCTCGACCCATCTGTCGAACGCCCGGCCGAGCTGACGGCGGTCAGTACTTCCGCGACGGCTCGGCACCCGGCACGCTCGCGGGCAGTGCCGGTTGCAGGGCCTCCAGCACCCGGCTGACGCCCAGGCCGACGAGGACCGCCAGCGCGAAGACGACCGTCGACAGCCACCGGGGGCCGTCCGCGAGGAGGATGGTCATCTGCACCAGGCTCAGCAGGGCGACTCCCAGCACGGTGCCCGCGAAGCCGCCCCGCCCGCCGGCCACGCTCACGCCGCCGAGCAGGACGGCGCCGGCCACGAACGCCAGCTGGCCGATGTCGGCCGACAGGGTCGTGGCGCCGATCCCGCCGATCAGCAGGACTCCGCCCGCGCCCGCGATCAGGCTGGAACCGCCCAGGCCGACGACCGCGCCCAGCAGCCGTGCGCCGAGGGACGACGGCGGCTCCCCGGCGACGACCCGGTTGCCGCTCAGCGCCCGCCGCACCGCCGGGATCGACCACACCACCGCGCCGCCGATCGACAGCAGGAGAAACAGCACCAGCCACCCGGCCGCGGCGCCGTCGGATCGGATCCAACCTTCCCTCGCGAGCCGCTGCGGACCGCCGCTGCCGATGGCGGCGAGCAGTATGCCCTGCGTCAGCGCCAGCCCGCCCAGCGACACCGCCCACCCGGGCGCCCGCAGCAGCCCGGCGACCAGGCCCATCCCGAGACCGACGAACGCCGCGGCGGCGATCGCGGCGACCGCCGCGACGAAGACCGGGGCGCCGCCGTCGAGCACCTCCGCGTACGTCAGGCCGGCGAGGGCCGCGACGCCGACGACCGCGAGGTTGGGCGTGGCCGTGCGCAGCGACAGCGCGAAAGCGGTCGCCAACAGGCCGGTGGAGGCGATGTTGAACACCAGCGGCGACAGCCGCGACCCGTCTTGGGAGTACCACACCACCGCGGCGACGACGGTCAGCGCCAGCAGCACCGCCTCCCAGATCAGGTACGGCCGAAAGGAATAATCGGAACGGGACGTGACCGGTCCGGCGGGTGCCGACGATTGTGCAGGCGTGAAAACCACAGCGATTCCTCCCTTGCGCGGACGCTGACACTAACCCGCAGATCACCGGAGATACACGAGCCCGGATACGTAGGCCGGGCCGGGGTCGAGTACTCAGCTCCACCACACGGCCAGATGCGGAACGCCCGGCCGATCCTCACGGATCGACCGGGCGTTCTCGCTGTTCACGAGCGGTGGCGGCGGGATTTGAACCCGCGGAGGGCGTAAACCCTCACACGCTTTCGAGGTCTGCGACCACGCGTCCGGACTGGTTCAACGGCGCACCTGACCAGCAGTTAGGCCGACCGCCCGACGTTCGTGAACGACCACGTACGGCAGCGACTGAGACCGCAGTTGAGACCGCCCATCCCCGCAACTGCCGAGCCGCTCCGACGTCGCTCATACCTCCTCAGGCACGCCGAGTTCGTCAGCGAGCACCGTCGCGAACCGCGTATCGATCACGTAAAGCCGCCGCGCATGATCGCGGTCGATCGGCTGGGAGTTCACGCCCGGGATGTACTTCAGGGCGTGTCCGCCGCTACTCATGGCACCTCCCAGCACCTTTCCATCTACTGGACCAGTCAAGCCCCTTAGCTTGCCCAAGAAGTCCTGGACGTCGTCGTAGCTGACCTCCGGCCCGTGGGCAGCGACATACCGGACGACATGCTGAGCGTCTTCCTGCAGATAGGAAGCCCACTTGCGCAGCTTCTTCTCAGTCCATCCGCCGGGCAGGATCGAGGAGCCGCTCCCGTGGGGCACCTTCTGGGTGGGCGCCGTCGTTGCCTCGCCCCCCTTCCACTCGAACTCCTTGCCGTAGGCGGCGTAGACCGTCGCTACGGCCTGCTCGAAGCTGTCAGTGTCTGTATCGACAGTGACTCTCATGCGATCCCCTCGCCGTCCGCACGAACAGTATCTATGTAGATAGTACTCTCTTCGCACATGCAATGGCAGAGCCCAGACTCTCGGGCCGACACGTCGTCACATGTTTCTGCCAGAGTGACCGACGTGCGCATGACTGATGACAGCGGCCAAGTGCTCGACGCCGAGTACTCCGTGGAGCCCGACGGAAATCTCCTCGCCGTCATCCTTGAGAGCATGAGCGGCCGGGCCGCGGGCAGAGCCCCCCGCAACACCGATTACCGGCCAGCGCTTGAACTCCTCCTGCAGCGGCTCAAGGCTCGCCGCGGTGTCATCGAAGCAGCGTTGGTCGACTCCCGCCGGACACAGCTACTTTCGGAGGCGAGTCGTAGCCTGACCCACGGCCCCGTCCGCCTGGCCGACATTGCCGACGTCCCCTCCTTGCGACGGCGCCTGACCAACGCGCAGACCACGATCGGGCAGGCACCAGACGCCCGTCTCCCCGGCAACAGCACCAAGCGGATACGGCTGCGTCTGACCGTTCCCGGCTACGGCGTTTCTGACGCCGGCCGCCTAGCGGCCGATCTCTCAAGCAGCCCATCGTCCAAAGCGACCGCCGAGCCCGACCGTTCCCCGCCTCCGCCACGTCAGCCAGCTCTCGGCGGTGAAGTTGAAAGCCCTGCCGGAGGCGGCCGGTCCGGAAGATCCGGGTACATGACCGACCCGGAACTCAAAAGGGCGATCGAACTGCACGCCGTGCAGACCGTCATGGACCACTACCAAGTCGTCGAGAGATACGACGTCGAGAATGTAGGTGACCGGGAGAGCTACGACGTCCGGGCAACGCGCGGAAACGAGGAGCTGCACATCGAGGTCAAGGGCTCGTCAGGACTGGCGGACAAGGTCGACCTGACCAGCAACGAGGTTGACCACGCGCACGGCGCCGACACCCATCTCGTCATCGTCGACCAAATCCGGTGGCGCCGGCTCCCTGACGGCACCATCGAGACCAGCGGAGGAAGAGCACGCCGCTGGACCGCATGGACCCCCGCGCAGGAGCACTTGACACCCTCTCGGTACTGGTACCGCCCGCCCGCCCACGCCGACGAACTGCCCGGCCACACCACCTCACCACCTGAACGGCTGACGGACCGCCTGTGACGAGCCCGCCAGCCCTAGCGTCACCATGAACGTCGGCGACCGAGACGACAACTGAGACGACTTCACGGACTCCGCTCTCCGCGAGCACGCTCCAGGAGATACTCGGTGAAGCGCTGGGTTTTCGCTGCCCTCTCCAGGATCGCCTGCTCGTTCAACATGTACTGACTGGCCCATGCCTTCAGCTTTTCGAACAATGCTTGGAGTTCCTCGTCAGGCAAATCCAATTCCTCGCTGGCGATGCGACGGAGCTGCTGCGGACTGCGGACCGGTCCGCCATGCAGCCGCTCGGCGACCAACATCGAGAGGTGAAATTTAAGATTGCTCTTCTGCTGTATCGATGCGCCAGCCTGTTCCGATACGATGAAGGCATCCACTCGGCGCTGCATTTTTGCAACCCAGTAATAAATGGGAAGATCGATCGCTGTATTGAAAACCTTCTTGTAGTCTTCGTCCGCCTTGAGGAGCGACGAAGGCTTACCCCGTGCCATATCGGGACGAAAAAGGCCCATAGCAGTCATCGCCGCACCCAGCATTGGAATGCTTACGATGCGCGAGGACTCTTTCCCTTCGTTCTTGTAGAAATTTTTACGGCGATCGTAATACCACCCTCTCGTGAGGAGATAGTTCTCAATGTTGCGCTGAACTTCGTCCGTGGCACGAAGCGATGAGTCTTTAACGCTCGTCTGGCGATTCGTTGCACGAATGACTTGGTCTCGCACCTCCGCATCACCCGTTACGATGATTCTCACCAGAAGCATGCGGCCTGCGCCGACGGCGCTAGGATCATCACGAAGTGCCCCGAAAATCTCGTGGCTAGTCTGAAGTCCGTTGACAATCTGGATATCTGACAACGAGAACTTCTTACCTGCGCTAGTAGCCTCGCTGCAAAGGATCGTCACACCGTTGTTCAGCCACCAGAACTCCGGTCCCTCAACGTTGTTGAGCGACTTGCGGATATCTTGGTTAACCGAAACATTCCCCTCATAGTCCCGGACATTGTATTCAAAGAGGTGGCGCCTGAGCCGCCCGTTCTCATCGACGATGAGATTGAAGTAGTCGCTCAAAGCCACTAGTGCAACGTGCGAGTTTCCGCTCGTTGCAGCTTCCTGGTACCGCATCTCCAGGGTATAAGACGGCCGTTCGTTATACCGGGCCAGTAGTTCAGCATCCCCCAGCAGTTGTACGCTCACGCGAGCATCGGGCACCTGCGTCGCCACCACCTGGCGCAGGGCAAGAATCTTGCCTTCCACCTGCGGGGTCACGTCCCGTGCGTCGCCAGGGGTTGCGTAGACAACGTTGACACTAAGTCGCGGCCGGCGAACTAGCAGCTTCTCCCATGCATCCCTGAAAAAGCCGAAGCGTGTCAGGAGCGACGGGTTGTAAAGCACCTCTAGTTCTTTAAGCGAAGCCCGAAGATCCAGCACGCGGCGAAGAGTGTTTTCCAGCTTGTCGAGTGCACCCTCGGAGAAAGCTGGCGTGCGCTTTGCTTGGACTACCCACAGCTCCAGTGAACGTTCTTGGGCAAACGCGCTTGCTCTGCTCTTGGGCTGCAAAACCTCGGAATCCTCGTCCAAAAGCGTGTCGTCGAAGAAGACGTAGACGGAGTCGACCGCCCCATCTTGGCCCCCACCGACGACGCCGGACGTAATTTCATCCAGCCCAAGGCCGTAGGGTCGGAGTGTCAACTCTGACGCAAAAATCTCGAACGCCGTTCCTGCGTCACTCTCTGGAAGATACTCCTCGCGCCAGGAGTCGAAAATCCTCATCAGAAGCGTCTGGGCATTGCTCGCCGCTCTAGCCATGTGCTCCCCACTCGAATCCGCCAGCAGCCAAGAGTATGACAGCAGACACGTGATGGCGGAGACCGCAATTTGTCACTCACCGCGCCTCTCTAGAGCCAAGGCATGACCGCGGTGGGGACCATTTGGCTTTAATGTCGGATAGGAGTGGATCGTCCAGGGGGGCGTCGGAGCAGCGACCGCTGACCTAGGGTGTCCCGATGCCTCCCGGCCAGAGACGTCCTCCGCGAGCCCAGACCTTCCCTATCGTCGAAGCATTCGGTTACCCGTACGACAGCACCTTCCCCGCAGCCGAACTCGCTCGGACTCGCAAGTGGTGCCCTTTCATTGGCGTCCAATGCGAGAAGTATGCGCAGTATAAGTATGGTTATTGCTCAGTCACTTATGCGGCGAAGTGGGACCTAGGGACGGCACGAACCTACGCGGTCTGCGATCACAGATTAGACGGCGAGCCGATTATGTGGGCGGTGCGTGACCATTTCGGCACTACGGGGGCGACCTTGGTAGCTGAGGTGGCGGCCACGTCCGAGCCTAGGCTGAGCTTGGATTACGTGGCCTTCGCCAACTCGACGACCGCAGACGGTGGCGTCGACCTTATTGCCATCGAGTCGCAAGCTATCGATCTCAGGGGTGGCGGCGTCGGTCCAGCTTGGCGCGCCTTTGAGGATGGCAGACCCGAGATGTGGCGCAAATACTTCACCGACGAAGCTGAGGCCAGGGGGCGCGATGACAAGGTGGCCTACGGCATCAATATGAGCAACGTCCACAAGAGGCTCGGTACGCAGGTGGCCCTGAAGGGAGAATACCTACGAGAGGTCGGGGTTCCCCTCTATGTTGTGACTCAAAACGTCATCCTGGAGCAGCTTCGCAGCCGAGTAAAATTCCCGCCAATCGGCAATGGCGAAGCCTGGGACATTACTTTCGTCGGCTTTGATTACCTGCAACCAGCTGGACCAGATGGCCGCTTGCCACTCAGTCTGGTTGAGGTGGTTAGAACGACGCTAGCCGACTACCAGGAAGCACTGACCTCTAGTGGAGTCGCTGCAACTTTCCTACGAGGAGACCTGATCGAGAAGGTCAAAAGGAAGGCACTGGGCGGCAGTATCGGGTATCCGCAAATACCGCTTGGCGGACTTGGGTAGAACAAACGTGGCCGTCTGTGCCAGTGCCGCGGCCACCTCCTCGCCGATAGCCTGAGCAAGCTGAACAGGGACAGCGTTTCCTACTTGCTCATACTGACTAGTCCTCGTTCCCGAGAAAATGAACGAGTCGGGGAAACCCTGCAGCCGGGCTGCTTCCCGGATGGTGAGGGTGCGATCCTGGGAGGGGTGCGTGTATTCGCCGGTCTTGGGGTCGCGGAATCGGGTAATGACCGACCTAGGGATTCCTTCCCAGGTCATCCTGCGGTACCGCCTAGTGTGATCCTTCCGAAGTGCACGCTGCATGGATGGCGGCAGCAGTTCTTTCGGGAGGTCCCGCCAGTCCTGGCCAGGTGCAAGCGCCCGCAGGCGGGCTAGGTTGACTGGCGAGAGGCCAGCTGCATAGTGGTTGAACAGCTCCGAACGGAGCCCTGCCCGCATCTGGCGCTGGTACTCGGTGGATGGTGGTCCTACATAGGTGCTGACGCATTCTCCGGCAGCTACAGGTGGCAGGTCACCAAGGGCCTCGCGGGTGTTCACAAAGTCGGCCTCATCGGCAGGAGGCACGGTAAGGTTCGCCGGCAGCTCCCCGATTCCTCTTCTGCCTCTGCGCGGCGCTGGGAAGCCGAGCCCGGCCTGCAAGCCTAGATCCTTCCGAAAGCCAACGAATACCATCCGTCGGCGCATCTGTGGCGTTCCGTACTGGGCGGCGAGAAGCTCGGCGTAGTCGACGTCGTAGCCGAGTTCCGCATAGCCTTCTAAGATGTGCGACAGGTAGGCGCCCTTGGCGAGCGTAGTCAGCCCGGGCACGTTCTCAATTACGAGTGCCTTCGGGCGAGCTGCTCGGGCGAGCCGGAACATCTCCCTGAATAGGTCATTCCGTGGGTCATGGTTCACGCGACTACCGATGATGGAAAACCCCTGACAAGGAGGTCCACCAACGAGAAGGTCCAACTCGCCCGAGAGCAATCCAGTGCGGTCCAGGAGCCAATTGTCGGGCCAGTCCCGGATGTCTCCCACCTCGAATAATGTGCTTGGCATGTTCGACGCATGGGTGGTGCTGTACTCAGGATGAACGTCAGATGCCAGCAAGACCTTGTAGCCAGCCCGTGTCAAGCCAAGACTGATGCCGCCGGCGCCGGAGAAGAGGTCTACTGCTGTCAGCACCGCTCTATGATGCCAGACGTGGCAAGCTCTGGGTTCGCGCCACGTCGCGGTGACGCAATGTAACCGACGGTCCCATGGCACTAGTTACACAGCAACCTGGGAGGCTATCGCTTAAGGTGACTTCCTAATGACGCTATGAGATGTCACTAGGTTGGATCACCGCTCTTTTTCATCAAGGCTTCTGCAAGTGTGCTCATGCTGGTGATCACCGCGTCCGCCCCGGCGGTTCGAAATAACCCGATCTTGTACCCCCGATTCGCGTATCCAATTACCCTGATCCCCGCCGCCTGTGCGCCCTCGATGTCCGACTCGGAATCACCGATTAAGACACAGCGTTCCGGCGACTGACCGAGGGCGCGAACAGCTTTCAGGATCGGTTCCGGATTCGGCTTCATTCTCGCCGGCTCGGCGTACGCCCTGCCGATCACCGGGCACACGTAGCCAGCAACTCGGTGGGCCACTAAATAGGCAGTCACCGCCTCGGCCGAGTTATTGCTGACTACCGCCACGGGCAGCCCCGCCTGCCGCGCTGCCACGATGACCTCTCGGCCGAACGGCGTCGGCTCAGCCTTTGCCGCGGCCTGACGTTCTGCCGCACTAAGCGCATCCTCTACCGCCCGCGTGTGGCCGTGGTTGCCGGCCGCGCCGGTCCTGCGCAGCACCTCAAGTGGGTCCGATTCGCTGGCGAGGTCCGCCGGCACGTTGACGCCGCGTCGCCGCAGCAGGTCGACCAGTTCGGCGGCAATCTGCGGCGCCGGGTAGCCGGCGAAGATGCTGCACACTGGACCGTCGAAGTCGAGCAGCACAGCGCCAACCTCGCTGAGCAGGCGGCCGAGGTCGGCGGTCATCCGTCGTACCGGTAGGCGATGGTCGACCACACCGAGTCGAACCACTGGCGGGACGCCTCCACGAACTGCGTGCCGTGCGAGGCGTCATCGTCGGTCACCGCGTAGTGGAACAGCGGCACGTCCTTGCCCATCAGGTCGTAGATCGCCATGGGCTCACCCTTGATCGAGACGGTCCGCTCAACGACCGGATAGAAGCCGTAGAAGACCTCCTCGCCGTTCAGAATGTAGAGCTTGAACAGGGGAGACGCCCGGTGCATTCGCACCTCAGCCGTGGCCGACCTGATGAGGCCGAGGTCGCTCAGCTCGGCAACCTGATCGATGATGCCGTCAGCCGCCCGCCGGGTGATGCGCTCGGCACGCTCGCGTACCGCCGGGTCGTCGGCCTGTGTCTCGGACCGCGACGGCAGCGCCATCGGTACGGTCATGTCGGAGATCAGAACGCGCACCGCGATCGTCTCCGGCGCAAGCCGGCCCACACGCACCTTGTCGAGCGCTTCCGCGAGCGCGTCGCGCAACGTCTCGCCCGAGAAACCAGCGAAGTCGATCGTGACGTGGGGCCGGTCGAACGCCGCTTCGATGTGCGGGCGCAGCTCAACGGCTCGCTGTGTCTGTGCTCGGACGAACGCGCCACTGCCCTGCCGGGTCACGATCAGCCGCTCTGCCCGAAGCAGCTCCAAGGCTCGCTTGACCGTCTCCCGTGCTACGCCATAGCGGGCGGCTAGCTCGGGCTGTGAGGGCAGTTTGTCGCCCGGGGCGAGCCGGCGCGTGAGGATCGCGGCCCGCAGCTTGTTGGCGATCTGCTGCGAAGCCTGCTTGGGGTCGTCGGGATCTAGCTGACCGAGGAAGTCGAGTTTCTCGCTCACCCGCTCACGGTAGCGCTGACTAGCCAAGTTAGGAAAGCTCGCCGCGCCCTCTTGACCTGACTAGCCAAGCCGCCCTACGTTCGTGGTGTTGGACCTGGCTAGCCAGGACCGACAAGCCGAGCGGAAGCCGGGGAAGGCAGCGCATGCGCTTGCACGCCCACGGGCCGGTCGTGTGGTCGTTCATTCAGAACTTCACAGCAGAAGCGCCGCGTGGATCCGTCCGCGGCAACCCCGCCTTGAGCCACACGGTGGCCGACCCCGGTAGATCCCGGGCGAGCGGGGCGAGCGGCCGAATCTCGGCGCGCGGCTTCGGCTTCTGCCTCCCATCGCACCAAGTGCGCGACCGCCATTGGTCGCTTCTCCGTTCATCGCTCTGCATCGAGTCACCGGAGGTCTCCCGTGAGACAGCACCTCATCCCCGTCACCGCCGAGCCGGCCGCCGAAGACCTGGCGGCCATCGAGGCCGAATGGCCGCTGATCGCCGCCGAGCTGGACGTGCTCGACGCTGAAATCAGCCTGCTCTACGCCGAGGACCACGGCGGTCCGACCGCTCTGGACTGGCGGCGGCTGCGCCGGGCCGAGGCCCGGGTCACCCGCGCCGCCGCCGACCTGAACACCCGCACTGGCCCGCGCCGCGCGGCCTGATGTCCCGCATCCGCGCCGCCTACTGGGACCCGGACGGGGCGCGGTACGGCATCCCCACCTACTGGTGGCGAGGTGCCCCGCCCGGCTACGCCACCCGCCGCCAACTCCGCGCCGCCGGCCTACGGCCCGGCGGTCAGCCGGTCGCCGCTCAGGTGCTCTGGCGCGGCGTCGGCGGCACCCGCACCGCCTACCTCTACCGGATCGACCTCGCCGCACCGAAGCGCACCGCCACCCCCGCCCAACTCCGCGCCGTCCGGGCCGCCCTGACCGCCCGCCGCACCTGCCCCACCTGCCAGCAGGTCCGCGACCACTACATCCCGCGCTCGCTGGGCGAATGCCTCGCGTGCGCCTACCCGTTGGAGGACGCAGCATGACCGCCCCCACGATCAACGGCGCCCGTTACCCGCAGCCCATCGAGGCCCTGTTGCCCGCCGCCCGCGCGCTGGACCTGCCCGAGGGTGAGGCGTTCCCGTCGCGTAACCGGCTCATGCGGGAGTTCCGCATTGGTGCACCCAAGGCCGGTGAACTGCTCGCCCTGCTCAAGGCCGAGCCCGCCACCCCGCCGGCCGACACCGCCGAGCCGGACACCACGGACCCGGCCCTCACGCCGGCCGCACCCGAGCCGGTCCCGCCGGCCGCGCCGGACCCGACCCCCACGCCGGAGATCACGACCACCGAGCCGCCGACCGAGGCCAGCGCGGTCAGTCACCCGGACACGCCCACCCCGACCGCCCCGGCCCGCCGGGCGGTGGCCTGGCCGGTGGTGCTGCTGGCCCTGCCAGCGTTCGTCGCGATCTGGTCTGGCTGGGTTGGCCTCGGCGGACTCACCGGGTTCGGCATCGTGCACCCGCTCCCCGGGATCTGGGACACCTTCTCCATCAACTCCGCGATCACCCTGCCGATCGGGGTCGAGACCTACGGCGCGTACGCGCTCTACGTCTGGCTCTCCGGCCGGGTGCCTGCCCCGGCGCTGCGTTTCGCGAAGTGGTCCGCCCTCGGTTCCCTCGCCGTCGGCGCGCTTGGGCAGGTCGCCTACCACCTGCTCGTCGCCGCCGGGGTCACCTCGGCCCCCTGGTGGATCACCACCGCCGTCGCCTGCCTCCCGGTCGCGGTGCTCGGCATGGGCGCCGCCCTCGCACACCTCGTCCGCACGCACGACTAACCCTGCCCGGCGGCACGGCCCCTGGTCTGGAAACCGATGCCGTGCCGCCGGTCCCCCCATCCAGTCATCACACCCTCAGGAGAGAGCACTGATGTTGTTACCTCTGCGGGCGCTGCGGACAGCGGTAGCCCGTCTACGGACCCACCGCCCCTTCTGGCTCGGCACCCCGCTGCGGGCCACGATCGCCCCCGCCGCGAGCGGCGGCTACACCCTGCTCATCGACTACAACCAGGGCACCGAATGGGTCGAGTTGCCGACCCGCGTGCAGCCCTACGACCGGCCCGACGAGCGGGAGTTCACCGCCGCGACCGCCGCCCTCGCCGAGCGTCGGCTGATCCGCACCACGCCGTGGCAGATCGACGCGCACGGCCGGCTGTGCGCCCCGGTCGTCGTGTTCCGCCTCGGGAAGGCGACGCGGTGAGCGCCCCGAAGCGGTCCGCCGCCGCGAAGTCCTCGCCGAGTGAGGACGTGTTCAAGGGCTTCCGCACCTCACGCGGCGGCTTCACCGGCACCGCCAGGGGCAGCGGCCGGACCTGGAACGACAACGAGCACCGCCCCACCTCCCGCACCCCCGCGACCCGCAAGGAGGCCCGCCGTGGCTAGTCCCCACCCCCACGATGACGACCGTTTCGACTGGCAGGCCGCAGAGAACGACCTGACCGACCCCAACGGCCCGGACGGACCGGACGCCGAGGTGGTCGACCTGGACGCCGCCCGGACCCGCCGGCAGGCGACCACCACCCCCGACGACGACGGCGACCCGGACGACGACCTGCCGGGCGGCGGGCCGACGCTGGTCGACAGCGTGGAGGCGCAGCGCCGGCCGCGGTTCTCCCTGGCCGGGTTCCGCGACGCCGAGCGGGTACCGATCCTGCCCGAGTGGCTGCGCTCCCGGTCGGACTTCACCGGGAACGTGGCATGGGCCGGTGGCTTCGGGCTGCACGCCCTCGCCTACCACGGCCTGCGCGCCCCGAAGTACACCGTGAAACTGGCCTGGCGTGCCCCGGTTGGGGTCGGCCGGGCGGTGCGGGGCTACGGGCGGTGGCTGTTCGACCTGGAAGGCGAGCCGGTCCGGCAGTCGGTGGTCCGCGCCGCGATCGACAAGCCGGAGGAGGCCCGCACCTATCAGGGCTTGTCACGGCAGCGTGACCGGCGGGTGCGCTGGCGTGGCTTGACCGCGATCCCCGCCGTGCTGGCGCTGTTCGCCCTCGCCGGGGTGCTGCTGGCCGCGCCGGGCGCGGTGCAGCTCGCCGCCCTGGCCGTGGCGGTGGCGGTGTTCGGGTTCGTCGGCGCACCGGCCGACAAGCCGCTGCTCGACACGGCCGTGGTCCGCACCGCCGCCGCACCGCTGACCTCGGCCGAGGTGTTCCACGCCCTGGCCGCGTTGAACATCAAGGGCATCAACGACGCGATCCGCCGGGGCGACAACGGCAAGCGTTGGTTCACCGCCCCGATCACCCGGGAGAACGGCACCGGGTGGCGGGCGGAGGTGGAGCTGCCGCGCGGGGTGACCGCCTCCACGGTGGTCGACAAGCGCGAAGAGTTGGCCGCCGCGCTCACCCGCCCGCTCGGGTGCGTGTGGCCGGAGGTCAACGCCGAGGTGCACCCCGGCATGCTGACCCTGTTCGTCGCCGACAAGGACCTGTCGCGCGCCAAGCAGAACCCCTGGCCGCTGCTCAAGTCCGGCACGGTCAACCTGTTCAAGCCTTTCCCGTTCGGCACCGACCCGCGCGGCCGGGTCGTCACCCTCACCCTGATGTTCGCCTCAATGATCATCGGGTCGATCCCGCGTATGGGGAAGACGTTCGCGCTGCGCCTGGCCCTGCTCGGGGCCTGCCTGGACCCGCGTGCGTGGATCCTCGCGTTCGACCTCAAGGGCACCGGCGACCTCAGTCCGTTGGAGCCGGTCGCGCACCGCTACCGCGCCGGTGACGACGAGGAAGACATCGAGTACGGCATCGCCGCCATGCGGGAGATCCGCACCGAGATGCGGCGCCGCACGAAGGTCATCCGCGAGCTGCCGCCAGACCTGTGCCCCGAGAACAAGGTCACCGACGACCTCGCCAGCAAAAAGTCCCTCGGCCTACACCCCGTCGTGATCGGCATCGACGAGTGCCAGGTGTGGTTCGAGCACCCGAAGTACGGCGACGAGTTCGAAGAGATCTGCACCGACCTGATCAAGCGCGGCCCGGCGACCGGGATCACGCTGATCCCGGCCACCCAGCGACCCGACGACAAGAGCCTGCCCACCGGGATCAGCGCCAACGCGGTGCTGCGGTTCTGCCTCAAGGTCATGGGCTACCGCGAGAACGACATGGTGCTCGGCCAGTCGATGTTCAAAAGCGGCATCCGGGCGACGATGTTCGCCAAGCGGGACAAGGGCATCGGCTACCTCGCCGGTGAGGGCGACGACCCGACCATCACCCGCACGTTCGAGATCGACAGCCCGACCGCCAAGGCCGTCGTCACCCGGGCGCGGGCGCTGCGGGAGCGGGCCGGCAACATCACCGGCCACGCCGCCGGACACACCGTCACCACCGACGCCGTACGGCGGGACACGATCCTTGAGGACGTGCTGGCGGTCATGGGCGATGAAGACCCGAAGCTGTGGTCCACGACCATCGTCAAGCGCCTCGCCGCGTTGCGGCCCGACGTGTACGTCGGGTTCACCGCCGATCAGCTCCGCGAGGCGCTCAAGCCGCACGGGGTGAAGACCGGCCAGGTGTGGGGCACCGACCCCGACACCGCCGAGACCGGCAACCGCAAGGGCATCACCCGCGCCCACGTCGCCGACGCGCTCACCAAGCGTGACCGCGACAACGGTTCGGCCGGCCGCAAGTAGGCCGAGATTCGCCGCTAGCGGCCCATCAAAACCCTGGCCAGCGCCCTAGCACCTAGCGGCGTCGGCCCGCGCACCCTCAAACCGGCCCGTGGAGGCGTTTGATGCTGACCATCGCCGCGCTAGCTAGCCTGACCATCGTCGGTTACGCAGCGTTCTACCTGATCAAGTGCTACGCCGTGCCGTTCGGTCCCTGCCGCCGCTGCAACGGCGCCGGAGAACGACGCGGCCTCATCCTTCGGCTCAAGCGCGAGTGCCACCGCTGCGCCGGCACCGGCAAGCGGGTGCGCGTCGGCCGCCGCGTCATCGAGCGCGTCCGCGACGAGTATCGAGCCGGCACGCGATGAACCGCCGCAACCCCGACCCACACACCGACTGGTGCGCCGGAGGTCACCGCTGTGGCCTCGGCGAGCACCGCTCTGAAGAGATCGTGATCGACCTGCCCGGCCACGGGCGCGCCGTCCTCGTGCGGGTCCGCACCGCCACCGGACGGGAGCACGCCGAGGTGCGCGTGCGCGTCGCCCTGGCCGCCGCCGAGCTGCCCGCCCGCCGTCAGTTGGTCGGGTTGCTCGGCGACCTGCGCCAAGCCGTCACCCGCGCCGCCATCGCCGCCCGACCCCGACCGAGGCGAGCAGCGTGACGTCCGCACCGCGCCGCGACGGCGCATCACCCCGCGACCCGCACCTCACCGGCGGCCTCGAAGTGTGGCTCACCGGCACGCCGGCCGAGCTGGACGGCGCCACCGCCGCCCTGTCCGCCGTCGCCCGGGTAGTTCAGCACGGCACCCGCCGGCCGCTGACCGGTGCCGATGCCGGCCGTCACCGGCTCTACCTGCGCCTCACCGTCCCCGCCGCCAAGCAGCCGACCCGCGCCCCGGACACCTCGCGCGGCGCGCTGATCGATCTCGACGCCGCCCGCGCCCACCGCCGCCCCGCCTGAGAGCCGGCCCTCGGCCCGACCCTGGACAGGAGTTCCCTATGTCTGACCTGCTCGCCGCCGCGCTCGCCCACGCCGCGCGCGGCTGGCACGTCTTCCCGCTGCGTCCCGACGACAAGCGACCCGCTTTTCCTGACCACACCGCCGACGACTGCGCCGGCCGCGACCCGCGCTGCCGAGCGGGGCACGTCGGATGGGAGCAGCGCGCCACCACCGACTCGGACCGCATCCGCCGCGCGTGGTCGACCCGCCCTTACGGCGTCGGCATCGCGTGCGGCCCGTCCGGGCTGGTGGTGGTCGACCTGGACGTGCCCAAGCACCCCGACGACAGCCCACCGGCGCAGTGGGCAGGGGCGTGCGACGGGTGGGACGTGTTCGCCACCCTCGCCGCCCGCCACGGCACTCCCATCGACTCGTTCGACGGCTTCGGCCCGGACGCCGGCCCCCGCACCGGCATCGACGCCACCTACACCGTGGGCACCGGCAGCGGCGGCACCCACCTCTACTACCACCACCCAACCACCGGCCCTGCCCTGCGCAACACCACCGGCGACCGGGGCGGCCTCGGATGGAAGGTCGACACCCGCGCCCACGGCGGCTACGTCGTCGCCGCCGGCTCAACGGTCGCCGGCCGTCCCTACGCGGTCTCCTTGGACGTCGACCCCGCGCCGCTGCCCGCGTGGCTGGCCGGGCTGCTCGCCCCTGCCGCGCGACCGGCCCGGCGGGCAGCCGCGGTGAGCCTGCTGGCCGACCGGCACGGCCGGTACGTGGCGGTCGCGATCCGCCGCCAGGTCGCTCACTTGGCCGCCGCCCCGGACGGGCAGCGCAACCACGCCCTGTTCACCTCCGCCGTGGCGCTCGGCCAGCTCGCCGCCGGGGGCGCGCTCACCGACGACGCCGTGACCGCCGTCCTGGAACCGGTCGCCCTGTCCATCGGGCTGCGGCCCGGCGAAGTGGCTCGCACGATCGCCTCCGGGCTGCGGGTGGGCGCACGGCAGCCCCGTTACCTGACCGGCGTGGGGAGGGTGGCATGAGCGGTGCCGTGTTGAACGTGGTGGAGCTGTTCGCTGGTATCGGTGGGCTGTCGCTGGGGTTACAGCGGGCGGGGATGCGGATCGTCGGGCACGTCGAGATCAACCCGTTCTGTCGAGCCGTCCTACGCAAGCACTGGCCGGAGGTGCCCTGCCATGACGACGTACGCACTGCCGCCGCCTGGTGGAACTCCCGCCCCCGCCCCTGCGTCGATGTCGTCGCCGGCGGCTACCCCTGCCAGGGCGAATCCCTCGCTGGACACCGGCGAGGCGAGGAGGACCCACGGTGGTTGTGGCCCGCGATGGCCGACGTCGTCCACGCACTGCGACCCCGCTACGTCATCGGGGAGAACGTCCTCGGCCACCGCACCCGAGGACTCTCCCGAGTTCTGGCCGACCTGGCGGACCTCGGCTACACCGCCCGCGCCGGCGTTGTCCGAGCTTGCGAGATGGGCGCCCCACACCCACGAGCCCGCCTGTTCGTCCTGGCCCACACCCAAAGCAGCCGACGCCCGCCGAGGTGCCTTGAGCCCGGCTGGGCTGGCCCGACGCCGCGCGACCAAGAAGACCGGCGTGAACATTCCGGACCTGATCGGTGGGCGGCCGAACCCGGAGTGGATCGAGTGGCTTATGGGCTTCCCGACCGGGTGGACCGCCTTACCGCCCTCGGCAACGCCGTCGTCCCCGCCGTCGCCGAACACATCGGCCGCATCATCCTCGACCACCACGAAGGCAGGTGACCGGATGACCCACACCAGCACCCGCCTGCAGATCGGCACCGGCCCGGAAACCATCCGCACCCTCAAAGCCGCCCTCACCGACGGACTCCTTCCCGACACCTACGTGTCCGCCGGATCGCTGGTGCACATGGAAGCCGTCTCCGGCGGCCTCGCCACCGCCGCCGACGAGGATTCGCCGCTGCCGGTGTCGGCCAGCGTGGTCACGCCGGCCGGGCTGGCGGGGCTGCTCGCCGAGCACGCCTACGTCTACCGGCTCAAGACCCGCAAGAGCGACACCGGCAACCCGGAGATGTTCGAAGAGGAAGTCACCCCACCCCGCGACACCCTCGCCTCGGTGCTGGCCGGGAAGACGTGGCAAGGTGTGGCGCCGCTGCGCGGCATCATCGGCGCACCCGTCCTGCGCCGCGACGGCACCCTGTTGCAGCAAACCGGCTACGACCCCGCGACCGGCCTCTATCTGGCCTCCAAAGTCGCCCTGCCGCCTGTGCCGGACGAGCCCACCGCGGAGCAGGTGGCCGAGGCCCGCACGTTCCTGCTCGGCCGGTTCCTGCGCGACTTCCCGTGGGCGTCGGCGGCAGATCGGGCGAACTACGTGGCGCTGCTGGCCACGCCGATCCTGCGGCACTTCACCCGCTCGCTGACGCCGTTCGCGCTGATCGACGCGACCATGCCGTCATCTGGCAAAACGATTCTGACCGCCGGCCCCGGGATGCTCTACGGGCAACGCGTAATGACCTGGGCGTACTCGGATGAAGAGCTGCGCAAGTCCATCACCGCCGTGCTGGCCGAGCAGGTCGGCGTGGTCATCTGGGACAACCTCGCCGAGGGCAGCGTCATCGACTCCGCCGTGCTCGCCCAACTCGTCACCAGCGGCGTCTGGTCCGACCGGCAACTCGGCGCATCGCGGAACATCGCCACCGTCAACGACCGACTGTGGATGGCCACCGGCAACAACCTGCAAGTCGGCGGAGACATGGCCTCTCGCACCGTCCGCGTGCACCTCGACCCGGACATGCCCCGCCCCGAACTACGCGACCAAACCGGGTTCGGTATCCCGCACCTCGACCAGTGGATCACCGACCCGACCAACCAACTCACCGTCCTGTGGCACCTCCTGGTCCTCGTCCTCGACTGGACCCGCCAAGGAGCACCGAAGGTGTCCGGCCTGTCGATGCGGCAGTTCACCCCGTGGGCGCAAGCCCTCGGCGGCTTCCTGCACCACCACGGCATCGACGGATTCCTCACCAACGCCGCCGACATCCGAGAGATCGACGAAGACGAAACGCGCTGGCGCGCGTTCCTCACCACCTGGCACGACCGCCACGGCGGCCGAGCAGTCACCGCCGCCGACCTCCGGCGCGACGCCGAGCCCGTGCAGCTCGGCAGCGACGTCCACGACCCATGGGACGGGCAGTTCATCACCACCCACAACGGCCGCCTACCCAACCCGCTGCAACTCGGCCGCATGCTCACCGGACAGGCCGGACGCTGGCGCGGCAACCACGTCATCCGCGCCGGCCGCAACGACCGAGGCGACCGCGCCGTCTTCTGGGTCGAACACCACGACGGTTGAAAACCGCTGAACCATCTCCGCATCTCCGCAACGCCGCACCAACCCGCCACCACCAGCGGAAACACCCTGCGGAGATCAGAGCATCAGGAACCATCGATCTCCGTATCTCCGCAACCTGCTGCGGAGGTGAACCCCGATTGCGGAGATGACCGGTCGACGGACCTCCGCATCTCCGCAAGCATTCGCCCAGCTCACGCCCATGTTTGCGGAGATGCGGAGATGCGGAGATGGTTCAGCCCCTCCCACAACGACCGCCGACCACCGCGACCAACCCGCGTGGACCGACCCGCTGAGAACCCCTTAGCCGAACCGGCCCATGCCATCACCCCGGCCCATCCGAAATCTTGGCCCCACGGCCCTCACGGCAGGCCGCTCCAACGGTCACCGTCGATGCGCTCGCCGCATCCAGCAACTGACCCTCGCCCGACGAGAACGCCCACCACGAGCGCTCTCAACCCACCGGAACCACGGGGAGAAACCGTGCCCACGCCAGAAACCCGCGTCGTCCTGACCATCGAAGAAGCCGCCCAACGACTCGGCATCGGCCGCACCACCATGTACGCCCTCATCAAGACCGGCCAGATCCGCACCGTCACCATCGGCCGCCTCCGCCGCGTCCCCACCTTCTGCCTCGACGAGTACGTGCAGAGCCTGCTCGCCGAACCAACCCACCTCGACCACGCCGCCTGACGAAAGGATCCAGCCAATGGGGCGCAAACCCAACGGGGCATCGAGCGTCTACCTCGGCGCCGACGGTTCATGGCATGGCCGGGTCACCGTCGGGGTGAAGGACGACGGATCGCCTGACCGCCGGCACGTCCGCGGGAAGACCGAAGCTGCCGTCATCAGGAAGGTGCGGCTTCTTGAGCGAGAGCGGGACAGTGGCACGGTCCGCAAGGCGGGCCAGCGCTGGACGGTGAAGACCTGGCTCACTCACTGGGTCGAAAACATCGCTGCCCCGGCCGTGCGAGAGAACACCCTCGCTGGCTACCGCGTGGCCGTCTACCGGCACCTCATCCCCGGTCTCGGCGCCCACCGAATCGAGCGCCTGGAGCCCGAGCACCTGGAGCGCTTCTACCGCCGAATGCAGGAGGCCGGTAGGGCTCCGGCTACCGCCCACCAAGCACACCGCACAATCCGCACCGCGCTCAACGAGGCCGTACGCCGAGGACACCTCGCCAAGAACCCTGCCACCCTCGCCAAGGCACCTCGCCTGCCAGAAAGCGAGATCGAGCCGTACACGGTCACCGAGGTGCAGCGGCTCATGGCCGCCACCCGCGGCCGGCGCAACAATGCGCGGTGGGCGGTCGCGCTCGCCCTCGGTCTACGTCAAGGGGAAGCGCTCGGCCTGCGGTGGTCAGATGTGGACCTCGATGCCGGGACGCTGACCGTTCGGCGCGGCCGCCAGCGGCCGAGGTGGGAGCACGGGTGCCGCTCGCCGTGCGGACGGAAGCATGGCGGGCACTGCCCCGACCGTCGCCCGATACGGGCCGAAACCGCCGAGACCAAGTCTCGGGCCGGCCGACGCACCATCGGGCTCCCTGACGAGCTGGTGGCGCTGCTACGGAAGCACCGCGACGAGCAAGACCAGGAGCGTGTCACTGCCGCCCAGCTATGGGAGGACGGTGACTGGCTGTTCGCCACGCCGACCGGCGGCCCGGTCAACCCGCGCACCGACTACGACGAATGGAAGCGACTGCTCAAGCTCGCCGGGCTGCGGGACGGCCGGCTGCACGACGCCCGGCACACCGCCGCCACGGTGCTGCTGATCCTCGGCGTGGCCGAGCGGGCGGTGATGGGCATCATGGGCTGGTCAAACTCGGCGATGGCGGCCCGGTACCAACACCTCACCGCTCAGGTGCGTCGCGACATCGCCCAGCGCGTTGGAGGGCTGCTGTGGGACACCCCGACAGAGAGCCCAAAATCGACCTCTTGAGCAGCAACTGAGACCGAAACTGAGACCACAAGCGGAACGCCCGGCCGATCCTTACGGATCGACCGGGCGTTCTCGCTTGTCACGAGCGGTGGCGGCGGGATTTGAACCCGCGGAGGGCGTAAACCCTCACACGCTTTCGAGGCGTGCTCCTTAGGCCACTCGGACACGCCACCGCCGACGAGGGTACAGGACCGCCGGCTTGGACGCCGAACCGGTATCCCTCGGCCCGGCCTGGCAGGATCTTTGCCATGAGTACGCACATCGGCGCTGAGCCGGGAGAGATCGCCGAGCGGGTCCTGATGCCGGGCGACCCGCTGCGGGCCAAGTGGATCGCGGAGACCTACCTGGAGGGGGCCCGCTGCTACACGACGGTGCGCGGCATGCTGGGCTTCACCGGGAAGTGGAACGGTGTCGACGTGTCCGTCCAGGGCTCCGGCATGGGCATGCCGTCCGCCTCGATCTACGCCCACGAGCTGGTAAACGAGTACGGCGTGAAGTCGCTGATCCGGGTCGGCTCCTGCGGGGCGCTGACCGAGGATCTGCAGCTGCGGGACGTGGTGGCGGCGATCGGGTCGTCCACCGACTCGAACATGAACCGGATGCGCTTCGACGGGCTGATCGACTACGCCCCGGTGGCCGACTTCGGGCTGCTGCGTACCTCGGTCGAGGTGGCCGAGCGGCGCGGCATCAGCATGCGGGTGGGGCCGATCCTGGCGGCGGACGCCTTCTACACGGACCGGCCGGACCTGTACGACAGGCTCGCCGACTACGGCGTGCTGGCGGTGGAGATGGAGTCGGCGGCGCTCTACACGATCGCGGCGCGTTTCAAGGCCCGCGCGCTGACGATCCTGACCGTCAGCGACCACATCAAGACCGGCGAGAAGACCACGTCGCAGGAGCGCGAGCAGACGTTCGGCCAGATGGTCGAGATCGCGCTGGACACCATCATCGCCTGACCGATCGATCCTGGACCGCCCCGTCGCCGCAAGGTGGCGGGGCGGTTCCGCGTTACCCGGGTCACAAAAATAAATACGACCGGTCGTGCTTGTTTCCCTTACGCTGATCGCATGACCTCCGACGGCCGCGTCGCCCGCGGCGACCGCACCCGCACCGCGGTGCTGGACACCGCCGTGGCGCTGGCCACCGAGGTCGGGCTGCACGGTCTCTCCCTGGCCCAGCTCGCCGACCGGCTGGGGGTGAGCAAGTCCGGCCTCTTCGCGCACTGGCGCTCCAAGGAGGCGCTGCAACTCGCCACCGTCGACCGGGCGGTCGCGCAGTGGCAGGAGCGGATCGTCGCCCCCGCCCTGCACGCCCCACGGGGCGTACGCCGGCTGCGCGCGCTGCACGAGGCCCGGATCGACTTCTACGCCGCCCGCGTGCTGCCCGGCGGCTGCTTCTTCGCCAACACCGAGTTCGAGTACAACGCCCGTCCCGGCCCGGTCCGGGACCGGCTCGCCGAGGCGTTCGCCCGCTGGACCGCGCTGCTGGAACGCCTCGTCCAGGAGGCGGTGGACCTCGGCGAACTCCCCGCCGACCTGGACGTGGCGCTGCTCGCGTACGAGATCGACGCGCTGGGGATCAGCGCGGTGATGCGGTCCCGGCTGCTCGACCCGGACGCCACCTACCGGCATGCCCGCCAGGGCCTGCTGACCCGGCTGCGGGCGCTCTGCCCGGATCCGACCCTGCTACCGGAAGGCCAGTCATGAGCCACGCCACCACCGACCGGCCGGTCGCCGAGTTCGGGCACGTCGAGCACGTGCCGGTGCACTTCGACGACCTGGACGCGATGGGCATCCTGCACAACGCCCGCTACGCGGTGCTGCTGGAACGCGCCCTGACGCCCTACTGGGCCGAGCGCGGCGTCGCCTTCCGCGGCGACGTGCACGCCGCACCCGACGTGTTCCACGCGGTCCGCGAGTTCACCATCACCTATCAGGCGCCGGTCGTCGGCGTCGGCACGGTGGCTGTGCACTTCTGGCTGGAGCACTTCGGCACCAGCAGCGCCCGCTACGCCTTCGAGTTCCGCTCGACCGACGGCGCGACCGTGTACGCCACCGGCAGCCGGTCGATCGTCCGGCTGGACCCGGCCACCCTGCGCCCGACCGCGTGGACCGAGGTCGGCCGCGCGATCGCCGCGACGCTGCTCCGCCCCGCCCCGACGACCGCCTGAGCCCAAGCGCGCCTGAGCCGAGGAACCCCTCAGCGGAAGAAGGCGCGCAGCACCGCCGCGCTCTCGCGTTCCAGCACGCCGCCGTACACCTCGGGGCGGTGCGTGACGCGGCGGTCGCGCAGCACGTCCCAGAGCGACCCGACCGCGCCGGTCTTCGGTTCCCACGCGCCGAACACCACCGTCGAGACGCGGGCCAGCGCGATCGCACCGGCGCACATGGTGCACGGTTCCAGCGTCACCACCAGCGTGCAGTCGTCGAGCCGCCACCGGCCCAGCCGCTGCGCGGCCCGGCGCAACGCCAGCACCTCGGCGTGCGCGGTCGGGTCGCCGGTCAGCTCCCGCTCGTTGCGTCCGATCGCCAGTTCGGCGCCGTCCGGGCCGTAGAGCACCGCACCGACCGGCACGTCGTCGGCGTCCCGGTCGGCGGCCGGGCCGTCCGGCCCGGTCACCGCGACCTCCAGGGCCCGGCGCATCCACAGCTCGTGCCGCTGCCGGCGGCCCACCGCACCCGGCTCGGCGAGCGCCTCGTCGGCGCCCGGACCGACGCGCGCGGCCCGGCCGGGGGTGGGCTGCCCCGGGCGTACGGTCTCCAGCGCCGGATCGGTCGCGTCGGCCGGTTCGGCGGCGCCGGGGGTCAGGGACTCCCCGGGCTCAGACCTCACGCAACTCCTCGACGTCGTCCACGCAGCCGAGCACCTGGCAGATCTCGGCTGTCACGTCGGCCGGCATGGAGCCCTCGTGCGCGCAGAGCGCCAGCAGCTTCTGCGCCGGGATGCCCAGGTCGGCGAGGAGGTCGGCGTCGCCGACCGGGTCTGCCTCCGGGTCCACGGCGGGCTGCTCGGTGTCGTCGTCGCCGGAGGCGCGCGGCTCGTCGACCTCCTCCAGACCGGTCACCGAGGTCTTCAGGTCACCGACGAGCAGCGCGCCCAGCCGGGACTCCTCCGCGTACGCCGAGTCCGAACCGAAGACCCGCAGGTCCTCCCCCTCGTCCAGGCGCAGGACGACCAGGTACGTGTCGTCCGCCTCGACGAACAGCAGCGAGAGGTCGGCGTCCGGCTCGACGTCACGCAGCCGGTCGGCCACCTCCTCGATGTCGGTGACGCCACGCAGGCTCACCTCACCGGCGGTCCAGCCGCCGTCGACGCGCGCCACCGCAGCAGCGAAGTACGACACGGTCCCCCCAAAATTGGCCTCGGCAGCACGCCGACACGTCACGCGATGCACGTTAACCGGTCGGGTCGGCAGGCGAGCGGTCAACGCCCCGTATGGGCCGGCCGTTCCTTGAGAGAAAGCCGTCAGCCGACGACGCGCCGACGGGTGGCGATGAGCTCGCGCAGCCGCTCGGTGCGGGCCCGCTGCGGCCGCTGGCGCTGCTGTACCGCACGGGCACCGGCCAACTCGGCGAGGAGTTGCAGGCGACGGCGGCTCCGTTCGGGGTCGAGCCGCGGCGGTGTGGTCCAGGCCATACCGCGAGCGTGGACCGTCCTCAGGCGTACGTCAAGGTGGCCTTCGCTACGCAGCGGAACCGGCACCCAAGGTCACCAGAGCGGCCAGTCCCCCGTCTGTGCCCACCGCGTCGCGACGATCGCGGCAGCGATGCTCCAGCCACCCGCGGTGACGATCGCCACGCCCGTCGCCACCCCCCGGTCGCCGTGGCGGACCAGCACCGCGGCGGCCAGCCAGGCCAGGCCGCCGGCCAGCAGCGTCCACCAGGCGTAACCGGCGACGCCGCCGCCGAGGAGCCCGAACAACAGCAGCCAGGCGAACGCGACCAGCGCGCCGACCGCGACGCCGGCGCCGGTGACCGGGTACGGCTCGCGGTAGCTGGGCCGCATCGACGTGCTCGACGGGAACAGCCCCGAGGGCGTACGCGGCGGCCCCGGGAACGCCCCCGGGCCGGTCCCCTCGGATCCGCCGTGCCACCCGTGCGTCACCGCCGCCTCCTTCCCGGACCATCCGTCCCGCGTTCGGCATTCGTCCCTACGGTAGTGGTCTGTCAGGATGACCGGATGCGCTCGCCATCGATCGGACGCCGCACGCTGCCGGCGTACCCGGTCCTGCTGCTCGTCGCGGCGCTCGCCGCCGGGTGCGGCGCCCCGACCGGGCGCGCCGACAGGTGGCAGGAACCGAGCCCGATCGCGACCGCCGCGCAGCCCGCCGACCCGACCTCGCCGGTCGCGCCCTCGTCCGCCGCGCCCTCGCCGGCGCGCACCGACGTGAAGCGGGTCTTCCCGGTACGGGCCGGGAACGTCGCCTACCACCCGACGCACGGCGGCTACCCGGGCACCGACGTGTTCGCCGACTGCGGGGAACCGGTGGTGGCGGTCACCGACGGCGTGGTGCTGGAGGTCAGCCGCGTCGACCGGTTCGACAAGCGCGGGCCGCTGGGCCCGCACAACGGCGGACTCTCCGTCTCGCTGCTCGGCGACGACGGGGTGCGCTACTACGGCTCGCACCTGAGCGCGATCACCGCCGGTGTCGACGCCGGGGTACGGGTGCGCGCCGGGCAGCAGCTCGGCAAGGTGGGCCGTACCGGCAACGCCAACAACGTCTGCCACCTGCACTTCGGCCTGTCCCCGAAGTGCACGGGCGCCGACGACTGGTGGATCCGCCGGGGTGTGGTCTGGCCGGCGCCGTACCTGAACTCGTGGCGCAAGGGCGGCAACCGCTCGCCGGTCGCCGAGGTCACCGCATGGCAGCGCAAGCACGGCTGCCCGGCCGCGCCCGGCCGGTCCACCCGCGGCGGCTGACCGACTCGCGCTGCGGGGACACGCGGCGGACGGCGGATGCGCGTAGGTTCCAGGGCATGAGTGCCCGGGATCCCATCGCCGACCTGCGCCGGATCGCGTTCCTGCTGGAACGGGCGAACGAGGCCACGTACCGGGTCCGGGCGTTCCGGTCGGCGGCGAAGACGCTCGGCGCGCTGCCCGCCGCCGAGGTTGCCGAGCGGGCACGCACCGGCAAGCTGACCGAGCTGTCCGGTGTCGGTGACGTGACCGCCCGCTGCGTGGCGGAGTCGCTGGCCGGCGAGGAACCGGTCTACCTGCGCCGGCTGCTGGCGACCGAGGGCACGGACCTGGACGAGGCGGCGGCGAAGCTGCGGGACGCGCTGCGCGGCGACTGCCACACCCACTCGGACTGGTCCGACGGCGGCTCGCCGATCGAGGAGATGGCGCTGGCGGCGGTCGAACTGGGCCACGAGTACCTGGTGCTCACCGACCACTCGCCGCGGCTCACCGTGGCCCGGGGCCTGACCGCGGAGCGGCTGCGCAGGCAGCTCGACCACGTCGCCGCCGTCAACGAGGCGCTGCCGAAGGGCTTCCGCATCCTGACCGGCATCGAGGTGGACATCCTCGCCGACGGCTCGCTCGACCAGGACGAGGACCTGCTGGCCCGCCTGGACGTGGTGGTCGGCTCGGTGCACAGCGGCCTCAACGACGACCGGGCGAAGATGACGCGCCGGATGCTGACCGCGATCGCGAACCCGAACCTGGACATCCTCGGCCACTGCACCGGGCGGATGGTCTCCTCCCGGCCCGCCGGGGTGACCGGGCCGGGCGACCGGGGGCACCGGGCGCGTACCCGCAAGGAGAGCGAGTTCGACGCGGACGCCGTCTTCGCGGCGTGCGCCGAGCACGACGTGGCCGTCGAGATCAACTCCCGGCCGGAGCGGCAGGACCCGCCGAAGCGGCTGATCCGCGTCGCGCTGGAGGCCGGGTGCCGGTTCGCGATCGACACCGACGCGCACGCGCCGGGCCAGCTCGACTGGCAGCGATTCGGCTGCGAGCGGGCCGCGCTGTGCGGCGTACCGGCGAAGCGGGTGGTGAACACCTGGACGGCCGACCGCCTGGTGAAATGGACGGCCGGCCGCGGCTGAGGAGTCAGCCCCTGGTGGCCGGCTCGGCGGCGCGGACGGCGGGCGCCACCGCCTCCGACCGTGCACGGCGCCGCCCGAACAGGCCCTGGGCGACCGCCACGCCGACGAGCACCACGAACGCGCCGACCGGCTGGTGCCAGTTCATCCGCTCGCCGAGCACCACCGCGCCGACGAGCACCGCGAACACCGGGATCAGGTACGTCACTGTGGACGCCGTGCTCGCCCCGGCCAGCCGGATGTTGCGCATGTTGATCACGAAGGCGAGCCCGGTGCCGAGCGCGCCGAGCGCCAGCACGCTCGCCGCCACGCGCGGGGAGAGGCCGATCGGCGACGGCGGCGTACCGACGAACGGCGCGACGAGCGCGAGCTGCGCGGTCGCCACCAGCAGCTGGGCCGCCGACAGCGACAGGCCGGAGTACGCGCTGCCCGCCACGAACTTCTTCTGGTACGGGATGGCCAGCCCGTAGCAGGCAGCCGCGCCGAAGCACATGAGCTGGCCGACGAAGTGGGCGCCGCCCACGCCCTCCCAGACGCCGAGCACCACGAGCACGCCGGCGAAGCCCAGCCCCAGCCCGACGGCACGCCGCGCGGTCAGCCGCTCGGTGCGGAACACCAGTACCGCCAGCGGCAGCACGATCAGCGGCGTGGTGGCGTTCCAGATGCCGGCGAGCATCGACTCGACCCGCTGCTCGCCGTAGCCGAACAGCGTGAACGGCACCGCGACGCCGAACGCGGCCACCACGAGCATGTGCGCCCACACCCGGGGGTCGCGGGGCAGCCGGTCGCGCAGCACTGCGAGCACCACGAGCAGCGTCAGCGCGCCGGTGGCCACCCGGTAGAGCGTGAGGTGCACGGGGTGCAGCTCGGTCACGCCGACCTTGATGAACAGGAAGCTGGAGCCCCAGATGGCGGCGAGCGCGACGAACCCGGGCAGCCAGCTCCGTACCGGGGCGCGGTCAGGAGTGATCTCGACGTTCACCCCTGACACTCTGCCGCAGAGGTACGACGAAGTCGCGCGGTATTCCGGATGCGGCGTCACGTAGGGTCGCCTGGTGGGACGAATCGATGACCTCGCCAACCGGTACGTGGCCGAGTGGGCCCCGCTGAGCCCGACCGGCGCCACCTACGTCGGCATCGCCGGCTACGACGACCAGCTCGACGACCTGTCGCCCGAGGGTTACGCGGCCCGCGCCGAGCTGGCCCGCCGCACGCTCGGCGAACTCGACGTGACCGAGCCGGAGACCGAGGCGGAGCGGACCGCCAAGGAGGCCATGCAGGAGCGCC
Source organism: Micromonospora sp. C28ISP2-4 (assembly GCF_030519385.1). Taxonomy (NCBI): domain Bacteria; kingdom Bacillati; phylum Actinomycetota; class Actinomycetes; order Micromonosporales; family Micromonosporaceae; genus Micromonospora; species Micromonospora sp. C28ISP2-4. The sequence goes on along the minus strand of NZ_JAUMKG010000008.1, from coordinate 21,562 downwards.
TCGGCCTGGAGCTGGCCCGCCACGACGCGGGCGAGACCGGCAGCGAGGTCAACGTGATCTCCAGCGGGTTGCACGAGATCCGGATGGTCTTCGACCTCATGCCGACCGACGGCGAGGAGGCCCGGGCGAACGTGGCCGCCCGGCTCAACCGCTTCGCGTCCGCGCTGGACGGCTACAAGCGCACGCTGCGCGAGGCCGCCGCCGCGGGACGGGTCAGCTCGCGGGTGCAGCTCGTCGAGGTCGCCAAGCAGTGCGACGTCTGGGTCGACCCGGAGGGCGACAACTTCTTCCACGGGCTGGTCGAGCGGATCGACGCCGACGGCACGCTCGGCGCGGAGCTGCGCAAGGGCGCCGCCGCCGCGACCGCCGCCACCGCCGAGTTCGGGCAGTTCCTGCGTACCGAACTGGCGCCGGTGGGGCGGGAGAAGCAGGCCGCCGGGCGGGAGCGCTACGAGCTGGCCTCGCAGTACTTCCTCGGCGCGAAGGTCGACCTGGACGAGACGTACGCCTGGGGTTTCGCCGAGCTGGCCCGGCTGGAGGCCGAGATGCGGTCGGTCGCCGCGCGGATCGCCGGGCGTGGCGCGTCGGTCGACGACGCGGTACGCGCGCTCGACGCCGACCCGGCGCGGACGGTACGCGGCAAGGAGGCGTTCCGGGACTGGATGCAGGCGCTCGCCGACAGGGCGGTCACCGAGCTGAACGGCACCCACTTCGACATCCCCGAGCAGGTACGCCGGATCGAGTGCTGCCTCGCGCCGACGAGCGACGGCGCGATCTACTACACCGGCCCGAGCGAGGACTTCTCCCGGCCGGGACGGATGTGGTGGGCGGTGCCGCAGGGCATCACCGACTTCTCCACCTGGCGCGAGGTGACCACCGTCTACCACGAGGGCGTGCCGGGTCACCACCTCCAGGTCGCCCAGACCGCCGTCCGGGCCGACCTGCTCAACCGCTGGCAGCGGCTGCTGTGCTGGGTCTCCGGGCACGGCGAGGGCTGGGCGCTCTACTCCGAGCGGCTGATGGACGAGCTGGGCTACCTCGCCGACCCGGGTGACCGGCTCGGCATGCTCGACGGGCAGGCGCTGCGCGCTGCCCGGGTCATCGTGGACATCGGCATGCACCTGGAGCTGGAGGTCCCGAAGGACAACCCGTTCGGCTTCCACCCGGGCGAGCGGTGGACGCCGGAGCTGGGCTGGGAGTTCATGCGGGCGCACTGCCGGGTGCCGGACGAGAACCTGCGCTTCGAGCTGAACCGCTACCTGGGCTGGCCCGGGCAGGCGCCGTCGTACAAGGTGGGCGAGCGGATCTGGTTGCAGGCCCGAGAGGACGCGAAGGCCCGCAAGGGCGCCGACTTCGACCTCAAGGAGTTCCACCGCCAGGCGCTCGACCTGGGTTCGCTGGGGCTGGACCCGCTGCGCAAGGCGCTGGCCCGGATCTGAGCGGGTGCCGGGTGCCGGCGGTGAGTCCCGCCGGCACCCGTCGCGTCAGGCGCCGAGCGTCAGCCGCAGCGGCTCGCCGGTCAATGTGTTGCTGGTGACGTACGCCAGGTCGATGACCGGGTCGGTGAACGTCACCTTGAAGGGCAGCGTGACCGGCAGCCCGTCCGGGAACGGCAGGTCCGGGGTCAGCGTCAGCTTGATGCCGGCGAGCTTGCCGACGAACCGGGTGCAGTAGAACGCGACGTCGTCGCGGACGACGAGCTGAGGGGTCACGTACCGCTGGGTGCGACCGCGTGGACCGTCGGCGACCAGCAGGAAGTCGTCGGTCACCGCCTCCTTCATGCTGAACTTCAGCACCTTGAGCGCGCCCTGCTCGGTCTGCAGGTCGGTGATCCCCTCGAACCGCAGCCCGGTCATGGCCACCTTGGAGCCGGTGAGCTTCGACGGCTGCTGGCCCACCTTCGGCAGGCTCGGGTCGGCGGCGATACGCGGCAGCGGCTTGCCCGGTTCCACCTTGCCGGGCTTCGCCGGTTCCTCCTTGCCCGGCTTGCCCGGCGACGGGCAGTCGGTCGGGCCGGGACGGGTCGCCGGCTTGCTCGTCGGGGTCGCCGACCCGCTCGCGGTCGGTGTGGGCGAGGGCGTCGCGCTCTTGTCGCTGCCGCCCTTGAACAGGTCGCCGATCCCGTCGAAGAAGTCGGTGATGATGTTGCCCTCCCGCGTCGGGCTCGCGCTCGGCGTCGGGGTGGGCGTGGCGGAGGGTGCGCTCGCGCCGGACGACGGCGTGGCGGGCTTCGACGGGCAGGCGCTGGCGGCGGGCTTGCTCGGGGCGGCCTGCACCGCCCGCGGCGCTACGGCCAGGCCGGCGGTGGCGAGGCCGAGCACCACGAGGACGACGCCGAAGGTGCGCGGGTCCGCCGAACGGCCCGCCCGCTCCGGCGGGCCGCCGTCGGATCCGGCCGCGTGCCCGTTCACCGACTGCCGAGGGACCGGCCGCTCCCCGCCCGGCCGCTCGGCAGTCGGCCGCTCGGCAGTCGGCTGCTCGGCAGTCGGCTGCTCGACGGCCGGCCGGACGCCGACCGGCACCTCGACGGTGGGCCGGTCGTCCACAGGCCGCTCGTCCCCAAGCCGCTCGTCCCCAAGCCGCTCGTCCGCGGGCCGCTCGTCCACGGCGGTCTCGAGCTGGTCGTCCACAGTGGTGCCGGGCTCGTCGGTGTCGCCCTCGACCTCGGCCGCTTCGGCACCGGCGGGACCGGCCGGCGGGGTCGGCACCCAGGCGAACGCGAGCGCACTACCCACGATGCCGAGCAGCAGGCCGAGGAAGAAGCCGCCGAGGTTGAGCCCGATCAGGGAGTAGACGGCGGTGATCGCCGCGACGATCGAGTAGAACAGCCGCTGCGGCGGACTGAGCCAGAGCAGCACCCCGCAGGTCACCAGGATGCCCGGGATCAGCAGGGCGAGCAGGCCGGTGGCACCGCTGCTGAAGCTCAGACCGTTGAGGGTCAACCGGGTGGAGGCGAGCATCTCCACCCCGGCCAGGATGATGAACAGGCCGCCCCAGAACGGCCGGGTCCGCTGCCAGCGGCGGAAGGTCCGCCATGCCCGGGCCGCGGTGCCGAGCCGGGCGTGGGACGGTTCGAGGGTTGTCACGTACTCCTCCTGGCGGAGCGGGGACGGGGACGGTGGGGCGGGCCCGCGGTGGTCGGCCACCGCGGGCCGTGCTCAGCTCAGAAGCACTCCTTGCCCTTGGCGTCGTCGCCCACGTTGACCTTGAGCCGGAGCCCGACCAGGTTGAACGTCGAGGAAGTGGTGTAGCGGGACACCTGCTTCAGCTCACGGATGGTCACCCGGTCGGAGTTCTGGCCGAACGAGCCCCGCTGCGCCGTCGGGTTGAGGTCGCTGGCGTCGCGGCCGATCTGGATGTTTGTGAAGGTGGCGTTGCCCTCGAGCGAGTCCATCGCGATGACGAGGTCCTTGGCCCGGGCGGGGTCCTTGCCCTCACCGGCGTTGATGGTGAGCACCACCGGCAGGCCGGGCAGGTCGGCGCGGACGGACTGGCAGAGCTTGTACAGCTCGGCGCTGCTGATCTCGGCCATCGCGACCGGGCGCGTGGTGCCGGCCTTGCCGTCCTCGCCCTTCTCGCGGACGATGCCGCCGTACTGCTTGAAGCCCTCGCCCTCCAGGCGCTTGGCGCCGATCTTGAACGTCTGCCCGGACACGGTGATGTCGGAGGCGATGGCGCCGGTCGACATGCCGAACAGGATGGCACCGGCGGCGGCCGTGGTGGGCACGATCATGGCGGCGAACCGCCGCCACCGGGTACGACCCTGGTTGTCGAGCCGATTCTGCACGGGGGTTCCTCCTCGAACGAATGTGCGCGGCGGCCGATTCCGAACCGGCGGCCCGCGCCGGGCCCGTCCTCTGTTACCGACGGGTAACGATCGAGCCTGATCGTGCACCCGATGCGGTGTAGCTCACAACCCCCTGATTACCCGGCGGTAACACCGGGGCGACACGGCGAGGTGACCAGGCGTTACGAAACCGCAGGCCACGCAGGGAGATGAGGACGAAATGTCCGCCCAAACCGGGCATCGATGGCGATGAGCGCGACGGAAAGTTACCGGATATCTCGCCGTTACAATCGAGTAACGAATGTAAAGTACGTTCGCCCGCATGGGAGATCTCCACGACGGAGGGGTGGACCGCAGCGCGGTCCACCCCTCCGTCGTGCTTCCGGCGTACCGGTCAGCGGCGCTCCACCTCACCGGCGCCCGAACGCTGGGCCGGCACCGACGGATCGTCGGACCGCCAGTTCGTCGACGCCGGCGGGATCTCGTCGTCGAGCGGGCCGCCCACCGGCTCCTGGTCGACGCGGGTGGACGTCGGGTCGGAGGTCGGCGCGTCCGCCCGGTGCCGGGCGTTGCCGTCACCCTTGGGCCGGGTCACCAGCCACACGCCCGCGATCAGGGCGATCAGGCCGAGCACACCGGCGATGATCGGGCCCCAGACACTGATCAGGCCGATCTTGAAACGGTTGTCCTTCACCGTCTCGACGCTGCGGCTGATCGTGTCGTCGTTGTAGTTGAAGTCCGCGTCCAGCAGCACGGTCGGGGCGCCGGTGTCCGGACGCAGCTCCTTGTACTGCTGCTCGCGCACCTTGATGTAGGCGCCGGTCACCGGGTCGACCCAGAGCGTACGGGTGTTGCTGTAGACGATCTGGCCGCTGGTCGCGCCGGGCGCGAACTTGCCCAGCAGCGTCTTGACGCTGTCCTCAGGCGTGTTCAGCGGCTCGTTCTCGATCCGCTGCTCGAAGCGGTACGTCTCGACGCCCTTGATCTTCTCGGTGCCGGTGAACCGCGCCGGGGCCGTCTTCTTCAGGTCGCGGTCGAACACCTGGTAGTCACGCTTGCCGGTGCCGAACGGGAACTTGTAGATCTGGCCGGAGTAGCGCACGTTGCCGACCGGGGTCTGCTCCGCGCCGGACTCGTTGAGCCACTGCTCGTCCCACGGCGCAGCCGCGCCGGAGATCCGGTACAGCGCCAGCTCGGTGCTGTACTGGCTGATCACATCCTGGTTGTCGCTGCGCTTGACCGTCTGGAAGACGTTCCAGATGACCGCGTCGCCCTTCAGCTCCTTGGGCACGCGGTCCTTGGTGTCCTCCGGCTGCGGGATGACCTCGATGCTGGAGACGAGATCGGCCTGCGGCACGTCGATGCTCACGCCACCGGCTTCGGACTTGATCTGTAGGAACTTCGCGCCCTTCGCCTCCGCGACGGACGTCGTTGGTTCCAGGTCATAGGGCAGCTTGGTCACGGCGGGGGCCACGTAGAACGGCAGCCCGGCCGCGAAGACCAGCAACAAGACACCTAGCCCGAAGAGCGCGGCGCCCACGCGAAGCTTCACTCATCCTCCTGTAACCTGCCGCCCTACGGTCTGTCGTCCGGGGCACCCGATCCTTAGCATTGGCGGGAGGTTACTCCCCAGTCACCTTCAAAAGCGACCCCCTGGATGTCCAGATGTCCACAGCCACCACGCCAACAATCCCGGAGCCATCGGTAACGGGCCGTCTTCCCGCCCTCGACGCGCTGCGAGCGATCGGCGCGGTGGCGGTCGTCGGTCACCACGTCGGCTTCCAGACCGCCGTCACCATGAACACCACGTGGGGCGGCTGGTTGGCGCGCCTGGACGTGGGCGTGGCGATCTTCTTCGTGCTGTCCGGCTTCCTGCTGTTCCGGCCGTGGGCGCTCAGCGCCGCGACCGGACGGCCGCGGCCACGCACCGAGCGGTACTTCTGGCGCCGGGCGCTGCGGATCCTGCCCGCGTACTGGCTGGCGGTGGTGGTCTGTTTCGTCGTCCTGCCGGGCAACCACCCGGTGTCGGCAGACGACTGGCTGCGCCACCTCACGCTCACCCAGATCTACGAGGCCGGCCAGCTCGGGCACGGGCTCAGCCAGACCTGGAGTCTCGCCACCGAGGTCGTCTTCTACCTGCTCCTGCCGCTGCTCGCCGTGCTCGCCGTGGGCCGGACGTGGCGTCCCGTCCGCACCGTGCTGCTCGCCTCCTGCGGGGCGCTGCTGACCCTCGCGTGGATCGCCATGATGGGTGCCGGCTGGCTCGACGGCGCGCTGCACACGATGTGGTTCCCCTCGTACGGCGCCTGGTTCGGCGGCGGCATGGCGCTCGCCGCGGCGCACGTGGCCCTGCGTACCGGGACCGCACCGGCCGCCTTCCGCGTGCTCGACGACCTCGCCTCGGCGCCGCTCGCCTGCTGGGCGGCAGCGGTCGCGGTGATGGCGATCGCGACGACGCCGATCGCCGGCCCACGCGACCTGACCAGCCCGACCGCCACCGAGTTCGGCACCAAGCTGGCGCTCTACCTCCTGATCGCCGTCCTGATCACGATCCCGGTGGCGTTCGGCGGGCGGACCCGGGCGAAGGAGGTCTTCAGCAGCGGGTGGGCGCGGTGGATGGGGCACGTGTCGTACGGCCTGTTCCTCTGGCACCCACTGGTCATCGAGCTGATCTACCTGATCGACGACCGGCCGCTGTTCACCGGCAGGTTCCTCGACATCTTCGCCCTGACCATGGTCTTCGGCCTGGCGTACGCGGCGGTCAGCTACTACGGCGTCGAGCGTCCCCTGCAGACCCTCGGCACGCAGAGCCGCCGCCGGCCGACCGGGCGCGGCCCGGCGTCCGGGACATCCGCCGTCCCCGCCACCACGCCGGACGTCGCGGCGCCCGCCTAGCTGTCACGTAACGCTCACCTTCAGTCACCTGGCGACGACCGGCGGACCGACGCCGCCGGTCGGGGCATTGCCGGGCGCGGGCCAAGCCCCTTAATGTGACGCGCACCGCTAAATTACTTGAGAGTAGGGTTCGCGTGGAGCGTCGCTTCGGCATGCCCGGACACGTGCTGTTCCTCAACTGGCGAGACACTCGCAACCCCGAGGGCGGCGGTTCCGAGGTGTACGTGGAACGGATCGCCGCCGAGCTGGTGGCGCGCGGATTCCGCGCCACCCTGTTCTGCGCCGCGCACCGTGAGGCCCCCGCCGACGAGGTCAACGACGAGGGCATCCGGTTCGTCCGGCGCGGCGGCCGGCACACCGTCTACCTCTGGGCCGCGCTCTGCTACCTGGCCGGGGCGTTCGGCCTCGGCCCGCTGGCCGCGCGCCGGGGCGGCCGGCCGGACATCCTCGTCGACGTCTGCAACGGCCTGCCGTTCCTCTCCCCGCTCTGGGCCCGGCGCCCGGTGGTCAAACTGATCCACCACGTGCACCGCGAGCAGTGGCCGGTGGTCCTGCCGCAGTGGGCCGCCCGGTTCGGCTGGTGGGTCGAGTCGTCGCTGGCGGTACGCGTCTACCGGCGGTGCCGGTACGTCACCGTGTCCGAGGCGACCCGGCGTGAACTCGCCACCCTCGGCGTACCACCGGAGCAGGTCTCGGTGGTCTACAACGGCACGCCGGAGCTGCCCCGCACCGACGTCGAGCGCGCTCCGTTCCCGCTGCTCGTGACGCTGAACCGCCTGGTGCCGCACAAGCGGGTGGAGGTGGCGCTGCGCGCGGTCGCGGCGCTTGCCGACGAGCTGCCCCAGCTCCGGCTGGTGGTCGCCGGGCAGGGCTGGTGGGAGTCGCACCTGCGCGAGGTCGCCGACGAGCTGGACATCGCCGACCGGGTGGACTTCCGGGGCTTCGTGACCGAGGAGGAGAAGGCCGCGCTGCTCGCCTCGGCCTGGGTCGCCCTGACGCCGTCGCTCAAGGAGGGCTGGGGGCTGACGATCGTGGAGGCCGGCGCGGCGGGTACGCCGACGGTGGCGTTCCGGGAGGCGGGCGGCGTCGCGGAGGCAGTGGTCGACGGTCGTACCGGCCTGCTGGCCGACGACATCGACGACTACCTGGCGAAGGTGCGCGCGCTGCTGCACGACGACGAGATGCGTCAGGAGATGGGCGCTCAGGCCCGGCGGCACGCCGCGAACTTCACCTGGCCGGTGGCGGGGGAGCGCTTCGCGACCCTGCTGGAGACTGCGGACTCGCCCCGCCCGGTCCAGCGGCGGGGCGATCCGTCCTACCTGTTGCCGTAGACCTCGGGGGCGTACGGGTCCGGCTTGCCGGCCCGCTTGGCCGCCTCCGAGGCGCTGCGAGCCTCGGCCGCGGCCTCCTCGGCCGTGGCGGTCGCGGCGGCCGAGATCCCGCCGAGGGCCAGGATCCCCAGCAACGCCGCCACCAGGCCGGACACGACAAGGGTCAAAGCTCTACGCATGCCATTCCTCCGATGGTGAGACGTGCGAGCGGACGTTACCACGCAGTAGCTCGCCGGCGTAGGGTCGAAAAGGCGGCAGCCATGACCGCCAGAACGGCAGTTCCGCACGCGAGCACGACCAACCAGCGGCTCGCTCCGGCCCGCTGCGGCGAACCCGAGGCGGCCGGGTTCCGGTAGAGGCTCAGCGACTCCCCCTCGTACCGGAGGTCGAGACCGGCCAGGACGGCCGGGTCCACTGTGCTCGGCGTACCGTGCTGCACCACCACCCAGCGCACGCCGGTGGCCGAGACCGGCCGCCCCTCGGCGAGCACCCGGCGCACCTCGCGCAGCCGCGGGTTCTCCCCGGCCACCGCGATGTCGTCGACCACGAGCGTGTCGTCGGTGAGCACGGTTCCCGGCAGATAGCGGGGTGCCGGGTCGAGCACCACCCGGCCCGGATTCCACGGGTAGGCCCGGTAGGTGGTCAGCGGCAGCGCGAGGATCTCACCGGGATCGCCGGGCAGGCGCTCGGCGACCGCCCGCCAGTCCGCCGGATACCGCACCGGACTGATCCGGCCGGCCCCGCCGAACGCCAGGTCCGGCATCGCGGCCACCGGCAGGAGCAGCAGCCCGGCCAGCACGATCCCGCCGACCTCGCGGTCGATCCGGGCCACCAGCCGCTCGGCGCCGAGCGCCGCGCACACCACCAGCACGAGGGCGTACGGCGCGAGGAACTTCTGCCCGTCGCGGAGCAGTCCGGCTCCCGGCACGTGCGCCACCGCCCAGCTCAGCGCCGCGTTGCCGCCGGGCAGCACGGCGAGGGCGGCCAGCAGGTACGCGCCGCCGGCCAGCACGCCCAGCCGTACCGCCGCGCCCGCCGGCAGCCGGCGCCGCAGCAGGCCGGCGCCGACAGCGGCCAGGACCACGAGGACCAGTGTCGCGAGCGGGGCCAGCGTGGCGGACCGGCTGGACGGGGTGGCCTGCATGTTCCAGATGCCGCCGGTGCCCGCGAGCGCCACCAGCGGACCGGCCCAGTTCTCGGCGCGCGCCGCGAACGCCGTCACGCCGGCCGGGTCGGACGTGCCGCCCGCGCCGGTGACCAGGGCCGCCACGATCCACGGGGCGTTGAGCAACGCGACACCGCCCACCGCGACCGCGGACAGCCGCAGCCGGGCCCGGTCCGCCGCCAGCACCAGCACCGTCGCCAGCGCGATCAGGCCGCCGGTCGGCGTGACCGCGGCGGGCGCGGCGAGCAGCACCACCCGGGCGAGCGCACCGTCGCGGCCCGCCCGCAGGTCCAGCGCCGCCCGCACCAGCCAGGGCAGCGCGGCGTATGCCAGCAGCAGCCCCCACTGCCCGATCAGCAGCCGCTCGGCCAGGTACGGCGTCCACGCGTACGCCACCGCGGCGATCAGCCGCACCGCACGCCGCTGCGTCGGCACCAGCCGTCCCGCGCCCACGGCGGCGAACAGGACCGCCCCGGCCAGCGCCACCCGCTGCACCACCCAGCCCGGCACGAGCTGGGTCACCAGCGAGACCAGTGCGTCCATCGGCACCGCCCGGGGCAGGCTCTGCGCCGGGGCCACCAGATCCCAGCTCAGCGGCTGCCGGGGGACGAACACCATGTCGTACCGCAGCGCGTAGCCCGGCGCCGCGAGCGGAGCCAGGATCAACGCGGTGACGACGACCGCCACGAGATACAGCGGCAGCGTCTCCCGCCACGGGCGGGCCGCGGGGCCGCCGGTGGCGGTGGGACGTCCGGTCATTACGGCTTCGGCACCGCCCGGCCGATGGTGACCAGGTTGGTGCACAACCGGACGCCCGGCGTGTTCACCGTCAGCTCGACGGCGGACCCGGCGCCCTCCAGCATGAAGAACACGTCGTTCAGCCCGCTCTTGAGCGTGAGTTCACGGGTGGCGTCGCCGAGCTTGAACACCGCCGTCGAATCACCGGAGCTGACGTAGCCGAAGTGCACCACGTACGGCCACTCCACCAGATAGCCGTCCATCGGGATGCGGACGGTCCGGCCACCCTCGGCCAGGTGCCCGCAGCCTTCCACGGTGCCGGGCGCGACCTTGCGCCCCTCGACCACGACCGGACGGATCCGGCCGTTCCCGTCGAACGTCGACGGCTTCTCGCTCATCGTCACGAACGTCGGCCGGCGCTCCGCCGGACGGAAGAAGTGGGACTGGAGGTTGTCCGGCCAGAAGTACCCGGCCACGACCCGGTCCGGGACGGTCGTGTCGAAGAAGACGGTGCCGGGCGGCGCGGCGGCCAGTTCGGCCTGCGTCGTGGCCAGGTAGTCCCGCCCGTGCTTGGTGCTCCAGTTGTCCCCGAACCGCGCGGTGCTCCACAGCGTGCCCACGCCGATGGTGGCCAGCAGCACGACCATCGAGACGAGACCGACGGCGAAGGCGCCCGGCTCCCGCAGCACTGTCGGCAGCGGCCACGCGGAGACGTCGTCCTCGTCGCTGTCCTTCATCCCGAGCAGCGCCACCCCGACGCAGATCGCGGCCACCAGCACCACGTCCGCGACGTACCGGGGGACGACACCGACCAGCGGGCCGAGCGGTCCGCCGAGCCGGGTCGCCGCGAACAGCACCGCGACCATGCCGAGGTAGCAGGCGAGCAGCAGCCAGGCCCGCCCGGCCGACGGCCGCCGTCGCACCGTGACCACGATCAGCGCCGCGAGCACCGCCCAGGACAGCCACTTCGCGATGTCGTACGGGTCGGACAGCGGCGGCCCGTCACCGGCGTACGTCCAGCGCCACGGCCCGCCGAGCAGGCCCGGCACCACCGTGTCGCCGATCAGGTCGCCCAGGAAGGTGAAGACCTGCCCGGCCGACGTGGCCTCGTCCAGCACCCGGGCCGGACGGGTCACGTAGTACGCCAGGTATGCCCCGGACAGCACGGTGAGCATCAGCCACGCCGGCCAGAACCGCACGACTGTGGTCACCAGGCTGCGCCACGCGCGGCCCTTCGTGAACAGGAACGCGGTCAGCAGGAACAGCAGCGGCACGATCAGCAGCGCCTTGGTGTCGAAGAGCAGGCCGAACACCAGCCAGAACGCGACCAGGGCGAGGTGCCTCTTCCGGCCGGTGCGCACGTACCGGATCTGGGCCGCCACGGCGAGGACCAGGGCGAGTTGCGGCGGCAGCACCAGCAGGCCGACCAGCCACAGCGACGACACCTCGAGCGTCAGCGGGCTGAACAGGAACACGCTCAGCGGGACCAGCAGCCCCCAGCCGGGCCGCAGCAGGTCACGGAGCAGCCGGTAGAGGGCGATCCCCACCGCCGCCTGCCCGGCCGCCAGCAGCAGGATCCACGGCCAGCCGGCGAAACCGGCCGCCCGGACCATCAGCCAGGCGACCGCCAGCCCGGCCGGCATCAGGTGGTTGTTGAACGTGCCCAGCAGGTAGTCCGGGTCCAGCCGGGTGTCGAGCACCTGCGCGGCGATGACGAACTCGTCCTGCGAGAACCAGCCACGGGCGGCCAGCCCGGCACGCGACGCGACGGACACGATGATCAGGGCGATCGCGACCGCGCGGACGCGGTCGGCGGCGATCCAGCGACCGATGGGTCCGGGTCCGTCGTCCTCCGCGCCGACGGCTGCCGGATGCGTCTCGGCCGCTGCTTGTGGCATTGACATGGTCGGCAGCCTGCCACACGCTTACACGCCGTGGGGACGGCCGTTCTCCTGATAACGCCCCGCAGCGCCCCCAGGTCGCCGCCGCGCGTCCGGTCCGGATAACGTCGCGCGACACGCGTCATGTTGCAGGTGCGCGTACGGCCGGCGAGACAGGAGCCGAAAATGCGTGCGGACGGGACGACAACGTCGCCGGCGGGGACGGACATCCCCGCCCGGGAGACCGGCCGTGCCCGGCAGACGGCGCGACGGTTCCGGCACCTGACGATCTGTCTCGCGCTCACCGCTCTCGCCTTCCAGCAGGCCCCCGGGCAGGTCGTCCCGGACACCAAGGTCGACCTCAACGTCAATCCGGCCGGGTGGCTGCTGCGCTCGCTGCACCTCTGGGATCCCACCGGCACGTTCGGCCAGCTCCAGAACCAGGCGTACGGATATCTCTGGCCGATGGGCCCGTTCTTCCTGCTCGGGACGGAACTGGGCATCGCGCCGTGGATCGTCCAGCGGTTGTGGTGGGCGCTGCTGTTCTGCGTCGCGTACCTCGGTGTGGTGCGGCTGGCGGGCCGGCTCGGCATCGGCAGCCCCGCCGGCCGGATGATCGCCGGCGTCGCGTTCGCGCTGTCCCCGCGCATCCTGACCCAGCTCGGCTGGTCGTCGGTGGAGTCCTGGCCCAGCGCCGTCGCGCCGTGGGTGCTCATCCCGCTCGTGGGACTCGCACGGGGTGCCCGGCTGCGGCGCGCGGTCGCCGGGTCGGCGGTCGCCGTCGCCTGCGCGGGCGGCGTCAACGCCACCGCCGTGGCCGCCGTGGTGCCGCTCGCCCTGCTCTGGCTCGCCACGCTCCGGCCGCTGCGCCGCCGCGTCACCGCCCTCGCGGCCTGGTGCGGCGCTGTCGCCCTGGCCACCGCGTGGTGGCTGATCCCGCTGCTGGTCCTCGGGCGGTACAGCCCGCCCTTCCTGGACTACATCGAGACCGCCCGCAACACCACCAGCGTCACCGACGCGGTGACGACGCTGCGCGGCGCCTCCTACTGGGTCGCGTATCTGGCCTCCCCGTTCGGCGCGACCATCCCGGCCGGCGCGCGGCTGGCCAACGACACGCTGCTCGTCGTGGCCACCCTGGCGGTGGCCGCGCTCGGCGTGCTCGGCCTGTCCCGGCGCGGGATGCCGCACCGCCGGTTCCTCATCACCGGTCTGCTGCTCGGCGTCGCGCTGGTCGGGCTCGGGCACACCGGCGACCTGCCGAACATCCTCGCCGGGCCGCAGCAGCAGTTCCTCGACGGCATCGGCGCCCCGCTGCGCAACGTGCACAAGTTCGACGTCCTGCTCCGCCTGCCGCTGGCACTCGGCCTGGCGCACCTGGTCAGCCTCGCCGTACGCGCCGCCCGGACCGCGCCCGAGCAGCGCCGAGGCCGCGCCACGGCCCGGGCCTGGCTCACCGCCGGTGCCGCGATGGTCGCGGTGGCGGGCGTCGCCTCACCGGCGCTCGCCGGTGGCCTCGCCACGCCGGGGGCGGTCAAGGACGTGCCGGGCTACTGGCACGAGGCCACCGACTGGCTGGACGCGAACACCGGCCGCGGGCGCGTGCTCGTCGTCCCCGCAGCGCGCTTCCCGGCGTACGACTGGGGCAGCACCACCGACGAGATCGCCCAGCCGCTGCTGGACAGCCGGTGGGCCGTCCGCAACGCCATCCCGTTCACCCCGCCCACCACGATCCGGCTGCTGGACGCGATCGAGTCGACGCTCGCCACCGGCGCCGGGTCAGCCGGCCTGGCCGACCTGCTCGCCCGATCGGGGATCAGCCACGTCCTGTTCCGCGCCGACCTCGACCACGGTCGCTCGGACACGGCCCGCCCGGCAGTCGTGCGGCAGGCGCTGGAACGCTCACCCGGCCTGACCCGCGTCGTGTCCTTCGGCCCGGTACGCGGCGGCTCCGACTCCCCTGACGAGTTCCGCGACCAGGGCCTCGACGTGCCCGGGCGGGCACTTGAGGTGTACCGGGTGGACCGGCCCGTCCAGCCGGTGGTCGCGTACGACCGCGACGACGTGACCACTGTCGTCGGCGGTCCCGAGTCGCTGCTCGACCTGGCCGCCTCGGGCCAGCTGAGTGCCGCGCCCACGATCCTGGCCGGCGACGCGAAGGCCGGCGAGAGCACCGGCCGGGTCGTGATGACCGACGGGCTGCGCCGCCGGGACGTCTCGTTCGGCCGGCTGCGCGACAACTCCTCCCAGACGCTCACCGCCGACGACACCTTCGCGGTGTCCGCGCCCGCGCACGACTACCTGCCCGACTGGGGACCGGAGTGGTCGACCGTCGCCCGCTTCGAGGGCATCAGCGCGATCCGCGCCTCGACCGCCCGCTCCCAGATCGACGCCACCGGCGGCGCCCGGCCGGAATACCAGCCGTACGCGGCGATGGACGGGAACACCGCCACGTCCTGGCGCTCGGCGCCGCACTCACGCAGCGACAGGCAGTGGATCGAGGTGAACCTGGCGAACCCGACCCGGGTCACCCGGGTGGAGGTGTGGTTCGACCTGAAGGCCGACGCCCTGCCCACCACTGTCACCGTGACCGCCGGGTACGAGAGCCGCACCGTCGAGCAGTTCGGTGACCACATGGTCTTCGAGCTGCCCGGCGTCCACGCCACCCGCAAGGTCGAGGTCTCCGTCGACGCCGCGTTCGACCTGCGCCCGTTCGGCGACAAGTCGGTCGGCATCACCGAGATCAAGATTCCCGGCGTCGAGACCGGCCGGACCCTCCAGCTGCCCGCCGCCCCCGCCACCGACCAGCCGGCCGGGGTCGTCGTGTCGGCGGCGCCGTCCACGCCCGCCTGTTTCACAGTGGACGGCCGCCCGCGCTGCTCCACCGACGCGATCCGCGGCTCCGAGGACGCCTCCACCATCGACCGCACCTTCACGCTGCCCGTGGCCGGGACGTACGACGCGAAGCTGTGGGCCCGGCCGACCCCCGGCCCGGAGCTGAACGCCGCCCTGGACAAGCTGGTCGCCGACGCCCAGCCGTTGCGCCTCGCGCCGCAGGTCACCGCGTCCTCGACGGCGGTGCCCGACCCGGCCGGCCGGCCCGGAGCGGTACTCGACGGCAACCCGGCCACGAGCTGGTCACCGGCGCTGACCGACGAGGCGCCGATCCTGCGCCTCACCTGGCTCGAACCGCAGGTCATCAGCCGGATCCGCTTCACCGTCGAGGAGGGGACCGCCGCCACCCGGATCGGCAGCGTCCGGGTGGTCGGCAACGACGGGTTCCGCAGCAACCTGCTCACCAACGACGGTGTGCTCACGCTCGACCCGCCGATGCGAACCGACTCGATCACCATCCAGTTCCTCGACAAGCCGTCCGCGACCAGCACCGACCCGTACGGCCTGCGACTGCCCGAGCCGCTGCCCGTCGCGGTCGGCGAGGTGACGGTGCTGCCCCTCGGGACCACAGTCGCGCCCCGCCCGGAGACCCCGCTGAAGCTGGCCTGCGGATCGGGCCCGACGCTCCAGATCGGTTCCTCCCGGATCACCACCACGCTCACCGGCACGGTGCGCGACCTGCTGGAGATGCGCGAGATGCCGGTCACCGCCTGCGGCCGGAACACGCCCCGGCAGCTCGACCTGGGCGGCGGCGAGCACCGCCTCGTCACCACGGCGAGCACGCTCGCCACCGCCACCCGGGTCGCGCTGGCGCCGCGTACCGCCACGCCCGCCCCGGCGGCCACCGCCGGCGACATCGAGGTGGGTTCCTGGTCGGCCACCGAGCGGCGGGTACGGGTGTCCGAGCACCCCGTCGACCGGGTGCTCGCGGTCCGGGAGAACACAAACACCGGCTGGCAGGCGACCATCGGCGGGAAGACGCTCACCCCGCTCGTGGTGGACGGCTGGCAGCAGGGCTGGATCCTTCCCGCCGGTGTCTCCGGGGAGGTGGTGCTGCGCTTTGCGCCGGACACCCCGTACCGGATGGGTCTGCTGCTCGGCGGCGTCCTGCTCGCGGTGGTGGTGATGCTCGCGGTGCTGCCGGACCGCCGGCTGGCCGGGGGTCGCGCGGTCGCCGTCGTACCGGCGGCCCGGCGACGGCTCACCCGCTCCCTGCCGCTGCTCGCAGTCGGCGCCGCGGCGCTCGTGCTCCACAGCGGTCTGCTCGGCGCCCTGCTGGTAGCGGCGGGCTTCATGCTCGCCGTGCCCGGGCCGCGCCGCCTGCCCTGGACCAGTGACCCCCGGCGGGTCAGGAGGATCGCCCGGGCCGCCGAGACGTGGCTTCCCGGCGCGCTCATGGCGCTGGCCGGATGGGTCTATCTGGAATCGGCCGACCAGCACACCGACGCGCTGCCGCAACTCCTGACGGTCGCCGCCCTGGGCGCACTCTGGCTGCCCACTACCGCCCGCCGACGGCCCGTACGCCGGATCCGGCCGGCCTCGGCGGCGGCCCCGGCCGTGCCGGCCCCCCGGGCGTCCGAGCCGGCCGGGCAGCCGACGCCCGTCCCGGCCCTCGCCGGGGCCGTCGCCGCTCCCGTCGCCCTCGCCGGTCCAGGCGCGGGTGCGGGCATCGGCCAGGGGCGCGACGCCGAGCCGGGCGCGACGCACGACGCCGAGCCGGGCCTGGCCCACGACGCCGCGCCAGGGCGGGACCGCGACGCCGAGCCGGCCACTGACCACGACGCGGACCGAGGGCCGGACGGCGACGCCGAGCCGGATCCGGACCGGGACGTGGACGTGGAGGGCCGGACCGAGCCGGGCACGGACGGGCGGCCGGGACCGGACGCCGCGCCGGGCACGGACGGCGGCCCGGCGTCCCGCGTCTCGGAGATCACGTGAGCGAGGGCCGGCCAGGCCCCGAGCCGGAGGCGGCGGACGGCCGGAGAACCGGGCTGGGCGCGGCGGGCGTCGCCGTCACGCTCGCCGGTGTCCTCGTAAACGGCCTGGCCTACCTGGTACCGGTGCTCGCCGCCCGGAAGCTCGACGCGGACGACCTCGGTGCGCTCGCCACCGCCCTCGGCCTGGTGGCCATCGCCGGTGTGCCGGGGCTCGGCCTGCAACTGGCAGTCGCCGTGCACCACGCCCGGCACGGCCCGTCCGACACCCGGCGGCTCACGGTGCTGACCGCCGCCCTCTGCGCGGGGACGCTGCTGGTGGCGATGCCGGTGCTCGTCGCCGCGCTGGACCTGCCCGCTGTGGTACCCGCGCTGCTGGCGGTCACCACCGCGTCGGTGGTGCTCTCGTCACGCTCGCTCGGCGAGTTGCAGGGCGGCCAGCGCTTCCTGCGGCTCGCCACCGCGATGGCGCTGCTGGCCGCCGCCCGCTACGGCGGGGTGATCGTGGGGCTGCTGCTCGGCGCGGGTCTGACCGGCGCGCTCGCGATCGGGGCGCTCACCGCCGCGCTGGCGCCACCGGCGCTGGCCTGGCTGACCGGCACGCCCCGGCGTCCCTCGGCCGCCCCGCGCCTGACCGTCGCCCAGGTGACCGCCGGATGCGGGGCGACGCTGGCGATGCTCGTCGTCTCCTACGCCGACCTGCTGCTGGCCCGGCAACTGCTGCCGCCCTCGGGCTCCGGGGCGTACTCGGTGGGGACGGTCCTGACGAAGGGCGCGCTCTGGGCGCCGCAGGTCGCCGCCGTCCTGGCCCTGCCGCGCCTGGCAAAGGGGGACCGCCGCAGCCGCACGATCGCGCTCGCGGTGACGGGTGCCTGCGGCCTGGTCCTGGTGGGCGCGTCGGCGGTCGCCGGCGGGCTGGCGTTCCGGCTCGTCGGCGGACCCGACTACACGGCGCTCGGCCGGTACGCCCCGCTGTTCGCCGCCGTCGGCGCGCTCTACGCGGTGACGTTCGTGCTGCTCAACGACCGTCTCGCCGGGGGCGTCAGGTGGGCGGCGGCACCCCTGTGGCTGGGCACCGCCGCGCTGGTGACAGTCGCCGCGATCGTGCGCCCGCGTACCGTCGGCGGTCTCGTCGTCGCGGCCCTCGCCACGGCCGTGGTCACGACACTGCTGATGGCCGTGCCGGCGCGTCGGCGGACAGCCAGTCACCCAGCAACAGGTGATCGATCGAGTCCACCCGGCCCAGCGAACGGCCGGACGCGATCCGCGCCCGCAGCTCCGCCCGGGTGAACCAGCGCGCCTCCAGCAGCTCCACCCCGTCGACGCGGACCTGCTCGGAGGTGGCGACGGCCCGGAAGCCCACCATCAGGCCGGCGGGAAACGGCCACGCCTGCGACCCCTGGTAGGTCACGTCGGTGACAGTCACCCCCGCCTCCTCCGCCAGCTCCCGGCGGACCGCGTCCTCCAGGCTCTCGCCGACCTCGACGAAGCCGGCGAGCGTCGACCAGGCCCCCTCGGCCGCGCCCGCGTGCCGGGCCAGCAGGCAGCGCCCCGGCGGGCCGGGCGCCTCGACGAGCATGATGACGGCCGGCTCGATCCGGGGGAACAGCAGCCGCCCGCACTCCGCGTCGGCGCAGGTCCGGACGTGTCCGCCGCCACCGGCCACCGCCGCCGCGCCACACGCGCCGCAGTATCGCTGCTGCCGGTGCCACAACAGCAACCCCCGGGCGTACGCCTGCACGGCCGCCCCGGCCGGGTCGAGCCGACCGGCCAGCGCCCGCAGGTCGACGGGCTTCGTGGCGGCGACCGCCTCCACGGCGGCCCGCTCGCCGAGCGCGGACAGGTCGACGGCGAACACCGCGGCGTCCCCGTCCAGCCCGAGGAAGACCGTCTCGCCCGCGACGGCCCGGACTGCCGCCGCACGCTCCCCGGTGAGCCGGACCGGCCCGTCCCCGTCGACGAGGCAGCGGTCCCGCCACAGCGGCAGCACCACGCTCGCCGGATCGGTCAGCCGCTCGGCCAGCCAGTCCGCGTCGGCGCGCCGCGCCGCGGCCCGGTCCAGCCATCCGCCCCCGTACGCCGGCACCCGATCCTCTGTCCGCACCAGCTCACCGTGCCACGATCCACACCGCGGCACCGCCCCGAAAGGGGTGATCGGTGCGACACCGGCGGTCAGCCGACACGACCGCCGGGCCGGACACTCCCGGCGGGCCCGAGCGTTGGTTACCGTAGGTGTCTCCCGCGGGGGAAGCGGTCCCCGCGTGTACTTCCGATCGAGGTTGCAGTGACGATGTACGGCGAGAAGATGCCGGCTGCCGACGACCGCCCCACCATCAAGGTGGCGGCGGTGAGCTGGCCCGGCGTCGAGATGGAGCCGGTCGCCGCACCACCGGGAGGCGGCGCCGGGCCGACACGCTCGCGACGGGCCCGGCTGCTCCTGGCCGGCGGGATCGTCGCGGCCGTGCTCGCCGGCGGCGTCGGCCTGGGGGCCTACGCGTACGCCGGTGACGTGCCCCGCGGCACCACGGTGCTCGGCACCGAGTTGGGCGGGCGGAGTCGCGCGGAGGCGGCTCAGGCGCTCCGCGCCGAGCTGGAACGCCGGGCGGACACGTTGAACGCCCCGCTCGCGGTCACAGTCGGCGAGAAGAAGGCCGAGCTGAACCCGGCCGACGTGGGGCTGGCCATCGACATCGAGGCGACCGTGGCGGCTGCGGCCGAGGCCGACGCGCACGCCGTGAGCCGGCTCGTCGGCTCCCGGACGGTCGAGCCGGTGGTCACCGTCGACCAGGCCAAGCTGGGCGCGGCCCTGCGCAAGGTGATGGGCGCGCAGGGCCGTGAGATGACCATGCCGGCGATCGTCTGGACCGATACCACACCGAAGCCGGTCTACCCGAAGCCGGCGCTGACGATCGACACCGACGGCGCCGCCGCCGTGGTGAAGGCCGGCTGGCTCGCCGCCGAGCCGGTCACCGTGCCGCTCGTCGAGAAGTGGCCGGCCACCACCCGCGAGGAGGTGGACCGCCTCGTCGCCGAGCTGGCCCGGCCCGCGGTGGCCGCACCGGTCACGCTCACCACCGACGGCGGTTCGGTCACCATCCCGCCCGCCGCCATCGCCCGGTCACTGCGCTTCACCGTCGACGACGCGGGCACGCTCACCCCGAAGGTCGACGTCAAGCGGCTGCGTGCCGCGCTCGGGGACCGGCTGACGAAGCTCGAGGTCGAGCCGCGGGACGCCGGGCTGACCATCAGCGGCGGCAAGCCGAAGGTGGTGCCCAGCAAGGCCGGGCGCCAGGTAGACGCCGCCGCGCTCGGCCCGGCCCTGCTCGCGGTGCTGCCGAAGACCGAGGGCCGTACGGTGACCGCCGAGCTGAAGCCGGCCGCACCCGAGCTGACCGAGGCGGAGCTGACGAAGCTCGGTGTCAAGGAGCGGGTGTCGACGTTCACCACCCACTTCACCGGTGGCCTGTCGTCGCCGCGCAGCCAGAACATCGTCCGTGCGGCGAAGGACGTGGACGGCGCTCTGGTGAAGCCCGGCGAGACGTTCTCGCTCAACGGGCACACCGGCGAGCGCGGCTACGACCAGGGATACAAGGACGCCCCGACGATCGTCGGCGGCAAGCTGGTGCCGGGTGTCGGCGGGGGCGTCTCCCAGTTCACCACCACGCTGTTCAACGCCACCTACTACGCCGGGCTGGAGGACGTCGAGCACAAGCCGCACTCGTTCTACTTCAGCCGCTACCCGGCGGTGATCGAGTCGACCATCTACTGGCCGCAGCTCGACTTCAAGTTCCGTAACAACACGCCCTACGGCGTACTGATCGACACGTCGTACACGTCCAGCTCGATCACCGTCTCGATCTGGAGCACCAAGATCTACGACAGTGTGAAGACCGAGTACGGCCCGCGCCGCAACATCACCCAGCCGAAGACCGTCTACCTGACGCCGGGGCCGAACTGCATCGCCGCCGCCGGCAGCGTCGGTTTCGCCCAGGACGCGTACCGGGTCATCAAGAAGGACGGCAGGGTGTTCAAGCGGGAGAAGTTCAGCTGGCGCTACGACGCCGAGCCGCGCTTCATCTGCGCCCCGAAGCCGGGCGACGACTGATCCACGAACGCGAAAAGGCCCCGCCGGACCCATCCGGCGGGGCCTTTCTCATGCTTCCTCACGGCCGCGCCGCGGCCAGCCCTTCGCGTACGCCGTCGGCGTCCCGGTCGGTGCCGTAGACGGGCGTGTCCGGCTGCTGCCGCCAGCTCTCGTCCAGGGTGCCCGCGTCGACCGGGTCGAAGCCCAGCTCGTCCACCAGGCCCATGACGGTCCGCTTGGCGTCCGCGTCGTCAGCGGCCACCGGCAGCGCGATCCGGCCGGAGGTGCCCGCCGGCTTGCCCTCGTCCATCAGGTGCGCGGCCTGGATGTTGTTGAAGACCTTCACCACCCGCGCGCCCTTGAGGTGGTCAGCGGTCCAGCGGCTGGAGCTGAGGCTGCGGTCCGTCAGCTCGGGGATGTCGCCGTCCCGCTGGGGGTAGTAGTTGTTGGCGTCGACCACCAGCTTGCCGTCGAAGAGCGCCGCCGGGAGCTGCGGCACCGCCTTCAGCGGGATCGCGATGACCACAAGTTCGGCGCCCTGGACGGCGTCCTCCACCGACACGGCCCGGGCGCCGGTTTCGGCGGCGAGGTCGGTCAGGCTCTCCGGCCCGCGGGAGTTGGCCACCGCGACGTCGTGACCGAGTGAACGCAGACGACGGGTGAGGGTGCCCCCGATGTGCCCCGACCCGATGATTCCGATCTCCATGCCCACTCCTGTACCCCGTGTGGTCGGACCCGATCACGGTTCCGGCGTACGACACGTCACGTTTCCCGCCGCCGAGCCGGCGGGCGAGCGTGCGTCGACGGTCCCGGCTCGACGGTACGAGACCGCAGCCGCCCGTCGTGGTGTTTTCCG
>NZ_JAUMKG010000007.1:0-545360 GCF_030519385.1 Micromonospora sp. C28ISP2-4 | reverse complement strand
TCGCGCGTCCGGTCGACCCTTGTCAAGAGCCCGCCCGAACATCCGCCGGGCGGCGGCGTGCGCGGTTGCTAATCCGCATTACATCAGGGAGTTCATCGGTTGGAAATCTTCCGGCCACCCCTTGACAGGACGCCGGGAGAGCAGAGAGGCTCCATCCCGACCGATCGCTAATACGCATTAGCGGAAGTGGAAGGATCGACGTGACCCCTCCCCCCAGGCGTGTCACCCAGCGTGACATCGCGCGCATGGCCGGCGTCAGCCAGGCGACCGTGTCGCTGGTGCTCAACAACCGCACCGACGCCGACGTCCGGATCGCGCCGGAGACACGGGACCGGGTGTTGCAGGTCATCGCCGAGACGGGATACGCCGCCGACCCGGCCGCCCGCCGCCTCGCCTCCGGGTTCAACCGGATCATCGGCGTCTTCACCTACGAGCCCGCCTTCCCCAGCGGCAGCCGGGACTTCTTCCACCCGTTCCTGTTCGGCATCGAGGAGTACGCCGAACGAGTCGGCTGCGACCTGCTGCTGTTCACCAGCGCCCCGGTGGTGGACGGCCGCCGGCGCATCTTCCACCAGGACAACCGGCTGCGGCTGGCCGACGGCTGCATCCTGCTCGGCCGGGAGATCGACGGCGCGGAGCTGCTCCGGCTCAACCGCGACGGGTTCCCCTACGTCGCCGTCGGACGCCGCGACGACGCCGGCGGCCCCGTGCCCTACGTGGGCGCCGACTACGCCAGCGCGGTCCACCGGCTGGCCGAGCGGGCGGTGGAGCTGGGGCACCGGCGCCTGACGTACGTGGGCATGGGCACCTCGGCGGAGTCGTCGCACGACCGGCGCAGCGGTTTCCGCGCCGGCGCGACCGGCGCGGAGAGCGCCCGCCAGATCACCGCGACGGCGGAGACCGCCGACGCCACAGTGGACGACCTGCGGGCCGACGGCAGCACCGTCGCCTTCGTGGAGGACTTCGCCACCGCCGTGGCGCTGGAGGCGGCCGCCCGCCACAAGGGGCTGACCGTGCCCGGTGACCTGTCCGTCGTGACCCTCGGCGACCCGACCGTCCCGGTGCCCACCGACATCACGTTCACCGGGTTCCGCATCCCGCGCGAGGAGATGGGCCGCCAGGCCGTCGAGGTGCTGACCGGCGTCATCGACGGCAGCGCCGGCGGCCTCCAGCAGCGGCTCCTGCCCTGCGAACTCGTCGAGGGCGACACCCTCGGCGTCCCTGGATCGGCGGCCGACCGGCGCTGACACGCCCGGCCGCGCAACTGGAAGGAAGCAAGTGGTACTAATGCGTGCGGACGTCCTCGTCGTCGGGGGCGGACTGGGCGGTGTCGCCGCGGCGCTGGCCGCGGCCCGTGCCGGCCGGTCCGTCATCCTGACCGAGGAGTTCGACTGGCTCGGCGGGCAGCTCACCAGCCAGGCGGTCCCGCCGGACGAGCACTCCTGGATCGAGCAGTTCGGCGCCACCGCGAGCTACCGGGAGTTGCGCGACGGCATCCGCGACTACTACCGCCGCCACTACCCGCTGACCGAGCGGTCCCGGGCGTGGACCGACCTGAACCCGGGCGCCGGCTGGGTGAGCCGGCTCTGCCACGAGCCCCGCGTGGCGGTCGCGGTCCTGGAGCAGATGCTCGCGCCGTACCGGGGGTCCGGGCGGCTGACGGTGCTGCAGCCGTACCGGCCGGTCGCGGCCGAGACCGACGGCGACCGGGTCACCGGCGTCACGCTCGCCCACCGGGACCGCGACGAGCGGATCGAGGTGGAGGCGCCGTACGTCCTGGACGCCACCGAGACCGGTGAGCTGCTGCCGCTGACCGGCACCGAGTACGTGACCGGGTTCGAGTCGCAGGCGCAGACCGGTGAGCCGAGCGCGCCCGCCGAGGCGCAGCCGCTGAACATGCAGGCGGTGTCCGTCTGCTTCGCGCTGGACCACGTCGACGGCGACCACACCATCGACCGTCCCGCCGGCTACGACTTCTGGCGCGACTACAAGCCGGACTTCTGGGGCGACCGGCTGCTGTCCTGGCGGTCGCCGCACCCGCGCACGCTGGAGATCGTCGAGCGCAGCTTCACGCCGAACCCGGACGACGACCCGCTGGGCGTCAACGCCGACCAGCGGCTCAACCCGGGCGACGGCAACCTGTGGACGTTCCGGCGCATCGCGGCGCGGCGCAACTTCGTCGACGGCGCGTACGGCAGCGACATCACGCTCGTCAACTGGCCGATGATCGACTACTTCGAGGGCCCGGTCATCGACGTGCCGAACGCGTCCTGGCACCTGTCCCAGGCGCGCGAGCTGTCGTACTCCGTCCTGTACTGGCTGCAGACCGAGGCGCCCCGCCCCGACGGCGGCACCGGCTACCCGGGACTGCGGCTGCGCGGCGACGTGACCGGCAGCCCCGACGGGCTGGCGCAGGCGCCCTACATCCGGGAGTCGCGCCGCATCCGCGCCGAGTACACGGTGGTCGAGCAGGACCTCTCCCTCGCGGTACGCGGCGAGCACGGCGCGGTGAGCTACCCCGACTCGATCGGTGTCGGCATGTACCGCATCGACCTGCACCCGTCGACCGGCGGCGACAACTACATCGACGTCGGCTCCTGCCCGTTCGAGATCCCGCTCGGCGCGCTCATCCCGCAGCGGATGGAGAACCTGCTGCCGGCCGGCAAGAACATCGGTACCACGCACATCACCAACGGCAGCTACCGACTGCACCCGGTCGAGTGGAACGTCGGTGAGGTCGCCGGCCTGCTGGCCGACTTCTGCCTTGCGCGGGGCGAGTCCCCGCGCGCGGTCCGCGGCACCCCCCGCCTGCTGGCCGAATTCACGGACCGCATCTCGGCCGCCGGCGTGGAATGCCGCTGGCCGCAGATCGCGGGCTACTGAACCCCCGGTGAGGAGAAGAAAGTGAGATACGGAAGACTGTCCGGCCTGGTCGCGGCGACCATGACCGGTGTGCTCGCCCTGACCGCCTGCGGCGGTGGCGGCGACGCCAAGGACGACGGTCCGGCGAGCCTGCGGATGACCGTCTGGTCGGCGAACGAGGCGCACCTCAAGCTGTTCAACGAGATCGCCGACGAGTACCGCAAGAACAACCCGGACGTCGCGGAGATCAAGTTCGACCCGTTGCCGTTCGAGAACTACACCACGACGCTGACCACGCAGATCGCCGGCGGCAACGCTCCGGACCTCGCCTGGATCTTCGAGAACTCGGCTCCGGACTTCGTCGCCTCCGGTGCGCTGAGCCCGCTCGACGACACGCTGAAGAAGGCCGACGGCTACCAGTACGACGACCTGTCCCCCGCCACGCTGAAGCTGTGGCAGAACGACGGGAAGCTCTTCGCGTACCCGTTCTCGACCTCGCCGTTCGGCGTGTTCGTCAACAACGACATGCTCAAGAAGGCCGGGCAGAAGACCCCGGCCGAGCTGATCGCGGCCGGGCAGTGGAACTGGGACACCGCGCTCGCCGCGGCCGGCGCCACCGCCGCGAAGTCGGGCAAGGCCGGGCTCGTGGTCCGCGACTTCGACTACAAGGGCTGGGACAACCTGGCCACGTTCTGGACCGGCTGGGGTGCCCAGGCGTGGAGCGAGGACGGCCGCAGCTGCGGGTTCAACAGCCCGGAGATGGTCGAGGCGATGACCACGCTGCACAAGGCGATCTTCACCGGCAAGGCGCTGCCCGGGCCGGGCACGACCGCTGACTTCTTCGCCGGTGACGCGGCCATGACCGTCACCCAGATCTCGCGTGCCTCGCTGCTGAAGGAGAACGGCTTCGACTGGGACCTGGTCCCGCTGCCGGCCGGCCCGAAGGGCCCGTACGCGGTGGTCGGCCAGGCCGGCATCGGCGTGATGAAGAAGAGCCCGCACGCCGAGCAGGCCGCCGACTTCCTAGCCTTCTTCACCAACCCCACCAACTCGGCGAAGCTGGCCCAGTTCTTCCCGCCGCCGCGGCAGTCCCAGCTGACCGCCGAGACGCTGGCCAAGACGAACCCGCAGCTCAAGCCGGAGCAGCTGCAGAAGGTCGTCATCGACGGCATCACCAACGGCACGGTCAAGCCCAGCCACTCCGGGCAGGCCGAGCTGAGCCAGCAGGTGCGTGCCGCGCTCGACCCGCTGTGGAAGGCGGACGCGGACGTCAAGGGCGTACTCGACGGCGTCTGCTCCAAGATCCAGCCGCTGCTGGCGAAGTAGGGCCGAGGATCATGACCCAGACGGACACCAGGGTGGGCCCGGCAGCTGCCGGGCCCGCCCCGGGCCGGGCCCGGCCGTTCTGGACCACCCGCCGCCGGGACCAGCTCACCGGATACCTGTTCATCACCCCGCAGCTGCTCGGCAGCGTGGTCTTCGTGATCCTGCCGCTGGTCCTCGTGGTCTGGTACAGCCTGCACGAGTGGAACGTGCTGGCCGGCAGCTTCGACTACATCGGCACCGACAACTACGCCGCGCTGGCCGACGACCCCAACCTGGGCCCGGTGCTGCGGTCGACCGGCCTGTTCTCGGTCGGCCTGGTCGTGTTCAACCTCGGCCTGGCGTTGCTGCTGGCCGTCCTGCTCAACCAGAAGCTGCGCGGCACCATCGTGTTCCGCACCCTGTTCTTCTCCC
This sequence comes from Micromonospora sp. C28ISP2-4, assembly GCF_030519385.1. Lineage (NCBI taxonomy): Bacteria > Bacillati > Actinomycetota > Actinomycetes > Micromonosporales > Micromonosporaceae > Micromonospora > Micromonospora sp. C28ISP2-4. Next base: position 540,761 of record NZ_JAUMKG010000007.1, on the reverse strand, counting down.
CCGTGGTGGTCTCGCTCGTCGCGTGGACCATCGTCTGGGGCTTCCTGCTGCAGGACAACGGCGGCGTCAACGGCCTGCTCGACACCATCGGCGTCGACGGCCCCAACTGGCTGCGCGGCGAGGGCACGGCGATGCTGTCGGTGATCGTCGTGCAGGTGTTCAAGAACGTCGGCCTGAACATGGTGCTGTTCCTGGCCGCCCTTCAGGGCGTGCCGGCCGAGCTGTACGAGGCCGCCGAGGTGGACGGCGCCAGCCGGATGCGCCAGTTCTGGCGGATCACCGTGCCGCTGATCAGCCCGACGATCATGCTCACGTCGATCATCACGGTGGTCGGCTCGCTGCAGGTCTTCGCGCAGATCGCGGTGCTCACCCAGGGTGGGCCCGGCACCTCCACCACGGTGCTCGTCTACTACCTCTACCAGCAGGCCTTCCAGTTCCATCACTTCGGCTACGGCGCGACGCTGTCGATCCTGCTGTTCGTCATCGTGCTCGCGCTGACAGTGCTGCAGTGGCAGATGCGCAAGAGGTGGGTCTTCCATGAATCGTGACCTGTCCCGGCGGACCAAGCTGGTGCTCTACGGGGTGCTGATGGTCCTGGCCGTCCCGTTCGTGTTCCCCACCTGGTGGATGGTCACCTCGTCGCTGAAGCCGGTGGCGGACATCTTCTCCTTCCCGCCGCAGCTGCTGCCGACCGATCCGCGGCTGGACGCGTACCGGCGGGTGTTCGAGCTGCAACCGTTCGGGCAGCAGTACCTGAACAGCCTCTACATCGCGCTGCTGGTCACCGTCGGCACGCTGGCCGTGGCGTCGCTGGCCGGGTACGCGTTCGCGCGGATCCGGTTCCGGGGGCAGAACGTGCTGTTCCTGGTCGTCCTCGCGGGCCTGCTCATCCCGAGCGAGGTGACGATCGTGCCGCTGTTCCAGATGTTCTTCAAGCTCGACCTGATCGACACGCACTGGCCGCTGATCCTGGTGCCGATCTTCGGGGCGCCGAGCGTGCTGGCGACGTTCATCATGCGGCAGTTCTTCATCAGCCTCCCCGGTGAGCTGGAGGAGGCGGCCCGGGTCGACGGGCTGGGACGCTTCGCCACGTTCTGGAAGATCGCGCTGCCGCTGTCCCGGCCCGCGCTCGGCGCGGTGGCCATCTTCACGTTCCTGCACAGCTGGAACCTGTACCTGGAACCGATCGTGTTCCTCTCCTCGCCGGACAAGTTCACGCTGCCGCAGGCGCTCACCCAGTTCGTCGACGCGTACGGCGGTCCGATGTGGGACGTCCAGCTCGCGGCGGCGTCGATGACCGCGCTGCCGGTGCTGGCGGTGTTCGTCGTCGCGCAGAAGCAGTTCGTCGAGGGCCTCGCGCACACCGGTCTGAAGGGATGACCGAGCCGGTCGTCGGGATCGACATCGGCGGCACCAAGACCGCCGCCGCCCTGGTCGGTCCCGGCGCGCGGGTGCTCGGCCGCCGCGAGGCGCCCACCCCCGCGCGCGGCGGGCCGGCCGCGGTGCTGGACACCGCCGCCGGCCTGGCCGCGGACCTGCTCGCCGCCGCCGGCCCCGGGCCGGTCGGGGTGGGCACCGCGGGCACCGTCGACCCGGCGACCGGCGCCGTCCGGTACGCGACCGACAGCCTGTCCGGATGGGCCGGCACCCCGGTCGCCGACGAGCTGGCCGCGCGACTGGGCCGGCCGGTGCGCGTCACCAACGACGTCGCCGCGGCGGCGCTCGGCGAGTGCTGGGCCGGCGCCGGACGGGGCCGGGGGCACGTGCTGCTGGCCGCCGTCGGCACCGGGCTGGGCGGCGCGATCGTCAACGACGGGCGGGTCGAGGGCGGCGCCCGGGGCGCGGCCGGACAGCTCGGGCACCTGCCCGTCCCGGGCGCGCACCGGCTGCGCTGCGGCTGCGGCCGGTACGGGCACCTGGAGGCGATCGCCTCCGGCACCGGCCTGGCCGCCGCGTACGCGCTGGCCGGCGGTGACCCGGTGGCCGGGCGGGAGGTGGCGCGGCGCGCGGCGGCCGGTGACGCGACCGCCCGGCAGGTCGTCGAGCGGGCCGGCGCCGCGCTCGGCGCGGCACTGGCCGGGCTGGTCGCCCTGCTCGACCCCGAGGCGGTCCTGGTCGCCGGTGGCGCCGCCGGCACCCTTCTGCCCGCCGCGACTGCCGCCTACCGGGCGGAGCTACCCGGCGGCTGGGCGCACGTGCCGCTGCTTCCCGCGGCGCTGGGCGCCGACGCGGTGGTGGTCGGCGCCGCCCGGCTCGCCACCGCACCGAACCACCACGACGGAGGGACCAGCACGTGAGTGTCCTGGACGAACTGGCCGGCGGGCTGGTCGTGTCCTGCCAGCCCCTGCCCGACGACCCGGACGACCCGATGCGCGACCCGTACGTCCAGGCCCGCGTGGCCGCTGCCGTGGTCCGTGGCGGCGCGGTGGCGGTCCGGGTCAACGGCCCCGACGACGTACGGGCGGTACGCGCCGCCGTCGACGTGCCGGTGATCGGGCTGTACAAGCACGGCACGCAGGGCGTGTTCATCACCCCGACCGCCGGGCACGCCCTCGAAGCGGCGCGGGCCGGATCGCACGTCGTCGCGGTGGACGCCACCGACCGTCCCCGGCCCGACGGCCGGACCTTCGCCGACACCGTCCGCGCGGTGCACGAGCAGAGCGACGCGCTGGTCCTGGCCGACGTCGCCACGGTGGCCGAGGGCGTCGCCGCCGTCGAGGCCGGCGCGGACGCGGTCGCCACCACGCTGTCCGGCTACACGCCGGCCGGCCCACCGATCGACGGGCCCGACCTCGGGCTCGTGGCGCGACTCGCCGCGCTGCTGCCCGTACCGGTGATCGCCGAAGGGCGCTACCGGACCACGGAGCAGATCAGCCGGGCCTTCGAGGCGGGCGCCCACGCGGTGGTGACGGGCAACGCCGTCACCTCACCGCTGTGGATCACCCGCCGGCTGGTTCCGGCCACCCCCCGGGCGGCGAGCGCGCCGGAGAAAAGGGAGCATCGATGAAGAGAAGAACCCTTCTTGCGGCCACCGGCGCGGCCGGCCTGGCCACCGTCGCCCTCGGCGGCCCCGCGTTCGCCCGGCCCGCCGGCCGGCGACCCAGCGTGGCGCTGGTGCCGCTGGACGACCGGCCGGTCAACACGTACTGCGCCGAGATGACCGGTGCGAGCGCCGACGCCGAGGTGCTGCTGCCGCCGCGGAACCTGCTGGGCCGTTTCTTCACCCCCGGTGACGGCGCCGGCATCGCCCGCTGGCTCGACGGCACCGACGGCGTCGACGGGTACGTGATCTCGGTGAGCATGCTGGCGTACGGGGGCCTGATCGCCTCGCGTACCGCCGCACCGGCCCTGGCCGACGCGTTGCGCAACCTGGAGGCGATCCGGCGGCTGCGCGCACGCCGGTCCGACGCGGTGATCGAGGTGCACGACACGATCCAGCGGCTCGCCGTCACCAGCACCGGCACCGACCTGGACAACTACCGTGACCTGCTGGTCCAGTGGGCCAAGCTGTACGACCAGGTGGTCAACCTGGGGCAGGAGTCGCTGCGCGGCCAGCTCGACGCCGTGCGGGCGCGCATCCCCGACGCCGTGGTCGAGGACTATCTGGCCGCGCGGGCACGCAACCACCAGGTCAACCGGCTGATGGTGGAGTGGGTCGCGGACGGGACGATCAGCCACCTGGTGCTCTCCGAGGACGACACCGCGCCGGTCGGCCTGGCCCGCGCCGAGCGGGTCGAACTGGAGGCGCTGGTGGCGCGGCTCGGCGTCGGCGACCGGGTGGAGATCTTCCCCGGCGCCGACGAGGTCGACGCGCTGCTCGTCGCGCGGGTCGTCGCCGCCGGTGCCGCGCCCACCTACCGGGTGGAGTACGCCGGGGTGTCCGGCGAGGGCTGGACCGCCGCGCTGGAGGGCATCCCGTTCGCGGAGAACATCCGCCGGCACGTCACCTCGGTGGGCGGCCGGGTGGTGACCGGCGACGCGGACATCGTCCTCGCGGTGAACACCCCGTCGGCCACGACCGGGCAGCGGGGCGCGGACCTGGACGCGTTCGTCGGCCGCATCGGCGAACTGCTGGCCGCCGGCACCCCGGTGATCGTGGTGGACCCGCTGATCGTCAACAAGGGCGACCACGACCTGGTGTCCCGGATGGAGGCCCGCCTGGACCTGCCGGCGCTGCTGTCGTACTCGGGGTGGAACACCGGCGGCAACGCGCTCGGGCTGGCGCTCGCGCACGGCACCGCGCGGTGGGCATACCTGCGTTCCTCCGGCAGCGGCTTCGGCGTGCCGGAGCTGCGCGGACCGGCCCAGGCGCACGCCGAGTACCTGCTCTACCGGTTCGTCAAGGACGACCCGTGGAAGAACGTGGTGCAGGTCGACGCGTACGCGCACGCCCGCGCAGGGTTGGGATCCGCTGGCGCTGACCGCCGAGCAGAAGCGCTACTTCGACGGCTGGGTACGCGACCGGCTGGTGCCGCTGACCGAGCGGTACTTCGCCGACCACTTCGCCGGGCACGAACTGGTGCTCGGGGTACGCGGACGCAAGACGTTCACCGCGACGCTGGACCGGGTCGCGGCGGTGCGGGTCGAGCTGCCGTGGGACCGGCTGTTCGAGGTCACGCTGGAGCCGAGTCTGCGGCTGCGCTGACCGGTGCGGGTGCGGTCCCCCGGGGCCGCACCCGCCTCAGCGGGCTGTCAGCAGGCAGAACTCGGTGCCGTCCGGGTCGGCCAGCACCACGTCGTCGGCGGTGTGCTTTCCCGTACCGGCCCGGGTCGCGCCGAGCGCCACCAGCCGGTCGATCTCCGCGTCCCGGTCACCGTCCGCGACCAGATCCAGGTGTACGCGGTCCCGCCCGCCGGTGGGCATCAGCGGCGGGCCGCTCCAGGTGACCTTCGCGCCTCCGCGCGGCGACTGGATCGCTGTCTCCTCGTCCTGGTGCCAGACCAGCGGCCAGCCCAGCGCCCCGCTCCAGAAGAGGCCTGCTGCCCGCGTACCGTCGCAGTTGACCGCGCCGAGCCGGCCGCAGCCGGCGAGGAAGGTGTTGCCCGCCCCGATGACGCAGAGCTCGTTGCCCTCGGGGTCGGCGAGCACCACCTGGTCCTCGTCCGGGCCCTGACCGATGTCGATGTGCCGCCCGCCCAGCGCCAGCGCGCGGTCGACCGTCTCCTGCTGGGCCTGGGGCGACGCGCTGGTCAGGTCGAAGTGCACGCGGTTCTGCACGGTCTTCGGCGCATCGCTGGGCAGGAAGCGGATGCGGAAGTCGCTGTGGGCGTCCGGGCCCAGCGCCACGCCCTCGCGCGGGTCGTCGAGGATCTCCCGGCCGAGCACCCCGGACCAGAATCGCGCGAGCCGCCGCGGGTCGCCCGCGTCGAGGCTGACCGCGTAGAGGTGAACCGCCATCTGTCCGTCTCCGATCCGCCGCCGTCGTCGGAGGCAGGCGGAGCCTAGGCCGGACGGGTCCGGGCGCGCAGCCGGATTTCCCCGCGGTCGCGTTACTTCGCCGGCAGGGTGCGCGTGAAGTGGACGCCACGGTCGACCCAGCGGGCCAGATCGGCGTCGCGCTCGCAGGCATCGGGCGACACAGTGACCCAGCCCCGCATCTCCCGGCCCCGCATGACTGTCGCCTCGGCGCCGGGCTCGGCCAGCGCGCGCTCGGCCTCGGCCGGGTCGACCCGGATCATCAGGCCGCCCGCGCCGCGCACGACCACCGCCATGTTGCCGCGCAGCATCATCGCCAGGCCGCCGAACATGCGCCGCTCGGTGATGCCGGGCTCGCCTCCGAGGCGTTCGCGTACCCGGTTCGCCAGGTCCTCGTCGTAGGCCATGACGGCATCGTGGCATCCGGATCCGACAGCGGGCGCGCCTCAGGCGCCGACGCGCTGTTCGGGGATGGACAGGCCGTAGAGCGCCATCAGCTCCGGGCTGTCGATCCGGCTGCCGTCGGCCACCGAGTCGCAGGCGATGTCGACGATCTGGTCCTTGTGCGCCAGCAGGTACGGCCGCGCCCCCACGTCGGCGCTGGCCAGCGTGGCGATGCCGGACCAGTGCCGGCGGCCGAACAGCATCGGGTAGCCGCGCAGTCCGTCGTAGGTGGCGCAGACCAGCACGTCCGGGTACGGCAGCGCGGTGACCCGGCGGACCGCGGCCGCGGTGAGCCCGGGCATGTCCACCGGCACCACGACCACGGCTTCGATGTCGTCGTCGGTGAGCGCGGCGAGCCCGGCCCGGATCGAGGAGCCCACGCCGGTTCCCCACGCGCGGTTGACCACGACTGTGGCGCCGCTCAGGTCGGTGGTCTGCCGCACCTGCTCGGCCGCCGCGCCGAGGACCACCACGACCTGTGCGCAGCCCGCCTCGGCCATCGTGTCGATCATCTGGCTGACCAGCGGCTTCTCGCCCTGGTGCAGCAGCGCTTCGGGTCCGCCGATGCGGCGGCCGCCACCGGCGGCGATGATCATTGCAGCGATCCGGTTCAGCGGTGCCCCCTCGATCTGGGGACGGACCGGGCACAGCCGCCCGGTCCGTCCCGTCGTACGCACACCGGACCCAACGAGCGCGGCCGGGGGCGGGTAGCGGGGCAAAACGGAAAATTGCGTGACTATGCCGCGTCCGCGTAGCAGTCCACTGAAGACAGGTCGAGCGGGAACCGGACCGGGGTGTCGCCGAACAGCAGCCGGGTGGCCCGCCCGCCGGCGGCGGTGACGGCCCCGGCGACCGCCGCCGCCTGCCCGGCCGGGCAGTGCACCACCACCTCGTCGTGCTGGAAGAAGACCAGCTCCGCCTCCGTCCCGGCCAGCTCGGTGCGCAACGTGGCCAGCAGCGTGGAGGCCCACTCGGCGGCGGTGGCCTGGATGACGAAGTTGCGGGTGAAGCGCCCCCGCGAACGGGCCGCCCGGGCCGACGGGCTGTGCGGATCGGCCCCGCCCTCCGGCAACGGCTCCTCCCCCTCGGCGAACCCCGCCGACCCGGGCGGGCAGGTACGCCCCAGCCAGGACCGGACCAGCCCACCCGCCTCACCGGTGCGGGCCGCCGCCTCCACGTAGCCGAACGCGGTCGGATAGTTCTTCCGCAGCACCGCCAGGGCCGGCACCGCCGCCCCGCCGGTCTGCCCGTACATCGCCCCGAGCAGGGCCACCTTGGCCTTCGCCCGGTCACCGGCGAACGCGTCCCGGGCCAGCGCGGCGTACAGGTCACCGGCACCGCCCGCCGCGGCGAGCCGCTCGTCGCCGGAGACCGCCGCGAGCACGCGCGGTTCGAGCTGACCCGCGTCGGCCACCACGAACGTCCAGCCCGGGTCCGCCACCACCGCCTGCCGGATCACCTTCGGGATCTGCAACGCCCCGCCGCCCCGGGTCGCCCACCGGCCGGACACCACCCCGCCCGGCACGTACTCCGGGTGGAACCGGCCGCCGGAGACCCAGGCGTCGCGCCAGGCCCAGCCGTGCGCCGTCCAGATCCGGTACAGCTCCTTGTATTCCAGGACCAGCGGCGCCGCCGGGTGCTCCACCCCGCGCAGCACCCAGGCGCGCGTGTTCGGCAGGTCCACGCCCGCTCGGGCGAACGCCCGCAACAGCTCCGCGGGCGAGTCGGCGTGCACCTGGCGTACGCCGAACGCGTCAGCGATCCGGGCCTGCAACTCGGCCAGCCGGCGCGGCGGCCCGCCGACCGGTGACGCCTCGCCGAGCAGGTCGGCCAGGATCGCGTCGTGCACGTCGGCGCGCCAGGGCAGCCCGGCCGCGCCCATCTCGGCGGCCACCAGCGCGCCCGCCGACTCGGCGGCCACCAGCAGCCGGAACCGGCCGGGATGGGTGGTCGCGGCGATCCGGGCGAGCTGGTCGGCGTACACCCGGGTCAACGCCGTGATGCCCGGACCCGGCGGGCCGGACGGCGGCTCGAACAGCGCGGCCTGGGCGTGGCCCGGCGGCTCGGGCGGGCGGGGCGCCGGGTCCGGCGGGACCGGCGCGCCGGTGACCCGGGCCCAGGCGGCCGGCAGCGCGCGGGGCTCGCCCCACCGGCCGGCGTGCCCGAGCAGCAGCGCCTCGGTCAGCTCGACGTCGTGGCAGCGGTCGAGCCGCACCCCGGCGCGCAGCAGCGCCGGGTAGACGCCCGCCCAGGCGGCCCAGAGCCAGCGGGGGCGCCCGGCGGCCTCGCGGGCGGCCACGGCGGCGGCCAGGTCGGCGACCTCCTCGGCCGGGCCGGCCGGGGTGCCGTCGGCGTGCAGCGGTTGCAGCACGCCGCCGCCCCGCTCGTCCGCCACCACCGCCACCAGCACGGACGCCATTCTGCCCGGTGCCACCGACACGCTCCGCGTGTAAGGAAGGGCCCCCTGTTAACGCCTCCGGTAGAGGAAGGGCCCCTTCTTAACGCTGAGCGTTAAGAAGGGGTCCTTCCTTACACGCGGGGGGTTACTTGCCGACGCCGGCGGTGAGGCCGGACTGCACCTGGCGCTGGAAGACGACGTACACGATCAGCACCGGCAGCATCGCCATCGTGACCCCGGCGAACAGTCCGGACCAATCGGACTTGTAGCCCTGGTTGACCGACAGCTCGATCAGCCCCTGGGCGATCACCTGGTTCTTCGGCTCGCCGGAGACCGACTGCATGAGCAGCGTCGGCAGGTACCACTGGTTCCACTGGCCGAGCACGTTGAAGATGCCGATGCTGATCAGGCCCGGCTTGGCCATCGGCAGCATCACGCTGAAGAACGTACGGGTGTGCGAGGCCCCGTCGACCTGGGCCGCCTCGGCGATCGAGTCGGGCAGCGTCCGGAAGAACGAGTGCATGAAGAAGATCGTGAACGACAGCGACCAGGCCACGTAGACCAGGATCAGCATGAGGTGCTTGTTCGGGCCGAGCAGCGGGAGGCTGACCCCGGTGTTGTAGACGCCCTTGAACAGCGGCACCGCGGCCAGGTAGATCGGCAGCGTCAGCCCGGACAGGAACATCCAGTAGATCAGCCGGTTGCCGCGGAACTCGTAGCGCGCCAGGGCGTACGCCGCCATCGAGCCGAGCAGCATCGTCAGCGTCACGCTGAACACCAGCACGAGCAGCGTGTTCAGGAAGAAGCTGTCGATCCCGGCGGTCCAGGCGCGGGCGAAGTTGTCCCACTGCAACGCGTCGGGGATCAGCGACAGCGGCTCGCGGATCACCTCGGAGTCGGTCTTGAGCGCCGACATCACCACCCACAGCAGCGGGTAGACCACCATGATCGCCCAGACCGCGAGGAACAGGTGGGAGAAGCCGTTGAAGATCCGGCCGCCGAAGCCGTTGCCGACGTCCCGCCGGTCCGCGGGCGGCCGGTCCGGCGGCGCCGTGTCGGACCGGGCCGGGCCGGAGGTGTGGGTCACAGTGCTCATCGTCCAGACCTCCTCAGTACTCGATCCGCTCACGGCGGGTGATCCGAAGCTGGAGCGCGGCCAGCAGGATGGTGAAGATGGCCAGCGCGACGGCGATGGCGCAGGCGTAACCGAACTGGCCCTTCTGGAACGCGTTGAACTGGATCACCGAGGCGAAGATCTCGCTGGCGTGGTTCGGCCCGCCCTGGCTCGGCGTCATGACGAAGACCAGCGCGTACATGTCCAGCGCGATGAAGCCCAGATAGACCCAGGCGACCGAGATGCTGTCCCGCAGCAGCGGCAGCGTCACCTTGAAGAACGTGTGGAACCGGCCCGCGCCGTCGAGGATCGCGGCCTCGTAGATGTCCTTCGGGATCGACTGCATCGCGGCGGAGAACAGCACCATGTAGAAGCCGGCGCCGCTCCACACCGCGATGAACAGCAGCCACCAGAGCACCGCCGGTACGCCGAGGAACGGCTCCGGATCGGCGGTGAAGGCGATCGGGTTGTCCGCGTCGACCAGCCCGATCTTGATGAGCAGGCCGTTGATCAGGCCCTGCCCGTCGGTGCGGTAGATCTGCTGCCACATGACGGCGATGACCACCAGCGACAGCACCTGCGGGAAGAAGAAGATGACCTTGTAGATCCCGGAGCCGAACACCCCGCGGATGCCGGCCCTGTCCTCGCGTCCGCCCACGTTGAGCAGGAACGCGAGGAACAGGGCCAGCGCGATCGTGAACAGCGGCACGGTGACCAGGAAGAACACGTTGTGCCAGAACGCCTTCCGGATCAGCTCGTCGGAGAACAGCCGGACGTAGTTGTCCAGCCCGACGAAGCGCTGGGAATCGGAGTACCCGCCCCAGTCGGTCAGCGAGTATCCCGCCGCCTGGGCGAACGGCCACACCACGTAGAACAGGTACAGCGCGACGGGCAGGGCCAGGAAGCCCGTGACGAAACGCGCGACTCCGTGCCGCATTGGACTCACTTCCTCGCGGTGATCAGGCGGTGCGGGTCTGCTTCTTGATCGACGAGTCCTTGGCGACCTTGTCGGCGGCCGCCTGCATCTTGTCGACGAACTGCTGCGCGGTCAGGCGGCCGGCCATCAGCTCCTCGGAGAGGTTCTGGCTCTCCTTGTCCAGGTCGGCGTAGAAGTCCGGGAACTTCACCGAGATCAGGTCCGAGGTGCCGTTCTTCATCAGCGAGTTCGCCGACGCCAGCGCGGTGTCCTGGACGTTGTCGCCGGAGCCCTTGGTGGAGGCCAGCGACTTGGTCAGCTCGGCGAACTTCGCCGAACCGGCCTTGGAGAGGATGGCCCGCAGGAACTCCTTCGCGGCCTCCTTGTTCGGCGCCTTGCTCGGCACCACGAAGCCCTCGCCGGAGGAGGCGAAGACGTCCTTGGCGGCCTTGTCCCCGCTCTTGCTCCAGTAGTCGGAGATGGTCATCTCGAAGCCCGGCGGGATGGTCGCGGCCATCTCGTTCTTCAGCCAGGTGCCGACCTGGATGAACGCCGCCTTGCCGTCCAGGAACGCCTGCTGCGACTGGGTGTGGTCGAGCTTGCCCGGCAGCAGCAGCCTGTCCTTGACCAGCTTCTCCCACGGCTCCAGCGCCGCGACGATGCCGTCGGCCTTCCAGGCGCCGTCCTTCAGGTTGTCGATGTCGACGACGGCCTGCTTGCCGACGGCCTTCCAGATGCTGGCGAACAGCGCCCAGCGCGGGTAGTAGCCGTGCACCGCGTCGTGCACGTACGGCGCCATGCCCTTGGCCTTGATCTTCGGCGCGAGCGCGAAGAACTCGTCCCAGGTGGTCGGCGCCGTCCACCCCTCCTTCTTGAACAGGGCGGCGTTGTACCAGTTGCCCCAGACCGTGTACGCGACGTTGACGACGTAGAACTTGCCGTTCTGCGTACCGTCGGCGACGGTGCCCGGCAGCAGGCTGTCGGCGACAGTCCCCTCGCTGTCCCAGGCCGGCGCGGTGAGCAGGTCGTCCAGCGGCTCGATCGCGCCCTCGTTGATCAGCGTGCTGCGGTCCATCATGTCGGCGCCCGAGTTCATCACCAGATCGCTCGGCTGCGTCGCCATCTTGGGCTGCTCTTCGGTCTTGATCTTCTGGGTGGAAGACATGTTGACCGTGACGTTCGGGTGCTTGGCGTTGAAGATGACCTTGTCTTCCTTGGCCCACTGGTCGCCCAGGCCACCGTTGAAGACGACCACCTTGACCGCGCTGCCGTCCTTGACGCCGAACGGGTTGTCCTTGCTCTTGGCCGCGCCGCCGCCGTCGGACTTGCTCGGCTCGCTGCCGGCGCACGCGCTCAGCAGACCCGCCGCCGGTACGGCCAGCAGACCGGCCGCCGCGGCGCGCCGCAGCAGGGTCCGACGGCTGACGTCGCCGAACTTCTCGGGGGAAACCGACATCTTGTCTCTCCTTGTGGGTCGGGTCAGGCGGTTCGCCGGAGACGCCCGGCGTACCGCGACTCGAGGGCGAGGTTGTGCTCGTCCCCACCGGGGACGTTGGCGGAGAGGTAGACAGGGGGTACCTCTCCGGCCTGGTGGAACCGTCGTACGACCTCGGCGGTCAGCAGCTGCGCCAGCAGCGCCGCGGTGACCGACGAGACCGCACAGACCGCGCCGCCGCCCTCGAGCGGCAGCAGTGCGTCGCCGTACGGCGCGCCGTTGTCCAGCACGACGTCGGCGAGGTCGGCGAGCCGGTGCCCGGAGGGGTGCCGAGGAGCTACCCGGGCGGTGTGCTCGACCGAGGTGACAGCGATCAACGGGTGGCCGCCGCGCTTGACGAGCGTCGCCAGCTCGACGACCGAGCCGTTGATGCCGGACTGCGAGGCGACCACGAACACGTCCCCCGGCTGCGGCGCCGCCAGGGCGTAGAGCTGGTGCGCCACGGCTGGGTCGCGTTCCAGCTTCGGGTCGGCGAGCACGTCGCGGGGCGCGTCACCGTGCAGCACGAGGTCGTGCAGGGAGAGCCGGTTGGCGGGGACCAGACCGCCGGCCCGGGCGACCAGTTCGGCGGCGAACGCCTCGGAGTGGCCGGCGCCGAACGCCTGGAGCACGCCGCCGGCGCGCAGCCCGGAGGCGATCAGGTCGGCCGCGCGGTCCACCGCCACGGCCTGGCTGTCCACCAGCCGGTCGAGCACCGGGCGGACCGCGTCGGCGTACCGCTGGGCACTGATCATGAGAGGGCCCCCTTGGCGGCCTTGTGCCCGTCGACGGCCTGGGCGGTACGCCGGAAGGCCGCGTGGGCGCGGTCGTGGGTGCGCTGCGCCACCGCGATGTAGAGCAGGTCGAGCACGACGAGCTGCGGGTGCCGGGCGGAGAGCGCGTCCGGCCGGAACGTGGTGGCCTGGCTGGCGGTGACCAGCACGATGTCGGCCAGCTCGGCCAGCGGCGAGCGGGGGAAGCCGGTGAGCGCGACGGTGGTGGCGCCACGGCTGCCGGCCTCGGCGAGCAGCTCGATGGTCTCCCGGGTCTGCCCGGTGTGCGAGATGCCGAGTGCGACGTCCCCGGCACCGAGCAGTGCGGCGCTGGCCAGTCCCTCGTGCACGTCGCTCCAGGCCCACGCGGCGACGCCGATGCGGTGCAGGCTGAACTGCATCTCCTCGCCGACGAGCGCGCTGCCGCTGGCCCCGAAGATGTTGACCCGGCTGGCCCCGGCGATGGCGACCGCCGCGCGTTCCACCTCGGCCAGGTCGAGCAGTGCGGCGGTGTCGTGCATGGCCCGCGTGTCGGCGGCCATGATCTGGTCGAGCACGCGGGACAGCGGGTCGCCCGGCTGGATCTCCCGTCCGATGTCGACGGTCCAGCCCGCCGAGCGCGCCCGCCCGGTCTCGGCGGCGATGCCGAGCCGCAGGTCGGCGTAGCCCTCGAAGCCCATCGCCCGGCAGAACCGGGTGATGGTCGCCGGTGACGTGCCGCTGCGCTCGGCCAGCTCGACGATTGTGGCACGGGCCGCCGCCTCCGGGTCGCTGAGCACGTGCTCGGCGACCCGGCGCAGCGCCCCGGTCAACTCGCCCGTACCGGCCCGGACCCTGGCCAGCACCCCGTCGGCGCCCAGCCGGTCGGCCGGACCGGCATCGACCACCGCGGTCGCCGCGGAAGTCTCCACCTCGTGCTCGGCCATCGGCGGAAGCCTTTCGGAAAAGAGTGTTAACTGTTAGTGGTAAAAGTTCTTACTGAAGGCCCCTCCGTGTCAAGAGCGTGGGTGAAGTTTTCAAACTGTTACCTGGCGCACGGCCGCGATCTTGCGCCCGGCGACGCGGCCGACCAGCATGAGAACCATGTCGGACACCGTCGTGCTCGGCCTCGACGTCGGGGGCACCTCCACCCGCGCGACCGCGCTGAGCCTCGACGGCACCCGCCTGGGCACCGGCCGGGCCGGCGGCGGCAACCCCACCAGCCACGGTGCCGAGCGGGCCGCCGCCGAGTTGCTCGCCGCCCTGCGCGCGGCGCTCGCCGGCATCGACCCGCTTCGGGTACGCGCCGGCGTCATCGGCCTCGCGGGAGCCGGCCGCCTCCTGGCCGACCCGCACGGCCGCGACGCGTTCGACAGCGCGTGGGCGCAGGCGGGACTGCGATGCCCGTACGCGGTGCACGGCGACGCGCTGGTCGCCTACGCCTCCGGCACCGCCGCCCCGGACGGCACGGTGCTCGTGGCCGGCACCGGCGCGATCGCCGCCCAGGTACGCGACCTGCGGCTGGACCGCACCGCAGACGGCCACGGCTGGCTGCTCGGCGACGCGGGCTCGGGGTTCTGGCTCGGCCGCGAGGCGGTCCGCCGGCTCCTGACCGACCTGGACCGCGCCGACGCCCCCGGTGACCTGGCCCGGCAGGTGCTGGCCGAGCTGACCGGCACGACCGCTGTGGACGATCAGCCGCGTGCCACCGCCGGCGCCGTGGTGCAGGCGGTGACCCGGCGGCCACCTGTGGAACTGGCCCGGCTCGCGCCGCTCGTGATCTCGTCGGCCCGCGACGGGGAACCGACTGCGGTCGCGCTGATCGCCGAGGCCGCGGCGCTGCTGGCGGAGAGCGTGTCCCGCATCCGCCCCTCCGGCGCCACCGATCCGGTGGTGCTCGGCGGCGGGCTGCTCACCGGCGACACCCCGCTGGCCGGTGCGGTACGCGCCGAGCTGGCCGAACGGTGGCCGGACGCAGCGCTGCACAGCGCCGGGGACGGTGCCGCCGCAGCGGCCTGGCTGGCCGCCCGCGACCTGCCCGAGGTGACCGACCCGGCGGCACTGCACACCCGCCTGGTCCCCTCACCCCGCTGACCCACACCCGCCCCGCCCCGCCGCCCTGCGCTGTGCTGCGGCGCTCGGCCGTTGGTGGAACGCCATGGGTGTCATAACGCCCGTTTGACACCCATGACGTTCCACTCGCCGATCCTGCGGATGGGGACGTCGGCCGGCTTCTCGGGGTGATCAGTATCGGTCTTGCGGGTTGGGTTGGGTCGGGTGCCAGCCCTGCTGAGCGGGCTGGCCGGGAGCGGGCGGGAACGCCTGACCGGGCTGGCCGTGCCCCGTCCCCGGGTACGTGCCCGGCTGCTGCTGACCGCCCGGGTACTGCTGCTGCCCGTACTGCTGCCCGCCCGGGTACTGCTGCGGCCCGCCTGCGAACTGCTGACCGCCCGGGTACTGCTGACCGCTGGGGTGCTGCTGGCCACCCGGGAACGAAGGCCCGCCCGCGAACTGCTGCGCGGCGGCCTGCTCGCGGGCCTCCTTGCGTGCCTTCACGGCGCGCACGATCAGCAGGATCGGCAGCACGAAGACGTAGAAGAAGATCCGGTAGCGGTCGCCGTCGAAGAGGAACAGCAGGTAGAAGCCGTACCCGAAGAAGGCCAGGCCGATGACCACGTTGAGGATGCGGGAGCCCTTGCCCTGTTCCTTGACCGCCACTCCGACGGCGACCATCGCGATGCCGCCGAGCAGCAGCAACAGCGTGTAGAGGAGGAAGAACATGATATTCCTGTCGATAGATGAGCGTGCCCGCTCACCCTAGGTCAGGCCGGTCGTCCCTACTGCCCCGTTGCCTGTGGCAACGACGTCACTTGAGCTGCCCGGCGGTCAGTCCGGACTGGACCTGGCGCTGGAACGCCACGTACACGACGAGCACCGGCAGCACCGCGATGGTCAGGCCGGCGAACAACTGGGCGTAGTCACCGGCGTAGCCCTGGCTCACCGCGAGCGAACTCAGCCCCTGGGCGAGCATCCGGTCCTGCCCGTCGCCGGGCAGCAGGACCTGCGGCAGCAGGAACTGGTTCCAGTGGCTCAGGAAGTTGAAGATCGCGACACTGATCAGTCCCGGTCGTGCCATCGGCAGCATCACCCGGAAGAACAGCCGGAAGTGCCCGCACCCGTCAATCAGCGCGGCCTCCGCCACCGACGTCGGCAGCGTCCGGAAGAACGCGGTCAGGAAGAACACTGTGAACGGCAGTGAATACGCCGTGTAGACCAGGATCAGGCCCGGCCAGGTGCCGAGCAGGCCGACGCTGCGGACCACGAAGAACAGCGGCACCAGGGCCAGGAAGACCGGGAACATCATGCCGCCGACGAACAGGTAGTAGACCACCTGCCGGCCGCGGAACTCGTACCGCGCGAAGACGTACGCGGCGGTGGCGCCGAGCAGCATGGTCAGGCTCAGCGAGCCGGCCACCACGACGATGCTGTTGAAGAAGAACCGCCCGATGTGGGCGCTGGTCCAGGCGCGCGACCAGTTGTCGAACCGCAGCGCCTCGGGCAGCCCCCACGGCTCGGCGATGATCTCGCCGTTGGTCTTGAGCGAGCTGAGCACCATCCAGGCCAGCGGCAGCACCGTCATGGCCGCCCAGAGCAGCAGGAAGCCGTGGGAGAAGACGTTCGCCACGCCCAGTTCGCGGCGCGGCGGCCGGTCGCCCGCCCGCGCCGCACCGGCCGGGCGGGCGGTGCCGGCGGCCGTGGCGCCGGTCATCGCGCCGGGGTCGGGGTCCAGTGTGGTCACGAGTACTCGATCCGATCACGCCGGGCGGTGCGCAGCGCCAGCACCGCCACCGAGAGGGTCAGGAAGAACATCGCCACACCGATCGCCGAGGCGTACCCGAACTTGTTCTCGCTGCCGAACGACGTGTCGTACATCCGCAGCCCGATCACGTCGGAGGAGAAGTTCGGCCCGCCGTTGGTCATGAGCTGGACCAGGATGAAGCCGTCCAGCGCCGCGATGGCGAGGTAGATCCACGCGACCTGGATGGTGTCCCAGAGCAGCGGAATGGTGATCTTCCGCAGCATCGTGGCGCGGGACGCTCCGTCGAGCAGCACCGCCTCGTAGATGTCGCGCGGGATCGCCTGCATGGCGGCGCCGAAGAGCACCACGTAGAAGCCGACGTTGCTCCACACCATCACCGCCAGCACGCACCAGAACGCGAAGCGCGGGTCGCCCAGCCAGGCCGGCGTGGCCAGCCCGACGGCGCGCAGGGCGCCGTTGAGCAGGCCACTGGTCGGGCTGTAGATCTCCTTCCAGAGCAGCGCGATGATCACCACCGAGAGCACCTGAGGGAAGAAGTAGACGAGCCGGTAGAACGAGGTGCCCCGCACCCCGGTCACACCGGCCCGTCCCTTGCGCCCACCCATGATGAGCATGCTGGCGAAGAACAGTCCCAGCCCGATCGTCACCACCGGCACCACGGCGAGCAGGATCGCGTTGTTCTCCAACGCGTTCCACACGTACCCGTCGTGCAGCAGCGTGCGGAAGTTCGCCATGCCGACCGGGTCGGCCTGCGCGGAGTAGCCCATCCAGTCGGTGGTGGAGATCTGAAAGGCCTGGAGGTACGGCGACAGCACGAAGATGCCGTACAACGCCAGTGGGGGCAGCAGGAACGTGAGGATCAGGGGGAGGCGGCCCTGTCGCATCACGCCGACCGCTTGTACTTCTTGACCGAGCTGTCCTGCGCGATCGAGTCGGCGCCCTTCTGGCACTGGTCGAGGAACTCGGCCGGGGAGATACGGCCGCTGAAGAACTCGCCGCAGGCCGCGTCGACCAGGTTGCGCTCCAGCTTGCGGTAGTAGTTGTTGTAGACCCAGTTGAAGCCGTTGGACCCGGACGCGTCGAGCGCCTTGACCACGGTGCTGAGCCCGTACGGCAGCTCGATGCCCTCGGTGGCGCCGGCGACCACGGGCAGGCTGGCGACCTTCCTGGTGAAGTCCTGGGCGCCCTTGCGGGACAGCATGGTGCGGAAGTACTCCAGGCCACCGGCGACGTTGCGCGCCTTCGCCGGCACCATGAACGGCTCGCCGGCGGTGCCGCGGATCGCCTCGTACGGCAGCTTGTCGCCGCTGCCCAGGCTCGGCGTCGGCGCGACTGTCATGTTGAAGCCGGGCGGCGTGACGTCCTTCTGCTCGCTCTCCAGCCAGGAGCCGCAGGAGATGAACGCGGCCTTGCCCTGGCACCACGCGGTCTGCGACTGCTTGTGGTCCAGGCCCGGGGAGCCGTCGAGGATGAACTTGTCCTTGACGATCTGGTGCCAGGCGTCGGCGGCGGTCTTCATGGCGTCCGACTTCCAGGCGTTGGGCTCCAGGTTGTCGATCGCCAGCGCCACCGACGGGCCGCCGAGCTTGATCGCTGTGGAGATCAACGGCCAGCTCATGTAGCGGGGGTGCACACCGGCGTACGTCCAGGGTGCGATGCCCGCGGCCTTGATCCGGCGGCAGAGCGCGATGTGGTCGTCCCAGGTCTTGGCGTCCTCCCAGCCACGGTCGGCGAACAGCTTGGTGGAGTGCCAGATGCCGTACACCGTGTAGGTGTAGTTGAGGACCAGGAACCGGCCGTCGTAGGAGCCGACCTCGACGGTGCCGGGCAGCAGCGTGTCCTTGACCGTCTTGCCGGGCGTGTCGAGGCTCGGCGCGGCGAGCAGCTCGCCCAGGTCGGCGAGCGCGTTCTGGGAGACCAGACCGTTGAAGTCGATCTGGCCGGCGCCGGAGTTGTTCACCACGTCCGGCGGGCTGCCGTCGACGAAGCGGGGCTGGAGCGTCTTGCTGATCTCGGCGGTGGCCGAGTGCTTGATCTCCGCCTTGGGGTACCGCTCCTTGTACATGGCCTCGTGGGCCTTGGCGTAGTCCTCCCCGAAGCCGCCGTTGAAGATCACCACCTCCAGCGGGGCGTCCTCGGCCACGCCGAGCGGGTTCTGCTCGCTCTTGGTGCCCTTGTACGCGCCCTTGTCGCCCTCGTCGCCACCGCCGGAGGTGGCGCAGCCGGCGAGCAGGCCGGCGGCGGGGGTGGCCAGCAGACCGGCGGCGGCGCTGCGCCGAAGGATCTCACGCCTGTTCATCGCATCTCCTCGGTCCGGGTACGCGCGGTGAGCACCCTGTCGCTTGTCTTCACAAGACGCATTTCTAATGAAGAATTTCTACGACAGTGCGACGGGGACCACAAGACCTCTCGACCGATCCGTTATCCGTACCGGTCGGAGCCGGCTGGCCTAGCCTGACCTCATGCGCCGCCTGCGGCAGCTCGCGCAACGCACGCCGCCCGGGCGGGAGCGCTACATCGACCTGCTCCGGGCGGTGGCCATCACCATGGTCGTGCTCGGCCACTGGGGCGTCACCGCCATCGGGTACGACGACGGCCGCCCCACCGGCCACTCGGCGCTTCCGGACCTGCGCTGGGCCTGGCCGCTGACCTGGGTGGCCCAGGTGATGCCGGTCTTCTTCCTGGTCGGCGGCTACGCCAACGCCGCCTCGCTGGCCTCCCACCGGCGCCGGAGCGGGTCGGCGGCCGGGTGGCTGGTGGACCGGAGTGCCCGCCTGGTCCGCCCCACCACCGTGTTGCTGCTGGTCCTGGCCGTGGGCGCGGGGATCGCCACGCTGCGCGGTGCCGACCCGGCGCAGGTGCGCACTGTGGTCTGGTTCGCCACCATCCCGCTGTGGTTCCTGGTCGCCTACGTCGCCGTGGTGGCGCTGACCCCGCCGATGTACGCGCTGCACCGCCGGTTCGGGCTCGCCGTTCCGGTGGTGCTCGTGGTGCTGGTGGCGCTCGGCGACCTCGGCCGGCTCCTCGGCCCGGAGACGCTCGCCGAGGGCAACTACATCTTCGGCTGGCTGGCCGTACACCAGCTCGGTTTCGCCTGGTACGACGCCGCTCGGGCGGACGCCCGCCGCAGCGATGACGCGGCCGGCGCGGGGGCGGCCGCCGGTACCGCGGCCGGTGCCGGTAACGGCGGTCCCGTGGGCCTGTTCCGCCGCGAGCTGCCGCTGTCGGCCCGGGCGGGCGGGGTCCTGCTCGGCGCCGGGCTGGTCGCGCTGGTGCTGCTCACGGTTGCCGGACCGTACCCGGTGGCGATGCTGCACGTGCCCGGCGAGCGGCTGGACAACGCGGCGCCGCCCAGCGTGGCGCTGATGGCCGCGGCCGCCGCCCAGCTCGGCCTGATCCTGCTGCTGCGGTGCCCCGCCGGGCGCTGGCTGCGCCGGTCCGGCCCGTGGCAGGCGGTGCTCGCGGTCAACGCGGTGGTGCTCACGCTCTTCCTCTGGCACCTGACCGCCGCGCTGCTGCTCGTCGGACTGCTGGACGCGCTCGGCGTGCTGCCCGCTCCCCCGGCCGGCTCGGCGGCCTGGTGGGCGTGGCGCGTGCCGTGGCTGCTCGCGCTGGCCGCGGTGCTGGCCGTGCTGGTCGCCGTCTTCGGCCCGGTCGAGGCCCGTACCCGTCGCGCGCCCGCCGCCGGGCGGCCCGGGGCCGGTGGCCGGCGGCTGCGCGCCGGCCTGGCCGTGGCCGGGTACGCGGGCGTCCTGGTCGGCCTGCTGCTGAACAGCCTGGCGCCCAAGACCGCGCCCGAGCCGCTCGGCCTGCCCGGCCCGGCGCTGGTGGCGTATCTGGCCGGGGCGGGTCTGCTGCGGCTGCTCAGGTCCGGACGGGGAGAACGGCGGGCTTGACGTTCACGCCCCGATCGAGGTGCGGATGGCCTCGACCATGATCGCCAGACCCTCGCGGGCCTCGTCCTCGGTGAGCGTCAGCGGCGGGCCCATCCGGATCACGTTGCCGTACAGGCCGCCCTTGCCCACCAGCAGGCCGCCGGCCCGGCACGCCTCGAAGACGCGGGTGGTCAGCGCCGCGTCCGGCTCGACGGTTCCCGGGTGGACGAACTCGACGGCGAGCATCAGGCCCTTGCCGCGCACCTCGGCGACCTGGTCCAGCCCGGCGGTGGCCGCGCGCAGGCCGTCACCGAGGATCGCGCCGACCCGGGCGGCGTTGGCCTGGAGGTCGTGGTCGAGCAGGTAGTCGAGCACCGCGTTGCCGGCGGCGGTCGAGACCGGGTTGCCGCCGAAGGTGGAGAAGCTGATCGCCGGCACCGACTCCAGCACGTCGGCCCGGCCGACCACGCCGGCGAGCGCGAAGCCGTTGCCGATGCCCTTGGCGAAGGTGAGCAGGTCCGGCGTCACACCGTGCGCCTGGTAGCCCCAGAAGTGCTCGCCGGTGCGGCCCCACCCGGTCTGCACCTCGTCGCTGATCAGCAGGATGCCGTGCTCGTCGAGCACCTTCTTCCAGGCGGCGAAGAGCCCGTCCGGGCCGTGCACGAAACCGCCCACGCCCTGGACCGGCTCGGCGATCAGGCAGGCCACGTCGCCAGCGGTCTGGGTGGCGAGCACCTCGCGCAGGTCCTCGACCGCCGCGTCGACCCGGTCGGCGGCGTCAAGCCGGGCCAGCAGCCCGCGCAGCCGTTCGCCGGAGTGCAGCCAGGCCACCTGCAACGGGTTCAGCGCGCTGGCTGACCAGCCGCTGTTGCCGGTGACGCCCATCGTCGCGTACGACCGGCCGTGGTAGCTGTTGCGGACCGCGAGGATCTGGTGCGAGCGCCGGTGATTCGTGGCGGCCAGCAGCGCTGCCTCGTTCGCCTCGGTGCCGGAGTTGGTGAAGAAGACGCGGGCGTCCGGGATGCCGGAGAGCCGGGCGATCTTCTCGGCCAGCTCGACCTGCCGGCGGATCAGGTAGAGCGTGGAGGTGTGCACGAGGCCGCTGCGCAGTTGCCGCTCGACCGCCTCCCGGATCTCCGGGATGTCGTGACCGATCATCGTGGTCAGCACCCCGCCGAAGAAGTCCAGATAGGTCCGCCCGGCCGCGTCCGTCACGCGGCGGCCGGAACCGGCGACGAGTTCCAGCGGTTCGGCGTAGTAGAGCGGCATCCAGGACGGGAGCACGGCCCGGTGCCGGGCCAGCAGGTCGTCGGAGGTCATCGGCGCACCCTTCAGCGGAGGTGGATCCCCGCAGGCTCCCACCGCGACCGGGGCAGGGACAACCGTCCCGGCGGTAGCATCCGCCGGGTGCGGACGGATCGGGTGACGCTGCCGGGAGGCGCGGCGGGGACGACGCGGGCGCAGTTTCTGGCCGGCGTCCGGTCCTGGGTGGAGTCGGCGCCGGTGCGGCGTCTCGTGGCGCACTTCGGCGGCGACTGGCCCGACGGCGACCTGGCGGCGGTGCTGGCCCGCCTGGACGCGTTCTCCGCCCGCCGCTGGGACTTCCGGCAGGGGCGGGAACGCCCGGACGCCCGCGAGCCGGCGTTCGACCCCGCCACCGCCGACCTGGTGCTGAGCGCCGCCGCCGCGCTGGGCCTGGTCCGCGCCGTCGCGCCGGCCCGGTCCGGGTACGCGCACCTGCTGGTGCTCGGCGGGCTGGCGCACGCCTGCCTGCGGCGCACGGCGTACGCGGCGGTGCTGGCCCGGACGGCGGCCGAGGTGACCGGCGAGGTGGCGGTGCTGGGCAGCTTCCGGCCGCTCTCCGCGGCCGAGTCCCGGGTGCTCGACGCCGCCGGACTGTCCGGCTGCGCCACCGAGGTGGACGTCCTCGACGCCGGCGTGCGGCTGGCGTTCGGGGTGGCCGAGCCGGACGACGAGCGCGGCGAGCCGGCCGGTCATCCGCACCGGTCCTGGTCCTCGCGCACCTACCGGCCGGCCGGGCTGCCCCCGGTACGGGTGCTCGCCGCGCCGTCCGGCGAACCGGAGCGCCGTCGCGCGCACACCGCCGACACGCAGCGGTTCTGGGCCGAGCACGTGCGGCTGCGCGCGGACGACCCGGTGCTGATGGTGACCGCCCCGATCTACGTGCCGTTCCAGCACTGCGACGCGCTACGGACGCTCGCCGTGCCGTACGGCTGCGGCATCGAGACGGTCGGCGTGGACCCGGCCGCGCGCGCCGCGGTCGACGTACCGGAGCCGGCCCTGACGCCGGGCCGCTACCTCCAGGAGATCCGGTCGGCGCTGCGGTCGATGCGCGCGCTGCACGCGACGCTGACGACGGGCTGAACCGGCGTGCGGGCCGGCGCCCGGCGAGTCGCCGCGCACCGGCCCGAGAGCCGGGTGTCAGTTGACGTAGACCGCCGGGCTGCCGGTCTTGCTGGTGTCCTTCACCGGCGAGTACGTCGCGGTGAAGTACGCGGTGCCGAAGCACAGCGACGGGCCGGAGAACTTGGTCAGGGGCTGGTTGGTGAAGCTGATCGAGTTGGTGGCGTTCGACGCCGTACCGGTGAGCGAGTTCGTGCTGGTCCGGTAGACGCAGGTGATCGCGCCGAGCAGCGAGTTGAGCACGACGGTGCTCTGGATCGGCGCCGCCGTCGTCCCGGAGATCTTGACCACGCCGGCGCTGGTGACGGAGGTGGTGTAGGGCAGGTTGTTGACGGTCACGCTCTGCACGCCGGTGGTGCCGAAGACGTTCGTCGTGCAGCTGGAGAACGACTGCGCGGTCAGGCTCTCGGTCGCGGTGCCGGGAGCGGTCGGGTTGGTCAGCACCTTGGCGCTGAAGCTGGACGCGGCGCACTTGATGCCGGTGGTGCCACTGGTCGAGGAGTAGAACGTGGCGTTGGTGCCGCTGCGCAGGCTGGCCTGGATGACGTCGCCCACCGACACGGCGGTGCCGGCGACGGTCGGGTAGGTCAGCACCGCGCTGGCGAGCGAGGTGGTGGGTGCGGCGGTGGCGGGGGCGGCGCCGACCAGACCGGTCAGCAGCGCCAGGGCGGCGAGGCCCGCGCCGATACGTCCGTACCTGGGCATGGTTGTTCCTTCCGGCGGTGGGACAGGAAACGGTGCCGGCGGCGTCCGGAGTGGACGGAGCCGGTTTGGTGCGGCGGCCGGGATGAGGGCCGCCGGTGGTGGTGCGCCGTTGCGGCCTCAGCGGGCCGGGCGGCGTGGCGCAGTGCGGCGTCGCCGCGTCACCTGGATCTCTCCGGTCTTGGGGGGACGGGTCCGCGCGGCGATAATGGCAGCCATCCGGCCCTCCTTCGACGCGTTCGGGTGATCCACGAGGAGAGATCACCAGCGGTGACGAGGCGTGAACTGAGCGTGTCGAAAGTTATAAACCCCGGAGGGTCGTAAAGTCAACGCATCAAGAAAGGTCGATGGGTGACAGTCCCGAGCCCGCCGTCGCCGGCACCCGTGCCCCTGCCGGGCGCCCGCCACGGCCGCGACCCGGACCGCGCCATCAAGCGCGGCCCGCGCCGCGTGCCGGCCGAGGAGGTGGCGGCGACCCAGCGCGACCGCCTCTTCGACGGGCTGGTCCGGGAGGTCGCCACCCGGGGGTACGACAACGCCCGGGTCAGCGACATCTGCCACGCCGCCGGGGTCACCCGGCCCGCGTTCTACGCGCTGTTCAGCGGCAAGCAGGACGCGTTCCTGGCCACGTACCGGCACGGCATCGCCGTGGTGTCGCACCTGATGGAGGACGCCTACCGCGACGCCGGCCCGGCCTGGCCGCAGGCCGCCCGGGCCGCACTGCGCACGCTGCTCGACGTGCTGGCCAGCGTGCCCGCCTTCGCCCGGATGGCACTGGTCGAGGTGGACGCGGCCGGCCCGGACGCCCGCCGGGAACGCGACGCGCTGCTGCGCAGCTTCCGCCGGTTCTTCGCCGGCGCCGGGCCGGATCCGGCCGACGTGGACCGGGAGGCACTGCTGTCCACAGTGGTCGGCGGCATCCACGCCACCATCCGCGAGCGGGTGGCGCAGGGGCGGGCGGAGGAGCTGCCGCTGCTGCTGCCGGCGCTCACGTACGCGGCCACCGCGCCGTTCCTCGGCCCACGGGAGGCGGGCCGCGTCGCCCGGGCGGACCGGGCGGACGACGGCCCGGCCGCCACCGCGCCCTGCGCGCCCGGCCAGCCCTGAGGAGTCGGAAACCACAGCGGTTTTTCACTTTGGCCGCTTTTGGCAAATGCCGCTCAACGAACTGCTACAGGCAGTTGACCGCCCCTTTACTCAGCGGTAACTTCGGCCTGCGCCCCTCGGCGCGCACATCCTGCGAAGCCAATTCACATCGTCGCAGGTGAATTGATCTCGAAAGGGGCCCGGCATGCCGGAGCAGATCGAGCAGATCGACACCGATCAACCGAGAAGCGGCGTGCGCTGGCGCCGGTTCGCCGTCACGTTCGGCACCGTGGTCGCCGGCGCGGCCGGCATGGTGGTGCTGACCGCCCAGGGTGTGCTCGGCGCGCAGTTCGCCATCTCGGGCATGCCGTTCACGGTCACCGCCGACAAGCTGGAGGGCACCGGGTTCGAGCAGTTCGCCACGCTCGACCAGATGATCCCGGACAGCCCCAACCAGGGCGACACCGGCGGGCAGGTGCTCGTGATCGTCTCGGCCATCGACAAGGCCGAGCTGACCAATCTCTGCCAGAGCATCAACCTGGGCGGGACCAACCTGCGGATCACCGCCGGCAATTCCGGCAAGCCGGTGACCGCCCGCACGCTCGTGGTCGACGGCGACGAGATCGCCGGTAACGCCTCCTTCAAGAACATCGACGTCGGGCAGGACGCCAGCACCGTCGACAAGGTCCCCGGGGTCAAGGGCAACCCGGGCGTGTTCGCCCAGCAGGCCGACACCGTGACCATCACCAACCTGCGGCAGAACAACTACGCCACCACAGCCGCCATCTTCACGCTGCCCAACCTGCGCATGGGCTTCAGCTCCGAAGGGTGCTGAGGTGACCGCAGGACAGCACTCGGCGCCCGCCGCCGGCGTTCGTACACGCTGGCGGCGCTGGCGCCGGGCGCGGCCGTTCACCGCCGGGCTGCTCATCGCGCTCGGCGGCGCGGAGATGCTCGTGACGCTGCGCGCGCCGCTCGGGGTGCTGCTGCACGTCGGGCCGCAGGGGCTGGCCGCGTACCTGGTCCCGGCCGTCCTGGTCATCTGCGGCGTGCTGCTGGTCACCACGCCGCAGCAACGCGTCTTCTACGCGGTGCTCTCCCTCGTTCTCGGGCTGGTCTCCTGGCTCACCTCCAACCTGGGCGGGTTCCTGATCGGCATGCTGCTGGCGCTCGTCGGCGGCGCGCTCGCGTTCGCCTGGACGCCGGTCAAGGCGCGGGCGGCCCGCAGCGCCCCGGAGGCTGGGCCGGCCGAGACGGAGCCCGCCGAGGTCGCGCCCGCGCAACGGGAGCCGGTCGACCGGTCCGCGCCCACGGAGTCCCTCGACGCGATCCTGTCGGCCGAGCCGGCGCCGC
The DNA here is from genome assembly GCF_030519385.1 of Micromonospora sp. C28ISP2-4. Taxonomy (NCBI): domain Bacteria; kingdom Bacillati; phylum Actinomycetota; class Actinomycetes; order Micromonosporales; family Micromonosporaceae; genus Micromonospora; species Micromonospora sp. C28ISP2-4. Next base: position 514,987 of record NZ_JAUMKG010000007.1, on the reverse strand, counting down.
ACCGGGACGCCCGGGCGGAACGCGGCTGACCCAGCGGGCGACGCCGCTCAGGCGGCCGGTGTCGCTCAGTGGGCGGTGCCGGCTCGGCAGGCGGTGTCGCTCAGCGGGCGGTGTCGGCCACCGCCTGGGCGAACACCTCGGAGCGGTGCTCGAAGTTGCGGAACCGGCCGTAGCTCGGCGCCGCCGGGGACAGCAGCACCACCCCGCCGGCCGGGGTCAGCTTGCGGGACAGCCCGACGGCGGCGACCAGGTCGTCGGCCAGCTCGGTACGCACCGACGGCAGCCCGGACAGCGCCTCCACGATGCGGGGGCCGCTGTCCGGCACGCCGATCACGGTGATCTCCCGGTCGGCCAGGTGCGCGCGCAGCGGGCTGTAGTCCAGCCCTCGATCGGCGCCGCCGACGATCACGGTCAGCGGCCGTCCCTCGTACGCGTCGATCGCGTGCATGGCCGCGTACGGGCTGGTGGCGAGCGTGTCGTCGACGAACGTCAGCCCGGACGGATCGGCGATCTCGGTGAGCCGGTGCGCCAGGCCCTGGAACTCGGCGACCGCCACGGCGAGGCTGTCCTTGCGCGCCACCACGTCGACGCCGAGCGCGTCCAGCACGGCGAGGGCGACGCAGAGGTTGCCCTCGTTGTGCCGCCCGACCAGCGGCAGCACCGCGCGCGGGAACAGCGGCGTGTCCCGCAGGTGGAACCACTGCGTGCCGTCCGGTCCGGTGGCCACGTGCGTGGTGTCCGGCGAGCCGGCCCGTACCGCCGCCCGGTCACCCAGCTCGGCCGCCAGGCGCGGGTCGGCGCCGTTCACCACCACGGCGTGCGGACCGTGCGCGAGCAGGTTGAGCTTGTCCCGGTAGTACTCCCGCTCGCCGCCGTGCGCGTCCAGGTGCTCGGGGAACAGCGCGGTCACCACCGCCACCCGCGGCGAGTCGGTCAGGTCGGAGCACTGGTAGCTGGACAGCTCCAGCACGTACAGCTCCGCCTCGGGCAGGTCCAGCAGCGGCACCCCGATGTTGCCGCCGAACACGTTCGGCCGGTCCATCGCGGTGAGCAGGTGGCTGATCAGGCTGGACGTGGTGCTCTTGCCCTTGCTGCCGGTCACCCCGACGGTCCGGTCCGCGTGGTCGGCCATCCACAGCGCGCTGCCCTGCGTGACGGGCACGGACCGGCGGCGCAGCTCCACCATCCACGGATGGGTGTTCGGCACGCCCGGCGAGCGGACCACCACGTCGGCGGCGGCCAGGCGCTCGAAGCCCTCCTCGCCGGTGACGAGCGGCGCCGCCGCGGCGAGCGGACCGTCCCACGGCAGCGTGAGGAAGTTGGCGCTGTCGTCGACGACGACCAGGCCGGCCGGCCCGTGCGCGGCGATCGCGGTCACCGCGGCCCGGCCCTCGCGGCCGGCACCCCAGACGGCGACATGACGTCCGCGCAGATCAGACAGGCGCACGGGCTCTCCTCGGACTCGGTCGACGCAGGGCGGGCAGGGTCCGGCCCAGCCGGACACGGACGGACGAACCAGGGCCTAGTATGGCGTGTGCCCAACGAGCAGCTGCGGCGGATGGACGCCTTCACCTTCCCGTCCTACTCGATCGACTTCGCCACCGGCGAGGTCCTGTTCGACTACGCCCTGACCGGTCCCGACGGCGAGCAGCGGTTCACCGAGGTGATCACGCTTCCGCTGCCGGCCGAGCCGGTCTCCGACGCCACGGCGGCCACCCTGGCCCGGGTGCTGGAGCTGCTGCACGTGGTCGCCGGCGTCAGCTACTACAAGGCCGCCGCGCCGCCCCGGCTGGTGCTGCCCGCGCCGCTGGGCGCCGCCGCCGCCGAGCTGGTCACCGCCGTCTACACCAAGGGCCTCGCCGAGTACGCGTACCGCAACGAGCTGCCGCACGTGCTGCAGCTGCGTCCCGAGGTGCCGTCCGGCACCGTGGACCCGGCCGTGCCGGTGGACAACTCCGACCGCCGTCCGCTGTCGGCGGTGGGCGGCGGCAAGGACTCCATCGTCACGCTGGAGGCGCTGCGCCGCGCCGGCCTCGACCCGGTGCCGTTCTCGGTCAACCCGAACCACGTGATCGTGTCGGTGAACGAGGCGTCGGACCTGGTGCCGCTGGCCGCCCGGCGGCGGCTGGACCCGGTGCTGTTCGAGCTGAACGCCGCCGGCGCGCGCAACGGGCACATCCCGGTCACCGCGATCAACTCGCTGATCGCGGTGGCGACCGCCGTCCTGCACGGGCTCGGCCCGGTGGTGATGTCGAACGAGCGTTCCGCGTCCGACCCGAACCTGATCTGGAACGGCCACGAGATCAACCACCAGTGGTCCAAGGGGGTCGAGGCGGAAGGGCTGCTGCGCGCCGCGCTGGCCGAGCACGCCGGGCTCACCGAGCCGTACTTCTCGTTGCTGCGTTCCCTGTCCGAGCTGCACATCGCCCGGCTGTTCGCCGAGATCGACCGGTACGACGCGGTGGTGACCAGCTGCAACGCCGCGTTCAAGCTGCGCGACGCGAGCGAGCGCTGGTGCCGCGACTGCCCGAAGTGCCGGTTCGTGTTCCTGGCCATGGCGCCGTTCATGCCCCGGGAGCGGCTCACCGGCATCTTCGGTGGTGACCTGCTGGCCGACGAGTCGCAGATCCCCGGCTACCGGGAGCTGCTCGGCATCGACGGGCACAAGCCGTTCGAGTGCGTGGGCGAGGTGGAGGAGTCGGTGGTCGCGCTGAGCCTGCTCGCCCAGCAGGAGCAGTGGCGCGACGCCCCTGTGGTACGCGCCCTGGTGGCGGCGCTGCCCGACACCGCCTGGCAGGCGGCGGCGACCTCCGACGTGTTCACCCCCGGCGGCGACAACTACGTCCCCGCCCTCTACGCCAAGACCCTCACCGCCCTGACCTGACCCCTCCCGCCCCTCTCCCCCTCCCCCGCCCGCCTCGCCTCGCCGCGCCTCGCCTCGCCGCGCCTCGCCCGTCGATCATGAAGTTAGGCCGGCGATTTGTCGGGATCGGCGCCGCCAACTTCATGATCAACCCGTCGGGCGGAGGGCGGAGAGGGCGGGACCGGCGTGACGGGGTGGGTCAGGGGGCGCGGATGGCGTCCAGGGCCAGCAGTGCCACGTGCAGGGACAGGCACCTGTCGACCGAGTCGAGGTCGGCGTCGAGGATGCGGCCGATGCGGGCCAGCCGCTCGTAGAACGCCGGCCGGGACAGGTGCGCGGCAGCAGCGCCGGCCGACTTGTTCCGGCCCTGCTCCAGGTACGCCCGCAACGTGCCCAGCAACTGCTCCCGTGGATGCTGGGCGTCGTAGGCGAGCAGTGGCCCGAGTTCACGCTCGACGAACGTCTGCAACCGGGGCTCGTCGCGCAACAGGTGCAGCAGCCCGGCCAGCCCCACGTGCGGCAGGCGGTAGCAGGGCAGATCCCGGGGATCCCGCCGGGCCGCCTCGGCGACCTGCCGCGCCTCGATCAGTGACCGGCGCGCCTCGCGCAGGCTGCTCACACCGGACCCGGCCGCCACCACGATCGCGGCCCGGGGCGGCGCGTCGACCGGGCGCGCACTCCCCGACGCCACAGCCCGTCCGGCGGGCCGGTCCGGAGCGTCGACGGTGCGGGCCGGGCGGGCGGCGGGGGCAGCGTCGAGGCGTACCCGGCGCAACGCCGCGGCGAACGCGGACAGTGCCTTCTCCTCGGCGGCCGGGTCGGGAAGCGCCAGCAGCGCGCCCACGGCCTGGTCGTCGAGCGGGCTGGTCAGCGCGGTGAGCTTGGCGTCGCGGACGGCCTGGCTGACCGCCTCGGCGAGGTCGCGCAGCCGGGCCGGGCCGGCTTCCGGGCCTTCGACGTCGGTGTCGCGGCGCGTGCCGAGCCGGGCCGGGGCGGGCTCGTCGTCGGGGGCGCCCGCGTCGCCGGCGGGCTCGTCGGCGCGGTGCCGGACCACGACGCCGACCAGATGCCGGCGGTCCAGGACGACGCCGAGCGCCTTGGCGCGCAGCGCCACCTCGTCCACCGGGCGGGTGTGGTCGATCAGGGCGGTGAGCAGCGTACGGTGGATCTGCCGTTCCAGGCCCTCGGCGTCGCGCCGGATCAGCCGGCCCAGCGCCAGCGTGGAGGCGGCCCGCTCGATCAGGATGGTCAGCCGGGTCGGCGGTGTGGACTCGGTCGCCGGCCAGCGCAGCAGCAGCCGCCCCCAGTCCTGTCCGCGCGCGCCGACAGTGGTGACGAGCCAGCCGCTGTCCGGGTCGTACGCGGTGCGCCCGGGCGGGCGGATCTGCCGCGAGTGCCGTTCCCAGCCGTCCAGCAGCAGTTCGGCGTTCTCCCCCGCCGGGTCGTACGCGAGCACCTGCCGGGACAGGTTCTCCAGCACCATCGGGCAGCCGGCCAGCTCGACGGCCTGCCGCAGCACCTCGGCCGGTTCGGCGCCCTCCACCGACAGTTCGGTGAACCGCTGGTGGATCTCCTCGGTGGCACGCAGCTCGGTGAGCTGGGCGTCCACTATCAGCGCGTGCACCGCCTCGGTGATCCGGACGAACGGGGTGCCCCGGCGCAGCTCGATCAGGGGCAGGCCGCGTCGTTCGGCGGCCGCGGCCATCACGCGTGGCACTCCGCTGACGTAGCGGCGGCCCAGCTCGACCACCAGCCCGGAGACGCCGACGTCGGCCAGTGCGCCGATGAACTCGCGGAGCCCGGCGTCGTCACCCGGCAGGCCGATCCCGGTGGTCAGGACCAGTTCCCCGCCGCCGAGCAGGGTGGCGATGTCCGGCACCTCGGCGATGTGCACCCAGCGCACCGACCGGTCCAGCCCGGCGTTCCCGGCGACCAGGCGCGGCGCGCCGTGGCGCACGGGCACCAGGTCCAGCACCTCACGCACGGTAGGGAACACGGGCGACACGCTACCCTGCGTCACCACCGTTGCCGAGGCCCGGACGGCCCACCGACCGACCGGCGAGGCGGGACCGGCGGGATGTGAGGCGGGACCGCCGGGCGGGGGCGGCGGAACGAGCCGCGGACCGCCGCCCGGTCGGGCAGCGGTCCGCGAACGTCGGTGCGGGAGGCGGCGGTCAGTCGACGCCGAACTCCATGGCGGCCCGGTCGAGCGCCTCGTCCTCGGCGGTGGGCACGCCCCGGGACGCGATGGCCTCCGCGCCGCCCTGCGGCATGGCGCCGATCAGCCCGGTCGAGGCCGCCTGGGCGGCGCCGACGACCCGCTGCGGGGTGCCGCCGCCGACCATGCCGACGGAGGCGTACTGCTCCAGCTTGGCCCGCGAGTCGGCGATGTCGAGGTTGCGCATGGTGAGCTGGCCGATCCGGTCGGCCGGGCCGAACGCCGAGTCCTGGGTGCGCTCCATCGACAGCTTGTCCGGGTGGTAGCTGAACGCCGGGCCGGTGGTGTCCAGGATCGAGTAGTCCTCGCCCCGGCGCAGCCGCAGCGTGACCTCGCCGGTGACCGCCGTGCCGACCCAGCGCTGCAGCGACTCGCGCAGCATCAGCGCCTGCGGGTCCAGCCAGCGGCCCTCGTACATGAGGCGGCCGAGGCGGCGGCCCTCGTTGTGGTAGTTGGCGAGCGTGTCCTCGTTGTGGATGGCGTTCACGAGCCGCTCGTACGCGGCGTGCAGCAGCGCCATGCCGGGGGCCTCGTAGATGCCCCGGCTCTTGGCCTCGATGATCCGGTTCTCGATCTGGTCGGACATGCCCAGGCCGTGCCGGCCGCCGATGGCGTTGGCCTCCAGCACCAGGTCGACGGCGCTGCCGAACTCCTTGCCGTTGATCGTCACCGGGCGGCCCTGGTCGAAGCCGATCGTGACGTCCTCGGTGGGGATCTCCACGGACGGGTCCCAGAACTTGACGCCCATGATCGGCTCGACCGTCTCGATGCCGGTGTCCAGGTGTTCGAGCGTCTTGGCCTCGTGGGTGGCGCCCCAGATGTTGGCGTCGGTGGAGTACGCCTTCTCGGTGCTGTCCCGGTAGGGCAGGCCGCGCTCCAGCAGCCACTCCGACATCTCGGTGCGCCCGCCCAGCTCGGTGACGAAGTCGGTGTCCAGCCACGGCTTGTAGATCCGCAGCTGCGGGTTGGCCAGCAGGCCGTACCGGTAGAACCGCTCGATGTCGTTGCCCTTGAACGTCGAGCCGTCACCCCAGATCTGCACGTCGTCGGCGATCATGGCGCGGACCAGCAGCGTGCCGGTCACGGCCCGGCCCAGTGGCGTGGTGTTGAAGTAGGCCCGCCCGCCGGAGCGGATGTGGAAGGCGCCGCAGGTCAGCGCAGCGAGCCCTTCCTCGACCAGGGCGGCGCGGCAGTCCACGAGCCGGGCGACCTCGGCGCCGTAGGTGTGGGCGCGGCCGGGCACCGAGGCGATGTCGGGCTCGTCGTACTGGCCGATGTCAGCGGTGTAGGCGCAGGGGACGGCGCCCTTGTCGCGCATCCACGCGACCGCTACCGAGGTGTCGAGGCCGCCGGAGAAGGCGATGCCGACACGTTCGCCGATGGGCAGGGAGGTGAGAACCTTGGACACAAGGAAGATTATGCACGGTCTCGCATGGTCATGCAAGCCGGTGCGTCAGAACGCGTCGTCGCGCCCCAGCTCCCAGAACGCCACCGCCGCGGCGGCGGCCACGTTCAGCGAGTCCACGCCGCGCCGCATCGGGATCACCACCCGCACGTCGCTGGCCGCCTGCGCGGCCGCGGTCAGGCCCGGCCCCTCCGCCCCGAGCAGCAACGCCGCCCGCTCCCGCTGCGCCGGGGTCAGCCGCTGCATCGGTACGGCATCCGGCGCGGGCGTCATCGCGAGCACCGTGAAACCGGCCGCCCGGACCTGGTCCAGTCCCTCGGGCCAGCTGTCGAGCTTGGCGTACGGCACCGCGAACACCTCACCCATGCTGACCCGTACGCTGCGCCGGTAGAGCGGGTCGGCGCAGGTCGGCGACAGCAGCACCGCGTCGACGCCGAGCGCTGCGGCGCCCCGGAAGATCGCGCCCAGGTTGGTGTGGTTGTTGACGTCCTCCAGGATCACCACGCGCCGGGCGGCGCCCAGCACCTCGTCGGCGGACGGCAGCGGCTTGCGGTGGAACGACGCGAGCACGCCCCGGTGCACGTGGAAGCCGGTGGCGCGCTGGAGCACGTCCGGCGTGGCCGCGTACACCGGCGCGTCACCGGTGTCCAGGTCGGCGAGCTGGTCCACCCGCTTGGCGTCGACCAGGTACGACCGGGCCGGGTAGCCGGCCCGCAGCGCCCGCCGCAGCACCAGCTCCCCCTCGGCGATGAACAGCCCGTGCGGCGGTTCCCAGCGGGTACGCAGCTCCACGTCGGTGAGCGCGCGGTAGTCGGCGATCCGGTCGTCGTCGGGGTCGGTGATCTCGTGGACGGGCACCAGGCGATTCTGCCCGGCCCGTCCGGCCGCTCCGGCGCGGGCCGGGTTTCCGTCGTCCCGCCCGGGGAAGGGAGCCGGAAGGCCGACGGCGACGGAGGGACCACGATGGGCGCGGATCACGACGGCAACCTCCCTCGCGACGCCACAGTCGCCGACTACCTGGTGGCCCGGCTCGCCGAGTGGGGCGTGCACCGCTACTACGGCTACCCCGGCGACGGGATCAACGGCATGACCTCGGCGTTGCAGCGGGCCGAGGGGCGCGCCCGGTTCATCCAGGTCCGGCACGAGGAGACCGCCGGTTTCGCGGCCGGCGCGCACGTCAAGTACGGCGGCGGCCCGCTCGGCTGCGTGGTGGTGACAAGCGGTCCGGGCGCGATCCACGCGCTCAACGGCCTGTACGACGCCAAGCTCGACCACCAGCCGGTGGTGGCGCTGCTCGGGCACACCGCGCTGCCCGCCGAGGGCGGCGGCTACTACCAGGAGGTGGACCTGCTCTCGCTCTACAAGGACGTCGCCTCGGCCTTCCTGGCCCAGCTCGACGACCCGTCCCAGGCCCGGCACCTGGTGGACCGGGCCTGCCGCACGGCGCTGGCCCGGCGTACCGTGACCGCCCTGGTCCTGCCCTCCGACGTGCAGGACCTGCCGGCGGTGCCGCACCCGCCGCACGCCCACGGCTACTACCACACCAGCGCGGTGCCGAGCAGCGCGCCGACGGTGCCGCCGGAGGCCGACGTGCGCCGCGCCGCCGAGGTGCTGCGCGGCGGTGAGCGGGTCGCGATGCTGGTCGGGCAGGGCGCGCTGGGCGCCGAGGACGAGGTACGCCGGATCGCCGACCGCCTCGGCGCCGGCGTCGCCACCGCGCTGCTCGGCTTCACCGCGGTCGACCACCGGCAGCCCTGGGTGACGGGCGCGATCGGCCTGCTCGGCAGCCGCCCGAGCTGGCAGCTCATGCGCGAGTGCGACCGGCTGCTGATCGTCGGCAGCCAGATGCCGTACTCGGAGTTCTACCCGCCGGAGGGGCAGGCCCGCGCGGTGCAGATCGACATCGACGGCACCCGGATGGGGCTGCGCTACCCGACCGAGGTGAACCTCACCGGCGACGCCGGGCCGACGCTGCGCGCCCTGCTCAAGGAGCTGGGTCCGGGGCCCGGCCCGACCGCCTGGCGGGCCACCCTCGCCGACGCCACCGGCAAGTGGCGGGCCTCCCAGCGCGAGGTCGCCGCCCAGCCGGCCGACCCGGTCAACCCGCAGTCGCTGTTCGCCACGCTCGACGACGCGCTGCCGGACGACGCCATGCTCGCCGTGGACTGCGGCACCGCCACCGCCTGGTACGCCCGGCACGTGCGGGTCCGCCCCGGCATGCTGGCCAGCCTCTCCGGCACGCTGCTCTCCATGGGCGGCGGGATGCCGTACGCCCTGGCGGCGAAGTTCGCCCACCCGGACCGCCCGGTGATCGCGTTGCTCGGCGACGGGGCGATGCAGATGAACGGCGTCAACGAGCTGATCACGGTGGCGAAGTACTGGCGGGAGTGGGCCGATCCCCGGTTCGTGGTGCTGGTGCTCAACAACCGGGACCTGGCGTTCGTCAGCTGGGAACAGCGGTCCGGCGAGGGCACGCCGATGTTCCCGGACAGCCAGGACCTGCCCGACGTGGCGTACCACAGGTGGGCGGAGGTGCTGGGCCTCGGCGGTGAGCTGGTCGACTCCCCCGCCCGGGTGGACGGCCTGTGGCAGCGGGTGCTCGACGCGGACCGGCCGGTGGTGGTCAACGCGGTGGTGGACCCGGCCGAGCTGATGCTGCCGCCGCACTTCACAGTGGAGCAGGCCCGCAAGACCGCCGCCGCGGTGCTGCGCGGGGACAGCGACCGGGCCGGCATCGTGCGGCGCGGCGTGCCGGCCGCGCTCGCCACGTACCGGCCCCGCCGCCGGGGCCGCTGAGGCGTCAGGCCCGCTCGTAGCGCAGCAGCACCGACCGTCCGTCGAAGGCACGCGTCTCGATCAGCCGCAGGTTCTGGCGAGCCAGGTCGGGCAGCACCTGCCGGCCGCCGCCGAGCACCACCGGGTGCACGATCACCCCGTACTCGTCGACGAGCCCGAGCGCGGCCAGCGCCGTCGCCGCGCCGGTGCCGCCGGTGACCAGCAGGTCGCCGGGGAACCGTTCGCGGACCTCCGCCATCTCCTTCGCCAGGTCGCCGCCGCCGACGACCAGGGCGCCGTGGCCGGCCTCGGCGAGCGTCCGGGAGACCACGACCTTCGGGGTACGCCGCCAGATGGGCGCGAACGCCAGGTCGTGCGGGTGGTCGGAGATCGACTCGGCCTGCGGCCAGTAGGAGGACATCATCTCCCACACCCGCCGCCCGTAGACGAAGGCGGCGGCCCGCTCGGACAACCCGATCGAGTACGCGGACAGCTCCTCCCCCATCTCCGGCCAGTCGAACTCCCCGTTCGGCCCCTCGATGAAACCGTCGACCGACGTGTGCACCCAGTAGACGACCTTGCCCATGATGTGTCCCTCCGCGTCGCGCGGCGCTCCCGGGACGGGCGCGCTCGCCAGGGGGTCGGAGCCGGCCGGGCGTATCCGACAGCCCGGCGGCGTCGATTTCAGGCTAGCCTCGGGCGTGGCCCGCCCCGTGATGATCGCACTGATCGGCGTCGACGGTTCCGGCAAGACGACCCAGGCCAGAGCGCTCGCGGCCCGGCTGCGCGAGCGGGGTGTCCGGGCGCGGTACTTCGAGAACGCCGGTGGGCGGCCGCTGTGGAACCGGCTGGCCCGGGCGCTCGGCCGCGCCGACGGGGTGGCGCTGTTCGGCCGTACCCTCTATCCGGCGCTGGAGGCGACGGTGCGCGCGGCGGCGATGGCCCGGACCGTCGCGGTGGCCCGCCTGACCGGACGGGTGGCGGTGCTGGACCGGTGGACCTGGTGCCAGGACGTGATCATGACGGCGCGGGGCGACCGGGGACGGCGCGTGGTGCGCGCCGCGTACGCGGTCTTCCCGCGCCCGGCCGTGGTGTGCTTCCTGGCCACCTCCCCCGAGGTGGCCCGGCGGCGGGTGGCCGCGCGGGGCATCGACACCGAGGAGCTGGCGCACCTGCGCGCGCTGGACGCCGCCTACCGGGCGCTGCCGGAGTTCGGCACGTTCGTCACGCTGGACGGCGAGGCCGATCCGGGCGAGGTGGCCGCCGCCCTCGACGCGGCCGTGGGTGCGGCGCGGCGTTGAGCCGTACCTGGGCGCGGCGTTAAGAAGGGGCCCTTCCTCTACCGGAGGCGTTAAGAAGGGGCCCTTCCTTAACCGCGGTCGCGCAGCCAGCGGAGCACGTCGGAGGGCAGCTCGCGGTCCTCGCGGTCCTCGCGCTGCTCGCGGCGGTCCGGCTCGGTCCGGCGGGGCGGCTGGGGGCGCTGCGGGTCGCCGACCAGCGCCCGGCTCGGCGCGGTGAAGCCGGCAACCGGCTTGCCGGTGAGCGCCGTCCTGATGGTCCGGGCCACCGCGTCGATCACCTTCGCCTGCACGGCGGAGCCGACCAGGTCGGTGACGTCGTCCGGGTTGGCGGCGATGCCGGCCACCGCGACCTGCGGGGTGTAGCCGACGAACGTCTCGGTGGCGTTGCGCTCCGAGCTGCCGGTCTTGCCGGCCACCGGGCGGCCGACGATCGAGTCGACGGCGGTGGCGGTGCCGCCGTTGCACTGCCCGAACGCGGACTGCTGGCCGACCGGGCAGCGGGCCGCGTCGGTGGCGGCGCGTGCCACGTCCGGTTCGAGCACCCGCTTGCAGGACGGCTGCGCCACGTCGACGGCGTCGCCGTCGGGCGCGGTCACCGACACCACCGGCAGCGGCGTGCAGTACGTGCCCTCGGCGGCCACCGTGGCGTACGCGTTCGCCAGGTCCAGCGGAGTCGTGGCGGCCACGCCGAGCGTGAACGCGCCCCAGTTCGCGGCGTTGTCGCGGGCGAACGCGGCGTCGGAGTCGGCCCGGAAGGTGATGCCGAGGCGCTGGGCCATCTCCACCACCTTGTCCTCGCCGACCTGCTCGGCCAGCCAGACGAAGTACGTGTTGACGGAGCGGCCGAAGCCGTCCCACATCATCCGGTAGCCGTCCATCCACTGCGGGTTGGCGTTCGCCGGGCACCACGTGCCGTCGCAGTTGCCCTCGTCGTCCGAGGCGTACCGGGTGGGCAGCCGGCTCGGGGCGTCGAAGCCGGTGGACAGCGGCTTGCCGGCCTCCAGCGCGGCCAGCATGGTGAACATCTTGAACGTCGAGCCGGCCTGGTAGCCGTCGACGCTGGCGCCGCCGGAGATCAGCGGGTTGACGGTGTTCGGGTGGTTGGCCTGCCCGGCCGGGTTGTCGTCGAGGCTGTAGTGCCGGTTCACCGCCATGGCGAGCACGCGGCCGGTGCCGGGCTCGACCGCCGCGATCGGCAGCGCCCGCTTGTTGCCGTACCCGTAGACCTTGGTGGCCTGCTCCTGCGCGGTCTGCTGGATCTTCGCGTCCAGCGTGGTGACGACGCGGTAGCCACCCCGGCGCAGCGCCTGCTCCCGCTCCTCGGGCGTGCTGCCGAAGGCCGGCTGGGTGAGCCACCACCGGCGCAGGTAGTCGCAGAAGAAGCCCCAGTCGTCGTGGCCCTGCGCGGTGGCGGTGCAGCCGTTGGGCTGGGCGGTCGGGCGCAGCTTCAACGCCTCGGCCTTCGCCGCCGTGGCCTGCTGCGCGGTGATCGCGCCGGTCTCGGCCATCGCGTCGAGCACGTACCCGCGGCGCGCGAGCGCCTGGTCCTTGTCGCCGTCGATCGGGCTGTACGCGTCGGGCGACTGCACCAGGCCGGCGAGCAGCGCCGCCTCGCCCAGCGTCAGATCGGCCGGCGCCTTGCCGAAGTAGCGCTGGCTCGCGGCGGCGACGCCGTACGCCCCGGAGCCGAAGTACGCGATGTTGAGGTAGCGGTTGAGGATCTCGTCCTTCGACAGCGACTGCTCCAGCGCGTTCGCGTACCGGATCTCCTGGAGCTTGCGCCCGACTGTCTGCTCGGTGGCGGCCTGCCGCTCCTCCGGGGTGCGGTTCGGGTCGGTCTTGAGCACGTTGCGGACGTACTGCATGGTCAGCGTGGAGCCGCCCTGCTCGGTGCCGCCGCCCTTGACGTTCGCCACCAGCGCGCGGGCGATGCCGCGCAGGTCCGCGCCGCCGTGCGAGTAGAACCGCCGGTCCTCGGCCGCGATGATCGCCTGCCGCATCACCGGGGCGATCTCGGCCAGCGGCACGTCGGTGCGGTTCACGTCGTAGAACGTCGTGATCAGCGTCTTGCCGTCGTTGGCGTAGAGGTAGGAGCGCTGCGGCTGCACGGGGGTGCGCAGCGCGTCGGGCAGGTCCGCGTACGCGCCGAGCGCCGCCCGGGCGGCGAACCCGCCGAGCAGTCCGCCGGGGAGTGCGGCGACCGCGAGGACGAGCCCGGCGAGCAGGCCGGCCAGCAGCACGGTGAACAGCCGCGACAGCGGCGACCTGGGAGACGGCATGCACGCAAGGATTGCCACGAAAGCCGCCTACCGGCCACCTCGCCAGGCAACTGTCAGTTACCTCACGGCAACTGTTCAGCTGCCGGCCACCGGACGAACCGGTCATCCGGCGCCGAGTGGGCCCTTCGGTGACGCGGGCGGCACCGGTGCGGCGGCGACACTGGCGGCCGCCGCGTCCCGGGCGATCGTCTCGGGCACCAGGCGACCGCTGCGGTAGCCGATGCCGATGCCGGCGACCAGCACGAAGATCGCGCCGAACGTCTGGAGCGAGCCGATCAGCGCGCCACCCAGCCCGAGCAGCGGTGCGGCGATCATCAGCATGGTCCCGTCGCCGTAGGAGAACATCCCGGACCGGGCGACCGACCAGCCGGTGAGGAACCAGCCCAGGCTGTAGAGCGTGGCGCCGAACAGCACGATGCCGCGCGCGGTCACGCCGAACACCGGTGTCTGCTCGGCCAGCCCGGCGAACGGCAGCATCAGCACCATCCCGCCGATACTCGCCAGCAGCCCGGCCAGCGCGACGCGGCGGCAGCGGGTGGCGGCGAGCAGGCCGGTGAGCGCGAGCAGGGCGAGCAGCCCGAGCCACACCGCCGCGACCCAGCCGACCAGGTAGAGCGCCCGGCCGTCGGCCGGGTACGGGTCGTTGCCCACGCCGCCGTCGCTGGCCATCGCCACCAGGCCGTAGAGGACCGCGTACGCCGGCAGCAGCCAGACCGCGGCGCGGGCGAACCGGCGGATCGACCAGGCCCAGGTCGCGTCGGTGGCCGGCGTCCCCGGGCCGGGTTCGGAGACGAACGGCAGGACCCCGAAACCCCCTCCGGTACGCCGGGAGCCGATCGGCCCGGCGGGGTCGTGCGCGCCGGGGACCGGGGTACGGGAGAACAGCCGGTTCGCCGGGTCCTTCATGCCTCACCTCGTTCGCGCCGTGGCCCGGGACGCGCAACGGCGCTCCGGCCCTGCTCACCACCCGTCCTGGAACCGATGGTGGCAGCCGCCGGAGCGCCGCATGAGGGATTCTCGGATTTGCCGGTCAGCCCCGCTCGCGCTGGTCCGCCGGGTCGTTCACCAGGCTGGCCGGTGACACCGGCTCCGGCGCGGGCAGGCCCTGCGGGGCGTTGCCGCCGGTCGCCTGCGCCTCCGCCACGCGTACCTCGTCGTGGATCTCCTGGGCCGCGATGGCCGCGGCCTGGGCGGCCTCGGCGGCCTCCCGCTCGACCTCGCCGGCGCTCTTGGCGGCCTCCGGCGACGGCTGGTCGCCGACCATGTTCGCCAGCCCGCCCAGCGCGCCGCCCATGCCCTCCAGGGCCCTGGTCAGCTCGGTCGGCACGATCCAGACCTTGTTCGCAGTGCCGTTGGCGATCTGCGGCAGCGCCTGGAGGTACTGGTAGGCCAGCACCTTCTGGCTCGGGTTGGCGGTGTGGATCGCGTCGAAGACGGTACGGATCGCCTTGGCCTGGCCCTCGGCCTGCAGGATCCGGGCCTGCCGGTCACCGTCGGCGCGCAGCACCGCGGCCTGCTTCTCACCCTCGGCGGTGAGGATCTGCGACTGCTTGTGCCCCTCGGCGTTGAGGATCGCGGCGCGGCGGTCCCGCTCGGCGCGCATCTGCTTCTCCATCGAGTCGCGGATGCTCGGCGGCGGCTCGATCGCCTTGATCTCGACCCGGGTCACCTTGATGCCCCAGCGGCCGGTGGTCTCGTCCAGTACGCCGGACAGGTGCCGGTTGATCTCCTCGCGGCTGGTCAGCGCGCGCTCCAGGTCGAGCGAGCCGATCACGTTACGCAGCGTGGTGACGGTGAGCTGCTCGATGGCCTGGAGGAAGTTGGAGATCTCGTAGGTGGCGCGAACCGAGTCGACCACCTTGAAGTAGAGAACCGTGTCGATCGAGACGACCAGGTTGTCGGAGGTGATCACCGGCTGGGGCGGGAAGCTGACCACCTGCTCGCGCATGTCGACCTTGGTGCGCACCGCGTCGACGAACGGCACCAGCAGGTTGAGGCCCGGGTTCAGCGTGCGCTTGTACTTACCGAGCCGCTCCACCACGTCCTGACGCTGCTGCGGCACGATCCGTACCGCCTTGAACAGCGTGACCACACCGATCAACGCCACCGCGATCATCAGGATCGCCAGAAACTCCATACCGTTCACCTTTTCCCTTCGGGCAGCTCGCCCGGGGTGGAAATGTCGTCCTGCCAGACCAGGGCGGTAGCGCCCCGGACCTTTATCACCTGCACCCGCTCACCCTCGGCGTACGTGCGCGTCGCGTCGTACGAGCGGGCCGTCCACAGCTCACCATCGATCTTGACCATGCCGCGGTCGGCGTCGACGGGCTCCAGGACCACAGCGGTGGCCCCCTCCAGCGCCTCGACCCCGAACGGCTGCTCCCCGGTCTCCAGCGCCGGCCGCGCGTGCCGCCGGACCACCGGACGGACCACCGCCACCGACAGCGCCGACACCACCGCGAAGATCACCGCCTGGAGCGCCACCGGCGCACCGAGCGCCGCGGCGCCGGCTGCGGCGAACGCCCCGATCCCGAACATGATCAGGAAGAGCGTCGTCGTGAAGATCTCGGCGACCGCCAATACCACACCCAGAACGATCCAGAACACGGCGTCCACGAGAACAATCCTGACACGTCAACGCACGTGTCATCGAACTGTCATGATCGCTAGGCTCGGCACGGCGTACCGCGCCCCCGGCCGACGAGGAGGACGACATGTCCCTGCTGCCCGAGACCGCGCGTCAGGTGGACCTGCTGGTCGCCCGGGCCCAGGCCGAAGGGCGGGGCCCTTCGCTCGCGCTCGGCGTGGTCCGCGACGGCCGCCTGGCGCACCTGGCCGTCGCCGGTGAGACACCCCGCCCGGACGGCGACCTGCAGTACCGGGTCGGCTCGATCACCAAGACCATGACCGCGGTGCTGGTGATGCAGCAGCGCGACGCCGGCCGGCTGGCGCTGGACGACCCGCTGGACGCGCACCTCCCCGGCACCCCCGTCGGCGAGCTGACCGTGCGCCGGCTGCTCGGCCACGTCAGCGGCCTGCAACGCGAGCCGGACGGCGACTGGTGGGAGCGCGCCGGGGGCACGGACCTGGACACGCTGCTGGCCGGGCTGACACCGGACAAGATCGCGCACCCGCCGCACTTCGTCTACCACTACTCGAACCTGGCGTACGGGCTGCTCGGGGCCGTACTGGAACGGATCACCGGCACGCCGTGGGCGAAGCTGCTGACCGAGCGGCTGCTGGCACCACTTGGCATGCGCCGCACCACGTACCACCCGACCGAGCCGTACGCCACCGGCTACGTCGTCCACCCCTGGCACGAGACGCTGCGGGAGGAGCCGCGCACCGACACCGGCGCGATGGCCCCGGCCGGGCAGCTCTGGTCGACAGTCGAGGACCTCGGCCGCTGGGCGGCGTTCCTGGCCGACCCGGACCCGGCGGTGCTCTCCCCCGCCACGCTCACCGAGATGTGCGCGCCCGTGGTCATGAACGACCTGGATTCGTGGACCGGCGGGCACGGCCTCGGCGTGGAGCTCTACCGGGTCGGCGACCGCGTGTACGTCGGGCACGGCGGCTCCATGCCCGGGTACGTCGCCGGCCTGGCCGTGCACCGGCCCACCCGCACCGCAGTGGTCAACTTCGCCAACTCGTACGGCCTGCGCGGCCACCACATCGGCGCGCTCGGCCGGGAGGCGCTCACGCTGGTGCTGGACGCCGAACCGCCCGCGCCCACACCCTGGCGCCCGGCCGACCCGCCCGCCGCCGACGTAGCCGCGCTGACCGGCCGGTGGTGGTGGATGGGCGGCGAGTACGAGTTCCGCGTCGACGCCGCCGGGGACCTGGTCGGCGGCCTGGTGGGCAAGCCGCTGCTCCGTTTCACTCCCGAGGGACCGGACCGGTGGCGGGGCCGATCCGGCTCCCAGGACGGCGAGATCCTCACGGTGATCCGCGACGCTTCCGGCACCCCGGTGGCCCTGGACATAGCCACCTTCGTCCTGACCCGCTCCCCCGACGAAGCCCCATAACCCCCGCCGCCGCCCCGGCGCCCTGCCCCCGCCGCGGTGATCAAGGAGTTTGTGTCGGCGTTGATCTGCAGCACGCCCACAAACTCCTTGATCAACCAGGCGAGGGGCGCGGGCACGGTCGCCCCCGGACCCCAACCGCGACCACAGCCCTGAGAGCAACCACGACCGGGCAGCGACCACTCACCCGGGCTCGGTGACGAAGTCGATCAGGCGCTCCATCGCGTTGATCAGCGGCGTCTCCACGTCGGCGAAGCTGTCCACCCGGGACAGGATGTGCCGCCACATGTCGGCCGGCTCGGCCACCCCGAGCGCCGCGCACACGCCCTCCTTCCAGGGCTGCCCAGGAGGCACCACCGGCCATGCCGCGATGCCGAGCGCCGCCGGGCGTACCGCCTGCCACACGTCGACGTACGGGTGCCCGGTGACCAGCACGTACGGCGAGTTGACCCGGGCCACGATCCGGCTCTCCTTCGAGCCGGGCACGAGGTGGTCGACGAGCACGCCGAGGCGGCGGCCCGGGCCGGGTGCGAACGCGCGTACCTCGTCGGTGAGCGCGTCGATGCCGTCGAGCGGTTCCACCACCACACCCTCGATGCGCAGGTCGTCGCCCCAGATCCGCTCGACCAGCGCGGCGTCGTGCACTCCCTCGACCCAGATCCGGCTGGCCTTGGCGACCTGCGCCCGTACGCCGTCCACAGCGATCGAGCCAGACGCGGTACGCCGTCGCGCGGCGGGCACCGGGGCGCTGGCGGGCCGCCGCAGCGTGACCGGCTTGCCGTCGAGCAGGAACGCGGCGGGCAGCAGCGGGAAGTTGCGTCGCCGCCCGTGCCGGTCCTCCAGCACCACAGCGCCCGAGTCGAAGCCGACGACGGCACCGCAGAACCCGGAGTCGGCGTCCTCGACCACCAGGTCGGGTTCCGCGTCGACCTCGGGGGTCACCTTCCGTCGTCGCCAGTCGCCGGCCAGCACGTCCCCGTCGTATCGCCCCGCCATGCCGCTGACGCTAACCAGCGTCTCGGCGTGTCGCTCGGCGACGCGCCGACCGGGCCACCATCCGTCGGCACGAAACGGTGCGAAGGGGGTAGTTGGGGCCAGGTCGCGCCGCCGGAGCGGCAGCCGAGACAGCAGCGGCGCGGAGCACGTACCCTTTCCGCATGTCCTCCCCCGCAACGGGCGCGGCCACGCTGGCTCCGCGCCGGTCGAGCCGGTTCGTCGCCTGGGTGCGTGCCTGGCGAGCTGGCCTGGTCCCGTTCGACGAGGTGGCCGACGCCGTCGCCGGCGACGAGGAACACCTCGTCGCCGACGCCCCCGGCACCTGGACCGACGTGTCGCTGCGGGAGGCGCTGCCCAGCCTCGCCAAGCACTCACCAGACGACATCCGCCTGGTGCTGCCCGCGCCCGGCGACCCCCGCGGCCTGCCCGGTCCGGGCGCGTTCGCCGGGGCGGCGCTGGTGGCGGGCGAGGCGGTGGTGACGAGCGGGATGGGGCTGGTGCCCGAGGTCCGTACCCACACGTCCGGGTCGGGGATGACCTGGGAGACGGTGCTCTGGCGGGTTCATCCGCTGCCGGCCGATGCGCCGAAGGCGTCGCTCGCCACGCCCGGCGCGGCGGAGGCCGAGGCCGAACTGGCCGCCGTGCTGGCCGAGACGACCGCCACGCTGACCCGCCTGGACGTCGCGCAGTGGCGGCCCGAACTGGCCGGCGCGCTCGCCGCGCTGCGCCGTCCGGACGGCGCGACCGACCTGCCGCCCGGCTTCGATCCGCGGGCCCGCCGGCTGTTCGCGCGCGCCGCCGTACTCGATCGGGTGCTGGCGCTGGCCGGGGAGAGCGCGCCCGGCGGCGCGGTGAACACCTACGAGGCGCAGCAGCGCGACGCGGCGCTGCGGCCGCTGACCACCGCGTGCCGGCAGGCCCTGGTGGCCGCCTGCAACGCGCCGCTGCGGCTCTAGCGGGCCCCGGCGACGCCCCCGCTCAGACCTCGTCGATCAGGTCGGCCACCGAGTCGACGATGCGCGACGGACGGTACGGGTACCGCTCCGCCTCGGTCCGGCTGCTGATCCCGGTGAGCACCAGGATCGTCTCCAGCCCGGCCTCCAGGCCGCACAGGATGTCGGTGTCCATCCGGTCGCCGATCATCGCGGTCGACTCGGAGTGCGCGTCGATGGTGTTCAGCGCCGAGCGCATCATCATCGGGTTGGGCTTGCCGACGAAGTACGGGTCGACGCCGGTCGCCTTCGAGATCATCGCCGCCACCGAGCCGGCCGCCGGCAGCGCGCCCTCCATCGACGGGCCGGTGGCGTCGGGGTTGGTGCAGATGAACCGGGCACCGTCGTTGATCAGCCGGATCGCCTTTGTTATCGCCTCGAAGCTGTAGGTGCGCGTCTCCCCCAGCACCACGTAGTCCGGGGCGAAGTCGCTGAGCACGTACCCCACCGCGTGCAGCGCCGTGGTCAGGCCGGCCTCACCGATGACGTACGCGGTGCCGCCCGGCCGCTGGTCCGCCAGGAACTGGGCCGTCGCCAGCGCGGACGACCAGATCGCCTCCTCCGGCACGTCCAGCCCCATCCGGGCCAGCCGGGCCTGGAGGTCGCGCGGGGTGTAGATGGAGTTGTTCGTCAGCACCAGGAACGGCTTGCCGGAGGCACGCAGCTTCTTGACGAACTCCGGGGCACCGGGCACCGGCTGCCCCTCGTGCACCAGCACGCCGTCCATGTCGGTGAGCCAGCTCTGCACCGGTTTGCGGTCAAGCATCGTGTCGTCCCCAGGGTGTCGTCGGGTCGGGCTCAGGGCCGGCGGGCCGGGGGCACGCAGCACAACGCCGGGCAGGTGTCCCAGGCGGGCAGTTCGCCGAGACGGCGGCGCAGTCGGTCCCCGTCCGGGGCGGTGCGCTCCAGGACCAGCTCGCGGACCATCGCCACGAACCGCGGATCGGTGCCCGGCGTGCCGGCCCGGACGAAGTCCAGGCCGAGCTGCTTGGCCGTCTCCAGCGCCTCGGTGTCCAGGTCCCACACCACCTCCAGGTGGTCGGAGACGAAGCCGATCGGGCTGACCACCACGCCGGTCACGCCCTGCTCGGGCAACGTGGCCAGGTGGTCGTTGACGTCCGGCTCCAGCCACGGCACCTGCGGCGGGCCGGACCGGCTCTGCCAGACCAGGTCGTACGCCAGGTCGGGCGCGGCCGCGGCGTGCACCAGCCGGGCGACCTCCTCGAGCTGGGCGGTGTAGCGGCCGCCGTGCGGGCCGGCGGTGGCCGCCGCCGACATCGGTACGGAGTGCGCGGTGAAGACCAGCCGGGTGCTGTCCCGCTTCGCCGGGTCGAGTTGGGCCAGCGCGGCGCGGACCGCGTCGACGTGCGGCTCGATGAAGCCGGGGTGGTCCCAGAACTGGCGCAGCTTCTCGATCAGCGGGGCGTCCGGGCCGACCGCGGCGCGGGCCGAGGCGATGTCCTCCTGGTACTGCCGGCAGGACGAGTAGCCGCCGTACGCGCTGGTGACGAACGCCAGCGCCCGGGTGATGCCGTCGTCGCGCATCCGCGCGACGGTGTCGGCGAGCATCGGATCCCAGTTGCGGTTGCCCCAGTAGACCGGCAGGTCGACGCCGTTGGCGGCGAAGTCCTCGCGGATCGCGGCGAGCAGGTCACGGCACTGCTGGTTGATCGGCGACACCCCGCCGAAGTGCATGTAGTGCTCGGCGACCTCGGCCAGCCGGTCCGGCGGCACCCCCCGCCCCCGGGTCACGTTCTGCAGGAACGGGAGAACGTCCTCGGGCCGCTCCGGGCCACCGAAGGAGACCAGCACCAACGCGTCGTACGCCATGGGGCCATTGTTCCTCGCCCGCGGTCACGGCGTGGCGACGCCCCCTGGTCGGTGCGGTGACCGCCGGGGCCTGGAGTGTTAAGAAGGGGCCCCTCCTATGCACGAGGCGTTAAGAAGGGGCCCTTCCTTACACCTCAGGCGCCGATGGCGTGGTAGCCGCCGTCGACGTGGACGATCTCGCCGGTGGTGGCCGGGAACCAGTCGGACAGCAGCGCCAGGCAGGCCCGGGCGGCGGGCTCCTGGTCGGTCAGGCTCCAGCCCAGCGGGGCCCGCTCGGTCCAGGCGTCCTCGAACTGGTCGAAGCCGGGGATGGACTTGGCCGCGATGGTCCGCAGCGGGCCGGCCGCGACCAGGTTGCTGCGGATGCCCTGCTTGCCCAGGTGCAGCGCCAGGTAGCGGGAGGCGGACTCCAGCCCGGCCTTGGCCACGCCCATCCAGTCGTAGACCGGCCACGCCTTCGTGGCGTCGAACGTGAGGCCCACCACGGCGCTGCCGGCGGACATCAGCGGCAGCGCGGCCATCGCGAGGGACTTGTACGAGTAGGTGGAGACCTGGAGCGCGGTGGCCACGTCCGCCCAGGGGGCGTCGAGGAAGCCGCCGCCGAGGCAGCTCTGCGGGGCGAACCCGATCGAGTGCACGACGCCGTCCAGGCCGTCGACGTGCTCGCGTACCTTGTCGGCCAGCCCGGCCAGGTGTTCCTCGTTGCTGACGTCCAGCTCGATCACGGGCGCCGGCTCGGGCAGCCGCTTGGCGATCCGCTCCACCAGGGAGAGGCGGCCGTAGCCGGTGAGCACGACCTGGGCGCCGTTCTCCTGGGCGAGCTTCGCCACCGAGAAGGCGATCGACGCGTCGGTGATGACGCCGGTGACAAGCAGCCGCTTACCGGCGAGAAGTCCGGACATTGCGTGTCTCCTCCGTGCTCTTGCTCAGTGACCCATGCCGAGGCCGCCGTCGACCGGGATGACGGCGCCGGTGACGTATCCCGCCGCGTCCGAGGCGAGCCAGGTGACGACGCCCGCGACCTCGTCCGGGGTGGCCATCCGGCCGGCCGGGATCGACTTGCGGATCTCGGCCTTGCGCTCCTCGGGCAGGCCGGCGGTCATGTCGGTGTCGATGAAGCCGGGCGCCACCACGTTCGCGGTGATGTTGCGGGTGCCCAGCTCGCGGGTGATCGAGCGGGCCACGCCGACCAGGCCGGCCTTGCTGGCCGCGTAGTTGACCTGGCCCGCGCCGCCGGAGAGTCCGACCACCGAGGAGATGAAGATCATCCGCCCCCACCGGCCGCGGAGCATCTTCGTCGAGGCCCGCTTGGCGACCCGGAACGAGCCGGTCAGGTTGGTGTCGAGGACGCGGGCGAACTGCTCCTCGGACATCCGCATGATCAGCGTGTCGTCGGTGATGCCGGCGTTGGCGACCAGCACCTCCACCGGGCCGAGTTCGGCCTCGATCGCGGTGAACGCGGCGTCGACCGACTCGGCGTCGGTCACGTCGCACCGCACGCCGAACAGGCCCTCCGGGGCTTCCCCGCTGCGATAGGTGACCGCCACCCGGTCGCCCTGCTTGGCGAACGCCTGCGCGATGGCCAGGCCGATCCCCCGGTTCCCGCCGGTCACCAGCACGGTTCGGGCCACGGATCCCCCTCTGCTCCAGTGATCTCTCGGTCGGTCGGAGCCTAGGGGTTACCGACAGGTAAGCGCTAACCCGCGCAGGTCACAGCGCCGCGCCGACCGGGGTCCGCGGGACCGGCGGCCGCGCGCGCGACACCCGCACCCCCGGTGTACGATCACCGGGTCTGCGGGCCGCTCTGCGCCCGCGTTCCGGGCCCCGCCGACCGACAGGAGGTGATCGCTGTGCGAGATAGCGATCCTCCCAGTCGTGGCCGGGCCCACAGTCAGCTCCGCTGAGCCACGGCTCGGTCGACGCGGCTGACCCGCTTCCCGCCCTCCGCACCGCATCCGCTCTCCGGCGACACCTGCCGGGGTGGCCCTGCCGCGCGGCGGAGCACCCGGTCACGACTTCGTGCGCGTACGCCCCGACCCCCACGGCCCCTCCCGGGCCGACTGTCGCCACGGAGCACACCCATGAGCCGTTACGCCGCCCCGCTGGGCTTCACCCTCGCCGCCGTCTGGGTGGCCGTCCTGTTCGTGCTGGCCGGCGGCGGTCACTGACCACCGCCGGCCGGTTCCGGCTCACACCAGCCGGGACGTCCAGAGCAGACTCAGCCCGCCCGCGCACAGGGCCAGCAGCAACGCGATCCCCGCGTACCACTGGGTGATCTCGCGCGGCTCGGTCCGGTAGCCGATCGAGCTGCCCATGTCCTGGTAGACCTGCTTCAGCTCGCTGGCCGACGCGGCCTCGTAGAAGAAACCCTGCGTGGTCTCCGCGAGCTGGGACAGCGCCGTGCGGTCCACCGGCACCCGCTGGAGCTGGCCGCCGATGTCGACCTGCCCGGAGTCGGTGCCGAACGCGATGGTGGACACCGGCACGTTCGCCGCCTGCGCCGCCGCGGCGGCCTCCTCGACCGAGCGGCCCGACGTGCGGTAGCCGTCGGACAGCAGCACGATCCGGGCCGGCGGGATGCCGGCGGCGCCGTCGGCCGGCACCGAGCGGATCGCCTCCAGGCAGGTGAACACCGCCTCGCCGGTGGCTGTCGCCTCGGCCAGCACCAGCCCGTCGATCGCGGTGGTGACGGCGGCCCGGTCCTTTGTCGGCGGCACCAGCACGTTCGCCGACTTGGCGAACGAGACGAGCCCCAGGTTGTAGCTCTGCGGCAGCTCGCCGACGAACTGCTTGGCCGCCTCCTGCGCCGCCTCCAGGCGGTTCGGCGACACGTCGTCGGCCTGCATCGACAACGACACGTCGATGGCGAGCATCACGGTGGCCCGCTCCAGCGGCTCACGGGTGTCGATCGCCGGCCGGGCCAGGCCGGTCGCCAGCACCAGCAGGCAGAGCAGGAACGCGGTCGCCGCGACGTGCCGCCGCCAGCCCAGCCCCTTCGGCGCGACGGTACGCAGCAGGTCGACGTTCGTGAACCGCAGCGCGTACTGCCGGCGGTGCAGCTGCCGCCAGACGTACGCGGCGGCGAGGGCGAGCACCGGCAGCACTGCGAGCAGCCACCACGGTTGCAGAAAACGGATCATCGAGTCGTCCCCCGGGTGCGGGCGTGCCGCTGCGCGGCGACGAAACGCACCATGTCCAGCAGCCAGTCTCGGTCGGTACGCAGGCGCAGGTGGGCCGCGCCCGCGGCGCGCAGCTCGGCCGCGATCGCCCCGCGCTGGGCGGCCGCCGCCTCGGCGTACCGGCGGCGCAGGCCCGGGTCCGCGGTCTGCACCTCGTGCAGCTCACCGCTCTCCGGGTCGACCACCGGCAGCACCCCCACGTCGGGCAGTTCCAGTTCCCGCGGATCGACCACCTCGACGGCCAGCACGTCGTGGCGGACCCGCAGCTTACGCAGCGGCCGCCCCCACTGCTGCGGCGGCGCGAGGAAGTCGGAGATCACCACCGCCACGCCGCGCCGCCGGGGCGGCCAGTTGAGCATGTCGACGAGCGCGCCGAGGTCGCTGCGGCCGGGCCGGATCTCGGCGCCGGCGACCGCCCGCAGCAGCCCCTGGGCCTCCTTGCGGCCGGAGCGGGCGGGCAGCCGCAGCATCGTCCCCGGCCCGCCGGTGCCGACCACCGCGCCGATCCGGTTGCCGCCCCGCACCGTGAGGTGGGCCAGCGCGGCGACCGCGGCCACCGCCACGTCCCGCTTGAGCCACCGCCCGGTGCCGAAGTCCAGGCTGGCCGACATGTCGACGGCCAGCCACGTCTCCAGTTCACGGTCGGCCACCGTACGCCGCACGTGTGGCGTGGTGGTGCGGGCGGTGACCGGCCAGTCCATCCGGCGCACGTCGTCGCCGGGCCGGTACTCCCGGGACTCCCCCGCCTCGCTGCCCGGTCCGGGCAGCAGCCCGGCGTAGTCGCCCTGGAGCAGCCCGTCCAGCTTGCGGGTGACCATGAGCTGGAGCCGGGCCAGCGCGGCCCCGGAGCGGTCCCCGGTGGCACTCAGCGGGGTGGGCGGGGTCACGGCCGCTGCCCGGGCCATCCGTTGTGCGGCACTGCCGGCGGCGGTGGCGTGGCCTGCTGGCGGGGCGCGACGGCGGGCAGCGGGATGGTCGACATCACCCGGTGCACGATGTGGTCGGCCGGTACGTCGTCGGCGAGCGCGTCGTAGCTGAGCACCAGCCGGTGACGCAGGATGTCCGGCGCGATGTCCTGCACGTCCTGCGGCAGCGCGTAGTCCCGGCCGCGCAGCAGCGCCAGCGCGCGGGTGGCCCGGACCAGGCCGAGGGAGGCGCGCGGGCTCGCGCCGTACTGGATGAGCTGGGCCACGTCGGGCATGCCGTGCTCGGCCGGGGCCCGGGTGGCGAGCACCAGCCGGACGGCGTAGTCGACGAGCGCGTTGTGCACGAACACCTGGTCGGCCTTGTGCTGGAGCGCGACCAGGTCCGGGGTGTCGAACACCCGGGCCGGCTCGGGCGGTGCCACGCCCATCCGGTAGACGATCTCGCGCTCCTCGGCGTCCGTCGGGTAGCCCACGACGATCTTCATGAGGAACCGGTCCCGCTGCGCCTCCGGCAGCGGGTAGACGCCCTCCTGCTCGATCGGGTTCTGGGTGGCCATGACCAGGAACGGGTCCGGCACCCGGTGGCTCTCGCCGCCGATGGAGACCTGCCGCTCGCTCATCACCTCCAGCAGCGCCGACTGCACCTTTGCCGGCGCGCGGTTGATCTCGTCGGCGAGCAGGAAGTTGACGAAGACCGGGCCCAGCTCGACGTCGAACTTCTCGCTGGACTGCCGGTAGATCCGGGTGCCCATGATGTCGGCGGGCACCAGGTCGGGGGTGAACTGGACCCGGGCGAACGAGCCGCCGACGACCCGGGCCAGGGTCTCCACGGCGAGCGTCTTCGCCACACCCGGCACGCCCTCCAGCAGGCAGTGACCCCGCGCGAGCAGCGCGACGAACATCCGCTCGACCATCCGGTCCTGGCCGACGATCACCCGCTTGGTCTCGAACAGCGCCCGCTCCAGCAGCGTGGCGTCCTGTGCCGGGGTGGTGCCCGCCGGGGGCGGCGCGTCCGGCGCCACCTCGGTCGGGTTCGGCACGTCGGGTGTGGTCGGCTGGGCCACCGGTCCTCCACAGCAGGGTCGTCGTCGCGGCGTGGTGCGTATCAAGACTGTCATGCCTCGCTGAGAGCCGAGGGTGGGAGAGGCACGATTTTCGCCGCGCCGTCCGGCCACGCCGTCCCGCCGCGCGGGAAACGCTGAACACGGGTGGACAACAAGGGGTCCGCCGTGTGTACGATTCACCCCGTCGCCGGGCGGCTCCCCCCGTGGCCGCCCGGCGCTAAAACTCCCGGCGTGCGGCCTCTAGACTCGCCCCGGTGACGACTCCCACCACCCCGGACGAGACGCTGATCTGCTCGGCGCGGGGGTGTCGCGCACCCGCCGCCTACCAGCTCCGCTGGCACAATCCCCGCCTGCACGCGCCCGACCGGCGCAAGACGTGGCTGGCCTGCCCGGACCACCGGGTCTCCCTCGGTGACTTCCTCGACGCACGCGGCTTCCTCCGCGAGGTGGTCGCGCTTCCCTGATCGCCTACGCTCGAAGCGTGAGCGAGCAGACGACCCCAGCACGTACCGGCGGCGAGCACGGCAGGTCCTCCCGGTGAGCGGTGACGGCCCCGCCGGCCTCCCGCCCGCCTCGCGCAGCGCGTTGGAGCCCTGGCCGGACACGGTCCGCTGGCAGCCGATCTCCCGCGACCTGATCTGGGTGGAGCTGATCCGGCTCGGCATCGGGCTGGCGGTGGCGCTCGTGGTGCTCGGCGTGGCCTGGGCGATGTCCGGGCACTGGCTGCTCGGCGCCGCCGTCGGCGGGGCGCTGCTGCTGGGCGTCTGGCGGTCGGTCACCATCGTGCGCGCGGTCCGCGCCTGGGGGTACGCCGAGCGCGACGACGATCTGCTCGTGCGGCACGGCCTGCTGGTGCGGCGGCTGTCAATCGTGCCGTACTCGCGGATGCAGTTCGTCGATGTGAGCGCGGGTCCGCTGGAGCGCGCCTTCGACCTCGCCACCGTGCAATTGCACACGGCCGCCGCCGCGAGCGACGCCCGGGTGCCCGGGCTGCGCCCGGCCGAGGCGTCCCGGCTGCGCGACCGGCTCACCGCGCTGGGCGAGGACCGGGCGGAGGGCCTGTGAGCGAACGGAGCGACTCCGGCGCCCCGCCGCCCCACGACGACCGGCCCCAGCCGACCCCCGGACCACCGCCCGGATACGGACCACCGCACGGATACGGACCACCTCCCGGGTACGGACCGCCTCCCGGGTACGCGGCGACGCCCGGTCCCGACGCGACGCCCGGGCCGTGGCCCGCGCCGCTGCCGCCGTACCCGGGACCGTGGGGTCCGTCCGCCGGGCCGCCCGCGGGCGGCGAGGAGCCCCGGCAGCGGCTGCACCCGCTCAGCCCGGCGCTGCACGGCGCGAAGTCGCTGGTCGTGGTGATCGCCGGGCTCTCCTGGTCGACGCTGTCGCGCGTCGGGTTCGGCTGGTTCGCGGTGCTGGTCACCGTCTTCGTGCTCGGCGCCACGGTGCTGTCGGTGGTGAGCTGGTGGAACACCGGCTACCACCTGGTGGGCCGCGAGCTGCGCGTGTACGAGGGCCTGCTGTGGCGGCGTACCCGGGCCATCCCGCTGGAGCGGCTGCAGGCGGTGGAGGTGGTCCGGCCCCTGCTGGCCCAGCTCACCGGCCTGGCCGAGCTGCGGCTGGAGGTGGTCGGCGGGGGCAAGACCGAGGCGCCGCTGGCGTACCTCAGCGTGGCCGAGGCCACCGCGTTGCGGCAGCGGCTGCTCGCGGTGGCCGGTCGTTCCGCACCGGCGCCGGCCCCGGTGGCCGAGCCCGGCGCGCCGGTCGCGCCGCCCGTCCCGGAGGGGCGCCGGCTGCACGCCGTCCGCAACCAGGACCTGCTGGTCAGCCAGTTGCTCACGCCGCAGGCGTTCCTGCTGCCGCTGGGCCTGGTGTTCGTCGGCGCCCAGTTCCTCTCCGAGGGCTCGTGGTCGTTCATCGCGGTGGCCAGCACGCTCACCGCGATGGCCGGCGTGGTGCTGCAGCCGATCCGCCGGGTGCTCGACGACTGGAGCTTCCGGCTCGACCGGGACGACGGCACGCTGCGCGTGCACAACGGGTTGCTGGAGACGCGGGTGCAGACCGTGCCGCTGCACCGGGTGCAGACAGTACGGGCGACCTGGCCGCTGCTGTGGCGGATGAAGGGATGGTTGCGGCTGCGGCTGGAGGTGGCCGGCTATTCGGCCGGTGAGCCGGACGACCGCAACCGCCCGGACCGGCTGCTGCCGGTCGGCGACGCGGGCACCGGCGCGATGGTCGTGGCGGAGGTGCTGCCCGGCGTGCGGCTGGACGCGCTGCCCGCCACGCCGCCCCCGTCGCGGGCCCGGTGGCTGCGCCCGCTGAGCCGCAAGGTGGTCGGCGCCGGTCTCGACGAGCAGGTCTTCGTGGCCCGCTCCGGGCTGCTGACCCGGCAGTTGACGCTGGTGCCGTACGCCCGGATCCAGAGCGTGCGCGTCACCCGCGGTCCGGTGCAGCGGCTGCTGCGGCTCGCCACCGTGCACGCGGACACCGCCGGTGGGGCCGGGGCGGCGGCCGTCGACCGGGACCTGGCCGACGCGTGGGAGCTGGCCGCGGAGCTGACCGAGCGGTCGCGGGCGGCCCGCCGGACCGACAACGACCGCTGACCACCGGGGGGCCGCGGCGCCCCGACGGCGGCCCGGCGACGACGACGGACCGGCGACGACGGCGGACCGGCCGCCCGTGGCGGCGGCGCGGGTCTACCGGCGCTCGGCGGGCACCGCGTCCCGGTCGTCGGCGGCCCGGTCCGGGGTGTCGGCAGCGGTGTCGTCGGCGGCCGGCGCCCCGGCGGCGACGGCGGGCTCGCCGGCCCGCCGGGCCCGCCGCGCCGCCCACCAGCGCTCGGCCAGGCCGACCACCAGGAACGTCATGCCCACGTACGCCCAGCCGACGAGCACGTCGATCAGGTAGTGCTCGCCGCTGTACATCAGCGTGAACGTCATGGCCAGCGGGTACGCGAGCATCAGCGGCCACCAGCGCTTACGCACCGACCGCATGAAGAACAGCACCACGAACAGCGCGAACGCGGTGTGCAGCGACGGCATCGCGGCCACCGGGTTGGAGGCGATCTGCCCGGCGTTGAGCAGGTTGCCCGCGCCGTGCATGCCGATCTCCTTCCAGCCCCGGGTGGAGATCCGCGCGACCTCGGTGAGCAGGCCGTTCTGCGCCGCCCACCACGGCGGCGCCGCCGGATAGGCGAAGTAGGTGACCAGTCCGGCCGCGCACAGGAAGCCCCAGCGGGACATGTACGCGATCCAGCGCTGCCGGTTACGCATCCACAGCACTGCGGCGGCGGCGAACGTCGCCACGAAGTGCGAGAAGTAGATCCAGCTCACCAGCACGTCCCACCAGCGCACCTCGGACGCGTCGTACAGGCGCTCCTGAAGCCAGATGGTCGGCACCTCGCCCCCGGTGAGCCACCCGGTGAGGAAGCGGTCGGCGACGATCAGCTCCATGGCGTGCGGGGTGGCGCCGTTGTCGGCGAACCCCCGGGACAGGTTGTACGCGGCGAGCAGCAGCACCACCGGGATCCAGTCCCGGGCGAACCGCAGGTGGCTGCGCCACGGGCGGGCCGAGTTCCACGCGATCGTGCCGGCCCAGATCCACAGGAACGCGTACGCCGGGTCGGTGGGCAGGCCGATGGCGAGCCAGGCGACGACGAACGCGACGCCCCAGATGGTCATCGCGATCACACGGCGGCGCCCACCGTCGGGCGACTCGGTGGTCGCGTCGGGGGCGGGGGTCGGAGATTGTGTCAGCTCGGCCATCGCGGACAAGGTTAACGGCGGGCGACCGGCGGGCCTGCGGGCGGGCGGCGACGACGGACGGGCGGCGGCTCGGACGCCGGACGGCCGCGGGTCGGCTGCACTAGGCTCGGCCGCATGCAGGAGCAGCCGGAGCCGCCCTTCACGCCGGGCCTGACCGCCCGGGTCGAGCTCACAGTGACCGACGCCGACACCGCGCAGGCGGTCGGCTCCGGGGACGTGCCGGTGCTCGGCACACCCCGGGTGCTGGCGCTGGCCGAGGCGGCGACGGTGGCCGCCACAGCGACCCGGATGCCGTCCGGGTCCACCACCGTCGGCGTACGGGTGGAGCTGGAGCACCGCGCGGCCACCCCGGTGGGGCGTACCGTGGCGGCCCACGCCGAGCTGGTGAAGGTCGACGGGAAGCGGCTCGTCTTCGACGTGACGGTCATCGACGGGCCCACAGTGGCGGCGCAGGGGCGCGTCGAGCGGGCGCTGGTCGACCGGCAGCGCTTCGTCGAGCGGGCCCTCGGCCCGTCATGACCGCCGGTTTCACGGAGGTCGCCGCCGGGGTGCACGTGAGACGTGAGCCGGTGCTCGCGGTGAACGTCGTGCTGGTGGTCGGCGACGGCGCGGCGCTGCTCGTCGACACGCTCTCCACCGCCGGGCAGGCCCGGGAGCTGGCGGAGGCGGCACGGGCGGTGACGCCGTACCCGTGGACGATCGTGAACACGCACCACCACTTCGACCACTGCTTCGGCAACGCCACGCTGGCCGGGCCGGAGACCGCGATCTACGCGCAGGCCCAGGCCGCGGCGGCGCTGCGCGACCGGTCCGACGCGGTGCGGCGCGCCGCGTACGAGGAGATGCGCGCCGGGCATCCGGCGCTGGCCGAGGAGCTGGCGCAGACCGAGCTGCGGGCGCCGACGCACGAGGTGCACGAGGAGACGGTGCTCGACGTGGGCGGCCGGCGGGTGCTGCTGCGCCATCCCGGCCACGGGCACACCGACGCCGACCTGGTGGTGCACGTGCCCGACGCGGACGTGCTGGTCGCGGGTGACCTGGTGGAGCAGAGCGGACCGCCGGCGTTCGAGGAGTCGTACCCCCTGAGGTGGCCGGACGCGCTGGCCGACCTGCTGCGGATGACCACGCCCGCGACGGTGGTGGTGCCCGGCCACGGCGAGCCGGTCGGCGTGGACTTCGTCCGCGAGCAGCACGCGCAGCTCGCGCGGCAGGCGTGGCTGATCCGCGCCGGGCACACCGGCAGCGCCCCGCCGGAGCGGGTGGCGGCCGAGTCGCCGTTCGGCGCCCGGCCGGGCCTGGTCGCTGCCCGCCGCGGCTACGCGGAGCTGGACGGCACTGCGTGACCGGCCGCCGAGCTCAGTCGACGTCGGCGAGGATCTCGCGCAGACGGTTGCGGCACTCGGCGACGAACGCCGGGAACGTGTCCCAGTAGTAGGAGACGCCGCTGGCCGCCACCCCGAGCGCCCACGCGCGGGCCCGCGCCCAGGTCACGTCGTCCACGCCGAGCGCCTCCCGGTAGGCGTGCCGGGCCTGCGGCGGGAGATCCCAGATCGGCGCGTGTTCGGCGTCCGGGTGGCCGACGGTCAGGCCGCCGAAGTCGATGACCGCCCGCAGCCGGCCGTCGTGCACGAGCAGGTTGGTGGGCTTGAGGTCGCCGTGCAGCCAGACGTGCGGCCCGGCCGGTTCGGGCAGGGTGAGGGCGTCCCGCCAGAGCCGGACCAGGGTGTCGACGTCCGTCTCGTCGCCGATCCGGCTGCGGCAGTCGTCGAGCGCCGCGGAGATCCAGGTGTCGCAGGGACGCAGCGCGCCGCCGCGGTATCCGCTCAGGTCGCCCGCGCGGGTCGCGCCGAGCAGGTCGGCCGCGTGCAGACGCCGGACGAACACGGCCAGGTCGGCGCCGAGGGCGGCCCAGTCCTCCACCGTGCCGGGCCGGACCTCGTCACCCGGTATCCACCGCTGCACCGACCACGGCAGCGGGAAGGCGTCGGCCGGAACGCCGGCGTACACCGGCTCGGGCACCCGGTACGGCAGCAGCGGCGCGAGCCGGGGCAGCCACCGCTGTTCCTTGCGCAGGGCGCCGGCCTTCTCCGCGGTGCGCGGCAGCCGGACGAGCAAGTCGGCGCCGAGCCGGTACATCGTGTTGTCGGTGCCGGCGCCCGCCGGCGTCAGCGGCAGCGCGGCCCACTCCGGGCGCTGGTCGGTCAGCAGCGCCCGGACGACCGCCTCGTCCACGGGTATCTCGTCCTGGTGCAGGGCCATCCGGTGATCATGCGGGGCGGGCCGGGGCGACGGCCACCGGGTTTCCGGCGACCCGTCCGGGCGGTTCCGGCCGGGCGTGCTCCCGCAGGGCGCCGAGCAGCGCGTCGAGGTGCGGGGCGGCGGCCAGGATGGCCGCCCGCGCCGCCGGATCCAGCTCGGCCAGTGCCTCGCCGAGCAGCGCGGCGCGGTGTGCCTCGTAGTCCTCCATCCGCGCCCGGGCGGCCTCGGTCACGTGCAGCCGGACCACCCGCCGGTCGTCGGGGTCGCGGTCACGGGCCAGCAGCCCGGCGTCGGTGAGGTCGCGGACCAGCGTGCTCACCGTGTTGGGCGCGGTGCAGAGGCGCCGGGCCACCTCCTTGCCGCTGATCCCCGGCGTCTCGCGGACCAGCAGGAGCAACTCCACCTGCGCCTCGGGCAGCGGGTCACGTCGGACACGCGCCCCGGTCCGCCGGCGCAGGAGCCGGTGCAGCTCCCCCACGACCGCGCCGACGCGTGCGACCTGCTCGTTCGTCGCCACGGGGTCACCCGCCTCACATCGCAATAGTTCTGACTACAGATGTAAGGTACCCGAGCAGACCGGATCCAGGGGGTACCCACTCGTGAGCAACGCCGCGCCGACCGCCGCGCGCCCGACCACCGACCGTACCGCCGCCTCCACCGGCGGCGTGACGCTGCTGGTGCTGCTGGGCGCGCTCACCGCCATCGGCCCGCTGTCGCTGGACATGTACCTGCCGGCGTTCCCGGCCATGACCCGCGACCTCGGAGCCGACCAGGCCGGCATCCAGCTCTCGCTGACCACCTGCCTGATCGGCCTGGCCCTGGGCCAGCTCGTCACCGGCCCGCTCAGCGACCGCTGGGGGCGCCGCCGTCCGGTGCTGGTGGGCGTGGTCGCGTACACAGTGCTGGCGCTGGCGTGCGCCGCGGCGCCGAACGCCCCGCTGCTGGCCGCCGCACGGTTCGCCCAGGGCGTCGCCGGCGGCATGGGCGTGGTGGTCGCCCGCGCTGTGGTCCGCGACCTCTACTCCGGCCGGGACGCCGCGAAGTACTTCTCCCGGCTCACACTGGTCTTCGGGGTGGCGCCGGTGGCGGCGCCCGGCGTGGGCAGCCTGGTGCTGCGGTTCGGCTCGTGGCGGGCCGTCTTCGTGACGCTCGCCGTCATCGGGGCGGTGCTCGCCGTCGCGGTTGCGCTGCGCCTGCCGGAGACGCTGCCGGCCGAACGCCGCAGCGCCGGCGGCCTGGGGGCGACCGTGCGGACCATGCGGTCGCTGCTCGCCGACCGGGTCTACCTCGGGTACGCGCTGACGCAGGGCTTCGCGTTCGCCGGGCTGTTCGCGTACATCTCCGGGTCGTCGTTCGTGTTCCAGGACGTCTTCGGCGTCTCCGCGGGGGTGTTCAGCGTCATCTTCGGCGTCAACGCGCTCGCCCTGGTGGCCACCGGGCAGGCCAACGCCCGGCTGCTCGACCGGTTCACCCCGCGCCGGCTGCTGGTCACCACGCTCGTGGTCGGCCTGGTCACCGCGGTCGGCGTGCTGACCGGCGCGCTGGCGGGCAGCCTGGCCGTGACGGCGGTGGCGCTGTTCGCCTTCGTCGGCTCGCTCGGCATGGTGATGCCGAACAGCACCGCGCTGGCGCTGGACGCGCACGCCCGGCACGCGGGCACCGCAGCCGCGCTGATGGGCGGCATCCAGTCGGTGGTGGGCGCGCTGGCCGCGCCGCTGGTCGGGCTCGGCGGCGAGGGCAGCGCGCTGCCGATGGCTGTGGTCCTGGCCGGCGCCGCGTTCCTGTCCCTGACCGCCGTCCTGACGATGACCCGCACGCGCTCCTGAACTCGCCCGCCGCACGTGGCGGCGGGTGTGAAGAAGGGGCCCCTTCTCTACCTGAGGCGTTAAGAAGGGGCCCTTCCTTTCACGGGAAGCGGGTGGACACCGCGGTGCGGGTGGGCATGGCGGTGGCGCCGCCGGGCGACTCGCACACCACCGCCGCCACCCGCAGCGCGAACGCGACCCGCTCCCGCCAGCTGGCCGGGTCGACCGGCTCACCGGCAGCCAGCAGGTCGGCCACCAGCGCGCCCATCACCGAGTCCCCCGCGCCTGTCGCGTCCACCGCGTCCACCTTCGGCGCGGGTACGCGCACCACGTCGTCGGCGGCCGCGACCAGGGCGCCGTCCGCGCCCAGCGTGACCACGACGGTGCTCGCGCCCAGTTCCCGCAGGTACGCGGCGACGCCCTCGACCGGCTCGTCCGGGTAGAGCACCCGCGCGTCGGCGGCGCTGAGCTTGACCAGGTGTGCCCCGGCCGCGAACTCGGCGACCACCGCCCGCAGCCCGTCCAGCGCGCCCGGCGCGGTCAGCAGGCGGGGCCGCACGTTCGGGTCGAACACCCGCAGCCCGCCCGCGATCGACCAGGCGCGCCGGGCGGCGGCCAGCACCGGCGGGTCGAGCAGCACGATCGAGCCGCAGTAGAGCACGTCCGCGCCCTCGACCAGCGCCACGTCCAGGTCGTCCGGGCCGAGCAGCGCGTACGAGCGGGGTTCGCCGTAGAAGCGGAAGTCCGGCTCCGCACCGGCGAACGTGGCCACCGCCAGCGCGGTCGGGGCCGGGACCGTCACCGTCCCGCTCACGTCCACGCCGGCATCGGTGAGGAACGCGCGGATCCGTCCGGCCAGCGCGTCGTCGCCGAGCGACCCGACGAACCGCGCGTCCCCGCCGAGCCGGGCGATCGCCACCGCCACGTTGAGCGGTCCCCCGCCGATCGCCTGCCGGTAGACGGGCTCTCCGTCGTGCTCGGCGTCGAGCAGGTCCACAAGCGCCTCGCCGAGCACCACCGCGTACCCCATCCTGGCTCCCCTCGTCGTCCTCCCCCGATCCTGGCGCATGCCGGTGCCACCGCGCGCCGGGACCTGGGCATCGAGCAGGGCCTATTGCGGGCCGCGCCCGGACGTGGTGGGATGGCGGTGCCGGGTGACGGCGCGGGGGCTGCCGCGCCACCGGCCGCCGGGTCGATCAGACGCGAGGGCATCCACGGTCCGTGGGCAACGGACCGCAGACGGTGCGCGCCCGTCGACGGCCCCGGCCGCACGCTGACCGGGCGCGGGCACCGCGATCGTCGCATCCGCTCGTCCCAGCGGGGCGGGCCGAACCGGGCCACGCTCCGCGAGTCAGGAGATCCCCGTGCACCGATCCCGTACGGCCGCGTTGCTCACCGCGGCCGCCACCCTGGCCCTGGGCGCGTTCGCCCTGGCCACCAACTCCGGACCGGCGGCCGCGCACGGCGCGGCCATGACGCCGGGCGCCCGCACCTACCTGTGCTGGAAGGACGGCCTCACCGGAACCGGTGAGATCCGGCCGAACAACCCCGCCTGCTCGTCGGCGGTGGCCGAGAGCGGGGCGAACTCGCTGTACAACTGGTTCAGCGTGCTGCGCTCCGACGCCGGCGGGCGGACCGTCGGGTACATCCCCGACGGCAAGCTGTGCAGCGGCGGCAACCCCGGCTTCAGCGGGTACGACGCGGCGCGCACCGACTGGCCGGTCACCCACCTGACGGCGGGCCGGTCGATCGAGTTCCGGTACAGCAACTGGGCCCACCACCCGGGCACGTTCTACTTCTACGTGACCAAGGACAGCTGGAGCCCGAACCGGCCGCTGGCCTGGAGCGACCTGGAGGAGCAGCCGTTCCTGCAGGTGACCAACCCGCCGCAGCGCGGCGCTGTGGGCACCAACGACGGCCACTACTACTTCACCGGCAACCTGCCGTCGAACAAGAGCGGCCGGCACATCATCTACTCGCGCTGGGTCCGCTCGGACAGCCAGGAGAACTTCTTCGGCTGCTCCGACGTGACGTTCGACGGCGGCAACGGCGAGGTGACCGGGATCGGCTCGGGCGGCAGCAACCCCCCGACGACCGCGCCGCCGACCACCGCGCCGCCGACGACCGCTCCCCCGACCACCGCGCCGCCGACCACTCCTCCGCCGGTGACGAGCAGCCCGACCATGCCGTCCGGCTCCTGCATGGCGGTGTACAAGGTGGTCAGTGCCTGGGGCGGCGGCTTCCAGGGCGAGGTTACGATCATGAACCACAGCACCCGGACGTACTCCGGGTGGACCGCGAACTGGACCTGGCCCAGCGGCCAGACCATCAACCAGGTGTGGAACGGCACGTTGAGCGGCAGCGGGGCGTCGGTGAGCGTCTCCAACGCCGCCTACAACGGCAGCGTCCCGCCGGAGGGCACCACCACGTTCGGCTTCACCGCGAACTTCTCCGGCACCAACTCCCTGCCGACAGTCACCTGCACCGGTCGCTGATCACGCACTGAGAAGGGCCCCCGGGAGACATCCCGGGGGCCCTTCCTCGTCACGCTCGGGTCAGCGGACCATGCTGCCGACGACCGGCTTGGTGAGCAGCGCGGACTGGTTGCGCTGGATGCCGGGGTCGAGCGTCTTGGCCACGAAGATGGCGTGCCAGATGCAGAAGATCAACACCGTCCACACCTTGCGGGAGTGGTCGGCCTCCTCCCGCTTGTGCTCGTCCAGCAGGCGCAACGCGTACGACAGGTCGATCAGATCGCCCGCGCCCGAGGTGGACAGCACGTGCCGCGCCCACTCGTACATCTCGCCGCGCAGCCAGACCCGGGTCGGGGTCGGGAAGCCCAGCTTCTTGCGGTTGACGATGGCCGGCGGCACGACGCCCTGCAGCGCCTGGCGCATCGCGTACTTGGTGGCCTCGGAGCGGGGCGGCAGCTTCAGGTCGACCGGGATGCCGGCGGCGACGTTGAACACCTCCCGGTCCAGGAACGGCACCCGCACCTCCAGCGAGTGCGCCATCGAGATCCGGTCGGCCTTGACCAGGATGTCGCCGCGCAGCCAGGTGTAGAGGTCGACGTACTGCATCTTGGTGACGTCGTCCAGCTCGGTGCACTCGGCGTAGATCGGCGCGGTCACGTCGGTGTAGCGCACCGAGGGGTCGTAGCGGCGCAGCAGGTGCTGCTTCTCCTCCTCGGTGAACATCCGGGCGTTGCCGTAGTAGCGCTGCTCGATCGGGGTGGTGCCGCGCTCCAGGAAGCTCTTGCCCTTGACCCCCTGCGGGATCGCCTTGGACACCGCGCGCAGGCCCTTCTGCACGCCGTCGGGCAGGCTGTTCACCGCGTTGAGCGACAGCGGCTCCCGGTAGATCGTGTAGCCGCCGAAGAACTCGTCCGCGCCCTCGCCGGAGAGCACCACGGTGACGTGCTCGGCGGCCTTCTTCGCCACGAAGTAGAGCGGCACCAGCGCCGGGTCGGCGACCGGGTCGTCGAGGTGCCAGACGATCTTCGGCAGCGCGTCGATCATGTCCTGCGGCCCGATCTTGGTCGGGATCGTGGTCACGTCGAGGTGCCGGGCCGAGTCCTGGGCCACGTCGATCTCGGAGTAGCCGGGCACGTCGTAGCCGACGGTGAAGGTGAGGATGTTCGGGTTGAACTCGCGGGCCAGCGCCACCACGGCGGTGGAGTCGATGCCGCTGGACAGGAACGAGCCGACCGGCACGTCCGAGCGCATGTGCATCCGTACGCTCTCGCGCAGCGTCTCCCGGATGTCGTGGTAGAGCCGCTGCTCGTCCGAGACCGGGGCCGGGCGGAACACCGGGCGGTACCAGCGGCGCACCTCGATCCGGCCACCAGGGGTCCAGGTCAGGTACTCACCCGACCCGATCCGGCTGATCCCCTTGTGCAGCGTGCCCGGCTCCGGGACGTACTGCAGCGTCAGGTAGTGACTCAGGTTGGCGGTGTCGATGCCCGCGTCGCCCTGGTACGCCGAGTGCGCGAACGGCAGCAGCGCCTTCTTC
Source organism: Micromonospora sp. C28ISP2-4 (assembly GCF_030519385.1). Taxonomy (NCBI): domain Bacteria; kingdom Bacillati; phylum Actinomycetota; class Actinomycetes; order Micromonosporales; family Micromonosporaceae; genus Micromonospora; species Micromonospora sp. C28ISP2-4. The sequence continues at coordinate 477,289 of NZ_JAUMKG010000007.1, read as the reverse complement.
TCCGAGGCGAGGTAGAGGCCGTCCTGGGTCTGGAGGTAGTGCAGCGGCTTGATGCCGAAGTAGTCCCGCGCGCCGAAGGCCCGCCGCTCCTGCCGGTCCCAGATGACGAACGCGAACATGCCGCGCAGCTTGGTGAGCACCTGCTCACCCCAGTAGTGGTAGCCGGCGACGATCACCTCGCCGTCGCCGTTGGTGGCGAACTGGGCGCCGTAGTCGCGGATCAGCTCGTCGCGCAGCTCGATGTAGTTGTAGATCTCGCCGTTGAAGGTGAGCAGGTAACGCCCGCCCGCGTAGGGCAGGGGCTCGTGGCTCAGCGCCACGTCGATGATCGCCAGGCGCTTGTGCGCGAACACGCCGTCCGCGTACCGGCCGGAGGCGTCGCCGACCACCTCGACCCCTGTCTCGTCCGGGCCGCGGTGGTGCAGGCACTCCAGTGCGCCGGCGATGTTGTCGCGGTGGGCGGCGGCGTCGCCGCGCGCGCTGAAGAAGGCCAGGAGTCCGCACATGGTCGCCATCTTTCCACGCGCCGGAAGCCGTCGTCGCGGCACCGCAGGCACCTCCCGCTGTCGTGCGCGCGGTACCGTCGGGACCAGCGACGAGGCTCAGGGAGGGGCGGATCATGGCCGAGGAGCGGACCGGGCAGGGCAAGGCGGCGGACGGCACGGAGTCGCACGACCCGGATTTCCCGGAGGCGTTCCTGTCGTTCATGCGGCAGGGCTGGCGGGACACCGAACTGCCGGTCACCCCGCGCCCGGAGGTGCCCAACCACGCCAAGCGGCGGGCCGCGCTGGCCGAGGCCTTCCCGGGCGAGACGCTGGTCATCCCCACCGGCAACGAGAAGGTACGCGCCAACGACACCGACCACCGGTTCCGGCCGGGCAGCGACTTCGCGTACCTGACCGGCGACCTGGAGCCGGACAGCGTCCTGGTGCTGCGGCCGGGCGGCGAGTCCACGCTGTTCATGCGTCCCCGCTCGTCCCGGGCGACCGACGAGTTCTTCCGCAGCCGCCACGGAGAGCTGTGGGTGGGCCGCCGGCCGACGCTGCGGGAGAAGTCCACCGAGCTGGGCCTGCCGACCGCCGACCTGAGCGAGCTGGACGCGGCGCTGGCCGAGCTGGCGCCGGGACGTACCCGTGTGCTTCGCGGTTTCGACGCCCGGGTCGACGCCGCAGTGCGTCAGTACGACGGCGCGCGCGCCGAGGGTCAGCCCGGCCGCGACCGGGAGCTGGCGATCGCAATCGCCGAGCTGAAGCTGGTCAAGGACGAGTGGGAGATCGCGCAGCTCCAGGAGGCGTGCGACGCCACGGTGCGCGGCTTCGAGGACGTGGCACGGGCGCTGCCGGCCGACCGCGGGGTCTCCGAGCGGCTGCTGGAGGGCGTCTTCGCGCTGCGCGCCCGGCACGACGGCAACGACGTGGGCTACGGCTCGATCGTCGGAGCCGGCGAGCACGCCACGATCCTGCACTGGGTGCACAACCACGGCGCGACCCGTCCGGGTGAGCTGCTGCTGATGGACATGGGCGTGGAGAACCGCAACCTCTACACCGCCGACGTGACGCGGGTGTTCCCGGTCGACGGGCGGTTCACGCCGTTGCAGCGCCAGGTCTACGACGCGGTGTACGCCGCGCAGCAGGCCGGCATCGAGATGTGCCGGCCCGGCGTGGCTTTCCGGGACGTGCACCTGGCCTCGATGCGGGTGCTGGCCGAGGCGCTGAAGGACCTCGGGCTGCTGCCGGTGAGCGTGGACGAGGCGATGGACCCGGCCTCCACCGTCTACCGGCGGTGGACGCTGCACGGCACCAGCCACATGCTCGGCCTCGACGTGCACGACTGCGCCAACGCGCGCAAGGAGACCTACCGGGAGGGGCCGCTCGGCGAGGGATACGTGCTCACCGTCGAGCCGGGGCTCTACTTCCAGCCGGAGGACGAGCTGGTCCCCGAGGAGCTGCGGGGCATCGGCGTGCGGATCGAGGACGACATCCTGGTCACCGCCGACGGCCCGGTGAACCTGTCGGCCGGGCTGCCGCGCGCCTCCGCCGAGGTGGAGACCTGGCTGGCCGAACAGCGTGAGGCGGGCCCCCGCCTGCCGGGCTGATCCCCGCGGGCCGCGATCTCCGGCGGGCCCCACCACCGCGCCTCTACGGCAGGTGGTGGGGCCCGCCGCCGTCTGGGCGTTTCCCGTCCTGCTCACGTGGTTGGTCACGGACCGCCGATCGTGGGAGGAATGCGGGCTTTTTTCGGATACGTCTTCCTCGCGAGGAACCTTCTCATACGGTGCTGATCAGAGGCTACAACCGGTTTGTAGCTGGTCGCCCGGCCTGGGGCGGTGCGACCCGTTTGGGAAGAACCGAAAGGGCTCTCATGTCGAACGACGTAACGACACCCGACGGCGGCGCGCCGATGGCGCCCCCGCCGCGGACGAGCAAGCGGCGGGCGCTCTGGGTCGCCACCGGCGTGGCCGGGCTGACCGGCGTCGTCGGGCTGGCGGCGCTCGGCGGTCTCGCCGCCCGCGACGACAAGTCCGGCACCGAACCGGTGGCGGAGAACCACGCCGCCGCGCCGCAGAACGCCGCCGACGACTCCCGCGCCGAGGGCGGCGAGAAGGGCGAGGACGGGTACGGCAAGGACGGCAAGGACCGTGGCCAGGAAGGCCGCGACCATGGCGAGTGGGGCCCGGACAAGGGCGAGTACGGCAAGGACGGCAAGGACGGCCACGGCAAGACCCGCGAGGTCGCCTGCGACGACGACGCCCTGGTCGACGCCCTCGAACTGGCCAACCGCGACCACGGCGGCACCCTGAAGCTCGCCGAGAACTGCACCTACGAACTCGGCGTCAAGGACCGCAAGTTCGGCTCCGCCCTGCCCGAGATCAAGCAGGACGTCACCATCAAGGGCAACGGCTCCACCATCAAGCGCGACGCCGAAGACACCTTCCGCATCTTCCGCGTCGCCGACGGCGGCGACCTCACCCTCAAGGACCTCACGGTCAAGGGCGGAAACGCCAACGAGTTCAAGTACCCCGGACCGTCGGTGCCGAAGGCGGCCGGACCGGACGGCAAGGACGACGACAAGCGGGTCGAGGGCGACGGCGGTGCGCTCCTGGTCGAGCGCGGCGGCAGCGCGCACCTGCACAACGTCAAGCTGGTCGACAACAACGCCGAGGGCGACGGCGGTGCCGTCGCCAACTACGGCCGCACCTGGCTCAAGGACAGCAAGGTCGTCAACAACCACGCCCAGGGCGACGGCGGCGGCGTCTACAACGAGGGCATCCTCAAGGTCGAGGAGACCCACGTCGACGACAACACCGCAGGCGGCAACGGCGGCGGCATCGCCAACGGCAGCGGTGCGCACCACGACGGGCCGATCGACCTGGCCTCGGCCGCGAAGGCCGACAAGGGCGAGCACGGCAAGCACCAGGCGGGCACCGTCGAGATCACCGGGGCGTACGAGGGCAAGGACGCCTCGCTGAGCACGCTGAGCCACAACCGGGCGGGTCGCAACGGCGGTGGCCTGTTCAGCAGCGGCGGCTGGGTCACGGTCTCGTTCACCGCGATCGGCGGCAACGTCGCCTGCGAGAACGGTGGTGGCGTCTACGCGGAGAACACCGACCTGCTGCTGGAGAAGGTCCACGTGGCCGGGAACCACGCCGACGGCAACGGCGGTGGTGTGGTGACGACCGGCGGGCGGGACTGGTCCGGCAACGGCGCCGAGAAGGACGGCCTCGCGGGGAGCGCCACGATCGCCGACAGCGCCGTGGTGGACAACACGGCCGGCCGGTTCGGCGGCGGCATCTACAACGGCGAGTGGCTCATCAAGATCGAGGACGGCTTCCTCGCCCGCAACCACGACAAGGACGACAACGCCACCCTCACCATCCGCGACACCGACATCAAGGGCAACACCGCCCTCAACGGCGGCGGCATCTTCAACAACAAGGCGAAGATCACCCTGACCAAGACCCACGTCACCAAGAACACCGCCACCGACTCCAGCAAGCTCCACCGCGTGGCCGGCGGCGTCCTCAACAACGAAGGACGAGTCAAGCTCGACGACAACTCCCTCATCAGCAACAACGACCCCACCAACTGCGCCAACACCGTCGAGGACTGCTTCAACTGACGGAACCACCACATAACCGGGGAGCCCTCCTCGCGCCACGGCGCGAGGAGGGCTCCCACCCCGGACGTGGCCCTACTGGCCGTGGTGTCCCCCGCCGGGGCATCCGGGCCGCACTGCGCCCGCCCATCCCACCCGCACCCTTATGCGGGTTTTTTTCGTGTATGGCCACGAGGCGAAGAAGGTTCTCATACGGTCGTCTTCAGCAGCTACAACCGATTTGTAGCGAAGGCCGCCTCGCCAGGGCGAAGCGACCTTGTCAGGTACAAGGAGAGGGCAGAGAGCTCCGATGTCCAACTACCTTCGCAATAACGATGACGCCACCAGCAAGACCATCTCCCCGCTCCGGCGTCGCCGGATGTGGCTCGCCACCGGCGTTGTGGGCCTGACCGGAGCGGTCAGCCTCGCCGGCGTGGCCTACGCGACCACCGGTGCCACCGGCCCGCACCGGCTCGCCGACGTCAAGTGGTCGACCACGCAGCAGCTCAGCGACGGCGACCACGGCGACAAGGGCGAGTACGGCAAGGACGGTTACGACCAGGACGGTTACGACAAGGACGGGTACGGCAAGGACGGCAAGGACCGTGGCCAGGAAGGCCGCGACCATGGCGAGTGGGGCCCGGACAAGGGCGAGTACGGCAAGGACGGCAAGGACGACCACGGCAAGACCCGCGAGGTCGCCTGCGACGACGACGCCCTGGTCGACGCCCTCGAACTGGCCAACCGCGACCACGGCGGCACCCTGAAGCTCGCCGAGAACTGCACCTACGAACTCGGCGTCAAGGACCGCAAGTTCGGCTCCGCCCTGCCCGAGATCAAGCAGGACGTCACCATCAAGGGCAACGGCTCCACCATCAAGCGCGACGCCGAAGACACCTTCCGCATCTTCCGCGTCGCCGACGGCGGCGACCTCACCCTCAAGGACCTCACGGTCTCCGGCGGCAACGCCAACGAGTTCAAGTACCCGGGTGGCGGGGCTCCCGGTGGCGGCCAGCCGCCGGCTGCCGCTCCGGCGGTGGCGGCCCCGGCCGCGGCCCCGGCTGTCGCGGCTCCGGCCGCGGCGACCACCGCAGCCGCTGCCACGCCGGTCGCCGACGGCGGCATGAACGGCGGCAAGGACGACGACAAGCGGGTCGAGGGCGACGGCGGCGCGCTGCTCGTCGAGCGCGGCGGCAGCGCCTACCTGGACAACGTCAAGCTGGTCGACAACAACGCCGAGGGCGACGGCGGTGCCGTCGCCAACTACGGCCGCACCTGGCTCAAGGAGAGCAAGGTCGTCGACAACCACGCCCAGGGCGACGGCGGCGGCGTCTACAACGAGGGCATCCTCAAGGTCGAGGAGACCCACGTCGACGACAACACCGCAGGCGGCAACGGCGGCGGCATCGCCAACGGCAGCGGCCTGTCCGGTGGGCACGGTCCGGCGGCCTCGGCCGCGCCGAAGGGCTACGACAAGAAGGGCAAGCACCACGAGGCCGGGATCGTCGAGATCTACGGTTCCGACCACGGCAAGGACGGCGTCAAGTCGAGCCTGTCGGACAACCGCGCCGGCAAGAACGGTGGCGGCCTGTTCAGCAGCGGCGGCACCGTGACGGTGTCCTTCACCGCGATCACGGGCAACACCGCCTGCGAGAACGGTGGCGGTGTCTACGCCGAGAACACGGACCTCGACCTGGACAAGGTGCACGTCGCCAAGAACCACGCCGACGGCGACGGCGGCGGTGTCGTGGTCACCGGCGGCAAGCACTGGGGCTACCCGAACGACAAGGAGCACGCCAGCGCCACGATCGCCGACAGCAAGATCGTCGACAACACCGCCAACCGGTTCGGCGGCGGCATCTACAACGGCGAGTGGCTCATCAAGATCGAGGACGGCTTCCTCGCCCGCAACCACGACAAGGACGACAACGCCACCCTCACCATCCGCGACACCGACATCAACGGCAACACCGCCCTCAACGGCGGCGGCATCTTCAACAACAAGGCGAAGATCACCCTGACCAAGACCCACGTCACCAAGAACACCGCCACCGACTCCAGCAAGCTCCACCGCGTGGCCGGCGGCGTCCTCAACAACGAAGGACGAGTCAAGCTCGACGACAACTCCCTCATCAGCAACAACGACCCCACCAACTGCGCCAACACCGTCGAGGACTGCTTCAACTGACCTGACGGCCCGGGGTACGCGACCGGCCCCCTGCCACGCGACGTGGCAGGGGGCCGGTCGGCCGTGTCGGTCAGCTCTGGACGAACACCGCCACGCTGCGCGCGGGCACGGTGAACGCGCCGGCGGCCCGGTCGAACGACGCGGTACGCAGCGCCGGGTCGGCCGAGTTCCGCAGCACCGGATGCAGCGCCACGTTCGCCCCGCGCAGCCCGGCGACTGTCTGCTTCGCCGTCTCCGGCGTGGCGTTGAACACGACTGTCACCGACTTCCACTTCCCGTCCAGCCCTCGCGCGTCGAGGGTCATGGTGAGCACGCCCGGGGTCTCAGTCGTCCCGGACAGCGGGAACGCCACCCGCTTCTGCACCTGCTCGGCGGTGTCGAGCCCGAACACCGGCGAGGACCGGCGCACGCGCAGCAGCTCCGCGTACCGGGCGTCGGCCAGGTCGATCGCCGCGCAGTCCGGCACCAGCGACGAATCGGCCAGCAGCGGCTTCGCGTACGACCACTTGTCCTTGTTGTCGGCCTCCGGCGGCAGGCCGGCGCCGAACCCGTTGCCCTGGGCGCAGTCCCACCGGATCTGGTTGAACCAGTCACCGGAGTTGTACGAGTTGCGGTCCAGCGACTTCGAGCGCAGCCGCTCCGAGCCGGTGGTCACGAACCCGGCGCCCTGCCCGAGCGCGGTGGTCGCCAGCGCGAGCACCTGCATCCGGGCCCGGTCCTGCGCCGAGGTCCCCTGCGGCAGCTTGTACGCCAGCGCGTCGTACAGGATCTCGTTGTCGTGCGCGTCGACGTAGGTGACCGCCTCGCCCGGCGCGGCGGTGTACCCGGCCGGGGCGCCGTTGTAGTCGACCTGGGCGCCGGTGACCCGCTTGCCGGTGGAGTCGGTGAACCGGTAGCCGCGCAGGTTCCCGGTCAGCCCCACCTTGATCAGGTCGTGCTGGTGCAGCAGCCGGGCCCGCTGCTCGGCGGCGGAGCCGTTCACGTCGTCGCCGTTGGGGTCGGTGTAGAGGCCGGAGGCGAAGCCCTGCACCCGCGGGTTGGCGTCGAACGGGCCGCCGCCGCGCACCGCGTCGCGGAGCCGGTCGTTGAACGTGCCGACGCCAGTGCCGGCCATGTTGGCCTGGGTGGCCTGGGTGAACCGGGCGTCGTCGGCGACCTCGCCGAAGTTCCAGCCCTCGCCGTACAGCAGGATCTTCCGGCCGTCCACGCCGTCGCGGGCCAGCGTGAGCTTGTCCAGCGCGGCCCGTACGGCCAGGATGTTCGCCTTCGGGTGGTGGCCCATCAGGTCGAACCGGAAACCGTCCACCTTGTACGCCTTGGCCCAGGTGACGAGCGAGTCCACCACGAGCTTGCCCATCATGGCGTGCTCCGGGGCGGTGTTGGCGCAGCAGGTCGAGTTGGCGACGGTCCCGTCCTCCAGCAGCCGGTGGTAGTAGCCCGGCACCACCTGGTCGAGCACCGACTTCGGGTCGATGCCGGCCGCCGAGGTGTGGTTGTAGACCACGTCCATGACCACCCGCAGGCCGGCCTTGTTCACCCCGGCGACCATCTGGCGGAACTCGGTGGTGCGCTTCGCGCCGTTCGGGTCGACGGCGTACCCGCCCTCGGGCACCGTGTAGTGCAGCGGGTCGTACCCCCAGTTGTAGCCGTCGGCGCCGGCGACCGCCGCGACGCACTTCTGCTGCTCGTCGGAGTCCGGCGGCAGCGCGGCCAGGTCGCAGGCCGGCCGGGCCTGGTCGGCCCGCTTCTCCGGGATGGTGGAGAAGTCGAAGGCCGGCAGCAGGTGCAGGTGGTTGACCCCGGCGTCGCCGAGCTTGCGCAGGTGCTTCATGCCTGCCGTGTCCGGGTCGGTGAACGCCAGGTAGGTGCCCCGCCGTTCGGCCGGGACCGTGGTGTCGGCGATGGAGAAGTCGCGTACCGACAGCTCGGAGATCTGGACCTTCGACGCCGGCGGGGCGGCCGGCTTGCGCAGGTTCGCCCAGCCGGCCGGCGCGAGCGCCGGGTCGGTCAGGTCGACGATCTGGCTGTGCGTGGAGTTCGCCGCGAGCGCCACCGAGTACGGGTCGGTCACCGACGCGGTGACCATCTTCTGCGTGGCCGGCTGCCACGCCTGCACCCGGTAGCGGTAGTAGCGGCCGTTCCACGCCTTCGTGCCGCGGACCGACCAGACGCCGGTGCGGTCGTCGCGGCGCATCGCCACGCTTGTCGGCTGGGCCGTAGGCGAGTCGAACAGCTCCAGCGACACGGTCCGCGCGGTCGGCGCCCACACCGCGAGGGTGGGCACCCGGCCGGCGAACGTCGGGCCGAGCTTCGCGCCGGTCGCCGCCGCGTAGACGTCGTCGAGCACGCCGGGGATCTGCACGCCGGTGGCGGCGAGCAGCGCGCCCTCGGCGTCCCGCTCGGTGACCACGATCTGGCCGCGCAGCGCCGCGGGCACCTCGGCCAGGTCGGCGCGGTCGAGCGTGAAGGCGCGCGAGGCCCAGAGATGGGGGTACGCCTGCCGTTGCGCCTCGGTCAGCCCGTTGCGCTGCGCCCGCAGCGGGATCGTGGTGTACGTGCCGGTCAGCTCACCGTCGGCGAGGCCGATCCCGCCAGCCGGGGCGACTGCCAGCGCGTACCGCCTGCCGTCGGTCGGCCCGGTCGGCCAGGCGACAGTGGCCCTGTCGATCCAGTGCGCCTTCTGCTTGGTGAGGTCGAGGTCCTTGGCGGCGCCGGACGTGGTGGTCGGCAGCAGCCGTCCCTTCACGCCGCCGAGCAGCCACACCTCGCGTCCGGCGCTGGCGAAGTCGAGCCGCTGGTCCTCGGGCTGGTCCTTCTCGTCGCCTCGGTGGATGATGTAGCTCAGCCCTGCCGCTCCGGCGGCCAGGGGCACGCGGAACACCGCGCCGTACGCGTCGATCTTCTCCGGCCTGAGCGGGGCGGCCCAGTCGGTCGGGTTGGCCGCGCCGTCCCACAGGTGCAGGCCCCAGCCGTCGTAGTTCCCGTCGGCCTTGCGCCAGTGGATAAGCGCGGTGTTCTGGTCGACGGGCGGGTCGGGTTCGCCGGTGGCGGCCTGCCGCGTCGGGTAGACCGCCGGGTCGCCCTGCTTGACCCAGACCTCGCCGGTCGCCGTCACGTCGACGGTGCGGTCGTTCGCGACGTCCTTGTTGCCGTCGCCGTCGATCACGAGGAACCCGACGGTCTTCGCGCCGGGCTTGAGCTTGACCCAGGCGAACCGGCCGTACGAGTCCTCACCGGCGAACGGCTGCCCGGCGGGCCACTGCGTCACGTACGCCGGGTCGATGTCGCCCCAGGCGTAGAGCCGCCAGTCGTCGTACCCGCCGGCCGGGCGCTGGTAGTGCACGATCGCCCAGTCCCGCGACGCACCCTGCGCCGGGGTGCCGACGGTGCCGGTGGCGCGGGCGGTGGCGGTGCGGCCCTTGCCGTCGCGGACCACCGCCTTGTACTCCACGCGGGTGCCGCCGGGCAGGCCGGTCAGGTCGTGGTGCACGGTGTACGGCGCACGCTGCGCGGCGCCCAGCAGCGTCCACTTGCCGCCCGCGACCCGGGCGGCGAACGTGACGGTGGCGAGCGGGTCGCCGGTGACCTGGGCGGTGACGGCGACCTTGCCGGGAACCGGATCGTCGCCCGGCTCGGTGATCGTGATCTTCGGTGCGCCGGCCTGCGGGATCGACCGGTCGGCCTTCAGCACCAGCGCCGACATCGCCGGCACGGTGACGCTCAGCTTGCCGTCCGCGCCGGCCGTCGCTGCGGCGGCGCCGCCGTACACGCCGGTGAAGCGGGCGCCGGCCGACCAGGTGTCCACCGTGACAGTCTGCGGTGTCGCGGCGTTGTTCACCGCCGCCACGTACTCGATCCGGTCGGACGGCAGGACGCGGGAGAACGCGAAGACGCCCGGCCCGTCGGCCGCGTACCGGGTCACCTGCACGCCGTCGCGCAGCGCCGGGTGCGCCGACCGCAGCTCGCCCAGTTCGGCGATGGTCCGGTAGAGCGGGTGGCGGGTGTCGTACTGGTCGGCGGCGTGGGTACGGGTGGTGCCGATCAGGTCGTCGTCGAGGTAGTCGGCGGTCCGCGAGGCGAACATGTCCTGCCGGGCGTCCTTGTCACCGCCCGGTCCGGTGAAGCCCTGCTCGTCGCCGGAGTAGACGACCGGCTGGCCGCGGGTGAGGAACATCAGCTGGTGGGCGAGCCGGCTGCGGTTCAGCTGGGCGGCGTCGTCACCGCCGGCGGCGGCGACGAACGAGCCGATCCGGCCCATGTCGTGGTTGCCCAGGAACGTGGTGAGCCGGTTGGCGTTCGTGTCGCGCGCGGAGTACAGGTCGTCCTTGGCGTAGACGTCGGCGAGCGCCTTGGCCGAGCCGTCGGCGGCGGCGTAGCCGCGTGCCGCCTCCTGGAACGAGAAGTCGAGCGTGGCGGGCAGCCCGCCCTGCCGCACGTAGGTCGACTGGATCTCCTGCTCGGCGCTGTAGACCTCGCCGAACATGAAGAAGTCCTTCTTGCCGGCCTTCGCGGCGGCGGCGTCGATGCCGCGGGCGAACTGCGGCCAGAAGTCGAGGTTGGCGTGCTTGACCGTGTCGAGGCGGAACCCGTCCACGCCGGCCTTGCCGATCCACTGGGCGTAGATGTCGGTCATGCCGCGCACCACCTCGGGACGCTCGGTCCACAGGTCGTCGAGGCCGAAGAAGTCGCCGTACTCGCTGTTCTCGCCGGCGAACGTGGAGTCACCGCGGTTGTGGTACATGGTCGGGTCGTTCAGCCACGCCGGTACCTTGACCTTCGCGTCGGCCGGGGTGGCGAACACCGGGGTGTACGGGAACGACTTCTCGTCGACCGCCGGGAACCTCCGGGTGCCGTCGGCGTAGTTGCGGTCCTCGAAGGGGCGTCCCTGCGCGTCGCGGTAGGGGGCGGTCTTCTTGTCCACGTAGCCGTACTTGTCCTCGGCGTACCGGATGACGTCGGCGGTGTGGTTGACGATGATGTCGAGGTAGACCTTGATGCCCCGCCGGTGGGCCAGGTCGACCAGCTTCTTCAGTTCGGCGTTGGTGCCGAAGTGCGGGTCGACCTGGGTGAAGTCGGTGATCCAGTAGCCGTGGTAGCCGGCCGAGACGTCCGCGCCGGTGCCCTGCACCGGACGGTTCTTGAAGATCGGCGCGAGCCAGATGGCTGTGGTGCCGAGGCCCTGGATGTAGTCCATCCGGTCGATCAGGCCCTTGAGGTCGCCACCGTGGTAGAAGCCCTTGTCCGTCGGGTCGAGGCCGGTGGTGAGCCGGCCGCCGGTCAGGCCGCCGGTGTCGTTGCGCTTGTCGCCGTTGGCGAAGCGGTCCGGCAGGACGAAGTAGAACTGCTCCGCCTTCTTGGTGCCGGTGGCGGCCTTGAGAAGCGCGTCGGGGGACGGCTCGCGGTTCCACTGCGGAGCGTTGCCGGCGGCGAGGACGTCGGGGGCGGCGGCCGGGGCGGCGTCGGCGCCGAGCTGGTGGAGGGCCACCGGCACGCCGACGAGAGTGAGTACGAGGGAGGTGACCAGGGCGAGCAGCGCCTTGGGGGATATCGGCGGCGGTTTCATCGACGGCCTTTCTCTGGTCGCTGATTCGCCCGCACGCTAGCCCTTGCCGAAACATTCTGCAATACCTTGCAAACCATGCCGCAACAAAGCAGTCACCTTGCAAGAGGAGGCATCCGACGCCGGCCCCTACCGGGCCGCGCGGTCTAGCGTTCGGCGCAGGGTGTGCCGTCGACGGTGCAGCTCACCGGCCGGATGCCGGCCCGCTCGATGTGGAACCGCACCGGCAGGGACTGCCCGGGAGCAAGGTCGAACCCGCTGCGGTAGGTGAGCACGCCGTCGTCGAAGCGGAACACGCCCTGCTCGGCGCCCTCGACCCAGGCGGTGACCAGCCGGCCACCCGGGAACACCGCGCGCACCGTCCAGCCCTGCGGCGTACGCGCGGTGTTGACCAGCAGCACCTCACCGATGAAGCCGCCGTCGAAGACGCTCGGCACGCTGTACCGGCCGGTCACCGCCGACGGCGGCGTCGGAGAAGGTGTCGGAGGCAGCACCGGCCGGGCCACGCCCCGGGGGCTGGGGGTCGGCGCGGCCGGAGTCGGCCGGGCGGGCAGCACCGTGGACCGGGGCGACAGGCCCGGCACCACCGCAGCGGTGGCGGAGACCGGCGGCGGGCCGGTGGGGGTGACCGCCTCGGACGTCGGCGGGACCTGCGGCAGCGACATCACCGGATCCGCCGGGCCGGCCGCCGGGAACGTCCGCCGGCCCCGCACCGAACCGAGCGCCACCACCAGCAGGACCACCATCACGACCACGCCCGCGGCGACGAGGATCCAGGGGGACGAGGTCATGGCGGCCCCGGGTTGCGGGCCGGGACGACGCGTGCGGGGCATGGTCCTCCTGTCGGGGTCCGGGCCAGCGTAGCCACCCGGACCGGGTCGCGGCGAGCATCGCGGTCGACCCCTGCCGCCCGGCCTGGACACCTGATACCTTGCACGCCGATCAATGACCACAATGGCTCGTCGAGCCGGTAGGACGGATAGCCAGTGACTGAGTGGCAGGGCAACATCCGGCGCGCGTCCGCTGAGGACGCCGCTGTCGTGACCGCGATCCTCGCCGAGGCGTTCATGCGGGATCCGGTGAGCGGCTGGGTCTTCCCGGCCGACGACCACCGCGCACAGGTCCATCCCGCCTTCTTCGGACCGTTCGTCGCGCTGGCGCTGCGTACCGGTGAGGTGCACATCGCCGGTGACGGGCTGGGCGTCACGCTCTGGCTGCCCACCGGCGAGGGGCACGACGCCGAGGACGGCGGCGAGTTCGACGGGATGGAGACCGCGATCGGCGCGGAGGCCATGAAGCGGTTCGGCACGCTCGACGAGATGATGAGCGCCCGGCACCCCGGCGAGCCGCACTGGTACCTGCCCTTCATCGGGGTGCACCCGGACCATCACGGCAAGGGCGTCGGGTCGGCGCTGCTGCGTAACAAGCTGGCCGAGCTGGATCAGGCCGGCACCGCGGCCTACCTGGAGGCCAGTTCGCCGCGCAACGCCGCGCTCTACGAGCGGCTCGGGTTCCGGCGCCGCCCGGTCACGCTGGATCTGCCGGAGGGCCCCAGCCTCTACCCGATGTGGCGCGACCCGGCCTGACCGGTACCGTCCCGCCCCGGCCTCACCCGGGGCGGGACGTCATCGCCGTACCGTCGTGGTGGTGACGTCGAGCGCGCCCACGACGGCGGCGAGCAGCCCTTCGAGCTGAGCCGGCAGGAACCGGCGGCAGTCACGCATCCGCGTGGCCACCTGCGGATCGAAGATGTGCGTGGCCAGCCCGACCGCCTCCGCGAGCGTCGCCAGCAGCAGCGTCCCCGGGTCCAGCTCGGCCGGGGACGAGTGCATCAGCATCGCGGTCAGCCGCACCCGCGGCGAGGCCGCCTGGTTCGGGTCGATGGCCGGCCAGCGCACCGTCCGGCCGATCAGCTTGCCCTGCTCGCGGCGGAGCACGCCGGCGGTGACCAGCCGGGTGCCCACCCGCTCGTTGATGTTGAGCTGGGTCCGCAGGTAGCGGATCCACAGCCGGGCCGGATGCGCCCCCTCGCGGCGCAGGATCTCGGTGATCAGCAGGTCGGTGAGCGGCTCCTGCCACAGCCGCGGGTCGACGGCGGCGATCCCCCCTCCGTCGAGGGCGATCCGGCCCTCGAACATCAGCTCGGCCAGCGCGGCGCCGGCCAGCCCGCACTCCAACCGGTCGACAGCGACGTGCGGCTTGCCGGTGAACTCGTCGTGTCCGATAAGGAACAGCGCATCCGCAAGCCGGTAAGTGGCCTGCGCCCCGGGGTAGGTCATGGTCCATCCTCGAACGGTGGCCGTGATCGTCGACACGGGACGGTACGGCATGACCACGCACAGCTCAATTCCGGCCGTTCAGGCGCACCCCAATCGATATCGAAGTGGGGTTGTCACGATACGTGATCACCAATACCCTGCTTCAGGTTGTTCCGAAGTAGACACATCAATTCCCTCACCCCCCTCCCCTGGAGAAGCCTTGTCCTCCGATCCGTTCTTCTCCGACGGTGGGCTGCGCCGCGGTCGTCTCGGCACCGCTCACCTCGTCTTCTTCACCGTCGCCGCGTCCGCCCCGCTGACCGTTCTCGGCGGTGGTGTCACCACCATGTACGCGGTCAGCGGCAACATCGGCGCCGCGCTCGGATACGTGCTCCTCGCCGCCGTGCTCGCCGTCTTCGCCACCGGCTACGCCGCGATGAGCCGGTACGTCGCCAACGCGGGCGCGTTCTACGCGTACATCGCCAACGGCCTCGGCCGGGCCGGCGGGGTGGCCGGCTCGGCTGTCGCGCTCGCGGCGTACAACGCGATCCAGATCGGTCTGTACGGCCTGCTCGGTCAGATCCTCGGCGACTTCATGGACGCCAAGGCCGGCATCAGCCTCGACTGGTGGGTCTGGGCGCTGCTGGCCTGGGTCTTCATCGGCGCGCTCGGCGTGCTGCGCATCGACCTCAACGCCACGGTCCTCGCGGTGCTGCTCATCCTCGAGTGCGTGGCCGTGCTGATCTTCGACCTGGTCGCCTTCGCCAACCCCGACGGCGGCACCGTCACCACCGCCGGCATCAGCCCCGGCCACCTGTTCGGCGCCGGCTTCGGCGCGGTACTCGCGTTCACCATCGCCTCCTTCACCGGCTTCGAGAGCGGCGCCATCTACAGCGAGGAGGTCAAGGATCCGCGGCGCACCGTGGCCCGGGCCACCTACATCGCGGTGGCGTTCACCGGTCTGTTCTACGCCTTCTCGGCCTGGGCGCTGACGGTGCTCACCGGTCCGGAGAACGCCCCGGCGGCCAGTGCCGAGGCGGGTCCGGGCATCATCTTCGGCGCGCTCGACCAGTACACCGGCGCCGTCGTCGCGGACATCGCCAACGTCCTGTTCATCACCAGCGTGCTGGCCGCCCTGCTGTCGTTCCACAACGGTGTGGCGCGTTACCTGTTCGCGCTGGGCCGGGAGCGGGTGCTGCCGCGCTTCCTCGGCGCCACCTCCAGCCGCAGCGGCGCGCCGGTGGCGGGCTCGCTGGTGCAGAGCGTCCTCGCCGTGGTGGTGTTCCTGGCGTTCGCGATGACCGGCCGCGACCCGGTCATCGACCTGTTCACCTGGCTGTCCGGCGCCGCGGCGGTCGGCGTCGTACTGCTGATGACGCTCACCTCGGCCTCCGTGGTGGGCTTCTTCCGGGGCCGTCAGGGCCCGGAGAGCGCGTGGCAGCGGGCGATCGCCCCGGCACTCGGCACGGTCCTGCTCACCGTCGTGCTGCTGGTGCTGCTGTTCAACTTCGACGCGCTGCTCGCCCCCGACACCGCGAGCTACCTGAAGTGGCTGCTGCCCGCGATCCCGGTGGCGGCGGGCGTGGTCGGCCTGATCTGGGGCGCGATCCTGCGCACCAGCCGGCCGGAGACGTACCGCCGGATCGGCCAGGTCACCGAGGAGGGCCTGCACGAGCCCGGCCTGCACCCGGCCCCCGAGGCCGACCGCTGGGCCGGCGCCCACCACCGCTGACGTCAGTCGGTGCGGCGGCCGGCCCGCGGGGCCGGCCGCCGCACCACCACGATCAGGCGGTACGGATGACTGTGCAGATCACCGGACCGTCCTCGGTGGTGCGCAGCAGGTATCGGTAGCGCTCGCCGGGCACCGCGCCGCCCTGGCTGTCCAGGAACTCCCAGCGCACCGCCACCTCGGTGAGCAGCGCCGAGATCTGCTGCACGTCCTCGATCTGCGCGTTCGCCGCGACGAGTTCGCGCTCCTGGTAGTCCGGCGCGGCGCCGACGAAACTGAGCGCCACCGCCGCCGGCGAGGTGAACGAGAAGCTGTAGGTGTCGGCGACCACCAGGCCCGGCAGGGCGTAGCAGCCGGCGATGGCCGGCACGTCGGCGGTGGTCAGCGCCACGCCGTACCGGTCGAAGAAGTCGGTGAGCGTGTCGAGGTCGGTGGAAGCCGTCACGACGCTCCTCATTACCGGCCCGCGCCTGCGGCAAACCTTCCTCAGCGCGGCGGGATCCGCACCTCGATCTCGGCACCGAGGTGCGCGCCGCCGCGCAGCGCCAGGTCGTCGCCGCTCCAGAACCGGCCCGGGTCGTACCAGTTGGGCCGCCGCCCGGCGGGCAGCAGACCCATCGCCTCGTAGGTCACCGCGACCACCTCCGCGCAGTACGCCGTCTCCAGCGCGGCGGCGTTCTCCCTGCCGGCGTCGCCGGTCCCGCTCGTGTCGCCGCTGTCGCCGGTCTTCTGCTGGTTGCCGATCGCGCCCCTGTCGCCGGTCCTGCCCCGGTTGCCGATCTCGCCCAGCAGGCCGCCGAGGCTCAGCCGGCGCGGGTGCGGCAGCCGGCCCCGCGCCCACCGCCAGGCGAGCTGCGCGGTGGACGGGAACGGCGTCCCGTCCAGGCGAGCCACGGTACGCAGCACCGCCTCCTCCATCGCCGCGTCGGCCGGTGGTTCGAGCTGGCGCAGCCAGCCCCGCTGGCCGTACCGGTTGGCCCAGACGCAGACCGCGTCCCGCAGGTCGTGCAGCTGCACGCCGCGCTGGTGCGTGCCGGTCCACATGTCCGGCAGCGAACGGCCCAGCTCGGCGTGCCACATCAGCGGCGGCATGTCGTCGAGCACCACCGCCATGCCCACGTGGTTCACCGGGCTGTTCGTGGTGAGCTGGATGGCCCGGTCGGGCACGCTGCGTCCGCGGAACACCCACAGGTCGCCGGTACGGGTCAGCTCCACGGCCTCGTCCAGGCTGATGCTCATGGAGGACTACCCTATGCGGATGCGGCAACGGATGCGGTGGTGGAAGGTACTCGGTCTCGCGGGTCTCGCCGGCGTCGCGGCGACCGGAGTGGTGGTGGCGCGGGCCGAACGGCGGCGCCGGGCGTACACCCCGGAGGAGATCCGGGACCGGCTGCGCGAGCGGCACGCCAAGGCCTCCTCGTCCTGACCGGACAGTCGGGGGCGGCGGATTCTCCTACCATCGCAACGATGGGAACCGTTTTCTGGGAGAGCCCGTTCGTCCTCGATCCCCCACCGGCAGCCGTTGAGCGGCACGGCGACGTCGACCTGCACGTGCCCACCGGCGACGGCCGGCATCCCGCGGTCGTCGTCGTGCACGGCGTTCCGGGACCGCCCGAGGCGCCCGACGCGCGGGACTGGCCGCTCTACCGGGGCTACGGCGCGCTGCTCGCCGAGGCGGGCGTGCTGGCCGCGATCCCCCGGCTCACCGTGGCGAGCCCGGACGACCTGTACACGGTCGCCGCCCGGGTGGCCGCCGCCGCCGAACTGCTCCGCGCCGACCCGCGCGTCGACCCCGACCGGCTCGGCCTCTGGTTCTTCTCCGGCGCCGGCCTGCTGCTCGGCGACTGGCTCCGCGACCCGCCCGCCTGGCTGCGCGGCGTGGCCGCGACCTATCCGCTGCTGGCCCCGCTGCCCGGATGGCCCCCGGTGGACCCGCGCTTCCGCCCGATCGACACCCTCGACCAGTCCGCGGCTCAGGACGCCGCCGCTGCGTCCGGCACGGCCTCCCCCGAGAACGCCGGCGTCGACCCCACTCGGCCGGACGCGACCTCTCCCGACGCCGCGACCGTCGACGGCGCGCAGGCGGAGGGCGCGGCACGGCCGACGCTCGTGCTGACCCGGGCCGGGTGGGAGCGGCCCGAAGTCGCTCCCACCGTCGAGGCGTTCACGGCTGTCGCGCGGCGGCGCGGCGTCCCGTTGTGCGTGGTGGACGTGCCGAACGGACAGCACGGATTCGACGCGCTGGACCACACCGAGGAGTCCCGGGCCGCCGTCCGCACCGCCCGCGACACCTTGGTCACCCTGCTCACCGCCCCCTGACCCCCACCGCCGGCCCGCACCGAGATCCCGCCCTCATCCCCACCGCCACTTCCCACTTCCCACTTCCCAGGATCACCGTCCCGCAAGGCGGAACGCACACAAGATCTTGGTAGGAAACGGCCCTCATAGGGGCCGTTTCCTACCAAGATCTCGACCACCCCACGGGCAACCGCCCCCCCACCGCGTCGATCATGAAGTTAGCGGCGACAAATCGGGCACCAGCCACCGCTAACCTCATGGTCAACGGCGCAGAGCAGTGCGGGGCATTGCGCGTATCCGTTAACCCCACTCACCCGGCACAGCGGTCCACCCCGCCGGCCCTGCCCCGCCGCCGGGTTGGGCGCCCCTCGCCCATCCGGCCCGAACTGCCCGCCTTCCCGGCCCACCCCGGTCAGCCACGCCCCTCCCCCGGCCGACCCGGCCTACCCCGCCCGCCCCCCAATCCGCCTCGGTGATCAAGGGGTTTGTGTCACTGGGGAGAGCCCTCACAGGACACAAACTCCTTGATCACCGAGGCGGGGGCGAGGGCGAGCCGAGGCGAGCCGAGGCGAACCGGTACGAGGGAGAGTGCTGTGCGGTCCTGGACCGTGATGTCCTGGGGGCGCTGGACCGGGCCGCCCGCCTTCAATCGGCCGGGGGAAGCCGGTCAGCGGTCGGCTGCGGGGACCGGATCGGGCTGGTCGGGGGCCTCGGACGGGTCCAGGCGCTTGGCTCGGCGGCGCAGCCACGCGGTGCTGACCACGCCGGCCAGTACGGCCAGCACCAGCCCGGCCCAGGAGATGTCCTTGAGCCAGTGCTCGGCGGCCTGCCCCAGATAGAACAGCAGGTAGGTGGTGCCGAACGCCCAGACCAGCCCGCCCGCGGCGTTCGCGACCAGGAACCGGCGGTACGGCACGCGCAGCGCCCCGGCGAGCGGCCCGGCGAGGATGCGCAGCAGCGCGACGAACCGCCCGAAGAACACCGCCCAGACGCCGTGCCGGGCGAAGCTCAGCTCGGCGCGGGCCAGGTGTGCCGGGCCCAGGTGTTTCGGGAAGCGCCGGCCGAGCCGTTCCAGCAGGGGGCGGCCACCGCGCCGGCCCACGGCGTACCCGATGGAGTCGCCGACGATGGCGCCGGTCGCCGCGGCGGCGGCCACCCACTCGGGCGCGACGGCGCCGGTGGCGGCGAGCAGCGCGGCGCTGACCAGCACGATCTCGCCGGGCAGTGGGATGCCCATGCTCTCCACGCCGATCACGCCGCCCACGAGCAGGCAGATCAGGGCCGGCGGGAGCGCGGCGAGCCAGTGCTGTACGTCGACCACCCGCCGACCCTACCCGCGCCCGGTCAGCCCGCGGGGGCCAGGAACTCCAGCCGGTTGCCGTGCGGGTCGTACGTGTGGAACCGCCGCATGCCGGGAATCTCGTCGTCGCCCCAGGTCACGGCGTGCCCGGCGGCTTGCAGGCGGGCAGCCAGCTCGTCCAGGTCGGGGCGCAGCAGCGCGGGGTGCGCCTTGCGGGCGGGACGGAAGTCGTCCTCGACGCCCAGGTGCAGTTCGGCGTCGTACCCGGTGAACCAGCAACCACCGCGGGCGGCCAGGGCCGGGGGCTTGGGCTTCTCGGTGAGGCCGAGCAGCCCGGCGTAGAAGGAGCGGGACGCGTCCTCGGAGCCGCGGGGGCAGGCGAGCAGGACGTGATGGATCATGGTGGCACCTCCTCGTCCCGCAGCGTGGCACGAGGTTGCACGAATAGCAAGACGGACGTACGGTTTTGTAGAGACCGACGCAGGTAAGTGTTGCCTAAGCACGGCAGCGCTCCGGTCGGTGCGACAAACTGCTCAGGACTACTCACGGTCGCTGGTGTGAAGGAGTACGACGTGGCGAGCCTCGACACCTTCGGTGCGAAGACCCAGCTACGCGTCGGAGACGCGAGCTACGAGATTTTCAGGATCGACAAGGTGGAGGGCCACGAGCGGCTGCCCTACAGCTTGAAGATCCTGCTGGAGAACCTGCTGCGGACCGAGGACGGCGCGAACATCACCGCCGACCACATCCAGCAGCTCGGCGCGTGGGACGCCACCGCCGACCCGAGCGTGGAGATCCAGTTCACCCCGGCCCGGGTGCTGATGCAGGACTTCACCGGCGTGCCCTGCGTGGTCGACCTGGCAACCATGCGCGAGGCGGTCCGTGACCTGGGCGGCGACGCCACCAAGGTCAACCCCCTCGCTCCGGCCGAGCTGGTCATCGACCACTCGGTCATCGCCGACCTGTTCGGCCGCGAGGACGCCTTCGAGCGCAACGTCGAACTGGAGTACGAGCGCAACAAGGAGCGCTACCAGTTCCTGCGCTGGGGCCAGACCGCGTTCAACGAGTTCAAGGTCGTCCCGCCGGGCACCGGCATCGTGCACCAGGTAAACATCGAGTACCTGGCTCGTACGATCATGGAGCGCAACGGCCAGGCGTACCCGGACACGGTCGTCGGCACCGACTCGCACACCACCATGGTCAACGGCCTGGGCGTGCTGGGCTGGGGCGTCGGCGGCATCGAGGCCGAGGCCGCGATGCTCGGCCAGCCGGTCAGCATGCTGATCCCCCGCGTCGTCGGCTTCAAGCTCTCCGGTGAGATGCCGGCCGGCACCACCGCCACCGACCTGGTGCTGACCATCACCGAGATGCTGCGCAAGCACGGCGTGGTCGGCAAGTTCGTCGAGTTCTACGGCCCGGGCGTCAGCGCGGTGCCGCTGGCGAACCGAGCCACCATCGGCAACATGTCACCCGAGTACGGCTCGACCGTGGCGATCTTCCCGATCGACGCCGAGACCGTCCGCTACCTGGAGCTGACCGGCCGCGACGCGTCCCAGGTGGCGCTGGTCGAGGCGTACGCCAAGGAGCAGGGCCTCTGGCACGACCCGGAGCGCGAGCCGGAGTACTCCGAGCGCCTGGAGCTGGACCTGAGCACCATCGAGCCGTCCCTGGCCGGCCCGAAGCGCCCGCAGGACCGGGTGCCGCTGGGCAGCGCCAAGACGCTGTTCCGCGCCGCGCTCAGCGACTACGTGGCCGCCGACGAGACCGGTGGCGACCCGGGCCGCAAGCCCGGCGTGCCGCAGCAGGAGAAGCCGTTCGGCGCCGACGGCCCGGCCGACGAGGCGTCGGCCGAGTCCTTCCCGGCCAGCGACTCCCCCGCCAACGGGATCAACGACCCGGCGGACGCGCCGCGCGACCTGGAGACCGCCGCGGTGGGCGCGGGCGGCCGGGCCACCAATCCGGTACGCGTGACCGGCGCCGACGGCGTCGAGTACGAGCTGGACCACGGCGCCGTGGTGATCGCCGCGATCACCTCCTGCACCAACACCTCGAACCCGCAGGTCATGATCGGTGCCGCGCTGCTGGCCCGCAACGCGGTGGAGAAGGGCCTGGCCCGCAAGCCGTGGGTGAAGACCACCCTGGCGCCGGGCTCGAAGGTCGTCATGGACTACTACGACCGTGCCGGCCTCACCCCGTACCTGGAGAAGCTCGGCTTCAACCTGGTCGGCTACGGCTGCACCACCTGCATCGGCAACTCCGGCCCGCTGCCGGAGGAGGTCTCCGCCGCCGTCAACGACGGTGACCTCGCAGTCGTGTCGGTGCTGTCCGGCAACCGCAACTTCGAGGGCCGGATCAACCCGGACGTCAAGATGAACTACCTGGCGTCGCCGCCGCTGGTGGTCGCGTACGCGCTCGCCGGCACCATGGACATCGACCTGGCGAACGAGCCGATCGGCGAGGACGCCCAGGGCAACCCGGTGTTCCTGCGGGAGATCTGGCCGAACAGCGCCGAGATCCAGGACGTCATCGCCTCCGCGATCGGCGCGACCGGCTTCAGCGCCGCGTACGCCGACGTGTTCGCCGGTGACGAGCGCTGGCAGTCGCTGCCGACCCCGACCGGCGACACGTTCTCCTGGGACGGCGAGTCGACGTACGTGCGCAAGCCCCCGTACTTCGAGGGCATGCAGCAGGAGCCGACCCCGGTCCAGGACATCGCCGACGCGCGGGTGCTGGCCAAGCTGGGCGACTCGGTGACCACCGACCACATCTCCCCGGCCGGCTCGATCAAGGCGGACTCCCCCGCCGGCAAGTACCTGGCCGAGCACGGCGTGGCCCGGCACGAGTTCAACTCGTACGGCTCCCGCCGCGGCAACCACGAGGTGATGATCCGGGGCACGTTCGCCAACATCCGGCTGCGCAACCAGCTCGTCCCGGGCGTGGAGGGCGGCTTCACCGTCAACCACCTGACCGGCGAGCAGACCTCGATCTACGACGCCTCGATGGCCTACCAGGAGGCGGGCGTCCCGCTGGTCATCCTGGCCGGCAAGGAGTACGGCTCCGGCTCGTCGCGTGACTGGGCCGCAAAGGGCACCATGCTGCTGGGCGTGAAGGCGGTCATCGCCGAGTCGTACGAGCGGATCCACCGCTCGAACCTGATCGGCATGGGCGTGCTGCCGCTGCAGTTCCCGGGCGGCGAGACCGCCGAGTCGCTGGGCCTGACCGGCACGGAGACGTTCTCGATCAGCGGCGTCACCGCGCTGAACGACGGCGACACCCCGCGCACGGTGAAGGTCACCACCGACACCGGTGTGGAGTTCGACGCCGTGGTCCGCATCGACACCCCGGGTGAGGCGGACTACTACCGGCACGGCGGCATCCTGCAGTACGTGCTGCGCCGCATGATCGCCAGCTGAGTTCGCATGTAAGGAAGGGCCCCTTCTTAACAGACGTCTGTTAAGAAGGGGCCCTTCCTTACATCTCAGCGCAGGCGGAGCGCGACGGCGCGTGCCTCGGCGTCGGTGAGCGGCAGGAACCACGGCGCGGCGGGCGGCGTCGGTGGGCGCGGCCCGCAGAGTCGGGCACGGTCAGGGCTCGCCGCAGCGGTCGCAGCGCCAGGCCGGACCGCGCGCGCGGTGGCCGGTCAGCGGCAGCACCACCCGGGGGTACGCCGATGTGGGTGTCGGTTCGGTCATACCTCCACCGCGCCGACGGTGCCCGAACAATCACACAGCGTTGTGCAATCTCCTTGGACGGCTTTTTTGCTCTGGGGAGGAATGGGCATGAACCATGCCTTCGTCACCGCGCTGGCCGGTGCCGCCCAGGGCAAAGGGCTCCCTATGTCCCGGCCCGAGCGTGGATCCAGTCGATCCTCATCCTGAGCGCCGAACACTCAGTCGCCTGACACTAGACCGCATTCAGGCGTCGAACGACCTGTTCCACGTTCTCGCGGTTCTGGCCATAGTCAACCAGGGTGGTTTGCAGTCTGGACCTGCTGGTAATCGCAACGCGGGAACCGCTCTCGACGGCAGTCACAGTTGCATCGACCGTCTCTCCCCAAGATTTGAAACTCACCCCCGTGCGCGCTTCGACCGTCGTTTCGTCAACGCGCCGAACCATCTTCACCCTCGGAAGAGACTCAAATGCCGCCAGCAACTTTTGCACGGCCTCCATCGAGTCGGTTGGCATGAAAAGTTCAGTACTGAACTCGCTCATCACTCAGCTCTCCACGCTCGTCATTCGAGGCAGGTCCGACGACCCAGAATTCCTGACACCACTCTACGGGACTGTCTGCTCTCAGAGCTCCTCGCAACCTCGGCGGAAGAAGACCACACCCAACCCGGCCACGGGCGCCCGCGACACCACCAGCCGGCCCAGCAAAGCCTTGACCGCGGCGACGGGAGTGCCGCGGCCGTCACGCTCGACGGCATCCTCCGGTGCGTGTGGCGCCACATGATCGCCGATTGGCCGCGCAACTTATTGCGCAAATTGCCGTTCGATGGAATCCCTCCGGCCCCCGATCGCACATCCGACACTGCAAACAATCGGCGTCCATGATTCGTTGACACGCTCCGAAGCCCGTCGATACGTTGCCGATCGCGATGAACAACGGGGGCGCTCCAGTTTCGATCCGGGAATCGAACACTGGGAAGGATTTCATGAAGACGACGATCAGACTTCTGGCCCTGCCGGCCCTGATCCTGCCGGCGATCCTCGCCGGCACTCCGGCGCTGGCCGGCACCGGCAGCGCCGCAGGCACGGCCGCTCCGGCCGCTGTCACGTCGATCGAGCGCAAGGCGGGGTCGTCCGCGCAGGCCAGGGCCTACTGGACGGCCGAGCGCATGGCGGCGGCCACTCCGGCCGACGAGGTCGAGAAGTCCGCCGGCCCGGTCACCCAGAGCCCCACGGCGGAGCGGGTGCGGCGCTTCGCGGAGGCGGTGGCGCCGAAGGACGGCAGCGGCTTCGGCACCCAGCTGAACGAGTCGATCACGGTGGGGAAGATCTTCTACACCAGCTCGACCGACGGCCTGGGCCACTACTGCTCCGCGAGCGTGGTGAACAGTCCGGCGCGCAACATGGTCTTCACGGCCGCGCACTGCGTGCACGACGGGCCGGGCCGGGACTGGCACACCGCGAACTGGATGTTCGTGCCGTCGTACCGCAACGGCGCGCAGCCGTACGGCACCTGGGACTGGTCCACGCTCGCGGTGCCGAGCGGCTGGATCAGCACCCGCGAGCGGCAGTACGACGTGGCGGTGGCACTCGTCTACGGAAGCCGGTCGATCGTGGACGCGGTCGGTGCGAACGGGCTGCTCACCGGCGGTGGCCGGGCGTACCACTACGACATCTTCGGCTACCCGAGCAACAAGGACAGCGGCGAGGTCCAGTGGGTCTGCTCGGGCACGTCGCGGGACGCGGGCAGCAACCGGATCGAGATGAACTGCGGCTTCGGGGGCGGTTCGAGCGGCGGCCCGTGGTACTACAGCTACGACAACACCACCAGGCGCGGTGACGTGCACGGGGTGATGAGTTACTCGAGCGGCTCGAACACGAACGGCTCGCCGTACTTCTCCGCCGCCGTGGTGGGGACGCTCTACAACACGTACGCGAACGACACCTGGTGAACGACGGTCCGCCTGGTGTGCCGCCCGGCGCACCAGGCGGACCGGCGCCAGGCGGGCCGGCACCGGCCCACGGCCCGGAGGAGGCGACATGTCACATCGTGTGCTGCTCGGCGCGGCCGCCGTCGCTGCGCTCGCCGTCGCCGCGGCGGTCGTGGTCCTCGCGGCGCGCGACGGGGGCGCGGGTCGACCGGCGCCGCCCGGCCCGGTGGTAGCGACGCACAATCCGAGCCCCGGCGCCGCCGATCCGTCCGAATACTGGACCAGGGAAAGAATGCGGGACGCCATCGGCGACTGATTCACCGAATCGCATTCGCGGCCACCGCAGTTGTTTTTCGCTGCGGCGCAGTTCCCATTCCGGTCAACCGACGGCGCTCTCCAGCACGGCCTTGAGCCGGGCCAGGTCCGCCTCCACGAGCGCGGTGTCCCGGTCGAAGTCCGCGTCGCTCATACCGGGCATCCGCCGCAGGCTGAACACCACCTCGGTGGCGTCGCCGTCGGCGATGGCGCGCAGCGGCACGTACACCGTCTCACCGGAGGGCGTCAGCACCTCGTGGTCGAGCACGCCGTACTCGTTGGCCGGGGCGAACGTCAGCCGCGCCCGCCCTTCGGGCGTGTCCACGAACCAGTGGCCGTCGACGAGCACGACCGAGCCGCCGAGGCCCGGCGCCCAGCGGGTCAGGTTCGCCGGGTCGGCGGCGAAGGCGTAGACGTCCGCGACCGGACGGTCGATGTGGACGCTGAGGTGCCGGGACTCCGTGGCCATGCGCCGATGATGGCACGCTGTCGGACGCCCGCGTTACGCTGCCGCCGATTCCGACCGACATCCCGGGAGACGACCACATGGGCATGGTGTTCACCGCACGCCGGCTGTCCGGCGAGGAACTGGCGACGGTGCTGGCCGACCCGGGCACGGTCGGCACGCTGTTCGACGGCGGCCCGGACGAGGTCGACCTGGACAAGGCGTGGCACGGCCTGCACTACCTGCTGACCGGCGACACGTACGAGATCCGCGGCGACGCCGGGCCGGCCATCCTGGGTGGTGACCCGATCGGGCCGGATCTCGGCATGGGCCCGGCCCGGCTGCTGATGCCCGACGCGGTCCGCGCCGTGGCCGCCGGGCTCGACGCGGTGGACGACGCGACGCTGCGGGCCCGCTTCGACCCGGAGGCCATGTCCGAGGCCGAGATCTACCCGCACATCTGGGACGACGGCGACGACGAGTTCGACAACTACCTGCTGCCGCACTTCACCGCGCTGCGCACCTTCTACCGCGACACGGCGGCGCGCGGAGACGCCGTCCTGCTCGCCGTCACCTGAGCCGCCGGAAACCGGCGCACCGCACCTGAGCCGCCGGAAATCGGTGCGCGGCGCAGGAGCGGCCGCGAGCCGGCGCGCGGCACCTGAGCCCGCGAAAACCGGCGCGCGGCGCCGGGCGGGCGCCGGTAGCGTGCCGACGTGGGACTCGACGCGTTCGTGTACTGCCGGTGCTGGCAGGACGGCCTCACCACCCCCTGCCCGGTCGAACCGGTCGGCATCGACGAGGAGGGCTATCTCGCGCTGTTGCGGCCGTGGGAGGGCAACAAGGCCGCGCACCGCACGTTCGACGCCTGGAAGGCGGAGGCGTGCCCGCACAAGGCCATGGAGCAGGCGAGCGAGCACGTGTCCAACTGGGCCGGCGTACGGCTGTTCCAGCAGGCGTTGCGCGCGGCCGGCGAGCACCGTTTCCCGGCGCTCGCCGCCGCGCTGCCGGACGTCAACGGCGGCTTCCTGCCCGCCGACCGGGCGGCGGTCGCGCTCGCCGAACTGGACGCGTTCGCGGACGTCGTCCGGGTCACCGACGAGGTGGAGCTGATCGACGAGGCGACCGGCGCGGTCGTGATGCAATACGTCGAGGCCTACCGCGGGTTGTTCATGTTCGGCCCGGGCTTTCAGGCGGGCGTCGATCCGGACGGCTTCTTCGTCCTCGACCGCGCCGACCCGCCGGTCACGCTGTTCCGGGCCGTCCGGTTCGGCCAGCGGCCGCTGCCCGGCGACCGGGTGGAGTTCACCCCCGGCGGGACGCGGACGGTGGTGGCGATGCGGTCGGTGGGCGAGCACGGCGAGCCGCCGCCCGAACGGCTCGCGGTGCGGACCCGGAGCCGGTCGGGCGACGACTTCGCCTACATCGTGGAGCCACTGCGTCGGCTGTGCGCGGCGTCGGTGGCGACCGGCAACCCGGTCATGTGGTACTGACGGGCGGCGCTCACCACGGGATCGTGCCCGCGTCCTCGAAGTAGCCGCCGGTCGGCCCGTCGTCGGGCAGCGTCGCCAGCCGGATTCCGATCGCCGCGCCCTGCTGCGGGGTTCGCACGCCCCGGAAGCCGTTCAGGTCGGTCGCGGTGAAGCCGGGGCAGCCTGCGTTGATCAGAATGTTCGTGCCGCTCAGCGCCCGCGCGTACTGGATCGTCACCGCGTTGAGCATGCTCTTCGACGGCGAGTACGCCACCGACAGCGGGCCGGTCTGATGTTCGCCCTCCGAGGCGCTCTGCCGGGTCAGCGAGCCCACACCACTGGACATGTTGACGATCCGCGGCGAGTCCGAGCGGCGCAGGAGCGGCAGCATCGCCTCGGTCACCCGGACCACCCCGATCACGTTCACCTCGACCGCGGTCCGGATGGTCGCGAGGTCGACGTCACCGGGCTGCTGCCGTCCGCCACCGGTCACGCCCGCGTTGTTGACGAGCACGTCCAGCCCGCCGGCCTCCGTCTCCAGCAGCCGGGCGGCGGCGGCCACGCTCGCGTCGTCGGTCACGTCCAGCGGTACGCCGAACGCGTCCACCCCGGCGGCGCGCAGCTTCGCGACCGCCTCCGCGAGCCGCTGCTCGTCCCGGGCGCCGACGCCCACCCGCCAGCCCAGCGCGCCCAGGCCGGCCGCGATCTCGTACCCGATTCCCTTGTTCGCGCCGGTCACCAGCGCGATCGTCCGTTCGCTCATGCTCTCGATCCTGTCCGCGCGGCGGGCGGGCCTCCAACACCACCTCGGTAGCTGGCGATACCCGCCGGGTATCGATCCGGCGGTACGGTGGCGGTATGGAGACGCGGGAGCTTCGCTACTTCGTCGCGGTCGCCGAGGAACTGCACTTCGGTCGCGCCGCGCGCCGCCTGGGCATCGCCCAGCCGCCGCTGTCGCGCGCGATCCGGCAACTCGAACGGCGTCTCGGCGTGACCCTGCTGGAACGGGACAGCCGCAGCGTCGCGCTCACCGCGGCCGGGTCGGTGCTGCTACGGGAGGGCCGGGCCGCCCTGGACGCGGTGGACGCCGCCGACCGCCGTACCCGCCGCGCCGGCGAGGCCGTGAACGGCGGCCCCGGGCTGGTGCTGGCGACGAAGGCGGGCGCGTCGAGCGAACTGCTGCCGAAACTGCTCGACGCGTACGCGGCCGAGCCGGACGCGGTCCCCGTCGAGGTGCTGCTGTGCGGCATCGGCGAACAGGAACGGCTGCTGCGCGACGGACGGGCCGACGTGGCGCTGCTGCACCTGCCGTTCGACTCGACCACCGGGCTGGACACCGAGGAACTGGTCACCGAGCAGCAGGTGGCGGTGCTACCGGCCGGACATCCGCTGGCCGGGCGGCCGCACCTGCTCATGGCCGAGGTGGAGACGCTGCCCGGCCTGCCGATGCCGCGCTGGCCGCGGGCCGACGGGTCGTATCCGGACGGCCCGGGTCCCGAGGTGCGCGACCACGCCCAGTTGTTCCAGCTCATCGCGCTCGGCCGTACCGCTGTGGTGCTGCCGGAGTCGGTCCGGACGCTGCTGCTCGCCGACCTGGCCGCCGTGCCGGTGCCGGACGCTCCGGCGGTGACCACTGTCATCGCGTGGCCGCCGCACAGCCGGTCCCGGGCGCTCGCCGCGCTGATCCGGACCGCCACCCGCCTGTAGGGACGGCCCTACGACAGGTCCTTGCGCATCTGCTGGGTGACCACCCGGTAGCCGGACGTCTCGTACAGCTTGCGTGCCGTCTCGTTGGCGCCGAAGACGTTCAGCTCCAGCGCCTCGGCACCCCGCTCCCGGGCCGCCCGCTCCCCGGCCGCGAGCAGCGCCCGCCCGAGGCCCCGGCCCCGGTGCCCGGCGGCCACCTCGATGTCGTAGAGGAACGCGCAACCGGCCAGACCGCGCGGGTGGGTCAGGCCGATCCACAACCGGCCGACGGGCGACCCGTCGGCCAGCACGCCGACCAGGAACAGCATGCCGGGCGTGGCCATGCCCTGCGGCAGGAAGGCGGAGCTTTCCCGCCGGGCCCGCTCGAGCGCCTCCTCGGGCGTCCAGTTGCCGGCCGTGACGTGCTCCCGCGCGTACTCGGCGGCCAGCTCGTCCTGCCAGTTGTCGAACTCGTCCGGCGTCATCGCCCGGACGGTCACCTCGCTCATGTCCACTCCCCCGTCGATGTGTGACCGCTCAGTCCTCGGCGGCGCGGCGGCGCGCCTCCCGCAGCTTCATGGCGTGTTCCAGCAGGGTGATCAGCACCTCCTTGGCCGACTCCCGCTTGCGCGCGTCGCACAGCACCACCGGTACGCCCGGGTCCAGGTCGAGCGCGGCCTGCACCTCGTCGAGGCGGAACTGCTTGGCGCCCTCGAAGCAGTTCACCGCCACCACGAAGGGCGTACCGCGCCCCTCGAAGTAGTCGATCGACGGGAAGCAGTCGGCCAGCCGGCGGGTGTCGGCGAGCACCACCGCGCCGAGCGCGCCGAGCGCCAGCTCGTCCCAGACGAACCAGAACCGGTCCTGCCCGGGCGTGCCGAACAGGTAGAGCACCAGGTCGTCGCTGATGGTGATGCGGCCGAAGTCCATCGCCACCGTGGTGGTCGACTTCTCCTCGATGCCGGACAGGTCGTCGATGCCGATCCCGGTCTCGGTCAGCACCTCCTCGGTCCGCAGCGGCCGGGTCTCGCTGACCGCGCCGACCATGGTGGTCTTGCCGACGCCGAACCCGCCCGCGATCAGGATCTTGATCGCGGTGGGCAGCGGCGCGGCGCCCGCCGGCCGCTCAGAGCGCCCGTAGTCCATTGATTACCGCCTCGAAAACGTGCTCGTCGGGAAGGCCGGCGGTGGTCGCGCGCGGCTCGCGTACCTGTACCAGGCTGCGGGCGGCCAGGTCTCCGAGGAGGACCCGGACGGTGCCCACCGGCAGGTCGAGATGGGCGGCGATCTCGGCCACGGAGAGGATCCGCTGGCAGAGGCCGACGATCGCCACGTGCTCCGGGCCCAGCCCGGACTCCGACCCGACATCCGTGCGGGTCGAGGTGACCAGCGAGATCAGGTCGAACGTGCCGGTCACCGGGCGGGCCCGGCCGCCGGTCACCGCGTACGGGCGCACCACCGGGCCGGCGTGGTCGTCCACCCACTCCTGCTCCGCGGAGTCCCCCCGGCCGGTCATCGTGCCGCGTTCTCGCCGAGGGGCTGTTCCCGGGTCGGTGACGCGACGAACCGGCCGACCCGGGTGACGAGCATGGCCATCTCGTACGCGATCAGGCCGACGTCCGCGTCCTCCGAGGCCAGCACCGCCAGGCAGGCGTTGCGCCCGGCCGCGGTGACGAACAGGAAGGAGGACTGCATCTCGATGATGGTCTGCTGCACGTGTCCGCCACCGAACCGCTTGCCCGCGCCGCGGGCCAGGCTCTGGATGCCCGCCGCCATGGCCGCCAGGTGCTCGCCGTCGTCCCGGCTCAATCCGCGGGACGAGGCCATCAACAGTCCGTCGGTGGAGAGCGCCACGGCGTGCTCCGCCTGCTTGACCCGGCCGACCAGGTCATCCAGCAGCCACGTCAGATCCGCGCTCGAAGCCGTCTTCTGCGCCACTCGTCGTCCTCATCTTCCCGGCTGGTGTGCCGTCAACTTCCGGTTTCCGTCGCGTCGACGTCCCGGTCAGGTAACCTGCTCGTCCGCGTCGGCCGGCCCGCCGCCGGCCCCCTGCGCTCCGCCGAGCAGGCGCGCGGCATCGGTACGACCGCGTCGGGTGCCGCTCTGGTAGGAGCTCATCATCCGGCGCACCTGCTCCGGTGCACGCGCCGTGTCGTCGTCGGCGGCGTCGTCGTCCGCCGCGGTCTGGTCGTGCCGCAGCTCCGGCACGAGGCTGGCCTGGCGTACCCGGACCGGCAGTCCCGCATCGGTGACCGGCGCGGTCTCCGCCTCGGTCTCCGGCTCCGTCGCCGGCGACGCCTCAGGCTCGTCAGTCGTGGCGGCGGGCCGCCGCTCCACCACCGCCAGCTCCGTGGTGGGCCCCGCCGCCGCGGGCTGCCGCTTGCGGGTACGCGCGGGCAGCCCCGAGGGGGTCAGCCGGGGCTCCTGCGTCACCGGCTCCGGTGCCTGCGGCGCCGGCTCGGCCGGCTGGTCCGGTTCTGCAGTCCCGTCCGGGCCGGACGGGGTCGCCGGCCCGTCGCCGTCGGGCGTGCTCCGCGCCGGATCCGGTGCGGACACCGCGGGCAGGGCCGTCCCGGGGGCGGGCAGGGCGTCGGCCGCGTCGGCGCCGTCGGCGGTGATCAGTTCACGCGGGATCAGCACCACTGCCGTCGTCCCGCCGTACGCGGACTCCTTGAGCTGCACCTTGACGCCGTGCCGCTCGGTGAGCCGGCTGACCACGAACAGGCCGAGCCGGGCGGCGTCGGCCAGGTTGAGCTCGGACCGGTCGACGATGCGCGCGTTGGCGGCGGCCAGCTCGTCGGCGCTCATGCCGAGGCCGCGGTCCTCGATCTCGATGGCGAAGCCGTTGGCCACGAGCTGCCCCCGGACCTCCACCGTGGTCTGCGGCGGCGAGAAGGAGAGTCCGTTCTCGATCAGCTCGGCCAGCAGGTGGATCACGTCACCGACGGCGCGGCCGGTGAGCGACACCTCGCCCAGCGGGAGCACTGTGACCCGGGTGTAGTCCTCGACCTCGGCGACCGCGCCGCGTACGACGTCGACCATGGGGACGTTGCGCCGCCAGGCCCGGCCCGGAGTCGAGCCGGAGAGCACGATCAGGTTCTCCGCGTTGCGCCGCATCCGGGTGGCCAGGTGATCGACCCGGAACAGGTCCTCCAGCTCCTCGGCGTCGTGTTCCCGCCGTTCCATCGCGTCCAGCAGCGTGAGCTGCCGGTGCACGAGCGCCTGGGTGCGCCGGGCCAGGCTGAGGAACACGTCGCGTACGCTGCGGCGCAGCTCGGCCTGCTCGACGGCGGTGCGGACGGCGGTCTCCTGGACGACGTTGAACGCCTTGCCCACCTGGCCGATCTCGTCGTCGCCGAACTGCAACGGTGGCGCCTCGCGGGCGACGTCCACCTCCTCGCCGCGGCCCAGCCGTTCCACCACGCTCGGCAGCCGTTCGTGCGCCAGCTTGAAGGCGGCCTCGCGGAGCCGTTCGAGCTGGCGGACGAGCGCCCGTGCCGTGGTGATCGACACGACCACGGAGGCGATGACGGCGATCAGGCCGAGACCGGCGGCGAGCACCAGCCGCACGATGACGCCGATCGCGACGGGCATGGCCCGGGACACGATGTCCTCACCGCCGGCGAGGATCACCTCGCGCAGGTCGGCCATCGCCTTCTCGGTGGCGGCCTGCCACGCCGCGGCGGTCACCGGCGGACGCACCTCGGCGCCCTTGGCCGCGAGCACCTGGTCCTGGAGCGTGCGGAGCTGCTGGAACGCCTCGCCTCCGACCATCCGGTCGAAGCGGGCGCGGTCGCTCGGCGCGAGTTCCCGGGCGGTGCGGTCGGCGAGGAACCACTGCGCGCCGACCAGGCGGGCGAAGGCGGTCTGCTCGCCGACGGTGATCCGGTTGGCCGCGATCGCGCCGGTGAGCAGCGCGTCCTGTTGGGACAGCAGCTCCCGGGACCGGTTGAGGTCGATGAGCGCGGCGGTGTCCTCGGCGATCTCGTCGTCGTCGAGGCCGCCGAGGGCGTCGAAGACCGCGAAGATCCCGTCGACCGCCTCGTCGTACGCGATGAGCGTTGTGGTGCGGTCGATGGTCTTGCGGCTGACGTCGGCGCGTACCTGGCCGAGCTGGTCCAGCTCAA
This sequence comes from Micromonospora sp. C28ISP2-4, assembly GCF_030519385.1. Taxonomy (NCBI): domain Bacteria; kingdom Bacillati; phylum Actinomycetota; class Actinomycetes; order Micromonosporales; family Micromonosporaceae; genus Micromonospora; species Micromonospora sp. C28ISP2-4. Next base: position 444,216 of record NZ_JAUMKG010000007.1, on the reverse strand, counting down.
TCTTCAGCTCGTCGAGCCGGCTCATCAGTTCTTCGCTGGCCGGGATCTCGGTACGCCAGTCCCGCACGGAGCGCCACAGCGCGCCGGCGGTCTCGTCGGTACGCGCGCGCTGGGCCTCCAGCTCCTGCAACCGGCCCGGGTCGGACTCGCCGAGGTAGCGCAGCGACAGCCGCCGCTCGGCCTGCAGCTCCTGCAGCAGCGGGTCGCTCGGTTCGAAGACGCGCGCGTTCAGCGTCTGCACGCCGAGCAGGTTGAATCCGTCCCGTACGGTCACCCACGCGGCGAACGCCCAGAGCGCGGTCAGCGACGCCAGCAGCGCGATGATCTTCGTACGGAGATTCGTACTGCGGGAACCCATCACACCGTCCTGGCCCGGTCTTCGGTCGGTCCGAAATCCGATCGACTCCGGCGCACGCTAGCAGCCGTCGTGAACCTCATTCAAGCGATCCTGATCATGGTAGGTGCGGCCCCGGCCCGGGTCGCCCCGGCGCGACCGGAGGCCGCCAGCACCGCGGCGCGCACGATCCGCGTCGGGCGGTAGAGGTCCTTGTCGTGCCATAGTGCCGGTTCGCCGTCGGATCCGTCCAGCTCGGACAGCCGACGACGCCCCCGCCCCAGCGCCGACGCGACCCGGGGGTCGCCGGGCCGTCCCGCGTCGGCCAGCGCGAGCACCGCGTACGCGGTCTCCTCGGCGGTGCCGTCCCACCGTCCCCAGGAACCGTCGGGGCGCTGCGTGTCCAGCAGCCAGGCCACCCCCCGCTCGACCGAGGCGCGCGCCGCGCCGTCCGGCGCGTGGTCGGCCAGCGCCAGCAGCACCGCGTAGGTGGCGTAGTACGGCGAGGCGTGCCAGCGGTCCTCCCACCGCCCGTCCGGCTCCTGCCGCTCCAGCAGCCACTCGGTGACCCGGCGCCGGGCACCGGTGACGCCGGGCGCGCTGGGATGCTCGCCGAGCGCGTCGAGCACGTGCGCGTTAGTGGTCAGCGACGCACCGTCCTCCCCCGGCCAGGTGCAGAAGTGCCGTCCGGTGTCGAACCCGGCCAGTGGCGTGACGCCCGGCGCCCGGCCCAGCCGGGCCAGCGCGTAGAGCGTGACCGCCGTGGTGTCGGCGTCGGCGGGCAGGCCGGGCGCGGTGGCCGCGCCGGACGGTCCGACCGCGGCGCGCAGCTCGGACAGCACCGGCTCGGGCGCGCCGACCGGCACGCCGGCCCGGACCAGGATGCCGAGCACCCAGGCACGTTCGAAGACGGTGATCGGGCTCGCGCAGGGCACCGGGCCGGGCCCGGCGACGGCGTTCAGGTAGTCGAGCGCGGGTCCGGGCTCCGGCCCGCCCAGCCAGGCGGCGGTCGCGGCGGGTGAGGCGCCGACCGCGCCGCTGGCCGAGGGACGTACCCCGGGCGCGCGGTACGCCAGTTCGCCCGCCACCTCCAGCGCGTGCGCCAGCTTCTCCGGTACCGGCCTCCCGGTGGCGAGCAGTCCGCGTACCCGGGTCAGCCGGGCCGGGTCGAGACCGGCCGGCAGCGGCAGGCGGGGCCGGCCGGCCCACCCGGTCAGCCCGGGTGGCGGACCGGCCGGGCCGTCGAGGTGCCGGTCCACGGCCGTCAGCAGCGCCGGCACGATCAGGTCCGTGGCCGGCAGGTCCGGCGGGGCGCCGGCACGCAGCGCGCCGGTCAGGTACGCCAGTCCGCGGCGCGCGGCGGCTGCGGGCGCGGCGGCCGGCCCGTCGCGGTGCAGCACGGCCAGCAGCGCCTCGACGGCGCTCAGCGTCGGCACCAGCGCGTACCCGCCGGCGCCGCCCCAGCCGCCGTCCGGGCGCTGCCGGTCCAGCAGCCAGGCCACGCGCCGGTCGTGGCCGTCGAGCCAGGGCGCGAGCGCGACCAGCCGCCCGGTCTCGTAGACCGACGGTGACGTCTGCCCCTCCGGCTCGCCGCCGAGCGCGGTGATCAGGTCGTGCACGGTCCCGGACCGGGTGGCGGGCACCGGTCGGGCGGTGAGCGTCACCGCACGCCCCAGAAGTCGGTGTTCCGGTAGAAGCCGGTGGTGAAGCCGAGCTGCCGGGACAGGAAGTCGGCCTCCCGGGGCACCTCGCCGGCCAGTTTCGCCAGCAGGACGCGGCAGTGGTCGACCTGCTCGGCGAAGCACCGTTCGACCTCGGCCGGGTCGTCCACCAGCAGCAGCGCGTTGAGGTCGCCGGACTCGGCGTCGCGGCGGTGGGTGCCGAGGTCGTTGACCAGGCGCAGGGCCCGCTGGACCTCGTCGCCGACCTCGATCAGCCGGGTCAGCGTGGCGGCGTCGGACACCGATCCGGTGTGGATCCAGTGCGCCACGTTCACCACTGTGGCGGCGAGGTTGTCGGCGTTTGCCAGGTAGTCGGCGAGGGTGGGACGGCCGGTGTGCCGCCAGTCCCACTCGCGGGCCATCGCGTCGAGCGTGCGTGCCATCGTGTCGCGCCAGTGGCCGCGCAGCGCCGGGTAGGCGGGCGCGGCGGCGACGTCGTCGCGCAGCTCGGCGAGGAACCGGCCCAGCGGGTCTCCGGACTCACCGCCGTCGAGCACGTCCAGGCAGACGCCGGTGATCCGGTCGACCTCGGCCCGGCTGGTGGCCTGGTGGTCGACCAGCCAGTCCACAGCGAAGCCCCAGAGCACCGCGCGGTTGGTCACTGCCAGTTCGGCGGCGCTGTGCCAGGGCGCGCTGAACGCCATCGCCTGCGCGATGCTGCTGAACAGCGTCGCGTCGAACGGGTCACCGGGGAACAGCTCGGGGTGCGCGGCGGCGGCCCTGCGCAGGCCGCGCTGCCCCTGCGCGGCCAGCGCGCAGACCCGGCCCTGCTCCGCGGCGACGGCGAGCGGATCGGGAGCCGGCCCGTCGGTCATGCCCCCTCCGTCCGCCCGGCGGCGACGAGCGTCAGCTCGACCCGCTCGCGCGGCCGCAGCGCCGCGGCCAGCCGCAACCCGGGTACGCCGGGGCGGTGCAGCCGGAACCGGTAGCGGCTGAGCATGGTGGCGAGGATGAGCTGGGCCTCCAGGTAGAACAGGTACATGCCGAGGCACTGGTGCGGCCCGCCACCGAACGGGAAGTGGGCGTACCGGTGCCGGGCGCGGACCCGCTCGGGGCGGAACCGTTCCGGGTCGAACTCGTCCGGGCGGTCCCAGAACTGGCGCATCCGCTGGGTGATCAGCGGGCTGACCGCCATCGTGGCGCCGGGCTCGATCGGCACACCGTCGATGACGTCCCCGGCGACCGCGCGGCGCGGGATGATCCACCCGATCGGGTAGAGCCGCAGCAGTTCGTCCAGCACCATCCGGGTGTACGTGAGCCGGCTCAGGTGCTCGCGCCGTACCGGCTCGCCGCCGACCACCTCGTCGATCTCGGCGTAGAGCCGCTCGGCCACCTCGGGGTGCTGCTCCAGGTGCGGCCAGGCCCAGGTCAGCACGTTGATGGTGGTCTCCGTGGTGGCGGCGAACATCGCCACCGTGTCGTTGCGAACCTGCCGTTCGTCGAGTTGCCGCCCGTCTTCGGTGCGGGCCTGCCAGAGCGTCGAGATGACGTCGTCGCCCTGGTCGGCGGACTCCCGCGTCTCCCGGACGATCGGCACCAGCACGTCGTCGACGATGCGTACGGCGCGGGCGAACGTGCGGTCCCCCGGCATCGGCAGGGACAGCGGCGCGAACGGCACGATGATCCGGGGGATGACGGCGGTGGCGATCCGGTCCTGCGCCTCGATCACGCGCATCGCGTCCGGCACCGAGATCCGGTCGGCGAAGAGCACCTTCATGATCGCCCGGCTGACGATGCGCGCCTGCTCCACGCCGATGTCGACCGGCCGCCCGGCGCGAGCCGGCTCGTCCAGTTCCCCGACCGCGTCGCGGATCGCGTCGGCCATCCCGTCGACCAGCGCCTCGACCCGCTTGGCGGTGAACATCGGCTGGAGCATCCGCCGGCTGGCCGACCAGATCTGCCCCTCACCGAGGATCCCCTCGCCGAACAGCCGCTTGACCGGGCGCCAGAACAGCCCGTCACCGGCCCGCTCGTAGTTGTCGGCGCGGTCGCGCAGCACGTGCTGCACGTGCCGGGGGTGGGTGACCAGGTAGGGACGGAACGACCCGAGGTTGAGCCGGACCAGTTCGCCTTCGGTACGGTTACCAATGTCGATGAGTGCCCGGGCGGGGTCGCGGAGGACCGCCGGCAGGATCTGCCGCAGCGGCACGATTCGGGGTCGGCCGGTGGGCCTCGGCGTGTCCGTCGGTTCGGGCACCTGAACGCTCCCTCGGTTGACTCAGGGTCGCGACTCCGTACCGACCCGTGACGTTGCCCGCGAGCATGCCATCCTGAGCCGCAGATCAAAAGGCAGCTCGGAAGATATTTCACGTAACAACAATCTCTTTGTCGAGAATGGAGCCGGTGGGATATGCGTCACGCCGGTACACAGTGGCCGTTGCGGAGCGCGAGCGACGCTCACCTGTCCACGGACGGCGGCAGAACGCGGGCGCGGACCCGTCCGCTGTGCCAAGCTTCGGGCATGGACGACAAGACCATCCTCAGCCGGATCTCGGAACTCGTCGACGAGGAGCACCGGCTGCGCGCCGACGCGCAGCAGCACGAGGCCGGCACCGACGACGAGGCGCGGGAGCGGCTGCGCGCGCTGGAGGAGTCCCTGGACCAGTGCTGGGACCTGCTGCGCCGCCGCCGGGCCGCCCGCCAGGCGCACGGCGACCCGGACGCCCAGGGCGAGCGCCCGGTGCCGGAGGTCGAGCGCTACCTCCAGTGACCCGGACCGGACGGGCGTCCCGGGCGGTCTCCCGCCCGGGACGCCCACCCGTCAGCGGATGCCCGCCTCCCGCAGCAGCGCCTCGGTCAGCGCCGCCGGGTCGGTCACCGTCGCGGGCATCCCGCGTGCGGTGAACCAGGCGGCCACCACCCGCACGTCGCGGGCCAGGAAGTCGGCCCCCTGCGGGTTGGCCACCACGTCGACCACCTGCGGCAGGTCGATCATCACCAGCCGGCCCGCGTGCACCAGCAGGTTGTACGGGGACAGGTCGCCGTGTGCGTACCCGGCCCGGGCGAGCACCGTGAGCGCCTCCACGAGCTGGTCCCACAGGTCGCGCAGCTCGTCGTCGTCGGGCCGGACCTGGGCCAGCCGCGGCGCGGCCTCCCCCGCCTCGGCGTCGCCGACGAACTCCAGCATCAACTCGGTGCCGAGCAGCTGCACCGGATAGGGCACCGCGATCCGCCCGGAGGCGGCCCCGATCTCCCAGAGCTGGGACAACGCGGCGAACTCGGCCGCCGCCCACTGCCCGGCGATCATCTGCCGGCCGAACGCGGTGCGGCCGGTCATCGCCCGCATCTCCCGGGACCGGCGTACCCGGCGGCCCTCCAGGTAACCGGCGTCGCGGTGGAAGAGCCGGTGCTGGGCGTCGCGGTACCGCTTGACCGCCAGCAGGCACCCGCGGTCGGTGCCGGGCACGGCCCGGCGGACCAGGTGGACGTCCGCCTCCTTGCCGGTCTTGAGCACCCCGAGCTCGGTGTCCCGGGCGGCCAGTTCGGTGACCAGCCAGTCCGGGTGCGGCTCGGGGCCGTGGACGGCCTGGTCCCAGGAGGACCAGGAGTCCTCCGCCTCGGGCTCGGCGTCCGGGTCGGTGAGGGTCGGCGGAGTGTGCCGTCCCCGCTTCAGGAAGTCGGGTTCGTCGTCGTCGAAGCGGCTCTTGCCGCGGCCACGGCGCTGCGGCGCCGGGAAGTCGTGATCGCGCACTGGTGGATCTGTCCTTCGATCGAGGCTGGTGGAGGCAGGTGGAACGACCCTGCGAAGACGGCCATGACCGACCTCCTCTCCTCGACCGGGCCCACCCCGGCTGCGCACTCGCGCGGCACCATGCTCGTGCCCCGCCCCGGATCAGGTCAACGGGTTTTCGAGCGGCCGCCGCGTCGCTGCTGCCGCGCCCGCGCCCGCGTCGGGCCCGCGCCGCCGACCGATCCGCACCGCCGTCTGGCCCGCGCGTCGCTGCCGCCGTCAGCCGGCCAGTACGGCCGCGACGGCGGCGATCAGACCGTCCTCGATCCGGGTGGGCGCGAACCTCGGGTCGGACCAGCGGCGTCCCCTGTGCAACCAGACGCTGGGCAGGCCCACGGCTGTCGCGCCGCCGATGTCCGCCTCCGGGCTGTCGCCGACCACCCACGCGCCGCGCAGCGGCATCCGGGCCCGCTGGGCGGCGAGCGCGAAGATCCTCGGGTTCGGCTTGCTGACGCCCGCCTCCTCGGAGATCACCCAGTCGGCGACGTACCGGTCCAGGCCGGTTTTGCGGATCTTGGCGTCCTGTTGACGGGCCGCGCCGTTCGTGACCACCACCGGCACCCAGCCGGCGTCGGCCGCGATCCGCAGCGCGCAGGCCACCAGCGGATCGAGCCGCATGTGGGCCACCACGCCGTCGTGCAGCTCGTCGACCAGGTCGATCGAGGGGATGCGCAGCGCGTACCGGTCGCGGATCGCGTCCGCCACGTCCCACCTGTTGGTCAGCCCGTCCGCGTCCACGGACACCAACCAGTCGAGGTCGGCCGGCGGCGCGCCGATGCCGTCCAGGAAGCGTTCTCCCCAGGCGCGGAACGGCCCGTCGCGGTCCAGCAGGGTGTTGTCCAGATCGAGCAGGAGCAACGGCACCTGGGCACCCTACGGGAACGGCCGGAGCACCGACAGGGCCGAGGGCCACGCCACGGCGATCAGGCGACGAGGACGGCGCGTTCCGCCCCGGCGTCGAGCGGCCGGTCCAGCAGCATCGTGTGCGCCGCGCGGGTGGCGGCCAGCGCGTCCGGGTCCAGCGTGGCCACCAGCACGTCCTCGCCGGTGTCGGCGCCACGGGCCAGCGGCCGGCCCTCCGGGTCGTACACCGCCGCACCGCCGTTGAAACGCCAGGGATCGGTGCCGCCGACCGAGTTGGCGAACACCACGTACATCGTGTTGTCCAGCGCGCGGGCGGCGTAGTAGAGGTCGCGGCGGTGCGCCGAGCCGGCCAGGTAGCCGCTCGGGCAGAGGTAGCCGTGCGCGCCGTCCCCGGCGGCGGCCCGCGCGTGCTCCGGGAAGCAGCCGTCGTAGCAGACGCCCAGGCCCAGCCGCCACGTGTCGACCACGAGCGTGGCGCCCCGGCGGCCGGCGTCGAACAGCTCCCGCTCGCCGCTCCAGAGCTGTTGCTTGTCGTACGCGGCGGTCACTGTGCCGGCCGGGTCCACGACGAGCGAGGAGATGGTGCGCCGCCGGTCGGGGTGGCGGACGGCGGCACCGATCACCACCGCGGCGCCCGCGTCGGCGGCGGCGGAGCGCAGCGGGTCCAGCCGGGCGTCGGTGACCAGGCCGGCGGCGTCGGCGGCCACGTCGGTGGCGTCGGGATCGGCGCCGAGCGTCGGCGGGTGGTACGCCGGCAGGAACAGCTCGGGCAGCACCACGACGCGGGCTCCCTCGGCCCGGGCGACGAGGCGGGCGGCGGCACGGGCGTTGCCGGCGACGTCGCCGGGGACGGGCTGGGCCTGGACGGCGGCGACGGTGAGCGGGTGCGCGGGAGGGGCGGTCACGCGCCGATCCTAACCACCCGGCGACGGGCGAGATGATCATCCGGAGGCGCATCTCAAGCCGTACGTACGGTTTGCATCGACCGGTTCCACCTGCGACGATCCACCCGTGCCCAGAGTAAGTCAGGACCAGCTCGACGCGCGCCGCCAGGAGATCCTCGCTGCGGCGCGGGCGTGTTTCGCCCGGCACGGCTACGAGGGCGCCACCGTACGGCGGCTGGAGGAGGCCACCGGCCTGTCCCGTGGCGCGATCTTCCACCACTTCCGGGACAAGGACTCCCTCTTCCTCGCCGTGGCCGAGGACGACGCCGCCGCCATGGTCGAGACGGTGGCCCGCAACGGTCTCGTGCAGGTGATGCGCGACCTGCTGGCCCGGGCCGTCTCGCCGGACACCACCGGGTGGCTCGGCAGCCAGCTGGAGGTCTCCCGCCGCCTGCGCACCGACCCCGCTTTCGCCAAGCGCTGGGCGGAACGTTCCGAGGCCATCGCCGGTGCCACCCGGGAGCGCCTGCTGCGCCAGCGCGAGGCCGGGGTGCTCCGCGACGACGTGCCGATCGACGTGCTGGCCCAGTTCCTGGAGCTGGCCTACGACGGCCTGGTGCTGCACCTGGCCATGGGCCGGCCGGCAGGCGACCTGGCCCGGGTGCTCGACCTGGTCGAGGAGGCCGTCCGCCGGCACTGAACCGCCGCCGGTCTCGGTCCGGTAACTACCCCGCTCCAGGAGATCGACTCTGGCGCGCCTGCTCCACAATGAGCCGCGACCCCTCCTCGCGACAGGAGCAGACGATGACCCCCTCCGACACCTGGGGCATCCCCGGCCCCGTATTCCTGCGCTGGTATCTCCTGCTCGCCGTCGTCCTGGTCATCGGTGCGATCGTGTACCGGCGCCGCATGCTGGCGGGCACGCCGGTGACCGCGTACGGCGAACTGGGTCCGCAGCAGGTCGCCTACCTCAACGGCGGCGACCAGCTCGCCGTCTGGGCCGCGCTCGGCGGTCTGCGCCACGCCGGCGCGGTCGGCGTACGGCCGGACCGGCGGCTCACCACCGGTGGCCCGCTGCCGACCTGGGCGACCCCGCTGGACCGGGCGGTCCACCACGCGGCGAGCCGCGGTCTGCGCACCCGGGACCTGGCCGCCGACGAGTGGGTCCGGCGTGCCCTCGACGAGCTGCGCGACGGCCTGGTACACCGGGGCCTCGCCCTGGACCAGGAGCGGCGCCGGACGCTGCGACGCGGCGCGTTGCTGATCGGGGCCCTGCTGGCCATCGGCATCGTGCGCGCGGTCTCCGGCCTGCTCAACGACCGGCCCACCGGCTGGCTGCTGCTCAGCCTGTTCCCGCTCGGCCTCGCGTTCGTGCTGCTCAACCGGGTGCCCTGGCGTACCCGGGCGGCCACCGCCGCGCTCGACGACATGCGCCGCCGGCACGGTCGCCTGCGGCCGACCGCCGGGCCCGCGTACTCCATGTACGGCCCGACGGAGGTGGCGCTGGGCGTGGCGCTGTTCGGCACCGCCACGCTCTGGACCGTGGATCCGGGCTTCGCGGAGCAGGCCGAGATCCAGCGGCAGGCGATGGGCAACGCGGGCGGTGCGAGCTCCGGCACCTCCTGCGGCGGCGGGGCGACCGCCGGCGGCAGTTCGTGCGGCGGCGGCAGCTCCTGCGGCGGAGGCGGCGGGTGCGGCGGATGACCGGCCCGTCCGGCGTCGGCATCGGCTGGCGCCCCGAGATCGCCGGGTTCGTGGCCGAGCTGCCGGGGCTGCGCTTCGTCGAGGTGGTCGCGGAGGCGGTCGCCCCGGCCGGGCCGCTCCCCGACGGGCTCACCGAGCTGCGCGAACGCGGCGTCGACGTCGTACCCCACGGGGTGCGGCTGTCCCTCGGCGGCGCGGAGCCCGTCGACGCGGCCCGGGTGGTGCACCTGGCCGGGGTGGCCGCGGCGCTGGACGCGCCGCTGGTGAGCGAGCACATCGCGTTCGTGCGGGCCGGCGGTCTGGAGGCCGGTCACCTGCTGCCGCTGCCGCGCAGCCGCGAGGCGGTGGCCGCGGTGGTGGCGAACGTACGGCGGACGCAGGCGGAACTGCCCGTGCCGCTGGCGCTGGAACCGATCGCGGCGCTGTTCGACTGGCCCGACGACGAGCTCGACGAGGCGGACTTCCTCACCGAGATCCTCGACGCCACCGGCGCGCTGCTGCTGCTCGACGTGGCGAACGTGCACGCCAACGCCCGCAACCGCGGCGGCGACCCGGCCGCGCTGCTGGACCGGCTGCCGCTGGAGCGCATCGCCTACGTGCACGTCGCGGGCGGCGCCGAACACGGCGGCTTCTACCACGACACGCACACCGACCCGGTGCCCGCCGCCGTGCTGGACCTGGTCCGCGAGCTGTGCAGCAGGCGCCGGCCGCCCGCGCTGCTGCTGGAACGCGACGGGCACTACCCGCCCGCCGCCGAGCTGCGCGGCGAGCTGGACGCGCTGGCCGCCGCCTCCGGCCACCCGGTCGTCACGTGAGCGGCGACCTGGCGGCCCGGCAGGCAGAGCTGGTCGCCGCGCTCGTCGCCGGTGGACCGCTGCCGTCCGGCTTCGCCCCGGCCCCGGTCGAGGCGGCCCGCCGGGCGTTGCTGCGCAAACGGGCCGGTGACGTGGCCCGGCACTGGCCGCTGCTCGCCGCCGGCCTCGGAACCGGCTGGCCGGCCACGTTCACCACGTGGGCCGACCGCCGTCCCACGAACGGTTCGCTGCGCGACGGCTGGGACCTGGCCCGCGACCTGCGCGACCGGGACGCGCTGCCGCCGCTCGGCGCGGAGGAACTGGCCGTGCGCGAGGCCGCGAGCCACTACGACGGCCGCCGTCCGCCCCGGCCGCGCCGGCTGCCGGCCCTCACCCGCGTCGGCGGCGCCGTCGCGGTCCAGGTCGCCGGGCGGGTACGCCTGCTGCGGCCCGCCCCGCGCTGACAGCCACCCGCCGGTACGGCAGGATCGGTGTATGGATCTCGGACTCGCCGACCGGGTGTACGTGCTCACCGGCGCCTCCGGCGGCCTCGGCTTCGCCACCGCCGAACAACTGGTCGCCGACGGCGCCCGGGTGGTCATCTCCGCGCGTACCCCGGAACGGGTGGCCGCCGCCGTCGAGGCGCTCGGTGACCCGCGGCGGGCGATCGGGCTGACCGCCGACCTCACCGACCCCGCCACGCCGGAGCGGCTCGTCGCCGCCGCCCGCGAACACTTCGGTCGCCTCGACGGTGCGCTGATCTCGGTCGGCGGCCCACCGCCCGGGACCGCCGCCACGGTCACCGACGAGCAGTGGCGCGAGTCGTTCGAGACGGTCTTCCTGGGCAGCGTCCGGCTCGCCCGCACGGTGGCCGGGGCGCTCACCGACGGCGGCGCGATCGGGCTCGTGCTGTCCACCTCGGTACGCGGACCGCTGCCCGGCCTCGGCATCTCCAACGGCCTGCGGCCGGGCCTGGCCGGCGTCGCGAAGGACATGGCCGACGAGTTCGGCCCGCGCGGCGTACGCGTGGTCAGCCTGCTGCCCGGACGGATCATGACCGACCGCAACCGGGAGCTGCTGGCCGGCTCCGGCGACCCCGAGCGGGCCCGCGCGCAGGCCGAGGCGGCGATCCCGCTCGGACGCATCGGCGACCCGGCGGAGTTCGGCAAGGTGGCCGCGTTCCTGCTCTCCCCCGCCGCCGGGTACGTCACCGGGATCACCGTCCCGGTCGACGGCGGCGCGCTGCGCGGGCTGTGACGGTGAGCCGGTGAGCGATCGACGCAGGCCGGGCGGTGGGCGGCCCGAGGCCGCGCCCGGACCGGGCACGCCCGCCCGCCGCCACCCCCGGCCCAGCCGCGAGCAGCTCGCCGCAGCGGCCGACCGGCTGCTGCCCGACGTGATCGCACCCGGCCTGGACGTGCTGTTCGTCGGCATCAACCCGGGCCTGTGGTCGGCGGCCACCGGCTGGCACTTCGCCCGCCCGGGCAACCGGTTCTGGCCCGCCCTGCACCGGGGCGGCTTCACGCCGCGCCTGCTGCACCCCAGCGAACAGGACACGCTTCCGGCGCTGGGCCTCGGCATCACCAACATGGTCGCCCGGGCCAGCGCCCGCGCCGACGAACTCACCGCCGGCGAACTGGTCGACGGCGCGGCCACGCTCACCGCGAAGGTCGAGCATTACCGGCCGCGCTGGGTGGCGGTGGTCGGGGTGACCGCGTACCGGATCGGGTTCGCCCGGCCGAAGGCCGGTTTCGGGCCGCAGCCGGAGACGCTCGCGGCGGCCCGGCTCTGGGTGCTGCCCAACCCGAGCGGCCTGAACGCCCACTTCACCCCGGAGACGCTGGGCGCCGCGTTCGCCGAGCTGCGCGCCGAGGTCGTCGCGGGTTAGAGCCCGGTCGTCCGGTGCCGCCGGGCTGCCGGCGGCACCGGGGATGTGGCCCCGCCGGTCCGCTAGTTGGCAGTCGCCGGGGGCATGGCCTCGTGGGCGACATAGGTGCCCATCGGCACCGTGGTCACCACCGGCTCGGGCTGCTCCGCCTCAGCGGCGTGGGGCGTCGGCGAGTCGGTGACCGCGAACTGGGTGCGGTACAGCTCGGCGTACAGGCCACCGACCGCCACCAGCTCGTCGTGCCGGCCGCGCTCGACGATCCGGCCCTCGTCGAGCACGAGGATCTGGTCGGCGTCGCGCACCGTGGAGAGCCGGTGCGCGATGACCAGCGCGGTACGCCCGGTCAGCGCCACCGACAGCGCCCGCTGCACCGCCGCCTCGCTCTCCGAGTCGAGGTGCGCGGTGGCCTCGTCGAGGATCACGATCGACGGGGCCTTGAGCAGCAGCCGGGCGATGGCGATGCGCTGCTTCTCGCCACCGGAGAAGCGGTAACCCCGCTCGCCGACAGTCGTGTCGAGCCCGTCCGGTAGCGCCCGGACCAGGTCGGCGACCTGCGCGCCGGCCAGCGCCGCCCAGATCTCGTCGTCGGTGGCGTCCGGCTTGGCGTAGCGCAGGTTCTCCCGGATCGTCTCGTGGAACAGGTGCGAGTCCTGGGTGACCACGCCGATCTCGTCGCGCAGCGAGGCGAGTGTGGCGTCCCGTACGTCGACGCCACCGACCAGCACCTGGCCGTCACTGACGTCGTAGATCCGGGAGATGAGCATGGACAGCGTCGACTTGCCCGCGCCGGAGGGGCCGACCAGGGCCACCATCTGCCCCGGCTCGACGGCGAACGAGACGCCCCTGAGCACCGGCTCGTTGACCGTACGGTCGAGGGTCGAGACCTCCTCCAGGGAGGCGAGCGACACCTCGGCGGCGCTCGGGTAGCGGAAGCGCACGTCGCGGAACTCGACCCGGCCGTTGCCGCGCGGCACCGGCACCGCCTCGGGCTTCTCGGCGATGGACGGACGCAGGTCGAGCACCTCGAAGACCCGGTCGAAGGAGACGAGCGCGCTCATCACGTCGACCCGGACGTTGGACAGCGCGGTCAGCGGGCCGTAGAGGCGGGTCAGCAGCAGCGCCAGCTTGACGACGGTGCCGGCGCTGACCGCCCCGGTGACCGCGAGCCAGCCGCCGACGCCGTACGTCAGCGCCTGGGCCAGCGACGCGACGAGCAGCATCGCGACGAAGAACGTCCGCGAGTACATGGCGGACTGGATACCGATGTCGCGGACCCGCTCGGCCCGGCGGGCGAACCGGTCGGCCTCGACCTCCGGCGCGCCGAACAACTTGACCAGGAGCGCGCCCGCGACGCCGAACCGCTCGGTCATCGTCGCGTTCATCTTGGCGTCGAGGTTGTACGACTCGCGGGTGATCTCGGCCAGCCGCCGGCCGACCCGGCGGGCCGGGATGATGAAGATCGGCAGCAGCACCAGCGCCATCACCGTGATCTGCCAGGACAGCACGAGCATCGCCCCGGCGGTGAGCACGAGCTGGATGACGTTGCTGACCACGCCGGACAGCGTCGAGGTGAACGCCCGCTGGGCGCCGAGCACGTCGTTGTTGAGCCGGCTGACCAGGGCGCCGGTCTGGGTGCGGGTGAAGAACTGCAACGGCATCCGCTGGACGTGGTCGTACACCCGGGTGCGCAGGTCGAGGATGATGCCCTCGCCGATGCGGGCCGAATACCACCGCTGAACCAGGGAGAACAGCGCGTCGGCCACGGCGAGCGCGGCGATGATCAGGGCGAGCCGGACCACAGTCGAACGGGCGTCGGGGCCGCCACCGGCGATCGCGTCGATGACGTCGCCGGCGAGCAGCGGCGTGGCCACGCCGATCACCGCGGCGACGACCACGGTGATCAGGAAGACGACGATGTCGCGCCGGTAGGGCCGGGCGAACGCGACGATCCGCCGGGCGGTGCCGCGCTTGAGCTCGTGGGCGGAGACCTCGTCGCGGTTACGCAGCGACCGAAGCATGCTCCAGCCGCCCATGCCGCCGCCGGCCATGGGGTGGGACACTCGTCACCTCCGGGTCGTCGGGGCAGCATGAACCGTCGGAGTCCATTCTCCCGACGCCTGTGACAACCTCGCGAGTAACCCAGATCTTCCCGGACGGTCCTTACGAAATCGCCGTCCCGGCTATTCGCCCCGCCCGGCCAGGTCCCGGATCCGCCGGGTCTGCGCCTCCCGCTCGGCGCGCTGCTGCTCGGCGTGCGAACGCCCGGCCGCGCCCGCGAGCAGCGCCTTGATCTCGACGATCGCGTCCCGGTTGTTGGCCAGCAACCCGGCGGACAGATCCCGCACGGCGCCGTCCAGTTCGTCGTTCGGCACCACGAGCGTGGCCAGGCCGATCCGGTCCGCCTCGGCGGCGTCCATCCGCCGGCCGGTGGCGCAGATCTCCAGCGCCCGGGAGTAGCCGACCAGCTCGACCAGGCGGCGCGTGCCGGCCAGGTCGGGAACCAGACCGAGGGTCACCTCGGCCATCGAGAGCTTGGCGTCGGCGGCCAGCACCCGCATGTCGCAGGCCAGCGCGAGCTGGAAGCCGGCGCCGATGGCGTGGCCCTGCACGGCGGCGATCGACACCACGTCCGGCCGGTGCAGCCAGGTGAAGCCGCCCTGGTACTCGGCGATCCGGTCGGCGCACTCCGCCTCCGGCATCGCGGCCAGCTCGGCGAAGGAGCCCGGTCCGGTCGCACCGGCGACCGCCAGGTCCAGGCCCGCGGAGAAGGCTCGCCCTTCTCCGCGTACGACGACGATGCGCACGTCGCCGGGCAGGTCGCGGGAGAAGTCGCTCATCGCGCGCCACATCGCCGGGGTCTGCGCGTTTAGTACGTCGGGCCGGCACAACGTCACCGTCGCGACCGGCCCGTCGCAGTCGAAGCGCACTCCGGTCGTCTCGGCGGTCACCGGACGCCCCGGAACGCGCTGATGGACGACGCTGGGGGGCGGGTCACGCCTTCTTCCGGCGCCGGGCGCCGCCGCGCTGACGCAGCTGCACCCCGGACTCGGTGAGCACACGGTGGATGAACCCGTAGGAACGGCCCGTCGAGGCCGCCAGAGCACGGATGCTCTCACCCCCGGTGTACCGCTTTACCAGGTCTTTGGCGAGCGTCTGACGCTCGGCCCCGACGATCCGGCGACCCTTCTCAGTGCTGGTGGCTGTGCCGGTGGCTGCCATGCTGATTCCTCACGTCCCAGACTGTGCGGTTCGGATACGGTCCCACCTATTAGACCGCCTCGGACGATCATGCGCCAGATATCAACTATTCGCCAACCGACACGCTACGCAATGTCAGCTTCCCGATAGAGTGATCCTTCCGGCCGATTGATCCGTACCGGCCCGCCGGACGAGCCCGTCCACGCCACTTCGGCGAAGTGGCGGCATCCTCCCGCATGATCGACACCAATTCCCCGAAGTGGCTGCATCGCCACGCCCCGGATACCGCCACTACGGCGAACTGGTGTGGATCATTGCGGTGGCCGGTGCGGCGGGCCGTATCGTGCCCGGGGTGCTTGACGTGCTCACCGCCGCGGCGGGTGCGGCCGGTGTCTTCGCCGCCACGAACCTCGACGACATCGTCGTGCTCACGGTTCTCTTCGTGGCCGCCCGGCACACCGGGCGGCCCCGGCCGTGGCAGATCGTCGCCGGGCAGTACGCGGGCATCGGCGCGCTCGTCGGGGTCGCGGTGGTGGCCGCCGCCGGGCTGCTCGTGGTGCCGGACCCGTGGCCCGGCCTGCTCGGACTGCTGCCGGTCGCACTCGGCGTCCGCGCGTTGCTGACCCGGCGCGACGACGACGAACCGCCGGCGGTGGTCGGCAGCCTGCTCGGCGTCGCCGGGGTGACGATCGCGAACGGCGCCGACAACATCGCCGTCTACGTGCCGGTGTTCCGCTCTCTCGACCCGGTCACCGGGCTGATCTGGCTGCTGGTGTTCGCCGTGCTGGTGGCCGTGTGGTGCGCGGTCGCCGCCGCGCTCGGCGGGCACCCCCGGGTGGTGGCGCTGGTCGGCCGCGCCGGCCACTGGCTGGTCCCGGCGATCTTCATCGCCATCGGCGCGACCATCCTGCTCACCTCCGGCATCCTCCCCCACCTGGCCGCCCTGCTCCCCTGACCGGGGAAGGACGGGCGGGGGTCAGGCCAGCTCCACCAGCTCCAGGAGGTCGTCGGACCAGGCGTCCTCGTCGCCGTCGGGGAGCAGGATCGCGCGGTCCGGCTTGAGCGCGCTGACCGCACCCGGGTCGTGCGTGACCAGCACGATCGCGCCCGGGTAGCGGGCGATCGCGTCGAGCACCTGCTCGCGGCTGACCGGGTCGAGGTTGTTCGTCGGCTCGTCCAGCAGCAGCACGTTGGCGCCGGAGCAGACCAGCGTGGCCAGCGCCAGCCGGGTCTTCTCGCCGCCGGAGAGCACGCCGGCCGGCTTGTCCACGTCCTCGCCGGAGAACAGGAACGCGCCGAGGATCTTGCGCAGGTCGGTGTCGGTCTGGTCGGACGCGGCGCTGCGCATGTGCTCCAGGATCGTCCGGTCCACGTCGAGCGTCTCGTGCTCCTGGGCGTAGTAGCCCAGCCGCAGCCCGTGCCCGGGGCGCACCTCGCCGGTGTCCGGCTCCAGCAGCCCGCCGAGCATCCGCAGCAGCGTGGTCTTGCCGGCGCCGTTGAGGCCGAGGATGGCCACCCGGGAACCCCGGTCCACCGCCACGTTGACGTCGGTGAAGATCTCCAGCGACCCGTAGGACTTGGACAGGCCGGTCGCGGTCAGCGGCGTCTTCCCGCACGGCGCGGGGCTCGGGAACCGTACCTTCGCGACCTTGTCCGCGACGCGGACCTCGTCGAGGCCGGAGAGCAGGCGCTCGGCGCGCCGGGCCATGTTCTGCGCGGCGACGGTCTTGGTGGCCTTGGCCCGCATCTTGTCCGCCTGCGCCATCAGCGCGCCGGCCTTCTTCTCGGCGTTCGCGCGCTCCCGGCGGCGGCGGCGCTCGTCGGTCTCCCGCGCCTCCAGGTACGCCTTCCAGCCCAGGTTGTACGTGTCGACCACGGACCGGGTGGCGTCCAGGAACCAGACCTTGTTGACCACCGCCTCCAGCAGCGAGGCGTCGTGGGAGATCACGATCAGGCCGCCCTTGTGGTTGGCGAGGAAGCCGCGCAGCCAGGTGATCGAGTCGGCGTCGAGGTGGTTGGTGGGCTCGTCGAGCAGCAGGATGCCGCCGCCGTTCTCACCGGCGTCGCGGAACAGGATCCGGGCCAGCTCGATGCGGCGGCGCTGACCGCCGGAGAGCGTGCCGATGGTCTGCGCCAGGGCGCGGTCGGGCAGGCCGAGGTTGGCGCAGATCCGGGCCGCCTCGGCCTCGGCCGCGTAGCCGCCGAGCGAGGCGAACTGGTCCTCCAGCGCGCCGTAGCGGCGGACCAGCCGCTCGTCGTCGGCGCCCTCGGCGAGCTTGTCCTCCAGCTCCTTCATCTGCGCCATGAGCACGTCCAGGCCGCGGGCGGAGAGCACCCGGTCCCGGCCGGTGACGTCCAGGTCACCGGTACGCGGGTCCTGCGGCAGGTAGCCGATGGCGCTGCGCCGCTCGATCTGGCCGCCGTACGGCTGACCCTCCCCGGCGAGCACCTTGAGTGTGGTGGTCTTGCCGGCGCCGTTACGGCCGACCAGGCCGATCCGGTCCCCCGGCTGCACCCGCAGGGTGGTGTCGGACAGCAGGATCCGGGAACCGGCGCGCAGTTCCAGGCCGGTGGCAGTGATCATCTCGGAGTACTCGCTCTCGGGTCCGGAAAGGCTGATTCAGGGCACGCGAAAGCGCCGGCGGGTGGTGATTTCCCGTCGGCGCGGGGCCGTTCAGCCTTCGCAGCGCAGCACGGGAGCAAGTGTACCGGGCTCCGCCGGACGCCTCCGCCGGATTACCGCACAAGATCATCGGGTACGGAAACCGCCGTCCGGACCCGGTCCGGTACCGCAACCACCACATACGGACACATCGGTGATCGGGGTCAACATGGAGCTGAACGAGAACGCGCGGGTCGACACCAGCCAGGTGGACGACCGGCGAGGGTCCGGCGGAGGCGGCGGGATGGGCATTCCGATCCCGATCGGCGGCGGCCGGGGCGGGATCGTGGGCATCATCATCGCCGTACTCGTCGCCCTGGTGGGCGGCGGTTTCGGCCTCAACGCCGCCACAAACGGCGGCGGTGACGAGCAGGGCGACAACACCTCGCTGGAGCAGAAGTGCTCGGCGCAGGACGCGCTGAAGCAGCTCGACTGCCGCAACGCGCTCTACGTCAACTCGATCCAGGCGTACTGGCGTACCGCCATGCCGGAGGCGTTCGGCGAGCAGTACCGGCCGTCGAAGACGGTGTTCTTCAGCCAGAACGTGAGCACCGCCTGCGGCGCTGCCGACTCGGGCGTCGGCCCGTTCTACTGCCCGGCCGACGACCTGGTCTACATCGACCTCAGCTTCTACAAGCTGCTCGCCGACCAGCTCGGCGCCGAGGGCGAGTTCGCCCAGCCGTACGTGCTGGCCCACGAGTACGGCCACCACGTGCAGGACCTGCTCGGCACCGAGGCGCAGATGCGCCGCCAGCAGCAGCGCGACCCGCAGAACGCCAACGCGCTCTCGGTCAAGCTGGAGCTGCAGGCCGACTGCTACGCCGGGGCCTGGGCGAAGAACGCCACCGGCACCGCCGACGACAAGGGCCAGAAGATCTTCACCAGCATCACCGAGCAGGACATCTCGCAGGCCATCGACACCGCCGAGAAGATCGGCGACGACGCGATCCAGCAGCGGTCCGGCCGGCCGGTGAACCCGGACGAGTTCACCCACGGCAGCTCGGAGCAGCGCAAGCAGTGGTTCACCAAGGGCTTCACCACCGGTGACCCGAAGTCCTGCGACACCTTCGGTTCGGGGGCCTGAGCCGATCCGCCCGTCGGCCCGTCGCCGAGCTGGCCTCCGCTGTTGTCGCCCCAGCACCACAGGCCGCCGTCGGTGCGGATCGCGCAGCCGTGGTCGGTGACCGCGAGCCCGCCGGTCCAGGTGGTCGCCGTGCCCGCCTGGACGGGCGCGGACCGGTGGGTGGTGCTGCCGTCGCCGACCTGTCCGGCCGAGTTCTTGCCCCAGCACCACAGGCTGCCGTCGGTACGCGAGGCGCAGCTCGTGTCGCTGCTGGCGGCGATCCGGTTCCACGTGCTGGCGGTGCCGATCTGCACCGGCGCGGTCCGGTACGAGCCGGTCACGCCGAGCTGCCCGTATCCGTTCTCACCCCAGCACCACAGCGCGCCGGAGCGGACCCCGCAGGTGTGCGCGTACCCGGCCGCGACGCCGGTCCACCCGGTCGCGGTGCCGACCTGCGCGGGCGCCGTCTGAGGGGCCAGGTTGCCCAGTCCGAGCTGGCCGTCCGAGCTGGACCCCCAGCACCAGAGCGTGCCGCCGGTCCGGATACCGCAGGTGTGCCCGAATCCGGTCGAGACGCTCACCCAGTCGGTCGCCGTGCCGACCTGCAACGGCGTGTTCGCGACGTACGGCGAGGCGCCGACGCCCAGCTGGGTGGTCCGGTTGAAGCCCCAGCACCAGAGCGTGCCGTCGGTGCGGATCCCGCAGGTGTGCTGGGGGCCGGCGTCGACCCGTGCCCAGGTGGTCGCGGTGCCGACCTGCACCGGAGCGCTGCGGCTGGTGGTGCTCCCGTCGCCGAGCTGGCCCCGGAAGTTCGAGCCCCAGCACCACAGCGTCCCGTCCGCGCGGACCGCGCAGGTGTGCCCGGAGCCGGCGTCGACGTTCGTCCAGGTGGCGGTGCCGACCCGCGTCGGGGCGCTGCGGTTGGTGGTGGTCCCGTCGCCGAGCTGGCCGCCGTAGTTCGAGCCCCAGCACCACAGTCCCCCGTCCGTGCTGATCGCGCACGTGTGCGCGCCGCCCGCGGTGACGCTGGTGACTGTGGGCGCGGCGAGCGCGGCGCGCTGCACCGGGCCGGCGTTCGCCGTACCCGCGCTCAGCGTGGCGGTGAGCACGAGGCTTCCGGCGCTCATCGCCGCCGCCGCGACGAGGAGTCTCGTCGCACGGCGCCACCGGGCCCGCAGCCGGCCGTCCTGATATCCGCTCATGAAGTTGTTCTCTCCCAACGATGTCGGCGCGTGATGGCGGAGGCGAAGCGGGCCCTGCGGGTCGCCCGGAGACCCGCCGCTTCGTGACACCGACCTTATGCATCGAGTCGATTCGATGCATCATCGAGGAGCGGGATTGCGGCGTCTTGAGGTGATCTTTCCTGTTCAGCGGACCAGGATGTGGACCGCGCGGGCGGCGGCGACGGCGGCCACCAGCACCGCGTGCCGGGGCTCCGGCACGTCGAGCAGGCGCGGCGCGCGCAACACCACGAGCGGGGCCAGCCGCCGGTCGGCCAGCACCGTGTCCACCGCGCGCCGGTCGCCGCCGCACACCAGCGCCGCCAGCGTGCCCGCCTCCGGCAACAGCAGGCGTACGGCCAGCTCGGCCGCGTCGCCCAGCGCGGCCTTAGCCTGATTGTCGCGCCGCCGGGCGAACCGCTGCTGGGACCAGCCGCCCGCCGCGGTGCGCCCCTGCACGTACCGGGTGTCCACCTTGGAGACCACCAGGTCGGTGCCGTCGGCGACACCGACCGCGACGGCGCCCTTGCGGGCCAGGAGCAGACCGAGCCGGCGGGCCGCGCCGGCGGCGGCGACGAATCCGGGTACGTCCGCCGACGCGCTCGCGCCGGGCGGGGTGTGCAGCTCGGCGGTGGCGCCGTCCGGGGCGGTGAGCAGCAGCCCGTACTCCTGCGCGGTCGTCGTCGGCGGGCCGTGCCGGCCGCCGAATCCCTCGACCCAGCGCGCGACGCGGCCGGGGTCGACCTCGACCCACCGGCCGCCGCCGGCGGCGGGTCGGCTGCTCATGCCACCGACCCTACCCAGCGACACGGCCGGGCCGGTCGGCCCTCGGGCGGCGCCAGCCGCCGCCATCGCGGGCCGGAATCCGCGACGCTCCGCAACATCAATTAGCGTCCAATCCGGCAGAATGCAAGTACTTGACTGGTCAAATGACCGTTGATAACGTCGCTTGTCAATCAACAACTATTCCGAGAGGTGCCTCGTGCTGCTGAAATCCATGGCCCTGACCGCAACCGTCGCCGGTTTGCTGGCCACCGCTGCCCCCGCCTCGGCGGCAGCTCAGGCAAGCTCCGACGAGGCGTGGCCACCCGGGAACTGCCAGCCCGGTACGTTCTGCGTCTGGCCCAACTGGGCCTTCCCGGCACCCGCTCCCGTCGAGACCCCATCCCTGGTGACCAGCAGTGAATGGTCCGGCAGCGTGCCGGCGCTCACCTACTACAACTACACGTCCCGAAACGTCGACATGGAATTCGTCTACACCTGGCCCGACGGGTCCACGACCACCCGCACCACCTGCGTGCCCCGGGGCGGAAACATCTTCTACGTGCCGATGGCCGTAACGAAACTGAATTGGCACGAGGGCGCCTGCCCCGCCTGAACTGTTCGCCAATAAACGTCGCCGGCTATTCCGAATCGCGGCTGGCACGACCAGAAAACTGCGCGGGAGGACACCGTGGCCGGTGCCCTCCCGCGTCAAACAGCGTGTGGATCAGTGGACGGTGAGGTTGCCGCCCTTCAGCTTGACCTCGGCGGTCGCGCCGCCCGTCCAGTCGGACGAGAAGAGCAGCGAGCCGCCCCGCCACAGCGTGACCCCGACGGTGTCGTTCCTACCGGGGGCGCCCCGGTCGGTCACCGTCACGGCCAGCGTCAGGCCGGAGGCCACCTGCTTGCCAGTGCTGTCGTACAGGGCGGCCTGGTAGCGCACCTGGGCGGTCCTGCCCGCCGAGGTGACGCCGAGCGCGTCGACGGTGCCGGCCTTGATCGTGTACGACTTCCCGCCGGAGCGGAACTCGACCTCGGCCTTGCCCGTGGCGGCCTTGTTCGCCTTGCCCGGCTTCGCGTTCAGCTCCACCTCGACTGTGGAGTTGACGTCGGCCGGGTAGGTCCCCGCCGGGCGGGTGGCGGTGAACTCGCCGCCGCCGGTGAGGAACCCGCCGTCGGAGACGGCGACTGTCACCTGGGCGGTGGTGCTGCCCGTGTAGTTGCCGCCCACAGTCGCGGTGACGGTGTGCGTGCCCTTCGGCAGGGTGGCCGTGCACGCCGCGGACGCGGTGGTGGTGGCCGTGCCGAGCAGGTCGAGCACGCCGGTGCAGAGCGGCACGCCGTCAGTGACGAAGGTGACGGTGGCGGTACGGATGTCACCGGCTGTGGTGTCCGTCGCCCCGGGCAGCACCGAGCTGTCCCGGACCACGGCCCGCAGCAGCACCTGGCCGGACGCGCCGCTGGTCGCGGTGTTGACGAGCGTGTCACCGGCCCAGCTGACGGCCGCGTCCTCGGCGGCGACCGTGACGGTGAACGAGGTGCTGCCGGTCAGTCCGGAGCCGTCGGACACGGCCACGGTGACCGGGTAGTCGCCCGGGGCCGCCGTGGTGGTGCCGGCGACCGTCCAGGTCCGCGAGCCGGGCCGGGCGTCGGCCGCCGAGGTGCTCGTGACCGCCAGGGACAGGCCGGCGGGCAACCCGGTGGCGGCAGCGCTCAGGTCCGCGCCCGTGGTGTCGCCGTCGGTGGCGGTGACCGTGACGGCCGGCGAGAGCGCGTCGCTGTACTGCACGTGTACGCCGCCGTCCGGGGCGGTGCTGGTGACGACCGAGGCGGACCGGATGGTGAAGTCGGCGTCGTTGACGTCGAAGAAGACGTTGCCGACCGCCTCGATCTTGATCCGGGCCTTCCCGGTCGCCACGTTCGGCAGCGTCACCGTCGCCGAGCCGGTGTTTGCGGCCCGCTCGGCCAGCACGTACGGGAAGGTCCGCCCACCGTCGGCGGACAGCGAGATCTTCACCTGCGCGGCGTTCACCGGCGCCACGTCGGTGCCGGCGACGTCCCACGTCACGGTCTGGGTCGAGCCGCCGTCCAGGACGGCCGCGGTGCCCTGCGAGGTCACCAGGAACGGACCCGCGTCCGGCGCCAGCACCACGGCGACGTCGGCACTGCCGATGCCACCGCCACCCAGCCGCCCGTCGCGGGCGGTGAGCTTGAAGTGCAGGGTCCGGTCACCGGCGATGCCGACCCAGTCGCGGGTGGGCAGGAACTCCGAGTAGCAGTCGACCAGCTCGGCCGGCACGTTCGAGGCGCCACCGGTCGCAGGCGGCGCCGGGGCGGCCGGGCAGGTGCCGGTGGCGGCGTTGGTGTTGCCGGCCAGGATCTGCGACATGTCCGGGAAGACGCGGGTCGAGTCGGTGGTGACCGAGTTCAGGCCCGGCGAGTGGTACTTCAGCGTGTCGGTCGGCGACACGATCGCCGCCTCGCCGAACACCCGGAACAGCGGGCCGTTGACCTTCGTGTTGTTCGTCAGCGCGGTGCCGGTCGTGGCGCCCCTGTCGTTCTGCTCCCACAGGTAGGTGACCGTGTCGCCGTCGGCGTCGGTGGCGCTGCCGGTCAGCGCGAACGGCGTACGCACCGGGATGGTGACGGTCTCCGGCACGGTGA
The DNA here is from genome assembly GCF_030519385.1 of Micromonospora sp. C28ISP2-4. Classification (NCBI taxonomy): domain Bacteria; kingdom Bacillati; phylum Actinomycetota; class Actinomycetes; order Micromonosporales; family Micromonosporaceae; genus Micromonospora; species Micromonospora sp. C28ISP2-4. The sequence goes on along the minus strand of NZ_JAUMKG010000007.1, from coordinate 420,728 downwards.
CCACCGGGGCGTGGTTGGTGGTCTCCTCGACCACCCAGCCGCCGTTGTCGATGGCGCCGCCCTTGGCCGTCTCGCCGACGAAGCCGGAGGCGCCGGCGGCGTTCGTCAGCTCCAGCGACGCCACGTTCGTGGTCGCCAGCGTGCCGCCGAAGGTCACCTGGAAGCCGTTGTCGTTGAGCGTGCCGCTGCCACCGAACGCGGCCACCGTGACCGTCGCGCCGGCTGGCCAGCCGGCGATGCCCTCGACGGCGGCCTTGATGCCGGCGGTGGTGTAGTTGACGCCCCGCACGATCGGCGCCGAGTCGGCGCCCGCGTAGCTGATGGTGAACGAGTCACCGTCGGCGTCGAACCCGTACAGCGAGACGGTCTGCACCTCGTTGATCGCCGGGCGGTTCGAGGTGACGTAGTTGGTGATCTCGGTGTAGCTGCGGTGCGACCAGTACGGGTCGCTGTGCGGCTGGAGGTTGTCCTGCTGGCAGATGCCCGCGTACGCCATGATCGACGAACCGCTGCCCGGCTCGTACGAGTTGGCCGCGCTGCGGTTGCCGCCCGAGCAGTTGTACTGCGTGCCGTTGAAGGTGTGGTTGCCGGCGAACTGGTGACCCATCTCGTGCGAGACGTAGTCGACCGCGTAGAAGTCGCCGACCGGCGTCGGCAGGCCGGTGCAGCCCTGCGCCTTGCCGTTGCCGCCGATCACGCCGAGGCTCGCCACACCGCCGCCGTTGACGCCCAGGCCGACGTGGCCCACGTCGTAGTTGCTCGCGCCGACGAGCTGGCCGAGCACGATCCGGTTACGGCTGAGCGTGCCGCTGCCGCAGGAGGTGAGCTGCGCCGGCGTGAAGCAGGCCGCCGCGCCGCACGGGCCGTTCGGCTCGGTGGCCAGGGCCGGCGTGTTCAGGTTCGTCTTGTCCGTGTCGTTGATCAGGACGAGCCGGGTCGCGGTCTCGTCCTCGTAGATCTGCGTGACCCGGTTCATCAGCGTCACCTTCGCGGCGGTGACGTTCTCCGCGCCGAAGTAGGTGGCGTACGACGGGTCGGTCACCAGCGCCACGCGGTAGGTGCGCAGCTTCACCAGCGGCCCGGCCGGGACCTCCGCCTCGGCGATCTCCTCGGCCAGCGCGTGCGCCTCCTGCGTGACGTCCTCACGCTCGACGAACTCGCCCTCGGGGTGCTCCAGGTCGCGGGCGAAGTAACTCGCGTACAGGCTCTGGTCGCGCTGGTAGTACGGGTCGATGTACCAGTTGCCCTCCGCCGAACGGATCGAGGCGTGGAACCCGAGCGGGGTGAGGTCCGCGCGGATGGTCGCGGTCGGGTCGTCCAGGCCCTTGCCGGCGTACGTGGTGATCTCCGGGTGCTCGGCGGCCAGGCCGGCCTCCATGACCGGCGAGTCGACCAGCTCGAAGCGCTGGAACGTGCCGTCCGGAGCGGGCAGTGACACCACCTGCTTCGGCACGCGGGCCACCGCCACGCGCTGCTCGGCCGGCGCCTTGTCCAGCAGGCCCTTCATGCTGCCGCGGTCCAGCTTGTACGCGGCCAGCCGCTTGGCCTTGATCGCGGCCTTGCGGCCCGCCTTGGAGGCGGCCGGCTTGCCGTCCACCTTCTGCCACGGTCCGTGGACAGCGGGTGCGGCGGAGACGGGCGCGGGCGCCGCGAGAACGGGAAGCGTCGCCGCGGCCAGCGCGGCGACGAGGAGGGCAGCGGTCCGTCCGCGCCGAGGCAGGCCGGCGGGTTGCCGGTCGCGCGGCGGACGCCCCAGGGTGGTCCTCAAGTCTTCTCCCTGTGCGGTCGGGTGTGGACCGACGCACGACCGGCGGAGGTGACCGGACGTACGTGAACGGTTCACGGATTGTTCCGTGACCCTAGGACCACTCGCGACCGCGAACATCACCCGCAAAGATGATGTGGTTCTGTCTGGACGGTGATCCGGGCGTCCCGGCTCGCGGGATCCGCGCTTCGCCGGGCCGAGCCGGTCGGCCCGACGGCCGAGGACACCTGTGGTCGGACGAAGGACCCGGAACGGCTCCTTCCGTCACCCGCAACCGCCGTTTCGGCCGATCCGCTGGTAACAGATCATGAACCGGCCCGAAATCCAGCCGGTACATCGCTGCTGTCCCCTTCGGTCAGACACCGAGCACTGTGGCGACCGCGAGGGCAGCGACGATGACGCTGGACAGCAGCGCTGTGATCCGCCGCCCGCGGGGACCGGTGAGGGCCCGGCCGATCAGCGAGCCGCCCCCGGCGATCAGCAACTGCCAGCTCGCCGAGGCGAGGAACACCCCGGCGGTGAAGGCGGCCGCGCCGACCGGGCCGGAGCCGAGCACGTCACCCCGGCCGAGGACGAGCGCCACGAAGTAGACCACAGTGGCCGGGTTCAGCAGGGTCAGCGCGAGAACCGCGCCGAAAGCGCGCACCGGCGTGTCCAGCCCACCACCCCGCGCGCTCGGCTCCGGCGTCGTGGCCGAGGGGCGCAGGGCGCTCGCATCCGGCGTCGTGGCCGGCGGGCGCAGCGCCCGCCAGGCGGTGAGTGCGGCGAGGGCCAGCAGCACCCCTGCGGCGAGCACCCGCAGCGGACCCGCGAACGGTGCGAGGCCGGTCGCCACCGCGGCGCCGCCGAGCGCCGCCACCGCCGCGTAGAGACCGTCGGCGGCCGCCACGCCCAGCGCCGCCGCCGAGCCGACCCGGAACGAGGTTCGCGCGCTGAGCCCCAGGATGAGGATCGCGATAGCGCCGACCGGGATGGCGACGCCGTAGCCGGCGACCAGGCCGGCGAGGAACGCCCCCGTCACGACGACGGGTGGTGGGACGAGGCGGCCGGCGGCAGGGCGCGCTGTCGGCGTGCGGCCACGGCCGCACGGACAGAAAGCTGCTTCGGGCACGCCTCGATCACCGCCAAATCCTGCGTCAGCCCTCCCCCACCCCGCCACCCCATTTCCCACCCCGCCCCGTCCCTCGCCCTCTCCCCTCCCCCCTCCTCACCGATCTGCGGCCCCGGATACGACAGAAATATCCGTTTCGCCCGGGCAGAATATGCAAGATCGCCGGGGGGGCGGGCTGGTAGAGCGGTGCAGCGCCGGCTCGGCTCGGGGGGAGGGGGGAGAGAGAGATCTTGGTACGGAACGGCCCCTGTGAGGGCCACTTCGTACCAAGATCTTCGGGGGACGCGGTCCTGGAGGTGGGCGGCGGGCCTGGCTGACGAGTGCGGTGCGGCGGGGGTGGGAAAGCGCTGCGGGCGCGGCACCCTCTGGTTGGGGTGCCGCGCCCGCAGCGGTGACCGGGGAACGGTCAGACGTTGAAGCCGAGCGAGCGAAGCTGGTCACGCCCCTCGTCGGTGATCTTGTCGGGGCCCCACGGCGGCAGCCAGACCCAGTTGATCCGGATGTCGTTGACCAGGCCGCCGCCGGGACCGGTGGTCAGCGCCTGCCGCGCCTGGTCCTCGATCACGTCGGTCAGCGGGCAGGCCGCCGAGGTCAGCGTCATGTCCAGGGTCGCGACGTTCTCGTCGTCGACGTGCACGCCGTACACCAGGCCCAGGTCGACCACGTTGATGCCCAGCTCAGGGTCGACGACGTCCTTCATCGCCTCCTCGATGTCACCGATCGCGGCCTTGCCGCCCGCCGGCGCCGCACCCGCGGCCGCACCGTCGGCGACAACTCCGTTGACGGCGGTGCCGTCCGTCGCCACCGCGCCGGCCTCGGGGGTCATGTTCTCGTCGCTCATGCCTTCACCTCCGGGCTCACGCCCACCCCGGCGCGTGCCGCGGCGTCCTTGAACGCCATCCACGACAACAGCGCGCACTTGACCCGGGCCGGGTAGCGCGCGACACCCGCGAACGCCACCCCGTCTCCGAGCACGTCCTCGTCCGGCGTGACCTGACCCCGCCCGGACATCAACTGCACGAACGCCTCGTGCACCGCAGCGGCGTCGCTCGCGGCCTTGCCGCGCAGCAGCTCGTGCAGGATGCTCGCCGACGCCTGGCTGATCGAGCAGCCCATCCCGTCGTACGAGATGTCGGTGAACACGCTGCCGTCCGTCGCCACCCGTACGGTGATCTCGTCGCCGCAGGTCGGGTTGACGTGGTGCGCCTCGCCGACCCGGGCGGCCGGGTCCGTCGCGTCCCGCAGGCCACGGCCGTGCGGGTGCTTGTAGTGGTCCAGGATGATCTCCTGGTAGAGGGATTCGAGCTGCATCACTGGAACACCTTCCGTGCCCGCTCCAGACCCGCCACCAGGGCGTCGATCTCCGCGGTGGTGGTGTAGAGGTAGAACGACGCCCGCGTCATGGCCGGCACCCCGAATCGGGTGCACACCGGCTTGGCGCAGTGGTGTCCCACCCGCACCTGCACGCCGAGCGAGTCGAGCACCTGCCCGACGTCGTGCGGGTGCACGTCACCGAGGGCGAACGAGATCGTCCCGCCCCGGCCCACCGGCACGCTCGGCCCGAAGATGCGCAGGTCCGGGACCGTGGCGAGGGCGTCCAGCGCGTACGCCGTCAGCTCCTTCTCGTGCCACTGGATGGCCGGCATGCCGATCGCGGTGAGGTAGTCCACGGCCGCGCCGAGCGCCACCGCCTCGGCGATCGGCGGGGTGCCCGCCTCGAACCGGGCCGGCGGCGCGGCGAACGTCGAGCCCGCCATCGTCACCGTCTCGATCATCGAGCCGCCGCCCATCACCGGGGGCATCGCGGCGAGCAGCTCGCCCCGGCCCCAGAGCACGCCGATGCCGGTCGGGCCGCACATCTTGTGCCCGGTGAAGACGATGAAGTCGGCGTCGTAGTCGACCACGTCCATCGGCAGGTGCGGCACCGACTGCGAGCAGTCGAGCAGCAGCAACGCGCCGACCTCACGCACCCGCGCGGTGATCCGCGAGGTGGCGTTGACGGTGCCGAGGATGTTCGACATGTGCACCAGCGAGACGATCTTCGTCCGCTCGGTGACCAGGTCGTCCAGGCCGGACTCGTCGAGCCGGCCCTGGTCGGTGACCGGGAACCAGCGCAGCGTCGCGCCGGTGCGCTCCGCCAGCAGCTGCCACGGGACGATGTTCGAGTGGTGCTCCATCTCGGAGATCACGATCTCGTCGCCCGGGCCCAGCCGGAACCGCGGGTCGCCGTCCGCGCGCAGCGAGGCGTTGGAGAACGCGTACGCCACGAGGTTGATCGCCTCGGTGGAGTTCTTGGTGAACACCACCTCGTCCACGCTCGGCGCGTTGATGAACGCGGCGATCTTCGCCCGCGCGCCCTCGTACGCCTCGGTCGCCTCGGTGCCCAGCGTGTGCACCGAGCGCGACACGTTGGCGTTGTGCATCGCGTAGTGCTCGGCGAGCACGTCGAGGACCTGCCGCGGCTTGTGCGAGGTGTTCGCGCTGTCCAGGTAGACGAGCGGGTGACCGTTGACCTCCCGGTCGAGGATCGGGAAGTCGGCCCGCACCTTCGCCACGTCGAAGCGCGGCACGTCGTCGTACTGCGGCATGCCCGCCGGGATGGCCATCGAGGTCATGTCGAGTCTCAGGCCCGCGCCGCGCCGGCCCCGGCGACGTACCGCTCGTAGCCCTCTTCCTCGAGCTTGTCGGCCAGCTCCCGGCCGCCCTGCTCGACGATCCGGCCGGCCACGAAGACGTGCACGTAGTCGGGCTTGATGTAGCGCAGGATGCGGGTGTAGTGGGTGATCAGCAGCAGGCCGGTGTCGCCGGTGTCGCGCACCCGGTTCACGCCCTCGCTGACCACGCGCAGCGCGTCCACGTCCAGGCCGGAGTCGGTCTCGTCGAGGATGGCCATCTTCGGCTTGAGCAGCTCCAGCTGCACGATCTCGTGCCGCTTCTTCTCACCGCCGGAGAAACCCTCGTTGACGTTGCGCTGGGCGAACGCCGGGTCCATCTGGAGCTTCTCCATGGCGCCGCGCAGCTCACCGGCCCAGGTGCGCAGCTTCGGCGCCTCGCCGTCGATGGCGGTCTTGGCGGTACGCAGGAAGTTGGCCACCGACACGCCGGGGACCTCGACCGGGTACTGCATGGCCAGGAAGAGGCCGGCGCGGGCGCGCTCGTCGACGGACATGGACAGCACGTCCTCGCCGTCGAGGGTCACCTCGCCGCCGGTGATCTCGTACTTCGGGTGACCGGCGATCGAGTACGCCAGCGTGGACTTGCCGGAGCCGTTCGGGCCCATGATGGCGTGCGTCTCGCCGGAGCGCACGGTCAGGTCGACCCCGTGCAGGATCGGCTTGAGCTCACCCTCGGGCAGCTTGACCGACACCTTCAGGTCGCGGATCTCCAGGGTGCTCATCAGCGGGTCACTCCATTGCTCGGCAGCGGACGGCCGTCGCCGTCCACGGAAAGGTAGATGTCACCGTCGCGGACCTCGACGGCATAGACGGGTACGGGTTCGGTCGCGGGCAGCCCGGTGGGCTCACCGGTACGCAGGTCGAAACGGGATCCGTGCAGCCAGCATTCCAGCGTGCAGCCCTCGACCTCGCCCTCGGACAGCGCCACGGCGGCGTGCGAGCACTCGTCGTGCACGGCGTAGAACACGTCGTCCTCGCCGTGCACGATCGCGACCTGCACGCCGTCGACGTCGGCGCTGATCGCGGTGCCCTTCGGCACGTCCTCGGTGGAGCAGATCTTGAGCATCAGGCGCCGGCCTTCGCCAGCCGGGCCTCGATGGCGTCGCCCAGGCGCTCGCGCAGGTCCTCGACCGGGATCTTGTTGATCAGCTCGGCGAAGAAGCCGCGTACCACCAGGCGCCGCGCCTCGGCCTCCGGGATGCCCCGGGCCATCAGGTAGAACAGCTGCTCGTCGTCGAACCGGCCGGTCGCGCTGGCGTGCCCGGCGCCGGCGATCTCGCCGGTCTCGATCTCCAGGTTGGGTACGGAGTCGGCCCGCGCGCCGTCGGTGAGCAGCAGGTTCCGGTTGATCTCGTACGTGTCGGTGCCGGTGGCCTCGGCGCGGATCAGCACGTCGCCGACCCAGACCGTGTGCGCGTCGTCGCCCTGCAGCGCGCCCCGGTAGCCGACGTTGCTGCGGCAGTCCGGCACGGTGTGGTCGACCAGCTGCCGGTGCTCCAGGTGCTGGCCCGAGTCGGCGAAGTAGACGCCGTACAGCTCGGCCTCGCCGCCGCGCTGGGTGTACTCCACCGACGTGTACTGCCGGACCAGGTCGCCGCCGAGGCTGACCTGCACGTGCACGATCCGGGCGTCGCGGCCCAGCCGCACCTTGAGGTGCTGCGCCTGCACCGCGTCGTCGGCCCAGTCGGCGACGGTGACCAGGGTCAGCTTCGCCCCGTCGCCCACAGTCACCTCGACGTTGTCGCCCAGCGTGGCCGAGCCGACGTGCTCGATCACCACGGTGGCCTCGGCGAACCGGTCCACCTCGACGAACGTGTGACCGAAGGCGAGCGCCTCGGCGTTCTCGCCGACCACCCGCAGGCGTACCGGCTGCTCCACCACCGCGTCGCGGTCGACGCGCACCAGCAGCGCGCCGTCGGCCCCGCCGTACGCGAGCGCGCTGACCCGGTCGAACGGGGTGAGCACGCTGCCCACCCGGGGGTCGTCGCGGCCGATCCGATCGACGGTGACGCCCTCGGGCAGGTCACCGTACTCGTGCCGGACCGTGCCGGTAGCGCCCTGCGCCGACCCGGTCAGGCCGCGCAGGCGCTTGAGCGGGGTGAAGCGCCACTCCTCCTCCAGGCCCGTCAGGGCCGGGAAGTCGGCGACGTCGTACGAGCGGAGCGCCTGCGACTTGGTCGTGGGCGGCGCGGAAGCCTGGGTAGTCATCTCTTCCTTGGTGTTCTGCGACGAGGTGTCAGGTGAGGCGGAGGGCGGCCGGCGTCAGCCGACGGCGCCTTCCATCTGCAGCTCGATCAGGCGGTTGAGCTCCAGCGCGTACTCCATCGGGAGCTCCTTGGCGATCGGCTCGATGAAGCCGCGCACGATCATCGCCATCGCCTCGTCCTCGCTCAGGCCCCGGCTCATCAGGTAGAAGAGCTGGTCCTCGCTGACCTTGGAGACGGTCGCCTCGTGCCCCATCGACACGTCGTCCTCGCGGATGTCGACGTACGGGTAGGTGTCGGAGCGGGAGATGGTGTCGACCAGGAGCGCGTCGCACTTGACGGTGCTCTTGCTGCTGGTCGAGCCCTCCAGAACCTGCACCAGACCCCGGTACGAGGTGCGGCCGCCGCCCCGGGCGATCGACTTCGACACGATGGTCGAGGAGGTGTGCGGCGCGGCGTGCACCATCTTGGCGCCGGCGTCCTGGTGCTGGCCCTCGCCGGCCATGGCCACCGAGAGCACCTCGCCCTTGGCGTGCTCGCCGGTCATGTAGACCGCCGGGTACTTCATGGTGACCTTGGAGCCGATGTTGCCGTCGACCCACTCCATGGTCGCGCCCTCGTGGCACACGGCGCGCTTGGTGACCAGGTTGTAGACGTTGTTCGACCAGTTCTGGATGGTCGTGTAGCGGCACCGGGCGTTCTTCTTGACGATGATCTCCACGACGGCGCTGTGCAGCGAGTCGGAGGAGTAGATGGGCGCGGTGCAGCCCTCGACGTAGTGCACGTACGCGCCCTCGTCGACGATGATCAGCGTCCGCTCGAACTGGCCCATGTTCTCCGTGTTGATCCGGAAGTAGGCCTGCAGCGGGATGTCCACGTGCACGCCCTTCGGCACGTAGATGAACGAGCCACCGGACCAGACGGAGGTGTTCAGCGCGGCGAACTTGTTGTCACCGACCGGAATGACGGTGCCGAAGTACTCCTTGAACAGGTCCTCGTGCTCCTTGAGCGCGGTGTCGGTGTCCAGGAAGACGACGCCCTGCTCCTCCAGGTCCTCACGGATCTGGTGGTAGACGACCTCGGACTCGTACTGCGCCGCGACACCGGCGACCAGGCGCTGCTTCTCCGCCTCCGGGATGCCGAGCTTGTCGTAGGTGTTCTTGATGTCCTCGGGCAGGTCCTCCCAGGAGGTGGCCTGCTTCTCGGTGGACCGGACGAAGTACTTGATGTTGTCGAAGTCGATCCCGGTGAGGTCGGCGCCCCAGTTCGGCATCGGCTTGCGGCCGAACAGGCGCAGGCCCTTGAGCCGCAGGTCGAGCATCCAGGCCGGCTCGTTCTTCTTGGCCGAGATGTCGCGCACCACCGCCTCGCTGAGGCCGCGCTGGGCGGACGCCCCGGCGACGTCGGGGTCGGCCCAGCCGTACTCGTAACGACCGAGGGCCGCGAGCTGCTCCTCCTGGGTCAGGGGCTGGACGATCTGCTCGGTCATCTATCTGTCCTCACAGTGGTGACGGTGGAACCGGACTGGGCGGGAATGTGCGTGGTGCACACGCCGTCGCCGTGCGCGATGGTGGCCAGGCGCTGTACGTGAGTGCCGACCAGACGGGAGATCACTTCGGTCTCGGCCTCGCACAGCTGAGGGAACTCGGCGGCCACGTGCGCCACCGGGCAGTGGTGCTGGCAGAGCTGGCCGCCGGAGGCGATCGTGGACGCGTTGGCAGCGTAACCCTCGGCGGTGAGCGCGCCGGCGAGTGCCTCCGCCCGCGCGAGCGGGGCGTCACCGGCGTCCTCCATGGCCGCCCGGCAGCGGGTCTCCAGCGCGGAGACCTGCTCGGCCGCGAACGCCGCGACCGCCTCGGTGCCGCCGGTGCGGGCGATCCACCGCAGCGCGGCGGTGGCCATGTTGTCGTAGTGGTGGGTGCCGCAGCGACCGCGGCCCGCCTCGGTGAGCGCGAAGACCTTCGCCGGCCGGCCGCGCCCGCGGCTGCCGCGTACGGTCTGGTCGCGGGCGACCACGTCACCGTCGGCGAGCATCGCGTCGAGGTGGCGGCGGATCGCCGCCGGGCTCAGGCCGAGCGCCGAGCCGAGCTGCGCGGCGGTGGTGGGACCGCGCTCCAGCAGCAGCTGGGTGACCCGGTCGCGGGTCGACAGGTCGGCCGGAGCGGCCTCCCGTACGCTGCGACGTGCGCGCGAACCACCGGCGACCGGACCGGTCACCGGCGTCCGGGAGAGCGCCGCCGCGTTTTTCACAACGGCAACGTTACGTAATTCGCCGAGGGCCTGCAAACCCGGGGTCCGGTGATTCCGACCACCGGGGTGCCGGAGTCACCCGATCGGGATCAACTACGGTGCGTAGGATTCGCTTCGTGAAGCGATCCGTCCGGTTTCCGGTCTCCGCCACGCTGCTGCGCCGCCTCGCGCTCGCCTCGATCATCGCGAACGTCGCGATCGTGGTCACCGGCGGGGCCGTCCGGCTCACCGCCTCCGGCCTCGGCTGCCCCACCTGGCCGCGGTGCACCGACGACTCGTACACCACAACCGCCGAGATGGGCGTGCACGGGGTGATCGAGTTCGGCAACCGGCTGCTCACCTTCGCGGTGGGCATCATCGCGCTCGCCGTGGTGCTGGCCGTGCTGGCCCACCGTCCCCGCCGCCGCGGGACGCTGCCGCTGGCCGTGGGCGTGCTGTTCGGCATCCCCGCCCAGGCGGTCCTCGGTGGCATCACGGTGCTCACCGACCTCAACCCGTGGGTGGTGGGGCTGCACTTCCTCGCCTCGATGGTGGTGATCGCCGCCGCGTACGCACTCTGGCGGCGCGTCAAGGAGCCGGACGGGCCGGTGACGCCGACCGTGCCGGGGCCGCTGCGTACCCTCGCCTGGATCACCACGGCGGTCAGCGCCTCGGTGCTGGTGGTCGGCACGTGGGTGACCGGCAGCGGACCGCACGCCGGCGACCAGGGCGCGGCCCGCAACGGCCTGGACCCGGCGGCGATCTCGCAGGTGCACGCCGACGGCGTCTTCCTGCTCATCGGCCTGTCGGTGGCGCTGTACTTCGCGTTCCGGGCGGTCGGCGCGGCGCGGGCGGCGCGGGCCGCCGCGGTGCTGATCGCGGTCGAGCTGGGCCAGGGCGTGATCGGCTTCGTCCAGTACTTCACCCACCTGCCCGTCGTGCTGGTCGGCGCGCACATGCTCGGCTCGTGCCTGGTGCTGCTGGCCACGCTGGGCGTGCTCTGGGCGACCCGGGAGCGGCTGCCGGCCGCCCCGGCGGCACCGGCCGCGCCCACCGCGCAACGGGTGGGCGCCGCCGCCTGAGCGGGGCGTTACCGCGCGGCGGGAGCGGGAATGCGGCACGGGCCACCTGCCGTCCGCCGAGGGGAGCTCCCCGTGTCGCGCAAGAGCCTCTCCACCACCACCCCGCAACGGCTGACCCCGGTCGCCGGCGCGCCGCTGTGGTGCGACGCCCGCGAGTACGGCCTCACCGGCGACGGGGTCACGAACGACCAGCCCGCCCTGGCGGCGCTGGTGGACCGCCTCGGGGCCGGGTACGACGCCGACGGCCGGGCCCGGGTGATCTACTGCCCGCCCGGCCTGTACTCGATCCGCGACGCCGGCACGGTCTGGCGCAGCGGCGTCTCACTGCTCGGCGCCGGCCCGGCGGCCACCCGCTTCCTGCTCAGCAACGAGGGCAACCGCAGCGCCCCGGTCCCGCTCGCCTTCTGGACCACCGTGCAGCACGGCGCGGACCGGGACCGGCACATCACCGACTGCACGTTCGCGGACTTCGAGATCGACGGCTCCGGCGTCGCCCAGACCGCCTACGACTACCTCGCCAAGGGGCTGGGCCTGCAGTACGTGGTGCGCGGCGTGTTCCGCAACCTCTACATCCACCACACCGGGGCCACCGGCCTGGGCTGCGACTTCCTCCAGGACAGCCTGATCGACGGGGTGGTCGCGGTGGGGTGCGGCCGGCTGGACAACGAGGACCAGATGGGCGGCGCCGGGATCGGCATCGGCATCGGCGGCTGGGGCGACGTGGAGCGCCTCACCATCACCAACTGCACCACCATCGGCAACGGCACCAACGGCATCTTCCTGGAGTTGCAGAAGGACTACTGGACCCCGCCGCGCGGCTTCCGGATCATCGGCTGCCACAGCCAGGCCAACCGGTTCGGCATCTCCGACTGGGGCGCGGACGGGCTGATCGTCTCCGGCTGCACCATGACCAACAACCTGGAGGCCGGCTTCGACGTGTCCGGGAACGGCACCGCCGGCGTGGCCGGACGCGGCGGCCTGGTCACCGGCTGCGTGATCGACGCCAACGTCGGCGACGGGATCAGCATGGGCAACACCCCCGGCCCGTACACGGTGCAGGGCAACCGGATCAGCCGCAACGGCGGTTTCGGCTACCACGAGCACGACCTGGGCCACGGCTACCGGGGCGCGGCGGCCGACGTGGTGATCCAGGACAACGACATCCGGGACAACGCGCTGGACGGCATCCGGATCGACCGGCCGATGGTGGACACGTCGATCGTCGGGAATCGGATCCGGGACAACGGCCGCCGCTCCGCACCGGCCTGCTCCGGCTCCGGGGACGCGGTGCGCTACGGCCCGCGCGAGGTCACCGACGGCAACGCCGACTGGCCGGCCGGCGGGCACCGGGGCAAGGTGGTCCGGGTCGGCTCCCGCGACGCGGTGGTGTCCGACAACAGCGCCGACCGGCTCTCCCTGGCCGAGGTACGCCCGGACGGCTCCACCGGCTGGAGCGCCGCCACGCCGGGGCCCGGCGCGTCGTACGAGCTGCCCGACTCACCGCCCGCCTGCGGCGGCGTCACGATCGCCGCGCCGTTCGACTCGGCCACCGTGCGCGGCAACCGGATCTGGCACCGGGACGCCGACACCCAGGCGTACGGCATCTGGGTCACCGAGACGGGCAGTTGCGTCTCCTGCGCGTTCGAGGACAACGACCTGGCCGGCACCGAGGCCGCGCTGCGGCTGGACACGCCGCCGATCGGTGGCCGCTGGGCGCGCAACCACAGCGACCGCGACTGAGCGCCGGTGCCGGTGCGGGCCGCCGCGGTCGCCCGGCCGGTGGCCTCAGCGGCGGGCCAGGTGGGTGAGCACCGCGTCGGCGAGCCGGTCCGGCGCGCCGTCGGCGTACCCGACGAACAGGCTCGGCTCGGTCAGCTCCAGCTCGACCAGCACGGGTTCGCCGTCCGGGCCGGGGATCAGGTCGACGCGGGCGTAGAGCAGCCGGTCCGGGCCGCCGGGCACCACCGCGAGCACCTTCTCGGCCACTGAGCGCTGCGCCGCCGTGGCGGCACGGGCGTCGATCCGCTCCTCCTTGTAGAGCGCGGCCTCGCCCAGGTCCGGCCCGGTCAGCATCGGGCCCTTGCGGATCGCGTGGCTGAACGCCAGGCCGCCGGGGCCGGCCAGGAACAGCAGCGCGGTCTCCCCGGCGGTGTCCACCGCGCCGAGGTACGGCTGGACCATGGTGACCCGCCCGGCGTCGGAGAGCCGCCGTACGTGGGCCACCGCAAGCTCACGGTGCTCCCTGTCGGTCAGGTCGTAGCGGCCGGTGTCCTGGCTGCCCGCGCTGATAGCCGGCTTGATCACGTGCTCGCCGCCGGCCGGTGGCGTCCACGCCTGCCCCGGCTCGACCCATTCCGTCGGGACGGTGGGCACGCCGGCGGCGGCCAGCTCGGACAGGTAGCGCTTGTCGGTGTTCCAGGCGACCACGTCGGCCGGGTTGACCAGGGCCGGCACGGTACGCGCCCAGGCGACGAACTCGTCCCGCCGCCGTGCGTAGTCCCACGGGGAGCGGAGCACGGCCAGGTCGTACCCGGACCAGTCGACGGCCGGGTCGTCCCAGACCGCGATCTCGGTGGTGACGCCACGGGCCGAGAGCGGGCCGAGAGCGAGCCGGTCGTCCGGGTCGAGGTCGGGCAGTTCGGCACAGGTGACGAAAGCGACCCGGGGTCTCCCCCGGGTCGACTGGTGGTGGTTGGTCATTCGGTATATGTCAACGGGCCATCGTGCGCCGGGCCATCGACCGCCACAGGTCGTTGCTCGGACGCATCTGGTCCATCAGTTCACGCTCCCAGGCGTTCTCGACGTCGACCCCGGCCTTCGCGCAGGCCTGCCGCGCGACGTCCGTGCCGTCGGCGAACTGGTCCGCCCATACCCCGTCGGAACCCACGAGGACGATCCGTGCGCCGCGCTTGCCGACGTACTCGATGACCGCCTTCGCGCCGCCGTGTCCGGCGGCGAACGACTTGATGCCCGCGACCAGGCCGTTGGGGGCCTGCTCGGCGGTCTTGTCAGCCGTCAGCGTCGTATCGGAACCATCTGCCATGACGCGAAGCCTAAGCAGAGTTCCACCCGGATGTGCGAGAACCATGAACTGAATGTGATGCCAATTACCCATCGGTTTAAGAAGAACCACAGGTAATTCGCCCGTACATGTCGCTTATATCTGGGCGAAGCGGGCGGGCGAGATCGTCACAATCTGTCCGGGTTGGACCCCCCCGGGAAAGCCCGAAAAAAATTTCTGATGAACCGCCGGACGGGCGGGTCAGATGAGCGCGTCGAGCGCGACGGCCGCAAAGAGGATCGTGAGGTACGTGGTGGACCAGTGGAACAGCCGCATCGGCTTGACCGCCTCGCCGCGCGTCGCGCGCCGGCACAGCTTGTGCGCCTCGACGAGGAAGATCCCGCCGACCACGAGCGCCGTCACCCCGTAGATCGGGCTCATCCCGAGCGGCCAGACCGCCAGCGAGGAGAGCACAGTCAGCCAGGAGAAGCCGATGATCTCGGCGTTGACCCGCCGGACCGAGGCCACCACCGGCAGCATCGGCACACCGGCGCGGGCGTAGTCGGCCTTGTACTTGATGGCCAGCGCGTAGAAGTGCGGCATCTGCCAGAAGAAGACCACAGCGAACAGGCCCCACGCGGCCGGCGCCAGCGTGCCGGTGACGGCGGCCCAGCCGATCAGCACCGGCGCCGCCCCGCAGATGCCGCCCCAGAACGTGTTGGCGGCCGTGGTCCGTTTCAGCCACAGCGTGTAGACCAGGTCGTAGTAGGCGATCGCGGCGAGCGTCAGCACCGTCGCCAGCCAGTTCGTCGCCACCGCCATCAGCGCCACCGACACGGCCGCCAGCACCAGGCCGAAGACCAGCGCGTTGCGCGGCGACACGGTGTGCGCGGGCAGCGGGCGACGCTTGGTCCGCCGCATGAGCTGGTCGATGTCGCGGTCGATGTAGCAGTTGATGACGCTCGCCGCGCCGGCCGCGAGCGACCCGCCGACCAGCACCACGGCGACCAGCCACAGCGACGGCATCCCGCCGTGGGCCAGCATCATCGCCGGCACTGTGGTGACCAGGAGAAGCTCGACGATCCGCGGCTTGGTCAGCGTCACGTACGCCGCCACCACGGCGCGTACGTCCCGCCGGCCGCTCGCCGGCGCCTCCGCCACCGCGCCCACCGGCGACTGCCCGGCAGGGTTGCTGACGGGGCGCTCGGTGATCATGCTCACGGATTGCCACCTTCCGGCATCGGCGGGGGAGGTCGTTCGGCCCGGACCGCTGCGGGTCCACACACCGCCCCACACACTACGCGGCGTCGTTTTCGCTGCCCCGTGGACCCGGCAACGGTGCGAGCCGTCACACCGAGGGTTGAACGACCGGACGCCGGCGATCCGTACAGAACAGCATGCTGAGATCCCCGGGCGGACGTTTAGCACCGCTCGATAGGGTCATCAGTGAGGGTTCCGCCCATCTGCCGAGGAGCACAACCATCGTGGCTGCCAACCGACCCGAGCTTCCCGCTCTCAACTGGTCCGACCTCGACCGCAGGGCCGTCGACACGGTCCGCGTGCTGGCCATGGACGCCGTGGAGAAATCCGGCAACGGCCACCCGGGGACGGCGATGAGCCTCGCCCCGGTGGCGTACCTGCTCTTCAACCGGGTCATGCGGCACAACCCGGCCGACCCGAACTGGGCCGGACGCGACCGGTTCGTGCTCTCCGCCGGGCACTCCAGCCTGACGCTCTACATCCAGCTCTTCCTCTCCGGCTACCCGCTCGCGCTGGACGACCTCAAGGCGCTGCGCCAGTGGGGCTCGCTCACGCCGGGCCACCCGGAGCACGGCCACACCCCGGGCGTCGAGACCACCACCGGGCCGCTCGGCCAGGGCCTCGGCAACGCGGTCGGCATGGCGATGGCCGCCCGCCGCGAGCGCGGCCTGTTCGACCCCGAGCCGGACCGCGCCGACTCGCCGTTCCGGCACGACATCTGGTGCATCGCCTCCGACGGTGACATCGAGGAGGGCATCACCCACGAGGCCAGCGCGCTCGCCGGTCACCAGCAGCTCGGCAACCTCTGCGTGATCTACGACGACAACGAGATCTCGATCGAGGACGACACCCGCATCGCCAAGAGCGAGGACGTGGCGGCCCGCTACGAGGCGTACGGCTGGCACGTGCAGACCGTCGACTGGCGCAGCGGCGACGCCGACCAGGGCGACTACCACGAGGACGTGGAGGCGCTGTACCAGGCGCTGCTGGCCGCCAAGGCGGAGACCGGCCGGCCGTCGTTCATCGCGCTGCGCACGATCATCGGCTGGCCCGCGCCGAACAAGAAGAACACCGGCAAGATCCACGGATCGGCGCTCGGCGCGGACGAGGTCAAGGCCACCAAGGAGATCCTCGGCTTCGACCCGCAGCGCACCTTCCAGGTCGACGAGGAGGTGCTCAAGCACGCCCGCCAGGTGCTGGAACGCGGCGCGCAGGCGCAGGCGGAGTGGACCACCGGATTCGACGCGTGGGCACAGGCCAACCCGGAGCGCAAGGCGCTGTGGGACCGGATGGCCACCCGTACGCTGCCGACCGGCTGGACCGACGCGCTGCCGACCTTCGGCGCGGACGCCAAGGGCGTCGCCACCCGGGCCGCCTCCGGCAAGATCCTGGAGGCCCTGGCGCCGGTGCTGCCCGAGCTGTGGGGCGGCTCGGCCGACCTGGCCGAGAGCAACAACACCACCATGAAGGGCGAGCCGTCGTTCGTCCCGGCCGCGCACGCCACCAAGGACTTCCCCGGTGACGAGTACGGCCGCACGCTGCACTTCGGCATCCGCGAGCACGCCATGGGCTCGATCCTCAACGGCATCGCCCTGCACGGCGGCACCCGCCCCTACGGCGGCACCTTCCTGGTCTTCAGCGACTACATGCGCCCGGCGGTGCGGCTGGCCGCGCTGATGAAGCTGCCGGTGACGTACGTCTGGACGCACGACTCGATCGGCCTCGGCGAGGACGGCCCGACGCACCAGCCGATCGAGCACCTGACCGCGCTGCGGGCCATCCCCGGCCTGGACGTGGTCCGCCCGGCCGACGCCAACGAGACGGTCTGGGCGTGGCGGCAGGCGCTGGAGCACACCGACCGGCCGACCGCGCTGGCGCTCAGCCGCCAGGCGCTGCCGACGTTCGACCGCACCGACCTGGGCGGCGCCGAGGGCGTCGCCAAGGGCGGGTACGTGCTGGCCGAGGCGTCGAACGGCAAGCCGCAGGTGATCATCGTCGGCACCGGCTCCGAGGTGCAGCTCTGCCTCACCGCGCGGGAGCGGCTGGAGGCCGACGGCACCCCCACCCGGGTCGTCTCCATGCCCTGCCAGGAGTGGTTCTTCGCCCAGGACGAGGCGTACCGGGAGTCGGTGCTGCCTCGCGGGGTAAAGGCACGGGTGAGCGTGGAGGCGGGCATCGCGATGTCGTGGCGCGCGATCGTCGGCGACAGCGGCGAGTGCGTGAGCATCGAGCACTACGGCGCCAGCGCGCCGCACACCGTGCTCTTCGAGCAGTTCGGGTTCACCCCCGACCGGATCGTGGCCGCCGCGCACGCGGCGCTGACCCGGGTGGGCGACATCACCGGTTTCACGACCGGCAACTGAGGGGAGCGTGGACGGCATGACGGACAGGCTGAGTGAACTCCAGGGCGCCGGTGTGGCGATCTGGCTCGACGATCTTTCCCGGGTACGGCTGAGCTCCGGCGGGCTGGACAAGCTGCGCCGGGAGAGCCACGTCGCCGGGGTGACCACCAACCCGACGATCTTCGCGAAGGCGCTGAGCGACGCCGACGAGTACGACTGGCAGCTTCGTGACCTCGCCGTGCGTGATGTGGACGTCGAGGAGGCGGTCCGCATGCTCACCACGTACGACGTGCGGTGGGCCTGCGACGTGATGCGCCCCTCGTACGAGACCAGCGGCGGCGTCGACGGGCGGGTCTCGATCGAGGTGGACCCGCGCTCGGCGCACGACGCGGCGAAGACGGTCGCCGAGGCCAAGGCGCTGTGGTGGCTGGTCGACCGGCCGAACCTGTTCATCAAGATCCCGGCCACCGAGGAGGGCCTGCCCGCGATCACCGCGACGCTTGCCGAGGGGATCAGCGTCAACGTCACGCTGATCTTCGGCCTGGACCGCTACTCGCAGGTGATGGACGCCTTCCTGGCCGGCCTGGAGCAGGCGCAGGCCAACGGGCACGACCTGTCGAAGATCGGCTCGGTCGCCTCGTTCTTCGTCTCCCGGGTCGACAGCGAGGTGGACAAGCGGCTGGAGAAGATCGGCTCGGACCAGGCCAAGGCGCTGCGCGGCAAGGCCGCTGTGGCGAACGCCCGGCTGGCGTACGAGCGCTACGGCGAGGTCTTCTCCTCGGCGCGCTGGCAGAAGCTGGCCGACGCGGGCGCCCACCCGCAGCGCCCGCTGTGGGCCTCCACGTCGACGAAGAACCCGGACTACCGGGATGTCATCTACGTCGAGGAGCTGATCGCGCCCGGCACCGTCAACACCATGCCGGAGCCGGTCATCCACGCCTACGCCGAGCACGGCGAGACGAAGCCGGACACCGTCACAGTCGCGTACGACGACGCCCGCCAGGTCTTCGCCGACCTCCAGTCGGTGGGCGTGGACCTGTCCGACGTGATCGCCACGCTGGAGCGCGAGGGCGTGGAGAAGTTCGAGGCGAGCTGGGTGGAGCTGCTGGAGGGGGTCAAGAAGTCCCTCGCCGAGGCGGCCAAGGGCTCGGGCAGCCCGCACCGGGCCGCCGAGGGCAACGCGCAGGCGGCGCAGCAGGCCGGCGGCAACGCGTGACCGACGGCGTCCGACGCGTCCCGGGGCCCGGCCCCGGGACGCGTCGCGCCGTACCGTGGAACGGGTGAGGTGGTTGCCTTGAGCGAGCCGAGGTGGCGCCGTGAGCGCGAGGAGCAGGTGGCGCCGTGAGTGACCTGCTGGCCGGGCGGGCGGACATGGCCGCCGGTCTGGCTGTGCGCGGCGCGGACGCGGTCGGCGCGGCCGCACGCGCCACGCTCGTCTCCCACGACGTCCCGGCCCGGCTCGCCGCCGCCGACCCGGCCCTCTGGGGGCCCGCCGCCGAGCCGGCGGCCCTCGCCCGGCTGGGCTGGCTGCACGCCCACCGGCACAGCCGTGACCTGCTCCCCCAGCTCGCCGAACTGGCCGCCGAGCTGGACGACCTGGACCACGTGGTGCTGGCCGGCGACCGCGGCGACACGCTCGCCGCCGAGGTGGTCGCCGAGTGCCTGGGCCGGCCGGTGACGGTGCTCGACACCGCCGATCCGGGGCCGGTTCGGGCCGCGCTCGGCGGCGACCGCCCGGCGCGTACCCTCCTGGTGCTCGCCGCCCGGCGCGGCCTCGACCGGACCACCGACGCCCACCTGCGGGCCTACCGGCAGGCGTGGGCGGACGAGGGCCCGGACGCCGCCCGGCACGTCGTGGTGGTCACCGAACCCGGCTCGGAACTCGCGGCGCGCGCCGACGAGCTGGGCGCGGTGGTGATCCCGGCCGAGCCCGGCGCGTCCGGGCCGTGGGCCGCGCTCACCGCGTTCGGCCTGGTCCCGGCGGCACTGGCCGGCGCGCCGGTGGCGGAGGTGCTGGACGAGGCCGAGGCGCTCACCGGCGCGCTCGACCGGGACCGGGACAACCCGGCCCTGGCGCTCGGCGCGGCCCTGGGCGCGGCGCCCGGCGAGGGCCGGGACACGATCGCGCTGGTCCCCGACGGCACCGGCCTCGACGGCCTGGGCCGCTGGGCCGGCGCGCTGCTCGCCGACGCCACCGCTGGACGGCTGCTGCCGGTGGTGGCGGAGTCCCCCGACTCCCCCGGCGCCACCGGGCCGGGCGTGCTGACTGTCGGTCTCGGCGGCGCCCTCGGCGCCGGTGTCGGACCGGGCGTGGCCGCCGACGTCGCGGTCAACGGCCCGCTCGGCGCACACCTGCTCACCTGGGCCTACGCCGCCGCGACCGCCGCGGTGACGCTGCGGACCGACCCGTTCGCGGCGCCCGCCGCCGCGCCGGTCGACGACGAGCCGGAGAGCGGGCCGCCGTCGTCGGTCGAGGGCGCGATCGAGGTGTACGCCCCGAGCGACGCCCCGGCCGACCTGACCGGCGCGCTGCGCCGGCTGCTCGACGGGCTGGGCGAACGGGAGCACCTCGTGGTGACCGCGTACCTCGACCGGCACGCCGACGCGGCGGTCGCCGGGCTGCGCCAGCTGCTGGCGCGGGCCGCCGGACGGCCGGTCACCTTCGGCTGGGGACCGCACCGGCCGCAACACACCGACCCGCACGGCCGGCACCTCCAGATCACCGGTGCGGTCACCGATGATCTGGCGGTGCCCGGCCGTCCGTACACCTTCGCGCAGCTCCAGGCGGCCCAGGCCGCCGGCGACCGGCGGGCCCTGGCCCGCCGGGAGCGACCGGTGCTGCGACTGCACCTGACCGAGCGGGCGGCGGGTGTCGCCCAGCTCCTGGACACGGCCGGACGGACACGCACGTGACGATCAACGACCTGGAATCAGCGGACCGAGACGCAGGAGGAGGTGGCCCGGTGAACCCGCTGCGCGACCCGCAGGACCGGCGGCTGCCCCGGATCCCCGAGCCGTGTGCCCTGGTGATCTTCGGGGTGACGGGCGACCTGGCCCGCAAGAAGCTGCTGCCGGCGGTCTACGACCTGGCCAACCGGGGGCTCCTGCCGCCCGGCTTCGTGGTGCTGGGCTTCGCGCGCCGGGACTGGGGCGACGGCGACTTCGAGTCGGTGGCGCACGACGCGGCCAAGAAGCACGCCCGCACCCCGTGGCGGGAGGAGGTGTGGGCCCGGCTCGCCGGCAACATCAAGTTCGTCGGCGGCTCGTTCGACGACGACGCGGCGTTCGACCAGCTCGCCGCCACACTCGACGAGCTGCGCGACTCGCACGGCATCCCTGGTAACGCCGCCTTCTACTTCTCCATCCCCCCGGCCGCGTTCCCGGTGGTGCTCAAGCAGCTCGCCCGCACCGGCATGGCGGACAACGCCAAGTCCGGCGGCTGGCGCCGCGTGGTGGTGGAGAAGCCGTTCGGCAACGACCTGCCCTCGGCCAAGGCGCTCAACGACCTGGTCGACGACGTCTTCACCCGCCAGGACGTGTTCCGGATCGACCACTACCTGGGCAAGGAGACGGTCCAGAACATCCTGGCGCTGCGCTTCGCGAACAACCTGTTCGAGCCGCTGTGGAACTCCAAGTACGTCGACTCGGTGCAGATCACCATGGCCGAGGACGTCGGCATCGGCACCCGCGCGGCGTTCTACGACTCCGTCGGCACCGCCCGCGACGTTCTCCAGAACCACCTGCTCCAGCTGCTCGCCCTGGTCGCGATGGAGGAGCCGACGAGCTTCGACGCCGACGAGATCCGGGCCGAGAAGCTCAAGGTGCTGAAGGCGATCACCGTGCCGCGGGACGTCACCGAGGACACCGTGCGCGGCCAGTACCTGCCCGGCTGGGTGGGCGGCGAGCGCGCCAAGGGCTACCTGGAGGAGGAGGGCGTCCCGGAGGGCTCCACCACCGAGACGTACGTGGCGGTGAAGCTGGGCATCCAGAACCGCCGCTGGGCCGGGGTGCCGTTCTACATCCGGGCCGGCAAGCGGCTGCCCCGGCGGGTCACCGAGGTGGCCATCATGTTCAAGAAGGCGCCGCACCTGCCGTTCAACGCCGCCGACATGGAGTCCCTCGGCCCCAACCAGCTCGTCATCCGGGTGCAGCCGGACGAGGGCGTGGTGCTGAAGTTCGGCTCCAAGGTGCCGGGCACCACGATGGAGGTCCGCGACATCGCGATGGACTTCCAGTACGGCGAGGCGTTCACCGAGTCCAGCCCCGAGGCGTACGAGCGGCTGGTGCTGGACGTGCTGATCGGCGACCGGACGCTGTTCCCGGACGCCGCCGAGGTGGAGCAGAGCTGGCAGGTCGTCGACCCGCTGGAGCACGCCTGGGAGGGCACGACCCCGGAGCCGTACCGGGCCGGTGAGTGGGGGCCCCGGGCCGCCGACGAGATGCTGGCCCGCGAGGGCCGGGCTTGGAGAAGAGCATGATCGGGCTGTGGGACACCACCGGCAACGAGGTGGTCAAGGCGCTGGCCGCGGAACGGCGCAGCGCGGGCGGGGTGGCCAGCGGCATGGCGCTCACGCTGATCGTAGTGGTGGACGAGAAGCGGGTACGCGAGGCCGAGGCGGCGGCCACCATCGCCGCGGCGGCACATCCGTGCCGGCTGCTCGTGGTGGTCCGCTCCGACGTGGAACGCGACCGCAACCGGCTGGACGCGGAGATCGTCGTGGGTGGCCGGCTCGGCCCCTGCGAGGCGGTGGTGACCCGGATGTACGGGCGGCTCGCGCTGCACGCCGAGTCGGTGGTGATGCCGCTGCTGGTGCCGGACGTACCGGTGGTGACGTGGTGGCACGGCGAGCCGCCGGCGGAGATCTCCACCGACTTCCTCGGCGTGGTCGCGGACCGGCGGATCACCGACTCGGCGCAGGCCGCCGACCCGATCGCCGCGCTGCGGCAGCGGGCCCACGACTACGCCCCCGGCGACACCGACCTGGCGTGGACCCGGATCACCCCGTGGCGCACCCTCGTGGCGGGCGCGTTCGACACCACCCAGGCCCGGGTCACCGAGGCGAGCGTGGTGGCTCCCCCGTCGGACCCGACGGCGGCGCTGATGCGCGGCTGGCTCAAGGCCCGGCTCGGCATCGACCCGGTCCTGACCGCCACCGACGAGTTCCCCCGGATGCGCCAGGTGCAGTTGCGTTGCGCCAACGGCGACGAGCTGACGCTCACCCGCGACGACAGCATCGCGGTGTTCCGGCGTACCGGGCAGGAGGACCGCACGCTGCCACTGGTGCGCCGGCCGCTCGGTGACGAGCTGGCCGAGGAGTTGCGCCGCCTCGACGCCGACCAGGTGTACGCGGAGGCCCTCGGCGCCGCGGCCGGGATCACCGGGCTCGACCAGCGTCCGGCCCAGCGGGTGCACGTGTGGAAGGATCCGGCGACCGCCCAGCGGGCCGAGGCCGGCGTGACCGCGCACGCGGGCGCGACCGCGAACGAGTGACCGCCCGGACCGGGCGGTCGGAGGCACAGGTGACCGCCGGTGGGCGGTCGGAACACGAGGGCACGACGGATGACTGAGGCGAGTGTCGCCGTACACGCCGACCCCGACCTGCTGGCGCAGGCGGTGGCGGCCCGGCTGGTGGTGAAGCTGCTCGACGCGCAGGCCGAGCGCGGCCAGGCGTCGGTGGTGCTGACCGGCGGGCGGATCGCCGCGGCGGTGTACCGGGCGGTCGGGCAGCTGCCCGCCCGGGACGCGGTCGACTGGTCCCGGGTCGACGTGTGGTGGGGTGACGAGCGGTTCCTGCCCGCCGGCGACCCGGAGCGCAACGAGACGCAGGCCCGGGCGGCGCTGCTGGACACGGTGCCGCTCGACCCGGCCCGGGTGCACCCGATGCCGGCCTCGGACGGCCCCGCCGGTGACGACCCGGAGGCGGCTGCCGCCGGGTACGCGCGGGAGCTGGCCGCCGCCGCGCGGCCCGGGAACGCGGTGGTGCCGCACTTCGACGTGCTGATGCTCGGCGTCGGCGAGGACGGGCACGTGGCGTCGGTGTTCCCGGAGCACCCGGTGCACCACGACAACCGGCCGGTCAGCGCGGTGCGGGGCAGCCCCAAGCCGCCGCCGGTGCGGACCACGCTGACCCTGCCGACGATCAACACGGCCGAAGAGGTGTGGCTGATCGCCGCCGGCGCGGACAAGGCCCGGGCGGTGGGCATGGCGCTGGCCGGGGCCGGGCCGGTGCAGCTGCCGGCCGCCGGGGTGCGGGGCGTCTCCCGTACCCTCTGGCTGCTCGACCGGGCCGCCGCGGCGAACGTGCCGCCGCGCCTGCGCAGCCTCCGCTGAGGTGTAAGGAAGGGCCCCTTCTTAACGTCTCCGGTAGAGAAGGGGCCCCTTCTTAACACCTCTCGGCTCAGGCGCGGCCGCGACGTCGGCGCAGCGCGTCCAGGGCCTCGGCGAGCAGCGCCTCACCCTCCTCCGGCGTGCGCCGCTCCTGCACGTACGCCAGGTGGGTCTTGTACGGCTCGGCGCGCTGGCGGCCCGGCGGGTCGCCGGGGTCGGGGCCGGCCGGCTCGCCGCAGCGGGGGCACTCCCAGGCGGCGGGCGTCTCCGCCTCGGCCGCGATCAGGAACTCGACCCGGTGCCCGTGGCGGCACCAGTAGACGACCGGTCGGCGCGGCGCGGGCTCGACCCGCTGGTCGAACCGTTCGGGGGCGGACCCGACCCGGGTGCCGCGGATGACGTTGTTGCTGGGCACGGTTGCTCGCTCCCTGTCGTCGGAGGGGACCGCCGCCGGAGGGGGTGGGCGACGGGCGACGCGCGGAGAAACAAAACTGCGCGCGGTCCGTGACGGACCGCGCGCAGATTGTACGCTTCTCAGCGCCGACTCAGGTGCCGCTGGCCATCTGCAGCCGCAGCCAGAGCCCGAGCCCGACGATGCACGCGAACCAGACGATTCCCACCAGAACGGTGTAGCGGTCGAGGTTCTTCTCGGCCACCGACGAACCGGCCAGGCTGGAGCTGACGCCGCCGCCGAACATGCTCGACAACCCGCCGCCCTTACCGCGGTGCAGGAGGATCAGCAGGGTGAGCAGGACGCTCGTGATGACCAGCAACACGATCATCGTGTAGGCGAACCAGATCGGCATGGCGGGGGTCAGTCCTCTCGTTGCGATCACTGCCCGGACCTGTCGGGCACGGCGGCACCGACCGGTGGACGGGCAGCGTCAAGGATAGCGAGCGATCAGCGGGCGATGTGCTCCGGGAACCGGCAGATCTGCGCGAACTCCTCCGCGTCCAGGCTGGCGCCCCCGACCAGGGCCCCGTCCACGTCCGGCTGCGCCATGATCGCGGCGACGTTCGACGCCTTGACCGACCCGCCGTACAGGATCCGGACCTGCTCGGCGGTGCCCTCGTCGTAGGTCTCGGCGATGCGCTTGCGCACCGCGCCGCAGACCTCCTGGGCGTCGTCCGGAGTCGCCGTCTTGCCGGTGCCGATCGCCCAGACCGGCTCGTACGCCACGACGACCTTGGTGACCTGCTCGGCGGTGAGCCCCTTCAGCGCGCCGTCGAGCTGGTCGCAGCAGTGCCGCACCTGACCCGACTGCTCCCGGACCTCCAGGCCCTCGCCGATGCAGAGGATCGGGGTGAGCCCGTTCGCCAGCGCCGCCGACACCTTCGCGTTGACCAGCGCGTCGTCCTCGTGGTGGTACTGCCGCCGCTCGGAGTGGCCGACCACCACGTAACCGCAGCCCAGCTTGGCGAGCATCGGACCGGCGATGTCACCGGTGTACGCGCCCGACGGGTGCGGTGACAGGTCCTGCGCGCCGTAGCCGATCAGCAGCTTGTCGCCGTCCACAGCCGTCTGCACGGTACGCAGGTCGGTGAAGGGCGGCAGCACCACGCACTCGACGTCGGTGAGCTGCTTCTCGTTCAGGCTCGCGGCCAGCTTCTGCACCAGCAGGTTGGCCTCGAGGTGGTTCAGGTTCATCTTCCAGTTGCCGGCCATCAGCGGCCGGCGGGTCGTGCTCGCCATTCAGTTCTCCAGGGCCGCGATGCCGGGGAGGGTCTTGCCCTCCAGGTATTCCAGGGAGGCGCCACCGCCGGTGGAGATGTGCCCGAACGAGGACTCGTCCAGGCCCAGCGCGCGCACCGCCGCGGCAGAGTCGCCGCCGCCGACCACGCTGAACGCGTCGGCCTTGGTGATCGCCTCGGCCACGCCCCGGGTGCCGTTGGCGAACGCCGCCATCTCGAACACACCCATCGGGCCGTTCCAGAAGACGGTCTTCGCCTGCGACAGCGCGGCGGCGAAACCGGCCACCGTCTCCGGACCGATGTCCAGGCCCAGCCGGTGGCTCGGGATGCCGTCGGCGGGCACGGTGTCGTGCGCGGCGTCCGGCGCGAACGCGTCGGCGGCCACCACGTCGACCGGGAGCATGATCTTGCCCGGCGCGCGCTCCATCAGGTTGCGGCAGGTCTCGACCATGTCCTTCTCCAGCAGCGACGTGCCCACCTCGTGGCCCTGGGCATTGAGGAAGGTGAAGCACATACCGCCGCCGATGAGCAGCCGGTCGACGGTCGGCAGCAGCGCCTCGATCACGGCGAGCTTGTCGGAGACCTTCGAGCCGCCCAGCACCACCACGTACGGCCGCTCCGGCTCGCCGGTGAGACGGCTGAGCACCTCGACCTCGCGCAGCACCAGCCGGCCCGCGAAGTGCGGCAGCCGGGCCGGTACGTCGTGCACGCTGGCGTGCTTGCGGTGCACAGCGCCGAACGCGTCGTCCACGTAGGCGTCACCGAGCGCGGCGAGCTGGTCGGCGAACGCGCCCCGCTCCGCGTCGTCCTTGCTGGTCTCACCGGCGTTGAAGCGCAGGTTCTCCAGCAGCGCGACCTGGCCGTCGGCCAGGCCTGCCACCGTGGACCGCGCCGAGTCGCCGACGGTGTCCTCGGCGAAGTGCACCGGGGCGCCGAGCAGCTCGCCGAGCCGCCCGGCGACCGGGCGGAGGCTGAACTGCGGGTCGGGCGCGCCCTTCGGGCGGCCCAGGTGCGAGCAGACGACCACCTTCGCGCCGGCCTGCACCAGCGCGCTCAGCGTCGGCAGCACGGCCCGGATCCGGCCGTCGTCGGTGATGTCCCCGCTCTGCTTGTCGAGCGGGACGTTCAGGTCGGCGCGTACCAGCACGCGCCGACCCGACACCCCCTCGGCGAGCAGGTCGTCGAGGTTACGGATCGTCACAGAGCTAGCCCTCCGTTCGTGACTGCGGGGCTCGCAAGCTCACTCCTCGCACTCACAGGGACTTGCCGACCAGCTTGACCAGGTCCACGAGGCGGTTCGAGTAGCCCCACTCGTTGTCGTACCAGCCGACGACCTTGACCTGGTTGCCGATCACCTTGGTCAGCGGCGCGTCGAAGATGCACGACGCCGGGTCGGTCACGATGTCGGCGGAGACGATCGGGTCCTCGTTGTAGGTGAGGATGCCGCGCAGCGGGCCCTCGGCGGCGGCCTTGAGCGCGGCGTTGACCTCGTCCACAGTGGTCTCCCGGCCGACCTCCACGGTCAGGTCGGTGGCCGAGCCGGTCGGGATCGGCACGCGCAGCGCGTAGCCGTCCAGCTTGCCCTTGAGCTCCGGCAGCACCAGGCCGATGGCCTTCGCGGCGCCGGTCGAGGTCGGCACGATGTTGAGCGCGGCGGCCCGGGCCCGGCGCAGGTCCTTGTGCGGCGCGTCCTGCAGGTTCTGGTCCTGCGTGTACGCGTGGATGGTGGTCATCAGACCCTGCTTGATGCCGAACGTGTCCTGCAGGACCTTCGCCATCGGGGCGAGGCAGTTGGTGGTGCAGGAGGCGTTCGAGATGATGTTGTGCTTGGCCGGGTCGTACTGGTCCTGGTTGACGCCCATGACCACGGTGACGTCCTCGTTCTTCGCCGGAGCGGAGATGATGACCTTCTTGGCCCCGCCGTCGAGGTGCGCCTTCGCCTTGGTGGCGTCGGTGAAGAAGCCGGTGGACTCGATGACCACGTCGGCACCGACCTCGCCCCACGGCAGCTTCGCCGGGTCCTTCTCGGCGTACGCCTTGATGGTCTTGCCGCCCACGGTGATCTCGTCGGCGGTGGCCTTCACCTCGTGCGGGAGGCGGCCCAGGATGCTGTCGTACTTGACAAGGTGGGCGAGCGTCGCGTTGTCGGTCAGGTCGTTGACCGCCACGACCTCGACGTCAGCGCCGGACGCCAGCACTGCCCGGAAGAAGTTGCGGCCGATCCGGCCGAAGCCGTTGATGCCAACCCGGATGGTCACAGGTCCCATCTCCTCGCGTTCTGGTCCGCCGGCGTCAGACCGCGGCCGGCGGAGGTGTGTGCGCCGACCGTTGGAGCCGGCCGTCGACATGTCTTCTCGGCCACCCCGCCGCGGTCACGGAGACCTGACCGCCCGAGGCGGTGAGCACGGCGAGGAGCGCCTGTTCCGGCCCCCTTGCCGTACGCAGCGACCATATCCGAGCGCGCGGCGTCGCGCTGCGGCGGGTGGTGATCCCGCTCGCGGTGCACTGCCGCCCGAGTCCTATCAGACCACGAGCATGTCGGGCGTGACTGCCGCTTCCGTATCCGGGATGCCCAGGTCACGGGCACGCTTGTCGGCCAGCGCGAGCAGCCGGCGGATCCGGCCGGCGATGGCGTCCTTGGTCAGCGGCGGCTCGGCGAGCGCGCCCAGCTCCTCCAGCGAGGCCTGACGGTGCTCCAGGCGCAGCCGCCCGGCCGAGGTGAGGTGGTTCGGGGCGTCGTCGGCGAGGATCTCCAGCGCGCGGGTCACCCGGGCGGCGGCGGCCACCGCGGCGCGGGCGGAGCGGCGCAGGTTGGCGTCGTCGAAGTTCGCCAGCCGGTTCGCGGTCGCGCGCACCTCCCGGCGTACCCGGCGCTCCTCCCAGGCCAGCACGCTGGAGTGCGCGCCGATGCGGGTGAGCAGCGCGGCGATCGCGTCACCGTCCTTGACCACCACCCGGTCCACGCCGCGCACCTCGCGGTTCTTGGCGGTGATGCCGATGCGGCGGGCGGCGCCGACGAGCGCCAGCGCCGACTCCGGCCCGGGGCAGGTGATCTCCAGCGCGCTGGAGCGGCCCGGCTCGGTGAGCGAGCCGTGCGCCATGAACGCGCCCCGCCAGGCCGACACGGCACAGCAGACGTTCGCGGCCACCACGTGCGGCGGCAGGCCACGCACCGGGCGGCCCCGCACGTCGAGCAGGCCGGTCTGCCGGGCGAGCGCCTCGCCGTCCTTGACCACCCGCACGATGAAGTGGCTGCCCTTGCGCAGCCCGCCGGAGGCGAGCACGTGGATCTCGCTCGGGTAGCCGTACACCTCGGCGATCTCCCGCCGCAGCCGGCGGGCCACCGCACCGGTGTCCAGCTCCGCCTCGACCACGACGCGCCCCGACACGATGTGCAGGCCGCCGGCGAAACGCAGCAGGGCGGCCATCTCCGCCCGGCGACAGCAGGGCTTGGGCACGTCGACCCGGCTCAGCTCGTCCTTGACCGCAGCCGTCATCGCCATAGTGCGCCCCCTCACGGACCGGTTCCGGCGTGTCGCCGGTGATTACGTACGTGTCTAACGATCGGCGCGCAGGACAGGCACCAGCGCGGCGCCCAGGGCGGCTGGATCATGACGGGGCGTGCCGTCGAGGACGGCGACGGGAGCGAGAACCAGCCGGGCACCCAGCGATTCTGCCGCACGTTCGACCGCCGCGGGGTCAGCCACCGCCGTGGAGTCGGCGAGCACCCGGTCCACCTTCAGCTCGGGCAGATAGCGCCGCAGTGTGTCCAGATGGTCGGGCAGGGAGAGCCCCGAGGTCTCCTTCTCGGCCACCAGGTTGAGCGTCACCAGCCGCCGCGCCGGGCTGGACACGATCGCGTCGGCCAGGCCCGGCACCAGCAGGTGCGGCAGCACGCTCGTGTACCAGCTGCCCGGCCCGAAGATCAGCCAGTCCGCGGCGCGTACCGCTGTCACCGCCTCGGCGCACGCGGCCGGCGCGGACGGGTTGAGCCGCAGCGACTCGACGGTGCCCGGGGTGACCGCGACCTGGTGCTGGCCGCGCACCGTGGACACCTCGTCCGGGTGCTCCGGGTCGGCGCCGCGGACCCGGGCCTCGATGCCCACCGGCTGGCGTGACATCGGCAGCACCCGCCCCACCGCGCCGAGCATCGCCCCGGCGTGGTCGAGCGCGGCCACCGGGTCGCCGAGCAGCTCGGTGAGGCCGTGCAGCAGCAGATTGCCGACCGCGTGGCCGGCGAGCGAGTCGCCGACCGCGACCGGGACCGGCGCGGCGATCGTCGGCGCCGGCGGCACCGCTGCGGGGAAGCGGTGCTGGAACAACGCCGCGCTGCGCCGGGTGGCCGGATGGTCGCCGGCCAGCGCGACGAGCGCCTGCCGCAGGTCGCCGGGCGGCAGGCCGCCGCGCTCGGCGCGCAGCCGGCCGCTGGAGCCGCCGTCGTCGCCGACGGTGACCACCGCGGTGATGTCCAGGTCCAGTTCGGGTACGCAGTGGCGCAGCGCCCGCAGCGACGCCGAGAGCCCGTGCCCGCCGCCGAAGGCGACCACCCTGGTCGGGGTCACTCCCGCCCCAGGTCCCGGTGCTGGGCGTTGGCGGCGATGCCGGAGTGGCGCAGCCGGGAGGCCAGCTCCTCGGCGATGGCCACGCTGCGGTGCTTGCCGCCGGTGCAGCCGACCGCCACGGTCAGGTAGCGCTTGCCCTCCCGCTCGAACCCGGCGGTGGTGGCGTTGACCAGGTCGGCGTAGCCGGCCACGAACGCGTCGGCGCCCTCCTGGCCCAGCACGTACGCGCTCACCGCCTCCTCCCGGCCGGTGTGCTCGCGCAGCTCCGGCACCCAGTACGGGTTCGGCAGGAACCGGGCGTCCATCACGAAGTCGGCGTCCGGCGGCAGGCCGTACTTGAAGCCGAACGAGATCACGGTGATCCGCAGCCGGCGGGCGTCCTCGCCGCCGAACAGCTCCTCCACCCGGCGGCGCAGCTGGTTCACGTTCAGGTGGCTGGTGTCGATGATCACGTCGGCCTGCTCGCGGGCCTCCTCCAGCAGCGCCCGCTCGACCGCGATGCCGTCGGCCAGCCGCCCGTCGCCCTGCAACGGGTGCGAGCGGCGCACGCTCTCGAACCGGCGGATCAGCACCTCGTCGTCCGCGTCGACGAAGACCACCCGGGGCTGGAAGCCACGCTCACGCAGCTCCCGGATCGCCCCGGCCAGATCGGTGGAGAACGCGCGCGAGCGCACGTCCAGCACCATCGCCGTACGCCGGGCCGCGCCGCCGGCCTTGAACGCCAGCTCGGCCATGTCCAGCAGCAGCGCCTGCGGCAGATTGTCGACCACGTAGTAGCCGACGTTCTCCAGCGCCCGCGCCACGGTGCTGCGCCCGCCGCCGGACAGGCCGGTCACCACCACCAGGGAGGTCTCCGACTCGGCCGGCGCCGGTCGCACCGGCGTCGTCTCCGCCTCGGTCGGCCCCAGGTCACCCGCTGTACGCGCCTCGCTCACCCGCTACCCCCAGCCGTGGCGCCGCGGCCGGTCGGCCGCGCATGGTCAATCAGCGACTCTAACGGCTTCGACCCGGCCGGGGATTCCACGGGGTGACGACCGGAACATGTCGCCGCCCTCGTCACGGCTCGCCGAGGCGGGCGGTGTCGGGGGACGCTCGTAGACTGCGCGGATGGTCTCCCCCACCGACGAGCGGACCACCTCCCCACCGGCCGGCGACGCGCTCGACGTGCTGCGCCGGGTCTTCGGGTACGACGCCTTCCGCGGCTTCCAGCAGGAGGTCGTCGAGCACGTGGTGGCCGGCGGCGACGCGCTGGTGCTGATGCCCACCGGTGGCGGCAAGTCGCTGTGTTACCAGATCCCCGCGCTGGTCCGCGACGGCGTGGCGGTGGTCGTCTCGCCGCTCATCGCGCTCATGCAGGACCAGGTCGACGCGCTCACCGCGGTCGGTGTCCGGGCCGGGTTCCTCAACTCGACCCAGGATCCCGCGCAGCGGCGCCGGGTCGAGGCCGCCTACCTCGCCGGCGAGCTGGACCTGCTCTACCTCGCCCCGGAAGGGCTCGCCGTGCGCTCCACGCTGGGCCTGCTGGAACGCGGCCGGATCGCGCTGTTCGCGATTGACGAGGCGCACTGCGTCTCGCAGTGGGGGCACGACTTCCGCCCCGACTACCTCAACCTGTCGATGCTGCACGAGCGCTGGCCGGACGTGCCGCGGATCGCGCTGACCGCCACCGCGACCCGGGCGACCCGCACCGAGATCGCCACCCGGCTGCGGCTCACCGAGGCCCGGCACTTCGTGGCCAGCTTCGACCGGCCCAACATCCAGTACCGCATCGTGCCCAAGCGGGAGCCGCGCCGTCAGCTGCTGAGCCTGCTGCGCGACGAGCACCCGGGCGACGCCGGCATCGTCTACTGCCTGTCCCGGGCCTCGGTGGAGAAGACCGCCGAGTTCCTGGTCGCCAACGGCATCCCCGCGCTGCCGTACCACGCCGGGCTGGACGCCTCGACCCGCGCCGCCAACCAGCAGCGCTTCCTGCGCGAGGACGGCCTGGTCATGGTCGCCACCATCGCGTTCGGCATGGGCATCGACAAGCCCGACGTCCGCTTCGTCGCCCACCTCGACCTGCCGAAGTCGGTGGAGGGCTACTACCAGGAGACCGGTCGCGCCGGGCGGGACGGGCTGCCGTCCACGGCCTGGCTGGCGTACGGGCTCCAGGACGTGGTGCAGCAACGCAAGATGATCGAGACGTCGGAGGGCGACCTGGCGCACCGGCGCAACCTCGCCGCGCACCTGGACGCGATGCTGGCGCTCTGCGAGACGGTCCGCTGCCGCCGCGCGCAGCTGCTCGAATACTTCGGCGAAACCGACGTGGCCGACTGCGGCAACTGCGACACCTGCCTGGAACCGCCGGAGTCCTGGGACGGCACCGTCGCCGCGCAGAAGCTGCTGTCCACCGTCTACCGGCTCGACCGCGAACGCAACCAGCGGTTCGGCGCCGGGCACAGCATCGACATCCTGCTCGGCAAGCACACCGACAAGATCGACCAGTACGGCCACGACGCGCTGAGCACCTTCGGCATCGGCACCGAGCTGCGCGAGGCCGAGTGGCGGGGCGTGGTGCGGCAACTCCTCGCCGAAGGGCTGCTCGCCGTCGAGGGCGACTACGGCACGCTGGCGCTGACCGACGCGAGCGCGGACGTGCTCGGGCGCCGCCGTACGGTCACCCTGCGCAAGGAGCCCGAACGCCCGGCGGGCGGCCGCTCCGCCAAGCCGCGGGGCGCTGCCACGGTGGTCGCCGACCTCTCCCCCGCCGCCGCGCCCGTCTTCGAGCGGCTCCGCGCTTGGCGCGCGGCCACCGCCAAGGAACAGGGCGTCCCGGCGTACGTCATCTTCCACGACGCGACCCTGCGGCAGATCGCCGCCGAGCCGCCCGCCTCACTGGCTGAGCTGTCCCGGGTCAACGGGGTCGGCGAGAAC
Source organism: Micromonospora sp. C28ISP2-4 (assembly GCF_030519385.1). Classification (NCBI taxonomy): domain Bacteria; kingdom Bacillati; phylum Actinomycetota; class Actinomycetes; order Micromonosporales; family Micromonosporaceae; genus Micromonospora; species Micromonospora sp. C28ISP2-4. Next base: position 387,564 of record NZ_JAUMKG010000007.1, on the reverse strand, counting down.
AAGCTCGCCAAGTACGGCGAGGCGATCCTGGCCGTCCTCGCCGAGTCCTGACGCACGCGCGCGAAAGGGCCCGGCCCCGTGGTGGGGTCGGGCCCTTCCGGCGTGCTGTGGCCTCGCTCTGGTTCACGCGCGTTCGTGCTCTGCGTGGTCGTGCTCTGGTCCGCGTGGTCTCGCTGTTGGCTGGGTGTTCTTGCTTTGCAGCCATATGCGCGGCGGTCGGTGCTCTTAGCTGGTGCTGTAGCCGCGGGTGGCGATCCAGTCGGCGAGGTTGTCGATGCTCATGCGGTAGGTGGCGGTGTTGGGGTCGGCGCTGTCGGCGATGGTGACGGTGTGGCCGTCGTCGCGGTAGCCGATGACGCTGATGTAGTGGCCGCCTTCGAAGGAGTGGGTGGTGCCGTCGGTGTCGGTGGCGGTGCCGGCGATGTTGGCGACCACGGCCCGGCCGGCGTCGACGGTCTTCACCACGTCGGCGCGGAGCTTGTCGGTCTGCTTGTCGTCGGCCTTGGGGGTGCTGATCTCGACGGACTTGTAGGCGTCCTTGGTGCCGGTCTCCTTGTTCAGCACGGGGGTGATGTCGTTGATGCTGTTGGTGCCGGCCTCGGTGGTGCCCATCTCGGCGGCCATGGCATGCACGTCGATGTTCTTGCCCTGCACGGACAGGGCGTTGCGGGCGGCGGCGGGGCCGCAGAAGTAGAAGTTGGGCTGGGCCTCGTAGCGCACGTCCAGCTCCCGCTCACCGTGACCCTTACGATCCGCCACGGCGGTGGTGGTGCCGGTGGTGGGGGCGGCGTGGGCGGCGATCGCGGGGCCGGCGATACCTCCGGCGGTGGCGGCGATACCGGCAGCGGTCAGAACGGTCTTGCGCAGCAGAGTGGTAGCCATGATGGTTGCCTCCCTGAAGTGGGGGAAAAGCGCGGCGGGGGATGCCACGCGAGGGGGAAAGTCTTGGGGTGCCCGTCGAAAAGGGCTGGCGCGCGGGCGACCCGAGGGGGCCTGCTCCGCGGCTCGGGGATGTAACGACGTGCGGACCGGGGTCATTCCCGGGGACGGCCGCGGTGCCCGTCGCTCGGGGATGTAACGACGACCGGGCCGGACCGATTCCCTGACCTGCCACGAGGGGTGCCGGGCGCGGGCGCTCGACCCTGGTGCCTGGGCGGTCAGCCATGTACAACGCCCCGCGCCCGCCCCCGATTCCGCGCTCACGATGGCACCGACCACAGCCCGCCCCACACCGAACCGGACACAACTCACCAACCACCCAACCCCCGGGTGTATAGGCTCCCCGATCCCGGCTCCAGCAACAAGATCCCCCTGCCGCGCGCGATCTTGCAGTTTGGTGCCGGACAAGCGTCGCGAAACGGGCATCTCATGGGCCCAAAGTGCAAGATCGCGGGGGCCAGGGCCAGGGCGAGGGCGAGGGCTAGGGCTAGGGCGGGGACAGGTCGCCCGCCCTCGCGTGGCGGCACAACCCACGCCAACCCACCCGCGGAAACCCTTTCAGGAGGCGGGACGGCACTTCCGCCCAGCGGACCCGAACCGCCGGTGGAACGTCATGGGTGTCAAAAGCGGGCGGAGACACCCACGGTGCTCCACTCGTGCCTGTCGGCGGGCCGGACAACGGGCGTGGGCAGGAAGGGCGCAGAAGCGTGGAAGGGGTCAGGAACGGGGGGCGGCGTCGGTGGTGGAGCCGTCCAGCGCGGCCAGGATCGCCTCGGCCGTACGCCTGCCCACCCCGGGAACCTCGGTGATCTCCTCCACCGTGGCGGCCGACAGCCGCTTCAGCGAGCCGAAGTGCCGCAGCAGCGCCTTGCGGCGTACCTCGCCGAGGCCGGGGACGTTGTCCAGCGCGGATTGGGTCATCCGCTTCGAGCGCCGCTGGCGGTGGAACGTGATGGCGAAGCGGTGCGCCTCGTCGCGTACGCGTTGCAGCAGGTAGAGCGCCTCGGAGGTGCGCGGCAGGATCACCGGGAACTCGTCGTCGGGCAGCCAGACCTCCTCCAGCCGCTTGGCCAGCCCGCACAGCGCCACGTCGTCGATGCCCAGCTCGGCGAGCGCCTTCGCGGCGGCCGCGACCTGGGGCGGGCCGCCGTCGACCACGACGAGCTGCGGCGGGTACGCGAACTTGCGCGGCCGCCCGGTGGTCGGGTCGATGCCGGGCCGGTCGGGGTCGGAGGCGGTCTCCTCGCCCAGCTCACCGGTCTCGGCGCGGGCGTCGAGGTAGCGGGCGAAGCGCCGACGCAGCACCTCGGACATGGCCGACAGGTCGTCGGTGGCGCCGCGCACGATGAACCGGCGGTATTCGCTCTTGCGGGGCAGCCCGTCCTCGAACACGACCATGCTGGCGACCACGTCGGTGCCCTGGATCTGGGACACGTCGAAGCACTCGATGCGCAGCGGCGAGGTGCTCATGGCCAGCGCGTCGGCGATCTCGTCGAGCGCCTGGCTGCGGGTGGTCAGGTCACCGGCCCGCTTGAGCTTGTGCCGGGCCAGCGCGTCCTTGGCGTTGCGCTCGACGGTCTCCAGCAGCGACCGCTTGTCGCCGCGCTGCGGCACCCGCAGCGACACTCGGCTGCCCCGGCGGGCGGTGAGCCAGTCGGCGAGCGCCTCGGCGTCGCCGGGCAGCTCGGGCACGAGCAGTTCGCGGGGCACGTCGGCCTCGCCCTGCTCGCCGCCGTACACCTGGGTGCAGAAGTGGTGCACGAGGTCGCCGGTGGTCAGCTCCTCGGTCTTCTCCACCACCCAGCCGCGCTGGCCGCGCACCCGGCCGCCGCGGACGTGGAAGACCTGCACGGCGGCTTCGAGCGGGTCGTCGGCGAAGGCGACCACGTCGGCGTCGGTGCCGTCGCCGAGCACCACCGTCTGCTTCTCCATCGCCCGGCGCAGCGCCGCGACGTCGTCGCGCAGGCGGGCGGCCCGCTCGAACTCCAGCTGTTCGCTGGCGTCGAGCATCTCCTTCTCCAGCCGCCGGACCATGGTGTCGGTGCGGCCGGCCATGAAGTCGCAGAAGCCGTCGACGATCTCCCGGTGCTGTTCGGCGGTGACGCTGCCGACGCACGGCGCGGAACACTTGCCGATGTAGCCCAGCAGGCAGGGCCGGCCGACCTGCCCGGCCCGCTTGAACACCCCGGAGGAGCAGGTCCGTGCCGGGAAGACCCGCAGCAGCAGGTCGAGCGTCTCGCGGATCGCCCAGGCGTGCGAGTAGGGCCCGAAGTAGCGGACGCCCTTGCGCTTGACCCCGCGCATCACCTGCAACCGGGGGTATTCCTCGTCGAGCGTGACCGCGAGATAGGGGTACGACTTGTCGTCGCGGTAGCGGACGTTGAACCGGGGGTCGTACTGCTTGATCCAGGTGTATTCCTGCTGGAGCGCCTCGACCTCGGTGGCGACGGTGATCCAGTCGACCGACTCGGCGGTGAAGACCATCTGCCGGGTGCGCTGGTGCAGGCCGACCGGGTCGGCGAAGTAGGAGTTGAGCCGGCTGCGCAGGTTTCGCGCCTTGCCGACGTAGATCACCCGGCCGGTGCCGTCGCGGAAGCGATAGACCCCTGGCGACTCCGGGATGGTGCCGGGCGCGGGACGGTAGGTCGAGGGGTCAGCCACGGCGTCAAGCCTAGTCCGCACCCCTGACACCCGACCGTAGCCGCGCCCCCGCCGACCACCGGCCGGCGGGGGCGCGGAACGGATCAGGCCAGCCTGATCTGGTCGCCGTCGACCTTGATCTCCTTCGCGGCGAGCGGCTTGGTGGCCGGGCCGCCCTTCACCGAGCCGTCGACGATCGAGAACCGGCTGTTGTGGCAGGTGCAGTTGATCGTGCCACCGTCGACGTTCGACACCGGGCACCGCTGGTGCGTGCAGATCGGGTCGAACGCCTTGAACTGGCCGGCCTCGGGCTGCGTGATCACCACGCCCTGGCTGGCGAAGATGGCGCCGCCGCCCACCGGGATGTCCGAGGTGCGCGCCAGCGCGCTGCCGCCCTCCCGGTCGCCGCCGCCGGCGTCGCCGGTCGCGGTGGCGCCGGGCGGGCCACCGCTGGTCGGGGCGAGCCCCGGGGACGCGTCGTCGTCGCTGCCGCAGCCCGCGAGCACCACGGCCGCGCCGATCGCTCCGGCTCCGGCGAGCAGGGTACGGCGGCTCTGGGTGACCGGTCGGGTCAGCGCCTGATCATCACTCATGTCCGGCCTTTCTCTCGGCTTACTGCGGAAACACGCACCAGCGTGGGGCACGGTTCATACTGACGCGTCACAGGCCGGGCATTCGGTGCCCGGCCTGCGAAAACGCGTACCGGATGGGTCAGCGCGCCCCGGCGGGGACCTTGCGGGCCCGCGACTTGGCGCTGCCGTTGGCCTTGGCCGCCCGGGTGGTGGCCGCCTTGGCGCCCTTGGCCTCGCCGTCGAGCTTGAGGATCGGCCGCAGGAACTGCCCGGTGTGGCTGTCCGGCACCTCGGCGACCTCCTCCGGCGTGCCGGTGGCGATGACGGTGCCGCCCCGGTGGCCGCCCTCGGGGCCCATGTCGATGAGCCAGTCGGCCGTCTTGATCACGTCGAGGTTGTGCTCGATGGTGATGACCGTGTTGCCCTTGTCGACCAGGCCCTCCAGCACCATCAGCAGCTTGCGGATGTCCTCGAAGTGCAGGCCGGTGGTGGGCTCGTCGAGCACGTAGACGGTGCGGCCGGTGGAGCGCTTCTGCAGCTCGGAGGCGAGCTTGACGCGCTGCGCCTCGCCGCCGGACAACGTCGGCGCGGGCTGGCCGAGCCGGACGTAGCCGAGGCCGACGTCGACGAGCGTCTTGAGGTGCCGGTGGATGGCCGGGATGGCGGAGAAGAACTCGGCCGCCTCCTCGATCGGCATGTCCAGCACCTCGGCGACCGTCCTGCCCTTGTAGTGCACCTCAAGGGTCTCGCGGTTGTAGCGCGCGCCCTTGCACACCTCGCAGGGGACGTAGACGTCCGGCAGGAAGTTCATCTCGATCTTGATGGTGCCGTCGCCGGAGCACGCCTCGCAGCGCCCGCCCTTGACGTTGAACGAGAACCGGCCCGGGCCGTACCCGCGGACCTTGGCCTCGGTGGTCTCGGCGAACAGCTTGCGGACGTGGTCCCAGACGCCGGTGTACGTGGCGGGGTTGGAGCGCGGCGTCCGCCCGATCGGCGACTGGTCCACGCCGACGACCTTGTCCACGTGCTCCAGGCCGGTGACCCGGGTGTGCCGGCCGGGCACCAGCCGGGCGCCGTTGATCTGGTTCGCCAGCACGGCGTAGAGGATGTCGTTGACGAGCGTCGACTTGCCCGAGCCGCTGACGCCGGTGACCGCGATGAGCTGGCCCAGCGGGAAGCCCACTGTGAGGTTGCGCAGGTTGTGCTCGCGGGCGCCGTGCACCACCAGCTCGCGGCCCGGGGTCTGCGGCCGGCGGGCGGCCGGCGTCGGGATCGACTTCCGCCCGGCCAGGTACGCCCCGGTGACCGACTCGGGGTTGTCGAGCAGCGCCGGCACCGACCCGCTGTGCACGATCTCGCCGCCGTGCTCGCCCGCGCCCGGGCCGATGTCGACGATCCAGTCCGCCACCCGGATGGTGTCCTCGTCGTGCTCGACCACGATCAGCGTGTTGCCCAGCCCGCGCAGCCGCAGCAGCGTCTCGATGAGCCGGTGGTTGTCGCGCTGGTGCAGGCCGATCGACGGCTCGTCGAGCACGTAGAGCACGCCGACCAGGCCGGAGCCGATCTGGGTGGCCAGCCGGATGCGCTGGGCCTCGCCGCCGGAGAGCGTGCCGGCCGGGCGGTCCAGCGAGAGGTAGTCCAGACCGACGTCGAGCAGGAACTTCAGCCGGGCGTTGATCTCCTTGAGCACCCGCTCGGCGATCATCTTCTGCCGGTCGGTCAGCTCGATGCCGGCGAGCAGGTCGGCCGCCTCGCCGACGGAGAGGTTGCAGACCTCGGCGATGCTCTTGCCGGCCAGGGTGACCGCGAGCACCTCCGGCTTGAGCCGGGTGCCGCCGCAGGCCGCGCAGGGCACGTCCCGCATGTAGCCCTCGTACTTGTCCCGGGACCACTCCGACTCGGTGTCGGTGTGCCGCCGCTCGATCCACTGCACCACGCCCTCGAACCCGGTGTAGTAGGAGCGCTCGCGGCCGTACTTGTTGCGGTAACGCACGTGCACCTGGTCGTCGGAGCCGTGCAGGATCGTCTTCTGCGCCCGCGACGGCAGCGCCCGCCACGGCGTGTCGATGTCGAAGTGCTCGGCCTCGCCGAGCGCCTCCAGCAGCCGCAGGAAGTATTCGAGGTTGTGCCCGGTGGCCCAGGGCTGGATGGCACCCTCGCGCAGCGTGCGCTCCGGGTCGGGGATGACCAGCTCGGGGTCCACCTCCTTCTTGGTGCCGAGGCCGGTGCACTCCGGGCAGGCGCCGTAGGGGGCGTTGAAGGAGAAGACCCGGGGTTCCAGGTCCTCGATGGCGAGCGGGTGGTCGTTCGGGCAGGCCAGGTGCTCGGAGTAGCGGCGCTCCCGGGCCGGGTCGTCCTCCGGCAGGTCGACGAAGTCGAGCAGCACCAGGCCGCCGGAGAGGCCCAGCGCGGCCTCGACCGAGTCGGTCAGCCGCTGCTTGGCGCTCGGCTTGACGCTGAGCCGGTCGATCACCACCTCGATGGTGTGCTTCTCCTGCTTCTTGAGCTTCGGCGGCTCGGTCAGCGGGTGCACCACGCCGTCGACCCGGGCGCGGGCGTAGCCCTTGGCCTGGAGTTCGGCGAACAGGTCGACGTACTCGCCCTTGCGGCCGCGCACCACCGGTGCGAGCACCATGAACCGGGTGCCCTCGGCCATCGCCAGGACCCGGTCGACGATCTGCTGCGGGCTCTGCTTGGAGATCCGCTCACCGCAGATCGGGCAGTGCGGCTCGCCGATGCGGGCGAACAGCAGGCGGAGGTAGTCGTAGACCTCGGTGATCGTGCCGACGGTCGAGCGGGGGTTGCGCGAGGTCGACTTCTGGTCGATGGAGACGGCGGGACTGAGGCCCTCGATGAAGTCGACGTCGGGCTTGTCCATCTGGCCGAGGAACTGCCGGGCGTACGACGACAGCGACTCGACGTAGCGGCGCTGCCCCTCGGCGAAGATGGTGTCGAACGCCAGGCTCGACTTGCCCGAACCGGAGAGCCCGGTGAAGACGATCAGGGCGTCCCGGGGCAGGTCGAGACTGACGTCACGCAGGTTGTGCTCGCGCGCGCCACGGATGATCAGTCGGTCGGCCACGGTGCGTGTGCTCCCGGAAGAAGAATATGAGGCGGATCTGTGCACCAGACGCCGGGTCTGGGTGGTTTTCACAGGTTGTCGGGGCGCAGAAAAGACGCCTCGGCAACTCTAGCCCCGACGTATGACAACTTCCGTCGCGCGAACATTCCCCCAGCTCAGGCCGGTCGGGCGCGAACCACGCAGATCCACCCGACCGGCCCGGGCCGGCTCAGAATGCCCCGGGAGCGGGCGGGGTCGCCGGACGCCCGGTGCGTCGCCGCCCGCCCCGCCAGCCGCCCCGCCGTTCGGCCGCCAGCCGGGCCGCGCGGCGGCCGCTCTCGTGCTCGATCTCCCGCTGCAACCGGCGCCAGCTCTCCCAGCGGCGCACCGGCAGAGCGCCGTCGTCCAGCGCGGCCCGCACCGCACAGCCCGGCTCGGCGTCGTGGGCGCAGTCGCCGTACCGGCAGCCGGCGGCCAGCTCGGTGATGTCGGCGAACGCCCGGTCCAGGCCGGACGCGCCGTCGAGCAGGCCGACCGCCCGTACTCCCGGGGTGTCCAGCACCGCTCCCCCACCCGGCAGCGGCACCAGCGACCGCCAGGTGGTGGTGTGCCGGCCCTTGCCGTCGACGCGGCGGATCGCCTGGGTGCGCATCACGTCCGCCCCGGCCAGCGCGTTGACCAGGCTCGACTTGCCGGCGCCGGAGGGGCCGAGCAGGCCGAGCGTGCGCCCCGGGGCGACGTGCCGGCGCAGCGGCGCCAGGCCGGTGCCCCGCTCGGCGCTGACCGGGAGCACCGGCACCCCGGGCGCGAGGTCGGCCAGCTGGCGCGCCACCGCCGCCGGGTCGGCGGCCAGGTCGGCCTTGGTGAGCACGACGAGCGGCTCCGCCCCTGATTCGTGCACCAGGGAGAGCAGCCGTTCGATCCGCGCGGCGTCCGGTTCCGGGTGCACCGGCTCGACCACCGCGGCGGCGTCGAGGTTGGCGGCCAGCACCTGGCCGCTGGCGTCCTTGCCCGCGGTACGCCGCACCAGCGCGGTACGCCGCGGCAGCACCGCCTCCACCGTGACCGGACCGTCCGGCCAGGTGGACAGCAGTACCCAGTCACCCGCGCAGGGCAGCGCGGTCAGGTCGCGGGCGGCGGCGGACAGCACCCCGCCGCCGAGGCTGGCCCGCACCGGCCCCTGCGGGCACAGCACGGTGCAGACGCCCCGGTCCACCCGGGCGACCCGCCCGTGACGGTGACCGGCGCGCCGGTCGAGATGGGCCGCCCAGCCGGCGTCCCAGCCGAGGGCGGTCAGATCAAGAGTCATGGTGTCCTCATCGGTGTCGAGGGGAGGTACGGCGGAACACACGCGCTGCGACCGGCATGCGCACCACCTCCCCTCCGACTCCCGGTGCCGCGTTCGCGACGACGTGGACCCCGGCGCGTCCGGCGCCGGCGGCGATGTCGTCGGCCCCGACGGTAGGTGGCACGCCGACGCGCCGAAAGCGATTTCCCCCCGGGCACGGCCCGGTCCGGCCCGCTAGGGTCGACGCGTGAGAACGAGATGACGAGCGACCCCCTGCTGCTGACCGGCGCGCTGGCCGAGGCGAACGACCGGCTGCTGCGTACCGTGTCCGGCCTGACCGCCGCGGACGTCGCGGCGCCCTCGCTGCTGCCGGGCTGGACCCGCGCGCACGTGCTCACCCACCTCGCCCGCAACGCCGACGGGTTCGTCAACCTGCTCACCTCGGCGCGCACCGGCGAGGAGATCCCGATGTACGCGTCGGCGCAGGCCCGCGCCGACGACATCGACGCCGGCGCCGGCCGCGGGCCGGCCGACCTGCTGGACGACGTACGCCGCAGCGGCCGGCGCTTCGACGCGGCGGTCGCGGCGATGCCCGTGGCGGCCTGGGGCGCCACGGTGCAGACCCGGCGCGGACCGTGGCCGGCGGCGATGCTGGTCTGGGGACGGCTGCGCGAGGTCGAGGTGCACCACGTCGACCTGGCGGCCGGTTACCGGCCGGCGGACTGGCCGGAGGCGTTCGCCCAGCGGCTGCTGCACGAGGTGGTGACCGGGCTGGCCGGCAACCCGGCCGCGCCGGCCATGGTGCTGCGTTTCGACGGCGCGGCGTCCGAACTCGTCGTGGGTGAGCCCGAGGGGGCGCCCACGGTCACCGGCCCCGCGCCGGAACTCGCCGCCTGGCTGACCGGCCGGGGCGCGGGCGAGCTGCTCACCGTCGAACCCGACGGCCCCCTGCCGAACCCACCGGAATGGATCTGAACATCGTCATGACCTACACCGGAGACGTCACGCCCGGCGGTCCGCCGGCCGTGCGCGAGCTCGACCGGCTCACCGTCACCAAGCTGTCGGTGGGCCCGATGGACAACAACGCCTACCTGCTGCGCTGCAACGCCACCGGCGAGCAGGTGCTGATCGACGCCGCGAACGAGGCGCCGCGCCTGCTGGAACTGGTCGGCGACGGCGGGCTGGCCGCCGTGGTGACCACCCACCAGCACATGGACCACTGGGTCGCGCTGGAGGAGGTGGTGGCCAAGACCGGGGCGCGCGCGCTGGTGCACGCCGACGACGCCGAGGGCCTGCCCATCGAGGCCGAGCGGCTGGGCGACGGCGACACGGTGCCGGTCGGTGACTGCGCGCTGGAGGTCATCCACCTGCGCGGGCACACGCCGGGCTCGCTCGCGCTACTCTACCGCGACCCGGCCGGCACCCCGCACCTGTTCACCGGCGACTCACTCTTCCCGGGCGGCGTGGGCAACACGGACCAGGACCCGGAGCGCTTCGGCCGGCTCATCGACGACGTCGAGGCCAAGCTCTTCGACCGGCTGCCGGACGACACCTGGTTCTACCCGGGCCACGGCAAGGACAGCACCATCGGCGCCGAGCGGCCCGCGTTGCCGCAGTGGCGCGCCCGCGGCTGGTGAGCACGCCCGGTCCGGCCTCCCCCGTGACGGCCGGGCCGGGCGCGGTCAGCCGGTGACCGCCCGCAGCCGGCGCCGGGTGGCGAGCAGCACCGGACCGGCCAGCAGCAGCCCGACCGCCATGGTCAGCACCGTGGGGTTGAGCGCGGCGGGCAGCAGGCCGGTCAGCGTCCGCGCGGCGAGCCCCAGCGCCACGTAGAGCCCGGCCCACGCGGTGGCCCCGGCCGCCGCGCAGGCCAGGAACCGCCGGTACGACATCCGCAGCCCGCCGGCGGCCAGCGGCAGCAACGCGTTGAACACCGGCAGGAACGGCGCCACCAGCACGATCCGGCCGCCCCCGCGGTGCAGCAGCGTCTCGGCGGCGGCCCAGCGGGACTCGCCGATCCAGCCGCCCACCCGGCTGTCCCGCAGCCGCCCGCCCCAGCGCCGGCCGGCGAAGAAGCTCAACGACCAGCCGGCCAGGCAGCCCGCGACCACAGCCGCGACGGTGAGCGCCCCACCGGCCGGACGATCCGCGCCGACCGCCGCCAGGACCGCGGCGTCGCCGGGCACCAGCACCCCGATCAGGGGTACGGCGTCGGCGAGCATGACCACGCCGAGCAGCCCCATCAGCAGGGTGGTGGGCAGCTCACCGGCGGCGGCCACGATCTCGTTCATGAGCTGCACGCTATGCGGCGGCGGCACGCCCGCACATCGGGCGTGATCCCCCAGTGGTCCCCGACACCCGACCGGGCGGACCCCTAGGGTCGGTCGGGTCAGCGGGGCCGGAGCACCTGCACCCGGCGTACCGGGGAGTCGACAGAGGGTTCGGTGGTCGGCACCGGATAGCTGGCCACCAGTTCCAGCCCGTCCGGTGGCAGGTGGCCCCGGTCCGGGTCGCCGACCAGAACCTGCACCCCGTGCGCGGCGCACCGTCGCAGGTAGGGCAGGACCCGGGCGGCCAGGCCCGCGTCGTAGAGCGCGTCCCCGGCCACCAGCAGGTCGGCGCCCGCCACCCCGTCGAGCAGGTCGGCGCCGTCGGCGGTCACCCGGACCCGGTTGGCCCGCGCGTTGACGGTGACCGCCGCCACCGCGTACGGGTCGATGTCGTTGGCGACCACCTGGTCGGCCCCGGCGAGCGCGGCGGCGATGGCGACCAGCCGCGATCCGGCGCCCAGGTCGAGCACCCGCCGCCCGGCGGCCAGCTCGGGGTGGTCCAGCAGGTGCCGGGCCAGCGCCTGGCCACCGGCCCAGACCGACGCCCAGTACGGCGGCGGCAGCGATCGCCCGGCGGCGGCCTCCATCCGGGCCCACCACAGGATGGCGTCCTCGGCCAGGTACAGGCGGACCTCCGGAACGAACGGCGTACCGACCAGGCGCAGGCGGTCCGGGCCCCCGCCGGGCGCCGCGATCTCCTGCTCCAGGTCGGCCAGAGCCGTCTGCCTGCTCATCGGGGCAAGCATGCCGCGCCCGGCCCGACGGCGGGGTCTTTTTCCGGTCGCGCACGTATTCACGGGCGCGCCGCGCGCTTCCGGCAGCGGATTCCGGTCCGGACGGTTACTGTCGAGGTGGTACAGGGCGATCACCGGCCGTGGAGCCGATGCTCGCCCGCATTGGAACAGGGAGAGACGCATGGCAACCGGCACGGTCAAGTGGTTCAACTCGGAAAAGGGCTTCGGCTTCATCGAGCAGGACGGCGGAGGCCCGGACGTGTTCGTCCACTACTCGGCCATCCAGAGCAGTGGCTACCGCGAGCTGAACGAGGGCCAGAAGGTCGAGTTCGAGGTGACCCAGGGCCAGAAGGGCCCGCAGGCGGACAACGTCCGTCCGATGTAACGCGTGCCGGTGGCGGCGGTCGGGCTCCGACCGCCGCCGCAGTGCATCATCAGGACGGCGCGGCCGGCAGGTCGCGCCGTTTCCGCAGTGGCCCGGCCAGCAGGATCAGCGGGGTCAGCGCCAGCCAGGCGGTCATCGCCCGGATCGCGCCGTGCGGGCCCCAGGTCGCGCCCAGCGCTCCGGCGAGCAGAGCGGCCAGCGGAATCGTCCCGTAGTTGAGCAGCTGCATGCTCACCGTGACGCGGCCGAGCAGCCGGTGCGGTGTGTACGTCTGCCGGAAGCTGCCCTTCACCACGTTGCCGACGGCGACGCCGAGGCTCACCAGCACCCCGCCGAGCACCAGCCAGCCCGTTCGTGCGCCGGGACCGGCGAGCGGGATCAGCAGCGCGGGCGGGCCGGTCAGGGCGCCGGCCACCAGCACCGTACGGGCGCTGCCGAGCCGGCGGGGCAGGCGCGCGGCCAGCGCGGCGCCGATCACCCCACCGAGGCTGGCGAGTCCGATCAGGAGGCCGACCAGCCCGGCGGGCAGCTCGGCCGAGCGGACCAGGAACACCACGAGCACCGCCTGGTAGCCGGTGAGCCCGATGTTGCTCGCCGCCCCGAAGACCGTCAGCACCCGCAGGTACGGGTCACGGACGACGAACCGCAGCCCGGCGGCGACCTCCCGGCGCAGCGACGTCGTACCGGCGGGACGGTGCGGCCGGGGCTCGACGGCGCGGATGCGGCGCAGGCACAGCGCGGAGAGCAGGAAGCTCAGCGCGTCCAGCGCCACCGCTGCCACCGCGCCGACGACCTGGGCGACCAGACCGGCCAGGCCGGGCCCGACGAGGTAGCTCGCGGTCTGGGTGGCGTGCAGCCGGGCGTTTGCCTCGGGGACCTGCTCGGGACGCAGCAGCGTGGGCAGGTAGACCTGGTCGGCGGTCTCGAAGAACACCCGGGCCAGCCCGGCGCCGAGCGCCACGACCAGCAGGTGGCCGACGGTGAGCAGTCCGAGCAGGGCCGCCACCGGCACGCTCGCGAACAGCGCCGCGGCGGTTAGGTCGGCGGCGATCATCACGGGCCGGCGGCGGACGCGGTCGACCCATGCCCCGACCGGCAGGCCGGCGAGCAGCCAGGGCAGCCACGCCGCCGCGGTGAGCACCGCCACCTGGAACGTGGTCGCGTCGAGCACCGCGACCGCCACCAGCGGCAGCGCCACGACTGTCATGTTGCTGCCCACGGCGCTGACCGTGTGGCCGGTCCAGAGCAGCCGGAAGTCGCGGTGCCGGAACAGCCCACCGGGCGGCGGGGCGGCGACCGGCCCGGACGTGCGTGCGGGGGCGGTCACGACCGGCACCGTGTCACGGCGGTGACGCCCTTCGCCGGACCACGCCGGACGGCCGCGGCGACGATGCCCTTCGCCGCGCCACGCCGGGCGGCTGCGGCGGTCACGGCCGGCCCGGTACGCCGTGGGCGAACACGAAGACCGGCTCGCGGCGCTGCCCGTCGTCCGGGACGGGCCGTTCCGACCAGCGCATGAGCAGAGCGATCACCTCGCGGCCGAGCGCGTTCAACTCGTCCGGGGTCAGGTGCAGCCAGTGATCGGTGCTGAACGGCGCGTCGTTCCAGGCGGCGTGCGTCTCCTCGGACGCGGAGTGCCAGGCGCGCACCAGCTCGGTGTGCCGCTCCAGGTTGAGCGAGCCGGCGGCCTCGACGACCACCCGGGTGGACGGGTCGTCACCGAAGTCGGACTCGGACCAGCGCACGCCCCGGCTGCGGGGCTTCCACCAGCGTTCCCGGCGGTCGCGGGCCAGCTCGGGCGCCTCGACCAGCAGGTCGGCGGCGGCCAGCACCTTCAGGTGGTGGCTCACGTTGGCCGGCGCCTGGCCGGTGTGCTCGGCGAGCATGCCGACGGTGCACGGGCCGTACACCTTGAGCACGTCCATGAGCCGGCGGCGCAGTGGGTGGGCGAGCGCGGCGAGCACCCGCGAGTCGGTGACCTGCCGGACGGTGTGCTGTTCCATGCGGCGAGTCTGACATTCGCAAGAGGTGTTGCGCAATAACTCTTGCCGAATTGGCCGGACCGCGGCGCCGCGACGCGCGGGTCGCGGCGCCGGACGGTCAGGCGGTCAGCCGGCGGGACAGTTCGTCGGCCACGTCCCGGGCGATCTGTGGCGGGATGGCCTCGGCGATCTTCTCCGGCGGCAGCCCGGCCAGCACCCCGGAGACGATCTGTTCCTCGTCGGTGAAGTCCTTGCCGGACAGCTCGTTCACCTGCGCCACCAGGGCCGGCCAGGCGCGAAGCATCGCCAGCATCTGCTGCAACGGCGAGTTCGGCATCGGCGGGTTGACCAGGCCGGTGGTGTTCGTCGGTGAGATGAGCCAGTTGCGCAGGTTCTGCAGGTCGGCCAGGACGTCGCCGACCGTACGGCCCTTCGAGCCGGTGTTCCCGATGAGCTTGTCGGTCTGTTCCATGTCGTCCTCCGGTTTCACGACGGCGATCATCCCGATCGCGGTGAGGTAGCGGCGGAACAGCGGGGTCTGGTCCCGCCCCGCCTTTGTGGAGTCGCGGAAGAAGCTGAAGTGGGTGTGGAACAGGTGGCTGCTGTCACCACTGGTCCGCCGGCCCAGCCGGTCCCAGCGGCGCACCGTCCGCCCGTCCGGGGAGTAGATGATCTCCCGGATGTCCCGGGTGTCGGCCGCGTTGGCCGCGCACTGCGCCACCATCCAGGCGGAGAACGTCCGCAGGTTGTGCGTGCCGCCGCCGGAGCGGACCGAGAACGTGCCGACGTCCAGCGCCGATGCGTGGAGCGTCAGCCCGGACCGGTCCCGGCTGGACTCCACCACCGAGTAGTCGTTCTTGACGACCCGGTCGGAGCCGCAGTGGTAGCCGCCGCGATGGTTGACGTCGCCGACGATGCCGACCTCCGCCGGCTCCAGGTCGTCGGCGCGTACAGCCTTCTTGTCGACGTTGAGGTAGGTGAGTAACAGGTTCCGGACGGCCAGCAGGTTCGCCGGGGCCGACGTCATGGCAGCTCCCCTTCCGATCGATGACCGGCGAGGGCACGACAATCACACCGCGTGATGAATGCGATCAGCGGACGCGCCCCGCCGGATAACTGCACGGCACCGGGCACTTGCTCCGAGCTTAACCACGGTTAGGCAAAAGTGCCCAGCTCAGGGGCGGTTTTTTGAACCATCATCCCGCTGTGGACGGTGCCGACACGAGCGGCAGCACCAGTGCCGAGGGATGCTCACGATCGTGGAGGATCTCCCGCCACCCAGCACGGAGGGTCACAGCGGTGCCGAGCGGCTCGCCGGTGCCGGGGTTGCGCGCGTAGCGGGGGTGGGCGCCACCGGAGACCTGCGCCCGCAGCCGGTGCCCGGGCGCGAAGCGGTACGCGGTCGGCCAGAGCGTCACCGGCACGGCGACCACTCCGGACGGATCGCGCGGAAACCGCCCGGGCTCGACGCGGACCAGGCCGTCGCAGACGTTCCAGGAGCGTCCACGCCGGTCCACGTCGCACAGACGCACGAACACGTCCAGGTACGACAGTTCGCTGCGCAGGTGGATCTCGGCGCGTACCGGCCCGGCCAGCTCGACCGGGTCACGCAACGGCTCGCTGGTGTAGGTGAGCACGTCGGGGCGGGCCTCGACCGGCCGGTTGTCCACGGCGCCGGCCCGCTGGGCCACAAGCAGCGGGCCACCGAGCGACGGGGTGGGGTCGGCCGGGTCGTACCAGATGCGGTCCGGTGCGCCGCGCTCCTGCGGTTGCGGGGCCAGCCCACCGGCGGATCGCAGGTGCCACCAGGCGGGCGTGGCCGGTGGCGGCCAGTCCGGCAGGTCGCGCCAGCCGCCGCCCTCCCCACCGACGTGCACCCGCACCGGCGCGCGGGCCGGCCCCGGCCGGCCCGCCAGGTGGGTGTCGAGCCAGTCCAGGCCCTCCCGCAGCGACGCCAGCAGCAGCCCCGGGCTGCCGTGCGTCCACGGCCCGACGACCAGGCGGGTTCGCGCCCCGGCGGCCCGCAGGCGGGCGTAGTCGTCGAGCTGGGCCGGCAGGAAGATGTCCTGCCAGCCGCTGACCATGGCGACCGGCGCGCGGACCTCGCTGATCCGGTCGCCGAAGACCCGGGTACGCCAGTAGTCGGCGTCGGGGGTGTGGTGGCGCAGCCACTCCTGGAAGAACGGCACCGTCACGCCGGTGGCGACCCGGTCGGCCTCGGCCAGCGGCAGGTGCGCCAGGGCGCGGGCGAGCCGGGGCTGGCCGCGCTTGAGCTCCCACTGCCGGGCCAGCCACGGCACCGTCTGCGCCTGGAGCAGCTCCGCCCAGGTGAGCACCGTGTCCAGCGCGAACGACTCCCCCGCGTACGTGGAGTCGCGGGTGGCCGACGCGGTCACCACGGCGACCATCGCGCGCAGCTCGTCGCCCGCCTCGGCGGCCAGCGCCCACTGCACGAAGCCCTGGTAGCTGGCGCCGAACATGCCGAACGCGCCGGTCCACCAGGGCTGGCGGCGCAGCCAGTCCAGCGTGTCCAGGCCGTCGTCCCGCTCGTGCACGAGCGGGGCGAACTCGCCGCCGGAGCCGAACGTGCCGCGACACGACTGGATCACCACGTGGAAGCCCCGCTCGGCGATCAGGCGGCCCAGCAGCCGGACCGGCCCGCCCCGCCCGTACGGGGTACGGATCAGCACGCACGGCGCGGCGGGCAGGCCGGGCGCGTAGTGGTCGGTGCGCAGCGTCACTCCGTCGCGTACCCGCACCGGGATGTCCCGGGTGACGGCGACCCGACCGGTGCGGGCGGCGGGCAGTCGCAGCGCCGCGGTGGCGGCCCGGGTGACCAGCCGCATGATCAGTCGGCCGGGCCGGGGGCGGCGCCGCGACGGGGAGCCGCGCGGATCTCGTCCCGATGGGTACGCATGGAGTGCACCATCTCGGCCATGAACCGGCGCACCACGGCCAGCTCGTCGTCGCTGAAGCGGTCCATCACCTCGTCGGTGCGGCGGCCCAGCGGCCCGAAGAAGCTCTGCGCCAGCGTCGCGCCGCGGTCGGCGTAGTGCAGGAGGATCTTGCGACGGTCGGCGGTGTCCCGGTCGCGCCGGATGTGGCCGCCGCGTTCCAGCCGGTCGACGAGCGCGGTGACCGAGCCGGAGGAGAGGTTGAGCGCCTCGCCGAGCCGGCCGGGGGTGATCGGGTCGCCCACCAGCTCGGCCTCCATCACCGCGATCAGGGCGTGCAGGTCGGTGGCGTTCAGGCCGTGCAGCCCGGCGAACGCGTGCCCGATGTGCTGCGCGTCGACCGAGTAACGGCGCAGGTCGTTGGTGATTTCGGCGACCATGCGCCCCCGCGGGTCGTCGCGTCGCCGGTACATCCTGTGCGCCGCCACCGCTTACCGCCACCCCCTGTCGAACAGTTCCGGTTGCAGCATAGAACCACCGCGGATAATCTCGCTCATCAAGATACTCGTTCAAAGAGAATCCCCCGTGACCGACATGTGAGGGCGTCAAATGTCTCTGTTCACCCGCGTCGTCCGGGGCCGGCTGGCCGCCTGGCTCACGCTGGCCGCCGCGCTCGTCGTCGGCGTGGTCGCCTTCGGGCTTCCGAAGCCGGACAATCCGGCGCCCGTCTCCGACACCGGCCTGTCCGTGGAGTGGCAGTCCACGCAGGTCGAGCGGCTCCAGGAGCAGTTGCCCTCCAAGGACGCCCAGACCGCCCTGGTGGTGGTCAGCCGCGCCGACGGGGGCGCGCTCAGCGGCGCGGACCGCAGCACGCTCGACGGCATCTCCGGCGAACTCGGCTCGCTCGCCGCCGGCGGACGGGTCTCCCCCGCCCAGGTCTCCCCGGACGGCACCGTGGCGCTGGTCGCGGTGCCGCTGTCCACCGAGGGCGGGCCGTCGGCGGTCGTCGACGAGGTGGAGAAGCTCCGCGAGGCGGTCGGCGACCTGCCCGGTGAGCTGACCGTCGAGGTCACCGGCGGCCCCGCGTTCACCGCCGACCTGGGCAAGGTGTTCCAGGGCGCGGACACCACGCTGCTGCTGGTCACCGCCGCCGTGGTGGCGGTGCTGCTGCTCGTCACCTACCGCAGCCCGTTCCTGTGGCTGGTGCCGCTGCTGGTGGTGGGCGCGACCGAGCAGATCACGCTGCGCGTGGTCGAGTCCCTCGTCCCGGCGTTCGGCATCTACCTGCCCAGCGGGCAGGTGACGGGCATCGCCAGCGTGCTGGTGTTCGGCGCCGCCACCAACTACGCGCTGCTGCTCATCGCCCGCTACCGGGAGGAACTGCGCCGCGAGGAGGACCGGTTCGCCGCCATGCGCTCCGCGCTGCGCCGCACCGCCGAGCCGATCCTGGCCAGCGGCAGCACGGTCGTCCTCGGCGTGCTCACGCTGCTGCTGTCCGAGCAGGAGACCAACCGGGCGCTCGCCCTGGCCTGCGCCACCGGTGTGATCCTCGCCATGCTCTCCGCCCTGTTCGTGCTCCCCGCCGCGTTGCTGCTGTTCGGCCGGGGCCTGTTCTGGCCGTTCGTCCCCCGCGTGGGCAGCGCCGCCCGCGAGGGCCGGGTCTGGGGCCGCCTCGGCGAGCTGGTGGTCCGCCGGCCGCTGCCGGTCGCCGCCCTCGCCGTCCTGCTGCTCGCCGGCCTCGCCCTCGGCGGCCTGGGCATCCGCACCGGGCTGTCCGAGACCGAGCAGTTCAGCGAGAAGCCCGAGGCGGTCGCCGGAGCGGAGACGCTCGCCCGGGCGTTCCCGGCCGGCAGCACCCAGCCGGTCGCGGTGCTCACCACCCCGCAGGCCGCCCAGGCGGTCCTCGCCGCGGCGAGCGACGTCGACGGGGTCGCCTCGGCGCGGCCCGGCGCCGCCGGGGACCGGGTCGCCCAGATCGACGTGGTGCTCACCGCCGAGCCGGGAAGCGCCGCCTCCGACCGGGCCGTGGTGGCCCTGCGCGACGCCGTGTCCGCCGTACCGGACTCGGCACCGCCCGCCGTGGACGGCGCGGACGCCCCCGACGGCGCCCTCGTCGGTGGTTCGGTCGCCGCCACCTACGACTCCAACGAGGCCAACACCAAGGACCTCCAGCTGATCCTGCCGCTCATCCTGCTGCTGGTCGGCGCGGTGCTGGTGCTGCTGCTGCGCGGGCTCCTGGCGCCGCTGCTGCTGGTGCTCACAGTCATCGGCTCGTTCTTCGCCAGCCTCGGCGCGGCCTGGTTGCTCTTCGACCACGTGCTGGACTTCCCGGCGCTGGACAGCGGGGTGCTGCTGCTCGCGTTCGTGTTCCTGGTCGCGCTCGGCGTCGACTACAACATCTTCCTGGTCACCCGGGCCCGGGAGGACGCGCGCCGCTCCGGCACCCGCGACGGCATGCTGTCGGCGCTGCGGGTCACCGGCGGCGTCATCACCAGCGCCGGCATCCTGCTGGCGGCGGTGTTCGCGGTACTCGGTGTGCTGCCGCTGATCACGCTCACCCAGATCGGCATCATCGTCTGCATCGGCGTGCTGCTGGACACGCTGCTGGTCCGTACCGTCCTGGTGCCGGCGCTGGCGTTCCTGCTCGGCGACCGGTTCTGGTGGCCCGGGCGGATCACCCGGGACGCCGACGCGCCCGCCGCGACGCCGGCCGAGCCGGTCACCGCGCGGGACTGACCAGACGGGCGGGGGCCGGCGCACACGCCGGCCCCCGCCCGTTCGCCCGGTCGCTCAGAAGCTCAGGCACTCGCACTCGGTCATCAGCGCCCGCACGTTGCGCACGTACTGCGGGTTGGGGATGGCCAGCGGCTGATCCTCCCGCGCCACCGCGCCGTGCCCGTAGTTGTAGGCCGCGATCACGGCGTTGAGCAGGCAGGAGTTCAGCTCGCTGGTGCACAGTGAGGCGTCGAGTCGGTAGTCGGACTCGAAGTACATGTCGCCGATGTACTTGGTCAGCCAGGCCAGGTAGGTGCCGCCCAGGTAGGCGTTGTCCCGGTAGGCGTCGATGTCGTACGACTGGCCGAACCGCTGGTTCATCCACTCCGCCGTGGCCGGCATGACCTGCATCAGCCCCACCCCGCCGTCACAGGCGACGATGTTGGACTGCCACCCGCTCTCCTGCCAGGCGGTGGCCTTCAGCAGCGCCGACGGGATGCGGATGTCCGGCGCCGAGGTCGGCCAGTAGGTACGCGCCACGGCGTCGGCGAGCGCCGCCTTCACCTGGCTCTGGCTGGCCTTGGTGCCCCGGTAGCTCGGCTTGCAGCCCTCGTCCGCCGGCTTCGGCGGCGCCGGTGGCACCTGGGTCTCGGTCGGCGGCTTCGGCCGGGCCAGCGGCGCCGTCGACGTGCGGGACGGCTTCGCCCGCGGCTTCGGTTTCGCCGACGCGCTCGGGCTGGGCCGGCCGCCCATCGCCGCGACCGCCGCCGGCTCCTCACTCGGCGCGTCGGCCGGCGCCTCCTGCGGCTGCTCCACCGGCGCCGACGTGGGCAGTTCCACGGCGACCTCCCGGACCGGCTGTTCCTGCTCGCCGCAGGCCGCCAGCGTGGCCGCCGCGAGCAGCGCCACCACTGTCACGGCCCACCGGCCGAGTCCTCGCCGCATCGAACCTCCCCGTAGTCCCCCGTCGGCGCACCCTAGCAAGGATCGACGGGTCCGGGGGGTACCCGAGACGCGGACCGGCGGCGCCGGGGCCGGGGCGGCGACTCCGCCGGGACCGCGCCGTCCGGCCGGTCGTCCGGATCCGCCAGCCGGTCCCGGGTCGCCCACGCCACCACGAACACGGTCGTCCACGCCAGGCCCAGCAGGACCGCCGTGACGGTGCCGCTCGCCGTACTGAAGCCCAGGTAGAGCCGCGCGCCGGTGACGGTCACCACCCCCGCCGACGCGGCCGTCCACACCGCCGCGCCCACCGGCCACCGGGCGCCCCGCGACAGCAGCCAGGCGAGCGTGCCGAAGCTCGCGGTCACCACCGCATTCTGGGTCGGGAACAGGTCACCGGGCCGGTCCGGGCCACCCGGACCGGTCAGGTCCGCGACGACGACGAGCAACACCAGCGGTACGGCGGCGCCGACAGTGCCCAGCACCCCGAGCGGGTCGGCCCGCCACGTCCGCCCCCGCCGCGCCACCACCGCGGCCACCACAGCCACCGCGGCGATCAGCACCCAGCCGCGCAGCACCGACACCGCGAGCAGCGCCGTGTCGACCACCCCTGGGGTACGCCGGGCGGCGAACCAGTCGGCGACCAGCCCGTCGAGGACACCAAGTCCGCTGTGCGCGACGACCGCCTCCAGCAGGACCGCCACTGCCAGCCCGGCCACGAACAGCAGCGCCAGCCCCAGCGCCAGGTTGATCAGCAGCGTCCAGGCCGGGCCGACCCGCATGGCGACCAGGAAGAACAGCACCCCGTACCGGGCCCGCAGCCAGCGCAGCGGCGGCAACGCGGCGGCCCGCGCCGTCAGCGCGCGTACCGGGTCCGGGTTGCGCCCCAGCCAGCGACCGGCGAGCACCACGGCGAGCAGGCACAGCAGCAGAGCCAGCACCGCTCCGGTGGCCTGGCCGAGCAGCTTCGACACCCGCTCGTACGACTCACCGGCCAGGTAACCGGCCAGCACCGAGGCGCCGACCCAGCTCGCCACCCCGGCCAGGTTCCACGGCGCGAACCGCCGGTACGGCATCCCCGCCGACCCGGCCAGCCGGGGCGCGAGCGTGCGGGCGAACGCGATCCAGCGGGCGGCGAGCACGCCCCGGCCGCCGAGGCGCTCCAGCAGCGAGTCGGCCCGCCGCCACCGGTGCGCGCCGATCCGGGCGCCGACGCCGGAGGCGCGCAGACGGGGGCCGTACCGGCGGCCCGCCCGCCACGCGAGTGTGTCTCCGATCACGGCGGCGGCGGTCATCGCCACCAGCACGGGCGCGAGGCGCAGCGTCCCCGCGTACGCTAGGAAGCCGACCAGAAGCAGGGTCGCCTCGCCGGGCATCAGCAGCCCGACGATCACCGCGGTCTCCGCCGCGACGATCGCCGCGGCGGCCAGGTAGATCAGCAGGGGCGGCAGCTCCTGCAGCCAGCTCAGCAGGTCAGGCATCGGACACCCCGCACGGGTGTCAGCATGCCAGTCGCTGGAACGGTCGGCACAGCACTTTCGACGCAGATCCGGGCGATCTCGGGGTGACCCCGAGGCGTGCCCCGGCAACCGCAGACAGGAGTATGGAGGGTATGCAGCTACGCACCGACCTCCGCAACGTCGCCATCATCGCCCACGTCGACCACGGCAAGACGACCCTGGTCGACGCCATGTTGCGGCAGGCCGGCGCCTACGGCGCCCGTGGTGAGACCACCGAGCGGGTCATGGACTCGATGGACCTCGAGCGCGAGAAGGGCATCACCATCCTCGCCAAGAACACCGGCGTGCGGTACATGCCGGCGGACGGCTCGGAACCGGTCACCATCAACATCATCGACACCCCCGGTCACGCCGACTTCGGCGGCGAGGTCGAGCGCGGCCTGACCATGGTCGACGGTGTGGTGCTGCTGGTCGACGCCAGCGAGGGCCCCCTGCCGCAGACCCGGTTCGTGCTCCGCAAGGCGCTGCGCGCCCGGCTGCCGATCATCCTGGTGATCAACAAGGTGGACCGTCCGGACGCCCGGATCAAGGAGGTCGTGGACGACACCTACGAGCTCTTCCTCGACCTGGACGCCGACGAGGAGCAGATCGACTTCCCGATCGTCTACGCCTGCGCCCGCGACGGCATCGCCTCGCTGACCCAGCCCGCCGACGGCGCGGTCCCGGACGACAGCAGCAGCCTGGAGCCGCTGTTCCGCACGCTGCTGGACACCATCCCCGCGCCGGCCTACGACGAGGGCGCGCCGCTCCAGGCGCACGTCACCAACCTCGACGCGTCGCCGTTCCTGGGCCGGCTCGCGCTGTGCCGGGTCCGCCAGGGCACCATCAGCAAGGGCCAGACCGTGGCCTGGTGCCGCACCGACGGCAGCACCCAGCGGGTACGCATCTCCGAGCTGCTGATGACCGAGGGCCTGGAGCGCAAGCCGGCCGAGTCCGCCGGGCCGGGCGACATCATCGCGGTCGCCGGCATCCCGGAGATCATGATCGGTGAGACGCTCGCCGACGCCGAGAACCCGGTGCCGCTGCCGCTGATCACCGTGGACGAGCCGGCCATCTCGATGACCATCGGCACCAACAACTCGCCGCTCGTCGGCCGGGTCAAGGGCGCCAAGGTCACCGCCCGGATGGTCAAGGACCGCCTCGACAAGGAGCTGATCGGCAACGTCTCGCTGCGGGTGCTGCCCACCGAGCGGCCGGACGCCTGGGAGGTGCAGGGCCGTGGTGAGCTGGCCCTGGCGATCCTGGTCGAGCAGATGCGCCGTGAGTCCTACGAGCTGACCGTCGGCAAGCCGCAGGTCGTCACCAAGGAGATCGACGGCAAGACCTGCGAGCCGGTCGAGCGGCTGACCATCGACGCCCCGGAGGAGTACCTGGGCGCCATCACCCAGCTCCTGGCCACCCGCAAGGGCCGGATGGAGCAGCTGGTCAACCACGGCACCGGCTGGATCCGGATGGAGTGGCTGGTCCCGGCGCGCGGCCTGATCGGCTTCCGGACCGAGTTCCTCACCGAGACCCGCGGCACCGGCATCCTGCACCACGTCTTCGAGTCGTACGAGCCGTGGTTCGGCGAGCTGCGCACCCGCAACAACGGGTCGCTGGTCGCCGACCGGGCCGGCTCGGTCACCGCGTTCGCCATGACCAACCTCCAGGAGCGCGGCCAGCTCTTCGTCGAGCCGGGCACCGAGGTGTACGAGGGCATGATCGTCGGCGAGAACTCCCGCTCCGACGACATGGACGTGAACATCACCAAGGAGAAGAAGCTCACCAACATGCGCTCGTCGACAGCCGACGAGACCGAGAAGCTGATCCCGCCGCGCAAGCTGTCCCTGGAGCAGGCGCTGGAGTTCTGCCGCGAGGACGAGTGCGTCGAGGTCACCCCGGCCGCGGTGCGCATCCGCAAGGTGGTGCTGGACCAGACCCAGCGCGGCCGGATGGCCGCCCGCCGCAAGCACGCCGGCTGACCCATCACCCGCACGTCAGCACAACCCGGAGCCCGGCCCGCCCCAAGGCGGACCGGGCTCCCCCTTCCCGCTCCCCACCGCGCCCCACCCCGTCGAGGCGGTCAGTGGGGCTTGGTGGCTGCCAGGGCCAGGACGTCGGGGACGGGGCCGGAGCCGGACTCGACCACCCGGGTCAGCCGCAGGCCGGCGGCCGTCACGGCGTCCAGCAGGCCGGCCAGGGGCAGGTGCCAGGCGCCGACCCGGGCGCGGACGCCGATCGAGTTCCACGACCGGAGCGTGTGCTCACGCGAGGCGTACCCGCCGTCGATCACGATCCGCTCCGGCTCGGACCGGTCGGCGAACGCGCCCACGAAACAGGGGTGCACCCCGATGTGCACCAGCCGGCCGCCGGGCGCCAGCACCCGCGCCGCCTCGGCGACCGCCGCCGGATAGTCCGGCATGTCGGTGTGCGCGAGCACGCAGACCACCGCCGGTACGGCGCCGGTGGCGAGCGGCAACGCGGTCGCGTCGGCCCGGGCCACCGGCAGCCGGGCGCGTGCGTGGCGCAGCTGCCCGCCGGACAGGTCCACCCCCAGCGGTGTCCACCCGAGACGGCGCAGCTCGGCCGCGTGCGCTCCGGTGCCGCAGCACAGGTCGACGCATCGGCCCGGGCCGTCACCGAGCAGGTCGGCCAGCACCGACCGGACCCGGTCCATGTAGACCGACGAGGTCTCGCTGGCGTACTCCTCGTACCAGTCGGCGATGTCGTCGTACAACGGGGTCGTCATCTCCGCACGCTAGCCCCGCACCCGAGGTCGCCGCTGCCCCGCGTACGTCGCGGAGATCGGCTACGGTGCGGTCATGATCTGGGAGGAGCTCGACGCGCACCTGGACAAGGTGCCCGGCACCGTCTCCGCGTACGTGGGCCGCCCCGGCGCGCGACCCACGTGGACGCGGCGGGCCGACGCCACCCACTACGCGGCGAGCACCATGAAGCTGGCGGTGCTGGTGGCGCTGTTCCGCGCCGCCGAGGCCGGCCGGCTCGACCTGGACGCGCCGGTGCCGGTGCGCAACTCGTTCGACTCCGCGCTGGCCGGCGCGCCCCGGTTCGCCAACGACCGCGACTACGACAACGACGAGGCGGTCTGGGACCGCGTCGGCGGCGAGGCGCCGCTGCGCTGGCTCGCCGAGCGGATGATCGTCAGGTCCAGCAACCTCGCGACGAACATCTGCCTCGGCCAGGTGGGGCTGCCCGCCGTGGCGCAGGCGTGGGCGCTCGCCGGGGCGCGGCACAGCGTCACCGGCCGCGGCATCGAGGACTTCCCGGCCCGCGACTCCGGCATCGACAACCTGGTCACCGCCGCCGATCTGGCCGCCCTGCTCGGTGAGCTGGCGCTCGGCGCGACCCGGCCCGGCCCGCTCGCCTCGCCGGCCGGCTGCGCGGCCATGCTCGACGTGCTCGTCGCGCAGGAACACCGCGAGGACCTGGCCGCCGGGCTGCCCGACGGCACCCGGATCGCGCACAAGAACGGCTGGGTACGCGGCGTGCGCCACGGCGCGGGTGTGGTGTTCCCGGACGACGCGCCGCCGTACACGATCGTCGTCTGCACCACCACCGACCTGGCCGACGGTGGCGCGGACGGCGAGGAGGTCGAGGACGACGCCTGCCGGCTGATCGCGCACGTCTCCGAGCGGGTCTGGGCCGCCCGGCACGACCTGTCCGGCTGACCCGGCTACTCCAGCAGCCGCTCGCGCAACGCGGCGCGGTCGACGTCGGTCACCCCCAGACCGTCCCGCAGGTACGCCTCGAACGACCCGTGCGCGCGGCGCACCTCGTCGTAGGCGGCGTCCAGGTATTCCGGGCGCACCTCCAGCAGCGGCCGGGCCACGGCCGGGTCGAGGTCCGGCCGGCGCTGGATCATCGCGGACAGCAGCACCTCGCGCAGGCTCTCGGTCAGCTCGTTGTGCACCAGGTAGTCGGCGCGGATCGCCTCCTCCTCGACCCCCAGCGCGGTCAGCAGCACCACCGACAGCCAGCCGGTGCGGTCCTTGCCGGCCGAGCAGTGGAACAGCAGCGGCAGGTTCGCGCCGTCGGCGGCGAGCCGCACCGCGGCGCCGAACCCGGCCCGCGCCGACTCCCCGGTGACGAACCAGCGGTAGATCGCCGTCATCGCCCCCGGCATGCCCTCACGGGCCAGCGCCGCGTACGCGTCCAGGTCGTGGCCCTGCAACACCGCCGAGACGTACGTGAACACCGGGTGCGCCGCGTCGTAGACCGGCAGGTGCACCGTTCGGGGCTCGCCCACCAGCCGGTCCGGCGGGGCCACCGCCTGCTCGTGGACGTCGCGCAGGTCCACCACGCACGCCGGGCCCAGCTTGCCCAGCACCGGCAGGTCCTCGTCGGTGAGCCGGCCCAGCGCGGGCGTGCGGATGAGCCGCCCGGCACGTACCCGCCGCCCGTCGGTCGTCGGCAGTCCACCCAGGTCGCGCGCGTTCGGCGCGCCGACCAGCTCCCAGTCCCGTCCGGCCATCGGCCCTCCCCTGCTCAGTGCCAGTTGGCTATAGGGTGCCCCACATGACGATCGCCGCGGTACGCACCCACCGGCTCTCGGCCCCCTTACACACCCCGTTCGTCACCGCGCTGCGCCGCACCACCACCGTGGACACGCTGGTCGTGGAGGTGATCGACGGCGACGGCCGGTCCGGTTTCGGGGAGGCGCCGCAGGTCTGGCAGGTGACCGGCGCGTCGGTGGCGGGCGCCGAGGCGTGCGTACGCGAACTGCTCGCGCCGTTGCTGATCGGCCGCGACGCCGACGACCTCCAGGCGGCCTGCGCGCTGGTGCGCCGCGCGGTGGTGGGCAACGAGTCGGCGAAGGCGGCTGTCGACGTGGCGCTGCACGACCTGGCCGCGCGGCGGCTCGGTGTACCCCTGGTGCGTCTGCTCGGCGGCACGGCGCTGCGCGTGCCGACCGACGTCACGCTGGCCGCCGGTGACGCGGTGGATCTGGCCGCGACCGCGGCGCGGCGCGGCGCCGAGGGGTTCACAGTGCTCAAGCTCAAGGTCGGCACCGACGCGCGCGGCGATCTGGACCGGGTCCGCGCGGTGCGGGCCGCGGTGGGGCCGGACGTGCGGATCCGGCTGGACGCCAACCAGGGCTGGACGCCCCGGGAGGCGGTCCGGGTGATCCGGGCGATCGAGGACGCGGGGCTCGACGTGGAGCTGGTCGAGCAGCCGGTGCACCGCCGCGACCTGGACGGGCTGGCCTGGGTCAGCGACCGGGTGGACCTGCCGATCCTGGCCGACGAGTCCGTCTTCGACGTGCGCGACCTGGTCGAGGTGATCCGGCGGCGGGCCGCCGACATGGTCAACGTGAAGCTGGCCAAGTGTGGCGGCCTGCAACCGGCCCGCACGCTGCTGGACCTGGCCGCCGCGCACGGCATGGGTACCATCGTCGGCTCGATGATGGAGGGCCCGGTCGGGGTCGGCGCCGCGGCCAGCCTGGTCGCCGCCTACGGCACCACGGCCGTGTCGGACCTCGACGCCGCCTGGTGGCTGGCCTGGTCGCCGGTCGCCGGGGGCATCCGGTACGAGGGCGCGAGCGTCCTGCTGCCTGACGCGCCGGGACTGGGAGTCGCCGGGCTGCGTGAAGCTAAAATTCAGACACATGCTTGAGCATCGTCAGATTTTTTCATATGGTCGGCCCGACGACCACCGCAGAGAGGGGTACGCGTGGCGCCTCAGCCCGGCCGCCGGGCCGTCGTACGGGTACCGGTGGCGACCCTCTGGACCGCGCCCGAGGCGGTGCGCCCGATCGACTGCCCCGCCCTCGCCGGCTCCCCCGACGTCGCCGCCTGGATCGCCGGCATGGACCGCGACCAGCTCGTCGGTGACTGCGTCCTGACGCAGCTCCTGCTCGGCGAACCGGTGCGCGTCACCGAGACCCGGCCGGACGGCTGGGTACGGGTGGTGGCGCTGGGCCAGCCCGCGGCGAAGCTCGGCGCAGACGGCTACCCGGGCTGGCTGCGGGCCGCCCACCTGGCCGATCCCGCGGACGCCGGCCCGTCCCCCACCCAGCCGACCGGCGTCGACCCCGCCGGCCCCGCTCCGGCCGGACCGGCACCTATCGGTCCCGGCCTTTCCGGCCCCGGTCAGGCCGGCCCGGGTCACGCCGGTCCCGGTCAAGCCGGTCCGAGTCAAGCCGGTTCCGGTCCGGCCGCCGACCGGCCGCTGACCGTCGACGTCGCGCACACCGCGTTACGCGCCGAGCCGGACGGCGACGCGGCGCTCACCGGCGTGGTCCTCGGCACCCGGCTCACCCCGGTCGGGCCGGCGGTGCACGGCAGGCGTCCGGTCCGCGTACCCGGGCGGGCCGACCCGCTCTGGGCCACGGAGGACGACCTGGTGCCGTTGCCCGCCGAGCGTCCCGAGGCCGAGAAGGTGCTCGCGGTCGCCGAGCGGCTGCGCGACCTGGTCTACGTCTGGGGCGGCATGTCCACCGACGGCATCGACTGCTCCGGGCTGGTGCACCTGGCCTGGCGGCGGTACGGGATCACGCTGCCCCGCGACGCCGACGACCAGGCGGCGGCGACCTCGCGGGTGCCGCTGGACGCGGAACGCCCCGGCGACCTCTACTTCTTCGCCCGGCCCGGCCGGCGCATCCACCACGTCGGGATCGTGTCGGCCGAGCCGCGCGGCGGCCGGCGCCGGATGCTGCACGCCTGCTACCTGACCCGCCGGGTGGTCGAGGAGGAGCTGCCCGCCGACCGGACCGCCACCCTCG
This sequence comes from Micromonospora sp. C28ISP2-4, assembly GCF_030519385.1. Classification (NCBI taxonomy): domain Bacteria; kingdom Bacillati; phylum Actinomycetota; class Actinomycetes; order Micromonosporales; family Micromonosporaceae; genus Micromonospora; species Micromonospora sp. C28ISP2-4. The sequence continues at coordinate 358,841 of NZ_JAUMKG010000007.1, read as the reverse complement.
TCGGCGCCCACCGCGTCTGACCCCTGACACGCCGCGGGGCGCCCCCGGGACGGGAGCGCCCCGACGGGTACGGGTGGGTCAGCGGCGGGCCTGGGCCAGTTCCCGGCGCCGGTCCCGCGACGACTTCGCCAGGCTGGCAGCCGTGGCCACGGCCAGGGTGCCGAGGATGACCGTGAGCGAGAGCCAGATCGGGATGTGCGGGGCCCACGCCACGTGCTCGCCGCCGTTGATGAACGGCAGGTTGTTCTCGGCCAGCGCCTCCAGCACCAGCTTCACGCCGATGAAGCCGAGCACCACGGCCAGCCCGTAGCTGAGGTAGATGAGCCGGTCCAGCAGGCCGCCGAGCAGGAAGTAGAGCTGCCGCAGCCCCATCAGCGCGAACACGTTGGCGGTGAAGACCAGGTACGGCTCCTGGGTGATGCCGAAGATCGCCGGGATCGAGTCCAGCGCGAAGATCAGGTCGGTGGTGCCGATCGCGATCATCACGATCAGCATCGGGGTGAACAGGCGCCGCCCGTGCTCGTGGGTGGTCATCCGCGCCCCGTCGTAGTCCCGGGACAGCGGGAGCGCCTTGCGGCTCCACCGGATCAGCAGGTTCTCGCTGAACTCGTCCTCGTCCGGCTCGCCCTGCCGGGCCAGGTTCACAGCGGTGTAGATGAGGAACGCGCCGAAGATGTAGAACACCCAGGAGAACTGCGAGATCAGCGCCGCGCCGGCCGCGATGAACCCACCACGCATGATCAGCGCCAGGATGATGCCGACGAGCAGCACCTTCTGCTGGTACTGCCGGGGCACCCCGAACCGGGCCATGATGATCACGAAAACGAAGAGGTTGTCCACCGAGAGGCTGTACTCGGTGAGCCAGCCCGTGTAGAACTCCCCTGCCACGCGGCCACCGGCGGTCAGCCAGAGCACCACGCCGAAGAGCAGCGCCAGGCCGACGTAGAAGCCCACCCACAGGCTGGACTCGCGGACGCTCGGCTCGTGCGGCCGCCGGCCGATGATGAACAGGTCGACGAGCAGGACCGCGATCATCGCGATCAGCGTTACCGCCCACACCAATGCGGACACGTTCAAATCCATCCTCCGGCAGACACGCTGCGTCGGGCACACCGTACGCCGGGTGCAGGTGCCGGGGTGCGTCGACGCTGACAGGGGTGACTGTCGGAGGTCTCTTCCGCCGGAACCCGGGTGCCGGGTTCCGACCGACGGAGCCGGGTCGGGCCACCGGGGGTGCCGGGGCTCTTCCGTGCTGACGACTCCGTCGCGGGGGAATACTCCCCTCCTCGGCCGCCATTGTTCACCATCACACCCAGGTGGCGCATCTCCGGGCCGCCCGTCGATCTCTCGACGTGCCGCGGCTCACGCCGGGCAGGGCGTCCTAGGAGGCTAGTCATGCGTCTGCGCGGGGAGCCGGGATGTCACCCGGGACGTACCGGGGCGGGCCGGCATGGCAGGCTGCCTGCATGGTTCTTGAGGTCGCGCTGATCGATGTCACGCCCGGACACGAGGACGAGTTCGCCGCCGCCTACGCGCAGGCGCGGCCGATCCTCGCCGGCGCCGAAGGCTGCCGCTCCGTGCGGATGACCCGGGGCGTGGAGTCGCCCACCCGGTTCGTGCTGCTCGTCGAGTGGGACTCGGTCGAGGCGCACGACGTGAACTTCCGCCAGACCGAGCGGTTCGCGCAGTGGCGCGGGCTGATCGGCCCGCACTTCGCCGGCCCGCCGCTGGTCGAGCACTTCATCGACGTTCCGGCCTGAACTGTCGTACCCCTGCCGTAGCCTGCGCGCTGCGCGGCCACCGGTCCCGACGGGCATCGGGGGCGCCGGGCCCGGTGGTCGCGCCTCAGCGACGGCGAGCCGTGCGGCTCACTCCAGCTCGTGCGGGTCGCGCGGCCGGGGCACCGGCGCCGCGCCGAGCCGCCGGGCCACCAGCTCGGCGGAGGCGTCCGCCGGCAGCGCCGCGGCCAGCAGCCGCTCGATCACCCGCTCGTAGTGGGTCACGTCCGCCTCGGCGACCAGCCGCAGGTCGGTGGTGAGCGTCTCCACCAGCACGGTGCGCGGGTCCTCCGGGTCGGGGTAGGAGTAGTACGAGAACGGCGCCAGCGGGTGCGGCCCGTCGCCGCTCGACGCCGCTGACCGCAGCACCCGGACGGTGACGCGGGGCCGTTCGGCGAGCGCGAGCAGATGCCGCATCTGGTCGCGCCACACGTCGGCGGGCAGGCCGTCCGGGTCGCAGACGCGCTCGTCCACCAGCGCTGTGTAGTGCGGCGGGTCCGGCCGGATCAGCAACTCCTGGCGTGCCACCCGGGCGCGCACGTCGGCCTCCACGTCCACCTCCCCGGCCAGCGCCACGCCGGCCGACACGCGCAGGCGGGCGTACGCCGGGGTCTGGAGCAGGCCGGGCACGAGCACGCCCTGGTACTCCACGATGCGTTCCGCGCCCGCCTCCAACTCGGCGTACGCCCGCTGGCGCTCCCCCATCTCGCCGAGCGCCTTCGACCAGCCCCGGCCGGTGGCGGCGTCGCGGGCGATGACGATCAGCTCGTCGCGCTGCGGCGACGGCACCTCGTAGACGTCGAGCAGGTCGAGCACGTCGGCCAGGTCGGGCCGGCTCTGCCCCAGCTCGATGCGGGACAGCTTCGAGGTGGACGCCCAGCCAAGCCGGGCGCAGACCTGCTCCAGTGTGAGCGACTCGCGACGGCGCAGCCGGCGCAGCTCCACACCGAGCCTCGCCCTCCGGACCACAGGACTTGCTGACAACGGCATGCGCGCCTCCCGGGAGGGAGCGTACGCATCACCGTCACGCTCGGCAATACCTCGCCCACACAGCGCAACCGTACGGCGACGCGCTCAGGGCCGGTAGGTGCCGAACGACCAGACCAGCCCGGCCAGGTCACGGGCGGCGTAGTCGCGGGAGCCGTAGTCGGTGTCGAACGGCGGCCGGACGATCTGCGCGCCGGCCGCCCGGGCGCGCTCGTGGTGCGCGTCGGCGTCGTCGACCGCCACATAGACGCGGTAGTCGTCGTCGGCGGGCCGGGATCGGGGCGCCGGCCCCGGCCCGAGCATCACCAGGTCGTCGCCGTACGCCAGCTCGGCGTGGCCGATCGTGCCGTCGGGCAGCTCGTGGGCCTCACGCACGGTGAACCCGAACGCGGAACAGAGGAAGTCGGCGGCGGCTCGCACGTCGGGATACCGCAGGACCGGATAGACGCTTCGCATGGCAGTCAGTCTGCCGCCGGGCGGTCAGGCCGGATTGGACGAATGCGATCCGGTCAGCGCGGCCGGGGTGGCGCCGGCGAACTCGCGGAACTCCCGGATCAGGTGGGACTGGTCGTAGTAGCCCCACCGGGCCGCCCGCTCCGCCCACCCGGCGTCGTCCGGCACGGCGGCGTCCGCGGTGAGCAGCGTCCGGCCCAGGCTCGCGTACGCCCGCTCGAAGCGCAGCAGGCGGGCGACGGTCTTCGGCGGCAGGCCGAACTCACGCCGGAACCGGACCGACAGGTGTCGGCGGGACCAGCCCAGTTCCCCGGCGAGCGTGGCCACGCCGACCGCTCCCCCGCTGCCGTCCAGGCGCCGCCAGGCCGCCAGCAGGTGCGGGTCCGGCGGCGCGGTCGACGCCAGCCGTGCCGCCAGGGCGGCGTCGAGCCGCGCGAAGCGCTCCGGCCAGCCCGGATCGCCCGCCAGCTCGTCGCGCAGCCGGGCCAGCCAGCCCGCCACCGCGTCGACCGGCACCACCCGGTTGGTCAGCTCGGCCAGCGGCAGCCCGAGCAGGCGGCGGGCCGCCGGAGCGGTCAGCAGCACCTGCACCCCGGTGCCGGTCCCGGCCGTACGGGTGGCGCACCAGCCGTCGAACGGGCCGGCCAGGAAGGCGTTCGCGGCGTACGCGCCCCGGCCGGGAGCACGCGGGTCGGTCACGTCGAGCGGGTCGCCCCAGCCGAGGATCAGCACCACGAACGCGCCCGCCACCTCCCGGCGGACCAGCGGGACGGGCGCGTCCTCGCGGTAACCGAGGTAGCGGTCCACCCACTGGCGCAGCCGCGGGTCGGGCCGCCCGATGACGGCCTCGGTCAGCATCGCGCCGCCTCGGCCGTCCCGCCGGTCACCGGACTCCTGCGGCGTCCATCCCGCGCAGTTCCTTCTTGAGGTCGGCGACCTCGTCGCGGATCCGCGCGGCCAGCTCGAACTGCAACTCGCGCGCGGCGGCGAGCATCTGGTCGTTGAGTTCCTGGATGAGGTTGGCCAGGTCGGCCCGGGCCATCCCCTCGCGGGACGGTGTCGCGGCGGCTCCCCGGCGGCTGCGCGTCTCCTTGACCGGCGCCTTGCCGCGGGACAGCTGCCGCACGGCCCCGCCGACGTTGCTGTTCTCGGTGTCCTCCGCCTCGCGGTAGATGTCGTCGAGGATGTCGTGGATCTTCTTGCGCAACGGCTCCGGCTTGATGCCGTTCGCCTCGTTGTGGGCGATCTGCTTGGCCCGGCGCCGGTTCGTCTCGTCGATCGCGTCCGCCATCGACGGCGTGATCTTGTCGGCGTACATGTGGACCTGGCCGGAGACGTTACGGGCCGCGCGACCGATGGTCTGGATCAGCGACCGGCCACTGCGCAGGAAGCCCTCCTTGTCCGCGTCGAGGATCGCCACCAGCGAGACCTCGGGCAGGTCGAGACCCTCCCGGAGCAGGTTGATGCCGACCAGCACGTCGTAGTCGCCCTTGCGCAGCTCGCGCAGCAGCTCGACGCGGCGCAGCGTGTCGACCTCGGAGTGCAGGTAGCGCACCCGGATGCCGTTCTCCAGCAGGTAGTCGGAGAGGTCCTCGGCCATCTTCTTGGTGAGCGTGGTGACGAGCACCCGCTCGTCCCGCTCGGTACGCAGCTTGATCTCGTGCATGAGGTCGTCGATCTGCCCCTTTGTCGGCTTGACCACCACCTCGGGATCGATCAGGCCGGTGGGCCGGATCACCTGCTCGACGAACTCGCCCTGCGCCTGCTCCAGCTCCCACGGGCCGGGGGTGGCGGAGAGGAAGACCATCTGGCCCACCCGCTCCAGGAACTCGTCGAAGCGCAGCGGCCGGTTGTCGGCCGCGCTGGGGAGCCGGAAGCCGTGGTCGATGAGCATCCGCTTGCGGGAGGCGTCGCCCTCGTACATGCCGCCGATCTGCGGGATCGTCACGTGCGACTCGTCGACCACCGTCAGGAAGTCGTCGGGGAAGTAGTCGAGCAGGCAGTGCGGCGGGCTGCCCGGCAGCCGGCCGTCGATGTGCATGGAGTAGTTCTCGATGCCGGAGCAGAAGCCCACCTGGCGCATCATCTCGATGTCGTAGGTGGTGCGCATGCGCAGCCGCTGGGCCTCCAGCAGCTTGCCCTGCCGCTCCAGCTCGGCCAGCCGCTCGCCCAGCTCGGCCTCGATGTCGCGGATCGCCCGTTCCATCCGCTCGGGACCGGCGGCGTAGTGCGTGGCCGGGAAGATCATCAGGCTGTCGACCTCGCGGACCACGTCACCGGTCAGCGGGTTGAGGTAGTAGAGCTTCTCGATCTCGTCACCGAACAGCTCGATCCGGACCGCCAGCTCCTCGTACGCCGGGATGATCTCCAGCGTGTCGCCGCGGACCCGGAACGTGCCGCGCTGGAAGGCCATGTCGTTGCGCGTGTACTGGATGTCGACCAGCCGGCGCAGCAACTGGTCGCGGTCCAGCTCCTGCCCGACCTTGACCCGCACGGCCCGGTCGAGGTATTCCTCCGGCGTGCCCAGGCCGTAGATCGCCGACACGGTGGCCACCACGATGACGTCCCGCCGGGTGAGCAGCGACATCGTGGCCGAGTGCCGCAGCCGCTCGACCTCCTCGTTGACCGAGGAGTCCTTCTCGATGTAGGTGTCGGTCTGCGGGATGTACGCCTCGGGCTGGTAGTAGTCGTAGTAGGAGACGAAGTATTCGACCGCGTTCTGCGGCAGCAGCTCGCCGAACTCCTTCGCGAGCTGGGCCGCGAGGGTCTTGTTGGGGGCGAGCACCAGGGTCGGCCGCTGGAGCCGCTCCACCAGCCACGCCGTGGTGGCGCTCTTGCCCGTGCCGGTCGCGCCGAGCAGCACGGTGTTGCGGTCGCCGCGCCGCACGCGACGCTCAAGCTCGTCGATGGCAGCCGGCTGGTCACCGGCCGGCTGGAACTCACTGACGACCTGGAAGCGGCCGTCGAGCCGGGGAATGTCGAGCGCCATGACACCAACGGTACGCCCGAGGTCCGACACTTCCGGCCACGACCACGGACCGTCCCTGATCGGCTTCGATATTCCCATTGTGTGGCTCATCTCACCGGTCTACCCTCGTACCGTAGGCCGCTCGCGGCGGCCGACCGGGCCGGTGATCGCCCCTCGCGGGCCGGTCGCCCCCGGCGCCAGGGCCGCAGCACCCGGGACGACCGGCGTGCGCGCCGACGGTGGTCGCGCGCAGCGCTGACCGGCCGCCGCGAGCGCCCCTGCTCGTCACCGAAACCCCGCTCTCGCGTTCTCCACTCGTGGGGACCTCTCCCGAGCGCCGGCCGCGACGCGAGCCCGACACCGGCACGCCCCCGCCCGCCGACGAGCCGGGCCGCCAGCGCGGCGCGAGTCGCCCGCACCGGCTCTCCGCGCGTGGCGACGGCGACCAGGCCGTCCCCCGGGAGCCGGGCCGGGGTCACCGTCGCGGCCGCACCACCACACCGACCCGGCCCGCCACGGTGGCCGGCCGGCGCCGCCGCGCCGACCCGCTCGCCGACCGCCGTCCCACGCTCACCACCCGGCCGGGCGGCGACCCGGAGCTGGACGGCGCCGACGACCCGCCGGACGGGCCGGACCGGCGCCGGATCGCGCTCGCCGCGCTCGTGGCCGCCGCCGCGATCTCCGCCGCGACGCTCGTCGCCGGCCTGCTGACCTGGTCACCCCACCGGGCCGACGAGACCGGGACGGCACGCCCGCTCACCGCCGCCGAGGCCGACCGGGTGGCCGCGCTGCGGGTCACCAACCTGCGTGACGTACGCGCCGGCGTCCGGGTCACCGTCGGGGCCGACGGCGCCCGCACCGAACTGGTCGGCTGGGTCGACTGGGCCCGCCCCCTGGTCTACCTGGACGTCGGCGGCCCGGGCGCGGGCGCCGACCGGGGCCTGGTCCAGGCCACCGCGTCCGCGCTGCTGGTGCGGCCCGACCCCGGCGCGCTCCCCACCCCGGCCCGGCCCCCGCTGGTGCCGCCGGCGGACCGGTGGCGGATGCGGGAGCCGGTCGGCGGGCACGGCCTGGACGCGGTACGCGACCTGCTGATCGGGCTCGGCGCCGACCGGGTCGACAGGCCGCCCACCGACGGCCGGTGGCTACGCGACGACCGGGTCGGCGGCGTCCCGGTGGACGTGCTCCAGGCGCCCCTCGGCCCGGCCGGTGACCCGCCGCCGACGCTGTGGGTGGACGCGGACGCCCGCCTGCACCGGCTCACCGGCCGGCTGGCCGACGGCACACCCGTCACCGTCGACCTGACCCGCGCCGACCGGCCCACCCTGCATCCGGTGGGCGCCCTCGGCGGCCGGCCCGGGCAGCCCCGGGCGCTCACCGACGACGAGGCCGCCCGGCTGGCCGCGCTGCCCGCCCGGCTCCGGGCGCTGGGCGGCGCGGCGGTGACGGTGGCCGCTCCGCTCGCCCCGTCGGCCAACCTGCTGGCCACCGGCACGGTGGACTGGACGAGCCCGTCGGCGTACCTCGCGGTGATCGAGGAGGGCAGCGGCCGGCGTACCCTCCGCTGTGCCCGGCCGGGACGGATGGCGCAGGTGCAGCGGTCCCCGGGCGGCCCCGCGACGCACCCGGCCCCGGTGCCGCGCGCGCTGCTCGCGGCCCCCGCCCGCCCGCCCGGCGACGACCTGGACCGGCTGCTCGACGCGGTGCTGCGGGCGGCTCAGCGGCCGCCGGCCGGTGACACCGTCCGGGTCCGGGAGGACCGGCTGGACGACCGGACGGTCGACGTGTTCGAGGTGCCGGGCGGCCGCCGCCTGTGGCTGGACCGCGCCGGCCTGCCGCGCCGGATGGAACTGCGGACCGGGCGGGGCGTGTGGATCCGGCTCGACCTCACGCCGGGGCGCGCGGCGGGCGGCGGCGGAGGCGTCGCGGACCCGTCCGGGGACCGCTGACGCGGCCGGGACGCTTGGTCAGGGCCGCCAGCCGGTCTGCGTGGCCCACTCCTCGGCGCGCAGGTGCTCCTCGTCGAACCAGGGATCGGCCACCGTGCCCCACCCGGCGTGCTCCGGCGCGGCCGCCGCCAGATCCCGCTTCACCTGCAGGTAGTCCGCCCGCCGCGCCGGGTCGGCGCGCAGGTGGTCGCGCATCAGCAGCGCGTACCGCCAGCCGGGCGAACCGGCCTCCCGCAGGTGCAGGCGCACCGGACGCCCCGGGTCCGCGCCGCCGTGCAGCCGCTTGGCCCAGCGCACCGGCTCCGGCTGCCGTGGCGCGTCCCACCACTCGCCCGGCAGGCGCGGGAAACCCGCCTCGGCCAGCCGCTGGGCGAGCGGCCCGTCCGCCTCGTCGAGCGAGGACACCGTCACCTGGATGTCGATCACGTCCGGGGCGGCCAGCCCCGGCACGGCGGTGGAGCCGACGTGGTCGACGCGGACGTCGCCGCCGGCGGCGTGGCGGATCCGGGCGGCCAGCCGGGCGTACTGCTCGGGCCAGGTCGGGTCCGGGCCCGCCGGCGCCGCCGGGTCCGGTGGGACGACGCGGCGCTCGCGGACGTTGCGCTCGTAGGGCAGCAGGCGGTCCCGCCAGAGGGCGTCCACCGCGGCGTGCAGCTCGGTGAGCGTGCCGTCGTTCGGGAGCAGCACGTCGGCGACCGCGCGGCGGGTGGCGTCGTCGGCCTGCGCGGCGATGCGCCGCTGCGCCTCCGCCGCAGCCATGCCCCGGTCCCGGGTCAGCCGGGCCATCCGGGTCGGCACGGCCGTCTGCACCACGACCACCAGGTGGTACGTCGGCGCGAGTCCCACCTCGACCAGCAGCGGTACGTCGTTCACGACGATCGCGTCGGCGGGGGCGGCGGCGACCAGTTCGGCGCTGCGCGCGCGTACCCGGGGATGGGTGATCCCTTCGAGCGTGCGGCGGGCGGCCTCGTCGCCGAAGACCAGCGCGCCGAGGGCTGCCCGGTCCAGCGCACCGTCGGCGTCGAGGACCTTGTCGGAGAAGGCGGCGACCACCTCGGCCAGCCCGTCGGTGCCGGGCGCGACGATCTCGCGGGCGATGCGGTCCGAGTCGACGATCACCGCGCCCAGCGTGGCGAGCCGGCTCGCCACCGCGCTCTTGCCCGATCCGATTCCGCCGGTCAGCCCCACCTTCAGCACCCGGACAGTCAACCGGATCGCTCGTCCGCATGCCAAACCGCCCCGGAATACGACGCGGGCCCCGCCCCCGGCGCTCCGCTGGTGCGGAACGCGGGGACGGGGCCCGTCGTCAGAGGCGGTAGCCGGTTCGTCCGGTGGGACGAACAGGCGTCAGCGTCCGGTCACTTGCCGCCGGCGAGCTTCTCCCGCAGCGCGGCGAGCGCCTCGTCGGTCGCGAGCGTGCCGGCCGGCTCCTCGGCCTGACGGCTCGGGGCCGAGGTCGAGGTGGTGGTGCCGCTGGTGGCCGGCGGAGCCGGGTTGGCAGCGGCCTCGGCGTCGGCGGCGCGGGAGGTCTGCACCTGCTTGGTGTGGGCCTCCCAGCGCTGACGCGCCTCGGCGTACTGCTGCTCCCAGGTCTCGCGCTGCTTGTCGTAGCCCTCGAGCCACTCGCCCGTCTCCGGGTCGAAGCCCTCCGGGTAGATGTAGTTGCCCTGCTCGTCGTAGGTCGCGGCCATGCCGTAGAGGGTCGGGTCGAAGTGCTCCTCGCCCTCGACGAAGCCCTCGTTGGCCTGCTTGAGCGACAGCGAGATCCGGCGGCGCTCCAGGTCGATGTCGATGACCTTGACCATGACCTCGGAGCCGACCTGCACGACCTGCTCCGGGATCTCCACGTGGCGCTCGGCCAGCTCGGAGATGTGGACCAGGCCCTCGATGCCGTCGTCCACCCGGACGAACGCGCCGAACGGCACCAGCTTGGTGACCTTACCCGGCACGATCTGCTGGATCGCGTGGGTGCGGGCGAACTGACGCCACGGGTCCTCCTGCGTCGCCTTCAGCGACAGCGAGACCCGCTCGCGGTCCAGGTCGACGTCCAGGACCTCGACCTCGACCTCCTGGCCCACCTCGACGACCTCGGACGGGTGGTCGATGTGCTTCCAGGACAGCTCGGAGACGTGCACGAGGCCGTCCACGCCGCCCAGGTCGACGAACGCGCCGAAGTTGACGATCGAGGAGACGACGCCCTTGCGGACCTGCCCCTTCTGGAGCTTGTTGAGGAACTCGGTGCGCACCTCGGACTGCGTCTGCTCCAGCCAGGCACGGCGGGACAGGACCACGTTGTTGCGGTTCTTGTCCAGCTCGATGATCTTGGCTTCGAGCTCGCGGCCGACGTACGGCTGCAGGTCGCGCACACGCCGCATCTCGACGAGCGACGCGGGCAGGAAGCCACGCAGGCCGATGTCGAGGATGAGACCACCCTTGACGACCTCGATGACCGAGCCGCGGACGACGCCGTCCTCGTCCTTGATCTTCTCGATCGTGCCCCAGGCCCGCTCGTACTGCGCCCGCTTCTTGGAGAGGATCAGCCGACCCTCCTTGTCCTCCTTCTGGAGGACGAGGGCCTCGATGTGGTCGCCCACCGAAACGACCTCGGCCGGGTCCACGTCGTGCTTGATCGACAGCTCCCGAGAGGGGATGACACCCTCGGTCTTGTAGCCGATGTCGAGCAGGACCTCGTCCCGATCGACCTTGACGACGGTGCCTTCGACAATGTCGCCGTCGTTGAAGTACTTGATGGTCTCGTCGATCGCGGCGAGGAAAGCTTCCTCAGAGCCGAGGTCGTCGTGGGTGACCTTGTTGGCGCTCGAGGTGGCCTCGATGCTGCTCGTCATGTGGGCGGTTGCTCCGGTCGGATGGGTTGTCACAGCGGGCATGGGTGTCGCGGTGACTCTTCCGCGCCAACGGATCCGTCGCCGGGCACACCGAACGATCGACGCGAGAAGATCATTAGTGGCTCCGGTGACCGCGCACCTGCTCCCTGCCGAGGCACACGATCCGCGAGCGCATCGTCTAGCCTACCCGCTGCATTACCACAGCGTGCAAGCCCTCCCGGGTCCGCGCGAACTCATCCGCTGCGAAAGCGGAGATTTTGCTCGGTAAGGTGCCACAGCTGTCTCGTCCGTCACATCCGTACCAGCCGCCACCCCACCGCGCCCGGCCCGGGCCGCCGGACCTAGCGTGAACCCGTGGACGACGACAGGGTGACCCGCCGACGGGTCGACGCCGGGGAGGTCCGCCGCGCCAACCGCGGCTGGTGGGACACCGACGCCGACGCGTACCAGGCCGAGCACGGCGCGTTCCTCGGCGACGCCGACTTCGTCTGGTGCCCGGAGGGACTGCGCGAGGCCGACGCCCGGCTGCTCGGCGACGTGGCCGGCCGGCGGATCCTCGAACTCGGCGCCGGCGCGGCCGCCGCCGCCCGCTGGCTCGCCGCCCAGGGCGCCCGGCCGGTCGCGCTGGACCTGTCCGCCGGCATGCTGCGGCACGCCGCCGAGGCCGCCGACCGCACCGGGGTACGCGTGCCGCTGGTGCAGGCCGACGCGCTCGCCCTGCCGTTCGCCGACGCCGCGTTCGACACGGTGTGCACCGCGTTCGGCGCGATCCCGTTCGTGGACGACTCGGCGGCGGCGATGCGCGAGGTGGCCCGGGTGCTGCGCCCCGGCGGCCGGTGGGTCTTCTCCGTCACCCACCCGATGCGCTGGATCTTCCTGGACGACCCGGGCGAGGGCGGGCTGACCGCCGTGCACTCGTACTTCGACCGCTCCCCCTACGTCGAGCAGGACGAGCACGGCGTGGCCACGTACGTCGAGCAGCACCGCACCCTTGGCGACCGGATCCGGGAGCTGGTCGGCGCCGGTTTCCGCCTGCTGGACCTGGTGGAGCCGGAGTGGCCGGCCGGGCACGAGGGGATCTGGGGCCAGTGGAGCCCGCTGCGCGGCCGGCTGTTCCCCGGCACCGCCATCTTCGTCGCGGAGAAGCCGACGGACTGAGCGCGTCGCACGTCCGGTGCGACACGGGCTCCGGCACCCGGCGGTACGCTCGCCGCATGAGCGCCGAGCCCATCCCGACATCACCTGGCCCCTGGTGTCCGGACCCGATGCGGCAGCAGCGTGCGGACTACACGCTGGAGGATCTGCTCACCCTGCCGGACGACGCCCCCCGCGTCGAACTCGTCGACGGAGTCTTCCAGGTTACACCCTCCCCCACCCTGGGCCATCAGGACATATCCCTCCTGCTCAGCCTCTGGCTGCGGTCGCACGCTCCGGCCGGGCTGCGGGTCGCCCAGGCCATCGGGGTCGGACTCAGCCCCAACACCAGCCGGCAACCGGACGTCCTGCTCCACCACGCCGGGCTGCCGAGCGACCGGTCCCTCCTGCGACCGGTGGACGTCGTCCTGGCCGTCGAGATCGTCTCCCCCGGCACCCGGCGGGTCGACCGGTTCGCCAAGCCGGGCGAGTACGCCGCCGCAGGGATTCCCTTCTACTGGCGGATCGAGCAGGATCCGGTGCACCTCTACGCGTACCGCCTCGGTGACCGGATCGGCCCGGGCGGCGAGCGGCAGTACGAACTGGTGGACGACAGCAGCGAGGTGATCGAGCTGTCCGAGCCCTTCGCGATCAAGCTGCCGATCGCTGAGATCCGGCCCTGACGACGCCGTTACTCGGTATCGACCGCGGGTAACCGGCCGGCATGGCCGAGAAGGAGTTCCGCGCCGGCGACCACGTCTCCTGGGCCAGCCACAGCGGCCGGGCGCACGGGGTCGTCAAGGAGAAGCTGACCGAGCGCACCCACGTACGCGGGCACACAGTTGACGCCTCACCGGATCAGCCGCAGTACCGGATCACCAACGACGACTCGGGCCGCGACGTCGCCCACCGTCCGGAGGTGCTTCGCCATGAGTCGCGCTGAGGACCCGCAGCAGACGTACCGGGAGTTCACCGATGCGGTGAACATGAAGCCGGGCGAGCTGTCCCGCTGGCTGGAGAGCGACGAGTCCAAACACGTCGGCTGGCACAAGAAGGGCACCCAGGGCGGCGAGTCGGTCGGCCACGACTCCGGCCGGCGCATCGTCGACCTGCTGCGACGCAAGCGCGCCGACCTCACCGCCGCCGACTACAAGCACATGCGCAAGGTCATCGGGTACGTGCACCGTCACCTGGCGCAGCGGCCCGCGGGTGACGTCCGGGACACCAGGTGGCGGTGGTCGCTGATGAACTGGGGCCACGACCCGCTCAAGGGCTGAGCCGGCCGGGTCGTTCGCCGGGCGTTGGTACCGTGCCGGCGATGACGACAGACGTCTCGATCGCCGGCCGTCGTCCCCGCGCCGGGCTGGTGGTCCTCGTGGCGGGCCTCGGCCTGATCGCCGTCGCGGCGGTCTTCCTGGTGGCGACCGGCAACACCGGCGTCAGGTACAGCGCCGACCACGACGGCACCGTGCCGATGTGGACCCGGTGGATCCCGGCGCTGGCCGGGATCGCGCTGATCCGGCTGATCCCACCCGCATCCGACCCGAGGTGGCCGGACCCGGTCGCGCCGTACCGCGAGGCGGTGCCGCTGCTGCTCGCCGGGATCGCGTTCGCCGCCGTCATGCCGCTGCTGGGCGGCGAACCCGCGTACACGGTGCTGAAGCTCGCGCTGCTGCTCGGCGTACCGGCGCTGGTGTTCCTGGCCGCCCGTCGGCGGCCGCAACGGTGGCGGCCAGCCGCGGCGCCGGCGGACGCCGCCCACCGGTGGGGTCCGGCGCTGCCGGTGGCGGTGTGGCTGGTGCTCAGCTACGCGACGCCGCTGGCCGTGCCGGCGAGCGACTGGGGGCGGAGCGTCACGCCGGTCGAGCTGGCCGTCACGCTGCTGGTGGCCTTCGCGGTGAACGCGCTGCTGGAGGAGGTGTTCTACCGGCGGTGGCTGCAGACCCGGTGGGAGTCGCTGCTGGGACGCTGGCCGGCGATCGCGCTCGCGTCGCTGGTGTGGGCGGCCTGGCACGTGGCCATCCAGGGCACCGGACGGCCCGCCGTCGACCTGGCGTCGGTGATCGTGAACCAGGGAGTGCTCGGGATGTTCCTCGGCTACCTGTGGTCCCGGTACCGCCGGATGTGGCCGCTGCTCGTGGCGCACGGCGCGGTCAACGCGATGCCGGTCATGCTCGGGCTCTGACATCCGATTGACCCTGCCGCAGGCGGCAGGGTCGGACGATGCCGGCATGGAACGCCGCACGCCACGCGTCGCCGTGGTCACCGGTGCGGGCACCGGGATCGGCCGGGCCACCGCACGCTCCCTCGCCACCTCCGGGTACGCCGTGGTCGCCGTCGGCCGGCGCGCCGCGCCGCTGACGGAGACCGCCGCCGGACGGCCGGGTATCGCCGCGCTGACCGCCGACGTCACCGCGCCCGACGGGCCGGACCGGATCGTCAGCGCCGCGCTCGACCGGTACGGCCGCCTCGACGTCCTGGTCAACAACGCCGGGGTGGCGGGCGGCGGACCGCTGGCGGCGCTGGACGAGGACGCCGCCCGGCGGCAGCTGGAGACGAACCTGCTCGCGCCGATCCGGCTGGCCCACGCCGCCGTCGAGTCGCTCGCCGCGACGCGGGGCGTGATCGTCAACGTCACCACGTCGGTCGGCCTGCGCGCCTGGCCGGGCAGTTCGGTGTACGCGGCGGGCAAGGCCGCGCTGGACTCGCTGACCCGCAGCTGGGCGGTGGAACTGGCGCCGCGCGGCGTCCGGGTGGTGGCGGTGGCGCCCGGCGCGATCGACACCCCGATCGGCGAGCACAGCGGCCTGTCGCCGCAACAACGCGCGGCGGTGCGGGAGTGGCAACTCGCGCACACACCGGCGGGGCGGATCGGCCGGCCGGAGGACGTAGCCTGGGCGATCCGGCGGCTGTGCGAGCCGGAGGCGGACTTCGTCACCGGTGTGGTGCTGCCGGTGGACGGGGGCGCGGTGGTCGCGTGAGAGGACGGTGGCGGCGGTGCAGATCGGCGCGGTGGCGAAGGCGACGGGCTGCACGCCGCGTGCCCTGCGGCACTACGAGGAACACGGGCTCATCGCCTCGGCCCGGGCGGCGAACGGCTACCGCGAGTACGACGAGGCGGTGGTCACCCGGGTCCGCAACATCCGTCACCTGCTCGACGCCGGGCTGACACTGGACGACGTGCGGGTCTTCCTGCCCTGCCTGGACGGGGACGTGGCGTCGGCGCCGCCGTCGGCGGCCGGGCTGCGGGTCGGGCGGGAGCGGCTGGCCGTGCTGGACGCCCGGATCGCGGCTCAGGTGGCCGTCCGGGACCGCCTGGCCGCCACCCTCCAGGCCGCTTCCCCGCCCGCCACACCCCCGCCCCCGTTGCCTGCACCCCCGTCTGCTTGCCCCCATCTCCCTGCTTAGTGAGATCAAGGAGTTTGTGTCACGCCGGAGCCCCTTCGGGGACACAAACTCCTTGATCACCGCCAGGGCGGGCGGTGGCCGGGGCGGGTGGGGCGGTGGTGGGGGTCAGTGGTCGGCGCTGTTCCAGTCGCGGCCCTCGCCCACCGAGACCTCCAGCGGCACCGACAGCGGGTACGCCTCGCCCATCTGCTTGCGCACCAGCGCCTCCAGCGTCTCCCGCTCGCCCGGCGCGACCTCGAAGACCAGCTCGTCGTGCACCTGCAACAGCATCCGGGAGCGCAGCCCGGAGTCGCGCAGCGCGCTGTCGACGTGCAGCATCGCGACCTTGATGATGTCGGCCGCCGAACCCTGGATCGGGGCGTTGAGCGCCATCCGCTCGGCCATCTCGCGGCGCTGCCGGTTGTCGCTGACCAGGTCGGGCAGGTAACGGCGGCGACCCAGGATGGTGGAGGTGTAGCCGTCCTGGCGGGCCCGGGCCACCACCTCCTGGAGGTAGTCGCGGACCCCGCCGAACCCGGCGAAGTAGTTCTCCATCAGCCCGCGCGCCTCCTCGGCGCTGATGCCGAGCTGCTGGGACAGGCCGAACGCGCTGAGCCCGTACGCCAGGCCGTAGTTCATCGCCTTGATCTTGCGGCGCTGGTCGGCGGTGACGTCACCGACCTCGACTGTGAAGACCGACGACGCGGTGGCGGCGTGGAAGTCGTGCCCGGAGTTGAACGCCTCGATCAGCGCGTCGTCCGAGGACAGGTGCGCCATGATCCGCATCTCGATCTGGCTGTAGTCGGCGGTGAGCAGGCACTCGTAGCCCTCGCCGACGACGAACGCGCGCCGGATCCGCCGCCCCTCCTCGGTGCGGATCGGGATGTTCTGCAGGTTCGGCTCGGTCGAGGACAGCCGCCCGGTCGCCGCCACGGTCTGGTTGAACGTGGTGTGGATCCGGCCGTCGTCGGAGACCGACTTGAGCAGACCGTCGACAGTCGACTTGAGCTTCGCCACGTCCCGATGGCGCAGCAGGTGGTGCAGCAGCGGGTGCTCGGTCTGGGCGTAGAGCCACTGGAGCGCGTCGGCGTCGGTGGTGTAGCCGGTCTTGATCCGCTTGGTCTTGGGCAGGCCCAGCTCGGTGAAGAGGATCTCCTGCAGCTGCTTCGGCGAGCCGAGGTTGAACTCCCGGCCGACCACCTCGTACGCGCTCTGGGCGGCGGCCTTCACCTCGGCGGCGAAGTGCGCCTCCAGCTCGGAGAGGTAGTCGGTGTCGGCGGCGATGCCGGTGCGCTCCATGGTGGCGAGCACCCGCATCAGCGGCAGCTCCACGCCGGCCATCAGCCGGGCCGACTGCTCGCCGTCGCGGGACAGCTCGGCGTCGATCGCGTCGGCCAGGTCGAGCGTGGCGCGGGCCTGGAGCATGAGGTTCTGCTCGGCCACGCCCTCGTCGCCGAGCCCGTCGAGCGTGAGCTGACCGGTCTCCGGCGCGTCGACGCGCAGCTCCCGGTGCAGGTAGCGCAGCGCCAGGTCGGTCAGGTCGTAGGAGCGCTGGTCGGGGCGGGCCAGGTAGGCGGCGATCTGCGTGTCGCGGGCGATGCCCTGCAGCTCCCAGCCGTGCGCGGCGAACGCCAGCACCGCCGGCTTGCTGTCGTGCAGCACCTTCGGGCGCTCGGCGTCGGCGAGCCACCCGGCCAGCGCGCTCTCGTCGTCGGCGCCCAGGGCGCTCGGGTCGAACCAGGCGCCCGCGCCGGCGGCGGTGGCCAGCGCCATCGCGGTCACGGTGGCGGTGTGCCGGCGGTTGGGGCCGGTGTCGAGCGTGACCGCCAGGCCCACCGGGGCACCCGCCGGGGCGTGCGTGTCGAGCCAGCCCGCGAGCGCGCCCGGCTCGGTGAGCACCTCGCCGGCCAGGTCGAAGCCCGCCTCGGCCTCCGGCTCGACGGCTTCCAGGTATTGGTAGAGCCGGTCACGAAGGATGCGGAACTGGAGCGTGTCGAAGACCTGGTGCACCGCTTCGCGGTCCCACCCCTGCCAGCGGGCGTCCTCGGGGCGGACCGGCAGTTCCAGGTCGGAGACCAGGCAGTTGATCTCGTAGTTGCGGATCACGTCGGCCAGCCGCTCGCGCAGGCTGTCGCCGGCCTTGCCCTTGATCTCGTCGGCGCGCGCCACCACGCCCTCGACGCCGCCGTACAGGTTGATCCACTTGGCTGCGGTCTTCGGGCCGACGCCGGGCACGCCGGGCAGGTTGTCGCTGGTCTCGCCGACCAGCGCGGCCAGGTCGCGGTAGCGGTCCGGGGTGACGCCGTACTTCGCCTCGACCGCGGCCGGGTCCATCCGGGCCAGGTCGGAGACGCCCTTACGCGGGTAGAGGACCGTGACCCGCTCGCCGACGAGCTGGAACGCATCCCGGTCGCCGGTGGTGATCAGCACGTCCATGCCCTGGTCGCGGGCCTGGCAGGCGAGCGTGGCGATGACGTCGTCGGCCTCGTAGCCCTCCTTCTCGACCACCGGCACACGCAGCGCGGCGAGGACCTCCTTGACCAGGCTGACCTGGCCCTTGAAGTCGGTGGGGGTCTCGCTGCGGCCGGCCTTGTACTCGGCGTACTTGTCGGTGCGGAAGGAGCGGCGGGAGACGTCGAACGCCACGACGATGTGCGTCGGCTGCTCGTCGCGCAGCACGTTGATCAGCATCGAGGTGAAGCCGTACACGGCGTTCGTCGGCTGCCCCGTGGTGGTGGAGAAGTTCTCCACAGGCAGGGCGAAGAAAGCCCGGTATGCCAGGGAATGTCCGTCGACGAGGAGCAGGCGCGGCGTCGTAGCTGTCACGGCTGCGACTCTAGTCCGTACGCCCGACAACTCCGGCCTCCGGTGCGGCGCGCGCCGCACCGGAGGCCGAGGTCAGAGAACCTTGGCCAGGAACGCCTTGGTCCGCTCGTGCTTCGGCGCCGAGATCACCTCGCGCGGGTCGCCCTGCTCGACCACCACGCCGCCGTCCATGAACACGAGATGGTCGCCCACCTCGCGGGCGAAGCCGATCTCGTGGGTCACCACGATCATCGTCATGCCGTCGCGGGCCAGGTCCTTCATCGTGTCCAGCACCTCGCCCACCAGCTCCGGGTCGAGCGCGCTGGTCGGCTCGTCGAACAGCATCAGCTTCGGCCGCATGGCCAGCGCCCGGGCGATCGCCACCCGCTGCTGCTGGCCGCCGGAGAGCTGACCGGGGTACGCACCGAGCTTGTCGCCCAGACCCACCCGGTCCAGCAGTTGCGCGGCGTGCTCGCGGGCCTGCGCCTTCTTGGCCTGGCGCAGCAGCACCGGCGCCTCCATGACGTTCTGCAGCACCGTCATGTGCGGGAACAGGTTGAACCGCTGGAACACCATGCCGATGGCGCGGCGCTGGGCGGCCACGTCCCTGTCGCGCATCTCGTACAGCTTGCCGCCGCGCTCCCGGTAACCGATCAGGTCGCCGTCCACCCGGATCCGGCCGGCGTCGATCTTCTCCAGGTGGTTGATGCAGCGCAGGAACGTCGACTTGCCGGAGCCGGAGGGCCCGAGCAGGCAGCACACCTCGCCGGAGCGGACCTCCAGGTCGATGCCCTTGAGCACCTCCAGCGGCCCGAACGACTTGTGCACCTGCTCGGCCCGCACCATCAGCCCGGACTCGGCGGCCGGCGTCTGCGGGGAAGCGGTCATGTCCGTCATTGCGCCGTCCCACTCGTGGTGCTGCCGCTCTCGGCGGCGAGCCCTCGTAGCCGCTGCCGAGCCCGTCCGCTGCGTCCGAACCCCTTGGAGTAGTGCCGCTCCAGGTAGTACTGCCCCACCAGCAGGACGCTGGTCAGGAGCAGGTACCACAGCGTCGCGGCGACGTACATCGGGAAGGGCTGGAAGGTCCGCGAACCGACGGCCTTGAGCTGGAAGAACAGCTCCATCGACACCGGCACGAAGGCCACCAGCGAGGTGTCCTTGAGCATCGCGATGGTCTCGTTGCCGGTCGGCGGGATGATCACCCGCATCGCCTGCGGCAGCACGATCCGCCGCAGGATCTGCGCCCGGCTCATGCCCAGCGCCTGAGCCGCCTCGGTCTGCCCCTCGTCCACCGACTGGATGCCGGCCCGGACGATCTCCGCCATGTACGCGGCCTCGGACAGGCCCAGCGCCAGCATGCCGGCGACGAAGCCGGTCAGGATGTCGACCGCGCTGAAGCCGAACAGCCGGGCCTCGAAGTCGTGCAGTCCGAACAGGGCGCCGATCTGCCGGTCGAAGGGCAGACCGAACTCCAGCCGCGACCAGAGGATGCCGAGGTTGCCGAAGAGGATCGCCAGCACCAGCCGCGGCACCGCCCGGAAGAACCAGGTGTACACCCAGGCCACGCCCCGCAGCACCGGGTTCGGCGACAGCCGCATGATCGCGATGACGATGCCCAGGCCGATGCCGATCACCATCGACGTGATCAGCAGCAGGATGGTGCCGCGAAGTCCCTCGATGATCGGCGGACGGAACATCTCGTCCACCATGAACGACCACTGGAACGCCGAGTTCGTGACCAGCATGTGCACGAACATCGCGACCAGCACGGCGATGACCGCCACGCCGACCCAGCGCCCCGGGTGCCGCACGGGCACGGCCTTGATCGGTTCAGGCCGTGCCCGTTCGGATGTGTCGGCCGACATGGTCAGACCGACGGGTTCAGTTCAGCGTTGGTGATGGCGCCGCCCTCGACACCCCACTTGCTGAGCGCCGCCTTGTAGCTGCCGTCGGCGATGACCGCCTGCACGGCCTCCTTGAGCACCTCGGCGAACGCCTGCTGGTCCTTGTTCACCGCATAGCCGTACGGCGCCGACTCGTAGATGTCGCCGAGCACCTCCAGCTGGCCGTTGCTCTGCTTCACCGCGTACGCCCCGACCGGGGAGTCGGCCAGCATGGCGTCGTTCTTTCCGCTGCCCACGGCGGCGGTGGCGTCGCTCTGCGCCTGGTACTGGTCGATCTTGATGGCCGGCTTGCCGGCGTCGGTGCACTTCTTCGACCGGGCGGTGATGTCGTCGAGCTGGACCGTGCCGACCTGCACGGCGATCTTCTTGCCGCAGGCGTTCTCCGGGTCGACCCCGGCCGGGTTGCCCTTCTTGGTCGCCCACTGGGTGCCGGCCGAGTAGTAGCTCACCATGTTGACCGTCTTGAGCCGGTCGGGGTTGATGGTGAACGACGAGACGCCGACCTCGTACTTGCCCGAACCCACACCGGGCAGGATCGCGTCGAACGGCGCCGACTCGTACTCGGCCTTGAGGCCGAGCTTCTGCGCCACCGCGTTGAACAGCTCCACGTCGAAGCCGACAACGGTCTTGCCGTCCTGGTCGAGGAACTCGGCCGGGGCGTACGTCGAGTCGGTGCCGACCTTGATCACGCCGTCGGCCTTGATGGCGTCCGGCACCTTCGCAGCGAGGTTGGAGTCGGCCGTGGCGGACACCGACGGGCCGGAGCCCGGCTCGGCCGAGTTCTCCTTCTCGCCGCACGCGGCGAGGGAGAGCAGCAGGACGGCCGCACCGGCGACGCCGAGCGCCGCCCGCCGTCCGGGGTTGGGGTGGAACATGGCTGTACTCCTTATTGCGAGGGGTCGGCCGGTCAGGCCACGCCGAGGTAGGCCTCTTTGACCGAGGGGTCGTGCAGCAGGTCCGCGCCGGTGCCGCTCTTGACGATCCGGCCGGTCTCCAGCACGTACGCCCGGTGGGCGCGCGCCAGCGCCTGCTGGGCGTTCTGCTCCACCAGCAGGATGGTGGTGCCCTGCTGGTTGATCTCCGTGATGATCGTGAAGATCTGCTGGATCAGCATCGGCGCGAGACCCATCGACGGCTCGTCGAGCAGCAGCAGCTTCGGCCGGCTCATCAGCGCCCGGCCGACCGCGAGCATCTGCTGCTCACCGCCGGAGAGCGTGCCGCCGGGCTGCTTGCGCCGCTCGGCCAGCCGCGGGAACAACTCCAGCACCCGGGCCAGGTCCTGCGCGATGCCGGCCTTGTCCCGCCGGGTGTACGCCCCCATGTCGAGGTTCTCCAGCACCGACATGCCGGGGAAGATGCCCCGGCCCTCGGGTGCCTGGCACAGCCCGCGCCGGACCCGCAGGTCGGCCCGGAGCTTGGTGATGTCCTCACCGGCGAACTTGATCGTGCCGGAGGCGACCGGCCGGATGCCGGAGATCGCCCGCATGGTGGTGGACTTGCCGGCGCCGTTCGCGCCGATCAGCGCGACGATCTCCCCCTCGTCCACGGTCAGGCTGATGCCGTGCAGCGCCTGGATCCGCCCGTAGAGCAGGCTCACGTCCTCGATCTCAAGCAGCATCGTCCGGCACCCCCAGGTACGCCGCGACCACCTTCGGGTTGTCCCGCACCTCGGCGGGCAGCCCTTCGGCGATCTTCTTTCCGAACTCCAGGACCACGATCCGGTCGGTCACACCCATCACCAGGCGCATGTCGTGCTCGATCAGCAGCACCGTCACGCCCTGGTCCCGGATCTGCCGGATGAGCTGGAGCAGCTCCTCCTTCTCCGCCGGGTTGAAGCCGGCGGCCGGCTCGTCCAGGCAGAGCAGCTTCGGATCGGTGGCCAGCGCGCGGGCGATCTCCAACCGCCGCTGCTCGCCGTAGGACAGGTTGCGGGCGAACTCGTGCATCCGGTTGCTGATGCCGACGAACTCCAGCAGGCGCTCGGCCTTCTCCCGGCCCTCGCGCTCCTCCTTCCAGTGCCGCGGCAGGCGCAGCAGGGCGGAGATCACGCTGGTCTTGTGGTGCGCGTCCGCGCCGACCTGGACGTTCTCCAGCGCGGTCATCTCCGGGAAGAGACGGATGTTCTGGAACGTACGGGCCATGCCCATCCGGGTGATCTGGTGGCGCTTCTTGCCACTGATCTTCTGGCCCAGGAACCGGATCTGTCCCTCGGTGGGCTGGTAGATGCCGGTCATCGCGTTGAAGCAGGTGGTCTTGCCGGCGCCGTTCGGGCCGATCAGACCGAGGATCTCGCCCTTGTAGAGGGTGAAGTCCACGTCGTTGAGGGCCACCACGCCGCCGAAGCGCAGCGTGACGTGGTCGACCTCAAGCAACGGCTCCCGCTTGTCGACCGCCTCGACGGCGGGGGCCGCCGCCTGGACCGGAACCTTCGGGTTCTGCTCGGTGTCACTCACCGACGATCACCTCCTTGCGGCGGTCCTTGAACTCCGCCGCTCGTCGCCGGTTCGGGATCAGGCCCTGCGGCCGGAAGATCATCATCACCACGAGCACCAGGCCGAAGAAGAGGAACCGGTACTCGTACAGCTCGATGCCGAACAGCTCGATGCCACGGAACCGCTCGATCATGTACGCCACCAGGCCGCCGCCGACGATCGCGCCGACGATGTTGCCCGAGCCGCCGAAGATGACAGCGGCCAGGATGATGATCGAGTTGAGCAGCTCGAAGTTCTGCGAGTTGACGAAGTTCTGCTTACCGGCGAACAGCGCGCCGGCCAGGCCGGCGATGGCCGCGCCGGAGGCGAACGCCCACAGCTTGAACTTGAACGTCGGCACGCCCATGAGCTGGGCGGCGTCCTCGTCCTCGCGGATCGAGATCCAGGCCCGGCCGACCCGGCTGTGGGTCAGGTTCCGCACCCCGATCACCACCAGGATGATCAGCGTGAGCACCAACCAGTAGTACGGGCGGGCGTCGAGCACGCCGAACCACGGCCGGCCGTCGGCGTACTGGCCGGGCGGGTGCGGGATCTGGTTGAAGCCGCGCTGTCCCTTGAGGAACTCGGAGCTGACCGCCGCGATCCGGATCATCTCGGCGAAGCCGAGCGTCACCAGCGCCAGGTAGTCGCCGCGCAGACGCAGCGTCGGCGTACCGAGCATGACGCCGGAGACCATGGTCAGGCCGATCGCGATCGGCACCACCACCAGCCACGGCCACAGCGTCTTGAGGTCACTGCTCGGCGAGGTCAGCACCGCGACCGTGTACGCGCCGACGGCGAAGAAGCCGAAGTAGCCGAGGTCGAGCAGGCCGGCGAAGCCGACCACGATGTTGAGGCCGACCGCCAGCAGCACGTAGATCGAGACCGTGAACATCACCTGGGTGAAGTTCGCTCCCGGGGTCGGGATCGGCCCGAGGTACTGGTAGAACTCCTTGTTCGGCAGCGCGTAGAAGAACGCGATGACCGCGCCCAGCAGCACCCAGCGAACCCAGCGCGGCGCGTGGTGCCAGCGCTCCGAGATCGCGTGCCGGCCCTGCCGCAGCTTGTCCGCCGCCGTCTCCCGCCGCTCCGGCGGGTCGATGGTGGTCGTCATGCGCGTGCCCTCCCCAGTGATTCGCCGAGCAGACCGGTCGGCCGGAACATCAGCAGGACGACCAGCACCGCGAACGCGGCGAAGTCCTTCCACTGACTGCCGAACAGGCCCGCGGCGTAGTTCTCCACGACGCCGAGCAGCAACCCGCCGACGAGCGCGCCGCGCAGGTTGCCGATACCGCCGAGCACCGCCGCGGTGAACGCCTTGAGGCCCAGCAGGAAGCCGACGCTGTAGGTGAGCGTCTGGATCCGCACGTCGTAGAGCAGGCCCGCGACGCCGGCCATGGTGCCACCGGCGATGAAGACCATCAGGATGATGCGGTCCTTGTTGACGCCCATCAGCGCCGCCGTGTTGGCGTCCTGGGCCACCGCCCGGATGCCGCGGCCGGTACGGCTGCGGTTGATGAACTGGTCCAGCGCGAACATCATCACCAGCGCGGAACCGATCGTGAGCAGCTGCACCGCGTCGATCGGCACCCCGGCGATGTGGAACAGCGGTTCCGAGCTGACCAGGATGGGCGCGCCCTCCGGCCGGCGCCGGGTGTAGACGCCGAACGCCTCGGAGATGGCGATCGAGGCGCCGATGGCGGTGATGAGGAACGCCAGCGGCGGCGCGTTGCGCTTGCGCAGCGGCCGGTACGCCACCCGTTCGATCACAGTCGCGGTGCCCGCCGAGGCGATGGCCGCCACGATCATCGCGACCAGCAGGTAGAACAGGATCGAGCCGATGCCGCTGACCTGCGAGTTCTGGTCGAGTCCGAAGCCGTTCCAGGTCCAGATCGCGGCGAACGCGCCGGCGATGAAGACCTCGGAGTGGGCGAAGTTGATGAGCCTTAGCACGCCGTACACGAGCGTGTAGCCGAGCGCGACCAGGGCGTAGATGGCGCCCTGCGTCAAGCCGGTCGTGGTGAGTTCCCCGAAGTTGGAGAACAATCCGTCGAAGTCCAAGGGAGGGACGCTCCGTCGCTCAAGAGAAAAAGAGGGTGCGGCCGGGAGCCAGCTCCCGGCCGCACCCGCGATCACTACTCAATCGCCAGTCCAGCGATCGAACGCTCAGGACTTGGGGATCTCCTGGTCCGGGACGACCTTGCCGCCCTGCACCTTGAACGCCCAGACCTTGACCTGCGCCGGGTCGAGCTCGCCGCCCTCGACGAACTTGTAGCTGGCGGCAACGCCCTCGCCGCTGTAGCCCTTCACGAACTCCAGCAGGTCGGCGCGGGTGCTCTTGCCGGCCTTGATGCCAGCGAGCAGGATGTTCGCCGCGTCGAAGGCGGTGTCGCTGTAGGTGCCCGGCTCGGTGCCGTTGAGCGCCTTGAAGTCGGCGGCGAAGGTGCCGCGCGCCTCGGTGGACGGAGCGCAGGGGCAGGTGAGGATGGTGCCCTCGGCGGCGGCCGCACCGGCGGAGGTGATGTACGCGCCGTCGTTCACGCCGTCACCGGCGACCAGCGGGGCGGTGACACCGGCAGCGGTGAGCTGCTTACGGATCAGGCCGGCCTCCTGGTAGTAGCCGCCGTAGAAGACCGCCTTCACGTTGGCGGCCTTGACCTTGGTGACCACACCGGAGAACTCGGTCTGCTTGCCCTCGCCCTGGACCTTGTCGCTGCCCACGACCGAGGCGCCGAGAACCTTCTTGACCTCGTCGGCCAGGCCGGCGCCGTACGCGGACTGGTCGTCGATGACGTAGACCCGGTCGGCCTTCATCACGTTCTTGATGTAGTTACCGGCGGCGGGGCCCTGGCTCAGGTCGTTGCCGACCGCGCGGAAGAACGTCTTCCAGCCCTGCTCGGCGAGGCTGGGACGGGTCGCGGAGGGGGTGATGGTGACCAGGCCGGCCTCGTTGAACAGCGGGCCGGCGGCCTCGGACTCGCCCGAGTAGGCCGGACCCACGACGCCCAGGATCTTGGTGTCGTCGATCGCCTTCTGGGCCAGACCCGGCGCCTGGTCCGGGCTGCCCTGCGAGTCGAGCTCGGCAAGCTCCACCTTGCAGTCCGGGTTCTCCTTGTTGTACTTGTCGACGGCCAGCTTGACGCCGTTCTTCTCGTTGATGCCCAGCGCGGCCGAGCTACCGGTCAGCGCGCCGAAGAAAGCGATCTTGCTCCCGCAGGCGCTGCCCCCGGAACCCTCATCGTCGCTGCCGCTGGAACAAGCGGTGCCACCGGCGACGAGCGCCAGCATGGCGACCCCGCCGATCACGCGTGCGAGCTTCTGCCTCAAGGCCCGAACCCTCCTCCGTCCATGATCCGAACCACCCGCCGCTGATTGGCCCTTGCGGGGTGGACGAACCAAGACCGTCGTCGCCGGTCTGGGCCGGGACGTTATCCCACCGTGAGCGGTGGCGTAAGACCTGGAAAGCGGGGTTGACCGAACCGTTACACGCCGTGGCGGATTCAAGCCCATCGGCGTAAGAACCGAAGGCAGGCAAAGGCTTTCACCGACTATTCGGTGGTAACGGGCCATTCGTCCACCACCCGCTACCGATCGATCTCCGGAACCACCCCCCACCAGGCCTGGGACCTCACTCCACCGTCGGTGACCGCGAGCAGCACCTCGCCGTGGACGGCCACCACCATCGCGGTGTCGCCCCCGTCCGGCATCGACACCGGCGTGATCACCGGACGCCACGAGACACCGCTGTCGCGAGACGTCCAGAGCCCCCGTTGCGCCCCGTCCCCCGTCACCGCGACCAGCCGCCGACCCGACGCCGCGAGCGAGTCCACCGACAGCACCCCGGGTCCAGCCGCACCGAACCCGCCGACCCGCTGCCACACGTCCGCCGGCCCGGACGGCTGCGGGCCACAGCCGGCGCACGCGCGCCACACCGCGAAACCGTCGCCCACCGGACCCACCGCCACCGGCCCGCCGTCGAGCTGCGCCACCCGCTCCGCCGCCCCTCCCGCGCCCTCCGGCACCGGCAACACCGCCCGCCGCCACACCCGGCCGTCGGCGGACGACCAGGCCAGCGGCATCCGGGCCGCACCTCCGGGCGGCAGCAGCGACCCGACGGCCACCCACCCGGACCCCACAGCGGCGACGTCGTACGCCGCCGTCCGGCCCCGGCCGTCGCCGGCCAGCCCCGGGACCGCCTCGCGCAGGACGAACCCCTCGGCGTCCGGCGACGTCCACACCGCCGCACCCTCGGCCCGCGCCCCGGCGATCAGCCAGCCGCCCGGCCCCGCCGCCAGTCGCGACGCGCTCACCGCTCGCGGACCGCCGAACAGCTCGAACGACGCCGGCACCTCGCGCAACGGCCCGCCCGGCCGCCACACCCACGTTCCGGTACGCGGATTGCCGTGCACACCGCCGGCCTTCGCGCCCAGCGCCGCCATGCCGTCGTCCCGGCAGGCGACCGCGTAGAGCACATGCTGACGGCCGTAGAACGTCCGCGCCCGCACCGGAATCGGTGCCCAGGTCGCGCCGTCCGAACTGAACCAGGCCGCCGGCCGGGTCTCCCCCGCCTGGTCGACGAGCCCGCCCACCGCGTACCACCGGTCGGGGCAGCGCGCGACGTCGCGCGGCACCGGACGCCCTGTGGCGCCGACCGGAGGGGGCAGCTCCGCGACCCGCCAGTCCGGACGCACCGGAACCGGCTCGGCAGGCGGATCCGGGGCGTCACGGCAGGCCGCGAGCAGCAGCACGGCGGCCACAGCGACGAGCACCGGCCGGACGCGCACGGAGAACATGCATCCGATCCTATCGATCGGACGCCTCCCCCAGGGTGGTCAGGACGCGGGCTGCTCCACCTCGCCGCCGGCGGTCTCGGCGAGGATCCGCTCGGCGACCTCCTTCATGGTCATCCGGTGGTCCATCGCGGTGCGCTGGATCCACTTGAACGCCTGCGGCTCGGTCATCCCGTACGTGGTCATCAGCGCGCCCTTGGCGCGCTCGACGGTCTTGCGGATCTCCAGCCGGTCGGTGAGGCCGGCGACCTCCGACTCCAGCGCGGCGATCTCGGAGTAGCGGGACAGCGCGATCTCCACCGCCGGCACCAGGTCGCTCTTCTGGAACGGCTTGACCAGGTACGCCATCGCGCCCGCCGCCCGCGCCCGCTCCACCAGGTCACGCTGGCTGAACGCGGTCAGGATGATCACCGGGGCGATGCGCGCGCCGGCGATCCGCTCGGCGGCGGCCAGCCCGTCCATGATCGGCATCTTGATGTCGAGGATGACCAGATCCGGCTTGAGTTCCTCGGCGAGTTTGACGGCAGTCTCGCCGTCACCGGCCTCGCCGACCACCTCGTAGCCCTCTTCGACGAGCATCTCGGCCAGGTCCAGCCGGATGAGCGCCTCGTCCTCGGCGATCAGAACGCGCTTGCGCTCGGCGTCCGCCTGCATCTCGCCCACGAGCCACTCCCACCGGTTCGAGCCCGACACCCGCCCTGCCGGGTGTCGCCGCCCCTAGCGTAGTGGGTAACCTATGGCACGACGCGAGAGCGTCGCGCGAGCCTGTCCCCGTATTCCAACCGGTAGAGAAACGGAGCTCAAACCTCCGACAGTGTGGGTTCGAATCCCACCGGGGACACCGA
This sequence comes from Micromonospora sp. C28ISP2-4, assembly GCF_030519385.1. Taxonomy (NCBI): domain Bacteria; kingdom Bacillati; phylum Actinomycetota; class Actinomycetes; order Micromonosporales; family Micromonosporaceae; genus Micromonospora; species Micromonospora sp. C28ISP2-4. The sequence continues at coordinate 330,524 of NZ_JAUMKG010000007.1, read as the reverse complement.
AACTGTCGTACGCCCGTTCGAAGATGTCCTCGTGCACCCACCCGAGATTCGCGCTCGCGCACGTCAGGCCTTCCTGTCCGGGGCGACCGTCGCGGAGGCGGCCCGCGCCGTCGGCCTCAACTACCGCACCGTCTGGCACTGGTGCCGAGACCGCCCGACCGCCGCCGTTCTGGGCACCGCACTCCGGTGTTTCCGCTGCCGCGACGATGTCCGCGTTCCGACAGATCCGACGGCGTACGCCTACCTCCTCGGTCTTTATCTGGGCGACGGGCATCTCGTGACCAGAGCGCGGGTGCCGGTGCTCCGAATCTCCTGCAGTGACAGCTGGCCCGGTCTGATCGAGGCATGCGACGACGCCATGCGACGAGTCCTGGCGGACAAGGTGCAGCGCGTGCGGCATCCGGGGTGCGTCAGCGTGCAGAGCTACGGCAAGCACTGGCCCTGCCTGCTCCCGCAGCACGGCCCTGGCAAGAAGCACCAGCGCCCGATCGTCCTGACCGACTGGCAGCGCCCCGTCGTCGAGGCCCAGGCGGGCGACTTCCTGCGCGGTCTCTTCCACTCCGACGGGTGCCGCTTCGCCAACCGGGTCGTTGTCCGGGGCAAGGAGTACGTCTATCCCCGTTACATGTTCAACAACGAGTCGGCCGACATCATGGGCCTCTGCCAGCAGGCCCTCGATCGGCTCGGCATCGCCTGGCGGATGAACCGCCGCAACTCCCTCTCGGTGGCCCGCCGGGAAGCCGTAGCCGCCCTCGACCGGCACGTCGGCCCGAAGTCGTGACCGGACGACACCGCGGACGGGGGCGACCGGCCGCCGTCAGATCCGCGCCAGCGCCCGGGCGAGATCCGCCCGCAGGTCCTCCGGGTCCTCCAGGCCGACCGAGACGCGCAGCAGCCCGCCGCACGGCTTGGCGTCGCCCTCGACCGGCCGGTGGGTGAGCGAGGCCGGGTGCTGGATCAGCGTGTCGACGCCGCCGAGCGACACGGCGTGCGTGATCAGCTCGCAGGCGCCGGCGACCTCGGCCGCGGCGGGCGCGCCGCCGCGTACCTCGAAGGCGAGCAGGCTGCCCGTGCCGGACATCTGACGGCCGACCAGCCCGGCCGGGTCGTGCAGCGACGGGTGGTGGACGCGCTCGACGGCGGGGTGGCCGGCGAGCCAGGCGGCGAGCTTCTCCGCGCCGGCCTGCTGGGCGCGGACCCGCAGCGGGAGGGTCTGGATGCCGCGGTGCAGCAGGTACGCGCCGAGCGGGTGCAGGACGGCGCCGGTCACGGCGCGCACCTGGCGCAGCCGGGCGGCCCACTCGGGTCCGCAGGCGACGACGCCGGCGAGCACGTCGCCGTGGCCGCCGATGCTCTTGGTGGCGCTGTGCAGCACGAGCGCGGCGCCGTGGCGGGCGGGCTGCTGGAGCACCGGGGTGGCGACCGTGTTGTCGACGAGCAGCGGGACGTCACCGGCGGCGTCGGCGAGCGCGGCGATGTCGACCAGGTCGAGGCTGGGGTTGGCCGGCGTCTCGACCACGACCAGGGCGGTGTCGGGGCGGATCGCGGCGGCCACGTCGGCGGGCGCGGCCCAGGTGACTGTGGTGCCCAGCAGGCCGGTGGCGAGGACGTGGTCGGTGCCGCCGTAGAGGGGCCGGACGGCGACGACGTGGCGCTTGCCGTCGCGGGTGGCGGCGAGCAGGGTGGCGGTGAGCGCGGCCATGCCGCTGGCGAACGCGACGGCCTCGGCGGTGCCTTCGAGCTCGGCGAGCGCGGTCTCGAACCGGGCCACAGTGGGGTTCCAGAGGCGCTGGTAGACGGCGCTGCCGCCGGCCGGGAGCGTGCCGCCGGTGGCGAGCGTCTCGTAGTCGTCACCGCCGCCGGCGACCGAGGGCAGCGGGTTGGTGGTGGAGAGATCGATGGGCGGGACGTGGACGCCGAGCCCGGCGAGGTCGGCGCGCCCGGCGTGTACGGCTGCGGTGTCCACGGAAGTCATGCCGGAAGCGTCGAACATGACGACACTGTGAGGCAATAGCACCGAACAAGATTCTGGCAATCACGCTTTCCCCCGGCGGTGATTCGGTGGAGGATGGTCGCATGCCTGCCGCACCGAATGATGTACGGCCGTTCGCCGGCCTGGACGACACCGACCGCGCGATCCTCACCGAGCTGGCGGCCGACGGCCGGCTGCCGAACAACGCGCTCGCCGAGCGGGTCGGGGTGGCGCCGTCGACGTGCCTGACGCGTACGCGGGCGCTGCGCGAGTGCGGGGCGATCCGGGGGTTCCACGCCGAGGTGGACCCGGCGGCGGTGGGTCTGCCGTTGCAGGCGCTGGTCTCGGTGCGGCTGACCGCGCACGAGCGGGCGGCTGTGGACGCGTTCCGGGCCCGGTCGGTGCGGCTGCCAGGGGTGGTGTCGGTGTTCCACGTGGCGGGCGCGGAGGACTACGTGCTGCACGTCCGGGCCGCCTCCGGCGACGCGCTGCGGGACTTCGTCCTCGACCATCTCGCAGTGGATCCGGCGGTGCAGCACACGCAGACCAGCCTGATCTTCGAGCAGGCCCGGGGTATGGGGTAGCGCACCCGGCGGAACAATTCCGGCACGTCGCCTGTTGCACCACGCTGTGATCGACGTACCCATGTCTGTTCTTGACCTTGCCCCGGTGGCAGCGACCGGCAGTGCCGGCGAGGCGCTGCGGTACACCACGGAGCTGGCCCGCCGCACCGAGGAGCTGGGCTACCGCCGGTTCTGGGTGGCCGAGCACCACAACATGCCCGCCATCGCGAGTTCCGCGCCGGCGGTGCTGCTCGCGCACCTGGCGGCGAACACCAGCACGATCCGGCTCGGCTCGGGCGGGGTGATGCTGCCCAACCACGCGCCGCTGGTGGTGGCCGAGCAGTTCGGCACGCTGGAGGCGCTGCACCCGGGGCGGATCGACCTGGGTATCGGCCGGGCGCCGGGCACCGACCAGGTGACTGCGCTGGCGCTGCGCCGCACCATGGAGGGCCTGTCCGCCGAGCACTTCCCGCGTGAGCTGGCCGACCTGATGAACTACTTCTCCGGCGCGGAGCCGGGCCCGATCACCGCGACGCCGGGCCGCGGCCAGTCGCCGCAGGTGTGGCTACTCGGGTCCAGCGGGTTCAGCGCGCAGCTCGCCGGTCTGCTCGGGCTGCCGTTCTCGTTCGCGCACCACTTCAGTTCGCAGAACACGATTCCGGCGTTGCAGCTCTACCGGCAGAACTTCCGGCCGTCGCAGTGGCTGGACCGGCCGTACGCGATGGTGGCTGTGAACGCGGTCTGCGCGGAGACCGACGAGCGGGCTGAATGGCTGGCCGGGCCGTCCGGGCTGTCGTTCCTGAAGCTGCGGTCGGGCCGGCCGGAGCCGCTGGTCACGCCGGAGGAGGCGGCGGCGTACCCGTACTCGGAGTTCGAGCGGGAGTTCGTCGCCCAGCGCCGCGACGGCCAGGCGACCGGCTCGCCGGAGACGGTGGCCCGGCAGCTCGGCGAACTGCTGGAGCGCACCGGCGCGGACGAGTTGATGCTCACCACGATGGTCTACGACGTGGCCGACCGGGTCCGCTCGTTCGAGCTGATCGCCGAGAAGGTGGCGGGCGGTCTGCGCCGGGAGGGCTGAAACACGCTCTTCATAGCCACGTCACCGCACCGTCGCGCAGGACGCATAACTTAGTCCCCGGTGGTGGTACGGCATTCCCGGTCGGGACGGGTCGGGAATGCTGCGGTGTGGTGCACCGGGTCGCCGGCGGAGCGGATTCCGCGGCCGGCGACCCGGTGCCTGCCGTTTCAGCGCAGGTAGATGTTCGGCGCGGGCGGGGTGCTCATGCCGTCGCCGAGGAAGAAGCCGGGGTGCGGCGGCTGGTTGTAGGCGGTGTTCTGCCAGGCCACCGCCACCCGGTACTGCGGGTCGTGCATCAGCGTCGGCAGGCGCAGGCCGGTGGTCACAGGCGTGCTGTAGATCCGTAGCGCGGTGCCGTCGGAGGTGCGCCAGACGACCTCCTCGCGCCAGTCGCCGAGCAGGTCGGCCGAGAGCGCCGGGGTGGACTTGGTGCCGTTGTTCGAGGCGACGCCACTGCCGGTGAGCAGCCGCGTCTCGCCGCCGGTGCCGTACTTGTCGATCTTCGTGGCGTCGAGCAGCTCCCGGACCGGGTCGCCGTCCCACCAGATCAGGAAGTTCGCCGACGACGGTTTGCGCCCGACGTTCTGCCCCCTGGTGTTGAGCAGCCCGTCGACAGCCGACGACCAGGACTCCGCACCCGGGCTGCCGGCCCAGACGTCGGCGGAGACGCCCCGGCCGTTGTCGCCGCTGGGCGCGGTCTGCCAGATGATCTGCCCGGTGCGCGCGTCGGCCATCCAGGAGCTGGGCTTGCTGCCGTCCTCGTCGACCTTGAACACCTCCAGGCCCGAGCGGGCGGGGTCGAGGTCGCCGACGTGCAGGGCGTCGCCGTGGCCGTTGCCGGTGGAGTACAGCAGCCGGCCGTTGTCGTCGATGGTGGCGGCGCCGTACACGATCTCCTGGCGGCCGTCGTTGTCGACGTCGGCCACGGAGAGCTGGTGGTTGCCCTGGCCGGCGGCGGCGCCGTTGCCGGAGGCGTTCGAGTCGAACGTCCAGCGCTTGCGCAGCGTGCCGTCGCGGAAGTCCCAGGCCGCGACGACGGCCCGGGTGTAGTAGCCGCGCGCCATGATCAGTGAGGGCCGCTGCCCGTCCAGGTACGCGGTGCCGGCCAGGAACCGGTCGACCCGGTTGCCGTACGAGTCACCCCAGGAGGAGACGGTGCCGCGCGGCGGGTCGTAGTCGACAGTGGACACCGCTGCGCCGGTGCGGCCGTCGAACATGGTCAGGTACTCCGGACCGGCGAGCACGTAGCCGCTGGAGTTGCGGTGGTCGGCCGAGCCGTTGCCGATCACCTGGCCGGTGCCGGAGCGGGTGCCGTCGGCGGTCTTCATGGCCACCTCGGCGTCACCGTCGCCGTCGTAGTCGTACACCTGGAACTGGGTGTAGTGGGCGCCGGCGCGGATGTTGCGGCCGAGGTCGATGCGCCACAGCCGGGTGCCGGTCAGCGTGTACGCGTCGACGTAGACGTTGCCGGTGTAGCCGGACTGGGAGTTGTCCTTGGCGTTCGACGGATCCCACTTGAGCACGAACTCGTAGCGGCCGTCGCCGTCGAGGTCACCGACGCTCGCGTCGTTCGCGGAGTAGCTGTACCCCTCCCCGGACGGGGTGGTGCCGCCGGGCGGCGGCTGGATCGGCACGTCCAGGTAACCGTTGGCGAACTGGAGCGCCGGGGCGGACGCCGCCTGCTCGGCGCCGTCCACCACGGCCCGCACGGTGTACGCCGACCCGGCCGCCGCGCCGCTGTCCAGGTACGCGGTGGCGCCGGTGATGGGGCTGCCGTTGACCTTGGTGCCGCCCCGGTAGAGGTTGAACGCCACACCGGTGGTCTCGGTGCCGAGCAGCCGCCAGGAGACCAGGTTCCCGCTGCCGGAGCGGACACTGATCAGCCCTCGGTCGAGGTCCTCCATCTGCTTCGCACCGGCCGGCGGGGTGGTCGGCGGTGGCGTCGTGGTGGGCGGTGGCGTGCTGGGCGGCGGTGTCGACGGTGGCGGTGTCGACGGCGGCGGGGTGGTGGACGGCGCGCCGGTGCAGGTGGTGCCGTTGAGCGTGAACGCGGCCGGGACCGGGTTCGCCGCGTTGTTCCACGATCCGTTGAAGCCGAAGTTCGCGGTGCCGCCGGTGCCGAGGGCCGCGTTGTAGCCGGCGTCGCGGGCGCTCACCTGCGTGCCGGACTGGCTGACCGTGGCGTTCCACGCCTGGACGACCTGCTGGCCGGCGGCGAAGCTCCAGCCGAGGGTCCAGCCGTTGACCGGGTCGCCGAGGTTGGTCACTGTCACGTCGGCGCCGAAACCGCCGCTCCACTGGTTGGTGATCCGGTAGTCGACCCGGCAGGCGGCGGCCGCCGCCGCGGCGGTCATCGTGGTGAGCGCGCCGGCCGACAGGGTGACCGCCGAGGCCGCGGCGAGCAGCGCGATCCGGCGGCGAGGGGTGGTGGGGTGCACGGGAATGCCTTTCGCGGAGGTCAGGCACGCGACGAGGGCCGGTCTGCCCGGACCGGCGGCTACGTGCAGTGACGCGACGGCGACGTCAACACATCGACGTCGGTGATTCGGCTCCGCGCTCCGTCAGCCTAGGTCACCCCCGGCACGCCCACAAGCGCCGGGCTCAGCGAGCACGGCGCGCGGGTGCGGCCCGGGAAGCCTGGAGGTTCAGCTTTCGACGGCGGCGGCGAGCTTCCGCGACTCGGCGGCCTCGGACTCCCCCGGCGCCCCGGACTCACCCGGCTTGGCGAACTCCCCCGACTCCGCCGACGCGGCCGGCTCTCCCGCCGGAGCAGGGCCGGCGGCGAGGGCCGCGTCGACTGTGGCGCGGGCCCGGCGGGTACGGCGCAGCGCGCGCACCGCCAGCCCGACGGCGACCAGCCAGGCGGCGCCGAGCAGCGCGTACACCAGCACCGGCACAGAGCCGCCCACACCGCCGGCGCTCAGCAGCGTGCGGGCGTTGGTCAGCACGATCACGCCGCCGATCACGGCGCCGAGCAGCTGGGCGGGGACGATCCGGACCAGCCACGCCGCGATGGGCGCGGCGATCAGGCCACCGACCAGGAGCGCGGCCACAGTGGGCAGCAGGAAGCCCTCGGAGCCCAGGCCGATGAGGAAGCCGACGCTGGCCGCGCCGGCCACCACGAACTCGGAGGTGTCCACCGAGCCGATGACCTTGCGGGGTTCCATCCGGCCGGAGACCAGCAGCGCCGGGGTGGCGACCGGTCCCCAGCCACCGCCGCCGGTGGCGTCGACGAAGCCGGCGACCAGACCGAGCGGGGCGAGGAAGCGGCTGCGCAGCCGGCCGGCGGCGCGGTTGGCGCGCAACGGCCGAGAGAACCGCACCAGCAGGTACGCGCCGAGCGTGAACAGGATGGCGGCCATCCACGGCGCCGCCGCCTCGGTGGAGATCGAACTGAGGAACGTGGCCCCGGCGAACGCGCCGATCGCGCCGGGCAGCGCGATCCGGCCGACCACCTTCCAGTCGACGTTGCCGAAACGCCAGTGCGAGACGCCCGCGGCGAGCGTGGTGCCGATCTCGGCCAGGTGCACCGAGGCGGACGCGGCGGCCGGCGCCACGCCGGCGAACAGGAGAAGCGTCGAGGAGGTCAGCCCGTACGCCATGCCGAGCGCGCCGTCGACGAGTTGCGCGGCGAGCCCGACGAGGGCGAGGACCAGCAGCTTGCGCACGAGCGCCCCCTGACTTTTCGGTATCTCCTATCAACTTGGTCGACAATGCGGCACGGAGGCACCCCGGGTCAAGTCCTCCATCCGGTTGGTAGGAGACGCCGGACGGTGTGCCGGGGTGTGCGGAAGCTGCCGTCAGCTCCAGGCGCGCGGGTCGGCGGCCAGCTCGTTGACCCGGCCGGGCAGCGCGCCGGCGGCCACGTCGGCGATGGTGACCAGTTCGAGGATCTCCCGCTCGCTGGCCCGCAGCGCGATCCAGACGTCCTGCAACGCGCGGGCCGCGCCCTGGTAGCCGAGCTGCTCCGGCCGCTGCCCGCGTACGTGGGCGAGCGGACCGTCGATCACGCGGATCACCTCGGCCAGGGAGATCTCCCCGGCCGGCCGGGCCAGCCAGTAGCCGCCCTCGGGGCCACGCTGGGCGTGCACGATGCCGCCCCGGCGCAGTTGCAGCAGGATGCTCTCCAGGAACTTCGGCGGGATGTCCTGCGCGCGGGCGATCTGCTCGGCGGTCACCGGGCGGCTCCGCTCGGCGGTCCCGTCCGCGACGGAGGCCAGCTCGGCGGCCGCGCGAAGGGCATAGTCGACCCGAGCGGAGAGACGCATACGGCCAGGTTAGTCCGCTGTGGCGGGGACCTGTCGCCCGACCCGCGCCCGGACGATCACCGGCCGGGCGGTCAGCCGCCGACGCGCCGCAGCAGCCCTTCCTGGACGGCGCTGGCGATGTGCCGCCCGTCCGTGGTGAACATCCGGCCGGTGGCCAGACCACGGGCGCCGGATGCGGACGGGCTCCAGCAGTCGTACAGGAACCACTCGTCGGCGCGGAACGACCTGTGGAACCACAGCGCGTGGTCGAGGCTCGCGCCCACCACGCCGCCCGGCCCCCACACCTCGCCGTGCACCGAGAGCACCGAGTCCAGCAGCGTCAGGTCGGAGGCGTACGTGAGGGCGCACGCGTGCAGCAGCGGATCGTCCGGCAGCTTGCCGTCCAGGCGCATCCACACCCGCTGGTGTGGTTCGGCCGGGCGGTCGCCGGGGCGGACCCAGCCGGGCTCGCCGACGTACCGCACGTCGATCGGGCGCGGGATCATCCCCCAGATGCCGAGCCGCTCCGGGTAGCGGGAGAGCCGGTCGGTCATGGTCGGCACGTCGTCCGGGCCGGGCACGTCCGGCGGGAGCGGGGCGTGGTGGTCCAGCCCCTCCTCCTGGCGCTGGAACGACGCCGACATGAAGAAGATCGGCTTGTCGTGCTGCAGCGCCACCGAGCGGCGCACCGAGAAGGACCGGCCGTCGCGGACGTTCTCCACCTGGTACTCGATCGGCTCGGCCGGGTCGCCGGGGCGCACGAAGTAGCCGTGCAGGGAGTGCACGGACCGCTCCGCGTCGACGGTGCGGCCGGCCGCGACCAGGGCCTGGCCGGCGACCTGCCCGCCGTAGACCCGCTGCGGGCCCACCTGCGGGCTCATCCCCCGGAAGGTCATCTCCCCGGTACGGGCGAGGTCGAGCACCTCCAGCAGCTGGTCGACCGCCGCCTGCCCGGTGGCCACACCGCTCACTGTGTCACCTTCGTTCGCGACTGCGGGGCTCGCAAACCCGGCTCACTCCTCGCGCTCACTGGAGGGCTCGCGCCGAAGCGGCGTCGACCAGCGAACCCAGCTGGTGCACGCGCAGCGTGTTGGTGGAGCCGGGGGTGCCGGGCGGGCTGCCCGCCACGATCACCACGTAGTCGCCCGGGTTGGCCCGGTTGAGGCCGAGCAGCGCCTGATCGACCTGGCGGAACATGTCGTCGGTGTGCTGGACGAACGGCATCAGGAACGTCTCCACGCCCCAGGACAGCGCGAGCTGGTTGCGCACCTCCGGCACCGGCGTGAAGGCCAGCAGCGGCAGGTCGCAGTGCAGCCGGGCCAGCCGCTTGACGGTGTCACCGGTCTGCGAGAACGCCACCATGGCCTTGGCGCCGATGGCCCGGGCGATGGAGGAGGCGGCGACGGTGAGCGCGCCGCCGTGCGTACGCGGGTCGTGCTGCAACCGGGGCACGGCGATCGAGCCGGCCTCGGTGGTGGTGACGATCTTCGCCATGGTGCTGACGGTGAGCACCGGGTACTTGCCGACGCTGGTCTCGCCGGAGAGCATCACCGCGTCCGCGCCGTCGAGCACCGCGTTCGCCACGTCGGAGGCCTCGGCGCGGGTCGGGCGGGAGTTCTCGATCATCGAGTCGAGCATCTGGGTGGCCACGATGACCGGCTTGGCGTTCTCCCGGCACAGCTGCACGGCACGCTTCTGCACCAGCGGCACCTGGTCCAGCGGCAGCTCGACGCCGAGGTCGCCGCGGGCGACCATGACCCCGTCGAAGGAGAGCACGATCGCCTCCAGGTGGTCGACCGCCTCCGGCTTCTCCACCTTGGCCAGGACCGGGCGGCGCACGCCCTCCTCGTCCATGATCGAGTGGACGAGCTTGATGTCCTCCGGCGAGCGGACGAAGGAGAGCGCGACCAGGTCGACACCGAGGCCGAGGGCGAAGCGCAGGTCCTCCGCGTCCTTGTCTGACAGGGCCGGGACGCTCACCGCGACGTTCGGCAGCGAGACGCCCTTGTTGTTGGAGACCGGTCCGCCCTCGGTGACCAGGCACCGGATGTCGTTGCCGGTGACGTCGCTGACCTCGACCGCGACCCGGCCGTCGTCGATCAGCAGCCGGTCGCCCGGCTTCACCTCCTGCGGCAGCTTGCGGTAGGTGCAGGAGACCCGCTCCTTGGTGCCCACCACCTCGTCGCCGGTGATCACGACCGAGTCGCCGGTGCGCCACTCGTGCGGGCCGTCGGCGAACTTGCCCAGGCGGATCTTGGGCCCCTGGAGGTCGGCGAGCACGGCGACCGGGCGGCCCGCCGCCTCGGCCGCCTCCCGGACCAGCCGGTAGACCGACTCGTGGTCGGCGTGACTGCCGTGGCTGAAGTTGAGCCTCGCCACGTTCATGCCCGCTTCGACGAGTCCGCGGATACGCTCCGGGGACGCGGTTGCGGGGCCGAGAGTACAGACGATCTTCGCGCGGCGTGTCACGCCCATCAGGCTAGTCTCTCCTCCGGATCGGCCTCCCGGCCGACCCCTTGCGAGCTGCGGAACAGTTGTCCAACGACGCGCGTCAACCGCGTGGGCGGGCGGTAGGCGTACCGCACCGGAACGTCGTGTGGCGGGCATCGGCGACCGCGCGGTGAGAAATCGTACCGCTCCCCGTCACGGACCGGCCGGGGGCACTGTGGGACCGCCGCGCCCGGCCGGCGGGCCGCGGGCCGGCACCGGGTACGCGGCAGCGCGCGGGGTCGTCGCAGGGGTGCGCGGGAGCCTCAGCTCTCCGTCTTGACCAGCGGGAACTCCAGCGAGCCGGCCGGGCAGAGGAAGGTGAGCACCTCGACCCGGTAGAGCCCGGCCTGCACCGCCGGGTCGGCCTCCATCACGCTGCGGACGTCGTCCACCGAGCCGGTCCGGGCCAGGCCGAAACCGATCGGCGGGTCGGGTTCCCGGGCCGGGCCGTCGACGGACCCGTCCACGAGCACGATGCCGCGCCGTTGCAGCGCCCGCATGTGCTGGAGGTGCTCGGCCTGCAGCCGCTGCACGGTCTCGTCGGGCAGGGCCCGCCCCGAGGGCCCCGGGTAGAGCACGATGCACTCGTACGTGTCCAGCGCGAAGTCGAGCCGTGGCGTCGCGGCCATGCGCACCTCCTGACCACCGTCCCGCCCAGCCTCCCACGGCGGCCCGGTGCGCCGGGGCCGCTCGCCGCAACTACCGGTGCTTCGCCGCCCCGATTCGGGGCATGTCCAGGTGTCGGGGCGCAGCACGGCCCCGCGAGGCACGAACGAGCACAGGAGGACCGCGAATGGCCACCAGCACCCAGCCCGCGAAGGCGTCGGGCAGCTACCGGATCGGTGGCGACCTGCCGGTCGACCGCCTCGGCTACGGGGCGATGCAGCTCACCGGCCCCGGCGTGTGGGGCGACCCGAAGGATCCGGCCGAGGCGGTGCGGGTGCTGCGCCGCGCGTACGAGCTGGGGGTCACGTTCATCGACACCGCCGACTCGTACGGGCCGTTCGTCAGCGAGCTGCTGATCCGCGAGGCGCTGCACCCGTACGCCGACGACCTGGTCATCGCGACGAAGGCCGGGCTGACCCGCTCCGGCCCGGACGACTGGCGGCCGGTGGGGCGCCCGGAGTACCTGCGCCAGCAGTGCGAGCTGAGCCTGCGTCACCTGGGCCTGGACTGCATCCCGCTCTACCAGCTGCACCGCATCGACGCGAAGGTGCCGCTGGCCGACCAGTTGGGCGAGCTGGCGCTGCTGCGGCAGGAGGGCAAGATCCGGCACATCGGGTTGTCCCAGGTCAGCGTCGAGGAGATCGAGGCGGCCCGGGCGCTCGCGCCGATCGTGTCCGTGCAGAACCTCTACAACCTGGCCGACCGCAGCGCGGAGGACGTGCTGGAGCACTGCGAGCACCACGACCTGGCGTTCATCCCGTGGTTCCCGATCGCCACCGGCAACCTGGCCCGGCCCGGCGGCCCGCTCGACGCGATCTCGACAGCGCACGGCGCCAGCCCGGCGCAGCTCGCGCTGGCCTGGCTGCTGCGCCGCTCGCCGGTGATGCTGCCGATCCCAGGCACGTCGTCGGTGGCGCACCTGGAGGAGAACGTGGCGGCGGCCGAGGTGCAGCTGACCGACGACGAGTTCGAGGCGCTGGCGAAGGCCGCCTGAGCCGGCCGACGCACCTCCGCCGACCGGCCCCTTTCGCGGAACGTGACCGGGCAACTACTGTCGGAGGGATTCTCATGAGTGGGGGTCCCCTGTGGAGGAATTCGACTACGTCGTGGTGGGGGCCGGCGCGGCGGGATGCGTGCTGGCCAACCGGCTCACCGAGGATCCGGGGACGCGGGTGCTGCTGCTGGAGGCGGGCGGCTGGGACCGCAGCCCGTACGTGCGGGTGCCGAAGGCGTTCTCCCGGCTGATGGACGACCGGCGCACCGCCTGGCACTACCCGGCCACCACCGGGCCGGGCCGCCAGGAGATCTGGCAGCGCGGGCGGATGATCGGCGGCTCGACGTCGGTCAACGGCATGATCTGGAGCCGCGGCGCGGCGCGGGACTGGGACGCCCTCGCACCGCTGGGCTGGGGCTGGTCGGTCATGGGCCGGGTGTTCCCGCAGTTGGAGGACCATCCGCTCGGGCCCGCGCCGCACCGGGGCACGGGCGGCCCGGTGCGGCTGTCCATCGCCACCGGCACCGACCCCCTGGCGGAGGAGATGGTCGCGACCGGCGCCGAGCTGGGCTGGCGCCACGCCGACGACCTGGACGCCCACGACGACGAACGGATCGGCTACCCCACCGCCACCATCCACGCCGGACGCCGCGTCAGCGCCGCCGACGCGTTCCTGCACCCGGTGCGGCGCCGGCCCAACCTGACAGTGGAGGTCGGCGCCGTCGTCCTTCGGGTGCTCGTCGAGGGCGGCCGGGCGGTCGGCGTACGGGTGGCACGCGACGGCGGGGAGGTCGAGTACCGGGCAGCAGGCGAGGTCATCCTCGCCGCGGGCGCCCTCGCCACCCCGCACCTGTTGCAGGTCTCCGGCATCGGGCCGGCGGACACGCTGCGCGCGGCGGGGGTGCCGGTGCTGCTGGACCGGCCCCGGGTCGGCGCGGGACTGCGCGAGCACCGCTCGATGGTGCTGCAGTACCGCCTCACCGAGCCCGGCGGCCACAACATGACCATCGGCAGCCCGCTCGGGCAGGCCCGGGCGACGCTGCGCTGGCTGCTCACCCGGGGCGGCCCGCTCGCCCTGCCGGTGCTCGACGTGGCGGCCCACCTCAAGTCCCGCCCGGAGCTGGAACGTCCGGACGCGCACCTGCTGATGGCGCCGTTCTCGGCCGCCCCGCCGCGCCCCGGCAAGGCCCTCGAACTGGAACGGGAGCCGGGCGTGATGTGCCTGGGCACCGTCACGCGGCCGGACAGCGAGGGCAGCCTGGCGATCACCGACGCGGACCCGCGTACGCCGCCGGCCATCGTGGCGAACTACCTCGCCACCGAGCACGACCGGCGGGTGGCGGCGGACCTGTTCCGCCGGATGCGGGAGTTCTTCGGCACCGGTCCGATCGCGAAGCGGATCCGGGCCGAGACGGTGCCCGGGACGGCGGCCACCACCGACGCGGAGATCGTCGAGGCGGCAGTGGCGCGCGGCTACTGCGGCTATCACGCGATCGGCACCTGCGCGATGGGCGCCGGCGACGAGCACGTGGTCGATCCGCGGTTGCGGGTACGCGGCGTGGACGGGCTGCGGGTGGTCGACGCGTCGGTGCTGCCGGTGATGGTGGCCGGCTGGACCAGCGCCCCGGTGACCGCGCTGGCCTGGCGGGCCGCCGACCTGATCACGGGACGGGCCGCGGACTGAGCGACGGCCCGGCCGGACGTGCCCGGGCCCGCCGTCACGCGGGCCCGGGCACGTGTGTCAGACAGCGAGGCAGCTCGGCTGGACCGGGGCGCCGGCGAGCACCTGGCGCACCGCCGTGTACGTGGTGCCGTCCAGCACCAGCCCCAGATGGCCGACCACCCGCAGCGGACACCACGCCTGCACCAGGATGTTCGTCGCGCCGTCGGCGAGGACGGCGTTGGCCACCGGCCGGACCAGCTCGTCCTGCCAGGTGCGCACCGTGGCCCAGCGCACGGGGCCGGGCGTGTCGTCCCCGGCGTTGAGGTCGGCCAGGAAGCTCGACCCGATGGTCATCTGCTGGCAGGCGATCACCCCGGCGCAGCTGCCCAGCCCGAGGACGGCGACCAGGTTCGCGACGTACGTGCCGTACTGCGGGCTGCCCAGGCTGACGTACTGGTCGACGACGGCCGCGCCGCCGAGGTACTTGACGTACCAGCGGCTGACCAGGCCACCCTCGGAGTGGCCGACCAGGTCGACCCGGGCCGCGCCGGTGGCGGCGCGCACCCGGTCCACGTAGGACGACAACGCCCGGGCGGACTCGCGGATGTCGCCGAGGCCGAGGTTCGGCAACTGGAAGATCGAGACCCGGTAGCCGTCGGCGCGCAGCCGCCCGGCGATCGGCTCGTACGCGATGGAGATTCCACTCAGGCCACCGACCACGATCACCGGGTCGGCGGCCGCGGCGGCGGCCCGTTCCGCGGCGGTGGCGACGGTGGCCGTGTCCGACGGGGCGGCGGGTTCCGCGGCGGCGGCCTGAGCGGCGGCCGGGACGAGCAGGACGGTGGCGGCGGTGGTGGCGGCCAGGATCGTTCGGAGCAGCATGGGCTGCACCTCCGGGGGGAGGCATCCGGGCGGGCCCGGGGGGACGGGTGGGATCCGATCGATCGTGGACACGATGATGCGTGTCCGATTTCACACACGTCAATGGAAAGTTACGCAGCGGTAGCCCTTGTCGCGCCCTCCGCGCAAACCGGCATGCCGACCGGCTCAGTTGCCCAGCGCCTGGACCTTCGCGATGGTCTCCTGCACGTGCTGCCGGGCCGGCTCCCCGCCCTGCGCGGCCTGCGCCAGCGCCTGCCGGTAGGAGTCGATGGCGCCGATCAGCGGGCCCGCAGTGGCCCCCTCCAGCGCCCCCGCCACCAGCGCCCGCGCCTCGGCCGCGTCCTGCGCGGCAGCTGCGGTGCGCGCCTTGGCCTCGTCCAGCTTCTGTGCCGCCGCCGCCAGCCTGGCGATGATCTCCGCCGCGCTCACACACCCTCCCCCAGCTCACCGACCCCGCGCGAAGCCTACCGCCCCCTCCCACCCCCCACCTTCGCGATCTTGCACTTCCCGCCCGCCCGAAAGCCACAATTGCCGCATCGCAGGGGCCGAAAGTCCATGATCGACGGCGCGGTGAGGGCAGGGTCAGCGCAGGAGGCGGAACAGGAGCAGGTAGAGGCAGAAGAAGGACGGGGAGACCAGCGCGCAGATCACGAAACCCAGCGGCACGTAGCGCCCGGGCGGCGGCGCGTCGCCCTCCACCGCCGGGCGGCCCCAGCGGGCGAGCACGACCTGACCGGCCACGAAGGACATCAACGGCACACCCGCGCAGGACAACGCCGCCACCAGGTCCAGCCCGGTCACCGGCAGCGACGAACCCACTATCGCGATCAGCATCAGCAGCGAGCCGACCAGCGCGCAGCCCGCGTACACCACCACCGCCCGCGCCGGCGCGGACCAGGTCGGCAGCAGCACCGGCGTGCGGGCCAGCGCGTCGGCCTGCTGCCCGTACCCGTCGGCCTCCTCGGCGAGCCGCCCCGCCGCCGCAAGCTCCGCCGCCGGGTCGCCGGCCCGCGGCGCCGGAACACCCCCCGAGGGGTACGCCCCGACGTCCGGCCGCCCCGGCGCGTCGGCTGCGCCGCCGGTCACCCCGTCCCCCGGTCCGGGCGCGGGACCCGGCGCTCCCCCACCGGCCACCGTCACCGGTGCCGGTGCCGGTGTCGGCGCCTCCGCCGGGACCGAGGTCATCGGCACGCCGATCGCCTGCCCGAGCCGGTCGAGGTGCTGCCCCTGGGCGGCGAGCCGCTGCCCGAGCGTGTCGACGGCGGTCTGGAGGTTACGGCGGCGCTCCGCCTCGGCCGCGATCTCCCGCTCACCGCCGCGCTGCCGGGTGGACAGCTCCCGCAGCAGCGCCGCGTACTCGTCGAATCCACTCATGCGCTGTCCCCCCCGGCCGCGAACGGCACGATCAGCGCGGTGCGGTGCTCGTGCCGGTCGACGAGCAGGGCGCGCCCGTCGCGCGGGACGTAGGCGAGGTCGTGCACGCCGAGGTGCAGGCCCAGGTCGGCGGCGGCAACGTTCAGCGCGACGAGCGCGGTCACGTCGTCGCGGTGCCCGCTGCCGCCGAGGTCGTCGGCGAGCCGGCGCAGCCCGCGCCACCAGCCGAGCACGTGCACACCGTGCGACGGGCCCTGGCGCAGCACGGCGCGCAGGTCGTCGTACCCGGATCGGAACGTCGCCGGGTCGGAGGCGGCGAGCGCCGTGGCGGCGGCGTCCATCCCGAACACCACCAGGTACGTGCGCCCGGCGGCCGGGGCGTCGCCGGTTGCGGCCTCGGCGAGCTGGGCGCGCAGCGCGCCGGCGTCGAGGCGCCGGACCGGGTGCCCGGCGGCGGCGAGCGTCATGGCCAGGTCGTCGGCGGCGTCGGTGGTGCCGGGCGCGAGCGGCGCGAACAGGAACCGGGCGGTGCCGGGTGTGTGCTGGCGGGCCAGGGACAGGGTGGCCGACCGGAGCACGTCCGCGCCGGCCGCCACGGTGCCGACCACCGCGAGGTGCCGGCCCGGGCCGGCGTCGAGCGCGAACCCGGCCGGGCTGCCGGGAACGTCGACCATGCGGCCGACGAGCGCGTACGGCGGGTCGGTGCCGGGCGTCAGCGCCGTCCACCCGGGATCGTCGGTGAGCCGGGGCGTCTCGTGTCCCCGGAAGACGGCAGGTGGGCGCGACCCGGCCGGGCGGGCCGCGTGCAGTTCGTGGCGCAGGGCGGTGAGGTCGGCCGAGGCGGCGTGCGCGTCGGGGAACCGCACCTCGACGTCCGAGCCGGGCGCGCCCGCGCCGGTGTTCACCACTGCGGTGCCGACCGTGAGGCCGCGTGCGGCGTCGTTGCGCGGGTCCAGCACGGCGTCGCCGCCTGGTAGCGCGATCCGCAGCGGGAACTGCCCGAAGATGGCCTCGGCCCGGCCGTAGAGCGCCTCGATGCCGGTGGTGCTCTGGCTCGCCAGCACCAGGTGCAGGCCGTACGAGCGGCCCTTGCGGGCCAGCTCCTCGATCAGGTCGACCGCCTGGCGGGCCAGCGCGTCGTTACCGGCGAACAGCACATGGAACTCGTCGACGACTGTGACGATCCGGGGCGGCCGGGCGTTCGGCGGCAGGTCGGCCAGGCGGCTGACCCCGTGCCGTTTGAGCAGGTCGGCGCGGCGGCCCAGTTCGGCGCGCAGCTCGCGCAGCACCGCCACGCCGTACTCGCGGTCGGACTCGATGCCCACCGCGTCGGCGTGCGGCAGCCAGGACGGGTCGCGGTCGGTGGGCACGAACTCGGTGAAGCTGACGCCTTCCTTGAAGTCGAGCAGCATCAGCCGCAGCTCGGCCGGGGAGTAGCGGGCGGCCAGCCCGTAGAGCACGTCGAGCAGCAGGACGGTCTTGCCGGCGCCGGTCCGCCCGCCGATCAGCCAGTGCGGGGTGGCGTCGTCGAACGCCACGCTCAGCGGCCGGCGGCCGGCCCGGCCGAGCACGGTACGCAGCCCGGAGGCGGCGGACCCGGCCCAGCGCTGCGCGGGCAGCAGGTCGGCGAACGTGACGCCGTCCTGGCCGGCGGCCTCGGCGTACCGGCGGGCCAGCGCGGTCACGGTGGCGTGCGACGGGTCGCCGTCGAGCACCACGGGCGCGGCCAGCCCGCTGCCGTCGGTGCTGAACGGGCGCCCGGGCGGGTCGCCGACGAGCGTGTACCGCTCGGTGACGCGCAGCTGGGTGGTGGCGCCCAGCGGCGGCGCGGCGGACGGCCCGACCGGTGGGTGGCCGGCCAGCAGCACGCAGACCGCAGCGGCCGGGCCGGCGTGGGTGAGCGCGGCCAGGCGGGCGAGTTCCCGGGGCGGCGGCGCGGACGCGGCGACCACCACCAGCAGGTCGCGGTCCTCCGGCGCTGATCGCTGGGCGGTACGCGCGTGCCGCTCGGCCAGGTCGAGCAGGGCCGTCGTCTCCGCCTCGGTGGTCGCCGTCGCGGCGAGCACCCCGGCGTCGTGCAGCGGGCGCAGCGGCAGGAACGCCGCGCCGAAGGCGGCCTGGTCGATGCCGGCCACCCGGATCGCACCGGCCGGCGCGGCGGTCAGCAGCCGTACCACCACCGCCCGCAGCAGTTCGCCGACGCGCGGGTCGCGGGCGTCCGCGTCGACAGCCAGGTGCGCGCCCGCGCCCACCGGCACGAGCACCGGGAACGCGCCGTCGACTGTGGTCGCCGCGCCGAGGCGTACCGGAACGGGGTGGGTCGCGACGCGGGCCGTGCCGGGCACCGCGGCGGCCAGCTCACCGCCGAGGCGGGCCAGCCGCGCGACCAGCTCGGGGCTGCCCACGGGCGCCGGGCCCGCGGCGCCCAGCAGCCGCCGGGCCGCCTCCCAGTGCCGCACCGCCCGTCGATGCCGATCGACCGCCTGCCGGTACGCCGCCGCGAGTCTGCCCACCGTCCGCCCTCCGACGTTTGCGATCGAGGGGAACCCTAACGGACGCGCGCCGCACCGGCACGGGGCGCTCCGCACCGGGGATTCGCCCACTGTTCACCCGGGGCCGGACGGGTGCGCCGCCCGCTGTTCCCCCGGCCCGGCTTGCCTTCCCCCAGGCAACCGTGCGCACAGGAAGGCGACGACGTGACCACCTCACCTCTTTCCCGGCGGTCCCTGCTGCGCGGCGGCGCGGCCGGCGGACTCGGCATCGTGGTGGCCGGCAGCCTGGAGGCCATCGCCGGCCCGGCCGCCGCCCGGCCCGCGTGCCGTCCCGCCGTCGGCTACGGCGACCTGGCGCCGGACCCGGCGGGCCTGCTGGCGCTGCCGCCCGGCTTCTCGTACACAGTCGTCGCGCAGGCGGGCGCGACGCTGCTGGAGTCCGGGCAGCCCACCCCCAGCGACGCCGACGGCACCGGCTGCTTCCGCGGCCCGCACGGCTCGGTGCTGGTGAACAACCACGAGATCGGCGGCGACGAGCCGTACCCGGTGCCGGCGCTGCCGGGCCTCACCTACGACCCGGGCGCCCGCGGCGGCACCACCACCATCGAGGTGGACCGGCACGGGCGGCGGCTGCGCGAATACGTCAGCGTGGCCGGCACGCTCGACAACTGCGCCGGTGGCATCACCCCGTGGGGCACGTGGCTGACCTGCGAGGAGACCGAGCAGCGGGCCGGCGGGCGGTATCTGAAGGACCACGGGTACGTCTTCGAGGTCGACCCGCACGACAGGTCCGCCAACACCGACCCGGTGCCGCTGGCGTTCCTCGGCCGGTACTCGCACGAGGCGGTGGCCGTCGACCCGTACACCCATTCGATCTACCTGACCGAGGACGCGAGCGGGCCGAACGGCCTGTACTTCCGGTGGACGCCGCCGCCCGGCTTCCGGGCCGGCAAGGGCGCGCTGCGGGCGCTGGCCCAGCGGCCCGACGGCGGGACCGCCGGGAGCCTCGCCGCGATGCGCTGCCTGCGCGGCGACGACCACGTGGCCGACCTGTCCGAGGCCACCACCCCCGGAACCCGCTACCGGGTCCAGTGGGTCGAGGTGCCGGACCGCGACGCCCGCACCGTGTCGGTACGCAAGCAGTTCACCGACGCCGAGGTGACCCGCAGCCGCAAGCTGGAGGGCGCCTGGTGGGGCGACGGCGGCGCGTACTTCGTGGCCAGCTACGCCCGCCGCGACGACGGCAGCGCGAACGAGCACGACGGGCAGGTGTGGTTCTACGACCCGCGCCGGCAGACGGTCACGTTGAAGACCATCTTCGGGGTGAACACCGACCCGGAGGCCGACCACGGCAACTACGACGGGCCGGACAACATCACCGTCTCGCCGTACGGCGGGGTGATCCTGGCCGAGGACGGCGAGGGCGTGTCGCACCTGGTCGGCGTCACCGAGCAGGGCAAGGCGTACCCGCTGGCCCGCAACGAACTCAACGACAGCGAGTTCACCGGGCCGACGTTCAGCGCGGACGGGAAGACGCTGTTCGCCAACATCCAGTCGCCGGGGTACGTGTTCGCGATCACCGGACCGTGGGGGCGGCCAGGCAACGGGCACCGCTGACGGGACTGCGAGCCGCCGGCGGTTCCCGGGTGGGAGCCGCCGGCCGGCACATCGGGTCAGCCGGGAAAGGCGATGACGGGAAGGTCTCCCCCGTCGCCGTAGGCCTTGCCCTCGCTGGTCAGCACACTTGCGTCATGGTCGAGAACAGCCATCACCGCTGCCGCGAGGTCGACCCGGCCCGTGATCCTGCGCCAGTAGGCCAACTCCTGCCAGTCCTCGCCCCAGGTCGGCAGAACCGCGCAGGCGGGACGTTCCAACAGCCGGTGCAGCACCGCGCGGTCGCCCGGTTCGTCGATCACCGCCAAGGCCTCGGCCACGACGACCGCCGGCACGCCGAAGCGCACCCCGTCGTGCGCGACCTCGTGCAGCGGCTCGGCCACATGCATCGAACCGGCCACGTAGCCGACCAACGCCGACCGGTCCAGCACCAGGCGGACCGGCGGTTCCTCAGTGGTCATGCCGCCGGTGCCTGACGGTCGGTCTCGCCGACCATCTCCCGTGCCGCCCGGCGCGAACGCTCCCGCAGAGCCTGGCGGCGACCGGGTGACCACTCCTGCTCCACCTGCGCGCGCTGCACCCGGGCTCGTGCACGACCCTGGGCGGAAACGGTCATCCCGCGCAGGGCGAACTCGGCATCGAGGTCCTCGGCGCGCATCCGCGCCCGCACGGCGTCGACGACGTAGGCGCTGGCGTTCGGCTCGCGTTCCAAACGCTCCGCGACGTCCGCAGGCAACGAGAACGACTTCTTGCTCACCGATCCGGTCACACCCAGGATGCTATCGGATCGCACCAGCGGAGGACTGCGACACGCGGGATCATCGCGACGGAATCTCCCAGGCGGGCATCTTCGGCCATGCTAGGCCCGCGTCGATTCCGCTCCGGTCCGCGCACGCAGGCCGTCCAGCGCGATGGCCAGGACACGGTCGCGCTGGGCCGGGTCCGGGAACTGGTACGCGGCGAGCCCGCTGATCAGCCGGATCACGTCGTCGAAGCCGGCGTCCGGCCGGGCTTCCCCGGCGGCCTGGGCGCGCCGCAGCAGCGGCTCGCCGGTCGCGTAGATCTCGGTACGGCAGCTGCGGAACACCTCGGAGTCGTGCACCAGTTCCTCGGCCAGCGCCCGCTTGGTGGCCACGTAGGCGACGAACCGGTGCAGCCAGCCGACCAGGGCGTCCCAGGGCGGCTCGTCGGCCAGGTCGTCGGCGGAGGCGCTGAGCGCGCGCACCTCCTCGACGTAGACCGCCTCGAACAGGTCCCGCCGCGTCGGGAAGTTGCGGTAGAGCGTGCCGATGCCGACGCCGGCCCGGCGGGCGATCTCCTCCAGCGACGCGCCCGCGCCGTGCTCGCCGAAGACCTCGCGGGCGGCGGCGATCAGCGCATCGTAGTTGCGGCGGGCGTCGGCCCGCTTGGGGCGGCGGGAGAAGACCTCACCGGGCACGTCGGCGTCGGTCATGACGCGCGTCACCCCTTCCGTCTTGCAACCGGAGGCAACCCTCCGCTAGGTTAGTGGAGGCAAGCCTCCGGTTACTGACCGGAGCCACCCCTCCGGATAGCGTACTCCGGACGTCCGGCCGCCACCGCCGCAGGACCGCGCGAGCGGCCACCACTCTCGTACCGAAAACGGGGAGTTCTCCCACATGATCCACTCATCCCGGCGCGGGTCGCGCCGGATCACATTCCTCGTGCTGGCCGCCGGCACCGGATTCTTCGCGATGCTCCAGTCGCTGATCACGCCGGTGCTGCCCACCATCCAGCACGACCTGCACACCTCGCCCAACACGGTGACCTGGGTGCTCACCGCGTACCTGCTCTCCGCGTCAATCTTCACGCCGATCGTCGGCCGCATCGGCGACATGGTCGGCAAGGAAAAGACGCTCGTCTTCTCGCTCGCCGCGCTGGCGCTGGGCTGCCTGCTGGCGGCAGTGGCGCCCAGCATCGGCGTGCTGATCGCCGCCCGCGTGGTGCAGGGCATCGGCGGCGCCGTCTTCCCGCTGTCGTTCGGCATCATCCGCGACGAGTTCCCGGCCGCCCGGGTCAGCTCGGCGGTGGCGTCGATCTCCGCGGTCGTGGCCGTCGGCGGCGGGCTGGGCGTGGTGCTGGCCGGCCCGATCGTGGCCACCCTGGGTTACCGGTGGCTGTTCTGGATCCCGCTGGTGGTGGTGGGGCTGACCGCGCTCGCCGCACACCGGTTCGTGCCGCGCTCGCCGGTACGCACCCCGGGCCGGATCAACTGGCTCAGCGCCGTACTCCTGTCCGGCTGGCTGGTGGCGCTGCTGCTGCCGGTCAGCAAGGGCGCCGCGTGGGGCTGGGACTCCGGCCGGGTGGTCGGGCTGCTGGCGCTGGCCGCGGTGCTCGCGGTCGCCTGGCTGGTGACCGAGGCCCGTGCCGCGAACCCGCTGATCGACCTGCGGATGATGCGCCTGCCGGCGGTCTGGACCACGAACCTCGTCGGGCTGCTCTACGGCGCCTCGATGTTCGCCGTCTACGCGTTCCTGCCGCAGTTCGCGCAGATCCCGACCAGCGCCGGTTACGGGTTCGGCGCCAGCGTCACCCAGGCCGGGCTGCTGATGCTGCCGATGCTCGTCGGCATGTTCGTGGCCGGACTGCTGGCCGGACGGCTGGAGTCCCGGTTCAGCGCCAAGGCGCAGCTGAGCACCGGCGCGGTGTTCAACGTGGCGGCCGCCGCCATGCTGACCGTCGCGCACGACACCCGCTGGCAGGTCGGAATCGCCGGTGGCCTGGTGGGCCTCGGCATCGGGCTGGCGTTCGCCTCGATGGCCAACCTGATCGTGGCGAACGTGCCGGCCGGGCAGACCGGCGCGGCGACCGGCATGAACGCCAACATCCGTACCATCGGCGGCGCGATCGGCGCGGCGCTCGCCAGTGCCGTGATCACCGCGAATCCGCAGCCGAGCGGGCTGCCCCGGGAGGCCGGTTTCACTGCGGGCTTCCTGCTGCTCACCGGCATCTCGGTGGCTGCGGCGCTGGCCGCGCTCGCCGTACCCTCCGGCCGCCGCCGGTGGCCCCGGCGGCGCATCGGCCCGGCGGTGCCGGATCTGGCGCCGGTGCCGGCCGCGGAGCTGGCCCCGGCCCGCTGAACCCAGGGGGTACGAGCAGACGGGAGCCCCGCCCGGCGCGTGCCGGGCGGGGCTCCGCCGTGCCGGTCAGCCGATCGCGGCGGTCAGCGCGGCCAGGTAGCCGTAGCGGTAGCCGTCGGCGTTCGGGTGGTACGCCTCGATGACGCCGCTGACGTCACGGATCCACGGGTCGGCGGCGCACACGCCGTGCCCGGCGAAGAACGGCCGCGCGTCGACGAAGGTTCCACCGGCGGCGGCCCGGCCGGAGATGACGCCGTTGAGCGTGTCGGCGGCCTGGTTGAGGATGGTGCGCTTGTAGCTGCTCATGGCGAGCAGTCCACAGGAGCCGGTCTCGAACAGCCGCGGGTAGCCGAGCACCACCAGCCGGGCGTTCGGGGCCCGGTTGCGGATCGCGGCGTACGTGGCGTCGAGCCGGCCCGGCAGCGTCGCGGTGGCGAACGCCTTGGACTGGTTGACCGCGCTCTCGCAGCTCGACGTGCTGCCGAAGCGGCAACTGGTCATCACGTCGGCGAAACCGGCGTCGTTGCCGCCGATGGTGATGGTGACCAGCGTGGTGCTGCTGCTGAGCTGGCCCACCTGGTTGTTCAGGACGTCGGCGGTGACCGCGCCGCCGCAGGCCGGGAACTTGAAGCTGGTGACCGAGTGGGCCGCGGCCCAGAGCGGGGCGTACGACTTCTGGCTGCGCAGGCAGCTGGACAGGTCGTACGGACCGGCGCCGACCCCGGAGGAGTAGGAGTCGCCGAGGGCGACGTAGTTGACGGTGGCCGCCCGGGCGGCACCGGGCAGGAGCACGGCGCCGAGAACGGCCGCCAGTACGGCGGCGAGCGCGGTACGGACGCGACGGGACATGACAGAGCCTCCACGGGGCAGGGGTGGTGGAGCCCGTTGACCGCGCGCGTGGCCGAGGGATCGGTGCTGTTACTGGTCGGTAATGCTATCGAAACATTCGCAAGAATTGAATAGCCGAGATCGGCCAGGTGGGACAGATATGTTCACATGTGTCGATTAGTTTGGCGGTGACGACACCCGACGGAGGGAGTCCCACCGTGCGACGCGCACTCACGGCGGCCATCGCCGCCCTCACCCTCACCGCGACCGGCACCGCAGTGACCGGCGCACCCGCCCAGGCCGTCCCCGGCGGATGGGGCCGGCCGCAACCCGCGGCGGCCACCCCGACGCCGGGCAGCCCCGGCCTGGGCGACAGCTACTTCCCCGACTACGGCAACGGCGGCTACGACGTCGGCCACTACGACATACGGCTGCGCTACGAGCCGGCCACCGACCGGCTCAGCGGCACCACGACGATCCTCGCCACCGCCACCAAGGACCTGTCCCGGCTCAACCTGGACTTCGCACTCGACGTCCAGTCGGTGCGGGTGAACGGGTGGGTCGCCGGCTTCGCCCGGGCGGGCGACCACGAGCTGGTGATCACCCCGGCGCGGCCGCTGGCGAAGGGTCAGCAGCTCACCGTCGTGGTGAAGTACGCCGGCGTGCCGTCGCAGACCACCGTCTACGGCTACACCGCCTGGACCCGTACCGCCGACGGGGCACTGGCGGTCAACGAGCCCGAGTCGGCCTGGTGGTGGTACCCGAGCAACGACCACCCGAAGGACAAGGCCACCTGGGACATCTCGGTGTCGGTGCCCACCGGCGTCGAGGTGATCAGCAACGGCGTGCAGCCGCGCGACCCGCTGCCCGAGGCCGGCAACCGCACCCGGTGGAGCTGGCGCAGCGTCAAACCCGGCGCCACGTACCAGGCGTTCCTCGCCATCGGTCAGTACGACATCGTCACCGACACCGCGCCGAACGGGCAGCCGGTGGTTAACGCGTACAGCACCACGCTCGGCGAGCGCCTGCCGGCCGCGCGGGCCAGCATCGAACGCACCGCCGAGATCGTCGACTGGGAGAGCGGGCTGTTCGGCCCGTACCCGTTCGAGGCGCAGGGCGGCGTGGCGGGACCGGTCGACGGCATCGGGTTCGCGCTGGAGACGCAGACCCGCCCGGTGTACGGGCCCGGTTTCTGGCGGCGCGGCGCCAACCCGTACGTGGTGGTGCACGAGAACGCCCACCAGTGGTTCGGCGACTCCGTGTCGGTGGCCGACTGGCGGCACATCTGGCTCAACGAGGGCTTCGCCTCGTACGCCGAGTGGCTCTGGTCGGAGGAGCAGGGCGAGGGAACCGCTCAGGAGCTGTTCGACTTCACCTACGACAGCTACCCGGCCGACTCCGAGTTCTGGCAGGTGCGTCCCGGCGACCCGGGCCCGAGCGGGATCTTCGACGACGCCGTCTACGACCGGGGCGCGATGGCGCTGCACCAGATCCGGCTCGCCGTCGGCGACGCGGCGTTCTTCCGCATCCTGCGCACCTGGACCGCCAAGCGGCAGTACGGCAACGGCACCCTCGCACAGTTCCAGGCGCTCGCCGAGCGGATCTCCGGGCGGGATCTCGACGAGGTGTTCACCACCTGGCTGTTCACGCCCGGCCGGCCCGACGTGGTCACCGCCGCGCGGACGACCGCCGCGCCGGCACAGCCCGCCTCGTGGGCGAAGATCCGGGCGGCGCACGACCTGCTCGGCCGCTGACCCCCGCCGCCGCGCGGACGACGCCCCGCGCGGACGCCGCGCCGCGCGGACGCCGCGCCGCGCGGACGCCGCGCCGGGCGGCGGCGGATGTTAAGAAGGGCCCCCTCCTCTACCTGAGGCGTTAAGAGAGGGCCCTTCCTTTCACCTGGCGGCGAGCGGCTGGCGGGCCGGGTCGACCGGGGCGGGCAGCTCGCCCACCCCACCCAGGTACGTGTGGATCGCCGCCGCGGCGGCGCGTCCCTCGGCGATCGCCCAGACGATGAGCGAAGCGCCCCGGTGCATGTCACCGGCGACGAAGACGCCGTCGGCGGCCTGCCAGTCCGGGCGGGCGTCGACCGCGCCGCGGGCGTTGCGGCTCACCCCGAACTGGGCCAGCAGGGGCTGTTCCTCGGTGCCCTCGAAGCCGATGGCGAGCAGCACCAGATCGGCCGGGATCTCCCGCTCCGAGCCGGGCAGCGGGGTGACGATGCGGCGACCGTCCACCTTCTCCACCGTCACCTCGGCGATCCGGACCGCGCGGACCTGGCCGGTGCCGTCGTCCACGAACTCCTGCACGGCGACGGCGAACACGCGCTCGCCGCCCTCCTCGTGCGCCGGGTAGTTGCGCAGCAGCCACGGCCAGGTCGGCCAAGGGTCGCGGGCCGCGTCGCGCTCGGTGGGCGGCTGCGGGTAGAGGTCGAGCTGGTGTACGCCCGCCGCGCCCTGCCGGTGCGCCACACCGAGGCAGTCAGCCGCGGTGTCGCCACCACCGATGATCACCACGTGCTTGCCGGCGGCGTCGATCGGCGTGCCGTCGGGCAGCGTCGCCAGCGCGGGCCGCCCGGCCCCGGCGGCGGCCACCACCCGGTTCGCGGCGACCAGGTGCGCCATCGCCTGGTGCACGCCGCGCAGCGCCCGGCCGGGCGTCGCCGGGGTGTCCCGGCCCTGCAACGCGCCGCAGGCCAGCAGCACCGCGTCGTGCTCGGCGCGCAACCGCTCGGCGGTCACGTCGACGCCGACCTCCACGCCCGTCCGGAAGCGCACACCCTCGGCGGTGAGCTGGGCCAGCCGCTTGTCGATGTGCTGCTTCTCCAGCTTGAAGTCCGGGATGCCGTAGCGGAGCAGGCCGCCGATCGCGTCGTCGCGCTCGTACACGGTGACCGTGTGACCGGCGCGGGCGAGCTGCTGCGCGGCGGCCAGCCCGGCCGGGCCGGACCCGACCACCGCGACCGACCGGCCGGTCGGGGCGGAGGCGGGCCGGGGCCGCAGGCCGTCGCCGGCCACCGCCGCATCGGCGATCTCCACCTCGACCTGCTTGATGGTGACCGGCTGCTGGCCGCCGAGGCCGAGCACGCAGGCCGCCTCGCACGGCGCCGGGCAGAGCCGGCCGGTGAACTCGGGGAAGTTGTTGGTTGCGTGCAGCGACTCCACAGCGGCGTCCCAGTTGCCGGTGCGGACCAGGTCGTTCCAGTCCGGGATGCGGTTGCCCAGCGGGCAGCCGTCGTGGCAGAACGGGATGCCGCAGTCCATGCACCGGGTGGCCTGCTCGCGGATCAGCTCCTCACCGGCCGGCGGGTACACCTCGCGCCAGTCGGAGATGCGCACCGGCACCGGACGGCGGGCCGGCAGCCGCCGGTCGTAGCGCAGGAAACCGTTCGGGTCAGGCACGGGCCACCTCCTGGGCGACCGCCCGGGGCGCGGGCGGTACCGGCGCGGGCGAGAGGGCGCTCATCACCGCGTCGTCGACGTCTCGGCCGGCGGCTTCGGCGGCCCGCATGATCTCCATGACCCGGCGGTAGTCCCGGGGTACCACAGCGGTGAACTCCTCCACCGCCTGCGGCCAGCGCTTGAGCAGGTCCTCGGCGACCGCCGAGTCCGTCTCGGCGAAGTGCCGCTGGACCAGCTCGTGCAGCCGGTCGCGCTCCTCGTCGCGCAGTGGCGACAGGTCGACCAGCTCGGCGTTGACCAGTCGCTGGTCGAGCCGGTGCACGAACGCGGTGCCACCGGACATGCCGGCGGCGAAGTTGCGCCCGGTCGGCCCGAGCACCACGACGGTGCCGCCGGTCATGTACTCGCACCCGTGGTCGCCGAGGCCCTCGACCACAGCCACCGCGCCGGAGTTGCGCACCGCGAACCGCTCCCCCACCCGGCCGCGCAGGAACACCTCGCCGCCGGTGGCGCCGTACAGGATGGTGTTGCCGGCGATGATCTGGTCCTCGGCGCGGCGGCCCGGCTCGGCCTCGACGCCGACGAACGGCGCGGCGGCGTCCGGCCGGACCACGATCCGCCCGCCGGACAGTCCCTTGCCGACGTAGTCGTTGGCGTCGCCGTACAGGCGCAGCGTGACCCCGCGCGGCAGGAACGCGCCGAACGACTGGCCGGCGGTGCCGCGCAGCCGGAACTCGATCGTGTCGTCGGGCAGGCCGTCGCCGCCGAAGCGGCGGGTCACCTCGCCGCCGAGCATCGCGCCGACGCTGCGGTGCTCGTTGCGGACCTCGACCTCGACCCGGACCGGGGTACGGTCGCGCAACGCCGGCCCGGCCAGCTCGATGAGCCGGTTGTCCAGCGCCGCGTCGAGGCCGTGGTCCTGGGCGCGTACGCCCCGGCGGGCCGCGCCCTCGGGCAGCTCCGGCAGGTGCAGCACACGGCTCAGGTCCAGGCCGTGGCCCTTCCAGTGGTCGATCGCGCCGGCCACGTCGAGCAGCTCGGTGTGGCCGATCGCCTCGTCGATGCTGCGGAAGCCCAGCTCGGCCAGGTAGCCCCGGACCTCCTCGGCGAGGAAGAGGAAGAAGTTCTCCACGAACTCGGGGCGGCCGGTGAAGCGCTCGCGCAGCACCGGGTTCTGGGTGGCGATGCCGACCGGACAGGTGTCCAGGTGGCACACCCGCATCATCACGCAGCCCTCGACGATCAGCGGCGCGGTGGCGAAGCCGAACTCCTCCGCGCCGAGCAGCGCCGCGACCAGCACGTCCCGGCCGGTCTTGAGCTGGCCGTCGACCTGCACCGTCACCCGGTCGCGCAGCTTGTTGAGCAGCAGCGTCTGCTGCGCCTCGGCCAGGCCCAGCTCCCACGGGGTGCCGGCGTGCTTGAGCGAGTTGAGCGGGGACGCGCCGGTGCCGCCGTCGTGCCCGGAGATCAGGATGACGTCGGCCTTGAGCTTGGCCACGCCCGCCGCGACGGTGCCCACGCCCACCTCGCTGACCAGCTTGACGTGCACCCGGGCGGCCGGGTTGACGCACTTGAGGTCGTGGACGAGCTGGGCCAGGTCCTCGATGGAGTAGATGTCGTGGTGCGGCGGCGGGGAGATCAGGCCGACGCCCGGGGTGGCGTGCCGGGTCCGGGCGATCCACGGCCAGACCTTGTTGCCGGGCAGCTGCCCGCCCTCGCCGGGCTTCGCGCCCTGCGCCATCTTGATCTGCAGGTCGTCGGCGTTGACGAGGTATTCGCTGGTCACACCGAATCGGCCGCTGGCGATCTGCTTGACCGCGGAGCGCCGGGCCGGGTCGTGCAGCCGTTCGACGTCCTCGCCGCCCTCGCCGGTGTTGGACTTGCCGCCGAGCCGGTTCATCGCGATGGCGAGCGTCTCGTGCGCCTCCGCCGAGATCGACCCGTACGACATGGCGCCGGTGGCGAAACGCTTGACGATCTCGCTCGCCGGCTCGACCTCGTCCAGCGGCACCGCCGGGCGTACGCCGGTGCGCAGCGTGAACAGCCCGCGCAGCGAGCCCGCCTGCGCGGCCAGCTCGTCGACCTTGGCGGTGTACTGCCGGAACACGTCGTACTGGCGGCTGCGGGTGGCGTGCTGGAGCAGGAAGACGGTCTCCGGGTTGAACAGGTGCAGCTCACCCTCGCGGCGCCACTGGTACTCGCCGCCGACCTCCAGCCGGTCGCTGGCCTGCGCGCCGGGCGCCGGCCAGGCCCGGGCGTGCCGGGCCGCCACCTCGGCGTGGATCTCGGCCAGCCCGATGCCGCCGATGGTGCTCGGCGTGCCCCGGAAGTACCTGTCGACCAGGCGGGTGTCCAGGCCGACGGCCTCGAACACCTGCGCGCCGCAGTACGAGGACACGGTCGAGATGCCCATCTTGGACATGATCTTCAGGACGCCCTTGCCGAGCGCCTTCACGTAGTTGCGGACGGCCTTCAGCCGGTCGACGCCGGTCAGCGCGCCGGTGGAGATCATGTCCTCCACCGACTCGAAGGCCAGGTACGGGTTGACCGCCGCCGCGCCGTACCCGATCAGCACCGCTGCGTGGTGCACCTCGCGGCAGTCGCCGGACTCGACGACCAGCGCCACCTGGGTCCGGGTCTGCTCGCGGACCAGGTGCTGGTGCACCGCCGCGGTGAGCAGCAGCGACGGGATCGGGGCCAGGTCGGCGTTGGAGTCCCGGTCGGAGAGCACCAGGATGCGCACGCCGTCCTCGATCGCCTCGGAGACGTGCCGGCAGATCTCGGTCAGCCGGGCCTTGATGCCGGCGCCGCCGTCGCGGATCCGGTACAGGCCGGAGACCCGGACCGCCTTGAAGCCGGGCAGGTCGCCGTCCTCGTCGATGGAGAGGATCTTGGCCAGCTCGTCGTTGTCGATCACCGGGTACGGCAGCACGATCTGCCGGCAGCTC
The DNA here is from genome assembly GCF_030519385.1 of Micromonospora sp. C28ISP2-4. Classification (NCBI taxonomy): domain Bacteria; kingdom Bacillati; phylum Actinomycetota; class Actinomycetes; order Micromonosporales; family Micromonosporaceae; genus Micromonospora; species Micromonospora sp. C28ISP2-4. The sequence goes on along the minus strand of NZ_JAUMKG010000007.1, from coordinate 300,214 downwards.
GCCGGGCCCGGGTCGAGCAGGTTGCCCTCCGGGCCGATGGTGGACGCCAGGCTGGTCACCAACTCCTCCCGGATGGCGTCCAGCGGCGGGTTGGTGACCTGGGCGAAGAGCTGATGGAAGTAGTCGTAGAGCAGCCGCGGCCGGGTGGACAGCGGGGAGATCGGGGTGTCCGTGCCCATCGAGCCGATCGGCTCCGCGCCGCTGCGGGCCATCGGGCCGAGCAGGATCTTCAGCTCCTCCTCGGTGTAGCCGAACGTCTGCTGACGGCGGCGTACCGAGTCGTGGGTGTAGACGATGTGCTTGCGCGGCGGCAGGTCGTCCAGCTCGATCAGGCCGGCGTGCAGCCACTCCTGGTACGGCTGCTCGGCGGCCAGCTCGGTCTTGATCTCGTCGTCGGAGACGATCCGGCCGTTGACGGTGTCGACGAGGAACATCTTGCCGGGCTGGAGCCGGCCCTTGGCGACCACTGTGGCCGGATCGAGGTCGAGCACGCCCGCCTCGCTGCCGAGCACCACCAGGCCGTCGGCGGTGTGCCACCAGCGGCCCGGGCGCAGGCCGTTGCGGTCCAGCACCGCGCCGACGATCTCGCCGTCGGTGAACGCGACCGACGCCGGGCCGTCCCACGGCTCCATCAGGCTGGCGTGGAAGCGGTAGAACGCGCGCTTGTCGGCGCGCATGTCGGGGTCGTTCTCCCACGCCTCGGGGATCATCATGAGCACCGCGTGCGGCAGGCTCCGCCCGGCCAGGTGCAGCAGTTCGAGCACCTCGTCGAAGTTGGCCGAGTCCGACGCCGCCGGGGTGCAGACCGGGAAGACCCGGCGGATGTTGCCGGGGATGCTCGGGCTGCGCAGCAGCGCCTCGCGGGCCTGCATCCAGTTGCGGTTGCCGCGGATCGTGTTGATCTCGCCGTTGTGCGCGATGAACCGGTACGGGTGCGCCAGCGGCCAGGAGGGGAACGTGTTCGTGGAGAAACGCGAGTGCACCAGCGCGATGGCGCTGACCACCCGCTCGTCGGTCAGCTCCGGGTAGAACGCGGGAAGCTGGTCCGGGGTGAGCATGCCCTTCCAGACCATGGTCCGGCCGGACAGCGACGGGAAGTACGCCGGTACGCCCCGCTCGGCGGTCTCCCGCTCGACCTGCTTGCGCAGGCAGAACGCCACCCGGTCCAGGTCGAGCCCGGTCAGCGGGGAGCCGGCCGGGCCGTCCGGCGAGCCGGTCAGCCGGTGTGCGGCCACGAACAGCTGCCGTACCCGGGGCATCGCCGCCAGCGCGGTCTCACCCAGGCCGGACGGGTCGGTCGGCACCTCCCGCCAGCCGAGCACGTCGGCGCCCTCGACCAGCGCGTACTTGTCGACGACCTGGCGGGCACGGGCCTCGGCCGCGTCGTCGTCGGGCAGGAACACCAGGCCGGTGGCGTACTGACCGGCCGGGGGCAGCGCGAAGTCGACGGTGGCGCGCAGGAACGCGTCCGGCACCTGGATCATGATGCCGGCGCCGTCCCCGGTGTTGTGCTCCGCGCCCCGGGCGCCCCGGTGGTCCAGCCGGCACAGTGCCCCGAGGCCGTTCGCGACGACCTGGTGCGAGCGCCGGCCGTGCAGGTCGGCCACGAAGGCCACGCCGCAGGCGTCGTGCTCGTACGCGGGGTCGTAGAGCCCGGCCGCCTGTGGGGCCGACTGCGGGCTGTGAGGGTACGGAAAGGCCACCGGGCCTCCTGTCGTCACTCAGGATGGATCATGATGGGGACGACGTCGGCCCTCTGCGGTTTATTGAGTCTACGTTAGGGCTTCCGGCGCAAGGCCAGTTCAGATTGATCACACTTCCAGATGCTGGGACGTGTAGTCTCGCGCGGTGGATCTCGCACGCGATGACGTACTCGACCGGTTGGAGCGGTTCTACGACGCGGTGCCCCGCGACGGGGCCCGGACCGAGGAGTACGGCGCCCTGGTGCTGTTCGTCCGGGACGGCGCCGGATGGCCGTTCTACGCCCGGCCCCGGCTCGACGCCGACGAGGCGCCCACGCTCGCCGACGTCACAGCCGTCCGCGCCCGACAGCGGGAGCTGGGCCTGCCGGAGGCGTTCGAGTGGGTGCACGAGCGCCAGCCGGACCTGCTGGCGGTGGCCCGCTCGGCCGGGCTCAGCGTGCTGGAGGCGCCGCTGATGCTGCTGGAGCCGGAGCGGCTGCCCGACCCGGGGACGTTCAGCGACGTACCGGTGCGGGTGCTGGACCCCGCCCAGCCGGGCTTCGCGGCGGACATCGCGCTGCGGCGGGCCGTCGCGGCGGTCGGCTTCGCCAACGGCGGCACCGCGCGCGGCGACGCCGGACCGGCCGATCGGGACGCCGCCCTCGCCCAGCTGGACGTGGCCGCGCTGGAGGAGGAGGCGACCCGGGTCGCCGACGGGCGGCGCATCTCGGTGCTCGCCGGCACGCCCGACGAGGGCGCGCTCGCCAGCGGGATGGCGATGCGGGTCGACGACGTGGCGGAGATCGCCGGCGTGGCCACCCTGCCGTCCGCCCGGCAGCGCGGGCTGGGCGCGGCGGTGACCGCCACCCTCGCGCGGGAACTGCGCGCCGCCGGCACCGACCTGATCTTCCTGAGCGCCGGCAGCGAAGACATCGCCCGCGTCTACCTGCGGGTCGGGTTCCGCCGGGTGGGCACCGCCTGCATCGCCGAGCCCGCCGCCGTCATCTGAGCACCGGCCGGGCCGTCGCCCCGGGCGAGGACTGCGCCGCCGAGAGTGGCGGCGGGACGGTCAGGACGGCGGCTGCCAGGCGGCCGCCGCCGCGGCGGCCGTGTTGCGCAGTCGCGGGCTGATCGTGCCCAGGGCCGCGTCCCGGGCGCGCAGCGCCAGCCGGCCCCGGGCCTGGAGGACCGCCGACATCCGCCGGGTCTGCCGGACCATCGTGGCCGCGCGGGGGCGGCGCAACCTGTCGTACGCGGTCACCGCGTCCGGCAGTCGCGACTCCCGCAGCAGCCCGGCCAGCGTCGCCGCGTCCTCGAACGCCAGGCAGGCGCCCTGCCCGAGGTGCGGCGGCATGGCGTGCGCGGCGTCGCCGAGCAGCACCACGCCCCCCGGGCCGGCCGGGAAGCCGTACGCCTTCGGCAGCGGGCGCAGCTCGCGGATCTCCTGCTGGACGACGTCCTCCGGGTCGGTCGCCTCCAGCAGCGTGCCGATCGGCGCGGGCCAGCCCGCGAACCAGCGTTTGAGCAGCGCGAGCTGGATCTCCGGCGGCTCGGGCCGGGGCGCGCCGGCGGCGGTGGCGACCCAGTAGACGCCGCCCCGGCGGGACGCGCCCGCGGTGCCCCGCTCGCCGAGTGAGGCGGCCAGGAAGCGGTACCCGGCGCCGAGCGTCTCGCCGTGCACCGGCTGGTCGTCCGGCAACTGCGGGGCCCGGTACCAGGGGATGACCGCTCGCCAGGCCGCGCACCCGGAGCTGACCACAGCCGTCTCCGGTGCGAGGTGCCGGCGGATCTCGCTGTCCGTCCCGTCGGCGGCCACCACCAGGTCCGCCTCGTAGGTGTGCCGGCCGTCGCCCACCGCCGGACGATCGCCGGACGCCGCGCGCACCGTCCGGACGGTCACGCCGGTACGCAACTCGACCCGGTCGCCCAGGCCGGCGATCAGCGCGTCGTGCAGGTCCTCCCGGTGCACCACCACCGGCATCCGCTCGGCCGGCGTGGACCGGGCCTGCACCAGCCAGTGCCCGTCCGGCCGGCGGACGCCGCCGTCGGGCAGCGGCGTGGCGATCGCGTCCAGCCCGTCGCCCAGCCCGAGGGCGCGCAGCGCGCGTACCCCGTTGGGCCAGAGCACCACGGCGGTCGCCTCCGGGCGGACCCGGTCGGCGCGTTCCAGCAGCGTGACCTGCCAGCCCGACCGGGCCAGCGCACCGGCCGCCGCCATTCCGCCGAGGCCGGCGCCGACCACCACCGCGCTGCGCATGACTCCCCCGCTCAGCTGTCCCGGTCCGCCGGGCGGCCGCCGCTGTCGGCCCGGCCGGCGTTCGTACGCTCGGCGTCCGCCCGCTCCGGTTCCGTGTCGTCGCCGTCCGCGTCCGCGCGGCCGGCGGCGTCATCGCCCTCGGCGGCGGGGTCGGTGCTCGCGCGTGCGGCCCCGTCCGCGTCGTCCGTGGCGTCGTCGGCCCCGGTGGCGGCTTCCGGCCGCTCGGCGTCGGCCGGGGGCAGCACACCGGTCTCCCGGTACGCGTCGAACTGCTCCTCGGACACCACGCGGTAGCCCTCGGGCGCGACCGGCCGCGCGGCGGCCTCCCGGGCGGACAGGTCGACCTGGGACACGTCGCCGGCCGGGCCCGCAGCGGGAGCCGGCTCGCCCACCGGCACGAGGTATTCGCGGGGACCGCGGACCCGGATGAAGTAGGCCAGCGCGCCGAGGAAGACGAGCGCGGCGGTCCAGACGTTGAGGCGTACGCCGAGGATCAGGTTCGCCTCGTCGGTGCGCATCAGCTCGATCCAGAACCGGCCCGCCGTGTAGCCCATCACGTAGAGCGCGAACGCCCGGCCACGACCGAGCCGCAGCTTGCGGTCGAGGAACAGCACCAGCGCGGCGACGCCGATGTTCCAGAGCGCCTCGTAGAGGAACGCCGGGTGGTAGAGCCCGGGCTGGAGCACCGGGTTGCCGGCGTCGTCGCGCAGCGCGTGCCCCGGGTTGTCCGGGTCCATCACGTGCACTTCCAGGCCCCACGGCAGCGTGGTCCGTCCGCCGTACAGCTCGTTGTTGAACCAGTTGCCCAGGCGGCCGACGGCCTGCGCCAGGGGCAGCCCCGGTGCCAGCGCGTCGGCGACGACCGCGAACGGGATGCCGAGCTGACGGGCGGCGAGCCACGCGCCGACCGCGCCACCGGCCACCGCGCCCCAGATGCCGAGGCCGCCCTCCCAGATGTAGAGCGCCTTGATCGGCTCACCGCCGGCGCCGAAGTATTTCTCCGGCGAGGTGATCACGTGGTAGATCCGCGCGCCGATGATGCCCGCGGGCACGGCCCAGACGGCGATGTCGAGCACCGCCCCCGGCGCCACACCGCGGCGGCGCAGCCGGTACTCGGTGACCACGCAGGCCACCACGATGCCGAGGATGATGCAGAGCGCGTACGCCCGGATCGGAACCGGACCGAGCTGCCAGACGGCGGTGCTGGGGCTGGGCATGGCCGCCAGTGGGGTCATCGGGGCGAGGGTCACGGGTGCACACGGTACCGGTGCGGACCGTGTGTGCGGCACCCCGGGCCGCCTGCCGCGCGGGTCGGATGACCGTGTCGTACCAAGATCTCGGGAGGACCCGTCAGCGGGCGGGGTTGCGGACTCCCTCGGCCAGTTCGGCGCTGAGCTTGCGCAGGGCGGTCAGACCGGTGGCCTGGTCCGGGGCGTCCAGCACGCAGCGGACCAGCGCGCTGCCCACGATCACCGCGTCGGCGTACCCGGCGACGACGGCGGCCTGCGCGCCGGTGCCCACGCCCAGCCCGACACCGACCGGGAGGTCGGTGACCTCACGCAGCCGCGAGACCAGGACCGGGGCGGCCTCCGAGGTCTGGGCCCGGGCGCCGGTGACGCCCATGATCGCTGTGGCGTAGACGAACCCGCGGCAGTGCTCGACGGTCATCCGCAGCCGCGCGTCGGTCGAGGACGGGGACACCAGGAAGGTGCGGTCCAGGCCGTGCGCGTCGGAGGCGGCCAGCCACTCGGCGGCCTCGTCGGGGATCAGGTCCGGCGTGATCAGGCCGGTGCCACCGGCGGCGGCCATGTCGCGGGCGAACGCGTCGACGCCGTACTGCTCGATGGGGTTCCAGTAGGTCATGGTGACCACGCTGGCCCCGGTCGCGGCGACCGCCTCGACGACGCGCAGCGCGTCCGCGACGCGGACACCGCCCGCGAGCGCGATGTCGCTGGCCTTCTGGATGACCGGGCCGTCCATCACCGGGTCGGAGTACGGGATCTCCACCTCGATGACGTCCACGCCGGCCTCGACCATGGCCTTCATGGCGGCGATGCTGCCCTCCACGGTCGGGAAGCCGGCAGGCATGCAGCCGACCAGCACCGCCCGCCCGTCCGCCCGCGCCTTGTCGAAGGCGACCCCGATGCGGCTCACGCTGTCACTCCTTGTCGAGGATGCCGAAGTACGCGCCGGCGGTGTGCACGTCCTTGTCGCCCCGCCCGGACAGGTTGACCACGATCACCGGCTCCCGGCCCAGCTCCTCGGCGAGCCGGGGGGCGATCGCGCGGGCGCCGGCGAGCGCGTGCGCGCTCTCGATCGCCGGGATCACGCCCTCGGTGCGGCAGAGCAGCTCGAACGCGGCCATCGCGTCGGCGTCGTCGACCGGCAGGTAGGTGGCCCGGCCGGTGTCGTGCAGCCAGGCGTGCTCCGGGCCGACGCCCGGGTAGTCCAGGCCGGCCGAGATCGAGTGCGACTCGATGGTCTGCCCGTCGGCGTCCTGCAGGACGTACGTGCGGGTGCCGTGCAGCACGCCGGACGAGCCGCCGGTGATGCTGGCGGCGTGCCGGCCGGTGCCGACGCCCTCGCCGCCGGCCTCGAAGCCGTAGAGCCGGACCCCGGTGTCCGGCACGAACGCGTGGAAGATGCCGAGCGCGTTGGAGCCGCCGCCGACGCAGGCCGCGACCGCGTCCGGCAGCGCGCCGGTCAGGTCCAGGCACTGCCGGCGGGCCTCCACGCCGATGCCGCGCACGAAGTCGCGGACCATCTCCGGGAACGGGTGCGGGCCGGCGGCGGTGCCGATCAGGTAGTGGGTGTCCTCGACGTTGGCGACCCAGTCCCGCATCGCCTCGTTCATCGCGTCCTTGAGCGTGCGCGAGCCGGCGGTCACCGGGACGACGGTGGCGCCGAGCATCCGCATCCGCGCCACGTTCAGCGCCTGCCGCTCGGTGTCCACCTGGCCCATGTAGACGACGCATTCCAGGTCGAACAGCGCGGCGGCGGTGGCGGTGGCGACGCCGTGCTGGCCGGCGCCGGTCTCCGCGATGACCCGCCGCTTGCCCATCCGCTTGGTGAGCAGCGCCTGGCCCAGCACGTTGCGGACCTTGTGGGCGCCGGTGTGGTTCAGGTCCTCCCGCTTGAGCAGGACCCGCGCGCCGATCTGCGCGGAGAACCGCCGGGCCTCGTAGAGCAGCGAGGACGTGCCGGCGTAGTCGCGCAGCAGCGCGTCGAACTCGGCGAGGAAGTCCTCGTCGCCCATCGCCTTCCGGTACGCCGCGTCCAGCTCGTCCAGCGCGGCGACCAGCGCCTCCGGGACGAACCGGCCGCCGAACCGGCCGAAGTGACCGGCGGCGTCGGGAACCTGGCCGGCTGCGGGTGCGGCGCTCATCGCGGGCGTCCTCTCGGATCGGGTGCCCGGCGGCTCAGCGCACCGGGCGGGGCGTGGCCGGGTGGTTACCGGCGTTGACCAGCTCGGCGACCGCTTCGCGCGGGCTCTTCTGGGTGACCAGGCCCTCGCCCACCAGCACGGCGTCGGCGCCGGCGGAGGCGTACCGGATCAGGTCGTGCGGACCGCGCACCCCGGACTCGGCGATCTTGACGACGCTGCTCGGCAGCCCGGGCGCGATCCGCTCGAACACCGAGCGGTCGACCTCCAGGGTACGCAGGTCGCGGGCGTTCACGCCGATCACCTGCGCACCAGCCTCCAGGGCGCGGTCCGCCTCCTCCTCGGTGTGCACCTCGACCAGTGCGGTCATGCCGAGCGACTCGATCCGCTCCAGCAGCCCGACCAGCACGTTCTGCTCCAGCGCGGCGACGATCAGCAGCACCAGGTCGGCCCCGTGCGCGCGGGCCTCGTGCACCTGGTAGCTGGAGACCACGAAGTCCTTGCGCAGCACCGGCACGTTCACCGCGGCCCGCACCGCCGCCAGGTCGTCGAGCGACCCGCCGAACCAGCGACCCTCGGTCAGCACGCTGATCGCCCGCGCGCCACCGGCGGCGTAGTCCCCGGCCAGGTCAGCCGGGTCGGCGATCTCGGCCAGCCGCCCCTTGGACGGCGACGAGCGCTTCACCTCGGCGATCACGGCCACGCCGGGGCGGCGCAGGGCCGCGTACGCGTCCAGCGGTGGCGGCGCGGCGGCGGCCAGTTCCCGGATCCGCTCCAGCGGAACCTGCTCCTGGCGCCGGGCCACGTCCTCGCGCACGCCGGCCAGGATCTCGTCGAGCACCCCTGCGGACGGCGCCGCTCCGGCGTCGTCCCCCTCCGCGTGCGCATGCTCAGCAGTCACCAACGGACTCCCCTCTCCGGGCGTCATGGGCCGATGCTAGGGGGCGCCACCTGGCGACGAGTGCCGGGGGGTATGGCGCACCTCACGACATGGGCTGTGGCATGATGGCCGACTTCCGGTGAACGCCATGTCACGCAGCGCCACCGCTGGCATCGACCGTCACCCATCCCTATCTCACCACGATCGTTCCGGTCCCGCAGGACGGGTTCCGGCGGCCGCTGTGACCAAGCTCAAGGACCTCCGGCGCTGCCCAGGTCGCCCCCGGTACGACAGCGTTGACCTGTGCTTCACGGCGGCGAAACGTCCACCCGGAAGCATCGTCGTCGGGCACACTCGACGCCGGCGGCTGCCGACCGTCGCCAACGATCTCGTGTGGGGTGACCATGAGCGCCAACGGGCCGACCCAGACCATCGGCTTGACCACCATCTCCCGTACCGTCGCCTCGCTCGCCGTCGGCGTGGTCCACACGCTGGAGCGCGCGGTGGCCGGCGACGGCCGGATGCGTACCGCGCGGGGCAACGCCTGGGAGGCGGTCTGCGCCGACCGGGCCCGCGCCGCCCAGCGCCGCGAGCTGGAGCGGCTGGTGGCCGAGCTGGCCGCCGCGCGGGCCGCGGCGCGGCAGCGGCGCGACGCCCGCGAGGCGCAGCCGGTCAGCTGACCGTCGGGTCCTCGCCCCGGTCCAGCGCGTCCCACGCGTCCCGGGTGCCGCGCTCGACCGCCGGGCGGCCGGGCTCGTCCGCCGGGGCGGACCGCCGCTCGTACCGGGCCCCCATCGCCGGCCAGCCGTCGCCGCGCAGCGCGGTGAACGCGCCGCCGGCCGCCAGGGCCAGGCCGCCGGCGAGCACCAGCGCCGGCCACTGCCGGCTCACCCCGGCCTCGGTCAGGCCGATCCCGCCGCCGACCGCCACGGCCACCCCGACGCCGGCCAGCAGCACACCCAGCAGCCGGCGCAGCCGGCCCCGGGTGGCGAGCACCGCGCCGCCGCCGGCGAGTCCCACGTACGTCAGCGCGAGCACCCAGGGCAGCAGCTCCGTGCCGGTGCGCTCGGCCCGCCCGGACGGCAGCGAACCCCGGGCGGCCACCTCCACCGACCAGGTCCGGGTCACCGCCCAGCAGGCCAGGCCCGCGCCGGCCAGGCAGAGCAGCACCGCGTACGCGAGTTCGCGCCGGCCGCGGGCCGCCGGCGCGGTGGTGCCGGGCGCGCTCACCGGGCCGCCCGCAGCGTCTCGGCGGCCGCGATGGCGGCGAGGACGGCGGCGGCCTTGCTGCGCGTCTCCTGGTCCTCGGCGGCGGGGTCGGAATCGGCCACGATCCCGGCGCCGGCCTGGACGTAGGCGCGGCCGTCGCGGATCAGCGCGGTACGGATCGCGATGGCCATGTCCAGGTCGCCGCCGAAGGCGAAGTAGCCGACGGTGCCGCCGTAGACGCCGCGCCGCACCGGCTCCAGCTCCTCGATGATCTCCATGGCCCGCACCTTGGGCGCGCCGCTCAGCGTCCCGGCCGGGAACGTCGCGGCCAGCGCGTCGAACGCGGTGCGGTCGTCGCGCAGCTCGCCGACGACAGTGGAGACGATGTGCATCACGTGGCTGTAGCGCTCGATGGTGGCGAACTCGGGCACCTCGACGGTGCCCGGGCGGCACACCCGGCCCAGGTCGTTGCGGCCCAGGTCGACGAGCATCACGTGCTCGGCGCGTTCCTTGGGGTCGGCGAGCAGTTCGGCGGCGAGTTTGGCGTCGCCGTCCGGGGAGCCGCCGCGCGGCCGGGTGCCGGCGATCGGGTGCAGCAGCGCCCGGCGCCGCCCGTCCGGGCCGGCGCTGACCTTGAGGTGCGCCTCCGGTGACGAGCCGACGATGTCGAAGCCGTCGAAGCGCAGCAGGTACATGTACGGGCTGGGGTTCGTGGTGCGCAGCACCCGGTAGACGTCGAGCGGGTCGGCGTCGGTGGGGCGCTCGAAGCGCTGGCTGAGCACGATCTGGAAGCACTCGCCGGCCCGGATCGCCTCCTTGGCCGTCTCCACCGCCTCCGGGTAGCCGCCCTCGGGGGTGCGGCTGACCACCTCGCCGACGCCGGGCCGGCCCACAGTCGAGACCATCGGCGGAATCGGCCGGGACAACGCGGTGGTCATCGCGTCGAGGCGGCCGACGGCGTGGTGGTACGCGGCCTCGACCCGCTCGGCCCGGCCGGGGTCGTCGAGCGGCGGCAGCACCGCGTTGGCGACCAGGATCGCGGAGCCCTCGTAGTGGTCGAGGACCACCAGGTCGGTGGCGAGCATCATGCCCAGCTCGGGCACGTCCAGCTCGTCCTCGGTCAGCTCGGGCAGGCGCTCGAAGCGGCGGACCAGGTCGTAGCCGAGGTAGCCGACCAGGCCGCCGGTCAGCGGCGGCATGCCACCGGCCGGATCCCAGCCCGGCCCGGCGAGCGCGGCGACCGTCTCGCGCAGCACGGTGACCGGGTCGCCGCCGGTGGGCACGCCCGCCGGTGGCGTGCCGGTCCAGCTCGCCGCGCCGTCGCGCTCGGTGAGCGTGGCGCTGCTGCGGACGCCGATGAACGAGTAGCGCGACCAGGCCGTACCGGCCGAGCCGACGCCCTGTTCGGCGGACTCCAGCAGGAACGTGCCGGGACCGCCGGCCAGCTTGCGGTAGACCCCGACCGGCGTCTCCGCGTCGGCGAGCAGCCGCCGGGTCACCGGCACGACCCGCCAGCGGGCGGCCAGGTCGGCGAAGGCGGACAGGTCCGGGCTGACCGTGCCGTCGGTCACGGGGTCGCCTCCGGGGAGCTGACCGGCAGTTCGGTGAAGAAGCAGGTGCGCTGCCCGGTGTGGCAGGCCGCGCCGACCTGCTCCACGCTGACCAGCAGCGCGTCGCCGTCGCAGTCGAGCGCCACCGAGCGCACGTACTGGTGGTTGCCCGAGGTGGCGCCCTTGACCCAGTACTCGCCGCGGCTGCGCGACCAGTAGGTGGCCCGGCCGGTGGTCAGCGTGCGGTGCAGCGCCTCGTCGTCCATCCAGGCGACCATCAGCACCTCGCCCGAGTCGTGGGCGCGGACCACGGCGGCGACCAGGCCGTCCGGGGTGCGGCGGAGCCTGGCCGCGATGGCCGGGTCGAGCCGGGACGGGCGGGCCGGGCCGGGAGTGGGTGCGCCGGTCAGCGGCGCGTCAGGGGCGGGCACGGTTGACCATTCTCCCGCACGCGGTCCGGGCACCGCCGACGTGTCCCGGGAGGCGGTCGTCACGGTCCCCAGCGCCCGGCCCAGCCGGGCGAGGTAGCGGTCCACCCGGCCGTCGACCAGCGCCTCGGCCAGGTCCGCGCCGTGGGTGGCGGCGATCTCGTCGGCGTACGGGCGGATCAGCGGGAGGATGCCGGTGACCAGCCGACCGGCGGCGGCACCGACAGCGGCCGGGTCACCGGCGCGCAGCCCGAGGCAGAGCAGCATGTCGTGGCGGTAGCCGGGCGGGGCGACCGGCAGGTCCAGCGCGGCGGTCAGGGCGGCCCGGCGGGACACCACGCGTACCGACGGGTTGGCCGGGCGCAGCACCGAGGGGCAGAGCCGGGCCAGGTCGGCCGCGGCGAGCCGGACCCCGACCGGGTCGTCGGCCACGCGGGCCGCGGCGACCTTGCCCAGCGTCGCGATCAGCTCCTCCAGGCGCGGCTCGTCGGCGGGCTGGCAGAGCACCGGCAGGTCGATCCGGCGGCGCCATTCCGGCACGGCCCACAGCAGCCGGGCGGGCGCGGTGACCGGGAGCCCGAACGCCCAGTCGGCGGGCTGGCCGAGGCGGCGCACCCAGGAGCGGACGTCGCGGGCGGCCACCGACACGTGCACGAGACGGCCGGCGAACTCGGCCAGGTACGCCCGGCGGGCCGCGTACGGCGTGCCGCGGCGGGACGTGGCCTGCCGGGCGCCCGCACCGGCGGCGCGTCCGTCGTCGGCGGCCACGAGCACGTCCACGTCCACGTCGCTGTGCTCGGTGGCGGCCCGCCGGGCATGGCTGCCGCGCAGCATGATCCCGACGACCGGCCGGTCGGCGGCCTGCCGCAGGCGGGCGGCCCAGTCGTCGAGGAAGGCGGTGTCGGGCAACTGCGCTGGACCCACGGCGTCATGGTGCCGAAATCGGATCTTCGGGCGCCGGACTCGGTGTCCGCCACCGGGCACTCAGCCGGATTCCTCCTCGGCCCGGCGGTACGCGTCGATCTTGTGTTCGAGGACCTTCAGGTCCTCCTCCAGCTCGGCCATCCGGGCCAGTACGCGGGCCCGGTGCGCCTCGAACAGCGCCCGTCGCGCGCCGAGGGTGCTGTCGCCGTGCCGGGCCAGTTCGGCGTAGCGGCGCATGTCGCGTACCGGCATCCCGGTGCGCCGCAGCCGGGTGAGCAGGAACAGCCAGTTGACGTCGGACTCGGTGTAGCGCCGGCGGCCCGACGAGTCCCGCCCGACGCGGCCCACCAGCCCCTCCTGCTCGTACCAGCGCAGCGTGTAGGTGGTCAGGCCGACCCGTTCCGCCGCCTCACCCACGGTGAGGCTCATCTCCCGCGTGCTGATGTCCACGCCGTCCAGGCTTCCAGTTCGAGCGCACTCGAAGTCAAGTCCCTCGTTGCTCCGGGGGCCAGAATTCACCTACCGTTGAGTTCAACGGGTGATGAATTGACGGAGGCGAGCATGGACGACGCGGTGTCGGTCCGCGAGCTGGTGGTCGACAGGGGCGGGCGGCGGGTGCTGCACGGCATCACCTGCGGGGTGCCCCGGGGCACCGTGACCGGGCTGCTCGGGCCCAGCGGCAGCGGCAAGACCACGCTGATGCGCGCGGTGGTCGGGGTGCAGACGGTCGGCTCCGGCACCGTCGAGGTGCTCGGCCGTCCCGCCGGCTCGGCCGACCTGCGCCGCCGGGTGGGCTACCTGACCCAGGCGCCGAGCGTCTACGCCGACCTGACGGTGCGGGAGAACGCCCGCTACTTCGCGGTGCTCCAGGGCCGGGGCCGCGCCGAGGCCGACCGCGCGGTGGCCGACGTCGGCCTGTCGAGCGCGGCCGACCAGCTCGTCGGCACGCTCTCCGGCGGCCAGCGCAGCCGCGCCTCGCTCGCCTGCGCGCTCGTCGGCGAACCGGAGCTGGTGGTCCTCGACGAACCCACTGTCGGGCAGGACCCGGTGCTGCGCGCCGACCTGTGGGCCCGGTTCCACGCCATGGCCGCTAACGGCACCACGCTGCTGGTCTCCAGCCACGTGATGGACGAGGCAGCCCGCTGCGACCGGCTTCTGCTGATCCGCGAGGGCCGGCTGGTCGCCGACGACACCCCGGCCGCGGTCCGCGCCGCCACCGGGACCGACGACCTGGAGGAGGCGTTCCTGCGCCTGATCCGCGACGCCGAGGGAGAGGCGCGATGAACGGACGGATCCTGGCCGCTACCACCGGGCGCATCCTGCGTCAGCTCCGGCACGACCGGCGGACCGTGGCGCTGCTCGTGGTGGTGCCGTCGGTGCTGCTCACGCTCGTCTACTTCATGTACGTCGACCAGCCCGCCCCGCCCGGCGCGCCGAGCACGTTCGACCGGGTGGCCCTGATCATGCTGGGCTTCTTCCCGTTCATCATCATGTTCCTGGTGACCAGCATCGCCATGCTCCGCGAGCGCACCACCGGCACGCTGGAGCGCCTGCTCACCACGCCGCTGGGCAAGCTCGACCTGCTGTTCGGGTACGGCATCGCGTTCGGCCTGGCCGGGGTGCTCCAGTCCACTGTCGCCTCGGTCGTCGCGTACCAGGTGTTCGGGCTGGAGACCGCGGGCAGCGCGTGGCTGGTCGTGCTGATCGCCGGTGTCAACGCGGTGCTCGCGGTGGCGCTCGGGCTGTTCTGCTCGGCGTTCGCCCGCACCGAGTTCCAGGCGGTCCAGTTCATGCCGGTGGTGGTGGCCCCGCAACTGCTGCTGTGCGGCCTGTTCGTGCCGCGCGACCAGATGGCCGGCTGGCTCCAGGCGGTCAGCGACGCGCTGCCGCTGTCGTACGCGGTCGAGGCGCTTCAGGAGGTCGGTGCGCACGCCGAACCGACCGGGACGATGTGGCGGGACGTGGCGATCGTGGCCGGGGCGGCGGTGGCGGCGCTGGTGCTGGCCGCCGCGACGCTGCGCCGGCGCAGCGGGTGAGCGCGCGGCGCACCGGGCGGCGGCCCGGCAGCCCGGACACCCGTGAGGCCATCCTCGCCGCGGCGCGGGAGGCGTTCGCCGAGCGCGGCTTCGACGCCGCGTCGATCCGCGCCATCGCCGCCGCGGCCGGTGTGGACCCGGCGCTCGTGCACCACTACTTCGGCGGCAAGGAGGAGCTGTTCCGGGCCGCGACGGCGTTCCCGGCCGACCCGGGGCGGCTGCTCCCGGCGGTGCTCGCCGGCGGCCCGGACGCGGCCGGCGAGCGGATGGTCCGGGTGTTCCTGGAGGTCTGGGACTCCCCCACCGGCACGGCGGCGGTGGCGCTGCTGCGGTCGGCGGTCAGCAACGACTGGACCGCGCGCCTGCTGCGCGAGTTCCTGGTCACGCAGGTGCTGCGCCGGGTGCTCGACCACCTCGACGTCGACCCGGCGCAGCGCGCGCTGCGCGGCGGGCTGGTCGCCACGCAGCTCGCCGGGCTGGCCATGATGCGGTACGTGCTCCGCCTCGACGCGGTCGCCACCGCCGACCCGGCGACGCTGGTGGCCGCCATCGGCCCGACGGTCCAGCGTTACCTCACCGGCGACATCACCTGAGCCGTCCCGGGCCGCCGCGCCGACGGCCCGCGACTGCGGGGACGGCCCGGCTCAGGCCACGGCCCGGGGGCAGAGCATGGGGTGCAGCAGACGGGACAGCTCCGCCACGTCGGCGACGGGCCGGGGGAAGGCGAGGCGGGCCCGCCGGGTCGCGCCGGGCCGCCCGTGCGCGACCAGCAGCCCGTACCTGTCGATCCGGACCACCCGGGGAATCTGGTCGCCGGGCAGGTCCAGCCGCCGCCGCAGGTAGTCGCCGACCTGCTCGGCGTGGTGGTCGGCCAGGTCGGCCAGCAGGGCGGCCTCGACCGGGTGCAGCGGGTCCGGCTCGGCCTCCGCGAACGCCTCCGGGTCGACCCGGCGCACGCGCCCGGCGCGTTCCCAGCGGGCCTCGGCCACCTCGAAGCGGTGCAGGTGGAAGCGGCTGCCCACGTCGAGCAGGTCGCCGACCGGGTCGGTGGCGGCGAAGTCGACCGCCGCGTCGCGCGCCTCGTCCCCGTCCAGCCGGGCGGCCCAGCCGGACACCCAGGCCCGGCCGAGCGAGGGCGCCCCGGCGGCCGGCGGCAGGTCGAGCACGTCGAGCACGGTGGCCACGTCGGTGTCGCCCGCCGGCGGCACGAGCGCCGCGGCGAGGTCACTGACCACGGGTACGAGCAGCAGCACCCGCCCGTCCGGGTCGATCGCGTGCCGGACCTGGTGCGGGCCGGGGTGCCGGGCCAGGTGGACGAGGGCGGGCAACCGGCCCGCGACCAGGGTTCGCACGATCTCCGCCGGGCTGGGCCGCATGATCCCGACCTCCTCAGTATAGGTTAGGCTTACCTAAGAAGCAGGCTAGACGATCGGAGACGCCCACGTGAACCACCCCCGGCCCAAGGCCCGGCTCTCCCGCGCCCTCGGCATCCCGCTGACCCGCAAGTGCGTGCGGTACTTCGAGCGGCGCCCCTACCCCCCGGGTGTGCACGGCCGGTCCCGCCGCACCACCTCCGACTACCAGGTGCGGCTGCTGGAGAAGCAGCGGCTGCGCCACCAGTACAACGTCAGCGAGGCCCAGCTGCGCCGGCTGTTCGACGAGGCCGCCCGGGGCGCCGGCAAGACCGGCGAGACGCTCGTCGCGCTGCTGGAGCGACGCCTCGACGCGGTGGTACTTCGGGCCGGGCTGGCGCGCAGCATCTACCAGGCCCGCCAGCTCGTCGCACACGGCCACATCACAGTCGACGGGCGCAAGGTCGACCGGCCGTCGTACCGGCTGCGTCCCGGCCAGGTGGTCGGCGTACGCGAGCGCAGCCGCGCGCTGCCGCCGTTCCAGCTCGCCGCCGCCGGCGCGCACGCCGACGCGCAGCCCCGGCCGTACCTGTCGGCGCAGCCGGCCGAGCTGCGCGCCACGCTGGTGCGCGACCCGGCCCGGCACGAGGTGCCGGTGGTGTGCGACGAGCAGCTGGTGGTGGAGTTCTACTCCCGCTGACCGGTCAGCGGGTCTGCTCCAGCCAGGACGCGTACAGCAGGGCGTAGACCGAGTCGGTGTCGCGGACCAGCTCCTCGTGCGGGCCGCGCTGCACGATCCGGCCCCGGTCCACCACGATCACCTCGTCCGCCGCCTGCGCGGTGGACAGCCGGTGCGCGATGGCGAGCGTGGTCCGGCCCCGGGTCACCGCGTCGAGCGTCCGTTGCAGGCGGACCTCGGTGGCCGGGTCGACAGCGCTCGTCGCCTCGTCCAGCACCAGCAGGTCCGGGTCCGCGACGTACGCCCGGGCCAGCGCCACGAGCTGCCGCTCCCCGACGCTCAGCGCCTCCCCGCGCTCGCCGACCGGCGTGTCCAGCCCGGACGGCAGCCCGTCCAGCCAGTCGGACAGGCCCAGCTCGGCGAAGGCGGCGGTGAGCCGCTCGTCGGTCAGGTCTGGGCGGGCGAAGCGGACGTTCTCCCCGACCGTGGCGTCGAACAGGAAGCCGTCCTGCGGCACCATCACCACCCGGGAGCGCAGCGAGTCGAAGCGCACCTGCCGCAGGTCGACCCCCGACAGCAGCACCGCGCCCTCGGTCGGGTCCATCAGGCGGGTGAGCAGCTTGGCGAATGTGGTCTTGCCGCTTCCGGTCTCACCCACCACCGCCACCCGGCTCTTGGCCGGGATGTCCAGCGTCACGTCGTGCAGCACCGGCGGCCCGCCCGGATAGGCGAACGTCACGCGGGCGAACCGGGCGTCCAGCGGCCCCGCCGGCAGCTCCCGCCCCTGCTCGCCGGGGTCGGCCACGTCCGGGGAGACGTCCAGCACGTCCAGCACCCGGCGCCAGCCGGCGATCGCGTTCTGCGCCTCGTTGAGCACCTCGGTGGCGATCTGCACCGGCTGGATGAAGAGCGTGACCAGGAACAGGAACGCGGTGAGCTGGCCTATCGACAGCGTGCCGTCGACGCCCAGGCTGACCCCGACCACGACGACACCGGCCAGCGCCAGCCCGGCGGCCAGCTCCCCCACCGAGCTGCCCATGATGCTGATCCGGATCGCCCGCTGCTGGGCCACCCGCTGCCCGTCGATGGCCGTGTCCAGCCGCCGCGCGGTGCGCCCGGCGATCCCGTACGCCCGGATCACCGGCGCGCCCACCACGCTCTCGCCGATCGCGCCGAGCAGCGTGCCGGTGCGCTGCCGCACCAGCCCGTACGCCCCGGCGAGGCGGCGCTGCAACTGCCGGATCACCAGCACCGCTGGTGCGAACGCGACGAGCACCACGAGCGTCAACTGCCAGGAGTACGCGAGCATGACGGCGGTGGTCACCAGCAGCTGGCCCAGGTTGACGATGAGGATCACGCCGCCCCACTGGAGGAACTGGGTGATCTGGTCGACGTCGCTGGTGACCCGGGAGACGAGCGACCCGCGCCGCTCCGACTGCTGGTGCAGCATGGACAGGTCGTGCACGTGCCGGAACGCCCGGGTGCGCACCCCGGCCAGCGCGGTCTCGCTCACCGTGAACAGCCGGCGCATCATCAGGTAGCCGCAGGCGGTGGTGACCACCAGCACCCCGGCGGTGATCGCCACGGTGAGCGAGATGACGTCCAGGTCGAGCCCGCCGACGATGCCGTGGTCGATGCCACGCTGCACCGCCACCGGCACTGCGACCCGGCCGACCATGTAGACCAGCGCCAGCGCGAGCGTGCCGGCGAGGCCGGTGCGCAGCTCCGGGGAGAGCGCCAGCCCGCGCCGCAGCGTCCGCCAGGTCGACTCGGCGGTCTCGGCGGTCTCACCCGTGGTCGTACTCACCGGTCCACCTCGATCTCCAGGCCCGAGGTCAGCGGCGCGACCTCGTCGTACGTCCGATTCTGCTCGCGTTCCTGCTCGGCCTGCTCGTACGCGGTGACCAGGTCGGCGTAGCCGGGCACGGTGGCCAGCAGCTCGGTGTGGGTGCCGCGGGCGACCACCCGGCCCTGCTCCACGTAGATCACCTCGTCGGCGAGCGCGATGGTGGCCCGGCGGTACGCCACCACCAGGATCGACGCCGGGGCGCCGCCGTCGGCGGGCGCGCGCAGCCCGGCCAGGATGGCCGCCTCGACCCGCGGGTCGACAGCGCTGGTGGCGTCGTCGAGCACCAGCAGCCGGGGTCGCCCGGCGAGCGCCCGGGCGAGCGTGAGCCGCTGGCGCTGCCCGCCGGACAGCGACGTGCCCCGTTCGCCGACCATGGTGTCCAGCCCGTCCGGCAGCGCGGCCACGAAGCCGTCCGCCTCGGCCAGCCGCAGCGCCGCCCACACCTCGTCGTCGCCGATGCCGGCGCGGTCGAGCGCGATGTTGGCCCGGACCGTGTCGTCGAAGACGAACGGCACCTGCGCCACGAGCGCCACAGTGCCGGCGAGCGACGCGGCGGTCAGCTCCCGCACGTCCACGCCGTCCAGCGTGACCCGCCCGGCCCCCGGGTCGACCAGGCGCACTGCCAGCGACGCGATCGTCGACTTGCCCGCGCCGGTGGGGCCGACCAGGGCGACCGTCTTCCCGGCCGGCACGGTGAACGTCACCTCGCCGAGCACCTGGGCGCCGGGCAGGTGCGCCTCGGCCGGCTCGTACGCGAAGTGCACGTTGTCGAAGGCGAGCGTGGCCGGCTCGCGGGTGGCCGGGTCGAGCGTCCTGGTGCCGTACGGCATCTCGCCGGTGGCGTCCAGCACCCGGCGGACGCGGTCCCATCCGGCGACGCTGCGCGGCAGTTCGGCCAGCACCCAGCCGATGGCGCGTACCGGGAAGGCCAGCACGGTGAACAGGAACGCGACGCTGACCAGCTCGGTCACGCTGATCGCGCCCTGCCGCAACCGGATCGCGCCGACCACCAGCACGGCGAGCGTGCCGAGGCTGGGCAGCGTCTCCAGCAGCGGGTCGAACACGCCGCGCAGCCGGCCGACCGAGATCAGCGCGTCGCGCAGCTCACCGGCGCGGGAGGCGAAGCGGGCCGTCTCCTGGGCCTCGCGGCCCATCGTCTTGACCACCAGCGCGCCGTCGAAGCTCTCGTGCGCGATGCCGCTGACCTCGGCCCGCAGCCGCTGCGCCCGGGCCTGCCGGGGCGCCATCCGGCGGGAGTAGACCACGTTGAGCGCGAACAGCGCGGGGAACACGGCGAGGCCGACCAGGGCCAGCGCCCAGTCGGTGAAGAACAGCGAGGCCACCGCGCCGACCAGCATCACCAGCGTGCCGACCGCGAACGGCAGCGGCGCGATCGGGTACCAGGCCGCCTCCACGTCGGAGTTGGCGTTGGAGAGCAGCGTGCCGGTGGAGTTGCGGTGGTGCCAGGCCAGCGGCAGTTCCAGGTAGCGGCGGGTGACCCGGCGACGGTAGGCGGCCTGGAGCCGGTACTGCATGTAACCGGCGCCGAGCCGGCGGCCGAAGATGCCGACCACCCGCAGCACGCTGATGCCGAACAGCGCCGTCGCAGCCAGCGCCAGCGCCCCGCCGGCCACCTCGCCGCGCTCCACGGCCGGCACGACCACGTCGCCGACCACCGCCCCGACCACGTACGCGCTGGCGATCACCAGGAGGCCGAACAACACGCTGCCGCTGACCGCGACCGCGAAGATCCGTGGCTGTTCCCGGATGGCCCGGCCGAGCACCCGTAGCCCCCTGCCGAGCACGTCCCGACTTGTCCCGCTCGCCACGCTCTCCCCCGCCGTAAGCCGCAGTTTTCTCCCCCATCCTTACCGCTCGCCGCCGGTCCCGCCGACCCGGCCCGGATATGTCCGCCGTCACGTTCCCCCCGGACCCGCGTCGTGGGTGGCCCGAAGCGGTCCGGCGACGCGGTCCCGCCGGGCGTGGCGCGCCGATCGACGGGAACGGGCCTACGATCGGGCCATGCCGCGGTACGCCCGAGTGGAGCGCGAGGCGCTCGCCGACCTGATGCTGGAACTGGGACCGGACGCACCGACTGTGAACGAGGGGTGGACCACCCGCGACCTGGCGGCGCACCTGCTGGTGCGGGAGCGCCGGCCGGACGCGGCCGGCGGCATCCTGCTGCCCCCGCTTCGCGGCTACGGCGAGTCGGTCCGCAAGCGGATCGCCGCCGGGCCGTACGCCGACCTGATCGCCCGGGTACGCCGTCCCCCGGTGTGGAGCCCGGTGAGCAACCCGCTCACCGACGAGCTGGCCAACGGGATGGAGTTCTTCATCCACCACGAGGACGTGCGGCGCGCCCGGCCGGGCTGGCACCCGCGCGACCTGCCCGCCGGGCAGCAGACGGTGCTGTGGAAGCGGGCGTCCCTGCTGGCCCGGATGGCGCTGCGGCGGTTCCCGGCCGAGGTGCTGGTGCAGGCCCCTGGGCACGGCGAGCTGCGGGCCGGTGCCGGCGGCGAACGGCTGCGGGTGGTGGGGGCGCCGGGCGAACTGGTGCTGTTCCTCACCGGACGGCAGCGGGTGGCCCGGGTCCAGGTGGACGGTCCGGCCGATCGCGCCGAGCGTCTGCGTACCGCCGAACTGGGCTTGTGACAGACGGTGTCCAGCCGGTCGGCGACCGGCAGTGGAATGTGGACACCCGGACTTAGATGACGGTTGCGTGCTCCCGTACGCTCCTGCGCACCGGCCCGACCCCGCGGGGCGGCGGACAGGGGGACGACGATGCGCGACTTCGCCCTCTCGGCACTGCACGAGCCGCCCTTTCCCTCCCGGCGTCACCCCGCCGTCGACCGGGCGGCCGCGGAGAGCGCCGCCTGGGTACGCGACTTCGGCCTGGTGGAGGACCAGGCCGGGCGCCGCCGGCTGGCCGGGGCGCACGCCGCCGAGCTGGCCGCACGCGCCTGCCCGGAGGCGTCGCCGTCCGGCCTGCGCCTGCTCACCGACCTGATCAACTGGCTGTTCGTGGTCGACGACGCCTGCGACGACGACGGGCTCGGCGCGGCGCCCACGCGGCTGGCGCCCACGCTGGCCGCGCTGCTGGCGGTGCTCGACCGGCACGGCCATCCGGAGGCGCCCGCACCCGCCGACGGCGGGCCGGTCGCCCTCGCGCTGCACGACCTGTGCCGGCGGGCCCGCGACCGGGGCCGGCCGGCCCACCTGCTGCGCCTGGTCAGCCAGTTGCGGGAGTACCTGCTGGCGCTGCTCTGGGAAGCCGCCAACCGGGAGCGCCGGCGGGTGCCGGGGGTGGCCGAGTACACGCAGATGCGCCGCCACACCGGCGGGGTCCGCCCCAGCTTCACGGTGACCGACCTGGCCCGCCCGTCCGCGCCCCGCGCCGACCAGCGGGTGGCGCCGGCGCTCACCACGCTGGACGCGCTCGCCACCGACCTGGTCTGCTGGTGCAACGACCTGTTCTCCTACGGCAAGGAGCGCGGCGCCGCCCCGGAGGCGCACAACCTGGTCACCACGATCGCGGGCGAGACCGGGCAGGACGAGTCGGCGGCGCTGCACGCGGCTGCGGGCCGGTTCAACGCGGCCCTCGCCGCGTACGCGGAGCGGGACGCGGCGCTGAGCGCCGTGGCCGACGAGGGGATGCGGGTCTTCCTGGACACCCGCCGGGACTGGATCCGGGCCACCTACGACTGGTCCCGGGCGGCCAGCCGGTACGCCTGAACGGTTCCAGCAGGCGGGACCGGTGGCGACTCCACCGATCGGGGCTAGCCGCTGGCCGGGTGCAGGCAATACCCTTCGGTAACCGCAGACCGGCGTGACCCCCGTCACGTCCCTCCACCCCTGAAGGCGGCTACAGCGATGGCTCTCGATGTACCGTACCGTTCCGTACCGGACATGTTCCTCAAGCGCGTGGCGGACTCCCCCGACCGGCACGCCTTCGCCCACCCCGCACCCGACGACTCGGGCCCGGTCTGGCTGACGTGGGAGCAGGTCGGGCAGCGCGCCAAGGCGATCGCCGCCGGGCTGCACGGGCTCGGTGTCGGCCTGGAGAACCCGGTCGCGATCCTGGCCAACACGCGCCTGGACTGGGTGCTCGCCGACTTCGGCATCATGTGCGCCGGTGGGGCCACGACCACCGTCTACCCCACCACCGAACCCGAGGACGCGGTCTACATCATCGCCGACTCCGGCTCGAAGGTGCTGTTCGCGGAGAACCCGGCCCAGGCGGCGAAGATCGCCGGCGCGGACCTGCCCGCGCTGACCCACGTGGTGCTCTTCGACGGCACGCCCGACCCGGCGGCAGCCGTCCCGCAGCTCACGCTGGCCGAGCTGGAGGAGCGCGGTGCCGCCGCGCTGAGCGCCGAGCCGGATCTGATCGACATGCTCGTCGCCGGCATCGGGCCGGACCACCTGGCCACGCTGATCTACACCTCGGGCACCACCGGCCGCCCGAAGGGCGTGGAGCTGCTGCACGGCGGCTGGTGCTGGGAGGGCGTGGCGCAGGCCGAGCTGGGTCTGCTGCGCGTCGACGACCTGCAGTACCTGTGGCTGCCGCTGTCGCACTCGTTCGGCAAGACGCTGCTCTGCGGCGCCACCCACGTCGGCCTGCCCACGTACGTCGACGGCCGGGTGGACAAGCTCGTGGACCTGCTCGGCGTGGTGCGGCCGACGCTCATGTGCGGCGCGCCCCGGGTCTTCGAGAAGGTCTACAACAAGGCGGTCACCACCGCGCAGGGCGCGGGCGGCGCCAAGGCCAAGATCTTCGCCTGGGGCGTCGGGGTCGGCAAGGAGAAGGTCGCGCTGGAGCAGGCCGGCAAGCCGGTCCCGGCCGGCCTGCGGGTGAAGTACGCGCTCGCCGAGAAGCTCGTGTTCAGCAAGCTCCAGGCCCGGCTCGGCGGCCGGATGCGGGTGCTGGTCTCCGGCGCGGCGCCGCTGAGCAAGGAGATCGCCACCTTCTTCGCCGCCGCCAACCTGCCCATCTCGGAGGGCTACGGTCTGACCGAGACCAGCGCGGGCGCGTTCGTGAACCCGCCCGACGGGCTGAAGATCGGCAGCGTGGGCCGGGCCATGGGCGACCTGGAGTGCCGGATCGACACCGACGGTGAGGTCCTGCTGCGGGGCAAGCCGGTCATGCGCGGCTACCACAACCTGCCTGAGGAGACCGCTGCCGCGTTCACCGAGGACGGATTCTTCCGCACCGGCGACATCGGCACGCTCGACGCCGACGGCTACCTGCGCATCACCGACCGGAAGAAGGACCTGGTCAAGACGTCCGGCGGCAAGTACGTCGCGCCGTCGCACATCGAGGGCATGTTCAAGGCCGTGTGCCCGTACACCTCGCAGGCAGTGGTGATCGGGCAGGCGCGCAACTACTGCACCATGCTCGTCACGCTGGACCCGGACGCGATCAAGGGCTGGGCCGCCGGCACCCCGCTGGAGGGCAGCGACTACACCACGATCGTCACCTCGCCGCAGGCGCGGGAGATGGTCGAGGGGTACGTGGCCGAGCTGAACGCGAAGCTCAACCGCTGGGAGACGATCAAGAAGGTGACGATCCTCCCCCGCGACCTGACCATCGAGGACGGCGAGGTCACGCCGTCGCTGAAGATCAGGCGCCGCAGCGTGGAGACGAACTTCGCCTCCGAGATCGACAAGATGTACGAGGGCACGCTCGCCGAGCTGTAGCCCGCGCCGCCACACGGCCGGCCGTGCCCCACCGTCCCGGGGCACGGCCGTGCGCCGTTCACAGGTGCCCTCGCCGCCACCGGCTCTGCTCGGCCTCGGCGGCGATCTGCTCCTCCAGCGCGAGTTCGCGTACCCGGCGCCGGTGGCCGTCCTCGGAACGGGTCTCCCAGATGACTCCGGCGCCGGTGAGCACCGCCAGCACGACGAGCGCGTTCAGCTCGTGCAGAAGGGCGACGGCCGGCACGGCGGCGACGAGCGCCAGCACGGTGACCAGCAACGGTATCCGCACCCGGCGCTCCGCCAGCCACCAGCACGCGGCGAGGCTGAGCAGATAGAGCCCGATCCCGCCGAACAGGATCCCGGCCCAGAAGACGCCCAGCGGAGGCCCCCAGGTGGGCGTCGCCGGCGATGTCGCCTCGGCCAGCAGGTCCTTGAGGCCGAGGGCGTAGAGGATGGTCCCGCCGATCATCGGCAGGTGCAGGAACGTGTAGGCGGTGCGGGCCAGCCGCAGCCGCGCGGCCGGGTCCCGGGCCTGGTGCAGGGCCTGTTCCAGCGCGAACGCCAGCGTGTCGAAGTACGCCCACCACAGCGCCGCCACGATCACCACGCCGAGCAGTGCGGCGACCACCACCGGGCCGGTGAGCGGCAGCCCGCGCTTCGGGCCGAGCCCGAGGGCGATGATCGACTCGCCGAGCGCGACGAGCACGATCAGCGCGTGCCGTTCCGCCCAGTGGCCGGCCGAGAGCACCACCCACCACTGCCGACCCAGGATCATCCCGGTGAGGTACTCGACGAGCAGCGCCAGCGTCCAGAGCGCCAGTTGCAGCCACACCGCGGCCCGCTCCTGCGGCAGCCGTCCGGGGAGGGTGCCGGCGATGAACAGCAGCACCGTGGCCACTGTCGGCGCCAGGAAGCGCATCCGCAGCCCCCGGCGCCGGACCGGGTCGGCGCGGTCGGCCCAGGCGAAGACGGTGAGCTGGGCGGTCCGGATCACGAAGTAGCACCCGGCGAAGACGAGTGGCCCGGGCAGCCAGCCCCCGCGGTTGGCGAACGCGCTGGGCGTGCTGAGCACGAGCAGGAACGTCGCCGCCACTGTGACGACGCCGACCAGCGGCAGCAGCCCTTGGTCGGCGCGGAACGCGTTGCCCATCCGGGCGAAGCCGGTCCACGACCACCAGAGCAACGCCAGCACCAGCAGGAAGCGGTAGAGGTTGACCGGCGTGAGGGCCGAGGCGGTGAGCGTGGTGACGCTCAGGAACGCGAAGACGAAGACCAGGTCGTAGAAGAGCTCCAGGCGGGTGGTCCGGGAGCCCGGCGCGCTGCGCCGCGCCGTCCACGACCAGCGGACTCCCCTCCCGTTCCCCACCCGGGCAGTCTGCGGGCACGGGCCGGTCGGGAGCCGTACTTCGGGCCGATCACCACCGGATCGGGCGGGCGGGCCGGGTCAGGCGATGACGCTCGGCTCACGCCACTGCGGGCGGCTGGTGCGGTCCAGGTCGTAGCGGACCGCCGCGAGGCGCCCGACCGCCTCCACCAGCTCGTCGGCGGGCAGGGTGAAGGGCAGCCGCAGGAAGCGCTCCAGCGTCCCGTCCAGGCCGAACCGGGGTCCGGGCGCCAGCCGTACGCCGACCTCCTCGGCCGCGCGCGCCAGCGCGCTGGAGATCGGGCCGTCCAGCTCGGCCCAGAGCGTGACGCCGCCGCTCGGTACGCGTACCCGCCAGTCCGGCAGCCGGTCGGCGAGCGCGGTGACCAGGGCGTCCCGCTGGGCGACGAGCTGGGCCCGGCGGGCGGCCACGATGGCCGGCGCCTCGGTGAGCAGGTGCACCGCGACGAGCTGGTCGAGCACCGGGCTGGCCATGTCGACCCCGACCCGGGCCGCGGCCAGCCGCTGCACCTGGGGCGCGGAGGCGCGTACCCAGCCGATCCGCAGCCCGCCCCAGTAGGGCTTGCTCATGCCGCCGATGCTGATCACCCGGGAGTGCCTGTCGAAGACGGCCACCGGCGGCGGCAGCGTGGTGTCGTCCAGCGGCAGGTCGACGAAGGACTCGTCGACCACCAGGTCGGTGCCGGCCGCGTGGGCCGTGCCGACGAGCCGCTCGCGCAGGTCGGCCGCCATCAGGTGACCGGTCGGGTTCTGGAACTCGGGGATCACGTACGCGAGCTTCGGCCGGGTCTGCCGGAGGCTGCCGAGCAGCAGTTCGGCGTCCCAGCCCTCGTCGGACAGGCCGTGCGTGGCGATCCGGGCCCGCCGGGCGGACAGCGCGGCCAGCGCGTTGGGGTAGGTGGGCGACTCGACGAGCACCGCGCCGCCGGGCGACAGGGCCAGCCGCAGCACCAGGTCCAAGGCGTGCTGGGTGCCGCTGGTGACCATGATCTGCTCCGGGCTGGTCGGCAGCCCGCGCTCGGTGTAGGCGCGGGCCACCGCCTCGCGCAGCTCGATGATGCCGGTCGGGTGGTAGCCGGCGCCGCCGAGGTAGCGGGGCAGGTCCTCGGCCGCGGCCCGGGCGGCGGGGACGAGCTGCGGCGGCGCGGACAGCGCGGCCACCCCGAGGTCGATCATGTCGCGGTCGTCCAGCGGCGTCCACAGCCCGGTGCTGGCCACCCGGTGCCCGCCGGGCAGCATGGTCCAGCTCCCCGCGCCCCGGCGGCTGGCCAGGTGGCCGCTCTCCCGCAGTTCCCGGTACGCGGCGGTGACTGTGGTCCGGCTGATCCGCAGCGCCTCGGCCAGCTCCCGCTCAGCCGGCAGGCGTACCCCGAGGGGCAGCCGCCCGTCGGCGAGCAGCCCGCGGACGGCGGCGGCGAGCGCGGCATAGTCGGGGCTGCGCCGACGGCCCGGCAGGGCGTGCCACTGGCCGAGGAGTCGCGCCAATTGGACGCCGCGCACCTGGCTGGTCATGGCCACACCTCCGGAATTGGCACCCTTGAGGACCGCAATTGGCCCCTAGGGTGGCATGCATGGCACAGCTTGGCAATCTCCGGCACCGGCCGGCGCGACGGCTCACCCAGCTCTACGCCGGGCTCGTCCTCTACGGCGTGAGCATGGCGTTGATGATCCGGTCGGAGCTGGGCCTGGACCCGTGGGACGTGTTCCACCAGGGGCTCGCCCGGCAGACCGGCCTGTCCTTCGGCACCGTCACGATCGCCGTCGGCGCCCTCGTGCTGCTGCTCTGGATCCCGCTGCGGCAGCGGCCCGGCCTCGGCACGGTCAGCAACGTCGTGGTGATCGGACTGGTCGTCGACGCCACCCTGACCGTGCTGCCGCCCGGGGAGAGCATGCCGACACGCGTCGCGCTGCTCGTCGCCGGGATCGTCGCCAACGGCGCCGCCACCGGCCTCTACCTCGGCGCCGGGCTCGGCCCCGGCCCGCGCGACGGGCTGATGACCGGCTTCGTGGCCCGCCACCCCCGGTTCTCGGTCCGGCTGGTCCGCACCGTCATCGAGATCACCGTGCTGGCGCTCGGCTGGCTGCTCGGCGGCACCGTCGGCCTCGGCACGGTGGCGTACGCGCTGACCATCGGCCCGCTGGCCCAGTTCTTCATCCCGGTCTTCGCGCTGCCCGCGCGCCCCGCGGCCGGCGCCTACGCTACGTGACCACGGCCGGGCCGACCGCCACGGCCCGGCCCGACCCGCAACGCGTTGAGCTGCGACGACACAGAACCGGGAAACCAGGTGTTTCCTCCGCCGTCGCCGCCGGGCATCATTCCTGCATGGGGGAGAACGGATGGCGTTGGAGCGACGCCTGGATCTTCGTCGCGCTTGTCATCGCCAGTGGCGCCGGCCGGCACCGGCGGGCCGCCGCGACACGCCGCCCCGAAGGCGTACGGCTCGCCGACGTCCTCTCCACAGCCGACCACCTCAACCAGGCCATCCCGGAGCGGCACGAGGTGGAGGGGGCGGTCCGGCGGCTCGTCGGCGCGGGCCTGGTCAGCGTCGCCGACGGCTGGTTCCGGGTCACCCCGGACGGTGAACGGCTCTGGCGCACCCGGCCCAGCGCCGGTCTCGGCACCACAGTGGACACGGTGCAGGGCGTGCTGACCCGGCGGCACCCGCCCGCCGAGTCCGAGTGGCAGCTCGACGAGGACGACCACGCCGCCGCCGTGCAGGAGTACGTGGTGCGGTCGATCCCGATGCCGCGCCGCTCCCCCGAGGGGCACTCCGGCCGGCAGTGACCGCCGCCTCAGCGCACCGGGTGCCCGGCGCCCCGCAGCGCGTCCTTGACCTCGCCGACTGTCAGTTCGCCGAAGTGGAAGACGCTGGCCGCGAGCACCGCGTCCGCCCCGGCGCCGACGGCCGGCGGGAAGTGGGCCACCTCGCCCGCGCCGCCGCTGGCGATCACCGGCACGTCGACCACCTCGCGGACCGCCTGGATCAGCGGCAGGTCGAACCCGGCCTTGGTGCCGTCGGCGTCCATCGAGTTGAGCAGGATCTCGCCCGCGCCCAGCTCGGCGCCGCGCGCCGCCCACTCGACCGCGTCCAGCCCGGTGCCCCGCCGGCCGCCGTGCGTGGTCACCTCGAAGCCGCTCGGCGTCGTGCCCTCCGGGGCGCGGCGCACGTCGAGCGAGAGCACCAGGACCTGCCGGCCGAACCGGTCGGCGATCTCGGCGATCAGCTCCGGGCGGGCGATGGCGGCGGTGTTCACGCCGACCTTGTCCGCACCGGCCCGCAGCAGCGTGTCGACGTCGGCGACCCGGCGGACGCCACCGCCCACGGTGAGCGGGATGAAGACCGACTCGGCGGTGCGCCGCACCACGTCGAGCATGGTGCCCCGGTCACTGGACGAGGCGGTGACGTCGAGGAAGGTCAGCTCGTCCGCGCCGGCCCGGTCGTACGCCGCCGCCAGCTCCACCGGGTCGCCGGCGTCGCGCAGGTCGAGGAAGTTGACCCCCTTGACCACGCGCCCGGCGTCCACGTCCAGACACGGGATGACCCGTACCGCCACCGTCATGCCCCGAGCCTAACGAACGCGCGGGCGGTGGTGACCCGCCGGTGAGGCCGGTCACCACCGCCGCGGTGGAGTGCGTTCGCGCCGGTCAGAGACGGACCAGCATCTTGCCGAGGTTCTCGCCGCGCAGCAGGCCGAGGAACGCCGCGGGAGCCTGTTCGATGCCGTCCACGATCGTCTCGTCGTACGACAGCCGGCCCTCGCGCAGCCAGCCCGCCACCTCCTGCACGAACTGCTCCCGCAGGTGACCGTGGTCACCGACGAGGAAGCCGCGCAGCGTCAGCCGCTTGCCGATCACCAGCGCCAGGTTGCGCGGCGCGGCGGGCGGCTCGGTGGCGTTGTACTGCGCGATCATGCCGCAGATGGCGGCCCGGCCGTGCAGGTTCATCGCCCCGATCGCGGCCTCCAGGTGGTCGCCGCCGACGTTGTCGAAGTACACGTCGACGCCGTCCGGGGCGGCGGCCTTGAGCTGCTTGTACACCGGGCCGTCGTGGTAGTCGAAGGCGGCGTCGAAGCCGAGCGCGGTGAGCCGCTCGACCTTCGCCGGGGAACCGGCGCTGCCGATCACCCGGCCCGCGCCGCGCAGCTTGGCGATCTGGCCGACCATGCTGCCCACCGCGCCGGCCGCGCCGGAGACGAACACGGTCTCCCCCGGCTTCATCGCCGCCACGTCGAGCAGCCCGGCGTACGCGGTCAGCCCGGTCATGCCGAGCACGCCCAGGTACGCGGTCACCGGCGCCAGGCCGGGATCGACCTTGCGCGCTCCCTTGGCGTCCACCAGCGCGTACTCGCGCCAGCCGAGCCCGTGCAGCACCGTGTCGCCGGGCTTGACGCCCCCGGCCTCGCCGGCCACCACCTCACCGATCGCGCCCCCGTCGAGCGGGGCGTCGAGCGCGAACGGCGGCACGTACGACTTGACGTCGTTCATCCGCCCGCGCATGTACGGGTCGACGGACATGAACCGGTTGCGGACCACCACCTGTCCCGGACCCGGCGTCGGCACCTCGGTCGTGACCAGGCGGAAGTTCTCCCGCGTAGGCCAGCCGTCCGGCCGGGACGCCAGGTGGATCTCCCGGTTCACCCGCGCCTCGCTCATCGTGCTCACAGGGCCGCGCGGACCGTACGCGTGACCTCGATGTTGCCCCGGGTCGCGTTGGAGTAGGGGCAGACCTGGTGGGCCGCGTCCACCAGATGCTCGGCGGCCGAACGCTCGACCGCGGGCAGGTCCACCACGAGCGTCACGGCAAGGCCGAAGCCACCGCTGCCGTTCGGGCCGATGCCCACCTCGGCCTCGACGACCGAGCCGGAGACGTCCGCCTTGGCCTTGCGGGCGACCACGCGCAGCGCGGAGTGGAAGCAGGCCGCGTAGCCGGCCGCGAAGAGCTGCTCCGGGTTGGCCGCGCCGCCGGCGCCACCCATCTCCTTCGGTACGGCGAGGTCCAGCTCGACCGTGCCGTCGGAGGTCCGGACGTGACCGTCGCGGCCGTCGCCGGTGGCGCGGGCGGAGGCGGTGTAGAGCACCTGCATGTCACTGCTCCTTCTGTCGGTGGATCGTCTCGGTGACCCGGGTGAGGATGCCGTGGAGGAAGACCAGTTCGGCCTCGGTGAGCCCGGTGGCGGTGGCCACCCGGCGCGGCACGTCACCCATCCGCTCCCGCAGGGCCCGGCCCCGGTCGGTGAGGCCCACCTCGACCCGGCGCTCGTCGGCAGCCGAGCGGGTACGCACCACCAGACCGGCCGCCTCCAGCCGCTTGAGCAGCGGGGAGAGCGTGCCGGAGTCGAGCCGGAGCGCGGCGCCGAGCTCGGAGACCGTGGGGGCGTCGTCGTCGCGCTCCCAGAGCACCAGCAGCACCAGGTACTGCGGGTAGGTCAGGCCGTGCTCGTCGAGGATGGGCCGGTAGACGTCGGTGAGGGCGCGCGACGCCGCGTAGAGCGCGAAGCACACCTGCCGGCGCAGTACCAGATCATCGGTCACGCCTTGAACCGTAGCGTGCCATCAAGTTGCGCACAACTTATCGGGGCGCGGAACGGCGCGACGGCGACAGTGCCGGGCACCGGTCAGCGCTCCGGCAGGTACGCCTCCAGCTCGACCTCGACCAGGAGATCCGGATCGATCAGCCCGGCCACCACCACCATCGTGGCGACCGGACGCACCGGGCCGAACACCGCGTTGTGCGCCCGGCCCACCTCGTCGGCGTAGATCCGGTCCGTCACGTACATCCGGGTCCGCACCACGTCCCCCGGCCCGGCGCCGACCTCGGCCAGCGCGTCCAGGCCGATCCGGATCGCCTGCGCGGTCTGCGCCGCCGCGTCACCGGCGTGCGCCACCCGCCCGTCCACTGTGGAGGTACAGCCGGCGGTGATCGCCAGTGAACCGGCCCGGACCACCCGGGAGTAGCCGTACAGGGCCTCCCACGGGCCGCCCGAGCCGAGCCGGGTCACGACCCCGGCGTCCACCGGCGGCTCCGCCGTCACGCGCCGGCCCGCAGCGTCGCCAGCGCCTCGGCGACGGTGAACGCGCCCGCGTAGAGCGCCTTGCCGGCGATCACACCCTCCACACCCACCGGCTCCAGCGTGGCCAGCGCCCGCAGGTCCTCCAGCGTGGACACACCGCCGGAGGCGATCACCGGGGCGTCGGTGCGGGCGCACACCTCGCGCAGCAGATCCAGGTTCGGTCCGCGCATGGTGCCGTCCTTGGTGATGTCGGTGACCACGTACCGCGCCGCCCCGGCGGCGTCGAGCCGGGCCAGCACCTCGTAGAGGTCACCGCCGTCGCGGGTCCAGCCGCGCGCCGACAGGGTACGGCCGCGCACGTCCAGCCCGATCGCCACCCGGTCGCCGTACTCGCCGCAGATCCGGTCGCACCACTGCGGGTCCTCCAGCGCGGCGGTGCCGATGTTGACCCGGGCCGCCCCGGTGCCGAGCGCCGCCCGCAGCGACTCGTCGTCGCGGATGCCGCCGGACAGCTCCACCTTCACGTCCAGCTTGCCGACCACCTCGGCGAGCAGCGCGGCGTTGGAGCCCCGCCCGAACGCGGCGTCCAGGTCGACCAGGTGGATCCACTCCGCGCCGTCGGACTGCCAGGCCAGAGCCGCGTCCAGCGGGTCGCCGTACGCGGTCTCGCTACCGGCGGCGCCCTGCACGAGCCGGACGGCCTGGCCGTCGGCGACGTCCACGGCGGGCAACAGGGTGAGGCTCAACGCTTCTCTCCTCGGATCCTCAACGACGGTCCAGCGCGATCACCACGACCGCGGGCAGGACCAGCAACAACAACACGACCAGCACCAGCCGCAGCGCGAGGTCGTCCACCAGATTCCAGATGGCGACCACAGCCACCACGGTGAGCACCAGGATCGTCGCCCGCTCCCGGCGGGTGTGCCGGCGCAGCCGGCCGGTACGGCCGCGCCGCAGCGACGGCGTCAGCCGGCGTACCAGGGAACGACGCCGCTCCCGGCGTGCCACCCGGCGGGCACGGACGGCGCGCGCCCGCTCCTGCTCGGCCTCGCGCGCCGCGCGGCGGCGGGCCCGCTCCTTGCTCACGCGAACACTCGCGGACGCCCCGCCCGCGTGCCCCGGACCGGTCCGGTCACAGCGTGCCGAGCCAGTTGCGCAGCAGCGCGGCACCGGCGTCGGCCGACTTCTCCGGGTGGAACTGCGCGGCCGAGAGCGGCCCCCGCTCCACCGCCGCGACGAAGTCCGTGCCGTGGTGCGCGGTGGTCACGGTCGCGCCCGCCTCCGCCAGCGCCGCCGGGTCGGTCACCCCGTAGGAGTGCACGAAGTAGAACCGGGTGTCGCCCGGCAACCCGGCGAACAGCGTCGAGCCGGCCGGCGGGCGCACGGTGTTCCAGCCCATGTGCGGCAGGCGCCGCGCGGGCAGCCGGGTCACACCGCCGGGCAGCAGCCCGAGCCCCTTCGTGACCACGCCGTGCTCCTCGCCGTGCCCGAACAGGATCTGCATGCCGACGCAGATGCCCAGCACCGGCCGCCCGGCGGCGACCCGGTCGGCGATGACCGGCCCGGCGCCCAGCGCCTCGATCCCGGCCATGCACGCGGCGAACGCGCCCACGCCCGGCACCACCAGGCCGTCGGCCGACGCGGCGGCGTCCAGGTCGTCGGTGACAGTCACCTCGGCCCCGGCCCGCGCCACCGCGCGCTCGGCCGAGCGCAGGTTGCCCGAGCCGTAGTCGAGCACCACGACCCGTGCCATCAGCTCTCCCCCGGCAGCAGCCAGAGCACCCCGGCGACGGTGGCCAGCACGGCCAGCAGGCCAGTGATCACCACAGCGGCGCGGGGCGCGCCCTGCTTGAGCAGCGACCACGTCCCGCCGACCAGCAGGCCGGCCAGGATCAACAGAAGTGTGGGCAGCACCTTCATTAGAGAGCGCCCTTCGTCGACGGCACCACACCCGCGTTACGGGGATCGAGCGCGGTGGCCTCGCGCAGCGCGCGGGAGACGGCCTTGAACTGCGCCTCGACCACGTGGTGCGCGTCCGGGTGGCCGCCGGGGCGGGCCGCGCGCAGCACGTCCACGTGCAGCGTGATCCGGGCCGACTGGCCGAACGACTCCCAGATGTGCCGGGTCATGCTCGTCGGGTAGACCGGCCCGATGTACGGGGCCAGCGCCGGCTCGTCGTGCACCACGTACGGGCGGCCGGACAGGTCGACGGCGGCGCGGACCAGCACCTCGTCCATCGGGACGGTCGCCGAGCCGTACCGCCGGATGCCGGCCTTGTCACCGAGCGCCCGGTCGAACGCGGCGCCCAGCGCGAGCGCGGTGTCCTCCATCGTGTGGTGCGCGTCGATCTCCAGGTCGCCGACGGTGTGCACGGTCAGGTCGAAGCCGCCGTGCCGGGCGATCTGGTTGAGCATGTGGTCGTAGAACCCGACGCCGGTGGAGATGTCGGCCTGGCCGGTGCCGTCGAGGTCGATCTCGACGAGCACCTTCGTCTCGTTTGTGACCCGCTCGATCCGGGCGATCCGGCTCATGAAACTCTCTCCATCGCGGTGAGGAAGGCGTCGGTCTCGGTCGGGGTGCCGGCGGTGACGCGCAGCCAGCCGGGCAGGCCGACGTCGCGCACCAGCACGCCGGCATCGAGCAGGGTACGCCAGGCCACCGCCTGGTCCCCCTCGACGGCGAACAGCACGAAGTTGGCGTCGCTGTCGGCCACCCGGTGGCCCCGCGCGCGCAGCTCGGCGACGATCCGGTCGCGCTGCTGCATGATCGCGGCCACGGTGCCGAGCAGGGCGTCCCGGTGCGCCAGCGCCGCGCGGGCCGCGGCCTGGGTGAGCGCGGACAGGTGGTACGGCAGCCGGACCAGCTGCACCGCGTCCACCACCGCCGGGTCGGCGGCCAGGTAGCCGAGCCGCCCGCCGGCGAACCCGAACGCCTTGCTCATGGTGCGGGTCACCACCAGCCGCGGGTGGCCGGGCAGCACGGCGAGCGCGCTGACAGTGCCGGGCCGGGCGAACTCGGCGTACGCCTCGTCCACGACCACCATGCCGGGCGCCTCGTCCAGCACCGCGGCGACCACGGCCGGGTCGAGCGCGGTGCCGGTCGGGTTGTTCGGCGAGCAGAGGAACACCACGTCCGGCCGGTGCTCGCGCACCTGGGCCACCGCCTCGCCGGCGGTGAGCCCGAAGTCCGCGCCGCGCCGGGCGGGCACCCACCGGGTGCCGGTGCCGAGGGCCAGAAGCGGGTGCATCGAGTACGCGGGCGTGAAGCCGAGCGCGGTGCGCCCGGGACCGCCGAAGGCCTGGAGCAGCTGCTGCTGGATCTCGTTGGAGCCGTTCGCCGCCCACACGTGGTCGGCGGTGAGCCCGTGGCCGAGGTAGGCGGCCAGGTCGGCGCGCAGCGCCACGGCGTCCCGGTCCGGGTAGCGGTTGAGGTCGCGCAGCTCGGCGGCGACCGCCTTGCCGATCGCCTCGACCACCGGCTCGGGCACCGGGTAGGAGTTCTCGTTCGTGTTCAGCCGCACCGGCACGTCGAGCTGCGGCGCCCCGTACGGCGTCCGCCCGCGCAGGTCGTCGCGGATCGGCAGGTCGTCGAGCGTGGTCACGACGCGCCGCCCTCGGGGAACCGGACGCTGACGGCCTGGCCGTGCGCGGGCAGGTCCTCCACCGTCGCCAGCGTGACCACGTGCGGCGCCACCTCGCGCAGCGCCTCCTGCGTGTACTCGACCAGGTGGACGCCGCGCAGGAAGGACTGCACGGACAGGCCGGAGGAGTGCCGGGCGCAGCCGCCGGTGGGCAGCACGTGGTTGGAGCCCGCGCAGTAGTCGCCGAGCGACACCGGCGACCAGGCGCCCACGAAGACCGCACCGGCGTTGCGGACCCGCAGCGCCCACTCGCGGGCGTTCTCGGTCTGGATCTCCAGGTGCTCGGCCGCGTACGCGTCGACCACCCGCAGGCCCGCCTCCAGGTCGTCGACCAGGACCACGCCGCTCTGCTCGCCGCGCAGCGCGGTGCCGATCCGCTCGGCGTGCTTGGCCGCCGGCGCCTGCCGGGCCAGCTCCGCGTCGACCGCGTCGGCCAGCGCGGTGGACGGGGTGACCAGCACGCTCGCGGCGAGCGGGTCGTGCTCGGCCTGGCTGATCAGGTCGGCGGCCACGTGCGCCGGGTCGGCGGTGTCGTCGGCCAGGATCGCGATCTCGGTCGGGCCGGCCTCGGCGTCGATGCCGACCACGCCGCGCAGCAGCCGCTTCGCCGCGGTGACCCAGATGTTGCCCGGGCCGGTGATCATGTCGACCGGCTCGCAGCGCTCGTCGCCGGCCGGGTCGACGCCCGCGCCGTACGCCAGCATGGCCACCGCCTGGGCGCCGCCGACCGCGTACACCTCGTCCACGCCGAGCAACGCGCAGGCGGCGAGGACCCGCCGGTCGGGCAGCCCGTCGTTGTCCTTCTGCGGCGGGCTCACCACCACCAGGGAGCGCACCCCGGCCGCCTGGGCCGGGACCACGTTCATCACCACCGTCGACGGGTACATGGCCAGGCCGCCGGGGACGTAGAGGCCGACCCGGTCGACCGGCACCCACCGCTCGGTCACCGTGCCGCCCGGCACCACAGTCGTGGTGTGGTCGGTGCGGCGCTGGTCGGCGTGGACCTTGCGGGCCCGGGTGATCGACTCCAGCAGCGCGGCGCGTACCTGCGGGTCCAGCTCGCCCTCGGCGGCGCGGATCGTCTCGACCGGCACCCGCAGCCGCTCCGGGGAGACGCCGTCGAACCGTTCGCTGGCCTCCCGGATCGCCGGGTACCCATGGTCCCGGACCGCCTCCACGAGCGGGCGGATCCGCTCGACCGCCACTGAGACGTCGAGCTGGGCACGGGGCAGCAGGCGGCGCGGGTCACGGGCCCCGCCGCGCAGGTCGATCCGATTCAGCACGCCTGCGAGTCTAGGCCGCCGCCGGTGTCACCGGCCGGGCCCGCCCGCACGCCGGGACGGTGAGCCGGGACACGCGCGGGCGGGCGCGTTGGCGATACGCTCGATCACGTGAGCGCACGGCTGCCGGTGTTCCCGCTCGGGACCGTCCTCTTCCCCGGGCTGGTCCTTCCGCTGCACATCTTCGAGGAGCGCTACAAGGCGCTGGTACGCCACCTCGTGGGGCTGCCCGAGGGCGCGCCGCGCGAGTTCGGCGTGGTGGCGATCCAGGCCGGCTGGGAGGTCGCGCCGGCCGGGCCGCCGGGGCGTTCCGGGCCGTCCGGTAGCGACGTGACACTGCACGAGGTCGGCTGCACAGCCGAGCTGCGGCAGGTCACCGAGCTGGCCGACGGCGGCTTCGACATCGTCACCGTCGGGCGGCGGCGGTTCCGGGTCGCCGAGGTCGACGACTCCGCCGAGCCGTACCTGACCGCCGAGGTGGAGTGGCTGCCGGAGCCGGACGGCCCGGACGAGGTGTCCGACCTGCTGGCGGCCCGGGTGATCTCGGTGTTCCGGCAGTATCTGGGCCTGATCCGCCCGGACCAGCAGGAGATCACCGAGCAGCTGCCGGAGGATCCGACGGTCCTGTCGCACCTGGTCGCCGCGACCGCCGCGCTGACCGTCGCCGACCGGCAGCGGCTGCTCGCCGTCGACGACACCGCCGGCCGGCTGCGCGCCGAGCTGCGCCTGCTCAACCGGGAGACGGCGTTGCTGCGGCAGGTGCGCGCGGTGCCGGTGCCGCTCAGCGAGCTGGCTGGTCCCCCGGCGCCGAACTGAACCCGGGCGGTGGCGGCCAGGCCGCGTCGGGATCCGGCTCCGGCCGCAGCGACGGCCACCGCGACCAGCCCGCCAGCAGCGTGTACGTGACCGCCGCGCCGAACGCGGCGAGCAGCAGATTGCCGTGCGGCAACGGCAGCGGGCCGTACCAGTCGACGCCACCGGCGCGCAGGTCGACGGGCTTGGTGAAGGCGGTGCCCGGCGGCGCGGTCTCCACCAGCCGCTGGAACGTCGACAGCCCGATGCGGCGGCCGACCTGCCAGGCCACCACCGCCGCGCCGAGACCGCCGAGCGTCACCGCGAGCAGGCCGGCCGGGCCGCGCCGGCGGCGCAGCAGCACCCACAGGGCGACCGCGGCGAGCACGCCGAAGCCGAGCGTCAGGAGGCTGAACCAGCCGTCCGCGGCGATCGGCTGCTCCGGCTGCGTGGTCGCGTAGACCGCGCCCGCCGGGGTCTGCCGCACCGGGGTGGCGGGCGCCGCCCAGGCCCACAGCAGCCCCAGCGGGACGCCGAGCGCGGTGAGCAGTGCGACCACGCCGAGGGTGGTGAGCAGCGGGCGGCGGGACCGGGTGGCGCCGGCACCGGGTAGCTCCGCCACCACGCCCGGGTATCCGGCGAGCGGATCGGCGCCGGGCGCGGTGACCGGCGTGCCGGCGGGCACCGGCAGGCCACCGGGCCAGCCGGGCGGCTGCTCGCGCTCGGGCCACGCGCCGCCGGGACGCGAGGCGTCGCCTGGCCGCGAGGTGTCGCCTGGCCGCGGGGCGTCGCCGGTACGCGCGTCGGTGCCGTCGGTGCGCTCGCGCGCCCGCTGGGGCTCAGGGGTGTCCGGACTCACCCGTTGATCCTCTCAGGCCCGGGCACGGCGCGGGGCGGTGGTCGGCGCTCAGCGCGCGAACGGTTCCAGCATCACCGCTGCCGCCTTGAGCCAGGCGTTGCGGGTCTCGGCCTGGAGCTGGTGGTACTCGATCGAGGAGCCGGTCTCCAGCGCCGGGTCGTAGGGCACCACGGCGACCGCGCGGGTGCGGGTGGCGAAGTGCCGCTCCAGGTCGTCCTGCAACGAGGTACGCCCCGGCGTGGGGCAGGAGATCAGCGTGACCGCGTTGTCGGCCAGCTCGCCCATGCCCACCTCGTGCAGCAGGTCGAGCATCCAGTCCGCGCTGAACGCCGCGTCCTCGCGCGGCACGGTGGTCACCACGAGCTGGTCGGCGGCCTGCATGACGGTGCGCCAGTTCGGGCTCTCCACGTTGTTGCCGGTGTCCACGCAGACCACCTCGTGGGTGCGGCGCAGCAGCTCCAGCACCCGCTTGACGGTGAACTGGTCGAGCCGCTGGGCGAAGCGCGGGCTCTCCTCGCCGGCCAGCACGTCGTACGAGCCGTCGGAGGCGTGCCGCAGGTAGTCGTCGAGGTGCGACAGCAGCGTGTTGCCCTCGAGGATCTCGATCTGCGCCAGGTCGTGGACCAGGTGGCGGATCGTGCGGGCGTGCCGGGCGCTGCCGGCCCGCAGACCGAGCGTGCCGCGTAGTTCGTTGTCGTCCCAGGCGAGCACGCCGCGCCCGCGTACGCTGCCCACCGTCGCGGCGGCGAGCACCGTCGCTGTGGTCTTGTGCACCCCGCCCTTGGGGTTGGCGAAGGCGAGCACCCTCGGGGTGCCCAGCTCGCGGCGCAGCACGCTGGTCGCCCGTTCCAGCTCCGGGTCCGGTTCCGGGGCGCGCCACTGCACCTGGGCCGCGTCGACCCGGCCGGAGCGGCCCTCGATCGGGCGGCGGGGCGCGGGCACCACCGGCTCCGCGACGGGCGGTGTGTCCGGCCGGTAGCGGCCCCGGTCGAGCAGCGCGTAGCGGGACTCGGCCGGCGGCGGCGCGGGGCGGTAGCCGCCGTCGAGAAGGGAGTACCGGGACTCGGCCGGCGCCTCGGCCCGGCCGCGCGGCTCCGGGCGGGCCGGCTCGGGCCGCCAGGACGGTTCCGGGCGCGGCTCGGCGGTGAAGGGCTGCTCGGGGGCGAGCGACGGGTCGGGCGCGAACGACGGTTCGGCGCGCCAGGACGGGTCGGGCGGGTAGGGCTGCCCGGCGCGCCAGGACGGCTCGGGGTCGCTGCGGTACGCCGGCTCGGCGCGGTAGGCCGGTTCGCCGTCGTGCCGGGGATCGGCGCGGAAGGCCGGGTCGACCCGGAACGTGGCCTCGGCCCGGTAACCGGGCTCGGCGCCGTACGACCCGTCGGGGGCGCGGCCGACGGCGGTGGCGCGGCCGGTCCACCCGGTGCCCGCGCCGCGGCGGGGCAGCGGGTCGGGCGGCGGCGCCGGTGGCTCCTCGACGTGCCGGTCGGCGTCGGCGTGCTCCGCGCCGCGACCGCCGAGCCGGGCCCGGTCGAGCAGCGCCCGCCACCGCGGTGCCGGCTCGCCCTGCCGACCCCAGCCGGTCTCGCTGCCGTCCAAGGATTCGCCCTCCCCCAGCCCATCGATCTCCGCCTGACAGGCTACGAACGAAACCCTATTCGGACCACTCCCCGCGCCGCACATCGCCCGGTGGCCCGCCGCACCATGGGATCGGCCCGGTCGCCGCCTGCCCCGACGTCTCAGGAGGTGGGAGCGGGATTGGGCGGCCCGGAGCCGGCGACGGACGCGGGGGCGGTCGGTGAAGGTCCGCTCACCGTCCGTGCGGCTTCCGACGAATCGCCCATTCCGCCTGCCTGGGCCGGCCCGGTGTCGGCCGGCGGCCGGACCACGTCACGCTGCTCGGGCAGCGGCGGGGTGAACACGGTCCGGTCCAGACGGGTCACCTCCGGCGCCGGGTCCACCACCCGCACGCCCGGACGATCGGCGAGCGCGCGCAGGGTGTCCGGCCCGGCGCTGACCACCGCGGCGTAGACGCAGGCGCAACCCGCCCGGTACGCCTCCGCCTCGCGGGCGGCGATCTCGGCGCCGCTGTCGTACACCCGGCGCAGCTCCGGATCGGCGGTGGTCGCGGCGGCGCGGGACCGGTAGTCCGCGGCCTCCCGGTCCTTGCGCGTCGCGACGCCGGCCATCCCGGCCACCACGTCCCGCGGAAGGCTCAGTGCCGGGATCCGGACGATCTCGGTCTGCCGGCCGGGCAGCGGCACCCGCGCCACCACCGCCGAGACCCGCGTGCCGTCCAGCGCGGCGGCGGTCCGTGCCGGGGTCAGGTACCCGCCGAACGACACCAGCGCGTAGCCGTCGGGCGCGTCGAGGCGGGCCAGCTCGTCGCCGGCGGCGCGCAGGTACGCCGGGATGCTCGCGCCGTCGGTCACGCCCACCCGGGTCACCTCGCCCACGGTGCGGTCGCTCACCGGGCCGTCCCGCCGCTGCGCCGCCGCCACCACCAGCACCACTAGCGCGCAGGCCAGCGCGAGCCAGGTCAGCGCGGCGGACCGGGACCGGCGTGGCGGCACG
This sequence comes from Micromonospora sp. C28ISP2-4, assembly GCF_030519385.1. Lineage (NCBI taxonomy): Bacteria > Bacillati > Actinomycetota > Actinomycetes > Micromonosporales > Micromonosporaceae > Micromonospora > Micromonospora sp. C28ISP2-4. The sequence goes on along the minus strand of NZ_JAUMKG010000007.1, from coordinate 259,751 downwards.
GCGTCGTCGCTCATGGTCAGTCGCGCAGGATCTCCAGCGCCCGGGCCAGGTCGTCCGGGTACTCGCTGACGAACGTCACCTCGCCGCCGGTGCCCGGGTGCGCGAAGCTCAGCGAGCGGGCGTGCAGCCACTGCCGGGACAGCCCGAGACGGGCCGACAGCGTCGGGTCCGCGCCGTAGGTCAGGTCGCCCACGCAGGGGTGCCGCATGCTGGAGAAGTGCACCCGGATCTGGTGCGTACGCCCGGTCTCCAGCCGCACGTCGAGCAGGCTGGCGGCGGGGAACGCCTCGAGCGTGTCGTAGTGGGTGATGCTCGGCTTGCCGCCGGAGACCACGGCCCAGCGGTAGTCGTGGTTCGGGTGCCTGTCGATCGGCGCGTCGATGGTGCCGCGCAGCGGATCCGGGTGGCCCTGCACCACGGCGTGGTAGCGCTTCTCCACCTCGCGGTACTTGAACGCCCGCTTCAGCGCGGTGTAAGCGCGCTCGCTCTTGGCCACCGCCATGATCCCGGTGGTGCCCACGTCGAGCCGGTGCACCACACCCTGCCGCTCGGCGGCGCCGCTGGTGGAGATCCGGTGACCGATGCCGGCCAGCCCGCCGATCACCGTCGGGCCGGTCCAGCCCGGGCTCGGGTGCGCCGCCACCCCGACCGGCTTGTCGACCACCACGATGTCGTCGTCGGCGTACACCACGGTCAGACCGGGCACCGCCTGCGGCACCACAGTCGGCGGCGCGGCCGGCGCGGGCAACGTGACCTCCAGCCACGAACCCGCCTTGACCTTGTGCGAGTTGGGCCGGGCCACGCCGTCGACGAGCGCGTCGCCGGCGTCGATCAGGCCGGCGGCGGCGGTGCGGGAGAGCCCGAACAGGCGGGACACGGCCTGGTCCAGGCGCATGCCGTCGAGGCCGTCGGGCACGGGCAGGGAACGGGTGTCGCCGCCGGCGGCGAATGCGGAGGTCACGCGCTCTCCCGCTGCTCGGCCGGGGCGGCGGCGTCGTCGCGCTTCTCGTCGCGCAGCCGGGAGCCGTCGCGCTGCCGGCCGGTCAACTCCAGGAAGACCGCGAGCACCACGCCGCACACCAGCGAGCTGTCGGCCAGGTTGAACACCGGCCAGACCTGGCCGTACGGGTCGAACAGGCTGATCATGTCGACCACGTGGCCGACGAAGTGCCCGGGCGCGCGGAAGATCCGGTCGATCAGGTTCCCGAGCGCGCCGCCCAGCACCAGGCCCAGCGAAACCGCCCACGGCAGCGAGCGCAGCCGAAGCGCCATCCAGGTGATCCACCCGATCACCACGAACGTGATGATCGGGAAGACCCAGGTGTGGTCGGAGCCGATGCTCCAGGCCGCGCCGCTGTTGCGGGTGAGGCTGAGGTAGACCGCGCCGCCGAGCAGCGACACCGGCTCCCGGCCGGTCAGCTCGGCGAGCGCGAGCTGCTTCGTGCCGAGGTCCGCCAGCAGCGAGAACAGGGACACGCCGAGCAGCAGGCCGACGGCCTTGCGGCGGGGCGCGCCGGTGCCCGACTCGGTGGTGCCGGCCCCGGCGGGCGGTGCTGCGGTCATCTGCTCCCCATCGACGTTCGCGACGGTGTGGTCACCGTCTGCCGTACGGCCGCCGGGGAGCGGTGATCAGCGCCGCTCCTCCAGCTGCTTGCACGTCACGCAGAGGGTGGCCGACGGGAACGCGGCGAGCCGCTCCACCGGGATCGGGTTGCCGCACCGCTCGCACCAGCCGTAGCCACCCTCGTCGAGGCGCTCCAGCGCGCGCTCGACCTGCGTGATCCGTTCCTTGATGCTGTTGGCGAGAGAGATCTCCTGCTCCCGCTCGAACGTCTTGGTGCCCGTGTCGGCCTGGTCGTCCCCGGCCGAGTCGGTCAGCCGCTCGCGCTGCAGCTCGGTGATCTCGCTCAGCGTCTGATCGTACTCGGCGTTGAGCTCGTCCCGCCGTGCCGCCAGGGCGGCCCGGATCTTCTCGGTCTCCGCCGCGCTGCGGGTGGCCTTCGCCACCGGTTTGCGACCGGCGGTCCTGGTGTCGGCTGGCTTCGCCATCGTCAGCTCCCTCAGCCGCGTGGAGCGGCGGTCAGCGGTGCATGGGCGGGGACGCCGGCGTCGGCGTCGTCCGCGTACGGAAGGGTGCACGGCGAGCGGGCCCGCCGTGCACTCCGGAGGTTGGCAAGAATACGGAACGTACAGGCGTCCGACAACGTGCCGCACCGTCGTCCCACGTATCCGCCCCGGACTGCCATCAATCGGGGCAAAAGGAACGGTAGCAGATCAGCGGGCCGGCTCCTCGCCGTACTCCCCGAACCACCTCGCCAGCCGGCCCCGGCGGCTCACCGCCCGCAGCCGCCGCTCGGTCTCGTCCCGGACGCCGGCCGTGGCGACGATGAGCAGGCTGTCCCCGACCTTGAGCCGGGTGTCGGCGCCCGGCACGAAACCGGCGCCGTCGCGCAGCACGAGCGTCACCGCGGCGCCGACCGGCAGCCGCAGCTCGTCCACGTGCACCCCGGCCAGCCGCGAACCGGCCGGCACCTCCAGCTGGAGCAGGTCGGCGCGCATCCGTTCCAGCGGGGCGGTCTCCAGCAGGATCTCGCTCGCCTCGGCCGGCGCGGTCACACCCAGCCGGCGGGCCGCCGGCGCCAGCGTCCCGGCCTGGAGCAACGTGAAGATCACCACCAGGACGAAGACGGCGTCGAACAGGCGATCAGCCCCCGGCACGTGCAGCGACAGCGGGATGGTCGCCAGCACGACCGGCACCGCGCCGCGCAGCCCGGCCCAGGACAGGAACAGCTGCTCGCGCAGGTTCACCCGGAACGGCAACGCGGAGACCGCCACCGACAGCGGCCGGGCGAGCAGCAGCAGCGCCAGCCCGGTGATCACGGCCGGCAGCACCGCCGCGTCCAGCCGGCTCGGCGAGACCAGCAGGCCGAGCAGCACGAACAGGCCGATCTGGGCCAGCCAGGCCAACCCGTCGGCGAAGCCGAGGATGGCCTGCCGGTGCGGCAGCCGCGAGTTGCCGAGCAGGACGCCCGCGACGTACACGGCGAGGAAGCCCGAGGCGTGCAGCACCGAGCCGGCCGCGTACGCCAGCACGGTGAAGCCGACCACCGCGATCGGGTACAGGCCGGCCGACGGCAGCGCGGCCCGGCGCAGCGCGTACCGGCCCGCCAGCCCGGCGGCGACCCCGACCGCCGCGCCGGTGCTCAGCTCGTAGCCGAGCAGCAGCACCTCGTACCACCAGGGGTGTGCGGCCCCGGCCCCGGCGCGGGACAGCAGCAGCACCAGCAGCACGACCGGGGCGTCGTTCACCCCGGACTCGGCCTCCAGCGCGGCCACCAGCCGGGGCGGCAGGCGCAACCGGCGCAGCGTGGCGAACACGGCCGCGGCGTCGGTGGAGGAGAGCACCGCGCCGTAGAGCAGGGACAGCCGCCAGTCCAGGCCGAGCAGCAGGTGCACCACCACGCCGACGACCACGATGCTGACCACGACGCCGACCGTGGACAGCGCCGCGGCCAGGCCCAGCACCGGCCGCAACGTGCTCCACCGCGCGGTCAGGCCGCCCTCCGCGATGATCACGATGAGCGCGCAGAAGCCGAGCACCCGGGTCAGCTCGACGTCGTCGAACCGGATGCCCAGGCCGGCCTCGCCGAGCAGCACGCCGAGCGCCAGGTAGACCAGCAGACTCGGTACGCCGAGCCGGGTGGAGAACCGCACCGCGCCCACCGCGACAAGCAGCACGGCGGCGCCCACGAGCAGCGCGACGTCGAGCCCCGGGGTCATCGCCGGCCGGCCCGACCGGACCTCACGCCGTGCTGCCGTCGCGCAGCCGGCGCAGCACCTCGGACAGCCCGTCGTGCGGCCGCTCGACCAGGAACAGCTTGTCGCGGCTGGCCGCCCCGGAGCGCAGCGACACGGTCGCCGGCCGGACGCCGAGCGCGTCGGCGAGCGCGCGCCGGGCCGCCTCGGTGGCGCGGCCGTCCACAGCGGGCGCGTGCACCGCGACGACGAGCGCGGGACCGTACGGCCCGTCGAACCGCCCGCCCACCCGGGCGCGGGCCGCCCCGGGCTTCACCCGCACCGCGACGGTGAGTGTGTCGTCCGCGATCGTCATGGTCAGCGCGGCCGGGCCTCGGCGAGCAGGGTGGTGGCGGCGGCGCAGTGCGCGCACGGGGTGAAGCCGAGCGCGACCGCCTCGGCGACGGGCAGCGGTTCGTCCTCCCGGCCCACCAGGTGCGGGCAGTCGGGCAGGTGGAAGCGGGGGTGGCCGTCGACCACCAGGACCTCGTCGGACAGCCGGACCAGCCGGGCGACCTCACCGGCGGAGAGGAACTCGGACGGCGGGTCGCCGTCGAACGCCTCGCCCGGTGCGGGTGAGGTGGGCCGCGCGGTCTCCGGCATCCGCGGGCCGGGCGGCGAGTAGGGCGCCGCGTCCGGGACCACCGGATCCGGCGCGGTGTACGGCGCGGCGACGGGCTCGGCGTCGGACGCGGGTGCGTGCGGCCGCGCGGCGGCCGGCTCGTACGGCCCGGCGTCGAACGGCTCGGCCGGCGGCGAGTACGCGGCCGGCGGCGGGGCGTCGTCCGGCTCGGTCACCGGCGACCCGGGCGGTTGCCGCCACCCGGATCCGCCGGCGCCGACGGTGGACCTGTGGTGCGGGACCGGGCTCACCGGTTCGTCCGGGGACGGGACGGTGTGCGCGGTCCGCATGCGCGGCCCGGTCTCCCGGCCGGCCGCGGCCCGCGTCGCGGCGGCCTGGCGGGCGAACGCGACGAAGGCGACGGCGGACAGCAGGCTGGCCGCGATCGAGACGATGAGCAGAAGGCTGGATCCGCCGGCGAGGCCGGCGATCAGCAGCACGACCGCGACGAGGATGAGCAGGATGCTGGCGGCTACCACGGCTCACCCCCGGCCGCGTCGTGTCGGTCTGGGCGGTCGGTGGCCGTCACGGGGCCGGCCACCGACGCGGGATCAGCGGCCGGACTCGAGCGAGCCCGAGCGGCCCCCGCCGTAGGAGCCGGCGAGGCCGGCCGCGGCGAGACCGTTGCTGCCGGTGGCACGGTTGCCCTCGGTGCGGTTCATCTCCACCTCGAGACCCTGGCCGCGACCGTCGAGATCACGCAGCTGGCTCTCCAGGTACGCCTTGAGGCGGGTGCGGTACTCACGCTCGAACTGCTTGAGCTCCTCGATGTGCTTCTGCAGCGCGGTGCGCTTGGCGTCCAGGCCGCCCATGGCCTCCTGGTGCCGCTGGCGGGCGTCCCGCTCCAGGGCGTCGGCCTTGGCGCGGGCCTCGCGGGTGACCTCCTCGGCCTTGGAACGGGCCTCGGAGAGCAGCTGGTCGGCCTCGCGACGGGCGTCGGAGACGTGGTCGTCGGCGGTCCGCTGGGCCATCATGAGCACCCGCAGCGCCTGCTGCTCGCCGTCACCGGTCACGCCGGCCGGGCCGCCCTGCGCGCGGACCTGCTCCAGCTCGGCCTGCATCGCGCGGGCCGCCTGCTCGGCGGCTGCCTTGTCGCGCTGCACGCGGTCGAGCTGAGCCTTGACGTCGTTGAGCTCCGCCGCGAGGCGGGCGTCACCGCCGGGGCCGGCGGGAGCGCCACCCCGACCGCCGCGCTCCACCTGGGCGCGCAGCTCGTTGTTCTCCTCGATCAGACGGGCCAGCTCGCGCTCGACCTCGTCCAGGAAGGCGTCGACCTCCTCCTCGTCATACCCCCGCTTGCCGATCGGCGGCTTTTTGAAGGCGACGTTGTGGACGTCGGCCGGGGTCAGCGGCATCGAAACTCCTCGGGTCAGTTGCGGCCGCGAAAGCGCTCTGGTCAGGCAAACGCGAAGATCAGGCGCCTAAACACGAACTCCATCAGCACGAACAGGATAACCAGGAGCACAAGGGAGGCCAGGTCGATGCTCACGGTACCAATTCGCAGTGGTGGGATCACACGCCTCAACGCTCGCAGGGGCGGATCAGTGACGCTCCACACGACTTCCAGTCCCGCCGACGCTCCCCGTCCCGGTTGCCAGCGGCGACCATAAGCCAGCACCGCCCCAAGAACAAATCGCGCCAAAAGGACAATTAGGAAGATGTACAGCAGCAGGTAGAGCACCTGGAACAGGATCGACAACACGGCAGGCGACGTCCCTCGGTCGTGCGGCTCAGCTCAGGCTGAAGAAGCCGCCCTCAGCGATCTTGGCCTTGTCCTCCGCGGTGACCTGGACGTTGGCCGGTGAGAGCAGGAACACCCGGTTGGTCACGCGCTCGATCGTACCGCGCAGACCGAACGCGAGCCCGGCGGCGAAGTCGACGAGCCGGCGGGCGTCCGCCTCGTCCATCTCGGTGAGATTGATGATCACCGGCACGCCGTCGCGGAAGTGCTCGCCGATGGTCCGCGCCTCGCGGTACGTGGTCGGGTGCAGCGTGGTGATCTGGTAGCGCTGCTCGTCCTCCGGCGCCACGCGCTCCCGCTCGCGGGGCTGGGCCTGCGGCGCGAGCGCGAGGTTGTCCCGGGTGTGGTAGCTCAGGGCGCCCGACGTGTCGCCGGCCGAGGACCGGGTGATCGACCGCACGCTGGACCGCTCGGCCCGCTCCGGGCGCTCGGACTCGGCCCGGTCGGCGTCGACGGCGCGGCTGGAGGCGCGCTCGGACAGCCGGCCCCGGTCGCCGAGCCGGCTCCGCGTCGTCGGCGGCTCCTCGGTCTCGTCGTCGTCCTCGTCGGCGAACTCCTCGGCGTACCGGCTCGACCGGTAGCGCGACGAGTCCCGGTAGCCACCCTTGTCGTAGCCACCGTCCTCGTACGCCCGCTCGTCGTCCTCCTCGACGAGACCGAGCCAGACCCCCGCCTTGCGCAGTGCACCCATCCCCGCGCCCTTCCGTCCGCCGTGCGGCACGCGCCCCCGTGCCGTGTCGCTTGATCACGAGTGGACGATCATGCCCACCGGACCGGATCGGCAATCCCCTGACGCGCGGTTCGCGGTCCGCCCGTCACGGCCCCCGGCTACGGGAACGCCGTCCTGAACAACACTGATGTAATTTGCTTCCGTCGTGGTGAGGCTACCGCAGCGCAGGGCGCATTCCGAGCAACGCGCTGCCGACACGGACATGTGTCGCGCCGTGCCCGATCGCGCTCTCCAGGTCTCCGCTCATCCCGGCGGACAGCACCGTCGCGCCCGGATGGTCGGCCCGAAGCCGCGCCGCCACCTCGGCCAGCCGGGCGAACGCCCGGTCCGGCTCCCAGCCCAGCGGCGCCACCGCCATCAGACCCGCCAGCCGCAGCCCGTCGGCGCCGGCCACCGCCGCGGCCACCGGGTCGAGCCCCCGCTGCGGATCGGCCGCGCCCGGCAGCGCCCCGCCCCGGTCCCGGTCGCCGTCGATGCTCACCTGCACCAGCACGTCCAGCGGCCGGTCCCGGACCGCACCGGCGGCGGCGTCCAGCGCCGCGGCCAGCCGGACGCTGTCCACCGACTGGACCACGTCGGCGTACCGGACCACCGAACGGGCCTTGTTGCGCTGCAACTGGCCGATGAAGTGCCAGCGCGGCGCGGTCCCGGCGGCGGACACCGCCTCCGCCTTCGGCGCCGCCTCCTGGTCGCGGTTCTCCCCGACGTCGGTCACGCCGAGCCCGGCCAGCGCGACCACGTCCGCCGCCGGGTAGGTCTTGGTCACCGCGACCAGGGTGACCTCGTCGCGCTGCCGGCCGGCCGCCGCACAGGCGTCGGCGATGCGGGCCCGGACCCGGGCCAGGCCGGCCGCGAGTTCGGCGCGCCGCTCGGGCCGCACCGCCGTCTGTGACTCCGTCATCGGCGCCGCTCAGGAACCGTTCTTGAGGAAGTCGGGCACGTCGACGTCGTCGAAGAGCACCCGGCGCGACGGCTGCTGCGGCGCCGGCATGGTGGCCGGCGGGCTCACCGGCGCGTTCGGCTGGGCCGGCGGGTTCTGGTTGCTCTTGCGCGGCGGCTCCACCGCCTTGTACGCCGGCGCGCCCCCGTCGAAGCCCGCCGCGATCACCGTGACCCGCACCTCGTCGCCGAGCGCGTCGTCGATGACCGCGCCGAAGATGATGTTCGCGTCCGGGTGGGCCGCGTCGGTGACCAGCTGCGCCGCGTCGTTGATCTCGAACAGGCCGAGGTCCGATCCGCCGGCGATGGACAGCAGCACGCCGCGCGCACCGTCCATGCTCTGCTCCAGCAGCGGGCTGGAGATGGCCGCCTCGGCCGCCTCGACGGCGCGGTTCTCGCCCCGGGCGCTGCCGATGCCCATGAGCGCGCTGCCGGCGCCGCTCATCACGCTCTTCACGTCGGCGAAGTCCAGGTTGATCAGGCCCGGCGTGGTGATCAGGTCGGTGATGCCCTGGACACCGGAGAGGAGCACCTGGTCCGCGGTGCGGAACGCGTCCATCATGGAGATGTTGCGGTCGCCGAGCGCGAGCAGCCGGTCGTTCGGGATCACGATGAGCGTGTCGCACTGGTTGCGCAGCTCCTCGATGCCCGCCTCGGCCTGGACCTGCCGGCGCTTGCCCTCGAACGAGAACGGCCGGGTCACCACGCCGATGGTGAGCGCGCCGAGCTTGCGGGCGATGTTCGCCACCACCGGCGCGCCGCCGGTGCCGGTGCCGCCGCCCTCGCCGCAGGTCACGAACACCATGTCGGCGCCCTTGAGGACCTCTTCGATCTCGTCGCGGTGGTCCTCGGCGGCGTTCTTGCCGACGTCCGGGTTGGCGCCCGCGCCCAGTCCCCGGGTCAGCTCCCGGCCCACGTCGAGCTTGACGTCGGCGTCGCTCATCAGCAGCGCCTGCGCGTCGGTGTTGATCGCGATGAACTCGACGCCCTTGAGCCCAACCTCGATCATCCGGTTGACGGCGTTTACGCCGCCGCCCCCGATGCCGACGACCTTGATGACCGCCAGGTAGTTGTGCGGAGGTGTCATCTCCGGTCCTTTCCCTTCGAGATTGGCATGGGCCGACCCCACACGGCTTGGCCGGATCAGCGGCCTCCGACGGCTGAACCCTCACCCTCTACTAGAGGCTTAGAGTTATGTCAACCACTGATCTCTTCGGGGCAACGTATGCGCCGCCGCGCCAGGAGCCAAGGACCCGTTCCGGCGTGTCGCCGACCGAGCGACAGGGGACACATCGCCCGCTCGCTGAGCCGTGGGTCACTCGAACGTGACCACGTCCGGCGCGCTGACGTCGATCCGGTCCGCCTTGCGGCTCAGCAACGCGGTCGCCACGGTGGACTTGTCGGTGCCGCGGGAGGCGTCGCCCCAGAACACCTGACGCTCGCCGCGCAGCACCAGCGTGATCCGGGCCAGCCCGGCCACGTCCACCGCGACCAGCTCCGCGCGCAGCTTCTCCCCCAGCGCGGCGAGCACCGCCAGCCCGGCCCGCGTACCCGGGTCGTCGGGACCGGGCCGGGCCACCTGGACCAGCGGCAACCCGTCCGGCGCCCGGTCCAGGCGCTGGAACACCACGCCCGAGGCGTCGACGACCACGAAGCCCTCACCCTGCGGCACCGCCGCCACCGGGGTGCGCTCCTGCACCCGGATCACGAGCGTGTCCGGCCACTGGCGCTCCACGGTGGCGCGGGCCACCGGCGGCAGCGTGCCGACCTTGCGCGCGGTCGCGTCCAGGTCCACCCGGGCCAGCGGCGCGTTGTCCGGCACCGCGGCGGCGTCGCGGATCTGCACCGGGGTGACCAGCCGCGCGCCGACCACCCGTACCTCGCGCACGCCGAACAGGCCGGTGCCCAGCACCGTCCACGCGACCAGGCCCGCGACGGCGAGCACCGCGGCGGCGACCGCCCACGGCAGCGCGGCCCGCATCCGCCGCTGCCGGGCCCGGGCCATGAACCGGCGGGTCGACGGCGGCACGGCGTCCGTGTTCGCCCGCACGAGCTGCCAGCGCCGGGCCGGGCTGCGCCGCCCGCCGCCGCCGTCCGGTCCGGGGGTACGGCCGCGGGCCGGACCGGGACTCATCCGGCCGGGGTCGCCGCGCCGTCCGGGTCGACGCCGGCGCCGAGCCCCGTGCCCCCGGCCGAGCGGGCGAGCAGGGCGTCGAGCAACTGGTCACCCATCAGCGAGATCGGCGGCGCGCCCATCGTCACCACCACGTCGCCGGTCCCCGCCCGCCGGGCCACCTCGGCCGGCACGTCGTCCCACGCCTCGACGAAAACCTTGCGCTCGGCCGGCAGCGGCACCTCCTGGATCAGCGCGGCCGAGCCCTCGCCGGGGCGGCGCGTCTCGCCGGGGCCGAAGACCTCCAGCAGCACCACCTCGTCGGCGATGCCGAGCGCGGCGGCGATCTCCGCCTGGTTGTCGCGGGTGCGGTAGAGCCGGTACGGCTGGAACACCACGATCAGCCGGCCGTCGCCGGCCACCTCACGCAGCGTCTGCAACGCCAGCGTCATCGAGGTCGGGTGGTAGGCGTACTCGTCGTAGACCAGCACGCCGTCCGCCGCGCCCTTGCGCTCGAAGCGGCGCCGCACGCCCGGGAACGCGCCGAGCGCGGCCTCCGCCGCGGCCACCGGCAGTTCCAGCAGGTACGCGGCGAGCACCGCGGCGGCGCTGTTGAGCGCCATGTGCCGGCCCGGTACGGGCAGCCGGATCTCACCGAGCGGCCGGCCCTCGACCTCGGCCTGGTAGCGCACCCCGTGCGCGGAGGACACGACCTCGCTCATCCGCAGGTCCGCGTCGGCGGACTCGCCGTACGTCCAGACCCGGCGGCCCTCGGCGCGCAGCGTCTCGGCCAGCCGGCGCCCGCCCGCGTCGTCGGCGCAGGTGACCACGAAGCCGGCCGGGTCGGTGAGCCGGGCGAACTCGGCGAACGCCGCCTCCAGGGTGGCCAGGTCGCCATAGGTGTTGAGGTGGTCCGCCTCGATGTTCGTGATGATCGACACGAACGGCCGGTAGATGAGGAACGAGCGGTCGCTCTCGTCCGCCTCGACCACGAAGTGCTCGCCGGTGCCGTGGTGCGCGCCGGAACCCACCTCGGAGATCTCGCCGCCGATCACGAACGACGGGTCGGTGCCGGCCTGCTGGAGCACCATGGTGACCATCGAGGTGGTGGACGTCTTGCCGTGGGTGCCGGCGACCGCCACCGTGCGGCGGCCGGTCATCGCGGCGGCCAGCGCCTCGGAGCGGTGCAGCACCCGCAGACCCCGGCGGCGCGCCTCGACCATCTCCAGGTGGTCCTGCGGGATGGCCGAGGAGTAGACGACCGTGTCCACCCCGTCGAGGTTGGACGCCTCGTGGCTGGAGTGGATGGTGCCGCCGAGCGCCCGCAGGCCGGCCAGCGACGGCCACTCCCGCAGCTCGCTGCCGGAGACCGGCAGGCCCCGGGTCAGGAAGAGCCGGGCCAGCCCGGCCATCCCGACGCCGCCCACCCCGATCAGGTGGATCCGGCCCAGGTCCTCCGCCGTCATGGTGCCGGCGGGCGTGAACTGCGCGGTGTTCATCAGACGTACCTTCCCGTCGCGGCGCGCCGCATCAGCGGGCCACCGCCTCGTAGACGAAGTTCAGCAACGCCACGTCGCCGTCCCGGCGGCCGTACGAGGCCGCGGCGGCGCTCATCGCGTACAACCGCTGCGGGTCCCGGATCAGCGGGATCACCGTCCGCTCCACCCAGGCCGGGGTCATCTCGGCGTCGTCGACCAGCAGGCCGCCGCCCGCCTCCACCACCGGCAGCGCGTTGCGCTTCTGCTCCTGGTTGCTGTGCGGGTAGGGCACGTAGACGGTGGGCAGGCCGATCGCGGCCACCTCGGCGCAGGTCATCGCGCCGCCCCGGGCCAGCATCAGGTCGGCCGCGGCGTAACCCAGCTCCATCTCGGACAGGTACGGCAGCGTGACGTACGGCACCGGCAGGTCGGTGGGCACGGAGACCGGCTCGTTGCGGGCGCCGATGACGTGCAGCACCTGCACGCCGTTGCGGGCCAGCTCCTTCGCCGCGCCGGAGACGGCCAGGTTGATCGAGCGGGCGCCCTGCGAGCCGCCGGCGACGAACAGCACCGGCAGGTCGGGACGGAGTCCGAAGTGGGCGCGGGCGGCGTCGCGCAGCGCGGCCCGGTCCAGCCCGGCGATGCCCCGGCGCAGCGGCACGCCCACCACGCGGGCGTCGCGCAGCGCCTCGGCCTGGGCCGGCTGGTGCGGGAAGCCCACTGCGACGTTCTTGGTGAACTTCATGCCGAGCCGGTTCGCCACGCCCGGCGGCACGTTCACCTCGTGGATGACGATGGGCAGCTCCCGCCGCCACGCGGCCAGGTAACCGGGCACCGAGACGTACCCGCCGAAGCCGACCACGGCGTCGGCCTGGACCTCGTCGATCACCTTGCCCGCCGCGCGCGCCGCCTTCCACATCCGGTCCGGGGTACGCACCAGGCTCATGTTGACCGACCGGGGAAGCTGGTAGGCCGGGATCTGCCGCAGGTCGTAGCCGGCTGGCGGGATCAGCTCGTTCTCCAGCCCCTTCGGTGTGCCCAGACAGGTGATCCGGACGCTCGGGTCGTGTCGGCGCAGGCAGTCGGCGAAGGCGAGCAGCGGGTAGATGTGCCCGCCCGTACCCCCTCCGCAGAGCACCACCGAACGCAGCGGACCCATCAGCGTCTCCTCTCGCTCGCCGCGCCGGAGCGCGCCCGGTCGGACCGGGCGCGCTCGGGCGCGGCCTGGTCGTCCTGCCGCCGCTGCCGGGACCGGGGCACGGACCCTCGGTCGGCCGGGGGCGGCGCCGGCTTACGGCGCCGGCCGGGAAGCGGCGGCAACGGGGCCCACACTAGTCGGACCCATCGGGCGGGCGGACGGGCATGCAGCGCTCGCGCCGCGTCCGGCTCGGCGCGGGCGAACGAGGCGAGCATGCCGATCGCGGCGAGCGTCACCACCAGGGCGCTGCCGCCGTCGGAGATGAACGGCAGCGGTACGCCGGTCAGCGGCAGCAGGCCGGTGACGCCACCGATGTTGATGACGGCCTGGCCGACCAGCCAGGCGGTCACGCCGGCGGCGGCGAGCCGGCGGAACGGGTCCTCGACCCGGCGGGCGATCCGCATGCCGGTGTACGCGAGCACGGCGAACAGCGTCAGGACCACTGTGCAGCCGACCACGCCCAGTTCCTCGGCGACGATGGCGAAGATGAAGTCGTTGTGCGCCTCGGGCAGGTAGTTCCACTTCAGCGAGCTCTGGCCGAGGCCGACGCCGAACCAGCCGCCGTTGCCGATCGCGTAGCGGGCCTGCACGAGCTGGTAGCAGTAGTCCAGCTTCTGCTCGAAGCAGGTCTTCGGGTCCGGCGGGTCGAGCCACATGGTGAGGCGGCCGAGCCGGTAGTTGTCCGCGTCCCGGGAGCCGGAGCCGGCGCCGAGCGAGGCGGCGGCCACCAGCAGGCCGATGCCGGCCAGGCCGATCGCGGAGAGCGCGGCGAAGACCCGGCCCCGCACGCCGGCCGCCCAGAGCAGCCCGACCACGAGCGCCAGCAGGCAGAGCATGCTGCCCAGGTCGTTGAAGCCGACCAGCACGAACAGCAGGCCCACCACCGGGAACAGCGGCGTGGCCAGTTCCTTCCACCAGCCCAGCGCCGCGCCCTTGCGGGCCAGCACGTGCGCCGCCCACAGCACCAGCGCGAACTTCGCCACCTCGACCGGTTGCAGCGAGATCGGCCCCAGGGAGAGCGAGAGGAGTTCGGCCCGCAGCGGCCCGATCGACGTCACCCCGAACAGCGAGTTCAGGGCGACGAACAGGTTGAGCGTGAGCAGCAGCGCCACCGCCACGCCGAGCGCCGGGCGGCTCACCGCCCGGAACGTGCGCGCGGGGAGCCGCTGGCAGGCCCAGAACGCGCCGATGCCGATCACCGCGAACACGGCCTGCTTGGTCAGCGACGCGGAGGCGTCGCCGCCCTCGGCGAAGTCCTTCACGCTCGTGGCGGAGAAGACCATGGTGAGGCCGATCAGCAGCAGCAGGCCGGCGCTGGACAGCAGCAGGTAGTACGAGGCCAGCGGCCGGGCCAGCAGGCCGCGCAGCGCGGCCAGCCCACCGGCCGGATCCCAGCGCGCCCCGGGCGGGTCGGCCGGAGGCGTGGCAGCCGGGGCACGGCGGGCCGGCGGGTCGATGGTCACCTGGATGTCTCGTCCCTCCCCCACAGGCCCATCATTGCCGCTCGACCCGCCCGCCCGTGGCGCAACCGCCCGGTCGGCGTGTCGGATCTGAAGGAAGGGCCCCTTATTAACAGACGTCTGTTAATAAGGGGCCCTTCCTTACACCCGGGGCGTCAGCTCACCGCGGCGAGGAACTCGCTGTAGAACAGGCCCAGCGCGATGGCCACGCCGATACCGGCGATGATCCAGAACCGGACCACGATGTTGACCTCGCTCCACCCGGCCAGCTCGAAGTGGTGCTGCAACGGCGACATCCGGAACACGCGCTTGCCGGTGGTGCGGAAGGAGATGATCTGGATGACCACGGACATCGTGATGATCACGAACAGGCCGCCCAGGATCGGCAGCAGCAGGATCGTCCGGGTCGACATGGCCATGCCGGCGATCAGGCCGCCCAGCCCGAGCGCGCCGGTGTCGCCCATGAAGATCCGCGCCGGGGAGGTGTTCCACCACAGGAAGCCCACGCAGGCACCGGCCGCCGCGCCGGCGATCAGCGCGATCTCCAGCGGGTCGCGCACCGTGTAGCAGTACGACTCGGTGTAGTTCGGGTCGGCGCACCAGTGCCGGTACTGCCAGAACGCGATCAGCGCGTACGCCGCGAGCACCATCACCGAGGCGCCGGTGGCCAGGCCGTCCAGTCCGTCGGTGAGGTTGACGCCGTTGGTGGCCGCCATGACCACCATGATGATGACGATCACCGCGCCGATCTTGCCGATCTCCAGCGCCGGGATGTCCCGGATGAAGCTCAGCGTGGTGCTGCCCACCGTCTCGGTGTTCGTCGCGTTGCCGCCGGCGTCGGTCATGCTCGACGGGAAGTAGACGGCCACCGCGCCGAACACGGCTCCGACCAGGATCTGCCCGGCCAGCTTGCCCCGCTTGTTGAGGCCGCCGCTGTGCCGCTTGCGGACCTTCAGGAAGTCGTCGATGAAGCCGACCGCGCCGGAGAACACCATCAGCCCCAGCAGCACCAGCGCCGTGATGGTCGGTTCGACCTGGGCGATCTGCGCGTCCGGCAGCGTGGTCAGGGCAAGGTGCCCGGCGACGTACGCGATGACCGTGGCCAGGATGAAGACCACGCCGCCCATCGTCGGCGTGCCCTTCTTGCCCTCGTTGCTGGCGAGCCCGAGGTTCGACCGGATCGGCTGGCCGGCCTTCAGCCGGGCGAACACCTTGATCGCGATCGGGGTGCAGAACAGCGAGATCAGGAACGCGACCCCGATGGCGACGATGACCGCCCTCATGCGGCGCCGCCCTCCGTCGCACCCTCCCGGGCGTCCGCGCGCAGCGCGTCGGCCACCTCCCAGGTCCGGTACCGGGAGCCCTTCACCAGCACCACGTCTCCCGGACGCAGCTCGCTCCGCAGCACCTCGACGGCCGCCGCCTGATCGGTGAGCAGCACCGACTCTCCTCCCCAGTTACCTACCGCTGTCGCGCCCTCGTGGATCGGCGCCGCCGGCTCGCCCACCACGAGCAGCCGGTCCACTCCCAGTTCGGCCGCGAGCCGGCCGACCTGCTGATGCCCCTCCCGTTCGAAGTCACCCAGCTCGGCCATGTAGCCGAGCACCGCGACGGTACGCCCGTCGCCGCGCATGCTGGCCAACGCCCGCAGCGCCACGCCGGTGGAGGCCGGGTTGGCGTTGTACGAGTCGTCGATCACGGTCACCCCGTCGGGACGCTCGAAGACGTCCATCCGGCGGGTGGAGACCAGGCCCAGCTCGTTCAGCGCCGCCGCCAGGTCGGGCAGCGGCAGGCCCAGCTCCCGGCCGACAGCCGCGGCGGCGAGCGAGTTGGAGACCTGGTGCCGGCCGGTCAGCCCGAGCCGTACCGGCGCGCTGCCCTCCGGGGTGACCAGGGTGTACGAGGGCCGTCCCCGGCCGTCGAGCGTCACGTCCACGGCGCGCACGTCGGCGCGCTCCGACTCGCCGTAGCGCACCACCCGGGCCCGGGTACGCGACGCCATCGCGTCGACCCGCGGGTCGTCGGCGTTGAGCACCGCCAGCCCGTCTTCGGGCAGCGCCTCGACCAGCTCGCCCTTGGCGAGCGCGATGGTCTCCACCGAGCCGAACTCGCCCAGGTGCGCCACGCCCACGTTCAGCACCACGGAGATCCGCGGCGGGACGACCTCGCACAGGTAGCGGACGTGCCCGACGCCGCGGGCGCCCTTCTCCATCACCAGGTAGCGGGTCTCCGGCGTGGCCTGCAACGCGGTGTACGGGTGCCCCAGCTCGTTGTTGAACGAGCCGGGCGGCGCCACCGTCGGGCCGAGCCGCACCGCGACCTGGGCGATCAGGTCCTTGGTGGTGGTCTTGCCGGACGAGCCGGTCAGTCCGATCACCGTCAGCCCGGGCAGCCGGTCCACCACGGCGCGGGCCAGCCGGCCCATCGCGTCGAGCGCGTCGCCGACGAGCACCATCGGCACGCCCGGCACCTCCCGGGTGCCGAGCACCGCGACCGCGCCGGCGGAGATCGCGCCGGCCGCGTAGTCGTGGCCGTCGACCCGCTCGCCGGGGAAGGCGACGAACAGCCCGCCCGGGCTCACCTTGCGGGAGTCGAACTCGACGGTGCCGGTGACCCGGGCGTCCGGGTCGGCGCCGGTGAGCCGGCCGTCGACGGCGGCGGCCACCTCGGCCAGCGTCAGCGGGATCACCGCTGACCCACCAGGTCGCCGAAGCGAGCGCGCAGCGCCGCCGCCAGCTCCACCCGGTCGTCGAACGGCAGCACCTCGCCGCCGATCTCCTGGCCGCGTTCCTGGCCCTTACCAAGCACCGCCACCACGTCACCCGGTTCGGCCACCCGGACCGCCTCCTCGATCGCCGCCCGCCGCCCGGGCACCTCGATGACACGGGCCGGGGTCGCGGCGGCGTACGCGCCGGCCAGCACCTCGGCCCGGATCGCGGCCGGGTCCTCGGTCCGCGGGTTGTCGTCGGTCACCAGCACCACGTCGGCGCCGCGCGCGGCCACGCCGCCCATCACCGGTCGCTTGCCCCGGTCCCGGTCGCCGCCGGCGCCCAGCACACAGATCAGCCGGCCGCCGGTCAGGTCGCGCAGCGCGGTGAGCACCGCCTCGATCGCGTTCGCCTTGTGCGCGTAGTCGACCACCCCGCGTACCGGGGCGTCGCCGCTGACGAGTTGCAGCCGGCCGGGCACGCCGCCGCAGGCGGCCACGCCGCGCGCCGCCGTCTCCGGGTCCACTCCGGCGGCGACCAGCAGGGCGACCGCCAGCAGCGCGTTCGCGACGTTGTGCCGGCCGGGCAGCGCCACGCCGGTGGGCAGCGTCAGGCCGTCCGGCCCGCGCAGCGTGAAGCGCTGCGCGTAGCCCTCCCCGTCGACGCCGTCGGCCCACCAGGTCGCGTCCGGGTCGCCGGCCGCCGAGTAGGTGACGGTGCCCGGCTTGTACAGCGGGCGCAGCGCCGGGTCGTCGTGGTTGAGCACCTCGACCCGGCAGCGGCCGTCGAACAGCTTGGCCTTGGCCGCGAAGTAGTCCGCCTCGTCGGCGTGGAAGTCGAGGTGGTCGGAGCCGAAGTTGGTGTAGCCGCCGACGTCGAACCGGACGCCGCCGACCCGGCCCATGGCGAGGGCGTGGCTGGACACCTCCATGACCACGGTGTCCACCCCGTGCTCGCGGGCCACCGCGAGCATGGCGTGCAGGTCGGTGGCCTCCGGGGTGGTCCGGACGCTGTCGATCACCAGGTCGCCGAGGCGGGTCTCCACGGTGCCGATCAGCCCGGTGACGTGCCCGGCGGCCCGCAGCCCCGACTCGACCAGGTAGCTGGTGGAGGTCTTGCCGGCGGTGCCGGTCACCCCGATCACTGTGAGTCCGGCGGTCGGGTCGCCGTAGACGGTCGCGGCCACCCCGCCGAGCGCGTCGCGCGGGTCGTCGACGACGAGCGCGGGCAGGCCGGTCCCGGCTGCGAGCGCCGCGCCGGCCGGGTCGGTCAGCAGGGCCACCGCGCCCGCCTCGGCGGCGGCGGCGGCGAACTCCGCGCCGTGGCGCCGGGCGCCGGGCAGGGCGGCGTACAGGTCGCCGGGGCGTACCTCCTGGGAGGCGTGGGTCACGCCGGTGACGGCCAGTTCGGCGGCCTCCTCCGGCGGGGTCGCCCCCACGCGGGCGGCGAGGTCGCCGAGCCGTACGGGACGCACGGTTGTGGGACGTGGATTGCCGGGCACGGCGTCAGACCCTACCCGGTCGTCCGGTTCCGACCGCACAGCCGCCCCGGTGGTTCGTCGCCACTCACCGATGATGTCCCGCCGCCCCCGCTCAGCGCGGAAAGACCTCGAACTTCGGGGACTTGTTGGTGAGCGAAGGCGGCACCCGGTAGTGACGGAGAGTGAAGCCCATCATCTCCCGGAACGCGGGCGCGGCGACCGCGCCGCCCCCGCCGCCGGGGCTCCACACGAACACCGCGACCACGTACCTGGGGTTCTCCGCCGGGGCCATCCCGATGAACGAGCCGACCTCGCCGGGCTGCTGCTTGCCGCCGTCGTAGCGCAGGCCGGTGCCGGTCTTGCCGGCCACCCGGTAGCCGGGCACGGCCGCGGCCAGGCCGGTCCCCTGGCCGTCCGGCCCGTCGACGGTGGTGACCGCCTCCATCATCTGCCGCAGTGCCGCCGCATTGGCCGGGCTGAGCACCGAACGGGTGGTGGGCGCCGCGGCGGGGCTGCGCTCACCGTCCGCGCCGATGGTCTCCTTGACCAGGTGCGGCTGCACGTACGTGCCGTTGTTGGCGATGGTGGCGTACGCGGCGGCCATCTGCAGCGGCGTGGCGTCCACGCTGTGCCCGATCGGCACCGACCCGTACGCCGAGCCGCTCCACTGGTCCGGCGGCAGCAGCCGGCCCGCGGCCTCGCCGGGCATGCCCTCACCGGTCGCCTGGCCCAGCCCGAACCGCTTCTGGTAGTCGAACAGCCGGTCCTTGCCCAGCTTCTCGGCGATCTCGATGGTGCCGACGTTGGACGAGAAGGCGAGCATGCCGGGGATGCTCATGGTGCGGCCGTCGGCCGGATGGGTGTCGCGGAACGTGATGCCGCCCCGCTCGATCGTGTTGGCGACCGGGAACGCGGTGTCCGGCGTGATCACGCCCTCCTGGAGCGCCGCGCCGTAGGTGATCGCCTTGTGGATCGAGCCGGGGTCGACCACGAACGTGGTGGCCGCGTCGTCGCGGTCCGACGGCGAGGTGACCTTGGTGGGGTTGGCCGCGTCGTACGTCGGCTGGCTGGCCTGCGCCAGCACCTCGCCGCTCGGCACCTCGATGATCACCGCGGCGCCGACGCTGCCCTTCACCTTGGCCGTCTGCTTCGCCAGGATCCGCTGCGTCATGAACTGGAGGTCCCGGTCGACGGTGAGCTTCAGCGAGCTGCCCGGCTGCGGCTGGGTGGTGCGGCTGTAGCCGCCCGGGATGGGCGCGGCCAGGTCACCGAGGCCCACCTCGTAGGTCCGCTTGCCGGCCTGCCCGCGCAGCACGTCGTCGTACTTGGCCTCCAGCCCCTCCAGGCCGTTCATGTCCTGGCTGACGAAGCCGATGAGGTTGGCGGCCAGGTCGCCGCCGGGCACCTCGCGCCGCTCGTCGCGGTGCACGTTGATGCCGGCCAGGTCGAGCGCCATGATCCGCTTGGCGGTCGCGATCTCCACGCCGCGGGCCAGGTAGACGAACTGCAGCGGGGTGTCGGTGCCGGGCAGGGTGCGCTTGCGCATCTTCTCGGCCAGGTCGGACACGGGCACGCCGAGCAGCGGGGAGAGCAGGCGCGCGGTGGCGAACCGGTCCTTGACCCGGGTCGGGTCGGCGAACACGTACCGGGCCTCGACGCTGTGCGCCAGCGGCTCGCCGCCGCGGTCGAGGATCGCGCCGCGCGGGGCGGGCAGCTCCACCACGGCGAGCCGGTTGGGCAGGCCGCCGTCGGCGTACGCCGGGGTGTCCACGGTCTGGAGGTAGACCAGCCGCACGCCGATGCTGGCGAACAACGCCAGCGCCAGCACGGTGCCGAGCCGCAGCCGCCGCCGCGGGTCGCCGAGTCGCGGCGGCCGGCGCGGCTTGCGTACCGGCCGGCGGGGCTGCGCGGCCGGACGGCGCGGCTGGGACCGGCGGCGCGGTGGTGGCGCGTCCTCGTCGTCGTCGAACGGTTCCCGCACCGGCCGGGACGAGACGGTCCGCACCACGCCGGCCCGGCCGCCCGCGGCGGTGGACCGGCGGCCGGATCGGGCGCCGTCGGTCGCGGGCTCACGCGTGCCGGCGCGCCCGGCCCGGCCGCCGTCGAGCACCTGCAACGCGGGCCGGAACGGGTCGCCGGACCGGTTGCTGCGGGGGGTACGCCGTTGCTCGGCGCCGCCGCCCTCGCGCACGGTCCGCCCGCGCGGCGTGTACGCCCGGGCGTCGGAGATCCCGCCGAGACCCGGCTCGCGCGGCTCCGACCCCCGCGACGATCCGCGCCGGGAGCCCGTGGCGTCCCGGCGCGGATCCTCCGATCTCGGCGGCACCGCTCAGCCTCCGTTGCCCTGCTGGCTGGTGACCGACGGGGCGCCCTGGGCGGGGTGCGGCACCCCGATGGTCTGCCCGTCCGGCAGCCGGATGTAGGCCGGGTCCTCGGACTCGACCAGGCCCAGCTTGCGGGCGTTCGCGGTCAGGTTGCCGGGCGCCTTCTGCTCGGCGATCTCCTTCTTCAGCTCCTGCTCGTCCACGTCGAGCTTGGCCTGCTGCTGCTGGAGCTTCTCCAGCTTGAAGGCGTTCTCGTTGATCTTGGTGTTGACGGCCAGGATGCCCAGCACCCCAC
The DNA here is from genome assembly GCF_030519385.1 of Micromonospora sp. C28ISP2-4. Taxonomy (NCBI): domain Bacteria; kingdom Bacillati; phylum Actinomycetota; class Actinomycetes; order Micromonosporales; family Micromonosporaceae; genus Micromonospora; species Micromonospora sp. C28ISP2-4. Next base: position 238,868 of record NZ_JAUMKG010000007.1, on the reverse strand, counting down.
CGACGACGAGCACCAGGATCAGTGCGACGAAGGGTGCCCGGGGCACCCGGATCGGCGCCGGCGGGGCGACCCGCAGGCGCGGCACCGGCGTGCCGGTGACCCGGGTCCGCTCGGCCGGCCGCAGGGCGGCGCTGCCCTGCGTCGGGAACTCGCGCGCCCCCCGGGCGCGAGTGGCCTCCCGGCGGTCGGTCGCCGTCGTGTCTCGCGTGGTGCGCTGCGCCGCGGTCCGGCCCCCCGACCGCGGTGCGCGCTGCCCGACGGCTCCCCGGCCGTCGCGCTTCTCGACGTTCATGTCCCCTCCCCCTCCTCGTCCGTCCCGTTCGCGTCCCCCGGGGCCGACGCGGGGTCCTTGCCGGACCCCGGTGACCCCGTCCCCGGTTGGTGCATCGCCTTCACCCGGCGGCGGTACCGTTCGCGGTCGGTACGCCCCTGCCGGGCCGCCTCCGGGTCGAGCCGTTCCGCGGCCCGCAGCCGCACCGAGGCGGCACGCGGGTTCGCGGCCACCTCCGCCTCCCCGGGCAGCTCGGCGCCCCGGCTCAACAGCCGGAACGTCGGGCCGGACCCGGGCAGCTCGACCGGGAGGTCGACCGGGCCCTTACTGCGGACCCGGTCGGCGAGCGCCTGCTTGGTGAGCCGGTCCTCCAGCGAGTGGTAGGACAGGACCACCATGCGGCCGCCCACTGTGAGCTTGTCCAGAGCAGCCGGCAGCGCCGTCTCCAGCGCTGCCAGTTCTCTGTTTACCTCGATCCGTAAAGCCTGAAACGTTCTCTTTGCCGGGTGTCCACCGGTTCGTCGGGCCGGTGCCGGAATGGCGTCCCGCACCAGCTCGGCCAGCCGGGCCGACGACGTGATCCGGGCGCGCTCCCGTTCCCGGATGATCGCCGAGGCGATCTTCCCGGCGAACTTCTCCTCGCCGTACACCCGCAGCAGGCGGGCCAGGTCCGGGTGGGAGTAGGTGTTGACCACCTCCTCGGCGGTCACCCCCCGGGTCTGGTCCATCCGCATGTCCAGCGGCGCGTCCTGCGCGTACGCGAACCCGCGGTCGGGCGCGTCCAGTTGCAGGGACGAGACGCCGAGGTCGAACAGCACCCCGTCGATCGCCGGGTAACCGAGCCGGTCGAGCACCTCGGGCAGCTCGTCGTAGACGGCGTGCTCCAGGTGGATCCGGTCGGCGAACCGGGCCAGGCGGACCCGCGCGTGGGCGAGCGCCTCGGTGTCCCGGTCCAGGCCGATCAGCACCGTGTCCGGATGCGCCGAGAGCACCGCCTCGGCGTGTCCGGCCAGGCCGAGCGTGGCGTCGACGTGGACGGTGCGACCGGGCCGGCCCAGTGCGGGGGCCAGCAGCTCGAGACACCGCTCGAGCAGCACCGGCACGTGCGTGCCGCGTAGCTCCCCCATCTCGACCCCCACCCCGTTCGCCAACCGTTCCGTCACGTGTCCGTCGTCGCCACGACGCCTCGCCATACCGCCAGATCCCCATCCGCTCCCGCCCGCCGGAGGCCGCGGCCCTCCGTGTCGGATCGTGCGCCTGGCACCGGGGAAGGGGTGCCAGGAACTCGAAAGCGGCTGGAGATCTCGCAGTACGTCGGGCGCCGTCACGCCCTACAGACCGCCGGGCAGCACCCCCTCCTCGATGTCGGCGAAGTCGTCTTCGCTCTCCGCGAGGTAGGCCTCCCAGGCCGCCTTGTCCCAGATCTCCACCCGGGTGCTCGCTCCGATCACGACCAGATCCCGGTCCAGTGCCGCGTACGACCGCAGGTGGCCGGGAATCGTGACCCGCCCCTGCTTGTCCGGCACCTCGTCGTGCGCGCTGGCGAAGAAGACCCGGCTGTAGGCCCGGGCCGCCTTGCTCGTCATCGGCTGCGCGCGCAACTGGTCGGCGATCCGCTGGAACTCGGGCATCGGGAAGACGTAGAGGCAGCGCTCCTGCCCTTTGGTGATCACGACACCCCCCGCCAGTTCGTCCCGGAACTTCGCCGGAAGGATCAACCGGCCTTTGTCGTCCAGGCGCGGAGTGTGGGTGCCGAGGAACATCGGCCCAACCCCCTCGCCCTGAGCGGCGTTCGCGGCGCCGCTGACCCCCCGGGCCGGTGTGGCCCTCCCGGCCTCACCATCGCGCCCCACTCTACTCCACTTCCCTCCACCTGCAACCAGAATCGCCCGCGTGGCGTGGCGTTTCCGCGCGCAAAACCGCACGTCAACGCGGGTGGGGCGGAGTGGAGGGGGTGGGGCGCGCCCCACACCGTCCGCTACCCGACATCGACCGCCGCCGTCCGGCCCCGCGCGCTCCGGCCGTCCGCCGGGCCCTCCCCGGCCGAACGGTTCGCCGTCGGCGGCGATCTGGCGGAGGTGGTGGTCCGGTAACCTCGCTCGGGTGACGGACGCGAAGATGCCCTTGCGGGCAAAGGTGGCCAGCTCCGTGTCGCGCACCGCCGCGGCGCTGTCGCGGGCCGCGGGTCGTGGCGACGGCTCCGTGATCGGCGGCTGGATCGGCCTCAAGATCGACCCGGACCTGCTCGCCCATCTCTCGGCCGGGCGCGCCATCGCCCTGGTGTCCGGCACCAACGGCAAGACCACCACCACCCGGCTCACCACCGCCGCGGTCGGCGTGCTGGGCCGGGTCGCCACCAACTCCTTCGGCGCGAACATGCCCACCGGCCACACCTCGGCGCTCGCGAAGGCCGGCAGCACGCCGTACGCGGTGCTGGAGGTGGACGAGCACTACCTCGCCCAGGTGCTGGAGGCGACCGAGCCGCACGTGGTGGCGCTGCTCAACCTCTCCCGCGACCAGCTCGACCGCGCCAAGGAGGTCGCCATGATGGCGCAGCTCTGGCGTGCCGCCCTGGTCCGGCACCCACGCGTACGGGTGGTCGCCAACGCCGACGACCCGATGGTGGTGTGGGCGGCCTGCCCGCCGGCCGACCCGGCCCAGGGTCACGTGCCGCCGCACGTCACCTGGTTCAGCGCCGGGCAGCGCTGGCACGACGACTCCTGGGTCTGCCCCGAGTGCGGCTCCACCATCCAGCGCTCCGGCGAGCAGTGGTGGTGCACCGGCTGCCCGCTGCGCCGCCCCGAGCCGAACTGGACGGTCGAGGACGACGGCGTGCTCGACCCCACCGGGGCCTGGCACAAGATCCAGCTCCAGCTCCCCGGCAAGGTCAACCTCGGCAACGCGGCCACCGCCCTGGCCGTCGCCGCCGAGTTCGGCGTACGCCCGGTGGACGCGGTGTCCCGGCTCGGCACCGTGACCTCGGTGGCCGGCCGCTACGCCCAGGTGGACCGCGACGGGCGCAACATCCGGCTGCTGCTGGCGAAGAACCCGGCGAGCTGGCTGGAGGCGTTCGACATGGCCGACGTCGCGCCGACACTGCTGTCCATCAACGCCCGCGACCCCGACGGGCTGGACACCTCCTGGCTGTTCGACGTGGACTTCTCCCCGCTGACCGGCCGGCAGGTGCTGATCACCGGCGACCGGGCGTACGACCTGGCGGTGCGGCTGGAGGTAAACGGCGTGCCGTTCCAGCACGTACGCAGCTTCGACGAGGCCGTCCGCGCCGTGCCGCCGGGCCGGCTGGAGGTCATCGCCAACTACACCGCCTTCCAGGACATCCGAGCGGAGCTGGACCGTGTCAACTGAGAGCCTGCGCATCGTCTGGATCTATCCCGACCTGCTGTCCACGTACGGCGACCGGGGCAACGCGCTGATCCTGGCCCGCCGGGCCCAGCTGCGCGGCATGCCGGTCGAGGTGCTGGAGGTCCGCTCCGACCAGCGGCTGCCCGCCACCGCCGACATCTACCTGATCGGCGGCGGCGAGGACGGCCCGCAGGCGCTCGGCGCCCAGCGTCTGATCGCCGACGGCGGCCTGCACCGGGCGGTGGCCCAGGGTTCGGTGGTGTTCGGCGTCTGCGCCGGCTACCAGCTCCTCGGCACCTCCTTCTTCGCCAAGGGCACCCGGTGCGCCGGCCTGGAGCTGCTCGACCTCTCCTCCGACCGCGGCCCCACCCGGGCGGTGGGCGAGCTGGCCGGCGAGGTCGACCCGCGGCTGGGCATCCCGCACCTGTCCGGGTTCGAGAACCACGGCGGCCGCACCCACCTCGGCCCCGGCGTGTCCCCGCTGGCCCGGGTCACCACCGGCGTCGGCAACGACGGTGCCACCGAGGGCGCGTGGCGGGGCAAGCTGCTCGGCACCTACTCGCACGGCCCGGCGCTGGCGCGCAACCCCGACCTGGCGGACCTGCTGCTGCGCTGGGCGACCGGCATCCACCAGCTCCCGCCGCTCGACGACACCTGGGCCGACCGCCTCCGCTCCGAGCGCCGCTCCGCGGTGGCCGCCGCACCGAGGCCGTGACCGACGCCGCCCGGCCGGGGCGGCGACCGGTGGCCCGCCGGCTCGCCGGGTTGCTGCGGCAGCCCTCGGCGCGACGGTTCGGGCTGCTCCTGGTGCTGCTCGCCGGGTTCGGCGTGACGCTGCTGGTGGTGCCCCGGCCGGACCCGGCCGACCTGCCCCGGCTCGCCGACTCGCTCGGCGGCTACGGCCCGCCCGCGGCTGTGGTCTGCGGCGCGCTGCTGCTGGTGGCGCTGGTGCCACGGACGTTCGTCACGCTGGCCGCGGGCGCGATCTTCGGCCCGGTGCAGGGCGCCGCCTACGCGCTGGGCGCGGCACTGCTAGCGGCGGCCATCGGCTTCACGGTGGGCCGGATGCTCGGCCGCGACTTCGTCGCCGAGCGGGTACGCGGCCGGCTGGCCCGCCTCGACGGCTGGTTCGCCCGGCAGAGCGTCTTCGGCGTGATCACCGTACGGCTGCTGCCGATCGCCGGGTTCGGGTTGGTCAGCTACGGCTACGGCACGACCGCCGCCCGGGTGCTGCCGTTCCTGGCCGGCAGCGTGATCGCCTCCGCGCCCACCGCCATCGGCTACGCGGCGATCGGCGCGGCCGTGACCACGCCCGGTTCGATCAACTGGTACGCGGCGGCGCCGGCGAGCCTCGGCCTGATCGCCAGCGTGCTGATCATCCACCGCTGGTGGCGGGCCGAACGGCGGCGCCCGGCCGAACTGACATGACCGGCCGGTGGGCGTGTCCCCGATGTGGACACGCCCACCGGCGGGTCAGGCGACGACCGAGACCATCCGGCCCTTCACCACGATCACCTTGCGCGGCTCCTTGCCGGCCAGCGCGCCGGCGACCGCCTCCAGCGCCGCCGCGCGGACGGTCTCCTCGGTCGCGTCGGCCGGCACCTCGACCCGGCCCCGGACCTTCCCGTTGACCTGCACCGGGTACGTGACCGACTCGGCCACCAGCAGGGCCGGGTCGGCGACCGGGAAGTCCGCGTACGCCAGCGAGGTGTCGTGGCCCAGCTTGCGCCACAGCTCCTCGGCCATGTGCGGGGCGAACGGGGCGACCATCAGCACCAGCGGCTCGGCCACCTCACGCGGGGTACGCGCCAGCCGGGTCAGGCCGTTGGTCAGCTCGATCAGCTTGGCGATGGCGGTGTTGAACCGGATCCCGTCCATGTCGGCGCGGACCCCGTCGATCACCTTGTGCAGCAGCCGCCGGGTCGCCTCGTCGGCCGGCTCGTCGGTGACCCGCAGCTCACCGGTCTGCTCGTCGACGACGGTGCGCCAGACCCGCTGCAGGAACCGGTACGAGCCGACCACGGCCCGGGTCTCCCACGGGCGGGACACCTCCAGCGGGCCCATCGACATCTCGTACACCCGGAACGTGTCCGCGCCGTACGCCGCGCACATGTCGTCCGGGGTGACGACGTTCTTCAGCGACTTGCCCATCTTGCCGTACTCGCGCCGGACCTCGGTCTCGCCGTGGAACCAGCGGCCGTCGACCTCGACGACCTCCTCGGCGGGCACGTAGGCGCCGCGCGGGTCGACGAACGCGTACGCCTGGATCATGCCCTGGTTGAACAGGCGGCGGAACGGCTCGAACGACGAGACGTGGCCCAGGTCGTACAGCACCTTGTGCCAGAACCGGGCGTACAGCAGGTGCAGCACGGCGTGCTCGGCGCCGCCGACGTACAGGTCGGTGCCACCGCAGTCGCCGTCGCGGCGCGGCCCCATCCAGTACGCCTCGTTCTCCGGGTCGGCGAAGCGCTGCGAGTCGGTCGGGTCCAGGTAGCGCAGCTCGTACCAGCAGGAGCCGGCCCACTGCGGCATCACGTTGGTCTCGCGGGTGTAGCGCTTGGGCCCGTCGCCCAGGTCCAGCTCGACCTCGACCCAGTCGCGCCGCCGCGACAGCGGGGTCTCCGGGTTGCTGTCGGCGTCCTCCGGGTCGAACGTCTTCGGCGAGAAGTCCTCCACCTCGGGCAGCTCGACCGGCAGCATCGACTCGGGCAGTGCGATCGGCGCGCCGGACTCGTCGTACACGATCGGGAACGGCTCGCCCCAGTAGCGCTGCCGGGAGAACAGCCAGTCGCGCAGCCGCCAGGTGACCGCCCCGGCGCCGTGCCCGTTGGCCTCCAGCCACTCGTTGATCCGGGCCTTGGCGTCGGCCACGCCCAGGCCGTCCAGGTCGATGCCGCGCTCCGGCGCGGCGCTGTTGATCGCCGGGCCGTCACCGGTGTACGCCTTGCCGTCGAAGCCCTCCGGCGGCTGCACGGTCCGCACGATCGGCAGCTCGAAGACCTCGGCGAAGTCCCAGTCCCGCTCGTCCTGGGCGGGCACGGCCATGATCGCGCCGGTGCCGTACCCGGCCAGCACGTAGTCGGCGATGAAGATGGGGATCTGCCCGCCGGTCACCGGGTTGGTGGCGTAGGCGCCGACGAAGACGCCGGTCTTCTCCTTGCTGTCCGCCTGCCGCTCCATGTCCGTCTTGGCCGCGGCGGCCTTCCGGTACGCCTCGACGGCCTCACGCGGGCTCGCGTGCCCACCGGTCCAGGCGTCCTTCGTCCCCTCCGGCCAGGCGGCCGGCGTCAGCACGTCGACCAGTTCGTGCTCGGGCGCCAGCACCATGTAGGTGGCGCCGAAGACGGTGTCCGGCCGGGTCGTGAACACCCGTACCGGGGCCGCGTCGGTCGGGAAGTCGATGTGCGCGCCGGTCGACCGGCCGATCCAGTTGCGCTGCTGCAGCTTGATCGGCTCCGGCCAGTCCAGTGTGTCCAGGTCCTCCAGCAGCCGGTCCCCATACGCGGTGATCCGCATCATCCACTGCTTCAGGTTGCGCTTGAAGACCGGGAAGTTGCCGCGCTCGGAACGGCCGTCGGCGGTGACCTCCTCGTTGGCCAGCACTGTGCCCAGGCCCGGGCACCAGTTCACCGGCGCCTCCGAGACGTACGCCAGCCGGTGGTCGTCGACGATGCGCCGCCGCTCCCCCACGGACAGCTCGGCCCACGGACGCCCGTCCGGGGTGGCGCGGGTGCCGCCCTCGAACTCGGCGATCAGCTCGGCGATCGGCCGGGCCTTCTTCGCCTCGGCGTCGTACCAGGAGTTGAAGACCTGCAGGAAGATCCACTGCGTCCAGCGGTAGAAGTCGGTGTCGATGGTCGCCACCGAACGCCGCTCGTCGTGGCCCAGACCCAGCCGGCGCAGCTGCGCCCGGTACCGCTCGATGTTCGCCAGGGTGGTGGTCCGGGGATGGGTGCCGGTCTGCACCGCGTACTGCTCGGCGGGCAGGCCGAACGCGTCGAAGCCCATCGCGTGCAGCACGTTGCGCCCGGCCATCCGCTGGTAGCGGGCGTAGCAGTCGGTGCCGATGTAGCCCAGCGGATGGCCGACGTGCAGGCCGGCGCCGGACGGGTACGGGAACATGTCCAGCACGTACAGCTTCTCGGCGCCCGCCCGCGGGTGGCCCGGGTCGGCCAGCGGACCGGCCGGGTTCGGCGCGTGGAAGGTGCCCTCCCGCGCCCAGGTGTCCTGCCAGCGGTGCTCGATCTCGTCGGCCAGGGCGGCGGTGTACCGGAACGGGGGGATGTCGGTCGCCGGTGCGGCTGCCTCACTCATGGCGTCTCCTCGGCGCGGATCGATTCGAAAGAAATTGTGGGCGGTCTGCTGCGGGCACAAAAAAGCCCCTCGCGCAGGAGGGGCGGCCGTGCTGTCGCGCGTTCAGCGCATCAACACGGCTCGGTAAGAAGCAGGAAGAACCCGGCCATGCAGGCAGTGTACCTCGCACCCCGCGTCGGCTGCGCGCGCGTTCCGCCCTCGCCGGCCGGTCCCCCGGTCCGGCGAATATTCCGGGCGTAACCGACCGACCACCTGCGGGAGTCGGCGATAACGACAAACATGGTTAGCCTGAGAGACCAATGAGATTTCTGCGGCAGACGAGGCTCGGCGTCGCGAACCCAACGGCGGGTCCAGGTGCTCTATAAAGAGCTGCCGTCCAGGCGACGAGGAGGAGGCCCGTGACACAACAGACCTGGGACGAGGTGGGCGGTCTGCTGCCGCACGACGAGTTCCGCGCCGCCAGCGAGGCCATCGTGGCCAACATCGAGCAGGTCATCGAGGGCAAGACGGCCACCGTCCGGCTCGCCCTGGCGGTGCTGCTGGCCGAGGGTCATCTGCTCATCGAGGATGTGCCGGGTGTCGGCAAGACCAAGCTCGCCAAGGCGATGGCACGTTCCATCGACTGTTCGGTCCGGCGGATCCAGTTCACCCCCGACCTGCTTCCCAGCGACGTCACCGGCGTCAGCGTCTACAACCAGGAGACACACGACTTCGAGTTCCGCCCCGGCGCGGTCTTCGCCAACCTGGTGGTCGGCGACGAGATCAACCGGGCCTCGCCGAAGACCCAGTCGGCGCTGCTGGAGTGCATGGAGGAGCGGCAGGTCACCGTCGACGGGGTCACCTACCAGTTGCAGACGCCGTTCATGGTGATCGCGACGCAGAACCCGATCGAGATGGAGGGCACCTACCCGCTGCCCGAGGCACAGCGGGACCGGTTCACCGCCCGCATCGCCATGGGCTACCCGGACCCGCGCGCGGAGCTGGCCATGCTCGACGGGCACGGCGCCACCGACCCGCTGCCGGGGCTGCGGCCGGTCTCCGACGCGGCCACCGTGCGCCGGCTGATCGGCCACGTCCGGCAGGTGCACGTCGCCGACGCCGTCAAGCAGTACGCGATCGACCTGGTCACCGCCACCCGGGAGGCCCCCGACCTGCGGCTCGGCGCGTCCCCGCGGGCCACGCTCCAGCTGCTGCGCACCGCCCGCGCGGTGGCCGCCCTGGAGGGCCGCGACTACGTCCTGCCGGACGACCTCCAGGTGCTCGCGGTGCCGGTCCTGGCGCACCGGATCATCCCGACCGCCGACGCCCAGCTCGCCCGGCGTACCACCGACGCGATCGTCTCCGAGCTGGTGCACCGCCTGCCGCTCCCGCACGACCGGCAGCGGTCGCCGTACGACACCCGGCCCGGCGGCGGCAACAACGGCCGCGGGCCGTACGAGCCGCGGAGGCCGTGACGTGCGTGACGGCCTGCGTGGGCTGACCACCCGCGGCCGCTCCTTCCTGGCGGCCGCGGTGGCCGCGGCGATCTCCGCCGGCATCCTGGGCGAGAAGGACCTGCTCCGGGTGGCGGTCCTGCTCGCCGTGCTGCCGCTGCTGGCCGCCGCGTACGTCGGGCGCAGCCGGTACAAGCTGGCCTGCAACCGGTCGCTGGAACCGCACCGGGTGCCGGTCGGGGCCAGCTCCCGGGTGGTGCTGCGGCTGCAGAACCTGTCCCGGCTGCCCACCGGCACGCTGCTGCTGGAGGACCGCCTGCCGTACGCGCTGGGCAGCCGGCCCCGGGTGGTGCTGGAGCGGCTCGGCGCGCACCAGGCCAGCTCCGTGGCGTACACGGTCCGCGCGGACGTGCGCGGCCGCTACGAGGTGGGGCCGCTGGTGATCCGGCTGACCGACCCGTTCGGCCTGTGCGAGCTGACCCGGTCGTTCCCCAGCACCGACCACCTCACTGTGATCCCGCAGGTCACCCCGCTGCCTGCGGTGCGGCTACCAGGTGAGTACGCCGGCAGCGGCGACAGCCGGGCCCGCTCGGTGGCGGTGCACGGCGAGGACGACGCCGCCACCCGGGAGTACCGGATGGGCGACGACCTGCGCCGGGTGCACTGGAAGTCCACCGCACGCACCGGTGAGCTGATGGTGCGGCGCGAGGAGCAGCCGTGGGAGAGCCGCGCGACGGTGGTGCTCGACACCCGCGCCGCCGGGCACCGGGGCGAGGGCCCGACGGCCAGCTTCGAGTGGGCGGTCTCGGCCGCCGCCAGCATCGCCGTGCACCTGCGCGAGGCCGGCTACAAGCTGCGGCTGGTCACCGGCAACGGCGCCGACGTCGGGGCCACCGAGGCCGGCGGTGAGGGACTGCTGCTCGACCACCTCGCCGACGTGCACCTGGACCGGCGCGGCGAGATCACCACGCTGGTGCAGCAGGTCCGGCAGCGCGCCGACGGCGGTCTGATCATCGCGCTGCTCGGCACGCTCGGCAGCGCCGAGGCGGAGCTGCTGGCCGGGCTGCGTGGCAACGGGGCCACCTGTGTGGCGTTCCTGCTCGACAGCAACACCTGGCTCAACCTCCCGCCGAACGCCCGGACCGAGGCGGAGCGGGCGCACGGCGCCGCCGCGCTCGCGCTGCTGCAGAGCGGCTGGCGGGTCATCGGGGTGGAGCACGGCACCCGACTGCCGATGCTGTGGCCGCAGGCCGGGCGGGGCTCCCAGGGCTTCGCGCTGCGGGCGGCCATGGCCGAGACGGTGGCCGGCGGACGGCGATGACCGGAAGGATGGTCCTGTGACCGCGCACCGCAACATCGGGTTCGTCGCCGCGGCGGCGACGCTGCTGGCGGCGGCCCCGCTGTCGGCGATCTTCGAACGCTGGACGTGGCTGATCCAGGCCGCCGTCGTGGTCGCCGTGGTGGCCGGCTCGGCCGCGTTGAGCCGCCTGGGCCGGATGCCGCTGTGGGGGCAGGTGCTGGCCATGCTGGCCGGGCTGACCCTGGGCCTGACGTGGGTCTTCCCCGGCGGCACCGAACTGCTCGCGTTCGTGCCGACACCGGCCACGTTCGGGCACTTCGGCGACCTGCTCCAGACGTCGTTGCAGGACATGCGCTCGTACGGCGTGAAGGTGCCGGACGTCGACTCCCTGCTGTTCCTCGCGGTGCTCGGCATCGGCGCGGTCGCTGTGGTGGTCGACGTGCTCGCGGTCGGTCTGCGCCGGCCCGCGCTGGCCGGCCTGCCGATGCTCGCCATCTACTCGGTGCCGGTCGCGGTGTACGTGGACAGCGTCCCGGCCACCCCGTTCGTGGTGGGCGCCGCCGGTTACCTCTGGCTGCTGGTCACCGACAACGTCGACCGGGTACGCCGGTTCGGCCGCCGCTTCACCGGCGAGGGGCGCGACGTGGACGTCTGGGAGGCGTCCCCGCTGGCGGCGGCCGGACGGCGGCTCGCAGTGGTCGGCGTGATCGTGGCGGTGGCGCTGCCGCTCGCAGTGCCCGGGATGACCGGCGGGCTGCTGAACACCGTCGGCGCCGGGCCCGGCGAGGGCAACGGACGGCCGGGTCAGGGCGGCAGCTCCGGCCGGGTCGACCTGTTCGCGGCGCTCAGCGGCCAGCTCAACCAGAGCGAGGTAGTCGACCTGGTCAAGGTCAGCACCAACGAGACGACCCCGTTCTACCTGCGCCTGGGCGTGGTCGACGACCTGCGGCCCAGCGGCTTCCAGGCACGTGTGCCCACCGGGCGGCCGATCACCCGCCCGCTGCCCGACCCGGGGGAACGCGCGCCGCGCGGCGTCGACCAGCAGCGCTACCGCGCCACCGTCGAGGTGACGAAGAACCTGAACATGCCGTTGATGCCGGTCTACGCCGAGCCGGTCAAGACCGACGACCTCAACGGCAACTGGCTGTACGACCCGAACCAGCAGGTCGTCTTCTCCAACCGCGACAACGCCCGCGGCAAGAGCTACTCGTTCGACTACGTCCGGTCCACCTTCAGCCCGGCGGCGCTGCGCGCGGCCCCGTCGCTGCCCTCGGACAGCCCGGTGATGCGGCAGCAGACCGAGCGGCCGTCCGTCCCGGCCGTCGAGGAACTGGTCGCGGAGCTGGTCAAGGGCAAGTCGAACGACTACGACAAGGTCCGGGCGATCTACGACTACTTCTCCGTGGAGAACGGCTTCACCTACTCGCTGTCCACCCGCAACGGCAGCAGCGGGGAGGACATCACCGACTTCCTCGCCACCAAGGTCGGCTACTGCCAGCAGTACGCCGCGGCGATGGCCTGGCTGGTCCGGGCCGCCGGCATCCCGGCCCGGGTCGCCGTCGGTTTCACCAACGGCAGCAAGGCCGACGGCGGCACGTACGTGCTGACCAACCGCAACCTGCACGCCTGGACCGAGGTCAACTTCAGCGGGATCGGCTGGGTGCCGTTCGACGCGACCCCGGCGGCGGCCGTGACGGGTTCGGTCCGCTCCGCGTGGGCGCCGGACATCGACGCCCCCGAGGAGGCCACCCCGTCGACCGGCAGCACCAGCGCTCCCGACGCGGCCGGCCCGTCGGCCGGCCCGAACGAGGCGGACCGGCTGGACAAGGACACCGACCAGGGCCTGACCCTGAACCAGGGCGGGCCCGCCGAGGAGAGCCCGGTCTGGCCGTGGTGGCTGGGCGGTGCGCTGGTGCTGCTGGCGCTGCTCGCCGTACCGGCACTGCGCCGCTCCGCCCTGCGCCGCCGCCGGCGCGTCCGGACGGTCGCGCCTGTGGCCACCGCGCTGCCGGTGCCGGGCCAGCGCGGCGAGACACGGCAGGTAGTGGTCGGCGTGGACGCCGAGGCGGCCCGCACCGACGCGCACGCCGCCTGGGACGAGCTGCTCGACACGCTCGTGGACTTCCACGTCCGGGTGGACCGCACCGAGACCCCACGGGCCACCGCCGAGCGGCTGGCGCGGGAGGCGCTCGCCGAGCGCGGGGACGCCGCGACCGGGGTACGCCTGCTCGGCCGCGCCGAGGAACGAGCCCGCTACGCCCGTGACCCGCTGACCGACGCGGAGTTGCAGCCCGCGCTGCGCACGGTCCGGGGCGCGCTGGCGGCGGGGGCTGATCGCCGCACCCGGCTGCTGGCCGCGCTGCTGCCCCCGTCGGTGCTGCAGCGCTGGCGTACCGGTCTGGCCGAGCGGTCGGCCCGGGTGGTGACCACGAGTGGTGAGGTCCGGCAGCGGTTGACGCGCTGGAGCCCGCGCCGCCTCCTGGCCCACCGCCCCGCCCGCTGACCCATCCACCTCCTGCCCTCTCGCGGTGATCAAGGAGTTTGTGTCCGGTTCCAGCCCTGCTGACGACACAAACTCCTTGATCACCGCTTCCGGGCCGCTGCCTCGGTGCGCTCCCGGCCCGATGCGCGATCTTGGTACGAATGGTCCGCGTAAGGGGCGCTTTCCTTCCAAGATCGACGACCTCTCCCGCGATACGCGCGGCGAATCCCGCCTGCCGGGCGACGCATGGGGTGATCGGACGGGCTGGGCCACCTCGCCCCGGCGATCTTGCAGTTTGTGCCCGGGTGAACGGGACAATTCGGGGCACTGCTCGGGCCGAAAGTGCAAGATCGCGCGGGGAGGGTGGGTGGGTTCGCGCGGAGGCTCGCCGTGGCGCTGGGGCTCGGGGGGGCTCTGCCGCGACCTGGGCGCGGTGCACATGCTCACGGGCGGGGCACCTGCGGCACGACGTCCACCATCTCGATGGGCACCCATGATGCTTCAGCAGGCCGGCAGCTGCGGGCGGTGTGCTGGGGAGGTGGACCGCGGCTCGCGCCGAACGGCGGCGCGGTAAATCGATCTTGGGCACGACTGAACGAGCGCCCTCGCCCGCGTGCCCCGGCGACCCGCGGCACGGAGCCCCGGCGGCGCTCGCCGACCTGTTACGGAGGCGCCGCCGGTTTCCCGCCCCGGTTCAGGGGCGGGACGCGGTCAGCGGTGGCCCTCCGGGCGCTGCCGCCAGCGGTCCTCCATCCGGTCGAGGAAGGAGCCCCGACGGCCACCACCACTGCGGCCACGGGGACGACGCCGGCTCGTTGTGCCGCCGACCACGTGCAGGTCGGGCGACTGGGATCGGCGGTGCGACTGCACCGCGTAGCCCAACGAGGCCAGCATGACGACGAAACCCGCCACGGCCACCGCAGGAATCTTGATCACGGCACCGTAGATCAACAGGGCCAGACCAGCGACGACCACGCCGGCAGCGACGAGCACGCGACGCCGCGCGTGGAAACGCGGGTCGCTGGCGCGCACGGCCGAGGCGAACTTGGGGTCCTCGGCAAGCGACCGCTCGATCTGCTCGAACAGCCGCTGCTCGTGCTCCGAGAGCGGCACGGCACTCCTCCCCGGTCACGTTGGTCGGCCCGGTCGGGCCGACAGACCGTGGCAGCCAACCGGCTGCTTACCCGCAAGTCTACGAGGGCCCCCGCGCGTCGGAAAGCGGGACGACCTACGGCCGGGCCGGTTTTTCGACTTGTCGTGTATCACGACGGCCGAGAAGACTGGCCGGACCTATGACGGACCGCCCGAATCGGGCAGCCGCGGCGTCGGCCGCCGCCTCCGCCTCGCGCCAGCCGCGCTCGGGCGCACCCAGGGTGAGCTGCTGCGGGGTCTCCCCCGCGGGGGCGAGACCTTCCATCCGGACACCGACCAGCCGAACCGGCTCGGCCGGGGCCAGCGCACCCCACAGCGCCCAGGCCGTGTCGAACATCTCCCGGGCGGTGTCGGTGGGCACGGCGAGCGTGCGGGAGCGGCTGATCGTCCGGAAGTCGGCGAAGCGGACCTTGAGCGACACGGTACGGCCCACCTGTCCGGCCGCCCGCAGCCGAGCGCCGGCCTTGTCGGCGAGGGCGAGCAGGGACCGCCGGATCTCGTCCGGGTCGCTCACGTCGGTGTCGAACGTGACCTCCGCGCCGATCGACTTCTCCACCTGCTCGGGTGTGACCGCGCGCGGGTCACGCCCCCAGGCCAGCTCGTGCAGGTGGGCGGCGGACGCCTCGCCCACCGCCCGGCGCAGCAGGCCGGCCGGCGCCTCGGCGAGGTCGCGCACGGTACGCAGGCCGAGGCGGCGCAGCGCGTCCGCGGAGCGCTCCCCCACCCCCCACAGGGCGGACACCGGTAGCGGGTGCAGGAACTCCAGCACCCGGTCGGCCGGGACCACCAGCAGGCCGTCGGGTTTGGCCCGGGTGGAGCCGAGCTTGGCCACGAACTTGCTCGGCCCCACCCCGACCGAGCAGGTCAGTCGCTGTTCCTCGGCGACCCGGCGGCGGATCAGCGCGGCGATGTCGGCGGGCCGGCCGAACAGGCGGCGGGCGCCCGCCACGTCGAGGAACGCCTCGTCCAGCGACAGCGGCTCGACCAGCGGGGTGACGTCCCGGAAGATCCGCATGACCGCCCGCGAGGCCTCGGTGTAGGCGGCGAAGTCGGGCGGGAGGTAGATCGCGCCGGGGCACAGTGCCCGGGCCCGGGCGGTGGGCATCGCGCTGCGGACGCCGTACGGCCGGGCTTCGTAGCTGGCGGAGCTGACCACGCCGCGCGGCCCGACGCCGCCCACCACCACCGGGCGGCCGCGCAGCTCGGGGCGGCGGCGGACCTCCACCGAGGCGTAGAACGCGTCCATGTCGACGTGCAGGACGGTGCAGCCGGTGTCGTCGGCGTCCGGCCCGAAGCGCGGGTCACCGCCTCGGGGCAACGACTGGCTACGGCCCATGTTCAGCAGGCTAGCCCGCCGGTCCGACAACCCCACCGCCCAGCCCACGGCGACGGCCCGGACGAGCCGGCGCAGCCCCGCCGCCGACCGGTGGCGCCGGATCGAGGCCCAGGCCCGCAGCCACCGCCCGCCGACCCCGGACGAGGCGGGCCAGCCAAGGCCCCGGCGCAGGGGCGCGGACGAACCGGAGTCAGCCCCGGACCACCAGCAGCGGAATGGTCATCTCGGCGGCGGTGTCCGCGCCGTGGTACGCCACCAGCCGCGACGCCATCGGCGGCTCCGAGCGGGTGGCGACCACCGCGTACGTGTCCCGGCAGACCACCACGACGTCGCCGATCCGGGTCAGGTGTGCCTCGGGCACCGGCCCGAACCAGCCGGTCGCCACCGCCTCGGCCCGGGTCAGCACGTGCGCGGCCGGGCCCAGCACCGCCGTCCAGGCGGCCACGACGTCGGCCTCGGCGCCCGGCTCGACGTGCAGGTAGCGGACCCGGGGCTCGCCTGCGACCACCCGCACCCCGGCCCGCAGGCGGGGGTCGGCGTCCAGGTCGATCCGGTGCGCGGCAGGCACGTCGAGCTGGCCGTGGTCGGCGGTGACCAGCAGCGCGGCGTCCGGCGGCAGCCCGTCGACCAGCCGGGCGAGCAGCGTGTCCACGTCGGCGGCAGCGGTCCGCCAGGGTGCGGAGTCCACGCCGCTGAGGTGCCCGTGCCGGTCCAGGTCGGGGTGGTAGCCGGAGACGAGTGCGGGCCCGTCCCCGGCGGCCAGCGCCGCCAGCATCCGGTCGGCGAGCGCGTCGACGCCTGCCGCGCCCCGGTAGTCGCCGCCCCGGTTGGCGGCGAGGGTCAGGCCGCTGCCGGCGAACTCGGGACGGCTGACCACTGTCACAGCGACCCCGGCGGCACGCGCCCGCTGGTACCAGGTGGGCACCGGCTGCCAGCTCGCCGGGTCCGGGTCGCCGGCCCAGTCGACGTGGTTGAGCACCCGGCCGGTGCCGGGCACCCGGACCGTGAAGCCGAGTACGCCGTGCGCGCCGGACGGGGTGCCGGTGCCGAGGCTGACCAGGCTGGTCGGCGTGGTGGACGGGAAGCCGGTGGTGAGCGGCCGGCCGGCGGTGGCGGCCAGGCCGGCGAGCGTCGGTGCGTACGGGGCGGCGGTGGGGATCTGGTACCAGCCGAGGCCGTCGACGAGCAGCACCGCGATCCGGCGTACCCCGGTCAGGCGCGGGGCCAGGCCGAGCCGGTCGGCCGCGCCCGGTACGCCGAGCAGCGCCAGCGCGCTGGGCAGCACGTCGGTCAGGGCGCCGCCGTCGTAGCGCGGCGCCACCCGGTCCAGCGGACCGGGAGCCGGGCCGGTCATGCCGGGCGGCGGGCGAACAGGTGCAGCTGGGCGGCGAGATCGCGGTACGGGGACCGGGCGGCCAGCGCGCGCTCCAGTTCCACCAGGGCGGCCTGCTGTCCGTCGGCCACGGCGGCCGGGAGCAGGTCGGCGAGCACCCGTACCCCGTGGATCTCCTCCACGGCGAGGCCGGCGGCGGTGAGCAGCGCGGTCGCGTCGGCGGCGTCGTAGCGGCGGCGCAGCGTGTCCCGGCCGCCGGTGGTGCCGTGCGGGTCGGCGGCGAGTGCGGAGGCGGCGTCCAGTTGCCCGTTCATCGCCCGGCCGAACACGGCGGCGGCCCGGCCGGCGACGAGCACGCTCGCCGCACCAGCCGGACGCAGCGCGGTGACCAGCGCGGACATCACCGGTTCCGGGTCGTCGACCACTTCGAGGACCGAGTGGCAGAGCACCAGGTCCACGGTGGCCGGTTCGACGAGCCCGGTGAGCGCGTCGGCGTCGCCCTGCGTCGCGCGTACCCGATCGGCGACCCCGGCCTCGGCGGCCCGGCGGGTCAGCGCGGCGAGCGCGTCGGGGCTGGCATCGACGACTGTGACCCGGTGACCGGCCTCGGCGAGCGGGACGGCGAAGCCGCCGGTCCCGCCGCCGACGTCGAGCACGGAGAGTCGTTCGCCGGCCCGCCGGTCCAGCTCGGCCCGGAGCACCGACCAGATGACGGCGGTGCGGGGGGTGAGGGTTCGGATCTGCTCCACGCGCCGAGCCTAGTCACCCCCCGGCCTGGGTTCAGGACTCGCCGCCGCCGGCGGGGTCGTCCTCGGCGCGGGAGCGCTGGTTGTTGGCCACCGGGCCGTCGGTCACCTGGTATTCCCGCGGCTCGGCCTCGTGGGTGGGCGCCCAGTCGGCGCCGAGGCGGGTCCGTCGGGCGTTCGCTACGCCACCGGCGTACGTGCGGTGAAAGGTCATTTGTTCATCCCCCATACCCCGGGTGGGCCACTCTGCCCACCCGCGTCGGGAGTCTCCCGCCTCCGGCTCACGGAAACCGTAATGTGGATCACTCCATCAACGGAAATCCCTGGATGCCGGTGTGACGGGGGGCTCGATCGCGTCCAGCCGGTCCGCGGTGAGGTTCGTGACGCCCTCGTGCCGCTGCAGCCGGCCCCGCACCACAAGTGCTCCACTGGTGCGGGCGATTCGACGGTATCTCTGCCACAGCCCCGGGGAGCAAGTGACATTGAGCATCCCGGTCTCGTCCTCCAGGTTGAGGAACGTGACGCCGCCGGCGGTCGCCGGGCGCTGCCGGTGGGTGACGATCCCGCCGACCCGGATCCGCTGCCCTGGCGGCACCTGGCCGAGGCGGGCGATCGGCACCGCGCCCAGTTCGTCGAGCCGGTCCCGGATGAACCGGGCCGGGTGGCTCTCCGGGGACAGGCCGGTGGCCCAGACGTCGGCGACCAGGCGGTCCACCGCAGCCATGCCGGGCAGGGTGGGAGGGTCCGCGCCGGTCACCGTGCCGGGCAGCCGGCCGGGCCGGTCCTGGGCCGCCGCGCCGGCGGCCCAGAGGGCCTGCCGCCGGGTCAGCCCGAAACAGGCGAAGGCGTCGGCGGTGGCCAGCGCCTCCAGCTGCGCGGCGGTGAGACCGACGCGGCGGGCCAGGTCCGGCATGTCCCGGTACGGCCCGTGCGCGGCGCGTTCCGCCTCGATCCGCTCGGCCACGTCCTCGCCGAGGGTACGGACGCTGCCCAGCCCGAGCCGTACCGCCGGGCCGCCCAGCCCCCAGGCGTGCGGCGGCTCGCCCGGCACGCTGCCCCACCGGGTCTGCGGCGTGGACTCCAGCACCGCCTTGGCGCCGCTGGCGTTGATGTCCGGCCGGCGTACCTCCACGCCGTGCCGGCGGGCGTCGTCGGCGAGCGTCTGCGGCGAGTAGAAGCCCATCGGCTGGGCGTTGAGCAGCGCGGCCAGGAACGGACCGGGGTGGTAGCGCTTGAGCCACGAGCTGGCGTACACCAGGTAGGCGAAGCTCATCGCGTGGCTCTCCGGGAAGCCGTAGCTGGCGAACGCGGTGAGCTTGCGGTAGACGTCGTCGGCCAGCTCGCCGGTGATGCCCCGCTCGGCCATCCCGGCGTAGAGCCGGTCGGCGATCTGCGCCATCCGCTCCACCGAGCGCTTCGCCCCCATGGCCCGGCGCAGCTGGTCGGCGCCGGCCGCATCGAACCCGGCCAGGTCGATGGCGAGCTGCATGAGCTGCTCCTGGAACAGCGGTACGCCGAGCGTCTTCTCCAGCGCGTTGCGCATCAGCGGGTGCGCGTACGTGACCGGTTCCTGGCCGTTCTTGCGCCTGATGTACGGGTGCACCGAGCCGCCCTGGATCGGGCCGGGCCGGATCAGCGCCACCTCCACCACCAGGTCGTAGAACTCGCGCGGCTTGAGCCGGGGCAGCGTGGCCATCTGGGCGCGGCTCTCGACCTGGAACACGCCCACCGAGTCGGCCCGGCAGAGCATGTCGTAGACCTCGGGGTCGTCCAGGTCCATGTCGCCCAGGTCGAGGCTGGAGCCGATCAGGTCGTAGCCGTAGTGCAGCGCCGAGAGCATGCCGAGGCCGAGCAGGTCGAACTTGACCAGGCCGACGGCGGCGCAGTCGTCCTTGTCCCACTGGAGCACGCTGCGGCCGGGCATCCGGCCCCACTCCACCGGGCACACCTCGATCACCGGCCGGTCGCAGATCACCATGCCGCCGGAGTGGATGCCCAGGTGCCGGGGGAACGTCTGCAGCTCGTTGGCGTACGCGACCACCTGCTCCGGGATGTCCGCCACGTCGACCGCGGCGACCGAGCCCCACCTGTCGATCTGCTTGCTCCAGGCGTCCTGCTGGCCGGGCGAGAAACCGAATGCCTTGGCCACGTCCCGCACCGCCGACCGGGGCCGGTACGAGATGACGTTGGCGACCTGGGCGGTGTGCTCCCGGCCGTAGCGGGCGTAGACGTGCTGGATCACCTCCTCCCGGCGGTCGGACTCGATGTCCACGTCGATGTCGGGCGGGCCGTCGCGCTCCGGGGCGAGGAACCGTTCGAACAGCAGCCGGTGCCGGACCGCGTCCACGTTTGTGATGCGCAGCGCGTAGCAGACCGCCGAGTTGGCCGCCGACCCCCGGCCCTGGCAGTAGATGTCCTGCGCGCGGCAGAACGCGACGATGTCGTAGACCACCAGGAAGTAGCCGGGAAACCCGAGGTCCTCGATCATCCGCAGCTCGTGTTCCAGCTGCGCGTACGCCTCCGGGTGCGCCTCGGGCGGGCCGTAGCGCTCGCGGGCGCCGTCCATGGTCAGCCGGCGCAGCCAGCTCATCTCGGTGTGCCCGGGCGGCACCGGGTACGCCGGCAGCTTCGGCGCCACGAGCTGCAGGTCGAAGGCGAGTTCCGCGCCGTATTCGGCGGCCCGCGCCACCGCGCCCGGGTACGCGGCGAACCGCGCCGCCATCTCCGCGCCGCTGCGCAGGTGGGCGGTGGCCGCGGCGGGCAGCCAGCCGTCGATCTCGTCGAGGCTGCGCCGGGCCCGCACCGCCGCCACTGTGGTGGCCAGCCGCCGCCGCCCGGGGGTGGCGTAGTGCACGTTGTTGGTGGCCACGGTGGGCAGCCCGGCCGCGGCGGCCAGCTCGGCGAGCGCGTCGTTGCGGTCGGCGTCGACCGGGTGGCCGTGGTCGGTCAGCTCCACCGCCACCGTCTCCGCGCCGAACAGCGCGGTGAGCCGGTCCAGCTCCCGGGCCGCCGCGTCGACGCCCTCGGTGAGCAGCGCCGCGGGCACGTGCCCCTTCCGGCAGCCGGTGAGCACCAGCACGTGGTCGCGCAGCTCCGCGGCGATCTCCTCCAGCTCGCCGTAGACCGGGCGGCCCTTCTCCCCGCCGCGCAGCTGGGCGCGGGAGATGCTGGCGGCCAGGCGCGCGTACCCCTCGTGGCCGTGCGCGAGCACCAGCAGGTGCCGGCCGAGCGGGTCGGGTTCGCCGTTCTGCGGGCCGGGCAGCCCGAGGGACAGCTCCGCGCCGAAGATCGTCGGCAGCCGCAGCGCGCGGGCCGCCTCGGCGAAGCGCACCACGCCGTAGAAGCCGTCGTGGTCGGTGACGGCGAGCGCGGTCAGCCCCAGCCGGGCCGCCTCCTCGGCCAGTTCCTCCGGGTGGCTGGCGCCGTCGAGGAAGCTGAAGTTGGAGTGCGCGTGCAGCTCCGCGTACGGCACCACGCCGTCCGGGCGGTCCAGCTCCGGCGGCCGGTATTCCTGGCGTTTGCGGCTCCACGCCGGGGAGTCGCCGCCGTCGGCGTCGACCGCGAGCGGGTCGACCACGTGCAGGTGCCGCTCGCCCTTGGCCCGTCCGGAGAGCACCTGCTCCAGCTTCGACCACGGCATCTTCGGGTTGTGGAAGCTCACCGGCGCCCGCCTCGCCCCGCACCCGGCCGCCCGAGATCTTGGTACGGAACGGCCCCCCGAGGGGCGCTTTCGTACCAAGATCTTTCCCGGCGCTCAGTCATAGATCGCCTCCACCAGCCACTGCCCGCTCTCGACCGCGAGCAGCAGGGCGGCCCCGTCGGCCAGGCACACCTGGAACCGCGCCCGGCGGCGCGCCTCGGCCGGCGCCCACCAGCGTTCGTCCACCGGCCACGGGCCGGCCCAGCCGGTGATCTCGGCCGGGCGGCCGTCGCCGACTGTCAGCCGGGCCGGCGCCGCGCTGACCGCCAGCCGGGCGCTCACCACGACCGGCTCCCCGGCGGCGTCACGCACGTCGGCGGGCAGCGGGGTGGTCAGCACCACGGCCGGTGACGGTGGCGGAATCCGCCCCGGCCACGGCGGCTCCGCCACCGCCCGGCCCCGGCCGGCCCGCCGCCGCGAACCACCCCCAGCGGGTACGACGACCGAGGCGGACGCGGCACCCGGAGCGGACCCGGCGGCCGGGACGAGCGACGCGGCCGGGGACGACGGCACTGCCGGAGCTCGGGACGGCGACGCGACCGGAGCCGGAGCCGGGGACGCCGGGACCGGGGGCGCTGCCGCAGGCGGCAGGGGTGGCGGGCCCGGGCGTGCGGGCACCCGCTCGTCGCCCCACGGCACGAGGCGCACCTGGTCGGCCGGGGAACGCCCACCGCCGAGCACCGCGGTGACCACCGCCTCGGGGCCGAGGATGCCCTGTACCCGGCTCAACGCGCGGTGCGCCCGCTCCCGTTCCTCACCGGTCTCCCCCCACAGCCCGGGTTGCAGGCCCGCCTGGGCGAGCACCCCGTCGGGCACCAGTCGCAGCCGGACGATCCCGGCGGTGGGCCGGGCCGGACGCGCCCCGCCCCGGCCGTTGCTGCCGGAGAGCCAACCGTCGAGCTGCCAGCGGACCCGGTCGGCGATGGCCGCGGCGGTGAGCAGGCCGTCGTGCCGCCAGACCCGGTGCAGCTCCTGGCCGTGCGCGGTGACCGCCTCGATGCCGAGGCGGGTGCAGGCCAGCCCGTACCCGGCCAGCCGCTCGTGCAGCCGCTCGGCGAGCGTGCGGGCGGCGAACGCGGCGGCGTCGACCCGGTCGACCGGCTCGTCGTAGTCGGCGGTGACTGTGAGATCGGCGGGTGGCTGCCGGACCGCGAGCGGGCGGTCGTCCCGGCCGCCGGCGAGCCGGTGCGCCAGCGCCCCGTCGAAGCCGAACCGGGCCAGCACGTCCCCGGCCGGCAGCGCCGCGAACTCGCCGAGGGTGCGGACGCCGAGCCGGCGCAGCAGGTCGGCCAGGGCGGGCCGGCCGAGCGCCTCGACCGGCCGGGCGGCCAGGAACTCGCGGGTGCCGCCGGGGGCCACGATCCGCCCCTCCCGGGCGGCCAGCCCGGCCGCGAACACCCCGTCGGCGATGCCGACCTGACTCTCCACCGCGCAGCTCTGCGCGACGTGCTCCACGATCCGCTCGGCCGCCGCCTCCTCGCCGCCGAGGTAGCGGCTCGGCCCCCGGGCCGCTGTGGCGCAGGCGCCGGGCCGGATCACCTCGACGCCGGCGACCACCTCCTCCACGGCGGCCACCACCGGCTCGAACGCGCGCACGTCCCGGCCGGGGTCGTGGTCGACCACCGTCAGGTGCGGGCAGCGCCCCTGCGCCTCGCGGCGGCGCAGTCCGCGCCGGATCCCCTCGGCGCGGGCCCGCTCGGAGCAGGCGATGACCCGGTTGGCGTGCAGCACCACGACCGGGTCGGTGGCGGGCACCCCGTCGACGATCTCGGCGGCAAGGACCGGCCAGTCCGGGCACCAGAGCAGCAGCGTCCGCTGCGGTGCGCCGCTCACGCCGGACCGGCCGCGGCGAGCGTACGGGCGGGTGGGGCGACCACGCGCAGCCGGCGCGACAGCGCGGCGGGCGGTGCGCCGAGCCCGGCCGAGCCGGGGATCACCCGGGTCAGCTCGTCGCCGGGCAGCCACACCTTGATCTCCTTGGGGCGGGCGGCGGCGCCCCGGCCCCGGGCCGAGACGGTCACCTCGCGGCGGCGCAGCCGGCCGCGGCCGGGGCCGAGCCCCTGCCAGACGCCCCGGACCACCTGGAGCGTGACGTCCGCGCCGTCCCACCGGCCGTACGGGACGAGCACGCTTCCGCGCTGCCGGGCGCGGGCGGCCAGCCGGGTGGCGACCGAGGCGGAGACGGTGGCCGGCACGGCTGTGACCACCACGTCGACCCCGTCGATGAGCGCGGCGACCACTGTGGGCCACTCCGGCCCGGGGTCGGGCACCAGGGCCAGCCGGTCCAGGGCGATGCCCGCCTCGGCCGCCGCGCCGGCCCCGAACGTGGGTACGCCGACCACGGCGCACCACGAGCCGGCCCGGGACGCCTCGGCGAGCAGCGCGAGGATCAGCGAGGTGGCGCCGCTGCGCCGGGGCTGGCCGGCGCCGACCGCGACGGTGCTGCCGCGCCGCAGGCCGCGGTTGGGCAGCAGCCCGGTCAGCTCGGCCCGGACGGGAAGCACCCGGTGGCCGCCGGCCGGGTCGGGCGCGCTCGCCGGCCGGACCAGATCGGCCAGGGCGGCGGAACCGACCACCATGCGGCCCGCCATCGGACCAACCCCCCGTCGTGTTTCGCCACGGGCCTCACCCGTGGATGGTGCTGTGGATCGTGTCGTGCGCGGCACGCGTGTGCCGTGGGTGCGGCGCCCGGCCACCCGGGGTCCCGCCGGTGGTGGCCGGGCGCCACGAATCAGGCGGCGGCTGCTCCGGGCCGGGGCGGGGAGTCGGAGGCGCCGAGCCGCAGCGGGCGGGGCAGGCCGTCGAGCGCCGGCTGGTGGGCCAGGCCGAGCGCGGTCTCCACCACCGTCACGAACTCCTCGGCGGCGCGCAGCAGGTCGTCGGCCTCCCGGGCGGTGACCACGCGGGGGATGCCGGCCTCGGCGGCGGCCCGCTTGCTCGCGCCGGCGGCGAAGTAGGCGGCCCACTCGTCCAGCTCGGGGGCGACGGTGGCGAGCAGCACCCAGACGCTGGTGATCCGGTGCCGCTTGGTGGGCGCGGGGCGGGCCCGGGCGGCGAGCACGGCGGCGGCGGCGCGCAGCGCCGCGAGGTGGGCGGCGGCGTACCGGAGGCCGTCGGGACGGGTGCGTGCGGCCTCGGCCAGCCCGTCGCGGGCCACCGCGAGCAACTGGGCGGGGGTGCGGTGCGGCAGCACGTGCGCGGGCACCGTGGGCGCCTGGGCCGGACTGGTCGGCATGGGTCTCTCCTCCGCGTGTGGCCGGGGCGGGCGGTCGTGCGACGGGGAACGTCGCCCGGTCGCCCGGAGCGGTCGGTGCGGAGGAAGACGCACCTTGGTGGCGGCCGGCCGG
This sequence comes from Micromonospora sp. C28ISP2-4, assembly GCF_030519385.1. Classification (NCBI taxonomy): domain Bacteria; kingdom Bacillati; phylum Actinomycetota; class Actinomycetes; order Micromonosporales; family Micromonosporaceae; genus Micromonospora; species Micromonospora sp. C28ISP2-4. Next base: position 214,091 of record NZ_JAUMKG010000007.1, on the reverse strand, counting down.
ATGTGGACGCTTCCCCACACCCACACCCGGCCGGCGTGCCGGCGGGTCCGTCGCCCGCCGCCCGGGGGTCGTGGGCGGCGGGCGACGACCTGCCTGACGGGCCCGGACTCGCGACTGTCCGAGACCCGGTGCGGCCCGCGGTGCCGCACCTCCCGGAAGCCGGTGCCGCGAAACACCGCTTCCGGAGCGTTCGACGAGTGTGCGACCGGCTCGGACGGGCCGGGCCAGCCGGGGAGCTGAACCGCTTGCCTTTCAAACCGAATCGAACACTCGTTCTAACTACCCTGACAGTACACCTCCCCCCCGACGAAAACGCAACGTGTGACGCGCCGGGGACGCACGGGAGGGCGACGGCCCCCGGCGGGGGCGTACCGGGGTGGGGGAAGAATGGGTGCATGCAGCCACACCCGAACGTGCAGGCGGTGCAGCGCGCGCTCGACGACGCGGGCGCGCGGAACGGATCGGGCGAGGCCAGCCTCGTCCGACTGCTGCCCGAGGCGGTGCACACCGCGGCCGCGGCGGCCGAGGCGCTCGGCGTCGCCGTCGGCGCCATCGCGAACTCCTTGATCTTCGACGCGGACGACGCGCCGCTGCTGGTGCTCACCTCCGGCGCGCACCGGGTGGACACCGCCGGGCTGGCCGCCACGCTGGGCGTGACCCACCTGCGCCGGGCCAGCCCCGAGTTCGTCAAGCGGCACACCGGGCAGGTGATCGGCGGCGTCGCCCCGGTCGGCCACCCCGCGCCGCTGCGCACCGTCGTCGACACCGCCCTGGCCGGGTACGACGAGGTGTGGGCGGCCGGCGGCGTGCCCCGGGCGGTGTTCCCCACCACGTACGCGGAACTGCTGCGGATCACCGCCGGCACCCCGGCCGAGGTGGCGTGAACCCCGGACTCGTCACGCTGCACGTGTGGCGTGTGCCCCGGCGGGCCGTACCCGGTGTGCTGACCCGGATGGCCACCCACCCGGCACGGCTGCGCCGGCTGCCCGGCGTCCGCTTCGCCAAGCTGCTCGGCACCGGGACCGGCACCGGCTTCGGCCCCGCCGACGCCGACCTGACCCGGTGGGCCGCGCTCGTCGTGTGGGACTCCCCCGCCGACGCGGCCGGCTTCGACGCCTCCCCGGTCGCCCGCTCCTGGGCCCGGATCGCCCGCGCCGCGGTACGGGTGGACCTGCGCCCGCTGACCAGCCGCGGCCAGTGGTCCGGCCGGGAGCCGTTCGGCGCGCCCTCGGGCGGGCGGGTCACCGGGCCGGTGCTGGCGCTGACCCGGGCCCGGCTGCGGGCCCGCCGGGCGGCCACGTTCTGGCGGGCGATCCCGCCGGTCGCCGCCGCCCTGCACACCGCGCCCGGCCTGCTCGCCCGGTTCGGCGTCGGCGAGGCGCCGCTGGGCTGGCAGGGCACTGTGAGCGTGTGGCGCGACCCGGCGGACCTGGTCGCGTTCGCGTACCGTTCCCCGGAGCACCGCGCCGCGATCACCCGCACCCCCACCGAGGGCTGGTACGCGGAGGAACTGTTCGCGCGGTTCGCGGTGGGCGACGTGGTCGGCGACCGTACGGTGCTCGGCTGGGCCGCCGAGGGCGGCCCGGAGACAGCGAGAGGGTACGCATGAGGCTGGTGCGGTGGACGCCGGACGACCTGGTCCGGCGGCTGGACGACGTGGTGGCCGTCTACGGCGAGGCGATGGGTTACCGGCCCGACCTGCTGGAGGCCCGCCGCGGCTACATCGCCACCCACGTACGACGGCCCGGCTTCCGCGCCGTCGCCAGCCTGACCAGCGAGGGCCACCTGGCCGGTTTCGGGTACGGCTACCGGGGCGCCACCGGGCAGTGGTGGCACGACCAGGTGCACCGGGCGCTGGACGCGCAGGCCCGGCAGCGCTGGCTGACCCACCCGTTCGAGGTGGTGGAGCTGCACGTCCGCCCGCCCGCGCAGGGGCACGGCCTGGGCGCCCGCCAGTTGCGCGCGCTGCTCGCCGTGGCCGAGGGCGACACCACGCTGCTGTCCACACCGGAGGCCGACGAGGAGAAGTCCCGGGCCTGGCGGCTGTACCGCCGGTTCGGCTTCGTCGACGTCCTGCGCCACTTCCACTTCCCCGGCGACGAGCGGCCGTTCGGCGTGCTCGGCCGGGACCTGCCGCTGCCCCCGCCGGACGCCCCGTGAGCGCGAGGAGTGAGCCGGGCCTGCGAGCCCCGCAGTCGCGAACGAAAGGCGGCCCCGTGAGCGCGAGGAGTGAGCCGGGCCTGCGAGCCCCGCAGTCGCGAACGAAAGGCGGCACAGTGAGGGCCCGGCTGCCCTGGGCGCTGCTGGCCGTGTTGGTGCTCGCCCAGATCTGCTACCCGCTCACCGGCGGCGCGACCCGGGCCGGGCTCACGGTGGCCACAGTGGTGCTCGGCTGGCTGCTCTCGGTCGGCCACGCGCTGCTCACCCGGGGCGTCCGTGTCGCCGCCGCGCTGGTCGCGGTCGTCACCGGCGGCGGGTTCGCGGTGGAGGCGATCGGCGTGGCCACCGGGTTCCCGTTCGGCAGCTACGACTACTCCGGGGAACTGGGCCCGAAGCTGGCCGGGGTGCCGCTGATCATCCCGCTCGCCTGGACCTGGATGGCCTGGCCGGCCTGGCTCACCGCGGTCCGGCTGGTCCGCTCCCGCATCGCGCGGATCGCGCTCTCGGCGGTGGGGCTGGCCGCCTGGGACCTGTTCCTCGACCCGCAGATGGTGGCCGAGGGCTACTGGACCTGGCTCGACGCCACCCCGGCGCTGCCCGGGCTACCGGGCATCCCGGTCAGCAACTACCTGGGCTGGCTGGGCTTCGCGGTACTGCTCGCAGTCGCGCTGCGCCCGCTCGCCGGGCCGTCGGTGGACCGGGTCGACGGCCGGGACGCCCCGATGTTCGCGCTCTACCTCTGGACGTACGCCTCCAGCGTGCTGGCGCACGCGGTGTTCCTGCGGCTGCCCGCGTCGGCGCTGTGGGGCGCGGCCGGGATGGCGGTGGCGGCGGTGCCGCTGGCGGTGACGCTGTGGCGGGCCCGCCGGGACCGGGCCGCCGCGCCGGAACCGGCACCGCGCGTCGACGCCCCGGCATGATCCCCACCCTCGCGCTGGCCGTGGCGGTCGCCGCGCTCACCGGGCACACGCTCGTCAACGCGTACGCCTGGCTGCGCCGCCCCACCGCCGGCCCGGCCGAGTTGACCGAGCCGGTGGCGGTGCTGCTGCCGTTGCGCGACGAGGCCGAGCGGGTCACCCCCTGCCTGCGTGCGCTGCTGGCCCAGCGCGGCGTGCCGGACCTGCGGATCGTGGTGCTCGACGACGGATCCACCGACGGCACCGCCGACGTGGTCCGCGCGGTGGCCGGTGACGATCCCCGCGTCACGCTGCTCACCGGCGTCGCCCCGCCGCCCGGCTGGCTGGGCAAGCCGCACGCCTGCTGGCAGCTCGCCACCCGCACCGGCCCGGAACCGACAGTGCTGGCCTTCGTCGACGCCGACGTGGTGCTCACCCCGTACGCGGTGGCGGCGGCGGTGACCGAGTTGCGCGCGGCGGACGCGGCGCTGCTGTCGCCGTACCCCCGGATCGTGGTGCGGACGGCGGCCGACCGGCTGGTGCAGCCGTTGCTGCAGTGGTTGTGGCTGACGTTCCTGCCGCTGCGCGCGATGGAACGCTCGCGGCGGCCCTCGCTGGCCGCGGCGGGCGGGCAGTTCCTGGTCGTGGACCGGGCCGGCTACCTGCGGGCCGGCGGGCACGCGGCGGTGGCCGACAGGGTGCTGGAGGACATCGAGCTGGCCCGGGCGGTGAAGCGGGCCGGCGGGCGGATCGCGCTGGCCGACGGGTCCCGGCTGGCGTCCTGCCGGATGTACGACACCTGGCCGCAGCTGCGCGACGGCTACACCAAGTCGCTGTGGGCGACGTTCGGGCACCCCACCGCCGCGGCGGCCGTGCTGGCGCTGCTGTTCGCGCTCTACGTCGCGCCGCCGCTGCTGGCCGTCGGGGCGCTGCTCGCCGGCGCGCCGGCGGTGGCCGCCGTGGCGTTCCTGGTCTACCTGGCCGGTGTCGCCGGGCGGGTGGTCAGCGCCCGCGCCACCGGCGGACGGGCGTGGCCCGACGCGCTGGGCCACCCCGTGTCGGTCGTGGTCCTCGGTTGGCTGACCGTCCGGTCGTACCATCTGCGGAAGCGACGCCGGCTCACCTGGCGGGGTCGCCCGGTCACCTAGGAGGGGCACGCCATGGCGCGCATCGTGGTCATCGGCGCCGGGGTGGGCGGGCTCGCCACCGCCGCCCGGCTCGCGGTCACCGGGCACGAGGTCACCGTCCTCGAACGGGCCGGCACGGTCGGGGGCAAGCTCGGCCGGTACGCCCACCACACCCCGGAGGGGGTGTGGCACTTCGACACCGGCCCGAGCCTGTTCACCCTGCCGCAGGTCTTCCACGACCTGTTCGAGGCGACCGGGGCGAAACTCGACGAATACCTCGACCTGGTCCCGCTGGACCCGATCGTGCGGCACGTCTTCCCCGGCGGCGGGCCCGTGCTCGACTCCTGCGCCGACCCGGACGAGTTCGCCGCCCGGATCGGCGCCGCGTTCGGCGACCGGTCCGCCGCCGACTGGCGCGGGTTGTGGCGCCGCGCCGACCGGGTGTGGGCGGCCTCGCACCGGGACATCCTGCGCCGTACCGTCGACTCGCCCCGCGACCTGGCGGCGCTGGCGTGGCGGCTGGGCGACCTGGCCGCCATCGGCCCCGGCCGCAGCCTGCGCGGGCTGGGCCGCCGCCACCTGTCCGACCCGCGGATGCGGATGCTGCTGGACCGGTACGCCACGTACACCGGCGCCGACCCGCGCCGCGCCCCGGCCGCGCTCGTCGCCGTCCCCTACGCCGAGCTGGCGTACGGCGGCTGGTACCTGCGCGGCGGGCTGGGCACGCTGGCCGACGCGCTGCTGTCGCGCTGCCTGGACCTGGGCGTGGTGGTGCGCACCGACGCCACTGTCACCCGGATCGACGCCGCGGGCGGGCGGGTGCACGGGGTACGCGTGGCCGGGTCGGCCGCGCCGGTACCGGCCGACGTGGTGGTCGCCAACGTGGACGCGCTCACCGTCTACCGGGACCTGCTGCCCGACCCGCGCCGGCTGGCCGCGCTCACCGACCGCAGCCTGGCCGGGTTCGTGCTGCTGCTGGGCGTACGCGGCGACTCCGGGCTGGCCCACCACACCGTCTTCTTCCCCCGCGACTACGACGCCGAGTTCGACGCCGTGTTCGGTGACCCGGGTCGCGGGGTGCGGGCCCGCCCGGCGCCCGACCCGACCGTGTTCGTCACCGCCGCCGACGACCCGGCGGTCCGCCCGGACGGCCACGAGGCGTGGTTCGTGCTGGTCAACGCGCCCCGGCACGGCACCGCCGCGAGCACCGTGAACTGGCGGCGGCCCGGCCTGGCCGAGGCGTACGCGGACCGGATCCTCGACGTGCTGGCCGAACGCGGGGCCGACGTGCGGGACCGGCTGGTGTTCCGGGAGATCCGTACCCCGGCCGACCTGGACGCGGCCACCGGCGCGCCGGGCGGGGCGATCTACGGCACTGCGGGCGGGCTGCTTCGCCCGGCCAACCGGGGCCCGGCGGCCGGGCTCTGGCTGGTCGGCGGCTCCAGCCACCCGGGCGGCGGCCTGCCCATGGTGACGCTGTCCGCGGAGATCGTCGCCGAGGCGGTCGGCCCGGCCTGGTGAGGGTGTAAGGAAGGGCCCCTTATTAACGCCTCCGGTAGAGGAAGGGTCCCTTGTTAACGCGCGCTGCCCCGCCGCGCACCCGTGCGGCGGGCCGCGCGGGCGCGGCAGGGCTGCGCGGGGGCGGGCGCGGCGGTCAGCCGGCGTCGACCAGGGCGCGGCGGACGGCGGAGAGCAACTGGCCGAGGCCGAACCCGGCGAGCAGCACCCAGACCGTGGTGGCCATGGTGATGGTGCCGGCGGGCAGGTCGGCGTCGATCAGGCCGGTGAGCCCGGCGACCAGCAGCCCGACCAGCGCGACGCAGACCCGGGTCGGCCGCTCCCCCACAGTCACCGCGCCGATCTCGCGCATCCCGGCCGACACCGCGCGCGCCCGCACGTACTCGTGCAGCCAGGACAGGCCACCGGCCGCCACCACCAGCGCGCCCGGCGCACCGAGCAGCCAGAACGCGACCAGCCAGGCCACCTCGCCGAGCCGGTCGGCGACCGAGTCGTACACGTACCCCAGGCGGGTCGTGCGGCCGGTGGCCACCGCCACCGCGCCGTCGACGCTGTCGGCCACGGCCGCCAGCAGCACGAACACCGCGCCCAGGAACGGCCCGTTGCCGGGGCGCTCCACGAACAGGGGTACGCAGAAGCAGAGCAGCACCCCGAACACGGTCACCGGGGTCGGGCCGACGCGCAGCCGGCCCAGCACGTAGCCCACGTGGTAGGCGAAGCGCAGCCAGGCGCGCACCACCGGCGCGGCGGTACGCGGATCGAAGCCGCCGTGCAGCCGCGCCCACGCGGTCGCGTACTGGTCCCAGTTCAGCTGTGTGCCCACCACGGATCAACCGTAGAAGCACGGCGCGGGTGTCGTGTGGCGGGTGGTCACACCCGTGCGGCGGCGCGCAGCCGCTGCCACACCTCGCGGGTCGCGGTGGACCGGTTGAGCGTGATGAAGTGGATCCCCGGCACACCCTCGTCGAGCAGCTTCTCGCACATCTCGCTCGCCTGCTCGACGCCGAGGCGGCGTACCGCCTCCGGGTCGTCGGCCACCCGCTCGAACCGCTCCGCCAGCGCGGGCGGGAACGGCGCGCCGGACAGCTGCACCGACCGTTCGATGGTGCCGATCTGGGTCACCGGCATCACCCCGGCCAGGATCGGCGTGTCGCAGCCGGCGGCGGCCACCCGGTCGCGCAGGCGCAGGTAGTCGTCGGCGTCGAAGAACATCTGGGTGATCGCGAACTCCGCGCCGGCCCGGCACTTGCGGACGAAGTGCGCGGTGTCGCTGTCCACGTCCGGTGAGCGCGGGTGCTTGTACGGGAAGGCGGCCACGCCGACGCTGAAGTCGCCGCTGTCGCGGACCAGCCGGACCAGGTCCTCGGCGTACCGGACGCCCTCGGGGTGGGCGATCCACTCGCCGCCCGGGTCGCCCGGCGGGTCACCCCGCACGGCCAGCACGTTGCGCACCCCGACCGAGGCCAGCCGGCCGATCACGTGCCGCAGCTCGGCCACCGAGTGGTTCACGGCGGTCAGGTGCGCCATCGGCAGCAGCGTGGTCTCGGTGGCGATCCGCTCGGTCACCGCCACTGTGGTGTCGCGCGTCGAGCCGCCCGCGCCGTAGGTGATCGACACGAACGAGGGACGCAGCGACTCCAGCTCACGGATGGCCTGCCAGAGCAGCTTCTCCCCGGCCTGGGTCTTCGGCGGGAAGAACTCGAAGGAGAACGTGGGGCGGCCGTCACGGATCAGCTCCCCGATGGCCGGCTGGGGATTGGGAAGGACCGAGGGAAGACCGAGCGCCACGGACCGACTGTAACCGGGACGGCACGCCGCACCGGGAATCTTCCCAGCCCGCGAACACCTGCCCCGGCGCGACGTCGTACCCCGGGGGTAGAAAGACGGCAGCGCGGTGGGGCGGCCGACGGCCGGTCCCGGGGGCCCGCGCGGGGGTCGCCACGACGGCGACGCGCCGGCGCCACCACCTGGCCGGGCGTCCGCGTCGCCATCCGCGCCGTCGCCCCGGAGGTTCCGATGATCCCGTCCCCGCCGCCCGGCCCGCGCCTGCTCGGGCCGCTGCTGGCCGAGTTGCGGGCCGCCCGTGGCTGGAGCCAGCAGCGGATGGCCGCCGAGCTGTGCGCCGCCTCCGGCGTGCCCACGCTGACCCGGAACGAGGTGTCCCGCTGGGAACGTCAGCTGCGGCTTCCCGGCGACTTCTGGTCCGCCTGGCTGGCGGCGGTCCTGGGGGTGCCGGGCGAGCTGCTCGCCGAGGCCGCCGCCCGCAGCCGCCGGCTGGGCGTGGCGCCCGCCGCTGTCGACCCGGCCGGATCCCGCGCCCGGCTGGCCCTGCTCACGCTCGCGTACCGCTGGGCCGCCGACCCGGGCGGCCGCACCCTGACCGGCCCGTTCGCCGCCGCACCGCCGCCGCTGGCCGGCCGGCCCGGGCGGGACGACGAGCACCCGGCCGTCCGCCACGGCCCGCGCACGCCCGTCGGCGACGAGCCCTGGTCGCTCGGCGTCCACGTCCCGAGCGGGCGGGGCGAGTCCGCCGGTGGCGGTTCCGGTCGCGGTCACCCGGCGGACGGGGTGACGCTCGCCACGCTGCGGCGCTGGGACGACCTGCTCGGCGGCGGCGACCTCGCCGGGCACGGCGCCCGCCGGCTGCGGCGGGCGGTCCGCGGCTACCGGCGCGCCGGGCCCGCCGGCCGGCGGGCGATGCTGCCCGCGCTCGCCGAGTCGGCGCAGCTCGCCGGCTGGCTGGCCGCCGACGCGGGCGACCTCGGCGGGGGCCTGGTCGCGTACCGGCTGGCGCTGCGGGCGGCGGTGGCCGCCGGGCAGCCGCCGCTGGCCGGGTACGTGCTCGCGTCGGCCAGTCACCTGCTGGCCGACGCCGGCGACGCGGCCGGCGCGCTGGTCCTGGCCCGGATCGGGTACGCCGCAGGCCGCGCCGGCGCCTCACCCGGCCTGCGGGCGCTGCTGCTGCACCGGGTGGCGCTCGCCGCCGCGCTTGCCGGGCGTCCCCGCGCCGCCGGGCAGGCGCTGGCCGGGGCGGACCGGGCCGGCACGCCGGAGCCCGGCTGGGAGCCGCCCTGGCTCTACTGGCTCGACGCGGCCGAACTGGCGGCGATGACCGGGCGCACGCTCGTCGCGCTGGGCCGTCCGGCCGCCGCCGTGCCGCTGCTGACACCCGTGGTGGGCGCGCGGGGCCGCCCGCGCCGGTCGGCCGTGTACGGCGGCTGGCTGGCCCGCGGGCACCTGGGCCTGGGCGCGGTGCCCGAGGCGTGCGCGGTGGCCGGCGAGGCGCTGCTCGACGCGGTCCGCTCCGGTTCTTCCCGGGCCGTCGGCCAGCTCACCGCGTTCCGTCGCGGCCTGGCGCACGCACCGCCCGGTCCGGCCACCCGGGGGTACGCGCGAGCGCTCACCGCGGCCCGCCCGTACCTGCCGTCCGGCGTGCCGCGCCACCTGCGCGACCGTCCGTCCAGGTGAGCCACGAGGCACGCCGGGACGCTGGACACGACGAGAACGGGTGTGACCCGCTAGCGTCGTGGCGTGACCCACGCTGCTCCCGTATCCCCCGTCGATCGCGCCGGCCTGCGCCAGCGGATCGACAAGGCGCTGACCGAGTTCCTCGCCGGCCAGCGCGGCTGGCTGACCGCTGTCGACGACGGCCTGCTGCCCGTCGCCGAGGCGATCGAGGCGTTCGTGCTGGGCGGCGGCAAGCGGCTGCGCCCGGCGTTCGGCTACTGGGGTTACCGGGGCGCCGGCGGGGTCGACTCGGACCAGGTCGTCGCCACCCTTGCCGCGCTGGAGTTCGTGCAGGCCAGCGCCCTGATCCACGACGACCTGATGGACCGGTCGGACACCCGGCGCGGCGAACCGGCGATGCACAGGCGGTTCGCCGCCCGGCACCGCGCGGCCGGCTGGGGCGGCGACGCGGACTCCTTCGGCGACGCCGCGGCGATCCTGCTGGGCGACCTGTGCCTGGTCTGGTCCGACGAGCTGCTGCACTCCTCCGGTCTGCCGCCGGCCACCGTCGCCCGGGCCCGGCCGGTCTTCGACGAGATGCGCACCGAGGTGACCGTCGGGCAGTACCTGGACGTGCTGACCCAGGCCACCGGTGACACCTCGCTGGATCGTGCCGCCAAGGTGGCCCGGTACAAGTCGGCGAAGTACACGGTCGAGCGCCCGCTGCTGCTCGGCGCCGCGCTGGCCGGGGCGCCGCCCGAGGTGCACGCCGCCTACTCGGCGTACGGGCTGCCGCTGGGTGAGGCGTTCCAGCTGCGCGACGACGTGCTGGGGGTGTTCGGCGACCCGGAGCGCACCGGCAAGCCGGCCGGTGACGACCTGCGCGAGGGCAAGCGGACGTACCTGGTGGCGGCGGCCCTGGAGACGCTCGACCCGGCCGGCCGGGAGGCGCTGCTGGCCGGGCTCGGCGTACCGGACCTGGACGCGACCGGGGTGGACCGGCTGCGCGAGCTGATCACCACCAGCGGGGCGCTGGATCGGGCCGAGCGGCACATCACGGCGCTCACCGAGAGCGCCCTGGCCGCGCTCACCGCTGTCGACCTGGACACCGAGGCCCGCCAGGCCCTGGTCGACCTGGCCATAGCCGCCACCCGCCGCCCCGCCTGACGCCTCCCCTTCCCCCCACGCCCGCCCCCCGAAGCGGTCGATCATGAAGTTGGCGGCAGTTTCGGAGATCGACTTCGCCGCCAACTTCATGATCGACGGGTTTCCGGGCGGGGTGGGGGGTGGGGGCTAGAAGGCGACGGCCTGGGCTCGGCGTTTGACCTCTCGGGCCAGGTCGCCGCCGAGGGCGACGGCGGGGGTACCGGGAAGACTGGGGTCCTCCCGGTAGAGCCAGCGCAGCGCCTCCTCGTCGTCGTACCCGGCGTCAGCGAGCAGGTTGAGCACGCCGGGCAGGTGCTTGAGCACGGTGCGGTTGGCCACCAGGTCGGCCGGGATCCGGCGGACACCGTCGCGGCGCACCGCGATCAGCTCGCGGTCGCGGATCATCTGGTGCACCTTGCTGATCGACAGCTCCAGGCGCTCGGCCACGTCGGGCAGCGTCAGCCAGCCGGCCGGGTCGGCCGGTCCGGCCAGGTCGGGGCCGGTCTCGGCGGGTACGGAATCGGTCACCCGACCACCCTGCCACGTGCCCGCCGGACCCCGTGCACGGCACCCCGCACCGCCGCCGGGAGCGCGGCGGTCCCCCCGTGTCGCAACCCGGCGGTAGCATCCTGTTCTACCTTCATCCTTCCGACACATAGACTGCCTGCCGATGGACACACAGGTCGCCGACACGTTGCTGGGCTCGCTGATCGAGGGGCGCTACCGCATTCGCGGTCGCGTCGCCCGAGGCGGCATGGCGACCGTGTACACCGCCACCGACGAGCGCCTGGAGCGCACCGTGGCGGTCAAGATCATTCACCCGACCCAGGCGCCGCAGGCCAAGGCCCGGATGGCCGGCTTCGTCGAACGCTTCACCGACGAGGCGAAGACCATCGCCCGGCTCACCCACCCGAACGTGGTGGCGGTCTACGACCAGGGCATCCACGCCGGCCTGCCGTACCTGGTGATGGAGTACGTCCGCGGCCGCACGCTGCGCGACGTGCTCGCCGAGCGCCGCCGGCTGAACCCGGACGAGGCTCTCGCGATCACCGAGCAGATGCTCGCCGCGCTCGCCGCCGCGCACCGGGCGGGCCTGGTGCACCGCGACGTCAAGCCGGAGAACGTGCTGGTCGCCGAGGTCCCCACCGGCGGCAGCCGCAACCTGGTCGACAGCGTGGTCAAGGTGGCCGACTTCGGGCTGGCCCGGGCCGTCGAGGCCAGCGCCGAGGACGAGAACGGCAACCAGCTCATGGCGACTGTGGCGTACGTGGCGCCGGAGCTCGTCACCCAGGGCCACGCGGACCCGCGCACCGACGTCTACTCCGCCGGCATCGTGCTGTTCGAGATGCTCACCGGCCGGGTGCCCTACGACGGCGACCGTCCGGTGGAGGTCGCGTGGCAGCACGTCGACCGGGACGTACCGGCGCCGTCGACGCTGGTGCCGGCGCTGCCACCGGCTCTCGACGCGCTCGTCGCCCGGGCCACCCGGCGCGATCCGGCGGGCCGCCCGGCCGACGCCGCGGCGCTGCTGAGCGAGGTGCAGGCCGTCCGCGAGCAGCTGGGCAACCCGCACGCGCACACCACCGTGCTGCCGCAGCTCAGCGACGACACCGCGGTCCTGAGTCAGCCGACCCAGATGGTGGCCGCGCTCCAGCCGGTCGAGCGGCCCGCGTGGGCCCGGCTGCCGGAGGGCGGCGCCGCGCAGCGCCCGCACCGGCGGCGCGCCGTCGAGGACGACGGTCCGGGGACCGGGTTCGCCGCCCTGCGTACCCGGATCATGGGATCGCCGCGCGGCCGGCTGGCCGTCGCCGCGGCGGTCGTGGTGCTCGGCCTGGTCGCCGCGGTGGGTGGCTGGTGGTTCGGCGTGGGCCGCTACACGGTCGCGCCGCAGCTCGTGAGCCTGACCAAGGCCGACGCGGAGGCGCAGGCCCAGCGCGGCGGTTTCACGCTGAAGTACACCACCCCGCGCCACGACGAGCAGGTCCCCAAGGACACGGTGCTCGGGCAGTCTCCCGGCTCTGCCGCGCGCATCGTCAAGGGCGGCACGATCACGCTGACCCTGTCGCTCGGTCCGGAGCGGCTGCCGGTGCCGGACGTGGTCGGCAAGGACTACGCGCTGGCCCAGACCGAGCTGGAGGGCGCCAACCTGGTCCCGGTCAAGGGCTCCTCCCGGTACGACGACACGCTGCCGGAGGGTGTGGTGCTGGCCACCGACCCGAAGGTGGGCACAGTGGTCAAGCCCGGGGCGAAGGTGACTGTGATCCTCAGCAAGGGTCGCGCCCCGGTGACGGTGCCCGACCTGGTCGGCAAGAGCCTCGCCGAGGCGCGCACGATCCTCGCGCAGCTCGGGCTGAGGCCGGTGGAGAACGTCAAGGACTCCGACAAGCCGAAGGACGAGATCCTCGGTCAGAGCCCGGCCGACGGCACCGGCGTGGAGAAGGGCGCCCAGGTCAAGCTGGAGATCAGCAAGGGCCCGCCGCAGGTGGCCGTCCCCCGGGTGATCGACATGCCCTGCCAGCAGGCCAAGCAGACGCTGGAGAGCCAGGGCTTCCCGGTCAACGTCCAGCTCAATCCGAACGGCATCGCCCGGCTGCAGAACCCGGCCGAGAACACGCCGGTGCCGCCGGGTACGACGGTCACGGTGACGTGCCTGTGAGCGCATGTGACGGGCGCCGGCGGGTGGGGTCGCACACCCCCACCTCCGGCGGTCTGGCCCGGGCGGCCCTGCCGTACGCGGACGCCGCCGAGTCCGAGGTGGTGCAGGTCTACGTCTCGAACTCACGCGGCTGGGCGCTGCCGGCCGGTGACCCGGCGCAGGACGCGTTGTTCCGCGACGGGTGCGGCGAGCGCGGGCTGCCCGTGTTCATCCACGCGTCGCTGCTGGTCAACCTCGGCTCCCCCACCCCGGCGACTGTGACCCGGTCCGCGGAGACGCTGGCCCACGCGCTGCGGCGGGGCCGGGCGATCGGCGCCGAGGGCGTGGTGTTCCACGCCGGCAGCTCGGTCGACGCCGGTCACGACGAGGCAGCCCTGCGGCAGGTCCGGGAGACGCTGCTCCCGCTGCTCGACGAGACCGCGGCCACCGGCGGGCCGATGCTGCTGGTCGAGCCGAGCGCCGGGGGCGGGCGGTCACTGGCGTCGCGGGTCGAGCACCTCGGCCCCTACCTGGACGCGGTCGACCGGCACCCGATGCTCGGGGTCTGCTTCGACACCTGTCACGCCTGGGCGGCCGGTCACGACCTGGCCGCCGAGGGTGGCATGACCGCCACCCTCGACACGCTGGTCGCCACCGTGGGCGCGGACCGGCTGCGGCTGGTGCACGCGAACGACTCGAAGGACCTGTGCGGCTCCACCCGGGACCGGCACGAGAACATCGGCAAGGGCACCATCGGCGAGCCGGCGTTCGCCGAGCTGATGCGCCATCCGGCGACCGCCGGCGTGCCCGTGCTGGTGGAGACCCCCACGGAGAAGCACATCGGCCACGCCGCCGACATAGCCACCCTGAAGCGCCTCCACCCCTGACCCCCGAGGGTCAGGCGCGCAGGGCGGTGTTCAGAATGGCGGCGGCGCGGTCGATCTGCGCGTCGGTGACGTCCAGGTGGGTGACCAGCCGGGCGGTACGCGGGCCGAGCACCGAGATCAGCAGCCCCTCCGCGCGTGCGGCCGCCGCCAGCGCGTGCGCGTCCAGCGGGTGCTTGGTCAGGTCCAGCGGCACGATGTTGGTCCGTACCACCGCCGCGAGCACCCCGTGCGGGGCGACCGCCTCGGCCAGCTTGGCCGCCTTGGCGTGGTCGTCGGCGAGCCGCTCGACGTGGTGCGCCAGCGCGTACCGGCCCGCGGCGGCGAGGATGCCCACCTGCCGCATGCCGCCACCCATCCGCTTGCGCAGGAACCGCGCCCGGGCGATCTTCTCGGCGCTGCCCACCACCAGCGAGCCGACCGGCGCGCCGAGGCCCTTGGAGAGGCAGACCGACAGCGTGTCGAACAGCACGCCGTACTCGGCCAACGGCACCCCGTCGGCCACGTGCGCGTGCCAGATCCGCGCGCCGTCGCAGTGCAGGGCCACCCCGTGCTCGTCGGCGACCTCGCGCATCCGGCGCAGCGTCGGCAGCGGGATCACCCCGCCGCCGCCCCGGTTGTGGGTCTGCTCCACGGCGATCGCCCGGGTGGGCACCGCGAAGTAGCCGTCCGGCCGGATCATCCCGGCGACCACGTCGGGGTCCAGCTCCGCGCCCACCGCGGGCCAGGTCCGCGAGGAGATCCCGCCGTACGCGGCGGCGGCACCGACCTCGTACGTGACCACGTGCGCGTCGGCGTCGCAGAGCAGCTCGTCGCCGGGCGGTACGTGCAACTGGAGCGCGATCTGGTTGGCCATCGAGCCGCTCGGGGCGAACAGCGCCGCCTCGTGACCGAACAGCGCGGCGACCTCGGCCTCCAGCGCGGTGACAGTCGGGTCCTCGCCGTAGACGTCGTCGCCCACTTCGGCGGCGGCCATCGCCTCCCGCATCCCCGGCGTCGGCCGGGTCACGGTGTCCGTCCGCAGATCGATGACCTCAGCCACGGAGCATCTCCGCCACCAGGAACGCCAACTCCAGCGACTGCTGGGTGTTCAGCCGGGGGTCGCAGGCCGTCTCGTACCGGTCGGGCAGGTCGAGGTCCTCGATGCCCTGGGCACCGCCGAGGCACTCGGTGACGTCCTCGCCGGTCAGCTCGACGTGCAGGCCACCCGGGTGGGTGTCCAGGCCGCGGTGCACCTCGAAGTAGCCGAGCACCTCGTCGACGATCCGGTCGAAGTGCCGGGTCTTGTAGCCGTTGGAGGACTCGTGCGTGTTGCCGTGCATCGGGTCGCACTGCCAGACGACCTTCGCGCCGGCGGCGGTGACCTTGGCGACGATCGGTGGCAGCGCGTCCCGGACCCGGTGGTTGCCCATCCGGCTGATCAGCGTGAGCCGGCCGGGGATGTTGTCCGGGTTGAGCTTCTCGCAGAGCTCGATCGCCTCGTCCGGGGTCGTCGTCGGGCCGAGCTTGACGCCGATCGGGTTGGCGATGCGGGAGATGAAGTCGATGTGCGCGCCGTCGATCTGCCGGGTCCGCTCACCGATCCAGAGGAAGTGCCCGGACAGCCCGTACGCCTTGCCGTTGGAGATCCGGGTCAGCGCCCGGTCGTACTCCAGCGCCAGCGCCTCGTGCGAGCAGTGCAGCGTAACGGTGCGCAGCGCCTCGTCGTCGGTCATCCCGCAGGCCCGGATGAAGGCCAGCGCCCGGTCGATCTCGCGGGCGATCGCGTCGTAGCGCTCGCCGGCCGGGGACTGCCGGACGAAGTCCTTGTTCCAGTCGTGCACGGCGTGCAGGTCGGCCAGCCCGCCGGCCAGGTACGCCCGGAGCATGTTCATGGCGGCGGCCGAGTTGGCGTACGCCCGGATCATGCGCTGCGGGTCGGCGACCCGCGCCTCCGGCGTGGCCTCCAGGGAATTGATCATGTCGCCGCGGTAGGCGGGCAGCCCACGGGCGTCGGTCGGCAGGGACCGGGGCTTGGTGTACTGGCCGGCGACCCGGGCGACCTTGACCACCGGCAGCGACGCGCCGTAGGTGAGCACGATGGCCATCTGGAGCAGCGTGCGGGCGTTGGCGAGCAGGTGGCTCTCGGTGTTGTCGGCGAAGGTCTCCGCGCAGTCACCGCCCTGGAGCAGGAACGCCTTGCCCTCGCAGACCAGCGCGAGCCGCTGCCGCAACTGGTCGACCTCGTAGGGCGCGACCACCGAGGGCACCGTGTCCAGCACCCGGCAGACCTCGGCGACCTGGGCCGGGTCGTCCCAGGGCGGGGTCTGCGCGCGCGGCAGCTCCCGCCAGCGGTCGAGGCCGAGGGCCGCGTCCTCGGCGGAGTCGGCGGTCGGGCGGCTGGTCTGCAGACCAGGGCTGCCCACGGCGGGGTGACTCAGCTGATGCCACTCATGGCGCATGAAGGAAAGCGTACGGCGACCGTCGCGATCACTCGCCGCCGAGGGGGATGGTTCCGGTCACTGGGAGGAAACCGGCGAGGGCGCCGTCGCCGGCGGCGGCGGCTCCGCCGGGTCGGCGGTCGGCTCGGCCGCGCGCTCGCCGGGCGCCTCGCCGGAGATGCACCAGTCCGCGCCGTTGCGGGTGACGGTGAACAGCAGCGATCGGGCGGCCTTGCGCGAGCCGGCGGCAACAGTGATCGAGGCGCTGACCTCCTGGCCGTTCGGGCCGGGGCGGACCTGGGTGATGGTCGCCTCGGGCACCGTGAAGTGGTCGGCGAAGTCGCCGTTCGGGCCGGTGGCGGCGGAGTCGAAGGCGGCGTGCATGGGCGCGCAGAGCTGGCTGCGGCCGGCGGCGGCGTCGCGGGCGGTCAGCGCGTCCAGGTACGCCTGCACGCGTTCCCGGCTCTTGGCCGCCGCCTCCTCGGCCGGTGCCTTCCCGCTGGGCGGGGTGTCGCCACCCTGGCCGCCCGAGCCGCAGGCGGCCAGGGCCGCCGGCAGGAGCGCGAGGAGGGCGAGCCCGGCGAACCGGCCCCGGTGGCTGCGACCCATCTGTCCTCCCGTCGCGTGGACTCGTCGAGCGGCGAGTGTGCCACACCCGGCCCGAGTGGCCGGGTGACTCCCCATCCTGACCCGGATCGGCGCGATCGGCCAGGACGGCACGCGGGCGGGGAGGGGCCGGTGCGGCCCCTCCCCGCCGGGTGGGTGGTGCGTCGGCCCTCGGCTCAGCCGAGACCGCCCTTGATGGCGCCGATCAGCTCACCGTTGCTGGTGTCACCGGAGAGCTCCCAGAAGAACGCGCCACCGAGGCCCTGGCTGTTGGCGTAGCTCATCTTCCCGCCGATGGTCGACGGCGTGTCGTAGCTCCACCAGTTGCTGCCGCACTTGGCGTACGCCGTGCCGGCGACGGTGCCGGTGGCCGGGCAGCTGTTCTTGAGCACCTTGTAGTCCTCGATGCCCGCCTCGTAGGTGCCCGGGGCCGCGCCGGTGGCGCTGCCGCCGGGTGCGGCCTGGGTCACGCCGGTCCAGCCGCGTCCGTAGAAGCCGACGCCGAGCAGCAGCTTGCTGGACGGTACGCCCTTGGACTTGAGTTTCTGGATCGCCGCGTCCGACCAGAAGCCCTGCTGCGGGATGCCCGCGTAGGAGTAGAGCGGCGAGTGCGGCGCGGTCGGTCCCTGGGCGTTGAAGGCGCCGAAGTAGTCGTACGTCATCGGCATCAGCCAGTTGAGGTTGTTCGCGGCGCCGGCGTAGTCGGTGGCGTCGATCTTGCCGCCGTTGCTGCCGTCGGCGGTGATCGCCGCGGTGACCAGGAAGCTGGAGCCGAACTTGCTCCGCAGCGCCGAGATCACGTTCTTGAACGCGTTCGGGCCGCTGCTGTCGCACTGGAGGCCGCAGGCGTTCGGGTACTCCCAGTCGATGTCGATGCCGTCGAAGACGTCCGCCCAGCGCGGGTCCTTGACCAGGGAGTAGCAGGAGTCGGCGAACGCGGCCGGGTTCTGCGCGGCCTGGGTGAAGCCGCCGGACCAGGTCCAGCCGCCGAAGGACCAGAGCACCTTCAGGTTCGGGTACATCTTCTTCAGCTTGCGCAGCTGGTTGAAGCTGCCGCGCAGCGGCTGGTCCCAGGTGTCGGCGACGCCGTCGACGCTGTCCGCCGCGGTGTACGCCTTCTCGTAGTCGGCGTAGCTGTCCCCGATGCTGCACCGGCCGCCGGTGGTGTTGCCGAAGGCGTACAGGATGTGGGTCAGCTTCGCGGCCGAGCCGCTCGTGTGGATGTTCTTGACGTGGTAGTTGCGGGCGTAGACACCCCACTCGGCGAAGTAGCCGACGACCTTCTTGCCGCCGGGCGGCGGCGTGGTGGGCGGCTGCGTGGTCGGCGGGGCGGTCGTCGGCGGCGCCGTGGTGGGCGGCGCGGTGGTCGGCGGCGCCGTGGTCGGCGCGGTGGTCGTCGGCGTGCCGCCGCCGGTGCAGGAGCCGCCGTTGATCGTGCAGCTCACCGGCGCCTTGTACGCGCCGGTGCCGTTGTAGCCCCAGCTGAAGCTGGCGCCGGGGGCGAGCGTCGCGGCCCAGCTCTTGTTGACCGCCACGTAGCGGTCACCGCTGCGGGTGATGTCGGCGTCCCAGGAGCTGCTGATCGAGGTGCCGGAGGGCAGCGTGAACTCGATGCGCCAGCCGTTGACGGTGGAGCTGGTGCCGTTGGTGACTGTCACCCGCCCCTCGTGGCCGGTACCCCAGTCCTGCACCTTTGCGAACGTGGCGGTGACGCTGCCGGCGGCCGACGCGGTGGTCATGGGCACCGCGGCGACCGCGAGCGCGACCACGGCGCCGGCGGCCCACAGGGCCCGGCGGAGCGATCTCTTCATACGGCGTCCCTCCAATAGTTAGGAAACTTTCCAAATTGATTGCTGAGACGCTACTCACGCCGTCACCACTTCGTCAAGATGTCGATGCATCGATTTCACGGGTGGCGCGGGACGGTGGGCGCGAGGGCCCGTAGCCTCGTCCCATGACCGTCTTCGACGTCCAGATCGACGCCCTCACCGGCGGCCCGGCCGACCTCGGCCGCTACCGCGGCCGCGCCCTGCTCGTGGTCAATGTGGCCTCCCGTTGCGGCCTCACCCCGCAGTACGCGGGCCTTCAGGAACTCGCCGACACGTACGCCGGACGCGGGCTGACGGTGCTCGGGGTGCCGTGCAACCAGTTCGCCGGCCAGGAGCCGGGCAGCGCCGCCGAGATCGAGGAGTTCTGCCAGGTCAACTACGGCGTGACGTTCCCGCTGACGGAGAAGGTGGACGTCAACGGCCCGGACCGGCACCCGCTCTACGCGGAACTGGTGTCCACGCCGGACGCCGAGGGGCACACCGGAGACGTGCGCTGGAATTTCGAGAAGTTCCTCGTCGCGCCGGACGGCTCGGTGGCCGCCCGGTTCGGTCCGCAGGTCACGCCCGAGGACAGCGAGCTGCGCGCGGCGATCGAGAAGGTCCTGCCGGCCTGACGGCCGCACCCGTCGCCGGGCACGGCGAAGCGGCACGCCCCCGCGGGAGGCGTGCCGCTGCCGTGGATCGGGTCAGCCGGCGGCGGCCCGGAAGACCGGGTAGTAGCCGCCGGACTGCCCGGCCGCCGTCGGGTGGTACGACTTGCTCAGGCTCAGCACGTTCAGCGCGTGCAGCCACTTCGTCCCGTAGCTGCACAGCTGGTGGCCGACGAAGATGGAGCGGACGTCGGCGAATTTGAAGCCGGCCGAGACGGCGGCCGTGCGGGTGATGTCGTCGAGCAGGTTGATGCCCTCGTTGATCTTCGCCCGGGACGTCGCACTGAGCCCGACGCAGGTGGTGCCGAGCTGGTAGAAGACCGGGTAGCCGACCACCACGACGCGGGCCGAGGGCGAGCGGCTCTTGATGCCGTTGTAGACGTTGGCGAGGCGACCCGGCATCGAGGTCCGGGCCACGTTCATGGCGGACTGCACGGCCGCCACGCACTGGGTCTCCCCCTGGAGCACGCAGGTGCTCATGATGTTGGCGAAGCCGACGTCGTTGCCGCCCACCGTGACGCTGACCAGCGTCGTGGTGGAGGAGAGCGCGGAGAGCTGACTGTTGATGACGTCCGCCGTGGTGGCGCCGGAGCAGGCGACCGAACGGTACGACGCGGGCTTGATGTTGGTGTTGTAGAGCGCCGGATAGGCGTTCGTGCTGCGTAGACAGTTACCGCTCTCGGAGGTGTAGCTGTCGGCGCCGACGCCGGAGGCGTACGAGTCACCGAGCGCGACGTAGCGGTCGGACGGGGACGCCTGGGCGGGGGCGGCCAGAGACAGAGTGACCCCGACCGAGGCGGCCAGGGTCAGGGCGAGGGTGGCAAGACGGGATCTCCGCACGTCGCACTCCTGGGGGCGTGAAGTGGTGGTGAGAGATAGATATCAATAAGATCACGGGGCATGGAAGATCACCGATTTGGGGTCCGGCGCGCATAGCGACTTACGCCTACAAATCGTTGCCGGTTTCGCGAGCGGGATGAAGGATTGTTGCGGCGGGAACGTCAGCCGCATCGCCGGGTCGGCGGTCTCCCGGAAGCCCAGGGCACGGTAGAGCGGCCGGCCGGCCGCCGAGGCCCGCAGATCGACCCGGCGTACGCCCCGGTCCCGGAACCAGGCCAGCAGAGCGGTGAGGCAGGCCCGACTGTGGCCGCGCCGGCGGTACGCCGGGTCGGTGCTGACGTTGAAGACGTACCCGACCAGGCCGCTCGGATCGTCCGGACCGCCGAGCCGACGCTCCAGAGTGCCCACCGCGCAGGCCGCCAGCGACGCGCCGTCCGGCGCGTCGACCACGAAGGCGGCGAGCCACGGATCCGGCTCGGCCAACCAGGTCCGCAGATTGGCCCGGGCGACGTCCTGCCAGCGGCCCGGCGGCGTCGGCACGCCGCTCATGCCGGCGAGCATCAGCCCGCGCAGCCGGACCAGCTCGTCGGCGTCGGACGGCACCGCCCGGCGCGCGTCACCCACGGGCCGGCTCAGACCGGACGGCGGCCGGCGAAACCACACTCGACCCGGTGGTACCACCGGATGTCGGTGTCCCCCTCCAGCCAGCACCAGAGCACCGCCCGGCCGTCGCGCTCACCGGGGAAGTCGAGCAGCACCGGGGCGATCCCCTTGACCGCGATGTCGTGCTGGTGGAACTCGTCCACCACGAGATGCAGGCGCGCCTCCAGCGCCTTCACCTCGGCGAGCCCGCCGAGCACGCTGACGCCGTGGTCGGCCAGATCGACCCGCAGCTCGGCCAGGTCGGCCCGCAGCCGGATCAGCTCGTCGACGCGCGGCCGCAGCGTGGCCACCAGGTGTCGCGCCTGGGCGAGAGTGAACACCGGGCCAGTATGCGGCACCGGACGGACACCGCCGAGCGCGACGCCGGGGCATCGTCAGGATTGGACGCGTTCCGCCTCCTGCACGAACGTGTCGGCCCTCCGCGCCCCCATCCGGTCCAGCTCGTCCAGCACCGCCCCCACCCCGTCCGCGCCCACCAGCACGGTGACGCGCAGCCGGGCGGCGAGGGGCTGGTCCTGCCAGTAGCCGCGCGGCAGCAGGCTCGCCTGCGGTGTCGTCGTCGCCACGGCGGCGTCGCTGACGATGACCGAGATCGCGCCCGCGCGCAGCAGCGCGTCGCGCAGGTCGGCGCTGTTCGCCGCCGGGTCCGGTTCCAGCAGCGCGGTGACCACCCGTACCCGCTGCCCGGGCGGCACGGACGGTTCGTCGGCCGGTGCCGTACCGGTACGGTGGCGGGGCGCGCCCGGCGCGGTCAGGCTGGTCACCCCGCCAAGGTGGTACGCGTCGGCGCCCTGTTGCGCCTGGTCCAGGCGTTCCTGGTCGGCGGGCGGAACACGCAGGCCGATGAGTGCCTGCACCCCGGCGGCGATCAGCCAGGTCAGGACGAAGGAGAACGCGACGACGCTGACCACGCCGACGAGCTGGCGCCACAGCAGGCCGCCTCCGCCGCCGAGGAACAGCCCGTCGGCGCCGAGCGGGTTGACCCCGCGGTTGCCGAACAGGCCGAGCAGGAGCGTGCCGAGCATGCCGCCGACGAAGTGCACGGCGAGCACGTCGAGCGCGTCGTCGAGGCGCAGCAGGTACTTCAGCTTCAGCGCGAAGTGGCAGACCAGGCCGGCCAGCGCGCCGATCGCGACGGCCGACGCCGCGTTGACGTACCCGGCGGTCGGGGTGACTGTGGCCAGGCCCGCCACCGCGCCGGAGACCGCGCCCACGACGGTGCTGTGGCCGTCGGTGACGCGTTCCAGCGCCAGCCAGACGAGCATCGCCGCGGCGGCGGCCAGGTGCGTGTTGAGGACGGCCTGTGCGGCCAGGCCGTTGGCCTGGAGGCCGTCGCCGCCGTTGAAGCCGAACCAGCCGAACCAGAGGATGCCGGCGCCGACGATGGTCAGCGGGATCGAGTTCGGTGGCGCGGCGGTGTGCGGCCAGTCCCGGCGTCGGCCGACGACCAGCAGGACGGCGAGGACGGCGGCGCCGGCGCTGGCGTGCACGACCAGTCCGCCGGCCCAGTCCTGGGTGCCGAACTTCGCCAGCCATCCGCCGGGGTGCCAGAGCCAGTGCGCGATCGGCGCGTAGACCACTATCGACCAGACCGCGAGGAACAGCACCCACCCGCCGAAGCGCAGCCGGCCCGCTGTGGCGCCGGTGACCAGCGCCGGTGTGATCACCGCGAACATCATCTGGAACAGCACGAACGCCAGTGTCGGGATGGTTATCCGGCCATCGACGACGTGCAGGTTGGGCGCGGGCGGCACCTTCAGGTCGGTGAGCCCGAACAGTTCCAGGTTGCCGAACAGCCCGCTGCCGGCGTCGTCGCCGAAGGCGATGGTGTAGCCGACGAGCACCCAGGTCAGGCTGACCACGCCCAGCGCGATCATGTTCTGCTGCAGCATCGCCAGGACGTTGCGGGTGCGGACCATGCCGCCGTAGAACGCGGCGAGTCCCGGCGTCATGAACAGGACGAGGCCGGCGCAGACGAGCACCCAGGCGGTGTCACCCGCGTTCGGAGCGGACACGGTTTCCCTCCTTCTCTCGCAGGTGGACGGAGTCGCGGACGGTGTGCAGGACGGTGTCCTTGACCCGTTCGTGGTTGGGCACCGGCGCGAAGTGCCGGTCGGGCAGCAGCAACAGCCAGGTGGCGATGTTGAACGGGCCGGTCAGCACCGGGATGCCCAGCGGCGTGAGCATGGTGGTCAGCGCCATCTGCACGACAAGCGTCAGCGCGATGCCGAACAGCGTGTAGACGGTCACCAGCGCGCCGGGGCGGTGCGCCACGGCGCCCACCACGATGGCGGTCAGCACCGCGTTGAAGGCGAACAGCCCCTTGTCCAGCGACGCGCCGTCGGCGCCGAACCAGAGCGCCAGCAGTGTCGCGCCGACGGCGCCGATCACCGCGTACAGCGCCGACCACCGGGAGTTGACCAGCAGGGCGACGAGGATCAGCAGGCCGGTGACCCAGCTCTCGATCAGGTAGATCTGGGACACGCCCTTGAAGAACGTCGGAACGAGGCCCCAGTCGAACGTGCCGCCGGCCGACGACCCCTCGCCCGGGAACTTCGGCGTCAGCTTCGTCAGCACGGTGAACCTGTCGAACTGGTACGCCGCCATCAGCAGGAACCAGGTCGTGAGCACGAACGGGAACGTGTAGGCGGTCAGGTTCCAGCGCTTGAAGACGGCGTTGAGGGCGAGCGTGACCACCACCGTGCCGATCGCGCCGAGCACGAGGTAGAGCCACATCAGCGGGCGCTGGTCGAGGAACGTGGGCACCGCCAGCCCGGTCAGCAGCGGGCTGAAGCCGAACAGGCCCTTGCGCCAGCTGGACATGTCGACCCGTAGCGCCAGCGCGGTAGCGGTGCCCACGACCAGGCCGAGCACGCCGCCGCCGAACACCCGTGGCGTCCCGTTCTCGAACGCGCCCCAGGCGAGCGCGATCAGGATGAGCAGGCCGCTCAGCGGATTGTTCTGGAGCACCACCTGCGCGGCGCCGCGCAGGCAGGCGTCGACGAACCCGGCCGCCGGGTTCCGGTCGGCCAGGTGGCGCCAGCCACGTCCGATGTCGGCCATCTCGCTGCCCTCCGGGTCAACGCCAGCTGAAGACCGGCGGGAAGGTGCAGCCGGTCACCTCTTCGCGGGCGGCCACGCAGAACGCGCGTACCGCGGCGCGGACCGGCTCGGTCTCCTGTCCGAGCACCTTGAACACCAGGCCGGCGTCGTTCGGCAGCCGGCTGACGGCGGTGGCCAGCGGTGTCCGCTCGTCCCACACCGGTGTCGCGGTGCGTTCGAAGACCCTCGCCGCCCGGTCCGGGTCGGTGAGCAGCACGACGTTGCCGAAGACGTGGAAGCGGTCCATCATCCCGATCCGCGACACCGGGAAGCGGCCGGGCGTGATCACGAACTTCTCCACGAACAGCGGGCGTCCGTCGGGCCGCTGCGCCCGCAGCGTGGTGGAGAACAGGTCGTACGCGAAGATCTCACCGTCGCGGTAGTACTTGCGGCCGGGCTGGAGCACCTCGGCGTACAACATTGTCGCGGTCTCCGGCAGCCGGACCACCGTGTCGGAGACGAACCGGCTGCGCCGGAACGGGATCACCGGCTCGGGCAGGAACTCCAGGTAGGCGTCGTCGGCCAGGGTGAAGCGCTGGGTCTGGGTGCCGTAGTTGGCGTCCATCTCCTGGATCTTGGTGGCGGCCTGGGTGACCAGGTGTGCCTGCGCGCCCGGCCCCAGGTCGACGTCCATCCGCAGCCGGTCGCCCTGGAGCACGCCGCCGGAGGTGGTGAGGATCATGACGCAGGGCAGGCCCGGCATCTCCTCGTCCCAGTACAGCGCGCGCTGCACCAGCAGCGGGGACTGCCGGAAGACGTCGCGCAGGATGGTCCGGTCCTCGCGCCGCTCGAACCCCAGCCGGAGGATGCCCACCTTGCCGTTCGCGGCGGCCGGCAGCTGCGCCGGCTGGTCCTGGTACGGCGCGAGTTCCCGGACGGAGTCCAGAGTGGTCATGCGAGGACTTCGGCGTCGAAGAGCGCGTTACGGCGGACCAGGTCCACCAGGTCGTCGATGCCCTCGCCGGTCTTGCAGTTGGTGAACACGAACGGCTTGCCGCCGCGCATCAGCTCGGCGTCGCGGGCCATCACGTCCAGGTCGGCGTCGACGTACGGGGCCAGATCGGTCTTGTTGATCACGAGGATGTCGGACTTGGAGATGCCCGGGCCGTTCTTGCGCGGGATCTTGTCGCCGGCCGCCACGTCGATCACGTAGATGAAGTAGTCGACGAGCGCGGGGCTGAAGGTGAGCGTGAGGTTGTCACCGCCGCTCTCGATGAGCACGACGTCGCTGTCCGGGAACCGCGCCTCCATGTCCTCCACCGCGGCGAGGTTCATGCTGGGGTCCTCGCGTACCGCCGTGTGCGGGCAGGCTCCGGTCTCCACGCCGACGATGCGTTCCTCCACCAGCACACCGGTCAGGGCGCGGCGGACGTGCTTGGCGTCCTCGGTGGTGACCACGTCGTTGGTGATGACCAGGATGCGCAGGCCCTGCTCGACCAGGCGGGGCACGACGGCCTCGATGATGGCCGTCTTGCCGCTGCCCACCGGGCCGCCGACGCCGATCCGACTCGCTGATTTCATTGTTGAGAAAGCCCTTCAGGTGATGAGCGGGAGCGCTCAGCTCATGAACATCCGTACGTGTGCGTGCTGGTGCGCGCCGGCCAGCACGTCGAGGTGCGGCGCGAAGCTCTGCATGTCGTCGAGCCCGGCGGTCCGCACCTCCTCGTAGTCCTCGCCGACCCGCTCGTTGACCGCGAAGAGGATCGACTGGGTGTCGAGGTGGTCCACCCGCATCAGCCGGACCGCCGCGCCGAGCACCATGGAGGCCGCGCCGTACTGGTGGGCGGCGAACGCGTCCGCCTCGCCCACGCCGAGTTCGGCGAAGAGCACGCCGAGCGCGACCGGGTAGGTGACCGGGACGCCGGCGCCGCTCTCCGCGACCCGCTTGCGCAGCAGGGACTCCCCCACCACCCGTTCGGCGGCCTCGGCCAGCTTGCGCCCCATGCGGACGGTCATGGTCCGCGTCTCCTCATTGATCTTGCGCAGGTGTACGGCCTCGTCGGCCGCCCGGATGCGGTCGAGGTCGCCGGCGCGGGCGGCGCGGTGCGCCACGAGCAGCGCCACCCCGTCACCGGTGGCGGCGGCGCGCGTGACCGTCCGCACGAACTCCTGCAACGTCGTCCGGTCGTGCACCGCGCCCTGCTCGACCGCCGTCTCCAACCCGTTGGAGAAGGAGAAGGCGCCGACCGGGAAGACCGAGTCGCCGAACTGGAGCAGCTTCAGGGCCTCGGTCACAGTGGCCACCCCGGCCCCTCAGTTCAGGTCGGCGGGCAGGTGCGTGTGCGGGGTCGAGTCGGCCCCGCCGAACAGGCGCCGCGACTCGTGCGGGGCCAGGTACGCGATGATCTCGGTGCCCGGGATGAACTCGTGGGTGAGGCCGGTGAACGCGTGGGTCCGCATCACCGAGTCCATGACCTTGCGGTCCACGGTGAGCGGGACGTACATCTTGGTGCCCTTCACCACCGCCGGCCAGTGCTGGTTGCCGATCGCGTGGCCCAGCTCGACGGCCGAGCGGATCACCATGTCCAGCGACTCGCCGTGCAGCGTGTCGAGGTGCACCACCATCACCTCGCCGAGCGCGATCCGGGCCACCACAGCGGTCGCTGTGGCGTCGTCCCAGGCCAGCACGTCGCCGTCACGCAGCCGTACGCCGCGCGCCAGGGACAGCGCCAGTTCGGTGCCGAGGCTGGTGGTCCGGCGCAGCCGGCTCTTCTGGGCGTCCCACTGGTCGAGGACCAGGTCGTCGACCTTGGCCTCCCGGAGCCGCTCGGTCCAGGCCGGCTCGTTCACGTTGCCGAGTACGGTTTCGACGAGCATGTGTTCTCCTTTCACGCGACCCCGCCGCCGGCCCGGCCGGGAGCGGGCACCGCGCCGGGTCAGCTGAAGAAGTAGAGCTGGCTGAGGGGGAGGTTCTTGGCCGCCGGCACCGTCGCGTGCACGCCGTCCATCTTCACGGCGAAGGTCTCCGGGTCGACCTCCAGTTTCGGCAGGCGGTCGTTGCGCACCATGTCCCGCTTGGTCAGGTTGCGGCACCGGTAGACCGGCATGACCCGCCGTTGCAGGCCCAGTTGCTCGCCGATGCCGCACTCGTGCGCGGCCTTCGACACGAAGGTCACGCAGTTCCTGGCGAGCTGGGATCCGGACGCGCCGAACGCCTCCCGGTAGTAGACCGGCTGCGGCGTGGGCAGTGAGGCGTTCGGGTCGCCCATGATCGACCACGCGATCATCCCGCCCTTGAGCACCATCTTCGGCTTGACGCCGAAGAAGGCCGGTTCCCAGAGGACGAGGTCGGCGAGCTTGCCCGGGGCGACCGAGCCGATGATGTGCGAGACGCCCTGGGTGATCGCCGGATTGATGGTCATCTTCGCGACGTAGCGGAGCACGCGGAAGTTGTCGTTGGCGTCGGAGTCCTCGGCCAGCTTGCCGCGGACGTTCTTCATCTGGCCGGCGAGCTGGATCGTGCGCAACCAGGTCTCGCCGATGCGGCCCATGGCCTGGGAGTCGCTCTGCATCATCGAGATGACGCCCTCGTCGAGCAGGACGTCCTCGGCGGAGATGGTCTCGGTGCGGATCCGGCTCTCCACGAACGCGACGTCCGAGGGCACCTTCGGGTTGAAGTTGTGGCAGACCATGATCATGTCGTACAGCTCGGACTGGCTGTTGATGCCGTACGGCACCGTGGGCGTGGTCGACGCGGGCAGCACGTTCATCAGGCCGGCGAGCTTGATGATGTCCGGCGCGTGCCCGCCGCCGGCGCCCTCGGTGTGGAAGCTGTGGACGGTCCGTCCCTCGAAGGCGGCAACAGAGTCCTCGATGTAGCCGCTCTCGTTGAGCGTGTCCGTGTGCACGCTGACCTGCACGTCGTACTCGTCCGCGACAGCCAGGCAGGTGCGCAGCACCGCGGGCGGCGCACCCCAGTCCTCATGGATCTTGAAGCTGGGCACCCCGGCCAGGATCTGCTCCACCAGCGGGGCACGGCCGCTGCTGTTGCCCTTCCCCAGGATGCCGACGTTGATCGGCACGCTCTCGAAGGCCCGCATCATGTTGTGGATGTTCCACGGGCCGGGCGTGATGGTGACGCCGTTGCTGCTGTCGGTGGGGCCGGTGCCGCCGCCCCAGAGGGTGGTGACGCCGTTGCTCAGCGCCGCGTACGCCTGCGACGGCGTGAGCAGGTGGACGTGCGCGTCGATGCCGCCGGCGGTCAGGATCAGGTGCTCACCGGAGATCGCGTCGGTGCCCGGCCCGGTCACCAGGCCCGGGGTCACCCCGTCCATCACGTTCGGGTTGCCGGCCTTGCCGATCCCGACGATCATGCCGTCCTTGATCCCGACATCCGCCTTGACCACGCCGAGCAGCGCGTCCAGCACGGTGACGTTGGTGATCACCAGGTCCACCACGCCCTCGGCGCTGGTGGCCTCGCTGGCGCTGCCCATGCCGTCCCGTAGCGTCTTGCCACCGCCGTACATGACCTCGTCACCGAGGACCCGCAGGTCCTTCTCGATCTCGATGTAGAGGTCGGTGTCACCCAGCCGGATCTGGTCGCCCGTGGTCGGGCCGTACATTCCGGCGTATTCCTGCCGTGAGATCTGACTCATGCGTTATCGCTCCAGCTCTGGCGCGTCTGAGAGTGGCCGGGCTACTTGCCCTTGCCCTTGCCTTGGTCCTGGCCCTTGCCCTGGTCCTGCTGCTGCGACGTGGTCTTGAAGCCGCGCGTCTGGGCCTGGTGGAGCGCCTCTTCCCGGTCCGGCCGGTAGCCGGGGATCGGCCCGTCCCCGGTCCAGCCCTGGACCAGGCCGTTGAAGCCGTACACCCGCTGGGAACCGCCGTACGGGACGAGCTGGACGGTCTTGCGGTCGCCGGGCTCGAACCGGATCGAGGTGGTGGCCGGGATGTTCAGCCGCTTGCCGAACGCCGCCGGGCGGTCGAACTCCAGGAAGCGGTTGGCCTCGAAGAAGTGGAAGTGGGAACCGACCTGGATGGGCCGGTCACCGGTGTTGTGCACGACCACCTCGGTCACCGGCCGCCCGGCGTTGAGTTCCAGAGGTTGGTCGCTGAGCTTGTAGCCGCCGATGGGCCGAAGGTGCTTGGAGTTCGGTCCCGGGTGTTGCTTCGCCATGTCGCCCCCGCTCTGCCGGAGACCACGGCCTCCGGGCGCTGCTCTACTGGATGGGTGAGTGGACGGTGATCAGCCGCGACCCGTCGGTGAAGACCGCTTCGACCTGGAGCATCGGGATCATGTCCGCCACGCCGGGGATCACGTCGTCGGCCGTGAGCACGTGGCTCGCGTCGTTCATGACCTCCTCGACGGTCTTGCCCTCGCGCGCGCCTTCGAGCGCCGCGGCGCAGATCACCGCCACCGCCTCGGGGTGGTTGAGCTTGACCCCGCGCGCCTTGCGGGCGTTGGCCACCATCGCCAGCGAGTGAATCGTCAGCTTGTCGAATTCCTTCGGCGTGAGATGCACGTCGCGATCCCTTCACGTACTTTCGGCTATTCCGTCACATTAGGAGGGGTTTGCTGAGAAAGCAGGCTTTCAGCAAGATCTCAGGACTCGGCGTGCGCCCGCTTGCGCCGGTCGTAGCCGGCGACCCACATCTGCTGGATCTGCTCCAGGGTCCGGCCCCTGGTCTCCGGCAGGTAGCGCCGGACGAACAGGAAGCCGAGCACGCACAGGCCGGCGAACAGCGCGAACACACCCGAGCGGCCGAGCGCGTCGAGCAGGCTCAGGAAGAACTGCGTGATCAGGTACTCCGTACCCCAGTGGGTCGCCGACGCGATCGCCACGCACCGGCCGCGGATCGGACCGGGATAGATCTCGTTGATCACGGTCCACGCCGCCGGGCCGATGGACACCGCATAGAACGCGACGAAGAAGATCACGCCGACCAGCAGGAACAGGCCCGCTGTGGTGAGCCGGCCGTCGCCGCGCCCGGCGCCCGTACCCAGGAAGCTGACGCTGACCACGGCGAGCGAGACCGCCATCCCGGCCAGGCCTACCAGCAGCAGCGGCCGGCGGCCGACGCGGTCGAGCAGGCCCACCGCGACGAGCGCGAACGCCGCGTCCACCGCGCCGATCGCCCAGGTGGTCGCGGAGAGCTGCGCCTCCGGGGTACGGAAACCGGCCGCCGCGAAGATCGAGTCGGCGTAGTAGATGATGCCGTTGATCCCTGTCGTCTGCTGGAACAACGCCAGCCCCACGCCCAGCGCGAGCGGACGCCGCCACTGCGGGGACAGCAGTTCCCGCCAGCTCGCCTTCCGGCCGTGCAGGCTCTTCTCGACCTCGCCGAGGCGCTGCTCCACCCGGCGCTCGGGGACGGTCCGGCACAGCGACTCCCGGGCGCGGCGCCGGTCGCCCCGCTTGAGGTACCAGACCGCCGAGTCGGGCACCACCACGGTGACCAGGATCAGTCCCACACCCAGCACGACCGCGGCGCCGAGCAGGTACCGCCACGACTCGCCGCCGGTGAACAGCTCGTCCGCCAGGTAGCCGATGAAGATCGCGAAGGTGGTCGAGAACTGGTAGACCGCGAGCAGGCCACCACGGATGCGTTCCGGCGCCGCCTCGGCCGCGAACATCGGCCCGGCGACCGAGGCCACGCCGATGCCCACCCCGAGGAGCAGCCGCGCGCCGAGCAGGGCGCCGATGGCCGGGGCCGCCGCCTGCACGATCGTGCCGACGACGTACGCGCCGGCGGCGACCCACAGCGCGCCCCGCCGGCCGATCCGGTCGGCGAGGTGACCGCCGGCGAGCGCACCGGCCAGCGCGCCGAGCGTCACCCAGCTCGCCGCCACCTCCACCTCGAAGGTGTCCACGTCGAACGTGCGCCGGATGTCGTGCAGCGCACCGCTGATGACGCCCTGGTTGTAGCCGAAGAAGGCGCCGGAGAGGACGACGATCGACACGATCGCGACGAGGTTGTGCCGCGGCGGCCGGCCGGTCGCGCGTCCGCTCGCCGCCATGTCACCCCGTCCACCGGCGACCGCCCACCGAAACGGCCGAATACCTACATATGGGACATATAGTAGGTTCGCCGCAGCGGTCCGACAGGCAAACTCCCGGACACCGCCGGGGCCGCTCCTGCACACGGACGGGGGAAGGGTGAACCAGTCGGCGCCGTACGGCCCCACTGACTCCTACCGCGAGTTCCGCCATCCGCTCCCGGCGCTCGTGCTCGCCGTCGTCACCGCCGGCGCGCTGGACGCCTTCGCGTTCCTGCGGTACGGCGCGTTCGTCGCCAACCAGTCCGGCAACGCCATCTTCCTCGGCATGGGACCGGCCGGCGGGCATCCCACGTGGCCGGTCTCCGCGGCCTCGATCGTCGCGTTCGCCACCACCGCCGGACTGGTGAGCCTGCTCCGCCGCCGGACCCGCCCGACGGCGGCGCCACTTGTGGACATCGCCGTCACCGAGGCCGCCATGGTCGTCTGGGCGGTGCTCAACGTGGTGCTCGCGTACGGCCGGGACGGCACGGCGTCCCGGGTGCTGCTCGCCGCGGCCGGCGCGATCGCCATGGGCAGCCTGACCACTGTGGCGACCCGCACCGCGGGCATCGCGACGCCGATCACCTACCAGTCGGACACCACGACGAAGACCGGTGAACGGGCCGCCCGCTGGCTGTTCGGCCCCACTGCCGGCCGAGGCCGCGCCCGGCGGGGCACCCTGCTCGGGCTGCTCGCCCTGGTCAGCTACAGCGTCGGCGGCGCGGTCGGCACGCTCGCCCAGCACCGGCCCCGCTGGGTGCCGCTGTGGGGGTCGCTCGCCCTGGCCGTACTGATCCTGCTGCTCC
Organism: Micromonospora sp. C28ISP2-4; assembly: GCF_030519385.1. Lineage (NCBI taxonomy): Bacteria > Bacillati > Actinomycetota > Actinomycetes > Micromonosporales > Micromonosporaceae > Micromonospora > Micromonospora sp. C28ISP2-4. The sequence goes on along the minus strand of NZ_JAUMKG010000007.1, from coordinate 182,383 downwards.
GCCGGCACCGGCGGCCGGCACCGCGTTCCGGCTGACCGTCAGTCGGCCTGGGCGGCGAGTTCCCGGGCGCGGTCCCGGGCCGCCTCCAGCGCCGCCAGCATGGCCGCGCGGACGCCGTGGTTCTCCAGCTCGCGGATCGCGGAGATGGTGGTGCCCGCGGGCGAGGTGACCGCCTCGCGCAGCTTCACCGGGTGTTCGCCGGAGTCGCGCAGCATCACCGCCGAGCCGATCGCGGTCTGCACGATCAGCTCGTGCGCCACCTGACGGGGCAGGCCGAGCAGGATGCCCGCGTCGATCATCGCCTCGACCAGCAGGTAGAAGTAGGCCGGGCCGGAGCCGGAGAGCGCGGTGACCGCGTCCTGCTGCGACTCGGGCACCCGCACGGTCGAGCCGAGCGGGGAGAACATCTCCTCCGCCAGGGCCAGGTGCTCGCCGGTGGCGTACGCGCCCGCCGAGATCGCGCTCATCGCCTCGTCGACCAGCGCCGGGGTGTTCGTCATGACCCGCACCACAGGGGTGCCCTCGGGCAGCCGGCGGTTGAAGAAGGCGGTCGGCAGGCCGGCGCACAGCGAGATGACCAGCTTGTCGGCCGGGACCTTCGGGCCGATCTCGTCCAGCAGCGCGGCGGCGTCCTGGGGCTTGACCGACACGGCAAGCACCTCGGCCTCGGTCACGGCGGTGAGGTTGTCCACCACCCGTACGCCGTAGCGGTCGGCCAGCTCCCGCGCCCGCGCCGGCCGGCGCGCGGTGGCCAGCAGCCGCTCCACCGGCCAGCCGGAACGCAGCAGCCCGGAGAGCATCAGCTCACCGATCTTGCCGGCGCCGATCACCGCGACCGTGTGCACCTGGCGTGCCATCAGCCGTACCCCTTCCCGGGTTCACGTGGGCAGGGCGTGGCGGGCCGGATCGCCGGCCCGCCACGCCCGTGCGCCGTCGATCAGCTGCCGAAGAAGACCTCGGCCTCGGCGTACCGCTCCAGCGGCACGGTCTTCAGCTCGCGGGTGGCGTCGGCGAGCGGGACCCGGACGATGTCAGTGCTCTGCATCGCGACCATCTTGCCCCAGTCGCCCTCGTGCGCGGCGTCGATCGCGTGGAGGCCGAGCCGGGTCGCCAGCACCCGGTCGAACGCGGTCGGGGTGCCGCCGCGCTGGATGTGGCCGAGCACCACGGTGCGGGCCTCCTTGCCGGTCTTCGCCTCCAGCTGCTCGGCCAGCCACTGGCCGATGCCGCCGAGACGGACGTGACCGAAGGCGTCCAGCTCCTGGTTGTGCAGGACCATCTGGCCGTCGAGCGGCTGGGCGCCCTCGGCGACCACGACGATCGGGGCGTACTGGTGCTGGAAGCGCTTCTCGACGTAGCCGGCGACCTGCTCGACGTCGAACTGCCGCTCCGGCAGCAGGATCACGTTGGCGCCACCGGCGAGGCCGGCGTGCAGCGCGATCCAGCCGGCGTGCCGGCCCATGACCTCGACCACGAGCGTGCGGTGGTGGCTCTCCGCGGTGGTGTGCAGACGGTCGATCGCCTCCATGGCGATGTTGACGGCGGTGTCGAAGCCGAACGTGTAGTCGGTCGCACCGAGGTCGTTGTCGATCGTCTTCGGCACACCGATGACGTTGACGCCCAGCTCGTGCAGCTTGGTGGCGACGCCGAGCGTGTCCTCGCCGCCGATCGCGATCAGCGCGTCCACACCCTGGGCGGCCAGGTTGTCCTTGATCCGCTCCACGCCGTTCTCGATCTTGAACGGGTTGGTGCGGGACGAGCCGAGGATGGTGCCGCCGCGGGGCAGGATGCCGCGCACCTCGGCGATGCCGAGCGGCTTGGTCAGGCCCTCGAGCGGGCCCTTCCAGCCGTCGCGGAAGCCCACGAACTCGTGACCGTAGGTGGCGACGCCCTTGCGGACCACCGCCCGAATCACCGCGTTGAGACCTGGGCAGTCGCCGCCGCCGGTGAGCACGCCGATACGCATGATCTGCTCATCCTCCTGGAGCATCAGGTGAAGCCCGGATAAGCCCCAGGATATGTGTCAGATCAGACCATCGGCGCCGTTGCCGGCCCGGGGCGGGCCGTCACTGCGCACTGTAGTCGGCGCAGGTGTACGCCGACACCGCACCCCGGGCCGTTCCGGACGGCGGACGGGCTACCCGTCAGTAGCTGACCTCGTGGTTCTCCCCCGCCTTCGGCGGCTTGCCGGTCACCGCCGCCTTGGCGAAGCCGAGCAGGTTGACCACGGTGCTGCCGGGCGAGTCCCAGTACTCAGCCGACCCGGCGTGCACCTTGATCAACGTGATCCCCGGCGTGTCCAGCCCGTCCGGGAACCACGCCTTCAGCACCGGGCTCCACAACTCCTTCGCCCGCTCGGGGTCCCACTCCTCGGTGGCGGTGCCGGCGACCGACACCCAGGCGTGGTGGCGCTGGTCGGAGAAACCGACGTTCACCTGCGGATTGACCCGGATCTGCCGCACCTTCGCCGAGTCGGCGTACGCGAAGAACCACAGATCGCCGTCGAACTCCGCCTCCTGCAACCCCATCGGGCGGCTGACCAGACGCCCGTCCACGCCGGTGGTGGTGAGCAGGCAGATCCGGGCGTCCCGGATCAGCTCGGTGACCCGGCGGCGGGCGTCCGCGGCGTTTGTCGGCTCATGGCTCATGGGGCACTCCTGTCTCGGATCGGCGTAGATGCCGCTCCCGTGCCCTGGGCGGAACCGGTCAAACCTCCCGCGCCGTCATCGCCCGCCAGCGCGCCAGGTTGTGCCGCGCGTCGACCAGCGCGTCGTGCCGGTCGGCCTCGGCGTCCGGCAGCCGGGGGCGGCCCCGGTCGTCCCAGAGCTGGCGCAGCTCCTTGGTGAAGCGGGGGATCTCCCGGGGCAACGCCGGCATCGCGCCCCAGAGCTGGGCCAGCACGACGTGGTCGTACGCGGCGTACCAGGCCCACAGCTCCAACTGCTCGCCCGGCCGGTCCCGCACCGGCTCCATCAGGAACTCGTGCAGGTCGTCGCGGATGCGCTCCCGGGAGCGCCAGGCCCGGTCGGCCGGCGAGGGGAGCTTGTCCAGCACGTTGCGCCGCACCCAGGGCACCGCCCGGGAGTCGTCGAACTCGGTGGAGACCGCGTAGAACTCGCGGCCGTACTCGTCGACGACGCCGATCGACACCAGGTCGACGATGCGGCCGTCCTCGATGAATTCGCAGTCGTAGAAATAGCGGTAAACCATCGCCCTCATCCTCGCCCATCACCGTTACGGGCCGGTCGCCGGGGCGTCCGCCGAGGTCGGCGGGCGTGCCGGCGGCGGCCGGGCATGGTCACGGAAGTGTTTCCGGGGGTGTACAGCACGCGACGAGAGCGTCATGATCTGATGTGTACCGCCGTCGGGCGCCGAACCGGTTGAGCTGCCTCGTACCGGGAATGACAGCTTCACCCGGTGTGCGAGTCGTGACTTCTGACCGGGGAGGGGTTGAGCCGTGGAGTCTCGCCTGCCGGAGCCGGGTGACGCGCTCACGGGTGTGGAGATGTTCGCCGGGCTTGAGCCGGAGGTCCGGCAGCGTGTCATCGCCGCCGCCGTACCGCGCACGTACCGCAAGGGCCAGCTGCTGTTCGTCGAGAACGACCCCGGCGAGTCGCTGATCGTGCTGCGCCGCGGCGCGGTGGCGGTGTTCCGCACCGCACCGACCGGCGAGCGCGCGGTGCTGTCGGTGATCCGACCCCCGGACGTGCTCGGCGAGGTGTCCCTGTTGGACGCCTCCACCCGCTCGGCGTCGGCCGAGGCGATCGAGGACTGCGCCGCGCTCGCGCTGTCCCGGCCCGCGTTCATGGAGCTGGTGCACTCCAACCCGCGCATCCTGGACGCGGTGATGCGCTCGCTGGGCCAGCTGATCCGCCGGCTCACCGAGCAGAACGCCGACCACGTCTTCCTCGACCTGCCCGGCCGGGTGGCAAAGACGCTGGTCCGGCTGGCCGGCGAGAGCCAGGCCCCGATGATCACGATCGAGCTGAACCAGAGCCAGCTCGCCGAGATGGCCGGCGGCTCCCGGCAGAGCGTCAACCAGGCCATCGGCTCGTTCGCCAGCCGCGGCTGGCTGCGTACCGAGGGACGCCGCATCGTGGTCACCGACGTGGCCGCGCTGCGCCGCCGGGCCGGCATGAACGACCGCTAGCGTCGCCTCCGCATCGCAAACGGCAGCGCCGGCCACCCCGAGGGTTGGCCGGCGCTGCCGTTTGCGGTTCAGCGGGTCGGGCCGGCCCAGCTCTGCCCCGACGCGGCGGTGAAGCCCGGGCCGGCCCAGAAGCCCGGACCCGCCCAGAAACCGGGGCCCGCCCAGAAGCCGGGGCCGGCCCAGGCGGTCGTGGTGGTCGCGGTGGTGGCGGTCGTGTTGGTCATCGTTCCTCCCGGAGATCGTCGGTCCGTCGGTGGCGCCGTGCACGGGACAGACGTTACGAGGAGAACCAGCCGGACAAAATAGACAAATCTCTATGAATCGCTGGCTGAAGAGTGGTTGTCCACGCCTCGGACCCGCTGCCAAGGTTGCCCGGCGCGCCCCTGGCCCGGTGCCCCACCGGGCAGACCGACCGCAGCGAGGAGTTGACGGGCATGTCACTGATCCGCGGCAATATCGCCTTCCGTCGTTACTGGTCCGCCCGGCTCGTCTCCTATCTGGGCGATCAGCTGGCCCGGACCGCGCTGCTCATCGCCGCCTATGACGCGTACGGCGGCACCGCGGTGGCACTGCTGCTGCTGGCGACCACCGCGCCGAGGCTGCTGGGGCCGTTGCTGGGCGCACTCGCCGACCGGTTCGACCAACGCCGGCTGATGGTGGGCTGCGACCTGATCCAGGCCCTGCTCTACCTGGCCGTGGCGCTGCTGATGCCGCCGCTGCCGGTGCTGCTCGCGGCGGTCACCGCTGCGACAGTGGCCGCCACGGCCTTCACCCCTGCCGGTCGCGGCCTGCTGCCCCGCCTGGTCGGACAGGACCGGCTGCCGGCCGCGAACGCCCAGCTGGCGGTCGGCATGAACATCGGTTTCGCCACCGGACCGGCCCTCGGCGGACTGATGCTGGCCACCGTCGGCCTCGGTCCCACGCTGGTGGCCGACGCGGCCACCTTCGTGCTGTCCGCGCTGCTGATCCGGGGCGTACGGCGGCTGTCGGCACCCGCCACGCCGGCCGCCGCGCGGGAGCCGTTCCGCCGGGTGCTCGGTGCCGGCATGCGCGTGGTCCGGCACAGTCAGGTGGTCAGGGCGGTCTCGGTCGGCTTCCTGGTGCTGGTGACGTTCGCGGCGCTGGACAACCTGGCGCTGGTGCCCCTCGGCCGCACCGCGCTGGCGGCCGACGAGGTGATGATCGGCCTTCTCGGCACCGCCTACGGTGTGGGCATGGTGCTCGGGCCGGTGCTGCTGACCAGGGCCGGCGGACGCACCCGGATGCAGTTCGTGCTCTACGGCGCGGTGCTCGCGCTCGGCCTCGGAACGCTGTTCACCGGCGTGAGCCCGGTGATCGGCGTGGCGCTGGTCGGCCAGGCGCTGGCCGGAGCCGGCGCGGGCTGGCACCACGTCGCGGCCGACACGCTTATCCAGCAGCACGTGCCCGCCGAACGACTGGGCGTGGTCTTCGGGACCGTCTACATGTTCCCGTACGGGGCGGAGGTGCTGGCCTATCTCGCCGGGGCGTCCCTGCTCGGGCTGATCGGGCCCCGGTGGCTGCTCGTCGTGTCGGGAATCGGCATCCTGGCCACGCTGGCGCTCGTCGTACCGATGCTGACCCGCGCGCTCGGTGAGCGCACCCGGCGGCGGGCGGCGGTGGCGGCGGTGGCCTGAGCCGACCGGCACGGTGGAGCCGGCGGTCGTCCCGCCGGCTCCACCGCCGCGTCAGTCGTTCGTGGTGTCGGCCGGGGGCGAGCTGGGGCCCGGGCCGATCTTCGACGGGTCGGTCTTCTTCGGCGGGGTCGTCGTGGTGGTCGTGGTCTCGGTCGATCCGCTACCCGCGGGCTGCTCCACCATGCCTTTTTCCTCCAGTTCGGCGAGGGTGACAGCGTCCACGTCGACCGTGTCACCGACGGCCCACACCGTCCCCCGTGGATCGGTCCATGAGGCGGACAGCCGGACGTGCACGGCAATCTCCCTGTCGACGGGACTTCCTGCTAGGGGAGACTAGACCCGGCCGAACAGCCGTGACGTCCCGCCGACCCGTCGGGTACCCGACTGCACGGCCGCGCGGGACACTGGGGACCTCACGCGTACGGAGCCGGACATCGACCTCACCTGTGGACACTGCGCCCGCACCGCCGGGCCGGACGACCGTTTCTGCGGCGGGTGCGGCCGTCCGCTGGCGGCGGCCTGCCCGTCCTGCGGCCACGCCAACGACACCGGCGCCAACTTCTGCACCAACTGCGGTCAGCCGCTGCGCGACCACGCGGTCACCGTGCAGGAGGACCGCCGCCAGGTGAGCGTGCTCTTCATCGACATCGTCGACTTCACGACGTACGCCGAGCGGGCCGACCCGGAACAGGCCCGCGGCCTGCAACAGGCCTACTTCGCCACGGTGCGCCGGCTGGTGCACCAGTACGGCGGCGTGGTGGAGAAGTACATCGGCGACGCCGTCATGGCGTTGTTCGGCGCGCCGGTGGCCACCGACAACGACGCGCTGCGCTGCGTACGCGCCGGGCTGGAGCTGCAACGCAGCCTGGCCCGGCAGCCGGCCGGACCGCACCCGCCGCTCGGTTTCCGGGTCGGCATCGCCACCGGCGAGGCCCTGGTCGACCTGGCCGCGGCACGCGACGGCGGCCAGGCGTTCGTCACCGGCGACGTGGTGAACACCGCCAGCCGGTTGCAGGGGCTGGCCCCGGTCGGCGGCGTGGTGGTCGACGAGAGCACCTGGGCGGCCACCCGGCGCGAGATGGAGTACGACGACCAGCCACCTGTGACGTTGCGCGGCCGGTCCTCGGTGAGCCGGATCTGGCTGGCCGTACGGGCGCGGCCCCGGCGCGACGGGCAGACCGCCGAGCTGACTCCGATGGTCGACCGGGACCACGAGCGGGGCCTGCTGGTCAGCGCGTTGCACCGCACGCTGACCGAGCGCACCTCGCAGCTGCTCACCGTCTTCGGCCCGGCCGGCGTGGGCAAGAGCCGGCTGCTGCGCGAGCTGGCCCGGCACGCCGCCAGCCTGCCCGGCACCCGGGTCACCTGGCTGACCGGCCAGTGCCCGCCGTTCGGCGAGAACGTCACCTACGCCGCGCTGGCCGACATCGTCCGGAGCTGGGCCGGCCTGACCGGCGCCGACGACCCGGCCACCATCCGCGACCGGCTGCGCGAGCGGCTGGGCCACCTCGCCGACCCGCACGCGGCACGGCTGGCCGAGGCGCTGGGCCCGCTCGTCGGCGTCTCCGGCGAACGGCTCACCTCGGCCGAGACCGAGGCGGCGTGGCGGCGCTTCCTGCTCACCCTGGCCGCGACCGGTCCCACTGTGCTCGTCTTCGAGGACATGCACTGGGCCGACGAGGCGATGCTGTCCTTCGTCGAGCAGCTCGGCGCGGCGGCCCGCAACGTGCCGCTGCTCGTCGTGGCGACCGCCCGGCCGGAGCTGCGCGAGCGGCACCCGGCCTGGACCGGCACGATCAGCGGGGCGATGTCCATCTCGGTGCCGCCGATGCACGACGGGGACATCGACACGCTCTACTCGCTGCTGCTCGGCCAGGCCACGTTGCCGCAGGACGCGCGCGCGCCGCTGATCGAGTTCGCCGACGGCAACCCGCTCTACGCCCAGGAGTACGCGCGGATGCTGCTCGACGGCGGCCTCGCCGAGCGGACCGCCGCGCTCGCACTCGTCGACCCGGTCGGGGGCGCCGGGATGCCGCGTACCGTGCAGGCGGTCATCGCCAACCGGCTGGACCTGCTCGACCCGGCCGACCGAGCGGTGCTCCAGGCCGCCTCGGTGGTCGGGGTGCAGTTCTGGGCGGCGCCGGTGGCGCTGGCGCTCGGCCGCCCGGCGGAGTGGGTCGAGCGCGCGCTGCACCGCCTCCAGCGCCGCGACCTGGTCTACGAGCTGCCCGTCTCGGCCATGCCCGGCCAGGCGGAGTACCGGTTCCGGCACGTGCTGGTCCGGGACGTCTGCTACCAGCGGCTGCCCCGGGCCGAGCGGGTCGCCCGGCACCAGCGCACCGCCGACTGGCTGGAGCAGCTCGCCGACGGCCGGCAGCACGACCTGGCCGAGGTGCTGGCCAACCACCGCTGGGCGGCACACGAGATCGCCCGTACGGTCGGGCTGGACCAGACCCCGCACGCCGCGGCGACCCGGTCCGCGCTGCACCGGGCCGCACGCCGGGCGTACGACCTGCACGCGCTGGAGACGGCGGCCACGCTGGTGGAGCGCGCGCTGAGCGTGGAGTGCGGTCCGGACCCGGCGCTCGAGCTGTTCCAGGCGGAGCTGGCGTTCTACCGGGACCGGGACGGCTTCCTCGACGGCGGCGGGACCGCGCTGCTCACCACGCTGGCCGACCGGCTCGCCGACGCCGGCGACCGCCCCGGTGCGGCGAAGGCGTGGCGGCTGCTGGCCACGGCGGCCTTCGCCCGGGCCGACCGCTCGGAGCTGATGCGCTGCCTGGACCGGGCGATCGGGCTGCACGCCACGCTGCCGGACAGCGAGGACAAGGTGGGCGTGCTGCTGGAGCTGGCCCGGGCGCACATGCTCGACGCGGAGACCGAGCCGGCGTGCGTGGCCGCCCGCACCGCCGCCGAGCTGGCCGAGCGGCTGGGGCTGCGCGAGGCCCGGGCGAACGCGCGCATCACGCTCGCGGTGGTCCGCTACCAGGCCGGCGCCGAGGAGGCGTACGCGGAACTGGCCGAGGTCACCGAGGAGTGCCGGGTGGAACGGCTGACCAGCCGCCGCCGCGCGGTGCACAACCTGGCCTGGGTGCTCCAGGAGGAGGGCGACCTGACCGGCTCGGCCCGGCTGGTCGACGAGCAGCGCTCGCTGGACCTGGCCGGCGAGCACGCCCTGACCGTGAGCTTCAGCGACCAGTGGACCCGGTCGTACTACAGCGGGGACTGGACGGCGGCGCTGCGGATGGCCGAGGGCTCGACCCGGCGCCCGACCGACGAGTGGGACATGCACGTCGTGGCCGTGTCCGGCTGGATCCGGGCGCTCGGCGACGACCCGGTCGGCCCGGGCGCCGGTGCGGACCTGGTGGACCAGGCACTCGTCGCGGCCCGGCGCAGCGGATTCCAGCGCGTGCTGCGCTCCACGCTGGCGCACGCCGCGCTCTGCCGCGCGGTGCAGGGCCGCCGGGACGAGGCGGTGGCGCTGCTGACGGAGCTGGACGAGGACTGGCGGCAGACCACGATGATCCCGTTCGCCGAGTGGGTGCCGGCTGTCGGTCACGTCGCGGCGCTGCTCGGCGGCGACGCCGCGGTGCTGGTGCGCGACCTGCTGGCCCACGCGCCACGGGTGACCCGCTGGGCGCGGGAGGCCGGGCGGTCGGCGGAGGCGGCGCTGGCCCGGGGCGACGGGGACGCCGCGCGGGCGGGCCGGCTGCTCACCGCCGCGGCCGAGGGGTACGCGGAGATGACCGACGTCACCGACCAGATGATCGCGTCCGCGCTGGCGGTCGGGCCGCTGACCGAGGCGGACCCGCCGGCCGCCGCGGCGACACTGGCCCGGGTACGCGCGTTCGCCGCCCGGCACGCCGCCGGCGGGCTGCTGCGGATCGCCGGGGCGGGCTGAGGGTCAGGCCGGGACGGGCTGCCGTGCCGCGGCGCTCTTGGCCTTCTGGGCGTACGTGTCGACGTACTCGCGACCGGACAGCTCCATCAGCTCGTACATGATCTCGTCGGTGACCGCCCGCTCGACGAACCGGTCACCGGCCATCCCGGCGTAGCGGGAGAAGTCCAGCGGCGGCCCGAAGCGGATCTGCACCCGGCCCAGGTTCGGGATGATCTGGCCGGTGGGCTGGATGGCGTCGGAGTTGAGCATGGCCATCGGGACGACCGGGGCGCCGCTCTCGAGCGCCAGCCGCGCCACGCCGGTCTTGCCCCGGTAGAGCCGGCCGTCCGGCGAGCGGGTGCCCTCCGGGTAGATGCCGGCGATGCCACCGGCACGCAGCACCGAGAGCTGGGTGTCGAGGGCGGCCCGGGCGGCCCGCCCGCCGGAGCGGTCCACCGGGATGGTGCCGGAGCCGACGAAGAACATCTTGGTGAGCCGGCCCTTGAGTCCCTTACCGGTGAAGTATTCGGCTTTCGCGATGAAGGTGACTTTTCGCTTGACGATCAGCGGCGTGAAGATCGAATCCGAGAAGGAGAGGTGGTTGCTGGCCAGGATCACCGGGCCGGTGGCCGGGACGTGCTCCAGTCCCTCGACCTGCGGGCGGAAGATCAACCTCAGCAGTGGGCCGAGAACGACGTACTTCAGCAGCCAGTACAGCACCGGCGTCCTTCCCGTGTCGGTGGCGGCGGACGGGTCGCCGCATGGCCCCGCGGGCGCAGGCAGCGCCCGCGGGAGTCCGGGAAGAGGGTACGAACGACGAGCGGCACGCCACAACGCACTCCCGGAACCGGGTGCCGACGTGTCACGATTCAGGGCACGGGCAGGGAACGGCGAAGGGGGTGTCCGGTGTCAGGGGGCGGGCCCCGTCGGGGACGACGGGACAACGGGCTCGACGCGGCCGAGTACGCGGTCGCGGGCGACGTCGATCCACGCGTCGGCGAGCACCTGCTCGACGTGCTCGCCGCCGGTGGCATCGCGGCCTACCTCCAGCCCTCGGCCGACCTGAACCCGGTGACCCGCACCACCACCGTCCCGGCCCGCCCGGTCGACCGGCTGTACGTCGACAGGTCGCACCTGACCACCGCCCGCGACTACCTGACCCAGCTCGCCGACGAGGGCGGGGGCGACCCGCCGCGCGCCGACGAGCCGGACATCGAGGCCGAGTGGGCGAAGATCGTAGCCGGTTTCCACACCGCCCCGAGCGCCGGCAGCCACCCCTGGCCCGCCGCCGAGGACGTGGACGACCCGCCCGCACCCGGCACCGCCACGGGCGGCCGGGCCGAGGAGCCGGCCGGCCCGACCGCCACCGACGTGCGCCGCCTGCCGTACGCCGCCGACGTCTCCGGCGTCTCGCTCAGCCGGGACCGGCACGACGAGCCGTCGCTGCTCGACGGCCTGGACACGTTCGGCGCGAACCTGCCCGACGAGGCCTCCGACGAGGAGCACTACACCCCGCCCCCGCCGCCCCCGCTGCCCCGCTTCTCCAAGTACGCGGTGCTCGGCGTGGCCTGCATCGTGCTCGGCTTCCTGCTGTTCCTGTCCCCCACTGTGGTGTCGCTCGTCGACCCGTCGGTGGTCACCCTGCTCGGCTTCACCGGCATCCTGGCCGGTTTCGTGATGCTGATCTGGCGGCTGCGCCCGGGCGACCGGGACGACCACGATCCGGACGACGGCGCCGTCGTCTGACACCGCATCCCGGGTGCCGCCCGGATGCCGGGACGCCGCCCGCCCTGGGCCGGGGCGTAACAAGCGTGTAACTTACAGTCAGTAGGAATAGGCTGAACGTCACGTCCCGCACCGGCTGTCCGGCTTGCGTCTCCTTCCGGGTCGCCGGTCCCCTGCTGAGCGGATTGCCCGAGATGCGACAGAGCCCCCTCGTGGTGGTGGCCAACCGCCTCCCCATCGACGACAGCGTGGCGCCGGACGGCGCCTTCGAGTGGCGCCGCAGCCCCGGCGGCCTGGTGAGCGCCCTGCACCCGCTGCTGCGGCACACACCCGCCACCTGGGTGGGCTGGGCCGGCGGCACCGGTCCCGCGCCCGAGCTGCCGGACGTGGACGGCGTCCGGATGCACACGGTGCCGCTGAGCGCCGAGGACGTCCGCGACCACTACGAGGGCTTCGCCAACGCCACCCTCTGGCCGCTCTACCACGACGCCGTCGAGCAGCCGGAGTACCACCGCCGCTGGTGGGAGGCGTACCAGCGGGTCAACCAGCGGTTCGCCGAGGCCGCCGCCCGGGTGGCCGAGCCGGGCGGCCTGGTCTGGGTGCAGGACTACCACCTCCAGCTGGTGCCGGGCCTGCTCCGCGAGCTGCGCCCGGACCTGCGGATCGGGTTCTTCCTGCACGTGCCGTTCCCGCCGCCGGAACTGTTCATGCAGCTGCCCCGCCGGGCCGAGCTGCTGCGCGGCATGCTCGGCGCCGACCTGGTCGGCTTCCAGCGGGCCCAGGCCGCGCACAACTTCGCCCAGCTCGCCACCAAGGTGCTCGGCCTGCCGGCCACCGACCGGCGGATCGGCGTGGACGGCCGGGTGGTGCGCATCGGCGCCTTCCCGGTCGCCATCGACACCGCCGAGATGTCCGCGCTCGCCGCCCGTCCCGAGGTCGCCGAGCGGGCGCGCCGGCTGCGGCAGGATCTCGGCCGGCCCGAGCAGGTGATCCTCAGCGTCGACCGGATGGACTACACGAAGGGCATCGAGCAGCGCCTCAAGGCGTACCGGGAGCTGCTCGCCAACGGCGACATCAAGGTCCGCGACACGGTGCTGGTCCAGGTGGCGGTGCCCAGCCGCGACCGGGTGGCGCAGTACCAGATCCTGCGCGACCGGGTGGAGCACCAGGTCGGCCGGATCAACGGCGAGTTCGGCCGGGTCGGCGAACCGGCGATCCACTACCTCACCCAGCCGTTCGACCGCGCCGAACTGGTGGCGCTCTACCGGGTCGCGGACGTGATGGCGGTGACGCCGCTGCGCGACGGCATGAACCTGGTCGCCAAGGAGTACGTGGCGGCCCGGGTCGACGGCACCGGCGCGCTGCTGCTCAGCGAGTTCGCCGGCGCCGCCTCCGAGCTGGAGCAGGCGTACCTGGTCAACCCGCATGACCTCGACGGCCTCAAGCAGGGGTTGCTGGCCGCGCTGCGCGCCGGCCCGGAGGACGTCGCCACCCGGATGCGCGCGATGCGCGAACACCTGGCCCACAACGACATCCACGCCTGGGCGGCATCCTACCTCAGCGCGCTGGAGGAGAGCGGAACGCTGGTCGGCCGCCGCCCCGCCACCCGGTGACCGGCGGCCGGGCACTCACCCGAGGGCGGGCGCCGGGTCCTTGTCCAGCCAGTCCAGGATCGCGTCGATCGGCTCGCGCCAGCGTGCGTCCAGCATCAGGTCGTGCCCCATGCCGGGGAACAGCAGCGGAGCCGAGGCGTACCGCCGGGCGGCCCGGGTCAGCGCCGTGGCCGGCAGTACCCGGTCGTCCGGGCTGCCGAGCACCAGCACCGGTGGGCGGCCCACCGCCGGCTCCGGCGACCGGCCGGTCAGCAGCTGCCACTGCGCCCGCCGCCCGGCCCGGCCCAGCCGGGCCAGGTGCCGCCGCGCGTCGGCGTCCGGCAGCTCCCGGCTGAACAACTGCCGCCGGTTGAGCCGCAGCCCGGCGCCGAAGGCCGCCGGAACCGTGCCGACCGGGTTGCGCCGCAACGCCGTCCCGAACGTCCCCCAGCCGCCGAGCACCGGCGCCACCAGCACCGCGGCCCGCGCCGGGTAGCGGGCCATCGCGTGCGCCACGACCCGGGCGCCGGCGCCGTGCCCCACCAGCACCGCCTGCCGCGGCAGGCTCGCCGCCACCTGCGTCACGTCATGGGTGTACGACCGCAGCGTCGCCTCCGGCGCCGGCTCACTGCCGCCGTGCCCGCGCAGGCTCAGCGCGTACGCCGGGAAGCCGCGACCGGCGGCGTGCCCCAGCCAGTGCTCGGCGAACGCCCACGCGCCGTGCCCGAACCCGGGCACGAACAGCAGCGGCGGCTTCGCCTCCTCGCGCTCCGGTACGGCGGCGAGCACCTCCCGGCGGGCGGGCCGCTCGGGCCGGGCCCACTCCCAGGACCGGACCACCCGCACCCGCTCGGCCGTCACCGTGCCTGCCTTGCGTTCGCGACTGCGGGACTCCGCTGCGCTGCGTTCCTCGCGCTCACCTGGTGCCCTCCTCCAGCTCGTGCAGCGCCCGCTGGAGCGCCCGCAGGTAGTCGGCGTGCCCGACCTCGAACCAGTGCCGGGTGCTGTCCTTGACCTTCGCCGAGTACCGCTCGCCGAGGCCGGCGCGGACCTTGCGGTCGAACGCGGCGGCCCGCTCCGGCCGGGTGGCGCGCAGCGTGAGCAGGCGCGCGAACAGCACGCTCTGCCAGTGCGAGATCGGGAAGATGCCGGAGTCAGGCTGAACCAGGCCGACCACGGCGAGCGTGGGATGACCGGCGGTGAACGCGTTGAGCCACAGCCGGGGCCGCCCGGAGCCGTCCTCGTCGCCGAGCACCCGGCCCTTGAGGAACTCGAAGCGCGGCAGGTAGCCGGTGGCGAAGACGACCAGCTCCGGGTCGATGCGCCGACCGTCGGTCAGCTCCACCGCCCGGTCGTCGAACCGGGCCACGTCCGGCACCGGGGTGATCTCGCCGTGGCCGACGTAGTAGACGAGCTGGCTGTTGGCGATCGGGTGCGTCTCGTAGACGCGGTGGTCCGGCTTCGGCATGCCGAACCGGGTCAGGTCGCCGACGGTCAACCGCAGCGTCCAGTGGTAGAGCCACTGCCGTACGCGCAACGGCACCCGCAGTGCCAGCAGCGTGTCGTTCACCTGGTCGGCGGGGCGGCCGAGGACGTACTTCGGGGCGTACCAGTAGCCGCGGCGGGTCGAGTGCCAGCAGTGCGACGCCTGCTGCGCCGCCTCGACAGCGATGTCGCAGCCGGTGTTGCCGGCCCCGACCACGAGCACCCGCTTGCCGCGCAACTGCGCCGGGTCCTTGTAGGACGAGGCGTGCATGACCTCGCCGCGGAACTCCTCCAGCCCTTCGTAGCGGGGCAGCTTGGGCGACCAGTTGTGGCCGTTGGCGAGCACCACTGCCGCGTACCGGGAGGTGCGCTCCGGGCCGTAGCCGCCGGTGCTGCGCGTGGTCACGTCCCAGCGGTCCCCCTCGACCGGCTCGACGCGGACCACCTCGGTGCCGAACCAGACGTGCTGGCGCAGGTCGAAGTGGTCGGCGTACCGCTCGAAGTAGGACAGCAGCTGGCTGTGGTGCGGGTAGTCCGGCCAGTCGTCCGGCATCGGGAAGTCGGGGAACTGGGTGAACGGCCGGGACGAGATCAGGTGGGTGCTGCCGTACACCGGGCTGCGGTCGTGCCGCCAGTTCCAGGCGCCGCCGACGCCGGTCTCCCGCTCGTAGCAGTCGACGCCGAAGCCCGCTTCGCGCAGGTTCTTCACCGCGGTCAGGCCGCTGGCGCCGGCGCCGATGACGCAGACCGTGTCGCCCCGGTCGGAGACCGGGCGGTCGTCGCGCACCGGGACGTCCGTCCGGTCCGGGTCGGGGCGGCCGGGGTCGGTGGAGGAGGACACCGCGAATTCTCCTTTGTGCGGCACGCGTGCCGGGTCGGAGCGAAATCCTGCCGAGAATGCCCGCCGTTGTCCAGCCACCCGATCCGGCACCGCCCACCCGCCCGGCTCCCCTGACACAGCGTCACCACCGGGTCGATCACCGAGCGTGAGTGGACCGGCCGCGCGGAAGGCGTACCCTCTTTCGCCCTTTGCTCTGCAGCCACGGACGCAGCACCGCCGTGAGCTGCGCCGATGTCGCGCGGCCGTCCGGCCGGGACGCGGCCTGCCGGTCACGGCGGGTAGCTGGTGCGTATGTGGCGGCAGAGCAAAGGCGGCGAAGCGCTGGTCCTGTCGGCCGCCGGGCACCTGACGGTGCGCCACTGCCAGCGGTCCGGCCGCTGCGCAAGCGCGGGCGGGCGCGCGGCACGGGCGGACGCGCGGCACGGGCGGACGCGCGGCACGGGCGGACGTGCGGCGCAGGCGGACGCGCAGCATGAGTGCGGCCCGGCGGTCGGCGCGGGCGGACCGCCGGGCACGAGTGCGGCCCGGCGGTCCGTGCCGGTCAGGCGGTGGGCAGCAGCAGGTCGACCAGGACCGGGAAGTGGTCGCTGGCGCGGCGGGCGGCCGGCGTGTCCACCACGTCGTAGTCGACCACCGTGATCCGCGGGTCGACGAACAGCGCGTCGATGCGGCGGCGCGGGTCGGCGCAGGAGAACGTGAGCCGGTCCGCCCGGTCGGCGGCGAGCGCCGTGTCGGTGAGCCCTTCGGCGAGCGTCTGCCAGGCCGGCCCGTCCGGGCCCTCGTTGATGTCCGCGCCGGCCACCACCGGCAGCGTGGACGCGGCCAGCTCCCGCTTGAACGCCGCCGCCTGCGCCGGCCGCTCGGCCGGGTCGGTGGACAGGTGCGAGCCGGCCAGCAGCACGTCGACGCCGCCGACCCGGCACTGCGCGTACGCGGCGCCGCGCATGTGCCGTCCCGGCGTCAGCGGGTACCGCTGGCACCTGGTGTCGACGACGCGCACCCGCAGGCTGGTCAGCAGCACGTTGCCCAGCGACGGCAGGCCACCGGCCGCCACGACCATGCCGAACGACTCGGCCAGCGCGGCGCACTTCTGCCGCCACCGGAACCGGCGCGGTCCCTCCTGGACGATCACCACGTCCGGTGCCGCCGTCCGGACCACCTCGGCCAGCGCGGCGGTGTCGTCGCGCTGGCTGTGGATGTTGTAGGACAGGACCCGCAGCGGCACACCCGCATCCGTCATGTCAGATCCGCCGGGCCAGGTCGGCGGCGCCGATCACGCCCGCGGTGTTGCCCAGCTCGGCCGGGCGCACCTCGGCGACGGGCAGGCGGCTGCGCTGGGCGAGCGCGTCGGCGAACGACCGCCGGGTCGGGCCGAGCAGCAGGTCACCGGCGTCGATCACGCCGCCGCCCACCACCAGCACCTGCGGGTCGAGGATCTGCGCCATGTCGGCGAGGCTGGTGCCGAGCCAGCGGCCGACCTGGGCGAAAGCCTCGGTGGAGACCGGGTCGCCGCCCTTCGCCGCGGCGGTCACCATCGGGCCGGTGATCGTCTCGGCCTCGCCCCCGGCCAGCTCCAGCAACGCGGTCGCCCGGTGCGGCTCCTGCCGGGCGGCGGCGCGGGCGAAGCGGACCAGGGCGCTGCCGCTGGCGTACTGCTCGATGCAGCCCAGCCGGCCGCACCCGCACTGGTGGCCGTCCGGCACGGTGAGCATGTGGCCCAGCTCGGCCGCGATGCCGTTGGCGCCGCGGACCAGGTCACCGCCGAGCACGATGCCGCCGCCGACACCGGTGCCGATGGTGAACATGACCATCGAGTCGTCGGCGTCGCGGGCCGCGCCGTAGCGGAACTCCGCCCAGGCGGCCACGTTCCCGTCGTTCTCCACGATCACCGGCAGCCCGGTGGCGTCGCCGACGTACGTGCGCAGCGGCTCGTCCCGCCAGGCCAGGTTCGGGGCGAACAGCACGGTGGAGCGGGAGGCGTCGATCCAGCCGGCCGCGCCGATGCCGACCGCCTCGACGGCGTGCCCGGCGGCCAGTTCGGTGACCACCTCGATGATGACGTCGCGGGTCTTGGCCACGTCGTCGGCGGGGGTGTCCCGTCGCGTCTGCACGAGTACCTTGCCGGCGTCGTCCACGACACCGCCGGCCACCTTCGTGCCACCGACGTCGACTCCGATGGTCAGCGTCACCGCTGCCACTCCCCTCTGCTGTGCTGCCCGGGGACCGGCCGAACCGGCCGTACGGTCCCGGGATGTCCGGTGGTCAGGCCCCGTCGCCTGGTGCGTCCGCGCCCACCTCTCCGGACGCCCGCGAGGCGGGCACCACGGGACGGCCGGCCGGTGACCGGCTCGTGCCCGGCTCCGGCGGCCCGGCGGCGTCGGCGGTGGCGCCCGAATCGGCCGCGCCCTCCCCCCGGGTGGCGGCGGACCACACGTCCTGCTCGGGTGCCGGCTGAGAATCATGCCCGGTACGGGTCGCCTCGCGCCACACGTGGTCCCCGGATCCGGCCGGCGCGGCGGCGCCGTCGTCGGCGGGGCGCTCCGGCTCGGCCGGGGTGAACGCGCGCAGTAGGCTGGCCACCCCGGCCGCCAGGTCCCCGGCGCCGGTGGCGAGCCGCTCGGCGAACTCCGGACTCGGGTCGCGCAACGCGGCGATACCGCGACACACGGGGCAGACACAGCATTCCGGCGAGCCGGTGGCGAAACCGGCGGGCGCGGGAGTCTTCGGAGCGGGGCCGGCGCCGGGCGGGGTGTGACCGAGGACACCGGAGAGGATCCCACCGAGCGGACCCCAGGCACCGGAGCCGGGTGCGGCGGCGGCCATCTTCGCGCCGGCGAGCAGTGTGGCGACGAGGCGCTCGGCCTCTTCCCGGGCCGAACCCGGATCAGTGGTGCCCATGGGTCGGCTCCTCCAGCGTGACTACCGGGACGACGGTCGGGTCTCCTGCTCGGCACCGGGTGCTTCTACCCGGCGCTTGAGCTGCTTCAACGCCGCGTCCATGATCATCTTCTCGGCCTTGCGGCGGAACATGCCGAGCATCGCCACGGACAGCTCCACCTCGAGCGTGTACGTCACGGTGGTCGTCCCGTCGGGATTGCCCACCAGGTCGTACGACCCGCGCTGGGAACGCTGCATCTTCGACGGGGCGACCAGGTGCCACTCGATCCGGGAGATGTCCTCGGCGTACTCGTAGGCCAGCACGTACTCGTCGGCCAGCACGCCCGCGTCGAGCGTGAACCGGACCTGGCTGGCGTAGCCGTCCTCGTACTCCTCGATCACCTCGGCCCGGCGTACCGCCTCGGCCCACTCGGGATAACTCGGGAAGTCGCAGATGACGGCCGCCACCCGGTCCGGTGACGCGCCGACGATGATCGACTGGGTGGAGGAGTCCGCCATGTGGGGAGGCTACCCGGCCGCCTACCGGCCGGTCCCGCTCCACCCGCCGGACGGCGTCCCACCAGCCGGGCGGGCAACCTCCCTGGTCGACCCCCCGGGGTGTGCGGGTAGGTTTCGACAGAGCCGACCAGGCCGGCCCCCGCCGGTAGAGCACGAGGGAGTGCAGGTGCGCGAGTTCTCCGTCCCGCCGATCGTCACCGTCGGCGACGCGGCCAACCTGACCGACCCGGTCTGGGAAAACGCCGAGGTCGCCCCGGACACCGTGCAGTTCGTCCGCCCCGGCGCGGGGACGGACGCGCGCGAGGAGGTCACCTGCCGCCAGTTCCGCGACGAGGTGGTGGCGGTGGCGCAGGGCCTGATCGCCGCGGGCGTCTCCCCCGGCGACCGGGTCGGCCTGATGAGCCGCACCCGCTACGAGTGGACGCTGTTCGACTACGCGATCTGGGCGGCCGGCGCGGTGACCGTGCCGATCTACGAGACCTCCAGCGCCGAGCAGGCCGCCTGGATCCTCCGCGACTCCGGCGCCGTCGCGGTGGTGGTGGAGAGCACCGCGCACGCCACCCTGGTCGCCGGCGTCCGGGACCGGCTGCCCGAGCTGCGCGAGGTCTGGCAGATCGAGATGGGCGCGGTCGACGACCTGGTCGCCGCCGGCGCGTCGGTGGACCGCGCCGAGGTGGAGACCCGCCGTTCGCTGTCGAAGGCCGACGACGTCGCCACGATCATCTACACCAGCGGCACCACCGGCCGGCCCAAGGGCTGCGTGCTGACCCACCGCAACATCTACACCGACATCGCCAACGCGGTGCCGGTGCTGCCGAACCTGTTCCGCCAGGGCGCCTCCACCCTGCTGTTCCTGCCGCTCGCGCACGCCTTCGCCCGGCTCATCCAGGTCGGCGTGGTGCACGCCCGGGCCACCATGGCCCACTGCGCGGACACCAAGAACCTGGTCGCCGAGCTCCAGGACTTCAAGCCGACGTTCGTGCTCTCCGTACCCCGGGTCTTCGAGAAGGTCTACAACGGCGCACGGCAGAAGGCCGAGGCCGAGGGGAAGGGCAAGATCTTCGACCGCGCGGAGAAGGTCGCCATCGCGTGGAGCGAGGCGCAGGAGCTGCCCGGCGGTCCCGGCCTGGGCCTGCGCGCGCAGCACGCCCTCTTCGACAAGCTGGTCTACCGCAAGCTGCGGGCGGCGATGGGCGGCCGGTGCCGCGACGCCATCTCCGGCGGCGCGCCGCTCGGCGCGCGGCTCGGGCACTTCTTCCGCGGCGTCGGGGTGACCATCTGCGAGGGCTACGGCCTCACCGAGACCTCGCCGGCCGCCGCCGCCAACCTGCCCACCGGCACCCGGATGGGCACCGTCGGCCGCCCGCTGCCCGGCGTCACCATCCGGATCGACGACGACGGCGAGGTCCTGATCGCCGGCGACATCGTCTTCCAGGGGTACTGGCACAACGACGCGGCGACCGCCGAGGCGATCACCACCGACGGCTGGTTCCGCACCGGCGACCTCGGGCAGCTCGACGAGGACGGCTACCTGAGCATCACCGGCCGGAAGAAGGAGATCATCGTGACCGCCGGCGGCAAGAACGTCGCCCCGGCGGTGCTGGAGGACCAGGTACGGGCGCACCCGCTGATCAGCCAGTGCGTGGTGGTCGGCGACCGGCAGCCGTTCATCGCCGCGCTGGTCACCATCGACGAGGAGGCGCTGCCGAAGTGGCTGGCCGGGCAGGGGCGCCCGGAGACCACGAGCATCGCCGAGCTGCGCGAGGACGCGGCGCTGCGCGCCGAGGTGCAGTCCGCGATCGACCAGGCCAACCAGGCGGTCTCCAAGGCCGAGGCGATCAAGGTGTTCCGGATCCTGCCGCAGGACTTCACCGAGACCACCGGTGAGCTGACCCCGTCGCTCAAGGTCAAGCGTCAGGTCGTGCACAAGACGTACGCCTCGGAGATCGCCGAGATCTACCGGGGCTGACTACCATCCGTCACGTGCCCGCCTCCACATCCCGCCAGCCGTCGACGCAGCCCCTCGCGGCGGCGGCTCGCGCGGTCCTCCTCGCGCTGGTCGCCGCCCTCACGCTGTTCGCCACCCGCGACGCCACCCAGCTCTGGTGGATCGCGCTGCTGGGCGTCGCCGGCCTGCCCGCCGTGCTCGCCCCCCAACACCGGCTGCTCGCCCCGATCAGCCGCTTCGCCGAGGTGGTGGTGCTCGGGCTGGCCGCCAGCCAGGTCGCCGCCGACACCCACCTGTCCGGCGTGACCGGCGGGCTGGGCGCCTCGGCGGTGCTGCCGTACCTCGCCGTGCCGGTCACCGTGACCGCGCTGCGCCGCCGCTTCCGCGAGGGCGCCGCGCTGCTCGCCGTGGCGGCGGCGACGCTGCTGGCCAGCGCCGCGTTCACGCAGGTCGACGGCGGGCCGCAGCTCGGCCAGGTCGGCTACCTCGCGGTCTGTGCCCAGTGGCTGATCCTGGCCGGTCTCGGCCTCTACACCGCGGGCACGCTCCAGCGCGTCATGCGGGTGCGGGGCGAGGGCAAACCCCAGCCGTACGCCGAGGCGACCCGCCTGCTCACCCAGCTCCGTACGGTCGCCCGGCAGCTGCCCGGCGCCACCCTGGACCCGGGCGGCATCTCCGAGCACCTGCTGGAGGAGCTACGGGTGGTCGCAAAGACCGACCGGGGCGCGGTGCTGTCCGCCAGCGGCGGCGGCCGGCTCGTGGTGCTCGCGCAGATCGGCGCGGACCGGGTCGACTGGGAGACCACGCTCGACGCCGACTCGGCCATCGCCGACGCCTGGGCCACCCAGCAGCCGACCGTCTCGGCCCGCTCGCAGGCGCGGTCCCGGCACTCCGGTGAGGTCTCCGCGCTGATCGTCCCGCTGGTGGCGGGCGTACGCACGGTCGGCCTGGTGGTGATCGAGGCGGACACCACCGCCGCGTACCCGCCGCCGGTGGTGTCCCGGGTGACGGCGCTGACCGGCCCGGCGGCGCTGCGGCTGGAGGCCGCGCTGCTCTTCGACGAGGTGCGCTCGCTGGCGACGAACGAGGAACGGCAGCGGCTGGCCCGGGAGATCCACGACGGGGTCGCCCAGGAGCTGGTGATGGTCGGGTACGGCATCGACAACGCGCTGGCCACCGTGCACGAGGACGCGGACGAGACCGCCGACTCGCTGCGTACGCTGCGCCAGGAGGTCACCCGGGTGATCACCGAGCTGCGGCTGAGCCTGTTCGAGCTGCGCAGCGAGGTGGACCGGCACGGTGGCCTGGCCGCCGCCATCGCCGAGTACGCCCGCACCGTCGGCGCCTCCGGCGGCCTGCGGGTGCACCTGTCGCTGGACGAGTCCACCGCCCGGCTGCCGGCCGCCACCGAGGCCGAGTTGCTGCGCATCGCGCAGGAGGCGGTGACCAACGCGCGCAAGCACGCCGGCGCGTCGAACCTGTGGGTCACGTGCGAGGTGGATCCCCCGTACACCCGAATCGAAGTGTCGGATGACGGTCACGGCATCGGTGACCAGCGCCCGGACGGGCACTATGGCCTTGCGATCATGGCCGAGAGGGCGGAACGTATCCGAGGCCGGTTGGAGATCAGGCCGCGGCAGCCGAGTGGGACGACTGTGGCGGTGGTGCTCGGTTCGTCGCCCCGGCGCGATAAGGTGCGCGGCAGCGCCGCAGCAGCAGAAGGGGAGTAACCCGAGGATGACCAGCAGTCCGACACCGGCCACCCGTACCAAGGTTCTCCTGGTCGACGACCACGACCTCATCCGCAAGGGGCTGCGTCACGCGTTCGAGCGCGACCGCCAGTTCGAGGTCGTGGGCGAGGCGGCGACCGCGGCGGAGGGCGTGCGCCAGGCCGGCGCGCTCCAGCCCGACGTGGTGATCATGGACCTCCGCCTGCCCGACGGCAGCGGCCTGGAGGCCACCCGTGCCCTGCGTAAGTCCAGCGCGTCGATGGGCATCGTCGTGCTGACCATGTACGCCGGCGACGACCAGCTCTTCGGCGCACTGGAGGCGGGCGCGAGCGCGTTCGTGCCGAAGACCGCCCCGGCCGACGAGGTGGTGGCCGCCGCCCGGCACGCCGCCTCCTCCCCCAGCGCGTTCACCGCGGCCGACCTGGCCGAGGCCATGAAGCGCCGGCTCGCGCCGTCCGGCCCGCAGCTGTCCCCCCGTGAGGGCCAGGTGCTGCGGCTGCTCGCCGACGGCATGAGCGTGGCCGGCATCGCCAAGCAGCTGTTCGTCAGCGAGTCGACCGCCAAGACCCACATCTCCAAGCTCTACGAGAAGCTGGGCGCGGCCAACCGGGCGCAGGCCCTGATGACCGCGCTGCGGCTGGGGCTGCTGGAGGCCCCCGACGCCCCGAAGTTCTGAAGGCGAACCGCCGCGAGAGGCCCCGTCCACACGGACGCGGGCCTCTCGGCGTTCCCGGCCACGGCGTGGTCGCGTACGGTGAACGGCCGGACGCATAGCGACGGTGGTCTTTGCACCGCGACGGCGGAGGGGCAGAATACCCGGTGATCCGCGCGGCGGTGACGACCGCGTGTCGCCGACACCGAGGGGCAGCACATGCAGCGGCCGGACTGGGCACCCGAGACGATCGACATCGAGCGCCCCAGCGTCGCCCGCATGTACGACTACTACCTCGGCGGCTCCCACAACTTCGCCGCCGACCGGGCGGCCGCCCGCGCGATGGTCGAGGCGGTGCCGGAGGCGCCGCTGATGGCCCAGGCCAACCGCGCGTTCCTGCGCCGGGCGGTGCAGTACCTCGCCCGGGCGGGCGTCCGCCAGTTCCTGGACATCGGCTCCGGCATCCCCACCGTCGGAAACGTGCACGAGATCGCCCAGCGGATCGATCCGGAGTCACGGGTGGTCTACGTCGACGTGGACCCGGTGGCGGTGGCGCACAGCCAGGAGATCCTGGCCGGCAACGAGCGCGCCACGGTGCTCCAGGAGGACCTGCGCAACCCGGAGGCGATCCTGGCCCACCCGGAGGTCACCCGGCTGCTGGACTTCTCCCGGCCGGTCGCCGTGATGATCGTGGCGGTGCTGCACTTCGTCCCGGACGCCGACCGCCCCGAGGAGATCCTCCGGACGCTGCGCGGGGCCCTGGCGCCCGGCAGTCACCTGGTGCTCTCCCAGGCCAGCGACGACGGCCGCGCCGGTACCGGCGAGCGGGCCGAGGCGGAGCGGGTCTACCGGCGTACCGACAGCCAGCTCTGGATCCGCAGCCGGGCCGAGATGATCGCGCTGTTCGACGGCTTCGAGCTGGTCGACCCGGGCGTGGTGTGGGTGCCGCAGTGGCGGCCGGACTCCCCCGACCAGGCGGAGAACGCCGAACGGGCCGTCTTCATGGGCGGGGTCGGGCGGCTCGGTGGGTGACGACGCGACCCGCTGCCGGCCCGGCGTGTTCGCCCGGGCCTGGGCCAAGGCGGTGTCCGGCACCAGCTACCTGCCGATGACCGAGTCGCAGCTGGAGGAGATGCTGCAACGGCTCACCGAGCGGCTGGCCCAGGCGCTGCGCGCGGAGCCGTTCGACCTGCGGATCGGCCAGCAGGTCGGCGCGGAGCTGGTGCAGGCGCACATCGCGTCCGCGGAAGGGCTGGGCCGCACCGTCGAGGTGATCCAGCTGCGCCTGGTCCGCGACCTCGACCTGGTCGTCGACGACGTCGAGGACCGGATGGCGCGGCTGCTCGCCACCGTCGCCACCGGGTACGCCCGCGCCCTGCGCGACCGCACGCTCGACGAGCAGGAGTCCATCCGCCGGGCCGCCATGATGGCCCGCGCGCAGGCGGAACGGGCGCTGCGCGACAGCGAGGCCCGGTTCCGGCACCAGGCCACCCACGACCCGCTCACCGGCCTGCCGAACCGCACGCTGTTCACCGAACGGCTCACCGCCGCGATCACCGCGCCGGGCCGGGGCGCGGACCGGGTCGGTGTGTGCTTCCTCGACCTGGACCGGTTCAAGGTGGTCAACGACTCCCTCGGCCACCAGGTCGGCGACTCCCTGCTGGTGACGGTGGCCCGGCGCCTGCACGCCGCGCTCGGCGAGCACCTGGTGGCGCGGCTCGGTGGCGACGAGTTCGTGATCCTGGTCGAGCGCACCGCCGGCACCGACGACGCGGTGAAGGTCGCCGAGGCGGCGCTCGCGGCGGTACGCGAGCCCGCGCTCGTCGACGGCCACGAGCTGACCGTGTCCGCGAGTATCGGCATCGTGGAACGCCCGGTAGCGGGCACCTCGCCGATGGACCTGATGCGCGCGGCCGACAGCACTCTGCACTGGGCCAAGGCCGCCGGCGGGGCCCGCTGGTCGCTGTTCGACGCCGACCGCAACCGCCGCGACCTGGCCCGGTACGCGCTGTCCGCGGCGATCCCCGCCGCGCTGGACCGGGGCGAGTTCTACCTCGACTACCAGCCGCTGACGTCGTTGCGCGACGGGCGGGTGCTCGGCATGGAGGCGCTGGTGCGCTGGCGCCACCCGGAGCTGGGTGTGCTGCGGCCGGACAGCTTCATCCCGCTGGCCGAGGAGACCGGGTTGATCGTCCGGCTGGGCAGCTGGGTGCTGGCCGAGGCGTGCCGCGAGGCGGGCACCTGGCCGGGTACGGACGGCGACGCGCCGTTCGTCAGCGTCAACCTCGCCGTCCGGCAGTTGCACCGCACCGACCTGGTGACCGAGGTACGCGGCGTGCTCGGGCGCACCGGCCTCCCGCCGCACCGCCTGCAACTGGAGATCACCGAGAGCACCATGATGAGCACTGTGGTCGAGCCGGTGCGCGCGCTGCGGGTGCTCGGTGACCTCGGTGTCCGGGTCGCCATCGACGACTTCGGCACCGGTTACTGCAACCTCGCGTACCTGCGGGACCTGCCGGTCGACGAACTGAAGGTGGCGGGCGAGTTCGTGACCGGCCTGCGCGCGCCGGGCAGCGGCACCGACGAGCGGATCCTCGCCTCGCTCGTGTCGCTGGCGCACGCCCTGGGCCTCACAGTCACCGCCGAGGGCGTGGAGACGGCCGACCAGGCCGACCGGCTGCGCGCGATCGGCTGTGACGCCGGGCAGGGCTGGCACTTCGGCCGCCCCGGTCCGGCCGCGCCGCACCTGGAGCGGGTGCCCGCCCACGTCGACGCGGCTCCCTGAGCCCGGCCGGCCCGCGGCCTCCTGAGCCCGGCCGGGCCGCGGCCGCTCGGCCCGCGGTCAGGCGGCCAGCAGGGCGGCCATCCGCTGCGCCTGCGTCTCCCAGCGCCACTCCCGCTCCACCCAGGCGCGGCCGGCGGCGCCGAACTGCCGGGCCAGGTCCCGGTCGGCGAGCAGCGTCGCCACCCGGTCGGCGAGCTGGGCCACGTCCCGGCCCCCGACCACGTACCCGGTCTCCCCCTCGCGGACCGCGTCCGGCGCGCCGCCGGAGTCACCGGCCACCACCGGCAGCCCGGTCGCGCTCGCCTCCAGGTAGACGATCCCGAGGCCCTCCACGTCCAGCCCGCGGTTGCGGGTGCGGCACGGCATCGCGTAGACGTCACCGGCCGCGTAGTGGGCGGGCAGCTCGGCCGAGGGCACCGAGCCGGTGAAGACCACGTCGCGTTCCAGCCCGGTCTGCCGGGCCAGCTTCTCCAGCGTCGAGCGGTACGGGCCGCCGCCGACCACGAGCAGCGCGGCGTCGGGCACCCGGCGGCGGATCTCCGGCAGTGCGCGGATCAGCATGTCCTGGCCCTTGCGGGGCACCAGCCGCGACACGCACACCACCACCGGCCGGTCGGCCAGCCCGAGCCGCGACCGGACCCGCCCGCCGTCGACCTCCGGGTGGTAGGTGTCCACGTCCACGCCGGGCGCGAGCCGCCGCAGCTCGGTCAGCCCGTCCAGCACGCGGGCCAGCCGCGCCCGGGTGTACTCGCCGAGGTAGGTGGTCACGTCCACGCCCCGGCCGATCCGGCGCAGCGCCGACCGGGCGCCGGGGAGCGCCGCCCAGCCGACCTCGTGCCCGTGGGTCAGCGCCACCGCGCGGCGGATCCCGGCCCGCCGCCGCAGGCCCGCGGCGAGCAGCCCCAGCGGGGCCGCCGCGCCGAACCACACGGTGTCGCAGTCGTACGCGCGCGCCAGCCGCGCCGCCCGCCGGGCGATCAGCGGGGTGGGCAGCAGCACCCGGGTCCGCTCCCGGACCACCTCGAACGGCTGGTCGGCGTCGAACTTCTCCGCCCCGCGCCAGCTCGACGCGTACACCACCACCGAGCCGGGCTGCTGGCGCACCGCGAGGTTGTGCACGAACGACTGGATGCCGCCGGGGCGCGGCGGGAAGTCGTTGGTGATCAGCAAGGTACGGCTCATCGGCCGGACTCCCTGGCGTAGGCGCGGGCGGCGGCCATCCGCTCCACGGTGGACGGATGGGTCGCCGACCAGAGGCGCTCCCAGCGCGGCGGGTCGGGGTCGGCCAGGTTGACCCCGGCGAGCCGGCGCTGCATCGCCTCGAACGTCGCCGGGTCGCCGGTGAGCGCCAGCGCGTGGGCGTCGGCGCGGGCCTCGATCCGGCGGGAGACGAGCGCCTGTGCCGGGGTGGCGAGCAGGCCGGCGACCGTGACCAGCGCGATCAGCAGCGGGAACGCCCGAGGCTGGGCGATCGAGTCGACGCCCGCCAGCCGCAGCAGCGGCGTCCACGAGCCGATCAGGTAGAGCGCCACCACGGCGGCGGCGGCGCCGAGCGCGCCGAGCACCGTGCCGGTCCACACGTCCCGGTCCTTGGCGTGCCCCAGCTCGTGGGCGACGACACTGGTCACCTCGGCCGGTTCCGCCTCGCGCAGCAGCGTGTCGTAGACGACCACCCGCCGCGTCGGGCCGAGCCCGGAGACGTACGCGTTCACCGCGCTGGTACGCCGGGACGCGTCGGCGACGAGCACGTCGCGCACCGGTACGCCGTCCCGCGCGGCCATCGCGGTCAGCTCGCTGCGCAGCGGACCCGGCTCCATCGGGGTGAACCGGTTGAAGACCGGCTCGACCAGCACCGGCAGCACGAACGACAGCACCACCACCAGGGCCGCCGCGCCGGCCGCGCCGAACGCCCACCACCAGCGCGGCGCGAGCCGGACCACCGTGTAGAAGCCGAGCAGGACCAGCGCGCCGATCACCGCGCTGACCGCGTACGACTTGAGCAGGTCGACCGCCCAGCCGCCCCAGCTCTGGGTGCTCAGTCCGTAGCGGACCAGCACGGTGCGGCGCCAGGCCGCGAACGGCAGCGTGAGCAGGTCGGCGAGGAACATGACGGCCAGCCCGCCGAGCACGGCCTGCGCGATCCAGTGCCCGCCGAAGGGCCGGCCGACCAGTTCGACCAGGCGCCCGCCCAGCGGGGTCAGCCCGAGCAGCACCGCCACCACCAGCCCGACCGCCAGCGCCGACCAGGCCGCCGGGCGCAGCGCGCCGTGGAACGCCCGGCCCCGGGTCACCTGCTCGGCCGGGAGGTCACGCAGCGCCGCGAGCTGGTCGGCGCGGGGCGCGGGCGGCCGGCTCCACGGCACCAGCAGCGCCACCGCCACGAGCAGCGCGACCACCAGGCCGCCCAGGGTCAGCAGCGCCCAGGCGCGCGGGGTCACCGGCCCGCCCCGCCGTCGTGCCCCGTCCGCGTCATGCCGCCCCCTCCCGCCGTGACCGCCCATCCTATTGCCCGGCCCTCGGTCGGGACCGCCGTGCCCGGCGCCCGACCCGGCAGGGTCAGTGGTCGTCCTCAGCGCACCGGGCGGCGCCTGGCCGGCAGCAGGCGCGTCAGGCGATCCGGCGACGGGCGGGATGCCGGGGTGCCGGGGCGCGTGTCGGCGCGGGCACCGCGACGGGCGCGGGTGGCAGCACCTCCACCTCGAATCCGGCCCGCGCGAACACCTCGATCGCCCGGTGCTCGGCCGGGCCCAGGTCGGCCGGGTCGGAGTCGAGCAGTGCGGTCACCAGGCAGCCGGAGCAGCCGGCGCCGCGGTTGCCGCAGGTGTCGCAGTCGATCAGCATCAACGCCTCCTGACGGGTCGCCGGTGGCGGTCGGGGAAGGAGCCACCACCGTCGGTCATCACGACGCTAACGCTCGGGTATGACAGAACCGGACAACGAGGCAGCACCCGCCGCGAAAACGATCATCCGGTCAGGAACGGGCCAGGCGCCGCAGCAGCGAGTCGGCGCCCAGCGGGTACGCGCCGTGCCGGCGTACCCCGTCGGCGACCTCGCGGTCGGAGGAGACGACGACCACCGGCCGCCCGGCCGGCTCGGCGCGGACCAGCCGGCGGATCAGCTCGTCGGCGGTCTCGCCCTTGCGGGAGAACAGCACCCGCACGCCGCGCGGCGCCGGCGGCAGGCCGTGGATCCGCTCGGCGCCGTCGAAGACGACGGTGACCTCGTCCCCGGTCTGCGCGGCGATCCCGCCGAGCCCGGTGATCAGCCGCTTGCGCTGCTGCTCCAGCGACATCTCGCCGAAGCCGCGCTTGGTCACGTTGTAGCCGTCCACCACCAGATGCGCCCGTGGCAGCGCGAGCAGCTGGTCGAGGCGGGCCGGGTCGTCGGTGTCGCGGGCGCGCGTCGACGGGCCGGCCGGCGCGGCGCCCGGCTGCTCGGCGAACGCGTCGGCGACGAAGTCGGCCGGGAGCTTGTCCACCGGGTCCAGCGCCAGCTCGCGGCGCAGCCCCACGGCGGCCTGGCCGATCGTCTCCAGCAGCAGCCACAGCCGCGCGTCGTCGACCGAGCGGGCCTCCTTGGCGCTGGCCCGGGCCACCCCGGCGGCGGCCTCCGCCTCGGCCAGCCGGGCCCGGGCGCGGCGCAGCTCGGCGTCCGCGTCGGCGGCGGCGCGGGCCGCCCGCCCCCGCTCGGTGGCGAGCATCTCGGTGGCCTTGCGCTCGCGGGCCTGGGTCTCCCGGAGGGTACGGGTCAGCTGGCGGGCCTCCTCGCGGAGCTGACCCAGTTCCTCCCGGACCCGGGCCAGCTCGTCGCGCAGCTTCTCCGCCTCGACCCGGGCCACCGCCCGGTCGTGCTCGGCGCGGGCGGCCCGCTGCTCGGCCTCGCGTACCAGCTCGGCCACGACCGCGCTGTCGGCCTCGGCGCGTACCGCCTCGCCGCTGGCGTCGATGAGTTCCCGCCAGCCCCGGGGCCGGGCCAGGTAGGCCAGGGCGGCCACCTCGACCGGGTCGGCGGCGGCCGGCGCGGTGCCCTCGACCACCGCCGCGCCCAGGTCGCCGGCGTCGGCGAGCACCCGGGCGGTGATCCGCTGCCGGAACAGCGGGTCGGCGGTGAGCTGGGCGGCGATCGCGGGCGCGCCGAGGCGGG
This sequence comes from Micromonospora sp. C28ISP2-4, assembly GCF_030519385.1. NCBI lineage: Bacteria > Bacillati > Actinomycetota > Actinomycetes > Micromonosporales > Micromonosporaceae > Micromonospora > Micromonospora sp. C28ISP2-4. Next base: position 152,401 of record NZ_JAUMKG010000007.1, on the reverse strand, counting down.
CGCGGCGGTTCGGGGCGAACTTGGCGACCCGGCGCAGCGGCACCGGCACCTCGTCGGCGGGCAGGCCGGGCAGCACGGCGGCGGTCAGCGTGACGATCCGCTGCCGGACCGGCTCGGGCAGCACGGGCTCGGGCTCGACCGCGGGCGGCGCGTCCCCATCGGCGGGCACGCCGACCACCGGCTCCTCCACGGAGGAGTGGTCGTCGTGCGGCTCGATGAGGGGCATGAGGCAAGTCTCCCACCCCGAACGGGCCCACCGCCCGGTGAGTGAGCCGATCTCTCATCGTACCCCCGTGGTATCTCCTGGGGCCGCAGTGACAGGAGTGTCGGACCGTGCCGCTAGCGTCCCGCGGGTGACACGAGCGGAGTACGTCCAGGAGTCGCTGGCCGGCCTGGACCCGGCGGGCAGCGGTGTCGACCCGGCGCTGCCGCTCTACGCGACCACCTTCGTCGTGGTCGACCTGGAGACCACCGGCGGTGCGCCGGACGGCGGCGGGATCACCGAGATCGGCGCGGTGAAGGTCCGCGGCGGCGAGGAGCTGGGCGTGCTCGCCACGCTCGTCAACCCGGGCGTGCCGATCCCCCCGTTCATCACCGTGCTCACCGGCATCACCCAGGCCATGCTGCTGCCCGCCCCGCCGATCGAGCAGGTGCTGCCCAGCTTCCTGGAGTTCATCTCCGACGCCGTGCTCGTCGCCCACAACGCGCCGTACGACGTGGGTTTCCTCAAGGCCGCCTGCGCGAAGCACGGCTACCGCTGGCCCAACCCCCGGGTGCTGGACACGGCCGCGCTGGCCCGCCGTGTGCTCACCCGCGACGAGGTGCCCAACCGCAAGCTGGGCACGCTCGCCGCCTACTTCCGCACCGCGACCCAGCCCACCCACCGGGCGCTGGACGACGCGAAGGCCACCGTCGACGTGTTGCACGGGCTGATCGGCCGCCTCGGCGGGCACCGGGTCGACACGGTCGGCGAGGCGATCGAGTTCGCCCGCGCGGTCACACCCACCCAGCGCCGCAAGAGGCACCTCGCCGACGGGCTGCCCAAGGTACCGGGCGTCTACATCTTCCGGGCCGCCGACGACCGGCCGCTCTACGTCGGCACGTCCGGCGACATCGCCACCCGGGTCCGCAGCTACTTCACGGCCGCGGAGAAGCGGGCCCGGATCTCCGAGATGCTCGCCGCCGCCGAGCGCGTCGAGGCGGTCGAGTGCGCCCACTCGCTGGAGGCGGAGGTCCGGGAGCTGCGGCTGATCGCGGCGCACGCGCCGCCGTACAACCGCCGGTCGAAGTATCCGGAGCGCCAGGTGTGGCTGAAGCTCACCGACGAGGCGTACCCCCGGTTGTCGATCGTGCGGGCCCTCGCGCCCACCGATACGGCCTACCTGGGGCCGTTCCGGTCCCGGCAGGCGGCGGAGCTGGCCGCCGCCGGTTTCCACGACGCGGTGCCGCTGCGTCAGTGCACGCACCGGCTCTCCCGGCGCACCACCATGCCGGCCTGCGCGCTGGCCGAACTGGGCCGCTGCCCGGCGCCCTGCGAGCACAGGATCACCCCCGAGGAGTACGACGACCGCGCGGCGACGCCGTTCCGCACCGCCACCAGCGACGACCCCGCAGTGGTGGTGGACGCGCTGCTCGCCCGCATCGAGGTGCTGTCGGCCGCCGAGCGGTACGAGGAAGCGGCAGTGGTACGCGGCCGGCTCGTCGCGGTGCTGCGCGCGGCGGTCCGGATGCAGCGGCTGGCCGCACTGACCGGCATCGCCGAGCTGGCCGCCGCCCGGCCGGCCGCCCGGGGCGGCTGGGAGCTGGCGCTGATCCGGCACGGCCGGCTCGCCGGCGCCGGGGTGTCCCCGCCGGGTGTCCACCCGCGACCCACGATCGCCGCGATCCGGGCCACCGCCGAGACGGTGCTGCCCGGGCACGGTCCGGTGCCGGCCGCGACCGCCGAGGAGACCGAGCGGATCCTGTCCTGGTTGGAACGACCGGAGACCCGGCTGGTCGAGTCGACCGACGGCTGGGCGTCCCCGGTGGCCGGCGCGGGGCGTTTCCGCGACCTGCTGACGAAGGCGGAGAACGGCGGATCCGCCAAACTCTCGACCGAACGCTCATGACCAACTGACCGATCGGACTACCTCGACTCCCTTAGTCTGTTAAAGGAGTGCAGACCTGCCCGATTCGCGGGCTCTGCTCCCGGCCGCCGGTTCCCGGTGGCCGAGGGCCGGGGTGAGGGAGGTGTCCCAGGTGGACGTCGACGCCGGACACGGCGCCGCCCTGGGTGGCGCGCTCCCGACCCAGGGCGAGTTACCGCTCACCCGCCGCCTGCGTTCCCTGCTCACCTGGCCGACCGCCGACGGCGACCCGGTCACCGCACTGGTCCGGGCCCACCGCGGCATCCACGCGAACGCCGACGCCTCGGTGCTGCGCCGGGCCTACACGATCGCCGAGAACATGCACCGCGGCCAGTTCCGCAAGAGCGGCGAGCCGTACATCACCCACCCGCTGGCGGTGGCGCAGATCTGCGCCGACCTCGGTATGGACACCATCACGCTGGTCGCCGCGCTGCTGCACGACACGGTGGAGGACACCCGCTACACGCTTCAGGCCCTCCAGGAGGACTTCGGCCGTGAGGTCGCCCACCTGGTCGACGGCGTGACCAAGTTCGACAAGGCGTTCTACGGCAAGGCCGCCGAGGCGGAGACCGTCCGCAAGATGATCGTGGCGGCCGGCAAGGACGTCCGGGTGCTGGTGATCAAGCTGGCCGACCGGCTGCACAACATGCGTACGCTCGGCGTCCGCTCGGCCGCCTCCCGGGAGCGGATCGCCCGCAAGACCCAGGAGGTGCTGGTCCCACTCTGCGACCGGCTGGGCATCCAGACGCTCAAACGCGAGCTGGACGACGTGGTGCTGCTGCACCTGCGGCCGGAGGAGCACGCGCGGATCGCCCGGTTCGTGCACGACCGGCCCGGCTGGGACGCCTACCTCGCCGACGTCGTGGCCCGCACCCGGGTGGCGCTGCGCCGCAACCGGGTCGACGCCGACGTCTCCCCCCGCCCCCGGCACCTCTACTCGATCTGGAAGGACACCGTCGCCGGCGATCACGCCGCCCCGTACGACCTGCCCCGCATCGCGATCGTGGTGGACGGTCCGGCGACCGACTGCTACGCCGCGCTGGGCGCCGTGCACGGGCTCTGGCGGCCGGTGCCGGGCCGGTTCAAGGACTTCATCGCCTCCCCGAAGAACAACCTCTACCGGTCCCTGCACACGAGCGTCTGCGGCCCGCAGGACCGCACCGTCGAGGTGCTGATCCGCACCACCGAGATGCACCGCTCCGCGGAGTACGGCGTGGCCGCCCACTACCGCTTCCCCCGGGCCGCGGGCCGGGCCGCCGACCGGGCGGACGAGCTGGCCTGGCTGCGCCGGGTGCTCGACTGGGAGCAGGAGACCGTCGACCCGACCCAGTTCATGGAGTCGCTGCGCTGCGACCTGTCCGAGGCGCAGATCCAGGTGGTGGCCGACGGGCGGCAGGTGGTGCTGCCCGCCGGGGCGACCCCCGTCGACCTCGCGTACGAGCTGGGCACCGAGCGCGGCGACCACTGTCTGGCCGCGCGGATCAACGGCCGGCTGGCGCCGCTCTCCTCGGAACTGGAGGAGGGCGACGTGGTGGAGATCTTCACCGAGAACGACGCGGAGAGCGGCTTCGAGGCGGACGTGGCCCCGCGCGGCCCGCGCCGGGAGTGGCTGGGCTTCGTGAAGTCCCCGCACGCCCAGATGCAGATCAACCGCTGGTTCGCCGAGCACACCGAGCCGGGCATCTCGATCGCCGACAAGGTCCGACTCGGCCGGGCCTCGATCGGCCTGGCCCTGCGCAAGCACAACCGTGGCCTGGCCAGCGACCTGCCGCTGCTGCGGCTGTCCGAGGAACTGGGCTACCCCGACCTGGAGACGCTGCTGGTGGCGGTCTTCGACCGCACCGTCGAGCCGGACACCGTGGTCCAGCAGTTGATCGATCTGGTCGACCACCGGCAGTAGACCGAGCCGGCCCGCGCCGGGACCACTAGCCTGGACGGCATGATCCCCCGCGCGCGTGCCACCGGACGGGCCTTCGGCTACAAGCTCTTCTACCGGCTGCCGGTCCCGCTGCGGCGGTGGCTCGTCCGGCTGGCCGTACCGAAGTACATCGTCGGCGCGGTCACGCTGCTCCGGGACGCGGAGGCCACCGGCGTGGGCCGGATCCTGCTGCTGCGCCAGCCGCCCGGCTACAGCTGGACGCTGCCCGCCGGGCTGCTGCAACGCGGCGAGGCCCCGGTGGTGGGCGCGGCCCGCGAGCTGTACGAGGAGTCCGGCGTCCGCCTGTCCCCCGACGTGCTGCGCCCGGCGGTGCCGAACGCGGTGGTGCACGCCAAGGGCTGGGTCGACGTGGTCTTCGAGGCGGAGGTGCCGGCGTCGACCACCGAGCTGAAGGTGGACGGTGCCGAGGTCATCGAGGCCGCCTTCCATCCGCTCGACGACCTGCCCCGGCTCAGCCGCGCCACCGCCAACCTGCTCGGGTACTACGGCATCGGCCCGCGCGCCGGCGAGAACCGACCGGCCACGTGAACGCCCCGTACGCGGGCACTCCGGCCGCGGGTGTCGAGGTGTGCGCGGTGGTGCTGGCCGCGGGCGAGGGCACCCGGCTGCGCCCGCTCACCGAGCGGGTGCCGAAGGCGCTCTGCCCGGTCGGGAACGTCCCGCTGCTGGACCGGGCGCTGGCCCGGCTGGCCGGGCTCGGCCTGACCGGCCCGCGGCGGGTCGCGGTGAACGCCTGCTACCTGGGCGACCAGGTGGTCGCGCGGGTGGGCGGACGGGCCCACCTGTCGGTCGAGCCAGACGCTCCGCTGGGCACCGCCGGGGGCGTGGGCCGGCTGCGGGACTGGATCGACGGCCGGGGCGTGCTCGTGGGCAACGCCGACGCGTACCTCGCCGACCCGCAGGCTCCGCCCGGCCCGGACATCGCCGCGCTGCTGGACGGGTGGGACGGGCACGGCGTACGCCTGCTCGGCCGGCCCGCGGACGACCCGGACGCGCCCGGCACCTTCGACGGCCACGAGTTCGTGGGTTTCTCGCTGCTGCCCTGGCGGCTGGTCCGGGACCTGCCCGCCACGTTCGGTGACCTGGTGCGGGCGGTGTGGCGGCCGGCGGAGGCGGCCGGGGCGCTCACCGTGGTGCCCTACCGGGGTACGTTCTACGACACCGGCACCCCGGCCGACTACCTGGCCGCCAACCTGCACGCGGCCGGACCGGACGGGCTGGTGGACCCGGCCGCGACGGTGGACGGCCGGGTCACCGGCTCGGTGGTCGGCGCCGGCGCACGGGTGCACGGCGACGTCGACCGGTCAGTGGTGTGGCCGGGCGCGACCGTCGCGGCCGGGGAACGCCTGCGTGAGGTGATCCGGGCCGGGGACGACCTGACCGTCCCGGCGGCGCGGTGAGGGGCGCGGGCTCTAGCATGGGCCTCGTCGCCGACGAACGGAGAACCGTCCCGTGATCACCGCGATCGTGCTGATCGACTGCGCCACCGACTCCATCCCCGAGGTGGCCGAGACCCTGGCCAACCTGCCCGGCGTCAGCGAGGTCTACTCGGTGGCCGGGCACGTCGACCTGATCGCCATGGTGCGGGTCCGGGAGTTCGAGCAGATCGCCCAGGTCATCGCCGGCAGCATCTCGAAGGTGCCGGGCGTACTCAACACCGAGTCGCACATCGCGTTCCGCGCCTACTCGCAGCACGACCTCGAGTCGGCGTTCGCGATCGGGCTGGCGAACGCCGACTGACACGAGCCGGTGGCCGGCCCGCCCTCGCGGGCGGACCGGCCACCGTCGGCCGTGCGGTGCGTCAGCTCTGGCCGGGCACCGGGGTCTCCGTGGTGCCCGGAGCGGGCTCCTCGGTCTCGGTGCCGCCCGGAGCCGGCGACTCGGTGCCACCCGGGGACGTGGTGCCGCCCGGGCTGGGCGTGCCGCTGGCGCTGGTCTGCGGAACCGGGACGCCCAGGGTCTGGGCCAGGGCCACGAGCGCGTCGTAGTGCGCCTGGAGGACCGGCAGCGCGTCCTGGGCGATCTGCACCACCGACTGGTCCGAGCCCTGCGAGATCTCGGTCTGGGTGGCCTGGATCGCCTGGACGTGACCGGCGAGCTGCGCGGTCACCCACGCCTTGTCGAACTCGGCGCCGTTGAGGTTGTTCAGCTTGTCCAGGACCTTCTGCTGGTCGGCGGTCGGGTCGGCCGGCAACTGCACGTTGAGCTGCTGCGCGGTCGACTGCACCGTCTGGTCGAGCTGGGTGTGGTCCGTCACGAACATCTTGCCCAGGTCCTTGACCTGCTGGTTCTGGCCCTTCTGCTGGGCCAGGTTACCGGCGGTGATCTCGAACAGGTTGACCTGGTGCACCGCCTGCAGGTACTGCGTGTCCTGCGTCGACGGCTGCGCCGCAGCCTGCGACGCGGCGGCGGGCGCCAGCCCCACGACCACCAGCGCGGCCAGCAGGCCCAGGCGTTTGATTCCCAACATTCGTTCCTCCCCCATGAGACGTCGGACCGCACGGATACCCGGCTGACCGGGGTTATTCCTGCGATTCCACCCGTCCGTGTCGGGGGCGACGGGCCTCGGCGCACCGGGCGGTCGGCGTAGGTGGGAGGCAACGGGACGGCAGGGGCGGAAACGGCAGCGGCGCCCGCCGGGTGATCCGGCGGGCGCCACTGTCAGTCGTACCGGGGAAGGTCAGCGACGGCTGTCGCCGCTGCCGATCTCCTCCCGCTCCGGCCGGGCCTCGACCGGCGGGTGCCCCGGCGAGACCGGCGCCTCGGCCGGCCGCTCGATCGGGTAGAAGAAGCCCCGGATCGCCGGGCCGAGGGCACCGAGCCGGTTCATCTTCTTCGGCACCACCCAGCCGACGTAGTCCAGCGCCGGCGGGTGACCGTCGTGGCCCTCGGCCGAGGTGAGCGGCTGGTGGACCTCGACGAACCGGCCGTCGGGCAGCCGCTTGATGATGCCGGTCTCCACGCCGTGGGCCAGCACCTCCCGGTCGTGCTGCTGCAGACCCAGGCAGATCCGGTACGTGATGTAGTACGCGATCGGCGGCACGATCAGCAGGCCGATCCGGCCGGCCCAGGTCATCGCGTTCAGGCTGATCTGGAACTTGTCGGCGATGACGTCGTTGGCGCCGGAGAGCGTCAGCACGATGTAGAAGGCGACGGCCATGGCGCCCACGGCGGTCCGGGCCGGGACGTCCCGGGGCCGCTGGAGCAGGTTGTGGTGCTTGTAGTCCTTGAGGCGGCGTGCCTCCAGGAACGGATACATCGTCGACAGGCCGACCAGGATTCCGGGTAGCACCACCGTCGGCCAGAACAGCGGTGGAATCACGTACCCGTCGCCGATCGGGATGCTGATCTCCCAGCCCGGCATCAGTCGGGTCGAGCCGTCGAGGAACATGACGTACCAGTCGGGCTGGCTGGCCGCCGACACCACCCACGCCTCGTACGGGCCGAACAGCCAGATCGGGTTGATCTGGAACAGACCACCCATCAGCGCGATCACGCCGAAGACGACCATGAAGAAGCCGCCTTGCTTGAGCGCGTAGCGCGGGAACATCCGCTCGCCGACCACGTTCTCGTTGGTCCGGCCGGGGCCGGGCCACTGGGTGTGCTTCTGCTTGAACACCAGGCCGAGGTGCACGCTGATCAGCGCCACCAGCAGGCCCGGGATGAGCAGCACGTGGGCGATGAAGAAGCGGCTGATGATGATGGTGCCGGGGAACTCCCCGCCGAAGATCGACGAGCTGACCCAGGAGCCGATCACCGGGATCGACAGGATGATCGCCGAGGCAATCCGCAGACCGGTGCCGGACAGTCCGTCGTCCGGCAGCGAGTAGCCGGTGAAGCCGGCCAGGAAGCCGACCCAGAACAGCAGCGAGCCGATGATCCAGTTGGTCTCACGCGGCTTGCGGAACGCGCCGGTGAAGAAGACCCGTAGCATGTGGACCACGATCGCGGCCATGAACAGCAGGGCCGACCAGTGGTGCATCTGCCGCATGATCAGACCGCCCCGGACATCGAACGAGATGTCCAGGCTGGAGGCGTATGCGGCCGACATCGGGGTGCCACGCAGCGGGGCGTAGCTGCCGTTGTAGACGACCTCGGTCATCGTCGGCTCGAAGAAGAACGTCAGGAAGACGCCGGTCAGCAGCAGGACGACGAACGAGAACAGCGCGATCTCGCCCAGCAGGAACGACCAGTGGTCGGGGAAGACCTTGTTCAGCAGCTTGCGCAGGGGCGTCGCCACCTGGAAGCGGTCGTCCACCGCCCGCGCGCTCTTGGCCGGCAGCGCGGCCGCATCAAACTTTCGGCGCTTCATGGCCGCTCCCAGAAGTCGGGACCGATGGTCTCGGTGTAGTCGGACTTCGCCACGAAGAAGCCCTCCTCGTCCACCTCGATCGGCAGCTGCGGCAGCGGCCGGTTCGCCGGGCCGAAGATCGGCTTGGCGTTGTCGGTGATGAGGAACTGGGACTGGTGGCAGGGGCAGAGCAGGCGGTTGGTCTGCTGCTCGTAGAGGCTGGCCGGGCAGCCGGCGTGCGTACAGATCTTGGAGTACGCGACGTAGTTGCCCCACATGTAGTCGCCGCGGCCCTTGCGCTCGTTCGCGGCGCGCGACTTCTGCGCGTCGTCCTCCCGCAGGTGGATGAGCAGCGTGGGCGAGTCGGCGTGCTTGTTGCTCACGCCGCCCTCGATGCCCGGGAACACGGTGAGCTGGCCGCCGACGCTGACGTCGGAGGGGCGGATCGGGCGACCGTCCTCACGGATCAGCCGGATCTTCTGGCCGCCCTCGGCCGGCTGGAAGCCGGTGGTGAACATCTGGTTGTTCTTGTGCGGCTGCTCGATCAGGCCACCGATCAGCGGCGCGGCGGCCACCGCGCCCACCGGCGCCAGGCCGGCGAGCAGGGAGATGCCGAGCAGCGGACGGCGGCGTACGCCCATCTCGTCGGCCAGGTAGAGCATGGTCTCGCCGGTGATCTTGCGATCCTCCGGGGAACCCGGCTGGTCGTGCCGGTCCTGGATCGAGACCTCCTTGGGCAGCAGCTTCTTGCCCCAGGTCAGGATGCCGAAACCGATGCCCAGCAGCGCCAGGCCGAGGGTCAGGCCCAGCAGCGGCGTGTAGAGCTTGTCGCCGCCGCCACCCGGCTTCCACTGCCACGGCCACCAGATGTAGACCACCAGGAAGGCGGTCGCGAAGACGCCGGTCAGCAGGAACATCAGGGCGACCGTACGGGTCAGCCGGCGCTCGGCCTTGCTGCCCGGGACCACCTGCGGCTCGTAGTGGACGATCTCGATGTCGTCCCGCCGGGCGCCCTCGAGGACGATGTCGAACCGGGAGAGCCGGGGGTCGTTCACGTCGAGCGGCTCCGGGCCCTGCTGGGCCTGGTGCTCGGTGTGGGTGCTCATGCCGTCACCTCGCTACGGGTGACGCCGGGGGCCGGCGCCACAGCACTGGAAGCATTGATCCGTCCGGTCACGACTTGCCCGCGATCCACAGGCTCGCGAAGACCAGCGCGACGATGCCGACCAGGAAGATCGCGAGACCCTCGGTCGACGGGCCGTACCGGCCCAGGTTGAAGCCGCCCGGGTCGCCGTCGTGCTTCAGCGTCTCCTGGATGTAGGCGATGATGTCCGCCTTCTCCTCGGGCGTGATCTGGTTGTCGCCGAACACCGGCATGTTCTGCGGACCGCTCAGCATCGCCGCGTAGATCTGCCGGTCGCTGGCCGGGCGCAGGCTGGGCGCGTACTTGCCGGAGGACAGCGCGCCGCCGCCACCGCCGAAGGCGTGGCACTGCGAGCAGTTGATCCGGAACAGCTCACCACCGGTGGACAGGTTGGCGCCCTCACGCAGGTCGCCGTTCGGCACCTCCGGGCCGCCACCGAGCTCCTGGATGTACTGCGCGAGCTGGCGCACCTGCTCGTCGGTGAACTGCGGCGGCTTGCGCATGGCCTGGGCCTCCTGCCGGGCCATCGGCATGCGACCGCTGCTGACCTGGAACTCGACCGAGGCCGCCCCGACGCCGATCAGGCTCGGACCGCGGCCCTCGACGCCCTGCGCGTTGCGACCGTGACAGGTCACACAGCTCACGTCGAACAGCGCCTTGCCCTCGTTGCCTGCGGCGGTCAACGGAGGGTTGTCCTGCGCCTGCACGCCGGGGGCGAAGACGGTGTAGGCACCGCCGGCCAGCATCAGCGCGGCGAACAGCCGGACCGCGGCACCCAGCCGGCGGCGGCCCCTGCTGCGCGCTACCGGCCGCCCGCGCAGCCGCGCGAGCAGACCGCGTCGGCGGTCGTTGTCAGAAGTCATGACCTGTGTCCTTAACCGGTTGGACCTTGTCTCAGGGGACGGAGCAGCGGCGCGGTTCGTGACGCGCCAAGATCACTGGAGCCAGTAGATCATGAGGTAGAGCGCGATCCACACGACGTCCACGAAGTGCCAGTAGTAGGACACGACGATCGCCGAGGTCGCCTGGGCGGGGGTGAACCGGCCCATGGTGGTGCGGATCATGAAGATCACGAAGGCGATGAGGCCGCCGGTCACGTGCAGACCGTGGAAGCCGGTGGTGAGGTAGAACATCGACCCGTAACCGTCTTCGTTGATCTTCACACCCTCGTGCACCAGGGTCCGGTACTCGTTCAGCTGACCGAGCACGAAGATCAGACCCATCACGAAGGTGATCGTGAACCACCGGCGCAGAGCGTGGACGTCACCGCGCTCGGCCGCGAACACGCCGATCTGGCAGGTGATCGAGGAGAGCACCAGGATCACCGTGAACGTGGTCGCGTACGGGATGTTCAGCACCTCGGTGTGCTTCTCCCACTGCTCCGGCGCCGCCGCGCGGATGGAGAAGTACATCGCGAACAGCGCCGCGAAGAACATGAGTTCGCTGGAGAGCCACACGATCGTCCCGACGCTGACCATGTTGGGTCGGGTCAGGGAGTGGATCCGGCTCTTGTCAATGGCTGGGGCCGCAGTCACGCGGTCATTATTGCCCCTGACCGGGACCGACGATCAGCGGGGTGCCAAACCAGGCCCGTCCGTGGCCCGATAGTGGAGGTCCGCTTCGCCTGACCTACCCTGAAAAGCGTGCTGCACGTCGATCAGATCCGCGCCGTCACCTCGGCTGTTCCGGCGACGCTGGCGGCGGGGGGCGAGGGCGCCCCGCCGCCGTTCACCGTGACCCGGGTGTTCACCGAGACCCGGCTGGACAGCTGGCTCACGCTGGGCATCGTCCTGGCCGCCGGCCTCTACCTCTACGGGGTGCACCGGCTGCGGCTGCGCGGCGACCGCTGGCCGGTCATCCGTACCGTGTCGTTCCTCGGCCCCGGCCTCGGCGGCATCGCCCTGGTCACGCTCACCGGCCTCGGCGCGTACGACACCGCCCTGCTCTCGGTGCACATGGTGCAGCACATGGTGCTGTCGATGATCGCGCCGATCTTCCTGGCGCTCGGCGCCCCGGTGACGCTGGCGTTGCGCACGCTGCCGGTACGCCCGCGCAAGCGGCTGCTCGCGATCGTGCACAGCAAGGTGATCCGGATCTACAGCTTCCCGCTTGTGGCGTTCGCCATCTTCGTGGTGAACCCGTTCGCGCTGTACTTCACCGACCTCTACGAGTTCACCCTGCGCCACGAGTGGGCGCACGAACTCGTCCACGCGCACTTCATCGCCACCGGCTGCGTCTTCTTCTGGCCGCTGCTCGGCCTGGACCCGCTGCCCGGCCGCTGGCCGTACCCGGGACGCGCGCTGCTCATGCTGCTCTCGGTGCCGTTCCACACCGTCCTCGGCCTGACCATCATGCAGAGCACCACGCTGTTCGGCGGCGACTGGTACCCGTCGCTCAACCTGTCCTGGTCCGACCCCTGGAACGACCAGGTGGTGGCCGGCGGCGTCCTGTGGGCCGGCGGCGAGTTCGTCAGCGTCACGATGCTCGCCGTCCTGGTCGTCCAGTGGGTGAAGCAGTCCGAGCGCGAGGCCCGCCGGCTCGACCGCGAGCTGGACCGCCAGGAGGCCCGCGAGCGCGCCGCCGGGGCGAGCGCCTGACGGCCGTTCCGGGGTACGCCCCGAGCCGCCCGGGCGGGGCGACAGGCCGGATGTGACGCCCGCTACGATCAGCGGGCAGCTACGAGGTGGGAGCCACGTCACGATGAGCGATCGTCTTTGCACCGTCCTGCTCTACAGCGACGACCCGAAGGTCCGCGACCGGATGCGGCTCGCCGTGGGCACCCGGCCGGCGCCCGGCATCGAGATCGAGTTCGTCGAGGCCGACGACTACAACGCCTGCGTCCGGCTGGTCGACGACTACGAGATCGACCTGCTCCTGCTCGACGGCGAGGCGTCCCCGGGCGGCGGCATCGGCATCGCCCGCCAGATCAAGGACGACCGGGACGACGCGCCGCCCACCTGCGTGGTGCTGGCCCGCGCCGCCGACCGCTGGCTGGCCGCGTACGCCGAGGTCGACGCCACGCTGACCCACCCGCTGGACCCGGTGGTCGCCGGCAGCACCGTGGCGGAGCTGCTGCGCCGCACCCACGCCGCGGCCTGATCCCCCGGCCTTCGCGCGCCACGGCGACGCGGCCGTGGCGCGCCCCAACCGCTTTCCTCACGCCGCTCGGGAGGCCCGCCATGGGCGAACGGACCTGGCCGCTTCTGCTCAACGCGCTGCTGCGCGGCGAGGAGCTCTCCACCGCCGACACCGCGTGGGCGATGGGCGAGATCATGGCCGGCTCGGCCACCCCGGCGCAGATCGCCGGGTTCGCCGTGGCGCTGCGCACCAAGGGTGAGACCCCCGCCGAGCTGGGCGGTCTGGTCGAGGCCATGCTGACCCGCGCGGTGCCGGTGCACCTGCCCGAGGACGTACGCGCGACCGCGCTGGACGTGGTCGGCACCGGCGGCGACCTCGCGCACACGGTGAACATCTCCACCATGGCGGCGCTGGTGGTCGCCGGGGCCGGGGTCCGCGTGGTCAAGCACGGCAACCGGGCCGCCTCCTCCTCCTGCGGCACCGCCGACGTGCTGGAGCAGCTCGGCGTACCCCTCGACCTGGCGCCCGAGCAGGTGGCCCGCTGCGTCACCGAGGCCGGCATCGGGTTCTGCTTCGCCGCCCGCTTCCACCCCGGCATGCGCCACACCGGGCCGGTCCGGCGCGAGATCGGCGTACCCACCGCGTTCAACTTCCTCGGCCCGCTGACCAACCCGGCGCGGCCCCGCGCGGGCGCTGTGGGCTGCTTCGACAAGCGGATGGCCCCGGTGATGGCCGCCGTCTTCGCGGCCCGGGGCGACTCGGCGATCGTGATACGCGGCGAGGACGGCCTGGACGAGTTCAGCACCGGCGCCCCCACCCGGGTCTGGGTGGCCCAGCAGGGCACCGTCACGGAGGCCGTGCTGGACGCGACGGAGCTCGGCGTACCCCGGGCCACCCTGGCCGACCTGCGCGGCGGGGATGCGGTCTACAACGCCGGCGTGGTCCGGCGGCTGCTGGCGGGCGAGACCGGCCCGGTGCGGGACGCGGTGCTGGTAAACGCCGCTGTGGCACTGGCCACCCAGGGCCCGCTCGACGGCGACCTGTACGAGGTGCTCCGGGCCAACCTGGACCGGGCCGCCGAGGCGGTCGACTCCGGTGCCGCCGCCGCAGCGCTGGAGCGCTGGCTGGAGGTGGCGCGCGCCGCCTGACGGCGGCCTGGCGCGGTTCTTGTCGTACCCGCGTGCCAAACTACACGGGAGTTATTTTCCGTTTTCGGTCTGCCCGTTTCCGGTCTTCCCGGTTTCGGTCTGTCCGTTTCGGTCTTTGGTCCGCCGGCCGGCGCCTCCCGCCTCGGCCGGTGCCCGGAGCGAGAGGAGCCACCCGTGTCTGACCGCGAGCTGCACTGCGACGCCTGCGAGGGCGTCGTGCTGTTCGAGGCGCCGCCGTGCGGTGACGGGCACGGCGCCGACTGCCCTGAGTTGATCTGCACCGGTTGCGGCGCGGCAGTGGTGATCGCCACGTTCGCGTTCCGCCCGACGCGCCTGTCCGGCCGCCGCACTCGCCGCCCGTCCCACCCCCAGGCCGCCTGACCTCCACTCCCTTTCGGCGCCCGTCTTCGCCCTTCCCGCGCCGCACCGCGCCCTTCCCGCGCCGGGCCATTCCTGCGCACTACGCCTCCCCTGTGCCGCACGCCTTCCGCGCCGCGCTCCTTCTGCACCCTTGCCGCCGCGCCTGTCCGCGCCTCTTTACGCCTCCGCGCTGCGTGCGGCCGCCATCCTTCCATCGCCGCCACGCCCGGCAGCCCAACCGTCCGCCGCTCGTGATCAAGGAGTTGGTGTCCCCCGCGGTCGTTCAGGCGCACACAAACTCCTTGATCACCCCCGGGGTGACCGGAGGTGGTGGCGCTCCCCGGGGCGGTGATCAAGGGGTTTGTGTCACCGGCGGTGCGCGAAATTGCCCCAAACTCCTTGATCAACGAGGCAGCGCGGGTGCCGGGAGCGGATCGGACTGCGGTTCCGTCGACCGGGCCAAGCCGCGCCACGAGATCTTGGAAGGAAACGGCCCTCATGGGGGCCGTTTCCTTCAAGATCTCTTGCGGTCCTGGTAAGTGGAACGGTGCTCTCGGCGAATGGAACAGTCCAGCATGAGCCGGTGGTGGGCGTCAGAGGTGAGCGTGAGAGCGCCAGGCTGCCGCGTCGCGCGGCGATCATGAGGTTGGCGGGGACAAAAGGGACCGCGCGCGCCGCTAACTTCATGATCGACGCGGCGAGACCCAGGGCGAGGGCGGGAGGGCGGGAGGAGGGGGAACGGCCACAGGCCCGCGGCCCCGGGTAGGGGGCGCGGGCCTGCGGGGTGCTTCGGGTCAGTGCTCGGCGGTGCGGCGGGTGCCCGAGTAGTACTCGAACAGCAGCCCGCAGGTGGCGAACACGACCGCCACCAGGCCCAGCCCCAGCAGCCAGAACTGCCAGAACACCAGGCCGAGACCGGCGATCGCGGCGGCCAGCGCCAGACCGAACGGCCAGTAGCTGCCCGGGCTGAAGAAGCCGACCTCACCGGCGCCGTCGGCGATCTCGCCGTCCGGCCGGTCCTCGGGACGCAGGTCGATACGGCGGGAGACGAACCAGAAGAAGCCGCCGCACATCGCGCAGAGCAGGAAGGACAGCAGCAGCGCCACGGTGCCGATCCACTCGACGCGGCCGTCGCTGTCGGCGTACGTCCAGGCGCCGTAGAGGATCGTCGCGCCGAGGAGGAACGTGGCGATGGTCAGGAAGATCTTCCACTCGGTCTTCATGCCGGACCCCTCAGCTTCCCGCGCCGGCCGTCGCGTCGGACGGGTTGAAGTTGTTCACGTCGCGCCGGGTGTCGAACGGCTTGGTCTCGGTGGCGTACTCCGGCTCACCGATCGCGCCGAGCGCCTCCTGGGTCGACTTGCCGGCCTTCTTGGCCGCCAGGAACTGGTCGTACTTCTCCGGCGAGACGACGCGCAGCTCGAAGTTCATGAAGGCGTGGTAGCTGCCGCACAGCTCGGCGCAGCGGCCGACGAACGCGCCCTCCTGGTCGATGCTGGAGACCTCGAACGTGTTGCGCACGTTGCCCGGCATGACGTCCCGCTTGAACAGCAGCTCCGGCACCCAGAACGAGTGGATGACGTCGCGGCTGGTCTCCTCGAAGCGGATCGAGCGGCCGCTGGGCAGCACCAGCACCGGGATGACCTCGCTGGTGCCGAGCACCGAGGCGACGGTGTTGGCGTCGCGGCCCTGGCCGTCGCGGTAGTTGAACTGCCAGTTCCACTTGAACGCCACGACCTCGACCGTGACGTCCGGGTTCTTCGACTCCTTGTTCACGTCGGTCTGCACGACCGCCGTGTAGTAGAAGAGCACGGAGACCACGAGGATCGGCGCGATGGTGTAGAGGAACTCCATCGGCAGGTTGTAGCGGGTCTGCACCGGCAGCTCGTTGCCGCGCTTGCGGTAGCGGACCACGCACCAGAAGATCAGGCCCCACACGAACACACCGACGGCGAGCGCCGCGATGCAGGACGCGATCCACAGGTCGTACATGCGGTGCGACTCGGGCGTGATGCCGCCCTGCGGCCAGCCGAACCCGCCGAACGTCTTGCCGACGTCACAGCCGGTGAGCGAGACCAGCAGCGCCGCCGCGCCGAGACCGAGCCCGGCGATTCGACCAGCACCACGCCGCCGGCGTCCACCGGCCCCCGGGGAAGCGCTGTGCCGTACGGCCGAGCGCCGTACCTCCGAACTCCTTGCGACCACCTGGTCCTGCCTCCCTAGCGCGCCGCGGCGGTTGTTCTCCCTGACACCGACGGCAAAGGCGTCACCGACGGTCGCAGATTACTCGACCATGACCGGCCAGGCCGTCTTGGGGTCGCTGTCCACCCCCATCGGGGGGATCTTGGGCGTAACCGGGCGATAGCGTGGAGCGTCATGAGCGTCTCCCCGGTCTACCTGGACGCCGCCAGCGCGGCGCCGCTGCATCCGGTCGCGCGGCAGGCGATGCTGGCCGCCCTGGACGACGGCTGGGCCGATCCGGCCCGGCTGTACGCGCCGGCCCGCCGGGCCCGCCAGCTTCTCGACGCCGCGCGGGAGGCCGCCGCGCAGACGCTCGGCGTCCGCGCCGACGAGCTGTCCTTCACCCCCAGCGGTACGGCGGCAGCGCACGCCGCCGTGCTCGGTGGCCTGGCCGGGCGGCGGCGGGCCGGGGCGACGCTGGTGCACTCGGCGATCGAGCACTCGGCGGTGCTGCACGCCGCGCAGCGGCACACGGCCGCCGGCGGCGCGGCGGTGTCCGTACCCGTGGACCGGTCGGGCCGGCTGGACCTGGACGCGTGGGCGGCGGCGGTGGCCGCGCCCGGCGTGGCCCTCGCGGCGCTGATCGGGGCCAGTCACGAGGTGGGCACGGTGCAGCCGGTGCCCGCGGCGGCGGAGCTGTGCGCCGAGGCGGGCGTGCCGCTGTACGTGGACGCGGCGCAGCTGGCCGGCCGGGCGCCGCTGCCGTCGGGCTGGTCGGTGCTGACCGCCAGCGCGCACAAGTGGGGCGGGCCGCCCGGCGTCGGGCTGCTGGTGGTGCGCAAGGGCACCCGCTGGGAGTCGCCGTTCCCGGCCGACGAACGGGAGTCGGGGCGTACCCCGGGGGTGGTGAACCTGCCGGCGGTGGTCGCGGCGGCGGCGAGCCTGCGCGCGGCGGCGGCCGACGCGGCGGCGGAGGCGGCCCGGCTGGGTCCGCTGGTGGACCGGATCCGGGCGCGGGTGGCGGCCGAGGTGCCGGACGTGGAGGTGGTCGGCGACCCGGTGGACCGGTTGCCGCACCTGGTGACGTTCTCCTGCCTGTACGTCGACGGCGAGGCGTTGCTGCACGCGCTGGACCGGCGCGGGTTCGCGGTGTCCTCCGGTTCGTCGTGCACGTCGTCGACGTTGCGTCCGTCACACGTGCTGGAGGCGATGGGGGTGCTGTCGCACGGCAACGTGCGGGTGTCGCTGCACCGGGAGACCACCGAGGCGGACGTGGAGCGGTTCCTGGACGAGCTGCCCGGGATCGTGGCGGAGCTGCGGGCCGAGGCGGGGGTGACGGACCTGTGAGCGCGACGAGCGAGCCGGACGAGGTGCTGGACTGCCGGGGTCAGCGCTGCCCGCTACCAGTGATCAATCTCGCCCGGCTGGTGCCCGGCCTGCCGGCCGGCGCCGTGGTGCGGGTGCTCGCCGACGACCCGGCGGCGGCGGTGGACATCCCGGCGTGGTGCCGGATGCGCGGCCACGAGTTCCTCGCCGCGCACGAGGGCCCCGCCTACGACGTCCGGGTGTGAGGAAGGGCCCCTTCTTAACGCCTCGGGTAGAGGAAGGGCCCCCTGTTAACACCGGCCGACCGTCAGCGCAGGTACGCGAGGATGCCCGGCAGCGGGTCGCCCGCCACGGCGGTGTCGACCACCAGGCGCGGGCCGATCAGCGGCTCGTACTCGGCCCGGCGGCGCAGCGTCTGCTCCCAGGTGGGGTGTTCCTCGGGCGGGCGGGCCTCGACCCGGCGGCGGTGCTCCGCCTCGTCGCCGCAGTGCACCTCGATCACCCGCAGCGGCACGCCGGCCCGTTCGGCCACGTCGTGCCAGAGGCCCCGGGCGCTGGCGACCGGGTTCACCGCGTCGACCACCACGCTGAGCCCCAGGCCGAGCTGCACCTCGGCCAGCCCGGCGACCGCGCCGTACGCGGCCATCCCGGGCACGTCGCCGGTGAGGCCGTAGCGGTGCAGGGCCCGCTCGACCGGGTCGACCGGCAGGACCGGGGCGCGCAGGGCGGCGCCGACCCGGGCGGCGAGCGTGGTCTTGCCCACGCCCGGCAGCCCGGCGAACGCGACGAGCACCGGCTGGCCGGGGCCGGGGCGGGCCACCTCCGGGTCCACCCCGCCGGCCGGGACGGTCACAGCAGGTGCGGCCGGACGTCCTCGGCGGCCGCGTCACCGTACGACTCGGCGAGTCGCTTCACGAACAGGTCGCGGCGGACCTCGTACTCCTGGCCGCCGAAGTTCTCCAGCACGAGTGTGGCCAGCAGGCAGCCGACCTGGGCCGCCCGCTCCAGGCCGACGCCCCAGTCGAGCGCGGCGAAGAAACCGGCCCGGAAGCCGTCGCCGACACCGGTCGGGTCGACCGCCTGGATCTCCCGCGCGATCGGCACCCGAATCGTGCCGATCTCCCGGCCGGCGATCTCCACGCCCTGCTTGCCCAGCGTGGTGACCCGCACCTTGACCCGGTCGAGCAGCTGCTCGTCGGTCAGGCCGGCCTTGCTCTGCAGCAGAGACTTCTCGTACTCGTTGGTCATCAGGTAGTCGGCGCGGTCGACCAGGCCGAGCACGTCCTCGCCGTCCATCCGGGCGAGCTGCTGCGACGGGTCGGCGACGAAGGAGTAGCCGCGGTCCCGGCACTCGCCGGAGTGCCGGATCATCGCGGCCGGGTCGTTGGCGCTGACCAGCACCAGGTCCAGACCGCCGAGGCGCTGAGCCACCGGGGCCAGCTCGATGTTGCGGGCCTCGCTCATCGCCCCGGCGTAGAAGGAGGCGATCTGGCACATGTCGGTATCGGTGGTGCAGACGAAGCGTGCCGTGTGGGCGACCTCGCTGACGTGCACCGAGTCGCAGTCGACGCCGTGGCGCTCCAGCCAGGAGCGGTAGTCGGCGAAGTCGGCGCCGACCGCGCCGAGCAGGACCGGGCGCAGCCCGAGCTGAGCCATGCCGAAGGCGATGTTCGCCGCGGTGCCGCCGCGCCGGAGCACCAGTTCGTCGACGAGGAAGGACAGCGAGACCTTGTCGAGCTGGTCGGCGATGAGCTGGTCGGCGAATCGGCCGGGGAAGCTCATCAGGTGGTCGGTCGCGATCGAGCCGGTCACGGCGATCTTCATGTCAACCCTCGGGGTCGGGAGCACGGCGCGGTCAGCCTACCGGCCCCCGGACCGGCCGGACGGCGGTCGGTCGCCAACCGGTCGATCAGCGCACATCCGGGCGTCACACCCAGGGGGTACGACGAAGCGGCGGGCCACCCACTCGGGGGGCCCGCCGCTTCCGGTCGGTCCGTCGACTCAGCTGAAGGAGTCGCCGCAGGCGCAGGAGTTGCCCGCGTTCGGGTTGTCGATGGTGAAGCCCTGGGCGTCGATCCGGTCGGCGAAGTCGATGGTGGCGCCGGCCAGGTAGGGGGCGCTCATCCGGTCGACGACGACCTCGACACCGTCGTAGTCGGTGACGACGTCACCGTCGAGCGAGCGCTCGTCGAAGAACAGCTGGTACCGCAGGCCGGAGCAGCCACCCGGCTGCACGGCGACCCGGAGCCGCAGGTCGTCGCGGCCCTCCTGCTCGATCAGGGCCTTGACCTTCTGCGCCGCGACGTCGGTGAGGACGACGGTGCTGGGGGCCTTGGCCTCGGTCGACTCGGTCTGCGCTGGCGTGGTCACGTGGAAGTCTCCCTGCGCGGTATGAGGTCCGGACGTCCTGGCCAACGCCGCACGTCCGCCAGTGATTCCCGGTGTGGTCCGTCTTTCGATCGTACGCCGCCTCCGGCGTCACCACCCGGCGGCGTGACCAGCGGAACCGGTCAACGGCTCCACTGCCGCGCCAGGCGGGCGCCGAGCGCGCGCAGGCCCTCGGCCGGACGGGTCATCGCGGCGTCCACTCCCCCGTGCTCCTCGCCGCCGAAGTGCTCCACGAGGCTGTGCGCCTCGGTGACGCCGGCCGCTGCCGCCTCCCGCCGCCCGGTGCTCACCCGTCCCGCCAGCACCACGCAGGGCACGCCCCGGTCCCGGGCGGCCCCGGCCACCCCGGCGACCACCTTGCCGCGCAGGGACTGGTGGTCGAACGAGCCCTCACCGGTGATCACCAGATCGGCGTCGTCGAGCGCGGCGTCCAGCCCCACCGCGCGGGTGACCAGCCCGATGCCGGACTCGCACCGGCCGCCCAGCGCCAGCACCGCCGCACCCAGGCCACCTGCCGCGCCGCCGCCCGGCAGCGCGCCGAGCCCGGACGGGCACCCGGGCAGCCGCTGCGTCAGCACCTCCGCCCAGCGGGTCAGCGCGGCGTCCAGCAGCAGCACGTCGCCCCGGTCGGCGCCCTTCTGCGGGCCGAAGACGCTGCTCGCCCCGTGCAGTCCGAGCAGCGGGCTGTCCACGTCGGTGGCGGCGACGAGCGCCGCGCCGCGCAGCCGGGGCTCGCCGTCGAGCGCGGCCACCTCGGCGAGCGCCGCGCCGCCGTACGGCAGGGCCCGGCCGGGGCCGTCCAGCGGCGTGACGCCCAGCGGGACGAGCATCCCGGCGCCGCCGTCGTTGGTGGCCGAGCCGCCCAGCCCCACCACCACCGTCCGCGCGCCCGCCTCGACAGCGGCGGCCACGAGCAGCCCCAGCCCGTACGAGGTGGTCGCCTTCGGGTCGCGCTCGGCGGCGGTGAGCAGGTGCAGCCCGCACGCCTGCGCGCTCTCCAGGTACGCGGTGCCGTCGTCGGTGAGCAGGATCTCACCGGCGGCCGGACGGCCCAGCGGGTCGACGGTGGGCACCGGCACCCGGCGCCCGCCCAGCGCCCCGGCGAGCACGTCCACGAACCCCGGCCCGCCGTCGGCGAGGGGCCGGACCAGCAGCTCGTCGCCGGGGGCGACGTCACGCCAGCCGTCGGCCACCGCGGCGGCCACGTCGGGGGCCGGCAGCGTGCCGGCGAACTTGTCCGGACAGAGCAGCACGCGCATGCGCAGCAGTGTGGCAGGCCACATCGGGGACGGCTGCGCGGTGGTCGCGCTGTGGGACCATGGGGGCGTGACTTCGACCTGGGTTGAGCCGTCCAACACCGCTACGGCGCTGCTGCTCCTCGGCCGCGGCAGCGACCCCGCCACCGAGCGTGGCGTGGAGTGTCCGGGTGATCTCCCCGCGCCGAGCGACCCCGACCTGGTGGCCCGCGCCGCCGCCGCGAAGGCGGCGCTGGGCACGAAGGTGTTCGTCCTGGGCCACCACTACCAGCGCGACGAGGTGATCCAGTTCGCCGACGTGACGGGCGACTCGTTCAAGCTGGCCCGGGAGGCGGCCGCCCGCCCGGACGCGGAGTACATCGTCTTCTGCGGCGTGCACTTCATGGCCGAGAGCGCGGACATCCTCACCTCGGACGCGCAGAAGGTGATCCTGCCCGACCTCGCCGCCGGCTGCTCGATGGCCGACATGGCGGTGCTGTCGCAGGTCGAGGCCGCGTGGGACACGCTCACCGACCTGGGCATCGCGGCCGAGACCGTCCCGGTGACGTACATGAACTCCTCGGCCGACATCAAGGGCTTCGTCGGCCGCAACGGCGGCGTGGTCTGCACCTCGTCGAACGCCAAGCGGGCCCTGGACTGGGCCTTCGAGCAGGGCCGCAAGGTGCTGTTCCTGCCCGACCAGCACCTCGGCCGCAACACCGCGGTGCTGGAGATGGGCTTCTCGCTCGACGACTGCGTGCTCTACGACCCGCACAAGCCGGGCGGCGGGCTGACCCCGGAGCAGCTGCGCGACGCGAAGATGATCCTGTGGCGGGGGCACTGCTCGGTGCACGGCCGTTTCACGCTCGACAGCGTCAACGACGTACGCGAGCGGGTGCCGGGCGTGAACGTGCTGGTGCACCCGGAGTGCCGCCACGAGGTGGTGAACGCCGCCGACCTGGTCGGCTCGACCGAGTTCATCATCAAGACCATCGAGGCGGCCCCGGCCGGCTCGGCGTGGGCGGTGGGCACCGAGCTGAACCTGGTACGCCGGCTCGCGCTGGCCCACCCGGACAAGCAGATCATGTTCCTCGACCGGGCGGTCTGCTACTGCTCGACGATGAACCGGATCGACCTGCCGCACCTGGTCTGGGCGCTGGAGGAGCTGGTCGCCGGGCGCGTGGTCAACCAGATCACAGTCGACCCGGAGACCGCCCGACACGCCCGGTCGGCGCTGGACCAGATGCTCGCCCTTCCGGGAGCCTGATCACCGTCGGTGACCCCGCTGGCACGGAAACGCACCGGACACCCCGGTTCGTGCCCTCGCTGGCGATGTGACCGATTCCATTCCCGTCACGGAGGGCTATGCTGCCGGGGCGACGACACACGCGGCCCGTTTTCCCATGACCGCGTTCCGGGTAGCGATGAACTTCGTGCACCCATCACTAGACACGGCAGTACCCAACGCGCTGGAGGTTGCGTTGACCGACGACGTCCTGGTCGTACACGGAGGCACTCCGCTTGAAGGGCGGATCCGCGTGCGCGGCGCGAAGAACCTGGTGTCCAAGGCGATGGTGGCCGCCCTGCTGGGCGACACACCCAGCCGGCTGTTCGACGTGCCGCGCATCCGTGACGTCGAGGTGGTCCGCGGTCTGCTCGGCCTGCACGGCGTCAAGGTCAGCGACGGCGACGAGGAGGGCGAGCTCGTCTTCGACCCCACCAACGTCGAGAGCGCCAGCACCGACCAGATCAACGTGCACGCCGGGTCCAGCCGGATCCCGATCCTGTTCTGCGGCCCGCTGCTGCACCGGCTCGGCCACGCCTTCATCCCCGACCTGGGCGGCTGCCACATCGGCCCGCGCCCGATCGACTTCCACCTCCAGGCGCTGCGCGAGTTCGGCGCCACCGTCGAGAAGACCCCGGAGGGCCTGCACCTGTCCGCGCCGAACGGGCTGCACGGCACGAAGTTCGCGCTGCCGTACCCGAGCGTGGGCGCCACCGAGCAGGTGCTGCTCACCGCGGTGATGGCCGAGGGCGTCACCGAGCTGCGCAACGCGGCGGTCGAGCCGGAGATCATCGACCTCATCTGCGTGCTGCAGAAGATGGGCGCGATCATCAAGGTGCACACCGACCGGGTGATCGAGATCCAGGGCGTCAAGAAGCTGCACGGCTACACGCACCGGCCCATCCCGGACCGGATCGAGGCGGCCAGCTGGGCGGCGGCGGCGCTGGCGACCCGCGGTCACGTCGAGGTGCTGGGCGCCCAGCAGGCCGACATGATGACCTTCCTGAACATCTTCCGGTCGGTCGGCGGCGAGTACGAGGTCACCGACCTGCGCCCGCCGCGCGGCGGCAGCCCGGGCCAGGAGGGCGGCATCCGGTTCTGGCACCCGGGCGGCGAGCTGAACGCGGTGGCGCTGGAGACCGACGTGCACCCCGGTTTCATGACCGACTGGCAGCAGCCGCTTGTGGTCGCGCTCACCCAGGCCCGGGGCCTGTCGATCGTCCACGAGACGGTCTACGAGCAGCGGCTCGGCTACACCGAGGCGCTGAACACGATGGGCGCCAACATCCAGGTCTACCGGGACTGCCTCGGCGGCACCCCGTGCCGCTTCGGCCGGCGCAACTTCAAGCACTCCGCGGTGATCGCCGGGCCGAGCAAGCTGCACGCGGCCGACCTGGTCATCCCGGACCTGCGGGCCGGGTTCAGCCACCTGATCGCGGCGCTCGCCGCCGAGGGCACCTCCCGGGTGTACGGCGTGGACCTGATCAACCGCGGCTACGAGGACTTCGAGGCCAAGCTGGCCGACCTCGGCGCGCACGTCGAGCGTCCCTGACCGTCCCGTTCACTCGACCGGCCGCGCCCGGTGCACCCGTGATGTGCACCGGGCGCGGCCGGTTGGCTACCCTTGCCGCGTGCCGTCGCTGTTTCGCCGCAAGCCCGCCGACCTCGTCGAGGAGTCCGTCACCACTGTGACGACCGACGAGGAGTCCGCCGCCCGCCCCCGGGGCTACACGCCCAGCAAGAAGGAACTGGGGCAGGTCACGCCGAAGCGTCCGGTCGCCGGTCGCCGGCCGACCGCGCCGGCCAGGCCGCTGACCAAGGAGGAGGCCCGCGCGCAGCGCCGCGCCGCCCGCGCCGAGGCCGCCGCCGAGTTCCGCCGCGAGGGCGGCCCGCGTGACCGGGGCCCGGAGCGGCTGCTGGCCCGCAACGTTGTCGACTCCCGGCGGACGATCGGCACCTGGTTCTTCGGCGGCGCGCTGATCGTGCTGTTCGGCTCCAACCAGGCCATGCCGCCGATCGTGCGGCTGCTGTCGAACGTGCTCTGGGGCGCGCTGGCGCTCGGCGTGCTGATCGACTCGGTGCTGATCTCCCGGAAGATCAAGCGGCTGGTCCGCGAGCGCTTCCCGAAGAGCACCGAGAAGCTCGGCTCGCTCTACTTCTACGCGATCATGCGGTCGATCACGTTCCGCCGGATGCGGGCGCCCGCGCCCCGGGTGAACATCGGCGACAAGGTCTGACCGGACGTACCCGGAACCGGCCCCTTCCCGCTCCGGCGGTGAGGGGCCGTTCTCGTGCGGGAAGCGGCCGACGTCTTGCGGGGAGCGGCCGCGTTCAGGCCACGCCGAGCAGGCGCAGCAGCGCGGTGGTGGCCGCCGCCGCGACCACCACCAGGACGAACGGCGCCCGGCGCCAGGCGAGCACCAGGCCGACCAGCACACCGGCGGGCCGGGCGTACCCGGCGAAGCCACCGGCCTCGGTCAGCGCCGCGGTGGCGGCGAGCGCGGCCAGCAGCGTGGCCGCGCCGACCGGCAGCAGGTGCCGGGCCCATTCGGGCAGGTCCAGCCGGTCCCGCAGCAGCACTCCGGCGACGCGGAAGCCGTAGGTGCCGGCGGCCAGGGCGAGGATGACGGCGATCAGCACGAGCCCTCCCCGGCATTCACTCGCCGCCTGGCCCCACCGTCGTCCACCGGCGCGGCACCGGTCGGCACGGCGCCGGTCCCGGCCGGCGCGGCACCGGAACCGGCCGGCACGGCTACCGCGTCGCCGTCGCGCACGCGGCCGGGGTCACCACCCGGCGCGGCGTCCGGGTCGCCCGGCGCGGTGGCCGAGCGACGGCGGGCCAGCAACGGGAGGGCCAGCGCGGTCAGGGCGAGCAGCACCGGCAGCCCGGCCGGCAGCAGTGGGGTCGCCAGTACGGCGAGGCCGGCGCCGAGGAGAGCCACCCGGCGGGTCTCCCGGTCGCGCAGGCTGGGCAGCAGCAGGGCGGCCAGCCCGGCCGGGAACGCGGCGTCGAGTCCCAGGGCGGCCGGGTCGCCGGCCGCGCCGCCGGCGAGCACGCCGAGCGCGGTGCCGGCGTTCCAGGCCAGGAACAGCAGCACCCCGGCGAGCCAGAACGCCCGGCGCCGCTGCGGCCCGGCCGGGCGGGCCAGCGCGAACGCCGTCGCCTCGTCGGTCATCAGGTGGCTGCCGAGCAGCCGCTGGGCGCGCCGGGTGCCGAGCGCACCGCCGAGGGCCAGGCCGAACGGCAGGTGCCGGGCGTTGAGGAGCAGGCCGGCGAGGACCGCCGCGAGCGGGCTGCCGGCCGCGACGAGCCCGACGGCCATGAACTGGGCGCCACCGGCGTAGACGACAGCGGACATGGCGAGCGTGGCCCAGACGGGCAGGCCGGCGGCCACCGCCACGGCGCCGAACGACGCGCCCACGGCGAGCATCGCCGCGCCGATGGCGGCGACGTCGCGGAGGACCCGGGCGTCGCCCGTTCGGTATGCCGTACGCATGTCCATTATCCTGAACGCGAGAACGCTGGTTCGTCAAACCGAACAAACCGACCGTTGGAGCGAACAGATGGCGATCGACCCGGCTCCCCCACTCGCCACCATCGCCGCGGCGCTGCGCCGCGAGCGCGAGCGGGCGGGCCTGTCGCTCACCGAACTGGCCCGCCGCGCCGGGATCGCCAAGTCCACCCTGTCCCAGCTGGAGTCCGGGTCCGGCAACCCCAGCGTGGAGACGCTCTGGGCACTCGGCGTGGCGCTCGGCGTACCGTTCAGCCGCCTCGTCGAGCCGCCCACCGCCGCCGTCCGGGTGGTACGGGCCGGGCAGGGCCCCCGGATCCGCTCCGAGCACGCCGACTTCTCCGCCACCCTGCTCGCCGCCGGAGCACCGCACGTCCGGCGGGACGTCTACGTGATGGAGCTGGAACCCGGCGCGGTACGCGTCGCCGAGGCGCACACCCCGCGCAGCGTCGAGCACGTCGTGGTCGCCGCCGGGCGGATGCGCGTCGGCCCCGAGACCGACCTGGTCGAGCTGGAGCCGGGCGACTACGCCACCTTCCCGGGCGACACCCCGCACCGGTACGAGGCGCTGGCCCCGGGCACCTTCGCCGTGCTCGTCATGGAGCACCCGTGACCGCAGACGGCGCCCGGTAGAGCCGGGTCACCACCTCCTCGATGTCCGGCTCCACGATCGAGATGTCCCGCAGCGTGGCCAGGCCGGCCAGCTCGGCCACCACCTCTGCGACGCTTGCCCGTTCCAGGGCGAAGACCAGCCGCCGCCCGTCCGCCTCCACCCGCTGCACCGGGGCGCCGGGCAGCACCGGCGGCTCGGGCAGCGCCGCGTCCAGCTCGGCGACCACCATCCGGCGCGAGCCGTACCGGCGGTGCAGCTCGGCGATCGACCCGTCGTGCACCACCCGCCCGTGGTCGATCACCACGAGCCGCCGGCACAACCGCTCGATGTCGGCCAGGTCGTGCGTGGTGAGCACGAGCGTGGTGTCCCCGGCCCGGCCCAGCTCGGCCAGGAAGCCGCGTACCGCCTGCTTGCTGACCACGTCCAGGCCGATCGTCGGCTCGTCCAGGAACAGCACCTCCGGGCCGTGCAGCAGCGCCGCGGTCAGCTCGCCGCGCATCCGCTGCCCCAGCGAGAGCTGCCGGACCGGGGTGTCCAGGAACCCGTCCAGGTCGAGCAGGTCGCGGCAGCGGGCAAGCCGGGCGGCGTGCTCGCCGGACGGCACCCGGTAGACGTGCCGCAGCAGGTCGAACGAGTCCCGCAGCGGCAGGTCCCACCAGAGCTGCGAGCGCTGCCCGAACACCACCCCGATGCGCAGCGCCAGCCGGGTCCGGTCGGCCACCGGGCGCAGCCCGCACACCCGGGCCCGCCCGGACGACGGCGTCAGCACGCCGGTGAGCATCTTCAGCGTGGTCGACTTCCCGGCGCCGTTCGGGCCGATGTAGCCGAGCATCTCGCCGCGCTCCACCCGCAGGTCGACCCCGTCGACGGCGGTCACCGTCCGCTTCTCCCGCCGCAGCGGCCCAGCCTTCACCCGTACCGTGAACTCCTTGCGCAGCCCGTCCATCTCGATGACGCTCATGACCCCGTACTCCGGTAGTGACGGATCCCGACGCGCCAGGCCACGGCGGCCAGCGCCGCGGCGACCACCGCGACGCCCGGCGCGGCCCAGCCCGTCCACTGCGGCAGGCCGAGCGGGTCGGCGCGGCCCAGCAGCGCCAGCGCCGGGTGGTAGCTGACAAAGGCGAACCCCATGCCGTACGCGAACAGCGCACGGAACCAGCCGCCGTACACGGTGACCGGGTACGAGGTGAAGTCGCGCCCGCCGTAGGTGACCGCGTTCGCGAGCTCGCCCGAGTCGACCCAGTAGAACGACACGGTGGCGGTCAGCACGAAGACCGAGCCGAAGAAGACCACGGCGGCCAGCGGGGCGACCACGGCCAGCGCGACCCGGCCGGGCGTCCAGTCGATGCCGGCCGAGACGAGCGCGAACAGCAGCACTGCCAGCCCGAACACGGCCCGGGACAGCTTGCGCAGCGGCAGGTCCATCAGCAGCAGTTGCGGCAGCGCACCGAGCGGGCGTACCAGCACGGCGTCGAAGAGGCCGGTGCGCACGTACCGGGGAAGCCGTTCGATGTTGCCGACCAGCAGGTCGGCGGTGGCGAAGCCGCACGACGACAGCCCGACCACGACGAGCGTCTCGCGCAGCGTGAAGCCGCCCAGCTCCCGCGTCACGCCGAAGATCACCAGGACGGTGACCACGTCGAACACGGTGGCGCCCACGTTGCCGACCAGGTCCACCACGAACGAGGTGCGGTACGCCGCCTGCGAGCGCGCCTGCGCACCGAGCAGCGCCCGGTACGCGCGCAGTGCAGCCGGGTCAGCCACCCTGGACGCGCTCGCGCGCTCAGCCACCCTGGACCACCAGACGGCGCTCGGCACGGCGCTGCACCAGCCGGCACAGCGCCAGCAGCAGCACCGCCCAGCCGGCCTGCACCGCGACCAGCGTGAGCCCGACGGACATCGGCTCCCGCTCGACGAGCACGTCCAGCGGCACCTGGAGGATGCTGGGGAACGGGGTGGCGTACCGCAGCACCGCCTCCAGCGGGCCGGGCAGGAAGCCCAGCGGGAAGTAGAGCCCGGCCAGCACGCCGGAGCCGAGCGTCCACAGGATCATCGGGCCCCGGACGTCCTGCAGCCAGTACGCGGTGGCGTTCACCAGGTAGCGGCAGCCGAAGCAGACCACCACCGCGAGCAGCGCGGAGAGCAGGAACAGCGGCACCGTGGCCCAGTGCCGGGGCACGTACACCGCGAAGAAGAAGGGGCCGACCACCAGCGGCGGCACCAGCCGTACCAGCGACGCGAACCCGGCCCGGCCCAGGTCGGTGGCGAGGTAACTGGTCACCGGATGCACCGGCCGCAGCAGGTCGGCGGCCACCTCGCCGGTACGGATCCGGTCCGCCAGTTCGGTCCATCCCCAGATGGCGATCACCGCCAGCAGCCCCTGACCGGCCCAGACGAACGTGGCGAGCTGTGCCCGGTCGTAGCCGGCCACCGTGCCCGCCGCGCCTGCCGCCGCGAGGAAGATGTAGCAGCGCAGGAAACCGAACACGGTGTTGGTGCACAACCCCGCCACGGCGGCCTGCCGGTAGGTCGCGTGCCGCCGGAACCCGGCCGCCGCGATCGCGCCGAATGTCCGAAACCATGGGGTAACGTGTGCGCCGGTGGGTGGTGCCACAGTGGCGGTGACCGAGCCCACGCCGTTACCCTCCTTCCGCAGCCACGACGTGCTGGACCGGGCGACTGTACCGGCACGTGCGGCGCCCCAGCGCGAGAATTTCCAATGAGGTGACACCGCCGTGAGCGAGCGACGCGAGCCGGCCCCGGGGCCGTCCCGCGCGAGCGGCGGGAGGGGTTGCCGATGAGTGGCTGGGGCAGCTGGCGCGAGCCGGCCGAACCGGCCTGGGCCGCCGAGCCCACCCATGAGTGGCAGCCGCAGTTCCCCGGGCAACGCTACCCGGGCGACATCGGCATCGAGAACCTGACACCGCGCCCGCGCGCCGTGGTCGGCCGGGCCGAGGTGCGCCCGGTCAGCCCCGCGCCGGACGTGGACACGTACCCGGTGAGCCCCGCCGGTTCCCGGCCCCCGGCCCACGAGGGCGGGCACCCGGTGAGTCCGGCGGGCCCCCGCGACGCCTACCCGGTCAGTCCGGCCGACGGCTATCCGGTCAGTCCGGCCGGCCCGCGTGCCGGTGAGCCCGTCAGCCCGGCCGGCCCGCACGGCGCATACCCGACCAGCCCGGCCGGCCCGCACGGCGCCTACCCGATCAGCCCGGCCGCCCCACGCGAGGCGTACCCGATCAGCCCCGCGTTCCCGCCCGGCGTGCATCCGACCAGCCCCGCCGGGCCACACGGCGCGCACCCGGACGGAACGGCAGGCCCACGCGGCGGGCATCCGGACGGACCGCCGGGGCCACGTGGCGGGCATCCAGCCGGGTCTGCCGGGCCACGCGACACGTACCTGGACGGGCCGGCCGCCTCGCGCGGGGCGTACCCGATGGGTTCCGCCGGTCCCGGCGGACAGCGCCCCGGTGGGCCGGGCGAGCGGCGCGGGCATCCCGACGGCCCCGGCGCGGACGGCCGCCGGGATCCCCTGCCCGGGCGGGACGGCGGCGAGCGCCGACCGGCCGGCCGCTCCGGTCCGCAGCCGGAGCGGCTCGACCAACGCTGGGTACACCCCGATGGTGCACCGCGCCGGGCCGCCCAGCCGGGCTGGATGCCGGAGCCGAACGAGACCCTGCACCCGGGCCCGCGCCGGCCCGACCGCCCGGCGGACGGCAGGCGCGCCCCGGCCGACGGTCGTCCGGCGGTTTCCGGCGAGCGATGGGGGACGCCACGCGACGCTCGCCAGGACCACTCCCCCGGCGGGCGTCGTGGTCCCTTCCCCGACCCGTCACCGAACGATCCCGGCCGTGGCCGGCGCGGCCCCGGCGTCGACCGGCGCGACGACGCCGTGCCGCCTGTGGAACGGAGCGCGGCCGGCTGGAGCGACCCGGCTCGGCGGGAACCGGGCTGGGGCGAGCCCAGCCGGCGTGATCCCGGCTGGGGCGGGCCGGGCCACGACGGACGGCGTGAACCCGGCCGTGACGGCTGGCGGGAGCCCGGCCCACGCCCACCGGCGGACCGGCGCGAACCGGCAGGTGGCCGGTGGGACGACCGCGCGCCGGGCCGCGAGGCCGCCGCGTACCCGGACACCCAGCGCCGGGCACCCGAGAACGGTCGACCCGCGCAGCAGGGCGAGCCCGAGCGGTACGGCGCACAGCGACACCGTCCGGTCGACCCGCAAGCCGCTGCCCCTGTGAGGCCGGGCGCCGACCAGCGTTGGCAGCGTCCGCCGACCGACCGGCCCCGCCCGCACCAGGGCGAGTGGCCCATCGTCGAGCCGCGCCCCCGGCCGGAACCCGACGCGCACCGGCCCGACGAGCGGCACCGCCCGCCCGTGGATCGGCAGGTACCGTCCCGGCACCCGATGCCGCCCGCCGACGGCCCGCGACTCGACGCGCGCCGTCCCGAGCAGGACGGTTCCGTCCACCCGGACCCGCGCGATGCCCGGCCCACCGGCCCGGGCAACCAGCCCGACGGCACCGGTCCGCGTACGCAGCCCCACGCCACCCGGCCGCCCACCGCCCCGTCCCGCCCGGACACCGCCCCGTCCCGTCCCGAGGCCGGCCGAGTGCAGCCGGAGCAGGACCGTCGCCAGCCGGACGACGCCGCCGCGCGTCCCGATTCCCGGCCGCTGCAGTGGCCGGTACGGCCCGACGAGCGTCCAGCGTCCCCGGACCGGACCGCTGCACGCTCCGACGAGTTCCGTCCGGCACCCCCGGACCGGGCGGCTGCACGCTCGGACGGCTCCCGGACGGCATCGCCGCATCCGACGGCCGCACGCCCGGACGAATCCCGGACGCCATCCCCGGACCAGACCGCCGCACGCTCGGACGAGTTCAGGACGGCGCGGCTGGACGAGCGCCGGACGCCGCCGGGGACGGCGCGGCCCGGACAGTGGCCGGCTGCTCATCCGGTCCGGGGCGCCGGCAGCCGGGACACGGCCCCGGCCGAGTCGGCCGACCGCCCGCGTGCCGACGACCGTCCCCGTCCCGCCCCGGCAGCGCCGGATCCGCTGTCGGCGCCGCGCGCGTCAGTGCGCCCCGGCACCGGTTCGCCGCCGGCCGGCAATGCCCCGCTGCGGCCCGTCCAGCCTGTTGAGGCGGACGAGCAGCAGCGGATGCCGGCATCGGGCCCGGGCGACGCGCCTTCCGGTCGCCCCTCCGGCGTACCAGCGAGCCCGGCAGCCGGCACGCCTTCGGCTTCCACGCCCGGCGTGCCCGCTTCCACGAGCCCGGCGACGAGCCCACCCCTCTCGGGCATGCCGGATTCCCGCAGGCCCGACTCCGGCGCACCCTTCTCCGGCCCGCCCGTCTCGGGCATGCCGCCTGCCGGCGCACCGGTCTCCGGTCCGGCTACGCCGGTCGTCGGCACGCCCAGCAACGGTGCGCAGGCTCCGGTCGACATCGGACGGACGGAGCGAAGCGAGGAGTCCACCCGCCCCACGCCGTCGCGGGGACGGACGGAGGAACGTCAGGTCCCGCCTCCGTCCGATCCGGTCCCGCCGACCCACGCCGCGTCGGTCCGTCCCGCGCCGCCCGCCTATCCCGGCCCCGCTCCTGGACGGCCGACCGCGCCGATCCAACCGGCGGAGCAACCCGCCAGTCCGGTAGCACAGGCCGGGCAGCGGGCTGTCGTCGAGCCGCAGGCGGGTGCACCCGGCCGCCAAGGGGCCGACACGGGCGCCGGACCCGTGCCAGCCACCGGCACCCGACCCGTCTCGGGCACGGATGTCGACCGTCGCGACGCCGGTGCCGACGCCGGTGCCGACGCCGGTGCTGCCGCTGGCGCCGGTGCTGCCGCTGGGGCCGGTGCCGGTGCCGGCGCCGGCGCGACGTCCCGGACGAGCACCCGACCGACGCCGGACACGGACGCCAGCCGTCCCGGAGCCGATGCGGCCGCCCGGCCCACCCAGGGCACGGACCGTCCCGGAGCCGACGCGACCGCCCAGCCCACCCAGGGCACGGACCGTCCCGAAGCCGACGCGGTCGCCCCACCCACCCAGGGCACGGACCGTCCCGGAGCCGACGCGGCCACCCGGCCCACCCAGGGTGCGGACCGTCCCGAAGCCGACGCGACCGCCAACCGCAGCGACGAGCCGTCGGAGAACCGCCGCTCGGCGGAGAAGACACCTCCGCCCTCCCCCGGTGCCGAGGCATGGTTCCGGCCAGCCCAGTCCCAGCGCGCGGGAACCCCGGGTCCGCCGGAGATCTTGGACGATTTCGGCCCCTCTGGGGGCCCTTTCGTACCAAGATCTCTGGCCGACGACGACTCGATCGAGCGGGCGGGGGGCGGCCGCAGTGTGGTGCCGTCCGTGGGGGCTTCGGCGGCTTCCCCCGGCGCACCGCTGCCGACCATGCGCACCGTCGACGACGAACCGCCATCCGTGGTCGAGGCTCCGGAGGCCGCGGTGGAGACGCCGCGCGTGACGGAGACGCCGCGCGTGACGGAGACGCCGCGCGTGACGGAGACGCCGCGCGTGACGGCGGTGCCTGGCTCGACGGAGGCACCGGGCTCTACTGAGGTGCCGGGCTCGACGGCGGCGCCGGGACTCGGGGCCGCAGTGCCGCCAGCAGATGCTCCCGCGTCGGGATCGAGCGCCGGTCCGGCACGAACGTCCACTGGCGACACGGCCGCGCCGCTCCCCGACACCGCACCGTCCCCGGCAACCGCACCGTTCCCCGCCACCCCACCGGGCGACGCCGTCCTGCCGCTCCCGGCCGCCCCCTCAACCGGCGACTCCGCCCCGCCGGCCGACTCCGCCCCGCCACTCGACGGCGGCATCACGAGCGGCACGACAGCCATGAAGAACGGCGGCATCACGAGCGGCACGACGGGCATGAAGAACGGCGGCATCACGAGCGGCACGACGGCCGTGTCGAACGCCGGCGCCGCCCCCACCACGGACTCGAACGCACCCGCACCCGCCAGCTCCGGCGAACAGGCAAGCACCGTCGACAAGCCGCCGGCCCCAGCACCGGCAGCCACACCGACACCGACCCCAGCACCGGCAACGGCGACGACACCAGCACCGGCACCGGCACCGGTCGTCACCGCACCCGCCGACGCCGCATCAGCCGATGCGGCAACGACCACCGGCTCACCGGCCGCATCCGGGGAGACGCCGATCGTTCCGGCGGTCGAGCGGACGACGGCAGAGGCGAGCAGCCCCGACAGGGCGGCCGCTGATCCCGTACCGCAGCTCGCGGTGGCGGCGGCACCCGGCCTGCCCCGCCCCGGTCCGGAGCGCTCTCCGAACGGTGTCGCCTCCCCCGGCACCGCCGATGTCAGTCAGGACGGCGCGGCACCGCAGACCACCGCCGACGAGACGGCACGGGAGATCATCGCCGGGGACACGGCCGAGGAACCGACGACGATCGAGCGCACCGCCGGCGCCGACCGCACCGGTTCCACACCGCCCGCTCCCCGGCAGGCCGGCACTACTGACGGTGCCGAGCAGTCCGACACCACGGCCGCGCAGCCTGCGCCCACCGCTGACGGGATCGCCGCCGCCGACAGCACGTCCGCCGGGCACGTCGGCACCCCGACCGGCACCGAGGGCAGCGGCACCGAACCGGCCGGACAGCAGCACGCCGGCAGCCCGGCCGACACCCAGCACAGCGACACCGATCACAGCGACACCGTCGGCGACGGACCGGGGCGCGCCGACGACCACCAGCATGCGCAACAGGGACAGGCGCAGACCAACACCGACGGCGTACCGGAACCGACCGGCGCCGACGACGCGCAGGATCGGCGTACCCCGGAAGAAGCCGGAACCGGCGACGACGCGGAACCGGCGGCGGACGCCGAGCCGCCGCCTCCGGTGGACCCGGAGGCAGCGCTCGCCGCGGTCGGCTGGGAGCTGGATCCGCGTACGCTGCGCGAGCAGGCCCCGGACCCGGCGCAGTTGCGGGTGATCCGGGACGGGCTGACGGGCAAGCTGGACACCACACTCGACAACCGCAGCCGGGCCCGGCTGCTCGGCCTGCGCGCGGTGGCGTCCCGGATCCTCGGTGACCTGGACGACGCGCTCGGGGACGCGCGGCTGGCCGTCACGTACGCGGAGGCCACGGGCGAGTTCCGGCGGACCGCGCTGGCCCGCGCGCGTCTCGCCGAGGCGCTGCGGTGGCGGGGTGACCACGCGGAGGCGGACCGGCTCTTCGCCGAGGCCAACTCGCCGGAGCTGCCGGACCGGCTGCGCGCGCTGCTGCACGAGCACGCCGGACGGTGCTGCTACGACCAGGGCCGGCTGACCGAGGCGTGCCTGCACTTCGAGCGGGCGCTGGACCTGCGCCACGGCGAGGACGCGCAGCTCAACGCCCGGGTCGAGGTAGCGCTGGACGCGGTCGCGGAGCGGGCCGCCGTGGACGGTTTCGGTCCGCCGCCGCGCCGGCCCGAGGAGGTGCTCGGCGCCCCGCGCCTGCCGGTGGCGACGTTCGACGAGGAGCAGCAGCTCTGGGGGTACGCGGACGCCGACGGCGAGATGGTCATCGCGCACCGGTACGCCGAGGCGCAGCCGTTCCACGAGGGACTGGCCTGGGTGCGGCGGCCGGAGGCGTCCCGGTGGGCGCTCATCGACACGTCCGGCGCGGCGCTGATCGAGGCGAACAACGGCTACCGGTCGGTGGTGCCCTTCTCGGAGGGCCTGTCCTGGGTGTCGATGGACGGCAAGGGCCGGTGGATGGCCGTCGACCGGATGAACATCGTGAAGATCCCGCCCGGGTACGAGGAGGCCCGGCCGTTCCGCAACGGCCTGGCGGCGGTACGGCAGAACGGCGGCTGGGGCGCTGTGGACCTCACCGGCGAGGTGGTGGTGCCGACCCGCTACCACCGTCTCGGCACGCCGCTCGCGGACGGGCGGGAGGTCGACGGGTTCACCGCCGACGGACTGGCGGTGGTCGAGCTGGCCGGCCGCCGGGGCGTGGTGGACCGGGCCGGCCGGGTGGTGGTGACGCCGGCGTACCCGACGGTGGTGGTGCATCCGGTGGCGTTCCTGGTCGCCACCGAGTCGGGCCGGTGGGGCGCGCTGGACCGGCGCGGCGAGCCGCTGATCGACCCGGTGCACCCGGGCCGCGCGGCGGTGGTGGCGGAGATCGACCGGCTGCTCGCCGACGCCAGCCCGGTGCTCTGACCTGCTGCCCAGGCCGCCGGCGGGGAGCGCCGGACGGCGTCTGCGACCGGGCGGGTCTAGGGTCGGGAGCATGGAATTCCGTCACCTGGGCCGCTCCGGCCTGATGGTCAGCGAGATCTCGTACGGCAACTGGATCACCCACGGCTCGCAGGTCGAGGAGGACGCCGCTGTCGCATGCGTCCGCGCCGCCCTCGACAGCGGCATCACCACGTTCGACACCGCCGACGTGTACGCGGGCACCCGCGCCGAGTCGGTGCTCGGCCGCGCGCTCAAGGGCGAGCGTCGCGAAGGGCTGGAGATCTTCACAAAGGTCTACTGGCCGACCGGTCCCGGCCGCAACGACAGGGGCCTGTCCCGCAAGCACATCATGGAGTCGATCGACGGCTCGCTGCGCCGCCTCCAGACCGACCACGTGGACCTCTACCAGGCCCACCGCTACGACTACAGCACGCCGCTGGAGGAGACGATGGAGGCCTTCGCCGACGTCGTACGCTCCGGCAAGGCGCACTACATCGGCGTCTCCGAGTGGAAGGCGTCCCAGCTGCGCGAGGCGCACGCGCTCGCCCGGGAGCTGCGCATCCCGCTGATCTCGAACCAGCCGCAGTACTCGATGCTGTGGCGGGTCATCGAGACCGAGGTGATCCCCACCAGCGAGGAGCTGGGCGTCGGCCAGATCGTCTGGTCGCCGATGGCCCAGGGTGTGCTGTCCGGCAAGTACCTGCCGGGTCAGCCGCCGCCCGCCGGCTCCCGCGCCACCGACGAGAAGTCCGGCGCCGGGTTCATCGCCCGGTTCATGACCGACGACGTGCTGACCCGGGTGCAGCGGCTCAAGCCGCTGGCGGAGCAGGCCGGGCTGACCATGGCGCAGCTCGCCGTGGCCTGGGTGCTCCAGAACCCGAACGTGTCCTCGGCGATCGTCGGCGCGTCCCGGCCGGAGCAGGTGCACGACAACGTGAAGGCGGCGGGCGTGAAGCTCGACGCCGGCCTGCTCAAGGCGATCGACGAGATCGTCGAGCCGGTCACCGAGCGCGACCCGGCGAAGACCGAGAGCCCGGCTCAGCGCCCGTGACGTCGCGTCGTTCCCGGGCCGGCTCGCACCGGCCCGGGAACGACCGGGCCGGCTACTCCCAGAAGCGGATCAGGGCGTAGCCGATCTGGTACAGCTCGCGCGGCAGGCCGAGCGCGTCGCCGACGGCGAAGACCGCGCCGAAGAACGCCCGGTTGATCTGCGGGCTCCACAGCAGCGCGAACAGCAGGATGAAGCCGTACGGGGCGAACAGGTCGTACATCCGCCGGTAGGCGGGGCTGAGCCAGGGCTGGAGCATGTTGCCGCCGTCCAGGCCCGGCACCGGCAGCAGGTTGAGCACGCTGGCGGTGAGCTGGAGGAACGCGAGCAGCCCGACGCCGGCCCAGAACTCCAGCGGCCCGCCCAGCTCCGGCCCCCACGCCACTGCTGCCACCAGCACCAGCGTGAACAACACGTTCGTGGCCGGCCCGGCCAGGCTGACGAGCGTGTGCCGCAGCCGGCCGGGGATGGCGTGCCGGTCCACCCAGACCGCGCCGCCGGGCAGGCCGATGCCGCCGAGCAGCACCACGACCACCGGCAGCACGATCGACAGCAGCGGGCTGGTGTACTTCAGCGGGTTGAGCGTGAGATAGCCCCGGTGCGCGATGTCCCGGTCACCGGACCGGTACGCGACCACGGCGTGCGCGTACTCGTGCAGGCACAGCGAGACCAGCCAGCCGGAGACGACGAAGAGGAACACGTCGAAGCCGACGTTGCCGTACCGGTTCCAGGTCATCACCCCGGAGGCGACGAAGAGCGCCACCAGGGC
Source organism: Micromonospora sp. C28ISP2-4 (assembly GCF_030519385.1). Lineage (NCBI taxonomy): Bacteria > Bacillati > Actinomycetota > Actinomycetes > Micromonosporales > Micromonosporaceae > Micromonospora > Micromonospora sp. C28ISP2-4. Next base: position 114,765 of record NZ_JAUMKG010000007.1, on the reverse strand, counting down.
CAGGAAGATCGGGCTCGGCCGGAACGCCGCCCGGGGCACGCCGAGGATCAGCGGCTCGCCGGGGCGGTCGTAGCCGGTCATTCGGCCGGGGGTTGCAGGCTCATCCGGTAGTCCACCCGGTCGTCCTCGACCAGCACGACTGTGGTGACGCCGGATGCCGCGAGCTCCCGCCAGGCCTGGCCGATCCACGACTCGGCGTCCGCCTGGCTCGTGAACGATTCGGCGGGTCCGTCGACCGCGTCGCCGTTCGTGCCCTCGTACCGCCAGCTCCACGCCATGCCGCGTCTCCCCTCGCCGCCGTCGTCCCGTGGGACGCCAAACCTCCGCAAGCCTAGTCGGCCCCGCCGACGACGGCCCGCCGCCACATGGATCATGCCCACCCCGCCGCCGGACCGCACCCGCGATCTTGCGATTGCCGCCCCGGCAGAGCGGTCATTCCCGGCATCCCGGGGGCCGCAAGTGCAAGATCGCCGCGGCGAGGGGGGCGGGGGAACGGGGAGGGGCGAGCTGCCCGGAACGCGGGCGGGCGAACTAAGGTACGGGCATGTCCGTTGACGGGTGGCACACCCTCCTGGTGCTCGGCGGTATCCGCTCCGGCAAGTCCGAGTTCGCCGAGTCACTGGTCGCCGACGCGCCCACGGTCCGGTACGTGGCCACCGCCCCCGCCGGGGATCCGGAGGACACCGAGTGGGCGACCCGCCTCGCGGCGCACCGCGCCCGCCGGCCGGGGAGCTGGAGCACCGAGGAGACCGCTGCGGACCCGGGCCGGCTGGTCGAGGTCATCGCCGCCGCCGGGCCGAACGAGACGCTGCTCGTCGACGACCTGGGCGGCTGGGTGACGGTGCTGCTCGACCCGGCCCACCAGCCGGCCGACGACACCGCGACGATCGCGGAGCTGGCCGCGGCGGTGCGCTCCAGCGCGGCCCGGGTGGTGCTGGTCAGTCCCGAGGTGGGCCTGTCGCTGGTGCCCACCACGCCGCTGGGCCGGGCGTTCACCGACGCGCTCGGCGCCACCAACCGCGCGGTCGCCGACGCCTGCGACGCGGTCGCGCTCGTGGTCGCCGGCCAGACCGCGTGGCTCAAGCCGGCCACCCCGGCCCCCGCGCACGCCGTGCCGCCGGCGGCCACCTCACCCGAGGCCGTGCCGAGCCGCGCCGCAGCGCCCCATACCGCAGCGCCCCGAGCCGCGGCATCCTGGGCCACGGCACCCCAGCCCACATCGGAGCAGGCCGCACGGAACCAGACCGCGACGACCGGAGCCGCGCCGGCCCGGGCCGTGCCGGCCGACCTCGGCGCCGGGGACGTGACGCTGCCCGAGGTGCTCACCCCGGCCGCCGCACCGGTGCCCGCCCCGGTCACGTCCGACGAGCCCGGTACGGGCGACTGGGCCGCACCGACGATGGCGCTGCCGATGATCGCCACCGGTCTGGTGATCCAGCCGGGCATGGAACTGCCGATGCCCGACGACTACACCGGGCCGCAGGCCGTCGACCGGCTCGCCACCCTCGACATCCCCGGCGCCGGTCTCGGCGTGCTGGAACAGGTGGTCGGCTTCGCCGCCGCCACGCAGGGCACCTCGACGCCGCGTCCGTGGGACTCGGTGCGCGTACTGCTGATCCAGGGCGACCACGAGGGCGGCGCGTCGGCCGGGGCGACGCCCGGCGAGTCGGCCCGCCGCGCCCGGCAGGCCCGCGCCGGCCGGGGCCCGCTGGCCCGGCTGGCCGCCGAGAACCGGGCCGGCCTCCAGATCGTCGAGGCGCCCGCCTCGGCGGCGATGGAGGACGGCCCGGCCCTGTCCGCCGACGAGGTCGAGGCGGCGCTGCGCTACGGCTGGCGGCTCGCCGAGCAGGCCGCCGACGCGGGGGTGCAGCTGTTGGTGCTCGCCGCGTGCGGCGCGGGCGCCGAGGCCGCCGCCGCGGCGGTGCTCGCGGCCACCGCGGGCGCGGAGGCGCCGACGGTGCTCGGCCGGGTGGTCACCGAGCAGGGCGAGATCGACGACACCGCCTGGATGGTCCGCTGCGCGGCGGTGCGGGACGCGCTGCACCGCACCCGGCGCTCCGCCCGGGAGGCCAAGGACGTGCTGGCCGAACTGGGCGGCGGCGACATCGCGCTGGCCACCGGCGTCCTGCTGGGCGCCACCGCCCGCAAGGTGCCGGTGCTGCTGGACGGGCCGGTCGGCACCGCCGCCGCCATGGTCAGCCGCGACCTGGCCGGCCAGGCCCGGCACTGGTGCCTGCTGCCCGACCACGGCGGCCGCCCGGGCGTACGGCTCGCCGCCGACGTGCTCGGCCTGACCCCGCTGGTGGACCTGCGGCTCGACCTCGGGGAAGGGGCGACGGCGCTGGCCGCGCTGCCGCTGCTGCGCTCCGCGCTGACGCTCGCCGCCACGCTGCCGGTGCACCCGTCACTCGGCGGCCCCGACGACGAGGGCGACACCGACGAGCGCACCGGTGACGACGGCCGGACCGAGGACGAACCGGACTTCGCCGAGCCGGAGCCGGCCGGTCCGGGACCGACCACGATCGGGGCCGACGAGCCGGTCTCCCCCGGCCGACGTGCCGACTGAGGCGCGGCTCGCCGACGGCATCCGGCTGGCGCTCACCACGTTCACCACCGCCCCGGTACGCGCCGGCCGGGTCGACCGGGCCGCCGCCGGCACCGCGATGGCCCTCGCCCCGCTGGTCGGCGCGCTGCTCGGCGCCGTGCTTGGCGGGGTGCTGCTGCTCACCGGCGCGCTCGCGCCGCCGTTCGTCGCCGCGGTGGTCACCGTGGGGCTGGGGGCGCTGCTCACCCGGGGCCTGCACCTGGACGGGCTGGCCGACACCGTGGACGCGCTCGGCTCCTACCGGCGCGGTCCGGCCGCGCTGGAGATCATGAAGCAGCCGGACGTCGGCCCGTTCGGGGTGGTCGCGCTGGTGCTCGTACTCCTGCTCCAGAGCGCGGTGCTCGCCGACCTGGCCGGCCGGGACGCCCTCGCGGCGTTCGCCGCCGTGGTCGCGGCCACCGCGGCCGGGCGGCTCGCCGTCGGCCTGGCGTGCCGGCGTGGCGTTCCGGCGGCCCGGCCGGAGGGCCTGGGCGCGCTCGTCGCCGGCACGGTCGGGCGGGGCTCGCTGGCGCTCGGCGCGGTCGCCGTCGCGCTGGCGGCGCTGCCCGCGGTGCCGGACCGTCCGTGGCAGGGGCCGCTCGCCGTGCTCGGCGCGCTCGCCGTCGCGGCCGGGCTGCTCCGGCACCTGGTACGCCGCTTCGGCGGCATCACCGGCGACGTGCTCGGAGCGCTCGTGGAGGTCGTCACCACGCTGTCCTACCTGGGACTGGTGCTGACCGGCTGAGCGCCACCGGTCCGGGCGGGTAGCGTTCGGGGCGAGTGCACCGGCGCGGTCGAAGGGGACGGCATGCTCATCACGGACGACTTCCTGCCGGTACCGGTGCCCGAGTCGCTCGACGCGACCTACCTGGTGCCGATCACCGGGCTGCCGAAGGTGAGCCCGAAGACCGCAGTGGAGGGGCTGGCCGGCCGGCTCGCCGAACCGGTCCACGGGCTGGCCCGGCAGATGCTCGACAGCCCGCTGATGACTGTCGACACCCGTACCGTCGACGAGTTCCCCGAGCTGCCACCGGACCTGCTCACCGCGTTCGGCGCCACCGAGGAGCAGCTGGCCCGGCTGGCCGCCGCCACCCACCTGGTGGTGGTGCAGGCCGAGTACCGGCCGGGCTGGCCGCCCGCGCACGAGTGGGCCGCCCGCGCGGTTGCCGCGGCGGTGGCCGAGACGGTCGGCGGGGACGTGGTGGACGTCTTCGGGCTCCAGTTCCTCGACCCGGCGGCGGCGCTGCGCTCGCTGCCGGACGAGCAGGGCCGGATCCGGCTCGTCGACTGGGTGCTGGTGCCCTACTCCTCGGACTCCGACGGGCTCTGGTTCACCACGAAGGGGCTGCGCCGGTTCGGGCTGCTGGAGTTGCAGGCCCAGGGCGTGCCGGACCACCTGACCCGGGCGTGGGGCGCGGTGATGACCGGCGCTGCCCGGCGGCTGCTGCGGGACTGGACCGACGGGCTGGCCGGCGAGGAGGTGCCGGCGTTCGTGCAGCTTCCGGTGCTGGCCACGGTGACCGGGCACGACATCGCCGTCGCGTACGGCAATCCGGAGCAGCACGGCGCGACCGCGCCGGTGCTGCTGCGGCTGGAGCTGGACCCGGCCACCGACCCGGACGCCGACTCGTTCCTGAGCCTGAACCCGCCGCCCGGGCACCCCGGTCCGCCCGGCCGCTACTACGCCGCCGCCTGCGCGACGCTGTTCAACGGCATCCAGCCGGACGTGCGCTACACCCGCACCGGTGACGCGATGAGCCGCGCGGTGGAGACCGCCCGCGCCGCGCTGGGCGACATCCGGGCCCGGTTCCTGGCCGGGCGGCTGCCCGAGGAGAGCCAGCTCGTGGTCAAGTACGGCCTGCCCGGCGACGACGGCCCCGAGTACGTCTGGGCCGGGGTGACCTCGTGGGACACCCCGGAACGGATCGTCGGCGCCAGCGCCAGCGACGCCAACACCGACCCGAGCGTGCGGATCGGCTCGCCGGTGGTGGTGGAGGCGTCGGACGTGGTCGACTGGGCCGTGCTGGACGGCACCGGCGTGCTGGAGGGCGGCTGGACGCAGGCAGTGCTCGACGCCGGGGAGCGCGGCGAGCACTGACCCGCGCGGCTCAGCGCACCGAGGGCTTGACGAACGGCGGCCTGGTCAGGCGCATCCGGGCGCGGCGGCCACGGATGTCCACCTCCAGCTCGTCCCCGTCGGGCAGCTTCGGGTCGGTGTCGACCAGCGCCAGCGCGACGCCCTGCTTGAGCGTCGGGCTGAACGTGCCGCTGGTGATCGTGCCGACCCGCCGGTCGCCCGCGTACACGGCCATGCCGGGGCGCGGGATGGCCCGGTCGACGGCGGTGAGGCCGCGCAGCGTACGGGCCGGGCCGGCGGCCTTCTCGGCACGCAGCGCATCGCGGCCCCAGAACGCCGCCTTGTCCCAGCCCACCGCCCAGCCGGAGCGGCCCTGCACCGGGGTGGTCTCCGGGGACAGGTCCTGCCCGTGCAGCGGGTAGCCCATCTCGGTGCGCAGCGTGTCCCGGGCGGCCAGGCCGCAGGCGCGCACGTCGTCGGCCGCGGCGAAGATCGCGTCCCAGACGGCGACCGCGTGCTCGGACGCCACTACCAGCTCGTAGCCCAGCTCGCCGGTGTAGCCGGTGCGGCACACGGTCAGCTCCACCCCGTCGAGCGTGGCGGTGGAGAAGCTCATGTAGTCGTGGCCGGTGGGCAGGCCGAGCGCGTTCAGCAGGTCCGCCGAGCGCGGACCCTGGACGGCGAGCACCGCGTACGCCTCGTGCTCGTCGGTGACGGTGACCCCAGCGGGCGCGGCGGCGCGCAGCCGGCGGGCGACCTCGGCGGTGTTGGCCGCGTTGGGCACCAGGAAGACGTGGTCGTCGGCGTGCAGGTAGGCGATGATGTCGTCCACCACGCCGCCGGTGGCGTCGTCGCAGCAGAGCGTGTACTGCGCCTGGCCGGGGGTGATCCGGCCGAGGTCGTTGGTGAGGCAGGCGTTGACGAAGTCCGCCGCGCCCGGCCCGGTGACCCGGATCTTGCCCAGGTGCGAGACGTCGAACACGCCGACGCCCTCGCGTACGGCCGTGTGCTCCTTGAGCACGCCGCCACCGGCGTATTCGAGGGGCATCTGCCAGCCCCCGAAGGGGGCGAACTTCGCGCCGAGCGCGGTGTGCCGCTCGTGCAGCGGGGATCGACGCAGCCGGGTCTCGGCAGCGTCGGAGGTCACCTCGGTCATGGGTGGCAACTTACCGGCCCGGACCGCTGTGGTTAGCATCGGCGGCATCCCGTCGGCACGCATCGGCGGGACAGCCACGCCTCCCGGCGGGTAGGTTGCCGCCGGAGACACCTTCATCGCCGGTACGCGACGACGCGGCCGGCCCGGCCCGCCCGGAGTAGCTTTCGTGACATCGCCCCGCACCACCCTCAGCCTGGTCGACACCGACCCCGCCGAACTCGCCGTCGACGCGATCGTGATCGGCGTGCACAGCCAGACCACCGAGCCGGGCAGCGGCGCACCCGCCAACGCCCTGCTGCTGGCGACCGGCGGGGAGAGCATCGCCGCCGCGTTCGACGGAAAGCTGACCGAGACGCTGGCCCTGCTCGGCGCGACAGGTGGCCCGGGCGAGGTGATCAAGCTGGCCACGCTGGGCACCGTGACCGCGCCGCTGGTCGTGGCCGTCGGCCTCGGCCCGGAGCCCTCGGGCGCCGCTCCGGCCCCGGAGTCGCTGCGCCGGGCCGCCGGCGCCGCGGTGCGGGCGCTGGCCGGCGCCCCGCGCGTCGCCCTGGCCCTGCCGCTGCCCGACGACGCCGACGCCCCGGCCGCGCTGCGCGCGGTCGCCGAGGGCGCGCTGCTGGGCGGCTACCGGTTCGCCGGCTACAAGACCAAGCCGCAGCCGGCCCGGCGCGAGCCGGTCGCCGAGGTGCTGGTGGCGGTGCCGGACGCGGCCGACGCGACCGCCCAGGCCGAGATCGCGCGGGCGCAGGCGGTGGCCGGCGCGGTGCGGACCAGCCGGGACTGGGTGAACACCGCGCCGAACGAGCTGCGTCCCCCGGCGTTCGCCGACGTCGTCTCCGCCGCCGCCCGTGAGGCCGGGCTGGAGGTCGAGGTGCTGGACGAGGCGGCGCTGAAGGCCGGTGGCTACGGCGGCATCCTCGCCGTCGGCCAGGGCTCCGAGGCCCCGCCGCGGCTGGTGAAGCTGACCTACACGCCCGAGGGCGGCGGCAACGGCAAGCGGGTCGCGCTGGTCGGCAAGGGCATCACGTTCGACACCGGCGGCATCTCGATCAAGCCGGCGCAGGGCATGTGGGAGATGAAGTCGGACATGGCGGGCGCGGCGGCGGTCGGCGCGGCCATGCTGGCGGTCGCGGCGCTCAAGCCGTCGATCACCGTCACCGGCTACCTGCCGATGGCGGAGAACATGCCGTCGGGCACCAGCTACCGGCCGGGCGACGTGATCAGCATGTTCAACGGCAAGAAGGTGGAGGTGCTCAACACCGACGCCGAGGGCCGGATGGTGCTGGCCGACGCGATGGCGCGGGCCTGCGCGGACGGCGCGGACTACCTGTTCGAGACCTCGACGCTGACCGGCGGCCAGGTGATCGCGCTGGGCAAGCGGATCGCCGGTGTGATGGGCACCCCGGAGCTGTGCGAGCGGGTGCGGGTGGCCGGTGACGCGACCGGTGAGCCGGCGTGGCCGATGCCGCTGCCGGACGACGTGCGCAAGGGCATGGAGTCGGACGTCGCGGACATCTCGCAGGTCAACGCCGGGATGGACCGGGCCGGGCACATGCTGCAGGGCGGCGTGTTCCTGCGCGAGTTCGTCACCGACGACGTGGCGTGGGCGCACATCGACATCGCCGGTCCGGGCTACCACTCGGGCGAGGCGACCGGCTACTGGACCAAGGGCGGCACCGGCGTGCCGGTGCGTACGCTCGTGCACCTCGTCGAGGACGTCGCCACAAACGGCTGACGTGTAAGGAAGGGCCCCTTCTTAACGCCTGGCGTTGTAGAAGGGGCCCTTTTTAACACTCGCGCTCGGACAGGTCAGTACAGCTCGGGACGACGCTTGCGGCGCTCGTTGTAGTCGCGCATCCGCTGCGGATAGCCCATCAGCCGCACGTCGTAGATCGGGATCGCGATCCGGTGCGCCCAGCGGCGGGCCTCGTCCGGCCCGCCGACACGCCGCCGGGTCCACTCGCCGTCGTCGGCGATCAGCATGATCGTGGTCTCGGTGACAGTCGTGCGGGGCTCGATGTACGCCTCGACGCCCTTCCGGGTCCGGACGAAGTTCTCCAGATGGTCCAGGTCGGCACGGTCGGCGGCGCGGTCGCGGCTCGCCGGGGCCGCCCGCTTGCGTCGTCGGAACAGCCCCACCGAATCCACTCCTCCCCCACAGCCGTCATCGAGAACGGTGCCAAGGGTACGTGTCACCGACGTGTCGTTGGGCACCTCGGTACGCGCTCGGTCCGTGGTGGTGACAAGATGACCGAGGTGGGGTGTGCCTGTTACTCCGCCGTAACCCCCGATGCAGTGACGCGACCTGGGAGTTGGATGTGAGCGAGCCGAACGACACGACCTTCGACATCGTCATCCTCGGAGGTGGTAGCGGCGGCTACGCGGCGGCGCTGCGTGCCGCCCAGCTGGACCTCTCCGTCGCGCTCATCGAGAAGGGCAAGCTGGGCGGGACCTGCCTGCACAACGGGTGCATCCCGACCAAGGCGCTGCTGCACGCCGCCGAGATCGCCGACCAGACCCGCGAGTCCGAGCAGTTCGGCGTGAAGGCCGAGCTGGTCGGCATCGACATGACGGCGGTCAACTCGTACAAGGACGGCGTGATCTCCCGCCTGTACAAGGGCCTGCAGGGCCTGGTGGGCAGCAGCAAGAAGATCACCTTCGTGGCGGGCGCCGGCAAGCTGGTCGGCAAGAACGTCGTCGAGGTGGACGGCAAGCGCTACACCGGCCGCAACGTCGTGCTGGCCTCCGGCTCGTACGCGAAGAGCCTGCCCGGCCTGGACGTCGACGGCGAGCGGATCATCACCAGCGACCACGCGCTGACGCTGGACCGGATCCCGTCGTCGGCGATCGTGCTCGGCGGCGGCGTGATCGGCGTCGAGTTCGCCAGCGTCTGGAAGTCCTTCGGCGTGGACGTGACCATCGTCGAGGCGCTGCCCCGCCTGGTCGCCGCCGAGGACGAGGAGTCGTCGAAGGCGCTGGAGCGGGCGTTCCGCAAGCGGAAGATCAACTTCAAGGTCGGCAAGCCGTTCGAGAAGGTCGAGAAGACCGACAAGGGCGTGAAGCTGACCATTCAGGGCGGCGACACGGTCGAGGCCGAGCTGCTGCTGGTCGCCGTGGGCCGCGGCCCGAACACCGCCGGCCTCGGCTACGAGGAGCAGGGCGTCAAGATGGACCGCGGCTACGTGCTGACCGACGAGCGGCTGCGCACCAGCGTGCCGAACGTCTACGCGGTCGGCGACATCGTGCCCGGCCTCCAGCTCGCGCACCGCGGCTTCCAGCAGGGCATCTTCGTCGCCGAGGAGATCGCCGGGAAGACCCCGGCCGTGATCGACGAGGCCGGCATCCCGCGCGTCACCTACTGCGACCCGGAGCTGGCGTCGGTCGGCCTGACCGAGGCGAAGGCCAAGGAGCAGTACGGCGCCGACAAGGTCAAGACCTACAACTACAACCTGGGCGGCAACGGCAAGAGCCAGATCCTCAAGACCGCCGGCCACGTGAAGCTGGTCCGGGTGGACGACGGCCCGGTGGTCGGCGTGCACATGGTCGGCGCCCGGGTCGGTGAGCTGATCGGCGAGGCGCAGCTCATCTACAACTGGGAGGCGTACCCGGCCGAGGTGGCGCAGCTCGTGCACGCCCACCCGACGCAGAACGAGGCTCTGGGCGAGGCGCACCTGGCCCTGGCCGGCAAGCCGCTGCACGCGCACGCCTGACACGACAACCGCGGCGTCCGGCGACGGGCGATGATCCCACCAGGGGAATGAAGGAGTCTGGAGAACATGCCGGTATCGGTCACCATGCCCCGGCTCGGCGAGAGCGTCACCGAGGGCACCGTCACGCGCTGGCTCAAGCAGGAGGGTGACACCGTCGAGGTCGACGAGCCCCTGCTCGAGGTGTCGACCGACAAGGTCGACACCGAGATCCCGTCCCCCGCGGCGGGCGTGCTGAGCCGGATCGTGGTCGGCGAGGACGAGACCGCCGAGGTCGGCAGCGAGCTGGCGGTCATCGCCGGCGAGGGCGAGGACGCCGGCGCGGCTCCCACCGAGGAGGCCGAGCCGGCCACCGAGCCGACGGCCGCCGCCGAGGGCACCGGACCCGAGCCGGAGCAGCAGGCCGAGCAGGCCGCCGCCGAGCCGGGCGTCGAGGCCGAGCAGTCGGCCGTCGAGGAGCCGGCCCAGCCCGCCGCCTCGTCGGGCGAGGGCACGCCAGTGACCATGCCGGCCCTGGGCGAGAGCGTCACCGAGGGTACGGTCACCCGCTGGCTCAAGCAGGTGGGCGAGACCGTCGAGGTGGACGAGCCGCTGCTGGAGGTCTCCACCGACAAGGTCGACACCGAGATCCCGTCGCCGGTCGCCGGCACGCTGCAGGAGATCAAGGTCGCCGAGGACGAGACCGCCGACGTCGGCGCCGTGCTGGCGATCGTCGGGGTGGCCGGCGCCGCGCCCGCGAAGGCGGAGCCGAAGCCCGAGCCCGAGCCGGAGCCCAAGGCCGAGGCGAAGCCCGAGCCCAAGCCCGAGCCGAAGCCGGAGCCGAAGGTCGAGGAGCCCACGCCGGGGATGTCCTACAACGAGCCGGCCGCCGAGGCGGAGCAGGCCGCGCAGCCGGCCAAGGCCGAGGCGGCGGCCCAGCCGGCCGCGCCGACCGCCCCGCCGCAGCGCCCGAGCGTCCCGGCCGAGTACGGCGAGGACGCCGCCGGGTACGTGACGCCGCTGGTGCGCAAGCTCGCCGCCGAGCACGGCGTGGACCTGGGCTCGATCAAGGGCACCGGCGTCGGTGGCCGCATCCGCAAGCAGGACGTGCTGGAGGCGGCCGAGAAGGCGAAGGCCGCCAAGGCAGCGCCCGCCGCCGCTGCTCCGGCTGCCAAGGCCGAGGCTCCGGCCAAGCCGGCCGCCAAGCCGGAACCGAGCGCCAAGCGGGGCACCACGGAGAAGCTGCCGCGAATCCGTTCGATCATCGCCAAGCGTCTCCAGCAGTCGCTGCACGAGACGGCGCAGCTGACCACCGTCGTCGAGGTCGACGTCACCAAGGTCGCCAAGCTGCGGGCGCGGGCCAAGGACTCGTTCCAGGCCAAGCACGGCGTGAAGCTGTCCTTCCTGCCGTTCTTCGCGGTGGCCGCGATCGAGGCGCTCCAGACGTACCCGATCATCCAGGCCAGCATGGACCTGGACGGCGGGACGATCACCTACCCGGGTGCCGAGCACCTGGGCATTGCGGTGGACACCGAGCGCGGCCTGCTCACGCCGGTCATCCACAACGCCGGTGACCTGAACATGGGCGGCATCGCCAAGCGGATCGCCGACCTGGCCGAGCGCACCCGGGCCAACAAGATCACCCCGGACGAGATGGCCGGGGCGACGTTCACGCTCACCAACACCGGCAGCCGGGGTGCGCTGTTCGACACCCCGATCGTGCCGTCGCCGCAGTCGGCGATGCTCGGCACGGGTGCCGTGGTGAAGCGCCCGGTCGTCGTGAACGACCCGGAGCTGGGCGAGGTCGTGGCGATCCGCTCGATGGTCTACCTGGCTCTGTCGTACGACCACCGGCTGATCGACGGCGCCGACGCGGCCCGCTTCCTCACCGCGGTGAAGGAGCGGCTGGAGGGCGGCAACTTCGAGGCCGAGCTGGGTCTGTAGATCCGAGACGGCGAGGGGGCGCGCGGCGACATGCCGCGCGCCCCCTTCGTCGTTTCCGCGGGTCAGCCGCGCAGGTGCTCCTCGGAGACGGTCCAGAGCTGCTCGGCGGCCTCCGGGTCCCGGGCGTACGCGGCCCAGCCGGTGCGGGTGCCCGGCTGGTTCGGGCCGGCCTCCTGGCAGTCCTCGAAGTACCTGCCGCCGACGCCGTCGAGCAGCGGCGACGTGGCGACCAGCACCGAGGTCGCCGCGCCCTGCTCCGGGGTCTTGAACGCGGCCGCGTTGCCGCTGCGCATCCGCGCCAGTTCCTCCTCGCTGATGTAGCGCTGGAGGTTGGTCCGGATCGCGCCCGGCATCAGCGCGTTGGTGTAGATGCCGTCGTCGGCCCAGCGGTGGGTCGCCTCCACCGCGAACAGCACGTTCGCGGTCTTGGACTGCCCGTACGCCAGCCACGGGTCGTACGGCCGCTGCCGGAAGTGGATGTCGGAGAACACCACCGGTGAGCGCAGGTGGGCCGCCGAGCTGACCGAGACGATCCGCGCGCCGTCGGCCGCGGCGAGCGCCGGGCGCAGCCCGGTGGCGAGCGCGAAGTGCCCGAGGTGGTTGGTCGCGAACTGCATCTCCCAGCCCTGCTCGGTGCGCATCTCGGGCGAGGCCATGATCCCGGCGTTGTTGACGAGCATGTGCAGCGGCCCGTCCCAGGTGCGGACGAACGCGGCCACGGAGGCGAGGTCGGCGAGGTCGAGCGGGGCGACCAGGATCCGGTCGTTGCCGGTGGTGCCGGTGATGTCGTCGGCGGCGCGCTGCCCGGCCTCGGTGTTGCGTACGGCGAGTGTGACGTCGGCTCCGGCGGCGGCGAGCGCGCGGGCGGTCTCCACACCGATCCCGGAGGCGCCGCCGGTGACGACGGCCCGCCGGCCGGTCAGGTCCAGGTCGCGGACGACCTCCAGGGCTGTGGTCTCGGCGGAGAACGGGGTGGTGACTGGTGTCGGGGTTGTCATGGTCCATCCTTGTCGACGGCGACGCGGACCGATGTCCGCCCGCTACGATGAGAAGCGGAGGATCCTCCGTTACTCCGTCAGCATAAACGGAGGGGGCTCCGGTTACCACCGTGCCGGGCCGGCGACCCGGCCGAGGGAGGAGGGTCCGTGCCCGACCGACCGCTGCGCGCGGACGCGCTGCGCAACCGGCAGCGGCTGCTGGACGCCGCGGTCCAGGCGTTTTCCCAGGACGGACCGGAGGTAACGCTGGACCGGGTCGCCAAGGAGGCCGGCGTCGGCATCGGCACGCTCTACCGCCACTTCCCGAGCCGGGAGGCGCTGATCGAGGCGGCGTACCGCAACGAGCTGGAGAAGCTCTGCGACGCCGCCCCGGCGCTGCTTGCGGCACAGCCCGCCGACGCGGCGCTGCGGGCCTGGATGGACCGGTTCGTCGACTACCTCGCCACCAAGCGGGGCATGGCCGACGCGCTGCGGCTGGTCATCGCCTCCGGCGCCAACCCGTACGCGCAGAGCCGCGACCGGCTGCTCGCCGCGCTCGGCGAGCTGCTCGCGGCCGGTGCCGCCGCGGGCGCCGTACGCTCCGACGTGGCCGCCGCCGACGTGCTCGCCAGCCTCAGCGGGGTCTCCCTGGTGGCGGGCGAGCCGGACCAGCGCACCCAGGCCGGACGCCTGCTCGACCTGCTGATGGACGGGTTGCGTCACCGGCCGGGCTGACCGGAATCGCCCACCCGGCCCGACCTGCGCTGACAGACTCGGCCGGTGGGCTCGTACGGGTGGCGGGGACGCCTGGGGCCGGCCGTGCCGGTGGCCCCGGGCGCCCGGGTCGACCGGTTCGAGATCTTCTTCGACCTGGTCTTCGTCTTCTCGTTCTTCATCATCACCCGGGCCACCGCCCTCCAGGTGACCGGCGGGGCGCTGCTGCACGCGCTGCTGGTCCTCGCCGTGCTCTGGTGGTCGTGGGTGGTGCACAGCGTGGTCGCCACCCGGGTGCGCCTCGGCGAGGGCTTCGTCCCGGTGCTCATGACAGTCGGCATGGCCGCGCTGTTCACGTTCGCGCTGTCCCTGCCGCACGCGTTCCGCGACCCGCGCGGCAACGCGGCCGGGCCGATGGTCGCGGCGCTCAGCTACACCGTCCTGCGGCTGGTGCACCTGCTGCTCTACCGGCACGCCATCCGGGACAGCCCGAACGAGCGCCGGCAACTGATCCGATTCGCCCCCGAGGTGATCGGCAGCACCGCGCTGCTGCTGGTCGCGGCGCTGCTGCCGCCGAGGATCGACGACCTGGTCTCGGCGGCGGTGCTGCGGGACGTGCTGTGGGCCGGCGTCATCCTGCTCCAGTACGGCACCGGCATCCTCGCCGGCACCTGGGGCTGGGGCGTCTCGTCCGCCGAACACTGGACCGAGCGGTACGACCTCATCCTGATCATCGCGCTGGGCGAGTCGGTCATCTCCGTCGGCGTGGGCAGCAACCTGCTCGGCCAGCCGCCCACCTGGCCGGCCGTGGCGGCGGCGGTGCTCGGCATCTTCTTCACCGCCGCGCTCTGGTGGGCGCACTACGACATGGTCGGGCCGGCCGCCCGCATCGCGTTGCACGCCGCGCAGGACGGCCCCCGGGTGGCGATGGCCCGGGACGCGTACGCGTACCTGTTCCTGCCGATGATCGCGGGCATCATCCTGTTCGCGCTCGGCGCCGAGACGATCGTGCACGGGATCGCCGACCCGGAGGTGCCGCCGAGCGAGCCGGCGCACGGTCCGGGCGTGCCGCTGCTGTTCGGCGGCGTGATCTGCTACCTCTGCGGCAACATGCTGTTCCAGCTCCGCACCCTGCACACGGTGAGCTGGACCCGGGTCGGCACGGTGCTGCTGCTCGGCGTGACCATCCCGGTCGCGGAGCGGGTGCCGGGGCTGGCCGCGCTCGGCATACTCACCGCCATCACGGTGGGTATGGTGGCCGTCGAGGTGATCGTCTTCGCCGATGGCCGGCAGGCGCTGCGCAAGCTGGTCTTCGAGGAGCGCACCAGCCACGAGGCGCACGAGGCGGCCTGGCGGGCCCGTTGGCACGAGCAGCCCGAGGGCCGCGACGAGCACGGGTGAACCACCTGCCCGCCGCCCCCGTGGTACCTGTCGGCCCCGCAGTGGGGCCGCAGACGAGGGATACGGGGATCGCATGACCATCGACACCGTCCACGCCGGCGCGGCCGGCACCTGGCAGCTCGGGGACCTGACCGTCAACCGGATGGGCCTGGGCGCGATGCGGCTGACCGCGAACGCCGACGGCAGCCCGAGCGACAGGGACCGGGCCGTCGCCGTACTGCGCCGCGCCGTCGAGCTGGGCGTCAACCACATCGACACAGCCGCGTTCTACTTCTCGCCACTGCGCTCGGCCAACGAGCTGATCAACCGGGCGCTGTGGCCGTACCCGGAGGATCTGGTCATCGTGACCAAGGTCGGGCCGGGCAAGGACCCGTCCGGGCAGTGGCTGCCGGCGGCCCGGCCGGACCAGTTGCGCGGGCAGGTGGAGGAGAACCTGCGCCAGCTCGGCCGCGACCATCTGGACGTGGTGAACCTGCGGGTGCACGGCCCGGAGCCGCTGTCCGAGCACTTCGGCGCGCTGGCCGAGCTGCGCGACGCCGGGCTGATCCGGCACCTCGGCGTCTCCGCGGTACGCCCGCACCAGGTCGCCGAGGCGCGCGCCATCGCCCCGGTGGTGTGCGTGCAGAACTCGTACGGCCTGGGCTACCGCCGCACCCACGACGAACTGATCCGGGACTGCGCGGCGCACGGCATCGCGTTCGTGCCCTTCTTCTCCATCGTCACCAGCGGCCGGGAGGCCGGCGCCACCGGCGAGGAGCACCCGGAGGTGCAGGCGGTGGCCCGGGAGCACGGCGTGACGCCGGCCCAGGTCCGGCTCGCCTGGACGCTGGCCCGGGGCCCGAACGTGCTGGCCATCCCCGGCACCGGCGACCCGGCGCACCTGGAGCAGAACGTCGCCGCCGCCGCGCTGCGCCTCTCCCCCGCCGACCTGGCCCGCCTCGACGCCGTGTGACGCCTGTTAAGAAGGGGCCCTTTCACCTCCTCAGGCGTTAAGAAGGGGCCCTTCCTTACGGTTCGGCCGTCGGCAGAATCGGCGCGTACGGGGTGGCCCACCGCTGCGTGCGCGCCGATGCTGAGGCGATGGCGACCTTCTCCGTACAGGCGCAACCCACCGGCGCGGCGAGCTGGACCGAGCTGGCCCGTACCGTCGAGGCGGCCGGCTTCGACGCGCTGTTCGCGGCCGACCACCCCGGCGACTGCGCGTCGCCGTTCGTCGCGCTGGCCGCCGCGGCGGCCGTGACCAGCACGCTGGGCCTCGGCTCGTACGTCTCGAACGGCGGCGTCCGGGAACCGGTCCTGCTCGCCGCCGACGTGGCCACGCTGGACGTGGTCTCCGGCGGGCGGGCCCGGTTCGGCGTCGGCGCGGGCCACACGCCGGCCGAGTGGCGAGCCGTCGGGCGCGAGCGCCCGGACGTCGCCGGCCGGGTCCGCCGCTGCGTCGCGGTGGCCGAGGCGGTCCGGGCGCTGCTGGCCGGTGAGGAGGTCACTGTGGACACCGAGGAGCTGACCGTGCGCGCCGCCCGACTCAAGGAGCCCCGGCCGGTCCAGGACCGGGTCCCGCTGACCGTGGGCACGTCCAACTCGACGCTGCTGCGCTGGGCCGGGGCGCACGCCGACGTGGTCGGCCTGGCCGGCCTGGGCCGTACCCTGCCCGACGGCCACCAGCACACCGTGCGGTGGCGGGCCGACCAGATCGAGGCGCAGCTCGCCTGCGTCGCGGCCGGCGCGGCCGGCCGGGACACCCCGCCGGCCCTGGAGGCGCTGGTCCAGCACGTCGCCGTCACCGACGACGCGGAGGCGGCCGCCGCCGGGACGGCAGCCGACACCGGACTCACCCCGGCGGAAGTGCTGGCCACCCCGTTCGTGCTGGCCGGGACGCCCGACGAGATCGTCGCGGCGGTGGCCGGGCACGAGCGCCGCTGGGGCGTCACCCGCTTCGTGGTACGCGCCGGAGCCGTCGACGCGCTCGCCCCGCTCCTGCCCCGGCTGGCGGGAAAAGAGCTGGACTTCGAGC
This sequence comes from Micromonospora sp. C28ISP2-4, assembly GCF_030519385.1. Classification (NCBI taxonomy): domain Bacteria; kingdom Bacillati; phylum Actinomycetota; class Actinomycetes; order Micromonosporales; family Micromonosporaceae; genus Micromonospora; species Micromonospora sp. C28ISP2-4. The sequence goes on along the minus strand of NZ_JAUMKG010000007.1, from coordinate 98,212 downwards.
ACACTCGAAAGTGAACACTGTGCGCATGACGACGACACGACGGCTGGGCCGCAGCGGCATCGAGGTCAGCGCGATCGGCATGGGCTGCTGGGCGATCGGCGGCCCGCTCTGGGACGGCACTCAACCGCTCGGCTGGGGCGAGGTGGACGACGACGAGTCGGTGCGCACCGTCCACCGGGCCCTCGACCTGGGCGCGACGCTGTTCGACACGTCCAGCAACTACGGCGCCGGGCACAGCGAGCGGGTGCTCGGGCGCGCACTCGCCGGCTGCCGGGACCGCGCGGTCATTGCCACCAAGTTCGGCTACCCCACTGACGAGGCGACCCGGCAGGCCCTGGGTGAGGACGCCACAGCGGACTACGCCCGGCGCAGCCTGGAGGGTTCGCTGCGCCGGCTCGGCACCGACCACGTCGACCTCTACCAGCTCCACCTGGGCGGCCTGCCGGTGCCGCGGGCGCTGGACCTCGTCGGCACCCTGGAGGACCTGGTCGCGGAGGGGAAGATCCGGGCGTACGGCTGGAGCACCGACGACCCGGCCTCGGCGCGCGCCTTCGCGGAGGCGGGACCGCACTGCGCGGCGATCCAGCACGACCAGTCGGTGCTGCGGGACAACGCCGCCATGCTCGCGGTCTGCGCGGAGTTCGACCTGGCCGCCCTGAACCGGGGGCCGCTGGCGATGGGCCTGCTCACCGCGAAGTACCAGGACGCGCCCACCGCCCGGGGCGACGACGACGTACGCGGTGTGGCCCCGGAGTGGCTGGACTGGTTCGCCGGCGGCGTACCGCGCGCCGAGTGGGCGCAGCGGGTGGCCCGGGTCCGCGAGGCGCTGACCGCCGACGGCCGGACCCTCGCCCAGGGCGCGCTGGGCTGGCTGCTCGCCCGCAGCCCGCACACGCTGCCGATCCCCGGCTGCCGGACCGTCACCCAGGCCGAGGAGAACCTTGGCACACTGGCGTACGGGCCGCTGCCACAGGACGCGTTCGCCGAAGTGGAACGCCTGCTCGCCGACCTGCGCACCGTTCCGTCAGCCCGGTGAACGCCGTCTCGACATGACGCCACATGTCGCTGTGCAGGTGTGGAGGTCGTGGCCTCAGCCGCGACCGCCACACCTGTGTTCGGGTTCAGATGCATCGCTCGTTCCCGCGACTAAGCTCTGACCATGCTGACTCGGCTGGAGGTGCAGGGGTTCAAGAACCTCTTGGACGTCACCATCGACTTCGGCCCCTTCACGTGCATCGCCGGCGCGAACGGCATGGGAAAATCGAACATTTTCGACGCCATCGAGTTTCTCTCCTACCTGGCGACCGATTCCTTGACCAGGGCCGCGCAGAAGGTGCGGGGAACGTCCGACGCCGTCGGCAGCGATCCCCGCGACCTCTTCTGGGACGGCTATCGGCAAAACGAGCACCGCATCCGGATCGCCGCGGAAATGATCGTGCCGAACGAGGTGGAAGATGAACTCGGCGAACGGGCCCGTCCAGAGGCGACGTTCCTGCGCTACGAGGTCACACTCGGTTACGGACCGACGCGTGGCGAGCATGGTGGTGGACGACTCCATCTGCTCCGTGAGGACCTGCGACAGGTCGAGGACCCGAAGACCCGACTCCGTTTCGCAGCCGGCGACACGTTCCTCGACTCGATCATTCTGAGCAGCGGGCGGGACCCGGTCTATCTGTCCACCGATCGACGCGGTGCGCAGGCTGCCTTCATCAACAGCCACGAGGGCGGGCATACCGTGGAGAAGTCGCGGTCTCCCGGCCGCGCCGCCAGGACGGTGCTCAGCACCACGATCACCGCCGAGAATCCGACCATCCTCGCCGCCCGCCACGAGATGCAGCGATGGCGCCGGCTGGCACTGGAACCGTCCGCGTTGCGATCACCTGACGACGAGACCGGTCCGGAAAGGATGAGTCCGCGCGGGCGTCACCTCCCAAGCACGTTGTATCGGGTGGCGCACGCTCCCGACTGGTCGGGCGACCCGGACCGGGTATATGCCCGAGTTGCGGGGCGCCTGTCGGACCTCACAGGTCTCGCTGTCGAGGCGCTCGATGTCGAATTCGACGACGTGCGCCAGACGTTCACCCTGTTCCTGCAGGAGCGAGGCGGTCTGCGTCTTCCGGCTCGAGCCCTCTCCGAGGGCACCCTTCGCTTCCTGGCGCTCTGCGTACTGCTGGAGGATTCCGAGTTCAACGGACTCGTCTGTATGGAGGAGCCGGAAAACGGAATCCATCCGGCGAACTTGCCCGCCATGGTGCAACTCGTCCGCGACCTCGTCGTGGATCCGACTGAGCCGCCGGGCACGGCCAACCCCTTCCGGCAGGTGATCATCAATACGCACTCGCCGGGCGTCGTCCAACTCTGCGATCCGAGCGACCTCCTGCTGGCACAACTCCGGCCACGGTCGTCGGCCGGGCGGGGCATCGTGCGCTCGCTGGCAGTTCTGCCGTACCGAAGCTCTTGGCGTGCCCAGCCCGGGCAGCCGACCTTCTCGGAGGCCGACGTGGTGGCCTACCTGACCAACCCTCCGGCGACTCAGCTGCACATCCCGCCGGGTCTGTCGGCATGAGTAGCCGAACGTACTCGGGGCTGTTCATCGCCGAAGGCAGCTCCGACCAACCGTTGGCAGAGCACATCCAGTTGCTGTTCTACGAGCGTGGGGTAGAGCTGATGCTCAGCTCCCCAGAGTTCGAACGACTGTCCTCCAAGGTCACCAAGGATGTCGAATCCCGGATCGCCGCCGGCCTGAGGTTGAACCACGATCCGGTCGACCTGATCGTGGTCCACCGGGACGCCGACAACGCCGGCTACCAGACGCGTTTGCACGAGATCACCACGGCATACGCCACCACCTCAAGCCAGGCGGCACTGATCCCGGTGATCCCCGTGCGGATGACGGAGGCGTGGCTGTTGCTCGACGAGACCGCGATCCGACAGGTCGCCGGAAATCCTCGAGGGCGAATGAATCTAGGCCTGCCGAAGGTGCACGAGGTGGAGTCGATCAGCGACCCCAAGGCGCGACTCGCGGAGTGCATACTCCGCGCGGCGGACGAGACCGGACGACGCCGCGATGTCGTCAAGGCCCGGTTCAACGAGCACCGCCGGCAGCTTCTGGCTCGCCTGGAGCCGTCCGGCCCGCTCGGCCGATTGGAGAGCTGGAGACGGCTCACGCACGCCGTCGACCAGGTAGTGAAGGGCTGGAAGTAGTTGCGTGACGAGTGAGTCATTTCGCTCAACGCATCCGAATCGCGCTCCGTACTCGAAGATGTGAGCATGCGGATCCTCATGGCCGGCGCGTCCGGTTTCCTCGGCACCCGACTGGTCGACCGGCTCACCGCGGACGGCCACCAGGTCACCCGCCTGGTCCGCCGCCCGCCGCGCACCCCGGCCGAACGGCAGTGGAACCCGTCCGCCGCGCAACTGGACCCGCGGTGCGTCGCCGACGCCGACGCGGTAGTGAACCTGGCCGGCGCCGGGGTGGGCGACAAGCGTTGGAACGACGAGTACCGGAAGGTGATCCGGACCAGCCGGGTGGACAGCACCACCACGCTCGCCATCACGATCGCCGGCCTGCCCGCCGCCGACCGGCCCGCGGTGCTGCTGAACTCGTCCGCCGTCGGCTGGTACGGCAACACCGGCGACCGGGCGGTCACCGAGGAGGCGCCGGCGGGTGAGGGGTTCCTCGCCGACGTCTGCCGGGTCTGGGAGGCCGCGACCCGCCCGGCCGAGGACGCCGGCGTACGGGTGGTGCGCCTGCGTACCGGGCTGCCGCTGCACCGCGACGGCGGCCTGCTCAAGCCGCAGCTCCTGCCGTTCCGGCTCGGTGTCGCCGGCAAGCTGGGCAGCGGGCGGCAGTGGCTTCCGTGGATCTCGCTGCGGGACTGGCTCGACGCCGCGAAGTCCCTGCTGGCCCGCGACGACGTCGCCGGCCCGGTGAACGTGGTCGGCCCGGCGCCGGTCACCAACGCCGAGTTCACCCGGGAGCTGGCCCGGCAGCTGCACCGCCCGGCGATCATGCCGATCCCGGCGCTGGCGCTGAAGGTCGCGCTCGGCGGTTTCGCGCAGGAGGCGCTCACCAGCACGCGGGTGCTGCCCGGTGTGCTCGACAAGGCCGGCTTCACCTGGGCGCACCCGGACCTGCCGGGCGCGCTGCGCGCCGCCCTCACCGGGTGAGCGAGGGCGGCGCGACGCGGCGGGTCAGCAGCCGATCACCCAGTACGCGGGCCCGGTCTGCTTGAGCGTGCTCGTGTAGAACGTGTTGTAGAGGCCCATCCGCTGCCCGCTGCCGAGCGCGTAGGCGTACCCGCCGGACTGGTAGGCCCGCCCGGCCACCACGTGCGCGTAGTTGCTGGCGGTGACGCAGACCGGCGCGCTGGTCGGCGAGGGCGTGGCGGTCGGGGTGGGCGAGGCCGTCGGCGTGGGTGACGCGGTCGCCGTCGGGGTCGGGCTCGGCGAGGCGCCGCCACCGCCGAGCCCGAAGAAGACCGCGTCCCGGTACGTCGAACAGATGGTGTCCAGGAAGTACGCCCCGGCGGTGCCGCACTGGTCCGCGCCCGTACCCGGGTCGACGGGGGTGCCGTGGCCCATCCCGGAGACCCGGTAGAGGCGGATCTGGTCGCTGCCGTAGACCTCCAGGCTCGTGCCGGCCGGCAGCGTGGACGTGCTGGTCGGGGTGGTGGACACGCCGAGCACGTTCGTCCACTGGTCCCGCGACTCGGCGGCGTTCGCGGTCGCCACGGTGGTGTCGCTGGTGCCGTGCCAGATCGCCACCCGTGGGCGCTTGCCGGTGTAGCCGGCGTACGCGCCGCGGACCAGGTCGCCCCACTGCGCCGGGGTCTTGTCCACGCCCGGGTTCATGCAGCTGAACGCGATGACGGTGCTGGTGGCGCAGCGGTACGGGATGCCGGCGATGATCGAGCCGGCGGCGAAGACGTCCGGGTAGGCGGCGAGCATGGCCGCGCTCATCGCCCCACCGGCGGAGAGGCCGCTGACGTAGACGCGGGCGCCGTCGGTGCCGTAGGTGTTCTTGGCGTAGTCGACCATCTGCTTGATCGACAGCGCCTCGCCCTGGCCGCGTGCGGTGTCGCCGGTCTCGAACCAGTTGAAGCAGGAGTTGGCGTTGTTGCCGCTGGGCTGCTGCGGCGCGATGAGCGTGAACTTCCACTGGTCGGCGTACTTCTGCCAGCCGGAGTTGGCGACGTACGTCGAGGCGTTCTGCACGCAGCCGTGCAGCAGCACCACGGCGGGCGCCCCGGCGGGCAGGCCGTCCGGGCGGTACGCGTACATGGCCAGGTTGCCGGGGTTGGAGCCGAACCCGGTGACCTGGGTCAGCGAGGCGGCCTGGGCGGGGTGGGCGGCGACCAGCGCGGTGGCCGCGGCCAGCACGACCCCGGCCGCCGCCCCGGCGACGCGGGCGATGAGGGATGAGGAGCGGGGCACGGGACCTCCCGATCGTGGAATGTGAACTGGGTCACCTCCGAGTTGCCGCGACGTTACGGCCGCGTTTCGTCACACCGGAATGGCCGCCACTCACACATTCACGACCACCGAAGTGTGCGGCGAGTTCCGTGTCCGGGCGGTCTGCCCAGGTCCGGTTGGTAACGTCCGCTGCGTGCCCTCCTCCCCGTCCCCGGCCGCCGGCCGGTCGCCGACAGCTGTCCGCGACCGGCGCGCCGACCTGCTGGTCACGCTCGCCGCGCTGGCCCTGGCCCTCTGGGTGACGAGTGGCCTGTGGCGGGATCCCAACAGCCGCGCGATCACGGTCAACTCCAGCGACCAGGCGCTGTTCGAGTGGCTGCTGGCGTTCGGCGGGCACGCACTGACACACGGGCAGAACCCGCTGTTCACCACGTTGATCAACGTCCCGGACGGGGTGAACCTGGCGGTGAACACCTCGATCACCGTGTACGCGGCGGTCTTCGCGCCGCTGACGTACCTGATCGGGCCGCCCGCGACGTTCCTGGTGATCCTCACGCTCAACCTGGCCGCGACGGCGGTGGCCTGGTACTGGCTGCTCAGCCGGCACCTGGTGCGCAGCCGGCTGGCCGCCGGTGTGGGCGCGCTGTTCATCGCCTTCTGCCCGGCGATGGTGTCGCACGCGAACGCGCACCTGAACTGGACCGCGGGCTGGCTGGTGCCGCTGCTGATCTGGGGCGTGTTCCGGTTGCGCCGCCCCGGCCGGGCCGTCACCGGCGGGATCGTGCTCGGGCTGCTGGTGGCTGTCGCGTTCTCGATCGCCGCCGAAGGGCTGTTCTTCACCGCGCTGGCGCTGGGCGTGTTCCTCGCGGTGTGGGCGCTGCACCCGGCCCGCCGGTCCGAGGTGCGTGCCGCGCTGCCCCGGATGGCGGCCGGGCTGGGCGTGACCGCGCTCGTCGCCGGGGCGCTGCTGGCGTACCCGCTCTGGCTGCACTTCCTCGGACCGCAACGGTTCCACGGCACCGGGTTCGACCCGCTGATCCACTCCGAGGACATCGCCGCGTACGGGTCGTACCCGCGCCGGTCGCTGGCCGGCTGGGCCGGACGGGGCACCTCGCTGGCCCCCAACCCGACGGAGGAGAACTCGTTCTTCGGCGTACCGCTGCTCCTGCTCGCGGTCGCCTGCTTCGCGCTGCTGTGGCGGCGCGCGGACCGCGCGTTCCGGGCCACGCTCGCGGCGCTCGGCGTGACGGCTGTGGTCTTCGCGGTGCTGTCGTGGGGGCCGACCGTGAAGTGGAACGGCCGCCGCTTCGACCAGACGCTGCCGTTCGGGGTGCTGGACAACCTGCCGGTGATCAACGCGGCGCTGCCGTCCCGGCTGGCGCTCGTCGTCGCGCCGGTCATCGGCCTGCTGCTGGCGTACGCGATCGACACGCTGCGCGCCCGGCCGCCACGACGCCGGGTGAGCGGGCTCGTCTGGGCGCTCGGCTTCGTTGCCGCGTTGCTGCCGCTGGTGCCGACCCCGCTGCTGACCAGCGTCCGGGAACCGATCCCGGCGTTCATCACCAGTGGCGCCTGGCAACGCTACGTCCCGTCCGACGGGGTGCTGACCCCGCTGCCGCTGACCGTTGACGTCTACCCGGACGGGCAGCGCTGGCAGGCGTACGCGCTGGCGAACCGGCAGGGCGAGTTCCGGATCCCCTCCGGGTTCTTCCTCGGACCGGGCGGCCCGGAGGGCCGGGGCCGGATCGGCCCGGTGCCGCGCACCTTCGACTCGCTGATGGACCAGGCCGGCCGGACCGGCCTGGTGCCGATCATCACCGACGGCAGCATCCGCGAGTCCCGGGCGGACCTGCGCTACTGGGGGGTGCGGGCGGTGGTGCTGCCGGACCGGGTGCACGGCGCCAAGTTCGACGTCGACGAGGAGGCGCTGCGGCGCACCGCCACCGCGCTGCTCGGCCCGCCCGAGCGGGTGGAGGACGTCTGGTTGTGGCGGGTGCCGGCCTGACGCGACGAGGCTCACGGGTCCGGTCCCCCGAGGGCGGGACTAGGCTGGACGGGTGAGCGTGACGACTTCCGGGCTGACCGCCGTCCGCGCCGGCCTGCTCGACTACCAGGCCGCCTGGGACGAGCAGCGCCGGCTGCACGAGGCGGTGGTGGCCGGCGAGCAGGGCGACACCGTGCTGCTGCTGGAGCACCCCAGCGTCTACACCGCCGGCAAGCGCACCGAGCCGTGGGACCGCCCGATGGACGGCACCCCTGTGGTGGACGTGGACCGCGGCGGCAAGATCACCTGGCACGGCCCGGGGCAGCTCGTCGGCTACCCGATCGTCCGGCTGCCCGACCCGGTCGACGTGGTCGCGTACGTCCGGCGCACCGAGCAGCTGCTGATCGACGTCTGCGCCGAGTTCGGGCTGGCCGCCGGCCGGGTCGATGGACGCAGCGGCGTGTGGGTGCCCGAGGACGACCGGGGCCCGGCCCGCAAGGTGGCCGCCATCGGCATCCGGGTGGCCCGCGGCGTCACGCTGCACGGCTTCTCCGTCAACTGCGACTGCGACCTGGGCTTCTTCGACCGGATCGTGCCCTGCGGCATCCGCGACGCCGGGGTCACCTCGCTGACCGCCGAGCTGGGCCGGCCGATCACCGTCGCCGACGTGCTGCCGGTGGTCGAGCGGCACCTGCCGACGCTGACCACGGTCTGAGCCGGGTGCGGCTCGACCTGGTCACGCTCGTCGTGGCCGAGTACGACCCGGCGATCGCCTTCTTCACCGAGGTGCTCGGGTTCGAGCTGGCGGAGGACAAGCCCTCGCTCACGAACGACGGCCGGCCCAAGCGCTGGGTGGTGGTACGCCCACCGGGCGGCGGCACCGGCCTGCTGCTGGCCCGCGCCGACGGCGAGCACCAATCCGGTGCGGTGGGCGACCAGACCCACGGCCGGGTGGGCTTCTTCCTCCAGGTCGACGACTTCGAGGCGGTGTACCGCCGGATGGTCGACGCGGGCGTCGAGTTCGTCCGGCCGCCACGCACCGAGCCGTACGGCCGGGTCGCGGTCTTCCGCGACATCGCCGGCAACCCCTGGGACCTGCTCGGCCCGGCCTGACCGCTCCCCCTTTCCCGCCCCCGGCCATCGCGCATCCGCTCGGTGCGCGCTGACCGACCGGTCCGGCCCACCACCACCAGGGACCACCTCACCATCGGTCACGGTAAGTAACACCGCCGCCATCGGAGCACGTGCCCTCCCGCCGACTTTGCTCTGCAGCCGGATCCGCAACGGTCACTCCCGGTCGAACGTTGCGCCAGTGGCTGCAGAGCAAAGTGCGCGCACGCCCTTCCCTCCCTTCCGCGGGCGGCTCGCCATAACCCCTGCTCAGCGAGATTCGCCGCCGTCGAGGGCATCTCGGCGACCCCGGAGCGGCCATCACTGAGTGTGACCGCAAGGCTGCACGACCTTTCGTCACTCTCGGTGGTCGACCGCAAGTCGGTTCCGGAGGGCGGCGGCTGGCCGACGGCTCGGGCGAGCCCGCGCCCCGCCATCGGAAGCCGCCGAGAACACGCCCGCCACCGGGACCCGCTGAGAACACGCCCGCCACCGGACCGGCGCGGCGCAAGCCGCGCCGGTCCCGGCCGTCAGGGCGTGAGGCGGTGCAGGTCGCGCGGGAAGGCGGTCACCTCCCGGACGTTCGCCGCGCCGGTGAGCCGCGCGACGAACCGCTCCAGCCCGATCGCGAAACCGCCGTGCGGCGGCATGCCGTGCCGGAACGCGTCCACGTACCCGGCGCACGGCTCGACCGGCTCGCCCCGCGCCGCCAGCGCGGCCAGGTAGTCGGCGTGCCGGTGCAGCCGCTGCCCGCCGGTCACCAGCTCCACGCCCCGGAACAGCAGGTCGAAACCGTTCGAGTACGCGGGCCGGGCCGGGTCCGGGTGCGTGTAGAAGGGGCGCTTCGCCATCGGGTAGCCGGTGACGAAGAGGAAGTCACTGCCGTGCTCGCGGAGCGCCCACTCCCCCAGCGCCCGCTCGTGCGCAGGCGCCAGGTCGGGTTCGTCGGCCGGCGCTCCGGCGATCTTCAGCGCGTCGGTGAAGTGCACCGCCGGGATCTCGGCCGGCACCTCCGGCGCCGTCACGCCCAGCGTGGCCAGCGCGCCGCCGGCCAGCCCGGCGACTGTCGCCACCATCCCGGCCAGGGTGCCCCGCAGCACCGCCATCACGTCCCGGTGGTCGGCCACGAACCCCAGCTCGACGTCGAGCGACGTGTACTGGGCCAGATGGCGCACCGTGTCGTGCGGCTCGGCGCGGAACACCGGCCCCACCTCGTAGACCCGCTCGAAGACACCGACCATGAGCTGCTTGTAGAACTGCGGCGACTGGGCCAGGTAGGCGGGCCGCCCGAACCAGTCCAGCGCGAACACGTTCGCTCCGCTCTCCGTGGAGGAGGCGACCACCTTCGGCGTGTGCACCTCGACGAAGCCCTGCCCGTCGAGCGTGGCCCGGAAGCCGGACACGGCCGCCGCCGAGATCCGCAGCGCGGCTGACCTCGTCGGGTGCCGCAGCGCGGTCGGCGCGTTGTCGAGCTGGGTGGGCAGGCCGGCGGTGAGCACCGGCCGGTACAGGTCGAACGGGGGCGGGACGGCGGGCGGCCCGAGCGGACGTACCGTCGGCTCGACGACCTCGACCCCGGCGGGCGCGGTGGCGTTCGCGACCACAGTGCCGACGACCTCGACGACCGTCTCCTCGGTGAGCGCCTCGATCTGCTCGCGCACGGCGGGCGCGGCGACCACGACCTGGGCGAGCCCGGCGGCGTCCCGCAGGATCAGGAAGGCCACCGACTTGAGCAGCCGGCGGCGGTGGACCCACCCGGCGAGCCGCACTGTGGCGCCCACATGGGCGGGGAGTTCTGTGGACAGGATGCGTTGCACGACGACTACCTCCTTGACCAATCGCAACGCGATCCCCAGGGAGGTGTGGGCGAGCGGGAACCTCGCGGTGCCACCACACCTTCGCCCCCACCGGAGCGGGAGCCTCGTTCGACGCCTTTTCACCGGGGCCGGCCGGGCGGGCTCTACTGGGCGCGACACGCCGTTCTTCCCGCAGCTCGGGAGGGTCTTCACGGGCCGGCGCCAGACCGCCTCGCAGCAACCGGCGGCTCTCTCGACTGGCGGATCGGCCCGTTACTCGGCTCCGTCACAGCTCTGCCCGGCACGCTAGCACCACGTGCGCCGCGCTGTGACCGGGTTTTTTCGCCCCTGGTGTCCGGTGTCACAGCCATTCCGGCGTGACGGCCGTCGCCCTCGTTCATCGACCGGCGCCGACCGGCGTACGCTCGGTTTTGTGACGATCGAGCAATCCGCGCCGACGACTGAGCAGCCAGCGCGCACCGCGACCGTCGCCCCGGAGGGGCGGCGGATGCTGCGGATCGAGGCGCGCAACGCCGAGACGCCGATCGAGCGCAAGCCGCCGTGGATCAAAGTCAAGGCCAAGATGGGCCCGGAGTACACCCAGTTGCGCGGGCTCGTCTCGCGCGAAGGGCTGCACACGGTGTGCCAGGAGGCCGGCTGCCCCAACATCTACGAGTGCTGGGAGGACCGGGAGGCCACCTTCCTCATCGGTGGTGACCAGTGCACCCGGCGCTGCGACTTCTGTCAGATCGACACCGGCAAGCCGGCCGAGTTCGACGCCGACGAGCCGCGGCGTGTCGCCGAGTCCGTCGCCGCGATGGGCCTGCGTTACGCGACCATCACCGGTGTCGCCCGCGACGACCTGCCCGACGGCGGGGCCTGGCTCTACGCCGAGACGGTCCGGCAGATCCACGCGCTTCAGTCCGGCTGCGGTGTCGAGCTGCTGATCCCCGACTTCAACGCGGTACCCGAGCAGCTCGCCGAGGTCTTCGGCTCGCGGCCCGAGGTGCTGGCCCACAACGTGGAGACCGTGCCGCGCATCTTCAAGCGGATCCGCCCGGCGTTCCGCTACGAGCGTTCGCTGGACGTGATCCGCCAGGCGCGGGCCGACGGCCTGGTCACCAAGAGCAACCTGATCCTCGGCATGGGCGAGGAGCGCGCCGAGGTGTCCCAGGCGCTGCGCGACCTGCACGAGGCGGGCTGCGAGCTGATCACCATCACGCAGTACCTTCGCCCCTCCCCCCGGCACCACCCGGTGACCCGCTGGGTCAAGCCGGAGGAGTTCGTCGAGCTGCGCGAGGAGGCCGAGGAGATCGGCTTCGCGGGCGTGATGAGCGGCCCGCTGGTCCGCTCGTCGTACCGCGCGGGCCGCCTCTACCAGCAGGCGCTCGACGCCCGCCGGGAGGTCACCGTCGCCGGCTGAGGCCGGCCGACCACCGCGTCACCCGCCGCCGGCCGCCCGCCGGATGCCATGATCACAGGCATGACCGCCGGGGTACGCGAGGAGCCACGCGAAGCCGTGCGCCCTCGTACGCCCCGGCGGCTGCCGTTGCCGACGCTGCTGGCCCTGCTCGTCGGGTTCGCCGGCGTGGGCTACCGCCTGGCGCTGCTGTTCGCCGACGTGCCGCCCACCAACAGCGACGAGGCGACGATGGGGCTGGCCGCCCTGCACATCGCGCGTGGCGACGGCTTCCCGGTCTGGTTCTACGGCCAGGCGTACATGGGCACGCTGGAGGCGTACCTGGCCGCGCCGCTGGTCGCGCTGGCCGGACCGTCGGTGCTCGTGCTGCGGGTGCCGACGCTGGCGCTGTACGCGTTGTTCCTGCTGCTGTCCTGGCGGCTGACCCGGCGACTCGGCGGCGACCGCTGGTACGCCCTGCTCGTCGTCGCAGTGCTGGCGCTCGGCGCGGACCGGGTGGTGAAGAACCAGCTCATCGCCGGTGGCGGCTATCCGGAGCTGAACCCGGCCGGTGCGGCGCTGGCGCTGCTCACTGTGGGTCTCTGCGGGACCGGGCCGGGCGCGCGGCTGCCCCGCTGGGCGGCCTGGGGACTGATCTCCGGGGTGCTGCTCTGGGTGGACCCGCTGATCCTGCCGTACGTGCTGACGCTCGGCGCGCTGCTCGTGGCGTGGCGCCGGCGGGAGCTGGCCGGCCGGGCCGGGGCGGTGCTGGCCGGCGCGCTGCTGCTGGGCGCGGCCCCGATGCTCGTGGACAGCATCCGGCACGGCCGCAACCCGGTGGCCGCGGTGCTGGCGGCGGGTGGCACGGGCGCGTCGGCGGACTGGGCCGACCGGCTGTACGGCGCCCTCGTCCTCGGGCCGCCGCTGGCGATGGGCTTCTGCTCACCCGGCCGGTGCGCCACCTGGCAGCTCTGGTGGGCCGTCGCGTTCCCGGTGCTGCTGGTGCTCGCCGCGTTCACCGCGTGGCACACCCTGCGCCGCGCCTCCGGCGGTCCGCCCTCGGCGGAGCGGGTGTCGGCCGGGGTGCGGCTGGCGCTGCTCGGCGGCGCGGCGGGGGTGGTGGCCGCGTACGCGCTGAGCAACGCCGCCGGGCAGACGCCGATCGAGAGCAGCCGTTACCTGTCGTGCCTGGCGGTCGCCGTACCGGCCCTGCTCCGGCCACTGTGGCGGACCGCCCGCCGGCTCACCGGCCGCCCCGTGGCCCGCGCGACGGGTTTCGCGGCGGCGGCGGTGCTCGCGGGCGTGCTCGGCACCGGCGCGGCGGCCACCGTGGACGTGATCCGGACGGCACCCGACGTGCACGCCGAGGCCGACCGGCACCGGTCGCTCGTGGACACGCTCGGCGCGCTCGACGTCCGGAACGTACGCGGCGGCTACTGGACGTGTAACCGGCTCACCTACGCGACGGGCGAGAACGTGGTCTGTGCCGTGGTCGACGACGACCTGACCCCGGGTTTCGACAGGCTGCCGGCGTACCGGCGGGAGGTGGCGGCCGACCCGGGCGCGGCGTGGGTGGCGCCGGCCGGCTCGCCGCTGGCCGCGCGGCTGGACGAGCGCCTCGGCACCGAATCCGGCGCGCTCGACGTCGTCACGGTGGCCGGCTGGCGGATCTACCTGCCCCGTCCCTGACGCAGACGCGGTGCGCTACCGGGCGCGACGCTGTGCCGGGGCGGGCGGCGGAGGGTCGAGCAGGCCGAGACGGTGGGCCAGCGCGGCGGCCTCCACCCGGTTGGTCACGTCGAGCTTGGCGATGATCCGGGACACGTGCACACTCGCCGTCTTCGGCGAGATGAACAGCCGCTCGGCGATCCGGCTGTTGCTGTGCCCCTCGGCGACCAGCCGTAACACCTCCTGCTCCCGGCTGGTCAGCAGGTCCGGCCCGGGTCGCCCGGTGCCCCGCAGTCCGACCCGGCGGGCCAGCGTCGCCGCCTGCTCGCCCAGCGGGGTGGCGCCCAGCCGGGCGGCCAGCTCGGCCGTCTCCCGTACCGCGGCGGCGACGTCGTCCCGCTCGCCCGCCGCCGCGGCCGCCTCGGCCAGCCCGAGCAGCGCCCGGCCCAGCGGGTACGGCTGCCCGGCCGCCCGCCACGCCGCCACGGCCGCCCGCCACGCGGCGAGCGCCTCGCCGGGAGCGGCGGACCCGAGCCCGGCCAGGACGGCCGCGACGTGCGCCGCGTGGGCGTGCTCGGCCGGGTGCCGGGCGGGCAGCGCGGCGGCCACCGCCGACACCTCGGTGGCGAGCGTCGCGTCCCCGGTCAGCGCGGCGGTACGCGCCACCGCGCTGAGCGCCGGCCACCCCTCGCGCGGCAGGTCGGCCAGGTGCGGGTCGGCCAGGGCGGCACGCGCCGCGCGTACCGCCTCCAGCTTGTCGTCGGCGGCGAGCGCGGCCTCCACGCGGAGCTCGTGCAGCGGCAGCCGGTGGTTCGGCCAGAGGTAGGGCCGGCTGAGGAACGCCAGCGCCCGTCCGACGAGTTCGTCGGCGCCGGGATGGGCGCGGGCCAGGTGGAGCCCGGCGCGCAGTTGCAGCCAGTGCAGCCCGGACACGCCGGGCGGGTCGATGCGGGCCGCCTCGGCGCAGGTGGCGTCCGCCTCGTCCCAGCGGCCCAGCGCGATGAGCGCCTCGGCCCGGTTCGACAGCAGGTACACCCCGATCGAGCGGCTGATGCCCACCCGGCGTGCCTCGCTCACCCCGGCTGCGGCTGCCTGTTCGGACTCGTCGTAGCGGCCCAGCTCGTAGAGCACGTCGGAGAGGAACACCAGCGCGCTGACCAGGGCCCGCGAGTCACCGACGGCACGGGCGCGCGCCTCCACCCGGCGCAACTCGGCCAGCCCGAGATCCGGGGTGTCGTTGGTGCGGTGCAGCACCTTGATCCGGGTGGGCAGCAGCGCCAGGTCCGCGTCGATCTCGGTCGTGCCGGCCGCCGCCTCGGCGGCGACCGACGCGGCCTCGCGGGGGGCGACCTTCATCATGTGCGCCGCGATGTCGGCGAGCACGCCGAACCGTTCCGGTCCGCGCGGCGCGCCCGCCGCCAGCCGGTACGCCTCGCGCAGCTCGCTCACGCCGTCGCTCTTGCCGAGCAGCGCGAACAGCCGGCCCCGGTGGTCGAGCAGGCGGGCCGCGCGCAGCGGCTCGGCGTCGGAGTCGACCTCGGCCAGCGCGGCCCGGGTGAGCGTGAGCGCGCGGCTGAGGTCACCGGCGGTGACCGCGGCGGTGAGCGTGTCCTCCAGCACCCGCAGGTGGTCCATGCCGAGCCGGTCGGCGGCGTCGGGCACCTGCTCCCACAGTTCGAGGACGCGCTCCAGCAGCCGGCTCTGCTCGGCGTACGCGTACCGTTCGGCCGCCGCCTCGGCGGCGACCCGGGCCGCGGTGAGCGCGCGCGGGTGGTCGTGTGCCGCGTACCAGTGGTGGGCGATCTCGGCCGGCGCACGACCGGCGGCGACCAGGTGCGGCTGGGCCTCGATCGCGGCGGCGTACCGGGCGTGCAGCCGCGCGTGCTCGCCGGGCAGCAGGTCGTCGTGCACGGCCTCGCGGACCAGCGCGTGCCGGAACTCGTACTCGCCGTCCGGGTCGGCCACCACGAGCTGCCCGGCGACGGCGGCGCGTAGCGCGTCCTCCAGTTCGGCCTCGGGCAGGCCGGCCACCTCGGCGAGGAGCTGGTGGGCGAAGCGGGTGCCCCCGGCGGCAGCGATCCGCAGCACCCGCTGAGCCGGCTCGGGCAGCCGGTCGACGCGGGCCAGCAGCAGGTCGCGCAGGGTTTCCGGAATGGCCGCGCAGCCGACCGGGCCTCCGGCGGCGGCCAGCTCCTCGATGAAGAACGGGTTGCCCTGGGTGCGTTCGTGCACGTCGTCGACGGTCCGGGCGAACTGCTCGGTGCCGAGCAGGTCGGCCAGCACGGCGGCGGTGCCGTCGCGGTCGAGCCGGCCCAGCTCGATCCGGTCCACGCCGCGGACCCGGTCCAGCTCGGCGAGGAACGGCCGCAGGGGGTGCCCGCGGTGCAGTTCGTCGGTGCGGTACGTGCACACGACCAGCAGGCGGGTCGCGCGGGCGGCTCGCACCAGGAAACCGATCAGATCCCGGGTGGAGCGGTCGGCCCAGTGCAGGTCCTCGATCACCAGCACCAGCGGGCGTTCCTCGGCGAGCCGCCGGAACAGCTCGGCGACCAGGTCGAACAGGTAGCCGCGCGGAGTGTCGGCGAGGGCCGAGCCGGCGGGCGCGGCGGCGCCTGCGGGCATCCGCGCCAGCTCCGGCAGCAGCCGGGCGAACTCCGCCTCGTAGCCGGCGAAGGCGGCCGGCCCGTCGTGGCGCAGCACGTCGCGCAGCGCGGCGGCGAACGGGGCGAACGGCAGGCCGGCCTCGCCCAGCTCCAGGCACTGGCCGACGAGCAGGCGCGCGCCGGCGGCGTCCACCTGGGTGCCGAACTCCTCCAGCAGCCGGGTCTTGCCGACGCCCGCCTCGCCGCCGACGAGCACCGTCGCCGGGTCGCCGGACCGCGACCGGGCCAGCGCGTCGCCGAGCGCGGCCAGCTCGGGCCGGCGGCCGACGAGGACGGTGCTGGCAGCGCGTACGGTCACGCCGTCGAGCATGCCACGCGCCCCCGACGGCCCGACCGGGCCATAAAGAGCCGCCGGTCCGGCCGCCCCCGTGACGGCCGGACCGGCGAACTTCCCCACGGCACCGGCCGCACCGGTGAACCCGGCGACGGCCGCCGGTGCGGTCACCGGCGGGCGTCGATGGTGCGGGCCTGGTGCTGCCGGCGGCTGAGCCAGCCGCGCGGGTGCCGGCGTGGCAGCGACCGGGCGAGCCGGTCCTGGGCCGCGTCGGCCTGCAGCTCGGCGGCGTGGCTGCGGTGGATGCTGAGGATGAAGTCCGCGTCGTTGCCGAACATCTCGGTCTCCCTTGTCGTGCGGTGTCGTTCCCTGTCGAGATCGACTCTGCGCGCGAAGGTGCCCCCGGGGCATGGGTACGCCGCCTGATCTTCGGCCCGTCCGCCTCCTTACCGGCGGGCCGGTTCGGGCCGGCGCGGCGGTAAGGTACTCAGCCCTCGGCGGAACAGGCGGCCACGGATCAACGTGATGTGCACCGACCACTAGACTCTGCGGTATGGCAAAGCCCCAGGAGAAGGTCTCGTTCGGCCAGCGGCTGAAGCAGATCGGGATGGTGTTCCGGTTCACCGCCAAGCAGGACAAGTGGTTCGCGCCGCTGACCGCGGCGGCGGTGCTGATCCCGCTCGCGCTCACCGTGGTCGCGGTGATCGCCTGGGGCTGGATCTGGCTGCCGATCGGCATCCTGCTCGCCCTGCTGGCCGTGCTGATCGTGCTCAACCTGCGCTCCAACAAGGCGATGATGAACGCCGCCGAGGGGCAGCCGGGCGCGGCGGCGCAGATCATGGAGAGCATGCGCGGCGACTGGCGGGTCACCCCGGCGGTCAGCTCCACCACCCAGATGGACATGGTGCACCTGGTGGTGGGCCGGCAGGGCGTGATCCTGCTGGCCGAGGGCAACCCGCAGCGCGTACGCGGCCTGCTCGGCCAGGAGAAGCGCCGCCTCGCGAAGGTGATCGGCACCGCCCCGCTGCACGACTACGTGATCGGGCAGGGCGAGGGTGAGCTGCCGGTCCGCAAGCTGCGGATGACGCTGATGCGGCTGCCCCGCGCCCTGTCCCCGAAGGACGTCAACGCCCTCGACAAGCGGCTCAAGGCGCTCACCGCGCGCCCGCAGATGCCCAAGGGCGCGATCCCGAAGAACATGCGGCCGGCGCGCGGCGCGTTCCGGCAGACCCGGGGTCGCTGACTTCCGGCGTACGCGAGAAAGGAGCCGGTCCCGTGCGGGGCCGGCTCCTTTCTCGTGCGGGTCAGCGGCGCGGGGCGTCGGTGACGACCGACCCGGAGAGCCGGTCGTGCAGGCCGCGCCGGTGCTCGTCCATGAGCAGGGCCGGCACCACGAGGGCCAGCAGGAAGCCGCGCAGCAGCCCGCGGAGCAGCCCGATCCGGCCGCCGTCGGCCCAGGACACGCAGCGCAGCCGGGTCAGGTACATGCCGGGGGTCTGGGCGAACAGGCCGATGAAGAAGCCGTACTCCAGGATCAGCACCAGGACCGGCGGCCAGCCGTCGCGGACCGGGTCGGAGAAGGCCCGGGCGACCATCAGGCACAGCACCCAGTCGATGATCAGGGCGCCGAAGCGGCGGCCGAGGCTGGGCGGGGTGAACGCGGGATCGGTGGCGGGCGGCACCGGTGTGGCGGCGGTATCGGTCACAGCGGCCAGGGTAGCGCCGCCGCGACTCCTGACGAAAAATACGACATTCGGCATCAGAGGGTGCCGGGATGACGCTCCGCAAGCGACGTAACACGGCGGAAACAGACGAGACACGGCCGGGCAACCCCCCGGCCATAGCGTCGCCAGTAGCCAGCTAACGGAGTGGACCTGCCAGGAGGACGTGTGTTCGCCAATTCCGAGGAACTCCTGCGATACCTCGCCAACGAGGACGTGAAGTTCGTCGACGTACGTTTCTGTGACCTGCCCGGCGTGATGCAGCACTTCAACCTGCCGGTCGAGTCGTTCGACGACAGCGTCTTCACCGACGGCCTCGCCTTCGACGGATCCTCGATCCGCGGCTTCCAGGCCATCCACGAGTCCGACATGCTCCTGCTGCCGGACGTCGCCACCGCCTTCATCGACCCGTTCCGGGCCCAGAAGACGCTCGCGCTGAACTTCTTCATCCACGACCCGTTCACCCGTGAGGCGTACTCCCGCGACCCCCGCAACGTCGCGAAGAAGGCCGAGGCGTACCTCGCCGCCAGTGGCATCGCCGACACCGCCTACTTCGGTGCAGGCGGAGTTCCATCTTCGACTCGATCCGCCACGAGGACCTCGGCGCACCAGTCGTTCCACCATCGGGCTCGATCGGGGCGCCTGGAACAGCGGCCCGGATCGGAGGGGGCAAACTCGGGTTACAAGACCGCCCTGAGGCGGCTACTTCCCGGTCCCGCCGGTTGGCCCACCGCCAGACCTGCGCGGCGGATCGTGCGGCGCCTCGTCGACGGCGGCTTCACCGTCAGCGCTCGCACCACGAGGTCAACCCCGGCAGTCGGAGATCAACTACAGTTCTCTACGCTGCTGCCGCCGACCAGCTCCAGCTGTTCAAGTACATCGTCAGAACGAGACCTGGGCCGCCAGCTTAGAGCCGCGACGTTCATGCCCAAGCCGCTGTTCGGCGACAACGGCTCCGGCATGCACACCCAAAGCCTCTGGCGCGGCGGCGAGCCACTGTTCTCGACGAGACCGGCTACGCCGGGCTGTCCCGACACCGCCCGCTGGTACATCGGCGGCCTCCTGCCCCGCCCCGTCGCTGCTGGCCTTCACCAACCGACGGTGAACTCGTACCGTCCGTCTGGTGCCCGGGCTTCAGGCGCCGGTCCGGCCTGGTCACTCGCAGCGCAACCGCTCCGCCTGCACCCGTATGCCCCCGGTGACCGGCAGCAGCCCGAAGGCCAAGCGCGTCAGTTCCGGGTGCCCGGACCGTCCAAACCCCGTACCTGGCGTTCTCCGCCATGATGATGGCCGGTCTGGACGGCATCAAGAACAAGATCGGCCGCCACGGCACCGATCGACAAAGGACCTCTACGACCTCCCGCCGGAGGAGTGGGGGGCGACATCAAGCAGGTTCCGGAGTTCGCTTGCCCGAGGTGCCTCAACGCGCTCGAGGCCGACCACGACTACCTGCTCGACGGCGGCGTATTCACGCCGGACCTGATCTCCACCTGGGTCTGACTGGAAGACGCGGGCCAACGAGGTCGACCCTGTGCGTCTGCGCTTGACCCGCACGAGGTTCGCCATGTACTTCGACTGCTGAGCACGTTCGTCAGCACCGGCCGGGCCGGCTCCGCGATGGCGGGCCGGCCGGCGCCGTCCTGGTGCCGCGGCGGGTGGCGCGGCGGCGCAGCACGGCCCGCAGACCGGCCACCGCGACGACCACCACCAGCACCGTCATCAGCACCGTCATCAGCACCGCGCCCGGCGCCTTGCCGGGTGCCGGGCCGGGTTGATCCGTCCGGCAGGGTGAGCGCCGAGGCCACCGCGCAGGGCGCCACGAACCAACCTGCCGGGCCAGCGGCGCCGCGACCGCGAGCAGTGTCAGCGGCCAGAATCGCACCAGGGGGTGGAAGACCGGGGCGAGCAGCACCGTGGCGGCGAGCGCGGGCCCGCGCCGGTAGCGCCGCACCCGCCGGCGACCAGTGTCGGCGGGCCACCCGCTGCCGGGTGTCGTTGAGCCGGCGCGCGTCCACGCCCCACCACCAGGCGCGACGGGGTCCCAGACCAGCAGCACCAGCGCGACCGCCCGGACCACCGGAACCGCCTGCGGCCGTAGGCCGCCAACTCACCGGCGTGAGTCGGATGACGAACCCGACGGCTGTGGGCGGGAGGTCCACTGCTGCGAGTCGCCGCTGTGGCCGAGCCCTCCCACCCAGCCAGCCCGAGGCCGGTGGCGAGCGACTACCACGAGCAGGGTGCGCCGAGCACCGACGCGGCCAGTTGCCCGCCGTCGCGCAGCAGCGCCGCCAGGTGTAGCGGCCGACACGGCGGCGGCGCCGCGAACGGCGGCGCCACCACGGCGACCGCCTTCACCGCCACGGCCGCCCAGCAGCACCGCCACCAACAGCGCGCGAGGCTTGCCGCGGCAGGCGGACCAGCACCAGCAGGCCGAGCAGGAACAGCCCGAGCGCGAGCGCGTCGTTGTGCGCGCCGGCCACCAGGTGGATCCCGACCAGCGGGCACCGGCACCAGCCAGGCGGCCCGGCGGGTGGAGCACCCCGGCGGCGCGGGCCGAGGCCGGGCAGGCGGCGCGGTCAGCAGCACACCGGCCCACCGCTACCGGCCGCAGCGCCACGATCGTTCCGATCAGGCCGCCACCGGCGAGGACTGCGAGCCCGGCCAGCAGCACGAAGAACGGCCCGTACGGCGCCGGGGTGTCCCGCCAGATCGGCGACACCGGTCGGTCCACGGACGGCCGGCCGCCGCGACCCCCACCCGGTGGGCTGGGCCCCTGCGTCCACGTCCAGCCCTGGCAGGCGTACGAGTAGACGTCGCGGCTGCCGATCGGCGGCGCCCGGCGAGCAGCGGCAGCGACCAAAGCCCACCTGCGGTCACGGCCGCCCACCGGCCCGGACGGCGGCGCACCCACCACCCGCGTGACCACGGCACAGCAGCGGCGTTCCGACCAGCCAGCAGCCGAGCGTCACCGGCCCGTCCGGTGCGTGCCGAGATCGCGGCGAGCGTGGGGCGCAGGGGCGTGCCTGGTAGCGCGCCGCCGAACCACCCGGCCACGGTGAGCAGCACGGCCCGGCCCCGGCGAGACCGGCGTAGCGGGCGAGACCGGCGGCGATCGGCGGACGGGTCCGTCGGGCTGCGCTGCAGCACTCCTCAGTCCACGGGAACCGGCTGCCGGCCCGCGGGCGGCCGTATAACCACGACCACGCCGATCACGAACAGCGTCATCAGCGGCGCAGGCATCTTGGGTACCGGGCCCAGCCCGGTGCCGTCGTCAGCACCAGGAACGACGGCACCACAGTGACGATCGAACCACAGCGTGCGGTGCGCGGTGGCGGCGAGCACAGCCAGCGGCCCGGCCAGTACCAGGGTGGAACAGCGGAGAGAGCGCGACGGTGGCGGTGAGCGCCAGCCCGGCGTGCCAGAACGGCCCCACCACGACGGAACGACCGGAACAGAGCCAGATCAGCACCGCGATCAGCACGACCATGCCGATCGCCCGAGTGACCCGGCAGCGCGTCGACGTGCACCCCGAACGGCGCCAGCAGGCCGGCCGGTCTCCCACCGCCGTCGGCGGCGAGGTCCACGCCACCACCAGACCGCCCTGTTCCAGCCGCGGCGAACCCCAGCCCCCCAGGCCGGAGGCACGACCGTCACACGGCGAGCGCCGCGAGCGAGGCCGCCGACCACCCACCGCCGTCGCGCTTTTTGACGTCCTGATCCGTACGCCCCGACGATCGCGGCCAGCGCGGCGAACGGCTTTGACCAGCGCGGTGACCTTGACGGCGGCGGCCAGTCCGAGCAGCACCCCGGCGAGCGCGGCCAGGCCGCCCCGGGCGGGCCGCGACCACAGCCAGCCCGGCCAGCAGGCCGATCATCACGCGTCGTTGTGCGCGCCGGAGACCAGGTGCACTGGGCACCGGCCCGGGCTGGCCAGCGCCAGCCAGGCGCCGCCCGCCGCGGCGGCACCCGCAGCGGCGGGCCAGCACCGGCAGCGCCCACGCGGTGAGCGCCACCCCGGCGACGGCGAGCACGGAACAGCGCACGACGGCGGCGAGCGAAAAAGCGAGCCGGTGGCCTCCACCACCGCGCCGGCGAGCAGCGAACAGCACGGCCGTACGGCGCCGGGGTGTCCCCGCCAGATGTAGGGAGGATGGTGTCCAGCCAGGGGCGGGGCAGCGCTAGCACGCCCTGCTCGTAGGGGTTGATCCCGGCTCGAGAGCTGGCGCCCTGGCAGGCGTACGCGTGACACACGTCCCGGCTGCCCAGCGGCGGCGCCGGCATCGGCGGCAGCCAGAGCGCGACTGTGACCAGCACCCAGCGGGACGACGGCACCCGGTCCCGCGGCGACACCAGGCCCACGCCAACAGCGCTTTGGTGCCGACCAGCCCGCACCCGATGATCGGCGGCCCGTTCGGGCTGCAGATGCTGACCGGGGTGGGACGCAACTCGCCGTCGGAGCAGGGCGCCACCGAGGAACGCGGCCACGGCGAGCAGCACCGAACCCGCCAGGCCGATCCAGCGCGAGAGGTGAGTGAGGCGTCCGACATGCTGCCAGTACGGTGGTTCGCGATCAGGAGGTGGGCATGCGGGGCGGTCGGGTGGTGGCGGTCTCCGCCGTGTCGGCGCTCGTCCCTCGCCGTGCTCCACCTCACGCTGCCGGCCCGGCGACCTGTTTCCGCGCAGGTCGCGCCCGCGCGGCTTCTTCGCCGAGCACGGGGCCGCCCTGGGTGGACCTGCGCTGGTACGGCGGCGTGCACCCGTGGGGCTACAGCCTCGTCTCGCCGCCGCCTGATGGCGCTGCTCGGCGTACGCGTCACCCGGGGCGCTCGCCCTGCTCGCCTCCGCGCGTTCGCCGCCCTGCTGGTGCGGACCCGGGTGCCCCGGCCGCTGCTCGGCAGCCTGGGTCGGCGTGGTCACGATCGCCGGCAACCTGGTCTCCGGCCGGGTCACGTACGCGCCCTCGGCGTCGCGTTCGGCCTGGTCGCGCTGCTCGCGCTCTGATCCCCGCCCGCCGCACCGCCTCGCCCGCCGCCGCCCTGACGCCGCTGGCGAGCGGCCGTCCCGACGGTGCCGCGGCCCCGGTCCCGACGGTGCCGGCCGGCCGCGGTCCCGACGGTGCCGAGCGGGCCGGTCCCGACGGTGCCGAGCCCGGCCGGTCCCCGGCGGTGGCGAGCGGCCGGTCCGGCACCCGACGGCGGAACGTCTGGGCGGCCGTCGCCGCCGCGCACCGCCCGCGCTGCTCGCCTCGGCGGCCAGCCCGGTGCGGGCTGTTCGTCGGGCTCGCCGGTGTCACGCTGCTGCTGACCCGCCGGTACGCCCGGCCTGCTGCTCGCCGTACCGGCCCGCGCTGCCGCCGCCGTGACCGGGCTGCTGTTCGGTGAGGGCGGCTGGATGAACATCAGCACTGCCGACACCGTGCACGCCGTGGTGACGAGCCTGGTGGTGGCGGCGCTCGTGGCGTGCGGCCGGTGCGGGTGGGCGCGCTGCTGTCCGCGGCCGGGGGTGCTCGCCTCGGCGCTGCTGCACACGCCGGTCGGGCTGAACGCGACCCGACTGGTGGTGATGTTCGCGCTTGCACCGGTGCTGGCCGCCGCCGCGTGTCCCCGCCCCGATCTCCGATCGGCTCCGCGCCACCCGGCCGGCCTCCCGGGTCCTCGGCGCGGTCGGGCTCGCCGCGCTGCTGGCTGTGGTCTGCTGGTGGCAACCGCCGGTGTGGTCACCGCCGACCTGCGCAGCGCCGGCGACCCGACAGCCGACCGGCGTACTTCAGCGCCGCTGCGCGCGGGCTGGCCCGGCGCGGGCTCACCGGGCGGGTGGAGGTTGCCGCCGACCCGCAACTACTGGGAGGCGGCCCCACATGGGTGACGTGCCGCTGGCCCGGGCTGGCTGCGGCGAGGCCGACATCGACCGCAACCCGCTGTTCTTCACCACTGTGCCCGGCGCGGACGGCACGGCATCCCTGACCCGGTCACCTATCGGGACTGGCGGCCGACAACGCGGTGCAGTACGTGGCGGTGCCCGACGCCGAGTTCTCCTGGGTGGGGGGCGTCGGAGGCCGGCTCGTGAGTCAGGCCAGCCGTACCTGACCGAGGTCTGGTCGGATCGGCTGCACTGGAAGCTATGCGGTCTGCCGAGCCACGCCGCTCGTCGGTGCACCGGGCGAGCTGGTGCGCCAGGACGGCGCCTCGATCACGATCCGCGCCCCGCCGCCCGGCCCCGATCCCGATCCGGGTACGCCACGACCGCTGGCTGTCAGCCTCGGCGCCACAGTCAGCCGAGGACGGCGTGGACCACCGTGACAGTCCCCCGAGGGGCACCTACACCCTCCAAGCTGACCCCGCTCCCCCGGGCTCTCCCCCTGCCCCCGTCGATCTTGCAGTTGCAGCCCCTCGGAGCCAGGATATGCCCTTTCGTCGGGGCCATAAGTGCAAGATCGACGCCGAGGGGCGGGGCCGGGCGAGGGAGAGGGCGGGAGGGCGAGGCGAGGGAGGGTGGGCTACAGGGGGACTCCAGGATTCGCTGGACGACTGTGCGGGAGTGGCGGCCGGTGCGCAGGTACTCGTCGAGGAACTCGCCCTGGTCCTCGCGTCCCAGCAGCCGCACCACCCCGGCCAGCTCCACCCCGTGCCGGGGCAACTGGTCGCCGGCCCGGCCGCGTACCAGCATCAGCGCGTCCCGCACCTCGGCGGCGAGCGTCCAGCCGGCGGCCAGCTCGGCGGCGTCGGAGGGGTCGAGCAGTCCGGCGTCGCGGGCGGCGGCGAGGGCGTCGAGCGTACGGGTGCCGCGCAGCGCGGGCACCTGACCGGCGTACCGGAGCTGGAGCAACTGCACCGCCCACTCGACGTCGGCCAGACCGCCCCGGCCCAGCTTGGTGTGGGTGGCCGGGTCGGCGCCGCGGGGCAGCCGCTCGGTCTCCACCCGCGCCTTGATCCGGCGGATCTCGACCACCTGCTCGCGGCTCAGCCCCTCGGCCGGGTAGCGCACCGGCTCGATCATGGCCTCGAACTCGGCGCCCAGGTCGGCGTCGCCGCAGACGAACCGGGCCCGCAGCAGCGCCTGCGCCTCCCACACCCGGGACCAGCGCGCGTAGTACTGGGCGTACGCGGCGAGGCTGCGGACCAGCGGGCCCTGCCGGCCCTCGGGACGCAGGTCGGCGTCGACACCCAGCGGCGGGTCGGGGGCGGGCGCGGACAGCAGCCGGCGCAGCTCCTCGGCGACGGCGTGTGCCGCGGCGCTCGCCGCGCTCTCCTCCACCCCGGGCGGCGGGTCGTAGACGAACAGCACGTCGGCGTCGGAGAGGTAGTTGGACTCGTACCCGCCGAGGCGGCCCATGCCGATCACCGCGAAGCGGAGGCCGGGCGGTCCGGGGTGGACTGTACGGGCGGCGCGCAGCGCGGCGGCCAGCGTGGCGTCGGCGACGTGCGACAACGCGGTGCCGACCGCAGTCACGTCCACCACTGTGGGCCGGCGTTCCCCGCCGCCGACGGGGCGGGGCGTGAGCGGGGCGAGCGAACCGGCGCGGCTGAGCACGTCGGCGGCGGCGATCCGGACCAGTTCCCGGCGGCGCAGCGCGCGCACCGCCCGGATCGCCTCGACCGGGTCGTCGTGGCGGGCGGCGGCAGCGGCGAAGCCTTCGACGAGCGTCTCCCGTGGACGCGGCGTCAGTTCGCTGTCCTCGGCGAGCAGCCGCAACGCCTCCGGCTCGCGGGCCAGCAGGTCGGCCGCGTACTTGGACGACGACAGCACCCGGGCCAGCCGGCGCGCGACCGGACCGGAGTCACGCAGCAGGCGCAGATACCACGGTGTGCTGCCGAGCTTGTCCGACACCTGCCGGTAGTTGAGCAGACCGCGGTCCGGCTCGGGGGCGTCGGCGAACTCGTCGAGCAGCACCGGCAGCAGCGTGCGCTGGATGGCGGCGGTGCGGCTGACCCCGCCGGTGAGCGCCTGGAGGTGCCGCAGCGCGCCGGCCGGGTCGGCGAAGCCGAGCACTTCGAGGCGGTGCCGCGCCGCCTCGGGCGTCAGGCGCAGCCCTTCGGCCGGCACCCGGGCCACGGATTCCAGCAGCGGCCGGTAGAGCAGTTTGGCGTGCAGCCGGCGTACCTCGGTGGCGTGGGTGACCCACTCGGCGCGGAACTCCTCGACGGCGCTGCGCCCCGGCGTGGCCGCATAGCCGAGCGCGGCGGCGAGCCAGCGCAGCGCGGCCGGTTCGGTCGGCACGGTGTGGGTACGGCGCAGGGCCTGGAGCTGGAGCCGGTGCTCGACGGCGCGCAGGAACCGGTAGCCGCGCAGCAGCGCCTCCCCGTCGGCGCGGCCCACGTAGCCGCCGGCGACGAGCGCGCGCAGCGCCGGCACGGTGCCGGGCACCCGCAGCGACTCGTCGCCCCGGCCGTGCACGAGCTGGAGCAGTTGGACGGCGAACTCGATGTCGCGCAGCCCGCCCGGACCGCGCTTGATCTCGCGTTCCAGCTCCTTCGGCGGCACGTTGTCGAGGATCTTGCGGCGCATGGACCGGACGTCCTCGACCGCCTCCGGGCGTTCGGCGGCGGTCCACACGAGCGGGGCCAGCGCGTCGATCCACTCCTTGGCCAGTTCCAGGTCGCCGGCCGCCGGGCGGGCCTTGAGCAGCGCCTGGAACTCCCAGGTGCGGGCCCAGCGCTTGTAGTAGGCGAGGTGGCTGGCGAGCGTGCGGACCAGCGGCCCCCGGTTGCCCTCGGGTCGCAGCGCCGCGTCGACCGGCCAGGCCACCAGCCCGCAGATCTGGATCAGCCGGGTGGCGATCTGGGTCGCGGCGGGCAGGTCGTCGTCGGTCGCGGAGACGAAGATGACGTCGACGTCGGAGACGTAGTTCAGCTCGTCGCCACCGCACTTGCCCATCGCCACCACGGCGAGGCGGGGGCGCGGCGTGCCCTCGGGCAGCTCGTCGGCGGCGATGTCGTAGGCGGCGGCCAGCGTGGCGTCGGCCAGCCCGGACAGCGCCGCCATGGTCTGCTCCAGGCCGCGCCCGCCGGTCAGGTCGGCCGCCGCGATCCGCAGCAGCGCGAGCCGGTACGCCTGCCGCAGCAGCGGGACCGCGCCGGTCACGGTGGTCAGCCGCGCGGCGACGCTCAGGTCGAGCCGCCCGTCCGCGGTGGGGGCGAGGCCGTCCGGCTCGGTCGCCAGCACGGCCCACTGCCCGGGGTTGGCGACCAGGTGGTCGCCGAGCGCGGAGGAGGCGCCGAGCACCGCGATCAGCCGGCGGCGCAGGCCGGGGTCGGCGGCCAGGGCGTCGCGTACGGCCACCTCGTCGCCGGAGCGTCGCTCCTCCTCCACCAGCCGGTGCAGCTGACGCAGGGCCAGGTCCGGGTCGGCGGCGCGGGACAGCGCGGCGAGCAGCTCGGCGGCGCTTTCGTCAGCGGGTTCCTGGGTGTCGGGCCGCCACAGGGCGAGCCCGTCCGGGCCGAGCAGGTCGGCGGCGCGGGTGGCGCCGTCGCCCTCGGCGAATCCGTAGCGGGCCAGGCGCCCGCGGACCGGCCGGGTCACCGTCAGGCCCCGAGCAGCGGCAGGCTGCGACGTGGGTTGTCGTCGCCGAGTTCGCCGAGCGCGAGCGCGGCGAACCGGATCGCGAACGGCTGCCACGCCTCCTCGACGTCGGCCATCACCCGGTCGCAGGCGGCCACCACCAGCTCCGGGTCGTAGCCCAGCTCGGCCAGCACGGCCGAGTCGCGGGACCACTCGGCGATCATCGCGGTGTCGCACTCGATGTGGAACTGCAGCCCCCAGGCCCGGTCGCCGAGGCGGAACGCCTGGTGCGGGTAGCGGGTGGACGCGGCGAGCAGCGTCGCGCCGTGCGGCAGCTCGGTGATCTCGTCGGCGTGCCACTGGAGCACGTCGGGCATCAACGGCACGTACCGGAACAGCGGGTCGTCCTCGGCGGCGTCACGCCGGCCGACGAGCGCCGGGCCGACCTCCGGGCCGGACGTGCTGCGCTCGACCCGGCCGGCGTGCGCGGTGGCCAGCAGTTGCGCGCCGAGGCAGACGGCGAGCGTGGGCACCCGCCCGCGGACCGCCTTGCGCAGCAGCCCCTCAAGCGCCGGGAACCAGGGTGCGCCGGGCGCGCCGTCGGGCCCCGGGTAGGCCTGCTGGTCGCCGCCGAGCACCACGAGCGCGGCGTACCCCTCCAGGTCGGCGGGGAGCGGGTCACCGGCGTGCGGACGCAGCACGCGCAGCTCCAGGCCCCCTTCGGTGAGCCACTCCCCCAGGCGGCGGAGGTCGTCGGTCGGGTCGTTCTCGATCACCAGCGCGGTCGCCACGACGTCGAGGCTAACCGGTGCGGCCGACAGGGCACGGTCCGGCAGGCCCTAGGCTCCGATCGTGCCTGACGACTGCCTGCGCCCACCGGCCCTGCGTCCCGGCGACGCGGTGATGCTGGTGTCCCCGTCCGGGCCGACCCGTCCCGAACGGGTGGCCCGCGGCATCGAGCTGCTCACCGGCTGGGGGCTGCGGCCGGTGCCCGCGCCGAACGCGTACGCCAGGCGGGGTTACCTGGCCGGCGACGACGCGCTGCGGGCGGCGGACCTGAACGCCGCGTTCGCCGACCCGGAGATCCGCGGGGTGATCTGCACCCGGGGCGGTTACGGCGCGCAGCGGGTGGTCGACCTGATCGACATGGCAGCGGTTCGCCGGGACCCGAAGGTGGTGGCCGGGTTCTCCGACATCACCGCGTTGCAGTTCGCGCTCTGGCGGGGCGCCCGGCTGGCCGGGGTGCACGGGCCGGGCGCCGCGTGGCGGGACGAGCGCACGCCGATCCGCTCGGCGGAGTCGCTGCACGCCGCGCTGACCAGCGCCGAGCCGGTCACGGTGGAGGCGGTGGAGGCGGAGGAGACGTACCCGGTGCGGGTGCCCGGCCGGGCCGAGGGCCGGCTGATCGGCGGCAACCTGTGTCTGATCACCGCGTCCGTCGGCACGCCGGACATGCCCGACCTGACCGGGGCGATCCTGCTGGTCGAGGAGGTGCAGGAGCCTCCGTACAAGATCGACCGGATGCTCACCCACCTGCGCCGCTGCGGCGCGCTGGACGGGATCGCCGGGGTGGCGGTCGGCCAGTTCACCGAGTGCGCGGACGGCTGGGACACCACTGTCGTGGACGTGCTCACCGACCGCCTGGGCGACCTCGGCGTGCCGGTCCTCGGCGGCCTGCCCATCGGCCACGGCCCGGGTCAGCTCACCGTCCCGGTGAACACCCCCGCCACCCTGGACGCCACCACCGGCACCCTGACAGTGACCGCCGCCGTCCGCTGACCCCGAGCCCCGGCCCCGGCCCCGGCCCCGGCCCCGGCCCCGGCCCCGGCGATCATGAAGTTGGCGGCGGTTTGAAGATCCACAGCTGCCGCTAACTTCATGATCAACGCAGTGAGGGCGGGGTGGGCAGGGTGGGTGGGGTGAGGTGGGCTACGGCGCCGATCTCCAGGGCCGCCCAGACCGCACCGTCCGGGGTGACCGTGAGGCCGTGGGGTTCGGACGCCGGCGTGGGCAGGGCGTGGGCGGTGATGTGGCCGTCGGGGTCCACGTGGCCGATGCGGTTGGCGCCCCACTCGGTGAACCAGCACCCGCCGGCCGGGGCCGCGACGATCGCGTGCGGGCGGGCCGTCCGGTCCGGCAACGGAATCTCGTCGATCCGCCCGTCCGGCGTGATCCGGCCGAGCTGCCCGGCGGCGATCTCGACGAACCAGAGCGCGCCGTCGCCGCCGCGGGTGATGCCGACCGGCCCGGCCGCCTCGGTGGGCAGCGGATGCACTGTCACCTTCCCGTCCAGGTCGACCCGGGCGATCGCGTTCGCCTGGTTGAGCGTGAGCCAGAGCGCGTCGTCCGGCCCGGCCACCAGCATCGACGCGAAGCTCTTGGGCACCGGCAGCGGGAAGGTCGTGACCTCGCCGTCGACGCTCACCCGGCCGACCGTGTCGTCGCTCATGCCGGCGTACCAGAGGGCGCCGTCCGCACCTGCCGCCAGCCCGCAGGGGCCGCAGCCGGGCGGCAGCGCCACCGCGCCGGTCTCGCCGTCGACGGTGATCCGGCCGAGCCGGTCGTCGCCCGAGCGGGTGTACCAGAGCGCGCCGTCGGGGCCGCCGACGATGATCAGCGGACGGCTGCCGGGTGGGTCGTCGCGGTAGGTCCGTACCTCACCGTCGAGGCCGAGCCGGGCGACGCCGCCGGAGCCGGCCAGCGTCAGCCAGAGCGCGCCGTCGGGCCCGACAGTGATCGAGTACGGCCCGGAGCCCGGCCCGGTGAGCGGGATCTCGCGGATGGCGGGCTGTGTCATCGAGTGGCCTTTCGTCGGGTTTCGCCCAGCCTCGCGGGCGCCGGAGCGCTCCGGCAACACGAATAATTCGGGCCTTCCGGACGGGATTGCCAGCTCGCTGACAGGTTCGCCACGGGTTGCCCCCAGTTCCGGCGGCCACTGTCGGTGATGTCATCGCACCACCACCGAACAGGAGAAACGCATGATCCGCACGATGTCGAAGAAGCGCCTGCTGGTCGGCCTGGCCGCCGCCGGTGTGCTCGGCGTCGGGATCGCCGCCCCGACGGTGGCGCTCGCCGACGACAAGAGCCCGAACCCGTCTTCGAGCGCCAACAGCACGGACCAGGGTGACGACCGCCGCCAGAAGCACGCCGACCGGCAGGCCGAGTTCGCCGAGGCGCTCGCGAAGGAGCTGGGCGTCCCGACCGACAAGGTGACCGCGGCGCTGGAGAAGCTGCACGAGCAGCGGCAGGGCGACCGCCCGGAGCGGCCGGAGCGGCCGTCGGCCGAGGACCGGCAGGCCGCGCTGAAGGAGCGGCTGGACCAGGCCGTCACCGACGGCAAGCTCACCCAGGAGCAGGCCGACGCGGTGCTCAAGGCCGCCGAGGCGGGCGTGTTCCCGGGCCCGGGCAAGGGCGGCCCGGACGGCAAGCCCGGCCACCACAAGGGCGGCGACCGGCCCGAGCAGGGTGCCGACGCCGAGCAGCAGGGCCAGGGCGGCAAGTGACCCGGTGACCCGCCGCCCCTCACCGGCCGTTCCCTCCTCCTGGCCGGACCCGAGCGGGGTCACCCACGGTGGCGGTGCCCGGACGGGCACCGCCACCGCGCCGCCCCGGATGCCGCCGTCCCGGTCGGGGACAACCGCACCGGACCGCTCAGCCCTCGGCGGGCGGGGTGAAGACGCCGAGCAGGTTGCCCGACGGGTCGCGCAACAGGGCACGTACGAGTCCGATCGGCGTGGTCACCGGCGCCGTCAGTACGGTCCCGCCGGTCGCCTCCGCCCGGCGGCAGGTCTCCGCGACGTCCGCGACCTCGGCGTAGAAGATCGCGTAGTTGCCGGCGTCGGTGTCCCGGACCGCGCCGCCGATCCCCCGCTGCCCACCGGCCGCCGTCTGCCGGTACGGGCCGCTCTGCTCCTCGAAACTCCAGCCGAACAGCTCGGAGTAGAACCGCTGCACCTCGTCCGGGCGGTCGGAGCCGATCTCGAACCAGGTCACGGGCGTGCTGGACATGCTTCCTCCTGAGATTCGCGCCGGCGGTCGGCCGGCGTCGTCAGGATTCAGCGTGCTACCGGTGCACGACACCGTCCTGTCGGTGTTTCCACCCGGATCAGACCAAGGTGAGCGGGCGCACCCGGTCGACCGGCACGTCGAGGTCCCCGGGACGCAGCTCCCGGGTGACCGGCTCGGCCAGCGGGTGCACCGAGGCGATGCGGTCGGTGCGGAAGCAGCGCACCCCGTCGCGCAGCCGGCACCAGGCGACGAGGTACCAGTGCACCGAGTTGCCCAGGTAGGCCAGCGGCTCCACGTCGCGCAGCGAATCGGCGCCGCCGCGGTCGGCGTACCGCAGGCGCAGCACCCGCCCGGCGTCGACCGCGTCGGCGACGGCGGCCGGGACGGGCGTGCCCGGCCCGTCGCCGACCAGGTGCACCCGGCCGGCGAGCCGGTGCGCCTCGGCCACCGCGGCCGGTGGCATCACCGCGACCAGCTTGCGCAGCGCGGCGCCCGCCGCCGAGGCGAACGGGGAAGCGCCGAGCCGGTGCAGCGCGACGGCCATCGCCACCGCCTCGGCCGGTGTCAGGTTGACCGGCGGCAACGTGCGTGCGCGGTCGACCACGTAGCCGCCGGTGCGGCCCGGCTCGGCCCAGATCGGCACGCCGGCGCCCTGCAACGCGGAGATGTCGCGCTCGACGGTGCGGGTGCTGACCTCGAAGCGGCGGGCGAGCCAGCTCGCGCTGCGCGGGCGCGGCGAGACCGCCCGCAGTTCCTCGACCAGGGCGTAGAGACGGTCGGTGCGGTTCACACCCGGAAGCTAACCCGGGGGTACGACACCGCTCAGGCGATGCAGGCGCAGACGATGAGCGCGGCGCCGAAGTGGGTGGCGGCGCTGACCCGGGCCGCCGGGTGCGGCTCGTCGGCGGCGATGACGTCGCCCAGCTTGCCCGGGGTGAGCAGATCCAGCACCAGGAACGCGAGCGCCATCACCAGCAGGCCGACCAGGCCGAAGACCACTGTGGACGCTAGCCCCTTGGCGAACGAGCTGTAGCTGGTCAGTACGGCGGTGAAGACGATGCCGGCGATGCCGAGCTGATTGGCGGCGAGCAGCAGCGCGGCGTTGCCGTTGCGGCGTACCCAGATCAGCTCCCGCAGCTTGCCCGGGGTGAGCAGGTCCACCAGCAGGAATCCGGCGGCCATCAGCGCCACCCCGACGATCCCGAACACGATGCTCTGCCACGCCCCGTCGAGCAGATCTCCCAGCACCAACGCCTCCCCGGCTCACGCCGCCCGGCGGAGGTGCCGGGGCGGTGCCGCAGACGATAGCGGCACCGCGCCAGCGTGATCTAGAGCGAGAGGTAGCGCTGCCGCTCGTACGGGGTGACCTCGCGGCGGTACTGCTCCCACTCGGAGCGCTTGTTGCGCAGGAAGAAGTCGAAGACGTGCTCGCCGAGCACCTCGGCCACCAGCTCGGAACCGGCCATCACGTCGATCGCCTCGGCCAGGTTCTCCGGCAGCGCCTCGTAGCCCATGGCGCGGCGCTCGGCGCTGCTCAGCGACCAGACGTCGTCCTCGGCGCCCGGGGGCAGCTCGTAGCCCTCCTCGATGCCCTTGAGGCCGGCGCCGAGCATCACCGCGAACGCCAGGTAGGGGTTGGTCGCGGAGTCCAGCGAGCGGACCTCGACGCGGGCCGAGTTCGGCTTGCCGTACGCGGGCACCCGCACCAGCGCGGACCGGTTCAGGTGACCCCAGCAGACGTACGCGGGGCTCTCGGTGATCCGGTCCGGCAGTGCCTGCGGGAACAGCCGCTTGTACGAGTTGACCCACTGGTTGGTGACGGCGGTGTACTCCCGGGCGTGGGTGAGCAGCCCGGCGATGAACGACTTCGCGACCTTGGAGAGCTTCATCGGGTCGCCGGCGTCGTGGAACGCGTTGCGCTCCCCCTCGAACAGCGACAGGTGGGTGTGCATGCCGCTGCCCGGCTGGTCGGTGAACGGCTTCGGCATGAAGCTGGCCTGCACGCCGGTGGAGAGCGCGACCTCCTTCACCACGTGCCGGAACGTCATGATGTTGTCGGCGGTGGTGAGCGCGTCGGCGTAGCGCAGGTCGATCTCCTGCTGGCCGGGGGCGACCTCGTGGTGGCTGTACTCCACCGAGATGCCGATGCGCTCCAGCGCCAGCACGGCCTGGCGGCGGAAGTCCCGCGCCACGGCGTGCGTGGTGTGCTCGAAGTAGCCGCCGGTGTCCACCGGGGTGGGCAACGAGCCGTCCTGCGGGCCGTTCTCCAGCAGGAAGAACTCGATCTCCGGGTGGGTGTAGAAGGTGAAGCCCTTGTCGGCGGCCCGGGAGAGCATCCGGCGCAGCACGTGCCGCGGGTCGGCCCAGGACGGGCTGCCGTCGGGCAGCGAGATGTCGCAGAACATCCGGGCGCTCTCGCCGCTGACCCCGCCCTCGAACGGGAAGACCTGGAACGTGGTCGGGTCCGGCATCGCCACCATGTCCGACTCGAAGACCCGGGCGAAGCCCTCGATCGCGGAGCCGTCGAACCCGATGCCCTCGTCGAAGGCCGCCTCCAGCTCCGCCGGGGCCACCGAGACGCTCTTGAGCGTGCCGAGCACATCGGTGAACCACAGCCGGACGAAACGGATGTCCCGCTCTTCCAGCGTGCGGAGGACGAACTCCTGCTGACGGTCCACTTCCACCCCTCGTGACACGTACGTCCGCACCGGTCGGGCCGGCCCGGCCTGACCGCCCAGTCTCCACCGGGCTCGTTACGCCGACGTTACGCCCTCCCCGGCCGGCCGTCCCGCCGTGTCCACGGGGCTGGGACGCGCGGGCCGCGGTACCCGTCTGCCGCAACCGGTCGGATTCGGCCCGGAAGGCTGGGGGAAGATGGAGACATGCCCAACCTGCGTCTCGCCCTGTGCCAGGTCAACCCGACGGTAGGCGACCTCGCCGGCAACGCCGGCCTGGTCCGTACGTGGACCCGCCGGGCCGCCGACGCCGGCGCCCAGCTCGTCCTGTTCCCCGAGCTGATGCTCACCGGTTACCCGGTCGAGGACCTGGTGTTCCGCCGCTCGTTCGTGGCCGCGTCCCGCGCCGCGCTGCACCGGCTCGCCGCCGACCTGGCCGCCGACGGCCTCGGTGACCTGCCGGTCCTGGTCGGCTACCTGGACGCGGACGGCCCCCCGCAGGTCAGCTCCGACGCCCAGCCGGGCAAGGGCGCCCGCAACGCGGCGGCGGTGCTGCACCGGGGCGAGGTGGTGGCCACCTACTTCAAGCACCACCTGCCCAACTACGGCGTCTTCGACGAGGACCGCTACTTCGTCCCCGGCGACACGCTCACAGTGGTGCGCGTGGGCGGGGTCGACGTGGCGCTGACCATCTGCGAGGACCTGTGGCAGGCCGGCGGCCCGTTCGCGGTGGCCCGGGAGGCCGGCGTCGGGCTGGTGCTGAGCATCAACGGCTCGCCGTACGAGCTGAACAAGGACGACGTGCGGCTGCCGCTGGTACGCCGGCGCGCCGCCGAGGCCGGGGCCGCCATCGCGTACGTGAACATGGTCGGCGGCCAGGACGAGCTGGTCTACGACGGCGACTCGATGATCGTCGCCGCGGACGGCACGCTGCTGACCCGGGCGCCGCAGTTCGTCGAGCACCTGCTGGTGCACGACCTGGAGCTGCCGGCGGCGGCCGAGGCGCCGGGCGGGGCCGGCGCGCTGAGCGACGGGATGCGGGTGGTCCGCCACGAGATCCCGGCGATCCCGGCCGCGCCGACCGGCCCGGCGGCCGACGGCGGGATCATCGAGCCGGTCGCCGACGAGGCCGAGGTGTGGCACGCGCTGGTGCTGGGCCTGCGCGACTACGTCGACAAGAACCGCTTCCCCTCGGTGGTGCTCGGCCTGTCCGGCGGCATCGACTCGGCGGTGGCGGCGGCCATCGCTGTGGACGCGGTCGGCCCGGAGCGGGTCGTCGGCGTCTCGATGCCCAGCCAGCACTCCTCCGAGCACTCCCGCACCGACGCCGAGGACCTGGCGAAGCGCACCGGCCTGGACTACCGGGTCGAGCCGATCCAGCCGATGGTGGACACGTTCCTGGCGAACATGTCGCTGTCCGGGGTGGCGGTGGAGAACCTCCAGGCCCGGGTACGCGGCGTGATCCTCATGGCGCTGTCGAACCAGGAGGGCCACCTGGTGCTCACCACCGGCAACAAGAGCGAGCTGGCGGTGGGTTACTCGACGCTGTACGGCGACTCGGTGGGCGGCTACAACCCGGTCAAGGACGTCTGGAAGACGCTCGTGTGGCGGCTGGCGAAGTGGCGCAACTCCGACGCGGTACGGCGCGGGCAGACGCCGCCGATCCCGGAGAACTCGATCGGCAAGCCGCCGTCGGCGGAGCTGAGCCCGGGCCAGCTCGACAGCGACACGCTGCCCGACTACGACGTGCTCGATCCGATCCTGATCGGCTACGTCGACGGCGACCTGGGCCGCGACGGCCTGGTCGAGTCCGGCCACGACCCGGCAGTGGTGGACAAGGTGCTGCGGATGGTGGATACCGCCGAGTACAAGCGACGGCAGTCGGCGCCCGGCACCAAGATCTCCATGAAGGCGTTCGGGCGGGACCGGCGGCTGCCGATCACCAACCGGTGGCGCGAGGACGGCTGACCGCTCCCCGGCCGGGGAGTGACATCCTCCACTCCGACCTGCCCGCGGCCCGCCGCCCGGTGCGACGATCGCGGGGAACCCGGGGACCGCGTGCGCGGCCTCGAGGAAGGAGATTGTCATGGTGGAGTCCACCCCGGCCGAGGTGACCGCCCTCTACGGCGGGCCGGCCACCCGGCGGGTACGCACCCGCGACCTGATCGCCGCCAAGGAGCGCGGCGAGCGGTGGGCGATGCTCACCTCGTACGACCAGTACACGGCCTCGATCTTCGACCAGGCGGGGATCCCGGTGCTGCTGGTCGGCGACTCGGCGGCGAACAACGTCTTCGGCTACGAGACCACGCTGCCGGTGACCGCCGAGGAGCTGCTGCCGCTGGTGCGTGCCGTGGTACGGGCCACGAAGCACTCGCTGATCGTCGGTGACCTGCCGTTCGGCTCGTACGAGGAAGGGCCGGCGCAGGCGCTGCGCACCGCGGTGCGGTTCATGAAGGAGGGCGGCTGCCACGCGGTGAAGCTGGAGGGCGGACGGCGCTGCGCCGCCCAGATCGAGGCGATCACCGGCGCCGGCATCCCGGTGATGGCGCACATCGGTTTCACCCCGCAGAGCGAGCACACGCTCGGCGGCTACCGGGTGCAGGGCCGGGGCGAGGCGGCCGAGGAGGTGCTCGCCGACGCGCGGGCGGTGGCCGAGGCGGGCGCGTTCGCGGTGGTGCTGGAGATGGTGCCGGGCGAGGTGGCCAAGCGGGTCACCGCCGAGCTGTCCATCCCCACCGTCGGCATCGGGGCCGGCCCGGACACCGACGGGCAGGTGCTGGTCTGGCAGGACATGGCCGGGCTGCGTACCGGCCGGGCGCCGCGCTTCGTGAAGCGCTACGCCGACCTGGCGGGCGCGCTCACCGACGCCACCCGCCGGTTCGCCGACGAGGTACGCGGCGGCGAGTTCCCGGCGGCCGAACACACGTTCTGAGCTGTAAGGAAGGGCCCCTTCTTAACGCCTCGCGTAGAGGAGGGGCCCCTTCTTAACCACGCGCCACCACCGCGGCAGCGCGCCCCGCGCAAGCGGCGGCGCGGCGTTCAGAGGTCGGTGACCCGGATGCCGGCGTGCGCCTTGTAGCGCTTGTTGATCGCGATCAGGTTGGCGGTGAACGCCTCGATCTGGTGGGCGTTGCGCAGCCGCCCGGCGTAGATGCCCCGCATGCCGGGGATCCGCGCGGCCAGCGCGCCGACCACGCCCACGAGTTCCCGGTCCTCGGTGCAGATCAGCACGTCCAGGTCGATCCGGTCGATCTCCGGGTCGGCCAGCAGCGGCGCGCTGACGTGGTTGAACGCGGCGCACACCCGGGACTCGGGCAGCAGCGCGGCGGCCTGCTGCACGGCGCTGCCCTCGGCGACGGTGAGCGCGTACGGGCCCTGCTTGTCGAAGCCGAGCGGGTTGACGCAGTCCACCACGATCTTGCCGGCCAGCGGTTCGGCGAGAGCGGCGACGGTGGCCGCGTGACCGTCCCACGGCACCGCCACGATCACCACGTCGCTGCGCCGCGCGACGTCCTCGTTGTCGCCGCCGGAGACGACGGCGCCCTCCGGCAGGTGGGGCAGGGCGGCGATCTCGGCGGCGGCCTGGCCGGCCCGCTCCGCGGTGCGGGAACCGATCAGCACGGTCTGCCCGGCCCGGGCGAACCGGTAGGCGAGACCCCGTCCCTGGTCGCCGGTGCCACCGATGATGCCGACGGTCAGCCCGGAGACGTCGGGCAGCGTGGTCGCGTCGTAAGCCATGGGCTCATCCTCGCAAAGCGCGGCGGCGTGCGGTGCATCCCGATGCTGTGACAATCGCCGCGCTGGTCAGGCCCGTTCGAAGGCGACCCGGCGCTGGACCGGGTCGGCGACGGTGAGCCGGACCCGGACGCGTTCGCCGAGCGGCAGCTCGCCGGTGCAGCGGGCGCGCACCGGCGGCTCGTCGAGCGCGATGGTGCCGCCGGGTGGGCGGCCGGGACGGCCGTTGCCCGCCGGGCGCGGTTCGTCCACGTCGAGCACCGCCGCCTCGAACGTCTCCCCCACCCGGTGCGCGAGCAGCACCGCCTCCGCCAGTTCCACGGCGCCCCGGGTGGCGGCGCCCGCGGTGCGGTCGGTCGCGGCCATCACCTCGGGCAGCTTCGGCAGCGCGGCCCGGACCTGCTCGGGCACCTCCCGGCCCTCGTGCAGGGCCAGGCAGACCTCGGTGGCGTAGCGGTCGGCCAGCCGGCGCAGCGGCGCCGTGACATGCGCGTACGCGGCGCCCACCCCGCCGTGTTCGAGCTGCTCGGGCAGCTCGCCGTCGAAGGCGGTGTACGCGGCGCCGCGCATCAGCTCGGCGGCCTGGTCGACGAAGGCGGCCACCCGGGGATGGGAGGTGTCCAGCCCGTCGAGCACCTGGCCCACGGGTGTGCCGTCCGGCCAGGGCACGCCGAGCGGGCCGGCGGCGAGCCGCAGCCGCTCGACCGCCTCCGGGCGAGGGCGGGGCATCGTGCGCAGCAGCCCGATCCGGCCGGCCAGCATGATGTCGGCAGCGGCCATGCCGGTCAGCAGCGAGATCTGCGCGTTGTGCTCCTCCATCGGGCCGGGGCCGCGCAGCACCAGCCGCCAGCCGTCGCCGTCGGGCTCGACGTCCTGCTCGGGCAGCGGCAGGTTGATCGCGCCCCGGCTCAGACCACGCGCGGTGAGCAGCGCCCCGATCTCCGGCAGCAGGGCGATCGGCTCGGGCAGCCGGCCGGCGTCGGCGTCGCGCTGCACGCCGCCGTAGTCGAGCTTGGCCCGGCTGCGCACCAGCGCCCGCTCCAGCGTGACAGCGACGGTGCCGCCGTCGGCGTCCAGGTCGACGGTCCAGAGCACGGCGGCCCGGTCGGCGTCGGGCAGCAGGCTGGCCGCTCCCTCGCTGAGCGTGTGCGGGTGCAGCGGCACGTTGCCGTCGGGCAGGTAGACCGTCTGCCCCCGGCGCCACGTCTCGGCCTCCAGGTCACCGCCGAGGCGTACGTGGGTCAGGACGTCCGCGATCGCGTACCGGACGCGGTAGCCGCCGCCGGGACGGCGGGTGAGGTGCATGGCCTGGTCGAGGTCGCGGGAGGTCGCCGGGTCGACGGTGACGAACGGGATGTCGGTCCGGTCGGCGACCGCCGGTGGCGGCGCGGCGGCGGCCGCGTCGGCCTCGCGCTGCGCCGCGGCCGGGAAGCTTTCGGGCAGTCCCAGCTCGCGGCGCAGCGCGCCGAAGTCGATACGGGGCGCCAGTACGCGTCGGATCACCACGCGGTCAATCCTGACAGCGCCCCGCACGTTCCGCTCCCCGGGAGGGAGCGGTGTCCGTGGCGTCAGGCGCGGCGGGTCGACGCCTTGCGTGCGGTGGTGCTCTTCGCGGCGGTGGTCTTGCGGGCCGGCGCCTTCTTGGCGGCGGTGGTCTTCTTCGCCGTGGTGGTGGACTTGCGCGCGGTGGTGGTCTTGCGCGCGGGCGCCTTCTTCGCCGCCGCCTTGCGCGCGGTGGGACGCGTCGAGGCGGTGGTCTTCTTCGCCGGCGCCTTCTTCGCCGGCGCCTTCTTCGCCGCTGTGGTCTTCTTGGCGGCGGTGGTCTTCTTCGCCGCCGAGGTGACCTTCCGCGCGCCGGTGGTCTTCTTGGCCGCCGTCGTCTTCTTCGCCGCCGTCGTCTTGCGGGCCGGCGCCTTCTTGGCGGCCGCCGTGGTCCGGGCCGTCGTGGTCTTCCGGGCCGCTGTGGTCTTCTTCGCCGCCGCCGTCTTCTTCGCCGCCGCCGTCTTCTTGGCCGCCGTGGTCTTCTTCGCTGTGGTCTTCTTCGCCGTGGTCTTCTTGGCCGGTGCGCTCTTGGCGGTGGCCCGGCCGGCCGGCGCCGTACGGCCCGCGGTCTTCTTCGCCGCCGTCCTGCTGGTGGTGGCCTTGGTGGCGGGCGCCTTGCGGGCCGCCGACACGACCTTCCTGGCGGCTGCCTTCTTGGCCGCCGCCTTCTTCGCCGGTGTCCGCCCGGCGCCGGCGCCCGAGGCGTTCGGCGACGCCTTGGTGACCGTCGTCGTCCTGCCCGCGGCGGTCCTCTTCGCGGTCGTCCGTTTCGCGGCCGGGCGGGTGGCCTGCTGTGCTTCGGCCATCTCGGTTCCCTTTCCTGGGGACGTGCTCCCGCCCTCGCGGGAGCACGGATCACCTCGACGCGGGCCCTCCCGCGCCGTCTAGCGGCCCTCCCCGGCCCAACGGGCGTCCTCGGCGTCCCACGCGTCGTTCCGCTCCCGCACCGTCTGCAGGGCGTTGTCCGCGTCGGCGGCTGAGGCGTACGGTCCGAGAACGTGCTTGGCGGGGCACACGTCGGCATCGGTCTCGACCCGGTGGTGTCGCGTGCACCAGTAGTAGTGCCCACCACTTCCGTCGTCGCTCATGCGATCACTGTGCACCGGGAACCGCCCGGCCGCCACCGGAACGGCACAAATAGTCACGTCCTTCTCCACGTTAGACCTGGTCGGGGCGGTTGCGGCGGGGAACGGCGGAAGACCCGGGGATGCCCGCACTCGTCCGAACGGCCGGTACCGGCGCGGGTGGGAACCGGACAGGATCGGCGCTCGTGATCACCACGACGACGGGCACGGGGGCCTGTCCGCGATGCGGCGCGACGCCGGTGTCGCTGGACGGGGCGTTGCCCTGGTGTGCCGGCTGCGACTGGAACCTCGACACCTACGACGCGCGCCGCCAGCCGCCGGAGTTCGGCTGGTCCTGGGTCGACCGGCGGACCCACCGGCTCGCCGCGCGGCTCACCCGCCAGCAGTACGCCACCCTGGTCGGCCGCTCGCTGGAGTCGACCGGGCCGGGGTTCACCGGCGTGCTCGTCGCCGGCGTATCGGTGCTGCTCCTGGCCGGCGTGGCGGGACTCGCAGTGGCCGGGGTGTGGCTGCTGTTCGCGTACCCCTTCCCGAACCTCGCGGTGGTCGGCGGCGTGGCGCTCATCGCGCTCGCGGTGGCGCTGCGGCCGCGTTTCGGCCGGCTCGACCGGGACCTGGACGTGCTCACCGAACGGGAGGCGCCGCAGCTGCACGCCCTGGTCCGGGAGGTGGCCGCAGCGGTGGGCGCGCCGATGCCCCACGTGATCGGCGTCGACGGCGACATCAACGCGTACGCGACGTCGGTGGGACTGCGCCGGCGGCGCGTGCTCGGCCTCGGGCTGCCGCTGTGGGGCGCCCTGGACGGACCGGCACGGGTCGCGCTGCTGGGCCACGAGTTGGGCCACTTCGTCAACGGCGACGTACGCCGGGGGCCGGTGACCCAGCCGGCGCTGACCATGCTCGGCAACGCCGCCGACCTGTTCCGGCCCCGGGGCGGGTCCGACGGCGGCGGGCTGCTGGTGATGGTCGGCGAGTGGCTCGGGCACCTGGCGTCCTGGACGCTGTCGCGGCTGCTGTTCGCCGGGCACGTGGTGCTCGTCGCCACCGCGCTGCGGGAGAGCCAGCGCGCCGAGTACCTGGCCGACGAGATGGCCGCCCGCGCCGCCGGCACGGCGGGCGCGACCCGGCTGCTGGACACGCTGCTGCGGACCGACTCGGTGGCCACCGCGGTGCGCAACGCGGTGCGCGGCGGCCACGGGCCGGACACGTGGCGGGTGGAGACGGGGCGCGCGCTGGACGCGGCGGCCGGGCGGCTGTCGCTGGAACGCCAGCTCACCCTCCGGGAGGACACCTCGCTGTTCGCCACCCACCCGCCGACCGGCCTGCGGCACCGGATGCTCGGGGCGCGGCCCTGGCAGGACCCGGCGGTGACGCTCACCGAGGAACGGGCCGCGCGGATCGACGCCGAGCTGGCGCGGCACTACGAGCGGGCCGGCCGGGCCCTGAGCTGGAACGTCTGACCGTCACGCGGGTGCCGGGACGGGCTCCGGACCGGGTGCGGCGGCGGGCGCCGGGCGGGCCGCCGCGATCGCGTACGCCAGGGCGTAGGGCGTGCTGGCCAGGTGGAACATCGGCTCGACGAGCACCCGGTCGGTGATGAGGAACCGTTCCCACCCGGTCGGCCGGGGCAGCCCGAACGACGAGTCGGTCCAGCAGGTGAACAGCCAGAGCGGCGCGGAGATCCGGTCCACCGAGTCCGGCGGCAGACCGTCCGCCACGGGTGCGGTGGCCGGGATCGAGGTGACCACCGCGAGCACCACCGCCGCGTCGGCGGCCACCAGCGCGCCGAGCACCCCGGCCAGCCACGCGGCCCGGGCCCGGCCCGTCCGCGCCAGCACCCCGGCGGCCCACAGCGCCGTCGTGAGCAGCGCCAGCCAGAGCAGCAGCCCGGGCACGGCCTCCCACACCCGGCTCTCACCTCGCGCGGCGAGCAGCGCGAGCGTCGCGGTCACAGTCGCGGTGATCGGCAGCACCACGCCGAGCGCGGTGGGCAGCGCCCCCACGCGTACGGTCCGGCGTGCGGCGCGGGTGACGACGAGCGCGAGGGCCACGCCGAGCAGCGCGGTGAGCGCCGACCAGGTGGGCAGCTGCGCGGCGGCGGCCCACGGCACGCGCATCTCCAGCCACCCGTGGGCCAGGCCCATCACAGCGCCCGCGAGCACGAGGACCGCGGCGCAGGCCGGCGGCGCGAGCAGCAACACCCCTGCGGTACGCCCCAGCCGCCGCGACCCGGCCCGGCCGGTCAGTGGCGTGGCCGCCCGACCGGCGGCCAGGCTCGCGGCGAACCGGAGCATCCCCCACCGCCGGCCGGTCCGGGCCAGCTCGTGCAGTTCGGCGGCCCACTCCCGGGCCAGGTCGGCACGCAGCTGCGCCGGCCAGCGGCGCACCGCGACCCGCAGCAGCAGCGCCGCCACCCGCCGGGTCACCACGCCGGTGCCCCGGCCGGGTCCGTACCGGGACGTTCGGCGGGTACGACGGCGCGCAGCTCGGCCAGTGCCAGCCGGGCCGAGCGGATGCCCTCGCCGGTCAGCCGGTAGTAGCGGCGGGCCGGGCGGCCGGCGGTGACCGGGTCGACGTCCTCCCAGTCGGCGGCGAGCCAGCCGGCGCCCTGGAGGCGGTGCAGCACCGGGTAGAGCGTTCCGCTGGACAGGCCGGTGAGCCGCATCAGGTCGAGGCCGTAGCGCGGCGCCTCGGGCTCGGCGAGCAGCGCCGAGAGCACCTTCGCCACCGGAACGGTCAGTCGCACGGGCGTACTCTATCGGAACTCTACATAGGGTGGCGCACTGTCGTAGCAGGACAAACGGTGATCGGCAATGGGACGCCGTGGTCCCTTTGCCGGGACCGGCGGCCGGTCCGGCAGGGACCGCTCAGGTGGATCACCAGCGGTCCGGATGCAGGCCGGGACTCCAT
This sequence comes from Micromonospora sp. C28ISP2-4, assembly GCF_030519385.1. NCBI lineage: Bacteria > Bacillati > Actinomycetota > Actinomycetes > Micromonosporales > Micromonosporaceae > Micromonospora > Micromonospora sp. C28ISP2-4. The sequence continues at coordinate 54,729 of NZ_JAUMKG010000007.1, read as the reverse complement.
ATGCGAGCCTCGACGGACCGAATCCGCTGCCGCCCGCTCCGGCGGACAGCGGCCCGAGCTGGGGAGAGAAAATCGTGGGCAACCTTGACATCGCGCTGAAGAACGCGATGAACATCGACGGCGCGATCGGGGCCGCGCTCGTCGACTACACAAGTGGCATGACCCTCGGCGTCGCCGGGGGCACCGGCGAGATCGACCTGACGGTCGCCGCCGCCGGCAACACCGACGTCGTACGCGCCAAGCTGCGCACCATCGAGATGCTCAAGCTCGACGACGAGATCGAGGACATCCTGATCACGCTCGGCAGCCAGTACCACCTGATCCGTCCGCTGAGCAACCGCACCGGCAAGGGCCTGTTCCTCTACCTGATGGTGAGCAAGAGCCGGGCCAACCTCGCGATGGCGCGGCACCAACTGCGCATGATCGAGGAGAGCCTGGAACTGTGAGCCGGGTGGACGACCTCCCCCGCCGTACGCGCGCGCAGGCCGGCACCCTGCCGCCGCCACGGGAGCTCCCGCAGTCGCTGGCCGGCAACCCGGCGCTGCCGTACCCGGCCATCAGCCAGGAACTCTCCGCGCTGCGGTTGCAGATCCCCGGCGTGCACGGCTGCGTCCTCGGCGGCGTCGACGGCCTGCTCGTCACGCACAACCTGCAGAATGGCGCCGACCCGGACGACCTGGCCGCGCTCGCCGCCACCATGTACGGGCTCGGCCGCCAGGTCGGGTCGCGGCTCGGGCAGGGCGACTTCCAGCAGTCCACCGTGCGCAACGCGGGCGGCTACCTCAGCGTGTACGCGATCAACGGGCAGGCGCTGCTCGCCGTGATCGGCACGGACAGCATCAACGTGGCGCGGCTGCACCTGCACGCCCCGACCGCAGCGGCCCGGCTCGCCGAACTGCTCGACGGCGCCGCTCCGGCCACGTCCTGACGTACGCCGGTCGTCCCGGTCCCACCCGTCCGGACCGGAGGCGGCCGGCGTACCCCGGGGTTTTCGCTGTTGTCGCGCGGCGGTGGCGCGCTCTGCGCGGTGGTCCGCCGGGCGCGGTCGCAGGCTCGGCGCGGCGTTGGGCGGCGGGTCAGACGCCGAAGCGGCCGGCCCACGCGGTCACGTCGGCCACCGTGGCGTTGCCGCCGCAGACCACCAGGCCGATCCGGGCGTCGCCGCCGACCCGCTCGACCACCCGGCGGGCGGCCGGCAGCAGGCACCCGGCGGCCGGCTCGGCCCACACCTTGGCGCGCTCGGCCAGTTCCAGCGTGCCCCGCACCGCCTCGGCGTCGGAGACCACGAGGACGTCGTTGACCAGCGCGGTCACATGATCGTAGGTGAGCTGCGAGACGCTCGGCGCGCTGAGCGTGGTGACGATCGACGACAACGGCACCTCGACCGGGCCGCCCTTCGCGAGCGCCTGCGACATCGCCTGCGCGCCCTCGGTCTCCACGCCCCAGACGCGTACCCCCGGCCGGCGCGCCCGCAGCGCCGCCGCCACACCCGAGATCAGCGCGCCCCCGCCGATGCTGACCAGCACGTCGGTCAGCTCACCGGCGTCGTCGGCGAACTCCAGCCCGACAGTGCCCTGCCCGGCGAGCACAATCGGGTCGTCGAACGGGTGCAGCAGCGTCACGCCCTCGTCCCGCAGCCGGTTCATCAGCGCGAACGCGCCGGCCATGTCCTCGGTCAGGCGGACGTCCGCCCCGGCCGCGCGCGCCACCTCGACCGCACGGGCGGGCGCGCTGCGCGGCATCACCACGGTCGCCGCCACCCCCAGGGCGCCCGCCATCACCGCGACCGCGATGCCGTGGTTGCCGCCGCTGACCGCCACCACCCCGGCCGCCCGCTCCGCGTCGTCCAGCGCGAGCAACTTGGCCGCCGCACCCCGGGCCTTGAACGAGCCGGTACGTTGCAGCAGCTCCAGCTTGGCGGTGACCGGTACGCCGAGCAGCTCGGTCAGTCCCGGGCTGGGCACGGTCGGGGTGTGCACGACGACGTCGGCGATCCGGTCGGCGGCCGCCTGGATGTCCGTAAGCTCGATCACCACCGCAGCGTGCCACACCGGTCCTCGCACCCCACCCCGCCCTCGCCGCCCGCGCTCGTCGGCCCCTGAGCGGTGGTGCCCAGAACGCCCCATCCGCGAAGTTCGAGAGGTGCCACAACTCCAAGATCGCTGAACCTGGGTCGGACCTGTCACGATCGGCCGGCGGCCACCTCGGCGTCGCTGCGGAGGATGCAGAACTCGTTGCCCTCCGGGTCGGCGAGCACCACCCAGCCGGTCCCGTCGGTCTCCCGCCGGTCGGCCACCACTGCCGCGCCAAGCCCGGTCAGCCGGGCCAACTCCTCGTCCCGCGTCCCCTCGACCGGGCGCAGGTCCAGGTGGATCCGGTTCTTGACCTGCTTGGCGTCCGGCACCTCGATGAACAGCAGACGGTGCCGCCCGTCCCGCGAGTAGATCATGCACTCCTCGTGGCCCGGCTCGTTCGGATCGTCCGGATCCTCCCGGTAGTCGAGGACGTCTGCCCACCAGCGGGACAGGGCGTAGGCGTCGGCGCAGTCCACGGTGGTGTGGGACACGTAAGAGGTCATCACCGGATCATCGCAAGGTCCGGACGGAGAGGTTCCACCCCGCCGGGGGCGGGTATTCCGGATCGTGCGTATCGACATCGACCAGCCGAGAGCCGCGGCGGTCTGCGAGGTGGTGGCGGGCCAGCGGTGCATCAACGTGCCCGGCCACCCGCTTCGCGGCGACCCCCTCCATCCGGAACGCGCCGAACTGGCCGAGACGGCACTGAGGGGCGTGGCGCCGCTTCCCCCGCCACTGCGGGAGGAGTGAGCCGGTTCCAGTCCTCGATGGGCCCGCCGGCCGCGCCGAGGGGGAGCCCCGGCGTGCACCGGCGGCTCCCCCAGGCGTACGCGATCAGTTGAGGGCGTAGATCTCCGCGGCGGTGGTCCACGGGTTGCCGTTGACCTCACTCAGGGCGCGTAGCCGCAGGTACTGCCCGGTCTTGGCGGTGAACCGGACCTCCTTCTGGCTGGCGTTGTTGGCGAACGTGCCGGTGGCCACGGCCGTCCCCCAGTTGACGCCGTCGGTGCTGACGTAGACCTCGTACTGGCCGATGCGTCCGTTGGCCGCACCGGAGCCGCTGTCCTGCCGGGGCAGGTAACGGATTCCGGAGACGGCGTAGCCGGCACCGAGATTGATCTGGATCTCGTGGGGCATCGGGGCGTTGCCGTCGGTGTACTTCGTGTGCCAGATGGTGCTGAGGTTGCCGTCGAAGGCGTTGGTGGCGGCGCCGTTCTCGGCAGTGGTCTCCTGGCTGTCCACGTACTTCAGCGACCAGCCGGTGCGGGGGATGACGCCGGCGCTGGGCACGCAGACGGTGCTCAGCTGGTGCGCGCCCCGGTCGGGACGGCAGCCCGCCGTGACGGCGCCGCCGAAGTAGTCGCGGCTGCCCGGGTTGGTCATGACCTGGCCGCTGGCCAGCGCCGGAGACCCGGCGCGGAGCCGGTAGCCACCGGCGTCACCGATCGACGTGGCGGTGCCCGGCGCGACGAACAGCGGGTCGGCGGTGCTCTTGTTCGGGTCGGTGGGCTCGCCGGCCGGGTGCTGACCGTAGAACACGTTGGAGTCGAACAGCAGCGCCCCGGCGTTGTAGCTGGCCTGGGTCGTGGTCACGTAGAAGATGTTGTTGTAGAACTCGGCGTTGGCACCCGTCGAGCCGTTGCTGTTGTTGACGATCTGGGCCGCCTGGCCGACGTAGAAGACGTTGTTGTAGATCTTCGTGTTGGTGATCTTGCCGCAGACGAGGTCGAAGATCTGGCCACGGTCGTTCTGGCTGATGTTGTAGCGCACGATGTTGTCCTTGGTGGTCGAACCCCCACCGTTGCAGAGCAGGATGAAGCCGCCCTCGTTGTCGTGGCTGTAGTTGTACTGGTAGATGGTGCGGATGTTGCCCTCGTCCAGGTCGAAGCCCTGACCGTCGCAGGTGCTCCGGCCGCCGCTTACCTCGTTGAACTGGAACAGCGCGTCGTTGATGTTCCAGCCCCAGATGCCGGCGGCGCACTGGGCGGGCTCGCGGACCCGGAAGCCGTCCACCCGGTTGTTCTCCACCAGGGCGCTCTGCGTGTGGTGCACGACGATGGCGTCGCCGCCGATGTCGGTGACGGTGTTGCCGCGTACCACGACCCGGGTCTGCGGGAGCCAGGTGCCGCAGGTGGAGCCGCAGTTCGGGTTCGCCAGTTCGGGCCGGACCATCCACCGGGTCCAGAAGTGGATGCCGTAGCGGTCGACCGTGGTGATCGTGTTGTTGCTGATCAGCACGTCGTCGAACTTCGTCTGCGTGGTGTAGCCGAGGACCTCGAAGAAGATGCCGGCGCTGGCGTCGTCGTCCTTCTTGGTCTGGTTGCCGTTGACGTCGTGGACGCTGAGCCCGGTCACCCGGTAGTAGGTTCCGGTGCCGGAGTTCTCCCGGACGATGTGCACGCCGCGGCGGGTGGCGGCGGCCGAGCCCTTGTTGGAGATGTCCAGGTTGCGGATCTCCCAGTACTGCTGGTTGTAGAGCCGCACCACGTCGACGACGGCGCCGTTGCCGGCCAGCACCGGCTTGGCGCCGCTGCCGTACGCGTCGATGACGATCGGTGCGCCGGCTGCGCCGGAACCCTTGGGGAAGAGCTGCTGGTTGGCGCAGGTCGTGCCGCGCCGGATCAGGATCTGGTCGCCGGCGGCGAACGTCTTGGCGTTGACGGGCGCGAAGCTGTTCCAGGGACTGGCCTGGGTGCCGCTGCCCGAGGCGGCAGCGGAGCAGTCGACGTAGTAGTTCGCCGCGGCGGCCGCGGCGGGGGGCGCGGCGACCAGCACCGAGGTGGCGAGCAGGGTCAGAGTCACCAACGAGGATCTGAACAGGCGCATCGAGCGTCCTAACCTGTGGCGTGGGGGTTGCCTGGACCTTCGACATGGGGGGAGATGATCGGCATCGGCGATGCCGTGGAACTGCGCTGTCCGTACCGCCGGGACGGGCGGCCGGGCGACGACGGGCCTTCGGTGGGCCACGTGTCCGCCGCGCCGGGGTGGTCACCGGAACTTGCGGTTGTAGTCGGCGAGCAGCCCGATCAGGACGGCGAGCGCCACGAGCATCACCGCGAGGCTGCCCCACCCGACAGTGGGCCGGGCCACCACCACGGTGACGACGCAGGCGAGCGCGATGAGCAGCCGTGCGGTGACGAGCGCGGCGGCACGCGTCGATTCCTTCATGACATCCCTCTCTCGGGCCTCAGCCCTTGACGCCACCGGCGGCCATGCCCTCGATCAGGCGGCGCTGGATCAGCGCGTACAGGAGCAGCACCGGCACGATGACGATGACCATGCCGGCGTAGAGCCGGCCGGGGTCGGCCGCCGCCTTCTGCGCGGCCATCAGGTTGAGCAGGCCGACCTGCAGCGTCTTGCCCTCGCCGGGCAGCAGCGTCAGCGCGATGATGAAGTCGTTCCAGTACGCCAGGAAGTTGAACAGGATCACGGTGGTGACCGCCGGGCGGGCCATCGGCAGCATCACCCGCGTCATGATCCGGAACCGGGACGCGCCGTCCAGCAGCGCCGCTTCCTCGAAGTCCCCCGGGATCGACCGGAAGTACGCGCTCAGCAGGTAGATCGTGAACGGGATCGAGGTGGCCGCGTACACCAGCGACAGGACCGCCGGGTTGTCGAGGAAGAACCCGTCGGGGAACACGTCGACGAGCGACCGGTCCCAGTCGACGAGCATCAGGAAGATCGGCACCACGATGTAGTTGACGTTGACGAACAGCCCGGCCAGCAGCGCCACCTCGACGACGCTCTTGCCACGGAACTCATACCGGGCCACGGCGTACGCCGCCGGCACCGAGACGGCCAGCACGAGCACCAGGCCGAGCAGGGTGACAAGCACGGACGTGGCGAAGTACCGGCCCATCTGCGCGGCGCCGAACGCGTCGACGTAGTTCTGCAGGTGCAGGCCCTCGGGCAGGGTCCACGGGCTGCCGAAGAACTCGCTCCTGCCCTTGAGCGAGGCCACCAGCACCCAGCCGACCGGGATCACGATGAGCAGAGTGATCGCACCGACGAGCAGGTGGGTGAGGCCGCGGCCGGTTCGCGGCCCGGACTTGTTGATCGTGGTCATGGGTTGTCCTCTAGAACTGGAGCGGCTCACGCCGGGTCGCGCGGCTCACCAGGAGCGACACGAGGAACGAGAAGGCGAAGATGACCACGCCGATGGCCATGCCGTAGCCGTACGACGAGTTCGTGTATGCCTGCTTGTACATGTAGCTGAGCAGCACCTCGGATGCGCCGTCCGGACCACCGCCGGTCATCGCGCGTACGAGCACGAAGCTGAGGTTGACCGCGCTGAGGATGAAGAAGGTGAGCGTCGTGCGCAGGTTCTGCCAGATCAGCGGCAGCGTGACGGAGAAGAACTGCCGGCCGGCGGAGGCACCGTCGAGCGCGGACGCCTCGTACAGCTCCTCCGGGATGCCGGCCATGCTGGACATGTAGATGACCATGTAGTAGCCCAGGGACTGCCACAGCATGGCGATCGCGATCGAGTAGATCACCAGCTTCTGGTCGCCCAGCCACACCTGCTGGAGTCCGTCCAGCGAGAGCAGCCGGAGCGTGCCGTTGAGGAGGCCGTTCTCCTGGTCGTAGACGGCCGAGAAGATGGCCGCGATGACCACCACCGAGAGCACGTTGGGGATGTAGAGCACGAATCGGTAGAAGGTGTGGCCGCGCAGCTTCTGGCGGGTCATGACGGCCGCGAGGAACAGCCCCATTCCCAGCGTCGCCACCGTCACGACCACGAGCAGCGTGACAGTGTTCTGGAACGCGCGCAGGAACTGCTCGTCGTCGAGGAGCTTGGCGAAGTTGTCCAGGCCGACGAAGCGCATCTGCGAGGAGAAGCCGCTCCACGTGTAGAGCGACATCCGGAACACGCTCACCGTGGGCCAGACCATGAACAGCGCGAACAACGCCAACGCCGGGAGCATGCACACGGCGACGAACCGGCCGTCGCCGCGCCGGCCCCGCCCGGCAGGACCGCGTACCGGCGCCGGGGGTCGGCCGGCCGTTTTCTTGCCGGCGCCCGTGGGTGGTGGAGTGAGGGTCGTCGTCACCGTGACCAGTCCTTGGCTCTCGCGGGAAAAGGGATCGGCGGCAGCCCGTTCCCGGGCTGCCGCCGGGACGTCACTTGCCCGCCTGCCGCAGCTTCTCGCTGGCGTCGTTCAGCGCGGCCTGCCACTGCTCCACCGTCTTGTCGCCGCTGATGATGCTGTTCGCGGTGTCGAAGAGCGTGCCCTTGATGTCCACGCCCTCGACCGGCGGGGTGCTGGCGAAGCCGCCGACCAGGGCGGAGATGTTCGGGTCCTCGTAGAGCTGGTAGAACGGGGCGATCTCGGCGGAGACCGTCTTGGCGATGCCCTTGACCGGCTGGATCGCGTTGGCCTTGGCGAAGACGGCGGCGGCCTCGTCGGAGTAGAGGTACGCGACGAAGTCCTTCGCGACCTCCTTGTTCTTGGCTCCGCTGGGAACCCAGACCGACTCGACGATCGTGGTCAGGTAACGCTTGCCACCGGCGGTGACCGCCGGCAGCGGGGCCATCGCCCACTCGAAGCCCTTTGCGCGGGGCGCGTCCTTCATCTCGCCGACGACCCAGGTGCCGTTCGGCATGAACAGCGTCTTGTTGTCCAGGAGGGACTGCTGGTTCTTGGTGAAGTCCTGCTCGTTCGCGTAACCGACGGTGGTCTTCGCCGCGTAGCTCAACAGCTTGGCGGTGATGTCCAGGACCTGGCGCGCCTGCGGGGTCTTCCAGACCCCTTCGGAGTAGGTCATGGCGTCCTTGTAGAACTGCTCACCGCCGACGTCGGCGAGCAACGCGAAGAAGAACGAGTCGAGATAGCCCGCGGTCGGGTAGGTGAACAGCGCGATGCCCTCGGCCTTGGCGGTCTCGCCGAGCGCGAACATCTCGTCCCAGGTGGTCGGGACCTTCCAGCCCTTCTGCGCGAAGAGGCCCTTGTTGTAGACCAGGCCGGTCGGCGCGTAGTACATCGGCATCAGGTAGGTCTTGTCGTCGTTGTACGGGTTGGTGCTGAGGTTGCCGACGATCCCGTCGGCGAGCTTGGCCCGTACGGTCGACTGCTCGCCCGGCACGGTCATGTCCAGGACGCCGGTGAGGTCCTCCAGCGCCTTGTCCTTGACCAGCGTCTCGGCGAGCGCGGCCTTGCGGCCCTGGGGCAGCACCACGACGTCGGGGAACTTGCCGGCCTTCATGGCGGGGCTGATCTCGTCCTCAAGGGTCTTCGAGAGCTGCAGCTGCACGTCCACGTCCGGATGCTTCGCCTTGTACGCATCGACGATCTGCAGGTACATGTCCCGGCCGTAGCCGCCCTCGAACGCCGCGACCTTGAGCGTCTTCTTGTCACCGGCGCCGTCGTCGCCTCCCGAGCAGCCGGTCAGCAGGCTGAGCGCTGTCGCCGCGGCGACGGCTAGGACGAGTGGTCTTCTCAACATGGGTGGCCCTCCAGAGGCGGCGCGCGCGGCGGCAAGGAAGTGAGCGGCGTGGACGAGTCATGGCATGGAGCCGCGTATCGGCGACCATGCGTTGTTACTGTGGCACCCGTAACATGAGCCGTCAAGAACGATCCGTCGACGGCCGCACCGATCAGCCGGTCAGCGCGACGGCGGCGCGGCGGTCGAGGCCCGGACGATCAGACTCGGCTGCGCGGCGGATTCGCCGGCATCCTCGGTGCCCAGCAGCAGCGCCACGGCGGCGGCCCCGGAGTGGTAGAAGTCCTGCCGGACCGTGGTCAGCGGCGGATGGCAGTACGCCGCCAGCTCGATGTCGTCCACGCTCACTATGGACACGTCCCCGGGGACCGCGCGGCCGCGCTCACGCAACGCCCGGACCACACCGAACGCCATCTCGTCGCTGGCCACGAAGATGGCCGTGACCTCGGGAATCATCGCGAGGATCTGCCCCTGGCGGTGCCCGGACTCGGGCGACCAGTCGCCCTCCAGCGGCGGCGGCGCGTCGATCCCGGCGGCGGCCAGGCAGCTCTGCCAGCCCTGTCGGCGCTGACGCGCCTCGATCCACTCGTCCGGCCCGGCCACGTGCCACACCTGGCGGTGCCCGAGGTCGAGCAGATGCTGCGTGGCCAGGCGCCCGGCCTCGTGCTGGTCGATGCCCAGGACGCGGGCGCCGGTGGTGCGGGAGCCGTCAACGGTCACCGTCGGGATGTCCCGGGTGATGTCCTCCATCCGCTTGGTCACGGAGATCAGCGGCACCGCGATGATGATCCCGTCGACGCCCTGGTCGGAGAGCTTCAGCAGGGATTTCTCCATCATGGCGGGGTCCAGCTCGGCGATCGTCGCGATGCTCACCGAGTAGCCCGCCTGCCCGGCTGCCGCCTCCACCCCGGCGGTGACCGCGGAGCGCGAGTAGTAGCCGCCGGACTGCAGCAGGACCAGGCCGAGGGTGAAGCTGCGCCCGGAGGACAGCAGCCGGGGAGCGCCGTTGTACCGGTACCGCAACTGCTCCACCGCGGCGAGCACGCGCCGGCGGGTCTCGGCGTTGACGTTGGGCGAGTCGCGGAGAGCACGCGAGACCGTCTGCGCCGACACGCCGGCGGCGCGTGCCACGTCCGCCATGCTCGGCTGCTTGCCCCGCATTGTCGCCTCGGTCATCCGTGCCACCCTCCTGGAAACCACTACCGCCGCATCCTATCGGCATTGTTAGGGATGGCATCGGTAACATAGGCTGCGGCCATGATCGAGACGACCGGGCGGAGCAGCGTGGTGGCGCCGTCGACGAGGCCCTCCCCCGCGCTCGGCTGGCGCGACCGTCAGCTCTACCGCAACGGCGTCCCGCACCGGGTCCTGTCCGGCGCCCTGCACTACTTCCGGGTCCACCCGGCGTTGTGGCGCGACCGGATCCGACGGCTGGCCGACCTGGGCCTGAACACCCTCGACACGTACGTGCCCTGGAACTTCCACCAGCCGCACGAAGACCGGGCGCCCCGCTTCGACGGATGGCGCGACGTCGAAGCGTTCGTCGCACTCGCCGGCGAGGAGGGCCTCGACGTCGTCCTGCGTCCGGGCCCGTACATCTGCGCCGAGTGGTCGAACGGCGGCCTGCCCGCCTGGCTCACCGCCCGCGACGTCGCCCTGCGCAGCTCCGATCCGGCGTTCACCGAGCCGGTCGAACGGTGGTTCGACGAACTCATCCCCCGCATCGCACGCCAGCAGGGGCATGCCGGCGGCCCCGTCGTGGCCGTGCAGGTCGAGAACGAGTACGGCAGCTACGGCGACGACGAGGCGTACCTGCGCTGGAACCGCTCCGCCCTCATCGACCGTGGCATCTCCGAGCTGCTGTTCACCGCGGACGGCCCGACCGAGCTGATGCTCGACGCGGGAACGCTGCCCGGCACGCTCGCCGCGGCCACGCTCGGCTCCAAGCCCGAAGCCGCCCGCGCCCTGTTGGCGCAGCGCCGGCCCGACGAACCGTTCATGGTCGCCGAGTACTGGAACGGCTGGTTCGACCACTGGGGTGAACGGCACCACGTGCGCGGCGTGGACAGCGCGGTGCACACGCTCGCCGCCGTCATCGACGACGGCGGAAGCGTCAGCATCTACATGGCCCACGGCGGCACCAACTTCGGGCTGTGGGCCGGTGCCAACGCCGACGGTGGCCGCCTGCAACCCACCGTCACCAGCTACGACTCCGACGCGCCGATCGCCGAGGACGGCACCCTGACCGCCAAGTTCCACGCCATGCGCGCGACGCTCGGCGCGACCGGGCCGATCCGGGTGCCCGAACGGATGCCGCTGCTCCCACCGGCACGGGTGCTGTTGACCCACCGCGCAGACCTGATCGCCGGCGTGCGCGCCGTGCCCGCGCGGGATTCAACCGGGCCACGGCCGGCCACGTTCGAGCAACTCGGCCTGGACGCCGGGATGGTCCTGCACACCGCCCACCCGCGAATCCCACCCGGCGAGCACACGATCGTCCTGAACGACGTACGCGACCGGGCAGTCGTCCTCGTCGACGGCGTACCCCTCGGGGTGGCCGACGCCGCGCACCCGACGCTGCGGGTCCACGGCACCGGCGCTGTCGTACGCCTGGAAATCCTGGTGGAGAACCTCGGCCGGATCAACTACGGCCCGCTGATCGGTCAGCACAAGGGCCTGCTCGGACCGGTCCTCGTGGACCGCCGCATCGTGCACGGCTGGGCCAGCGCCGCGATCGCGCTGCCCGACTGGACCTCGGCCGACCTGTTCCGCGCGACCGGCGCCGGGCCGGCCCGCACGGCCGCCGGCTTCGCGGTCGCGACCGTGCACGTCGACACGCCGGCCGACACCTTCCTGGCCCTCCCCGGCTCGGTGCACGGGATGGTCTGGGTCAACGGGTTCCTGCTCGGCCGCTACTGGGACATCGGCCCGCAGGTGACGCTCTACTGCCCCGCGCCACTGCTGCACGCCGGTGAGAACACGGTCGTCGTCTTGGAGACCGACCGGCTGGGCACCGTCCTGGAGCTGCGGGACGCCCCCGAGCTGGGCCCGACCGAGGAGTACGTCGAGGAGTTCGACTGAGCCCTCCCGAATCTGCGCCTGCCGCAGCCGGCGGTTCTTCTTCGCGCACGGCGCGCACTTGTCTTCCCGGGTCGCCCCGCAGGGCAGGTCGATGACCTCGGTCAGGCCGGTGTCGAGATGCGTCCGGCGTATGGCAGAGGGCGCACGCAGACGCCGTACTCGGCGGCGATCTCCTTGAGCACGTCCACCGAACAAGGTAGCGCCATGCGAGGCCGAGCAGGGTCGGCGCGGTCATCCGCACACCTCAAGCTGAACAGGCGGTACTGTCCGATATCACGACCGACCACGGCAGCGGGGGCGACGTGAGTAGCGACGTAACGACAGCGCTGTGGCGCCCCTTGGGACAGCAGGAACTCGGCCTCGCCGGCCTGGGCGGTGAGCCGCCGACAGCCGCTGAGACACCGCCCCACAGCCAGAGCTCAGTTCAGCGCGAGTTCGTCCGGGAAGCGCTCGTGAAGCGCGGCGACCGCATGCTTCAGGCAGTAGTCGAGGCTGTGGCCGTCAACCCTGATCGACGCACCATCGAGCCGCTGACCCGAGATCACCACGGTCCAGGGCTTGCGCTCCCGCTCCCCGTCAATCTTGACCAGCCCGACCAGGCCCATATCTCCCAGGTGCGCCAGCAGCTCAGGCACGCACTCGTCCCACTTCATCCACGAATGGGACCACCAAGACCGCTACGGAAGCCAGCGGCTCGACCAGGTCGTCCGTCAGGGCTTCCGGCTGCCGCGCCAGTCCAACCCCGGGACTGCTCGGTGGAACGTCGTGGGTGTCTCCCGAGGGTTGTGGCACCTGTGGCGTTCCAGGCGGCGTGGATGACGTCGGTGGGTGGAGCGCGATGGCTGTCTTCTGAGCGTTATGGCATCTGTGCCCGAACATAGAACCAGAGAGCCATGATCACGGCTCTGAGCTGGTGGGCGACGGACGAGTCGACCTGTACGCCGGATTCTGTGCCCGGTACGCCCGAAGGCGCACCGGCGGCGGCCATCCATCTCGGCCTGCCGTTGCCGGCAGGCTCCAGCGGCCTACCCGCAGACATCGGGCGGGCAGCCCTCAAGCGTCTGCGCGGGTCGTCATCTTGCGGTGACGGCCCTTTCTTGGCCTTGCTCCGGGTGGGGTTTACCGAGCCACCCCGGTCACCCGGGGTGCTGGTGGGCTCTTACCCCACCGTTTCACCCTTACCGTCCCGTTACGGGCCGGCGGTCTGTTTTCTGTGGCACTGTCCCGCGGGTCACCCCGGGTTGCCGTTAGCAACCACCCTGCCCTGTGGAGTCCGGACGTTCCTCGGCGACGGGCCGGAGCCCGTCGACGCGACCGCCCGGTCGACTCGTCCGTCGCGCCCTCATCCTAACGACGCACCCGCCGCGCCCATTTCCGCCCCGGCCCACCAGGGTGCGCGCGCCACTTCGGGGAGATGGTGGCATCAACCGGCCCTCGATTCAGCCACTTCCCCGAGCTGGCGCCGCGCCGGCCATCCGCCGCGCCCACCAGCCCGCCCGGCCACCACCCGGCCCGGGAACCGGACCGACTAGCCTCGGGGGACCATGGATCTCTCCGACGCCGCGCTTCTGCTCGCCGCCGGTCTCGCCGCGGGCACAGTCAACGCGGTGGCCGGTGGCGGCTCCCTGATCACGTTCCCGGCGATGATCGCCACGGGCCTGCCACCGGTGGCGGCGAACGTCTCCAACTCCGTGTCGGTCTTCCCCGGGTACGTGGCGAGCGTGGCGGGCAGCCGCATGGACCTGCCGCGCGGGCGGGAGCTCTGGTCGCTGCTGCCCACCGCGGTACTCGGCACGATCGCCGGGTGCGCGCTGCTGCTGGCCACGCCGGCTCGGGCGTTCGAGCTGGTGGTGCCGTTCCTGGTGCTTGGCGCGACGGCCGTACTGGCGTTCCAGAATCCGCTGCGCCGGCTGGTCGGCCATCCGGAGCGGCTGAGCGCGCGCCGCCGTACCGTCACGGTGCAGACCATGGTCGCGGTCGGCACTGTGTACGGCGGCTACTTCGGCGCGGCGCTCGGGGTGATGCTGGTGGCCGGGCTGGCGCTGGTGCTGGACGCGACGCTGGCCCGGGTGTCGGCGGTGAAGAACCTGCTCTCGGCCGTGGTGGGGCTGACCACGCTCGTGGTGTTCGCCCTGTTCGGCCCGGTGAACTGGGCGGCCGTCGCGGTGGTCGCGCCGGCCACCCTGTTCGGGGGGTACGCGGGCGCGCGGCTTGCCCGCCGGCTTCCGCAGGTGGTGTTGAAGACGGTCATCGTGGTGTTCGGCACCGTCATCGGTCTCTACCTGCTGTCGCGCGCGCTGAACTGACCGAGCGGTCAGTACGCCTCCCCCACCGGCTCCTCCGGGGCGTGCTCGGCCCGGCGGGCGGCCCGGTTCCAGATGACCCGTTCGCCGTAGCCGGCCGCCATCAGGTGACCGAACGCGAGGTAGGCGAGCACGCCGGCGGCGAGCACACCGAAGCCGACCCAGAACGGCAGCGCGAGGCTGTGCTCGGCCAGCTTGCCGGAGATGATCGGCGCGGGCGCGGCGGCGCCCCAGCGGACCAGGTTGAACGCGCCGGTGGCGACGCGTCGGTCGCCGGAGCCGAGCCCGAGCGCCAGGTCGGTCAGGTTGGCGTTTGCGAGGCCCATGAACAGGCCGGACACGACCAGGACGACGAGCGACATGGCGGTGCCGGTCGAGGTGGCGAACAGGACCATGCAGACCAGCAGGCCGAGCAGGGCGACGCCGACTGTCTGCACCGCGCCGATGCGGTGGGCCAGCCGGTGCCCGATGAGCAGGATGCCGGCGGCCAGGCCGAGGCCCCAGCCGGTGAAGGCGAGGCCCAGCGGGATGACGTCGAGGCGCAGGAACAGCGGCGTGTAGCCGAGCACGACGAAGAAGACGAAGTTGTACGCGGCGGTCACCACGCACAGCGTCACGAACGCGGGCCTGCGGTAGGTGGCGAAGATCTGGCCGAGGCGTACCGGCTGTTGCTTGTGAGCGGGTTCGCGCAGCTTGCGGGCGGCCACGCCGAGCGCCAGCACCATGAACACGCCGCAGACGAAGAACGGCAGCCGCCAGCTCACCTCGCCGAGCAGGCCGCCGATCAGCGGGCCGACGGCGAAGCCGAGACCGAGCGCGGTCTCGAACAGGCCGACCACCCATTCCCTGTCGTTCGCCAGGTTGACCAGCACCACCATGGCGGTGGCGAAGAACATCGCGTTGCCGAGGCCCCAGACGCCGCGCAGCACGGAGAGCTGCACGATGTCGTTGCTGAACGAGGCCAGGATCGCGGCCAGGCCGACGACGGAGACGCCGGTGACGAGCACCGGCTTGAAGCCGAACCGCCCGCTGGCGAGCGTCGCCGGGATCATCCCGACGGCCATGACCGCGATGTACGCGGTGAAGAGCAGCTCGACCTGCCAGGCGGTGACGCCGATCGCCTCGCCGATGGCGGGCAGGATCGGGTCGACCACGGCGATGCCGGCGATGGCGAGGAACGCGACGAGCGTGGTGGCGTAGATGGCACTGCGGTTGGGCTCGGATCGGCGATCCACTCCGCAACCTCCCAGATAGCTGTATCGTACAGGTATTTTCCTTGTATCATACAGCTATGAGTGAGGACGTCCACGCCACCGAGGTCACCCTCGGCCGGATCGAAACCGAGGTCGCGTTGCTGATGCGGCTGGGTGAGGCCACCCGCCGGGGCACCGGCACGATGGAGCACCGGCTGCTGGACCGCGCCGCGTACGTGATCCTGCGGCACCTGGACGCGGCCGGCCCGCAGAACGTGTCGGCGCTCGCCGCGCGGCTGAACCTGGACGGCTCGACTGTCACCCGGCAGGTCTCCGCGCTCCAGCGCGACGGGCTGATCTCGCGTACCCCCGACCCGGCCGACGGGCGCGGCACGGTGATCTCCGCGACGGCGGCCGGGCTCCAGCGGATGGCCGCCGTCCGGGCGGCCCGCACCCGGCTGTACGGCGACATCCTCGCCGCCTGGCCCGAGGCGGACCGGGAGACGCTCGCGGACATGTTGCACCGTCTCAACGAGGCACTCGACGCACGCAACCGTCGCCGCTGAGGTGTTAGGAAGGGCCCCTTATTATGCAGAATGCGTTAATAAGGGGCCCTTCCTTTCACGCCACCGGTTCCCGCGCGGAGTCGGCGCGATCGGCGGTGGCCGTCACGCGCGGGTCACCCTCGTCGGCGAAGTAGTCGTCCGGCGTGGTGTGGTCGGGTCCGTCGGCCACCTTCGCGACGCGCAGCACCAGCGTGAGCAGCGCGGCCACCACCAGGTTCACCAGCACCGCCACGATGCCCACGTAGATGGTCTTCGGCGTGTCGAAGCCGAACTTCTCCAGCGGGAACGCCGACCCGGCGAAGTGCTTCTTCCCGGTCGCCGGGTTGCCGATCTGGTAGAGCATCCACATGCCCAGCCCCATGCCGGCCACCCAGCCGGCGATCAGCGCGCCCCTGTGGAACCAGCGGGTGTAGAGGCCCAGCGCCACAGCCGGCAGCGTCTGGAGGATGATCACGCCGCCGATGAGCTGGAGGTCGATGGAGAACTGCGGGTCGAGGAAGACGATGCAGGCCACCGCGCCGACCTTCACCACCAGCGAGGTGATCTTCGAGACGTTCGCCTCCTGCGCGGGGGTGGCGTCCCGCTTCAGGTACTCCTTGTAGATGTTGCGGGTGAACAGGTTCGCCGCCGCGATCGACATGATCGCCGCGGGCACCAGGGCGCCGATGCCGATGGCCGCGTACGCGACCCCGGCGAACCAGTCCGGGAACTGCTGGTCGAACAGCAGCGGCACCACCGTGTTGCCGTCGGTGGTGCCCTCCTTCGCGCCCGGCAGCGGCTTCACGTTCGCCGCGATGGCCATGTAGCCGAGCAGCGCGATCAAACCCAGCAGCAGGCTGTACGCGGGCAGCGCGGACATGTTCCGCTTGATCACGTCGCGGTTCCGGCTGGCCAGCACGCCGGTGATGCTGTGCGGGTAGAGGAACAGCGCCAGCGCCGAGCCGAACGCCAACGTCACGTACTGGAGCTGGTTGTTCTGGTTGAGCAGGATGCCGTCGCCGGGCGCGGGTGACGCCTGGAACTTCGCGTCGGCCGCGTCGAAGATGGCACCCCAGCCGCCGAGCTTGTACGGCAGCCAGATCACCGCGACCAGGATCACGATGTAGATCAGCGAGTCCTTGACGAACGCGATCAGCGCGGGCGCGCGCAGCCCGGACTGGTAGGTGTACGCGGCCAGGATCGCGAACGCGATGATGATCGGCAGGTGCCGGGCCAGCGCGCTGTCCCCGGTCACGCCCATGGTCTTGAGCACCGCCTCGATGCCGACCAGTTGCAGCGCGATGTACGGCATGGTGGCGACGATGCCGGTGATGGCGACCAGCAGCGCCAGGATCGGCGAGCCGAACCGGTTGCGGACGAAGTCGGCGGGGGTGACGAACCCGTGCCGGTGCGAGACCGACCAGAGCCGGCACAGCACCAGGAACACCAGCGGGTAGATGACGATCGTGTACGGCACCGCGAAGAAACCCGCCGCGCCGGCCCCGAAGATCAGCGCCGGGACCGCCACGAACGTGTACGCGGTGTAGAGGTCACCGCCGACCAGGAACCAGGTGATCCAGCCGCCGAAGCTGCGGCCACCCAGCCCCCACTCGTCCAGGTGGGCCATGTCGGTGGGTCTGCGCCACCGGGCCGCCACGAAGCCCATGGCGCTGACCAGCAGGAACAGCAGTGTGAAGACGATGATCTCGGTGAGGTGGTCCGGCCACATCACTATGCCCCCTTCGTTCGCGACTGCGGGGCTCCCAGGCCCGGCTCACTCCTCGCGCTCACCGGTCACCTCGCTTCTTGGTCATCTGGTAGACCAGCGTGGTGGTGCCGACGCCCAGCAGGATCCAGGCCAGTTGCAGCCAGTAGAAACGCGGAAAGCCGAACAGCCGGGGCGAGTCGGCGTTGAACAGTGCCGGGATCAGCGGCACCACGATCGGGATGAAGAGCAACCAGTTCCAGGGACTCTTGTCCTTCGCCCTGGATCGCGCCGTGTCGAGCGCCTCCGGTTCCGGTGCGGCCATGTGACACCCTCCGGGCATTCGTAGCGGACCGTGTGACGGCCGGAGGCTACGACCCTGTGACGGGGGTCACGTACGATCGGGTGATGTCGATGCGCCGAACGGCCGCCGGCATGCGCCGAGCGGCCGTCAGACGTCCGTGAGGTGCGAGGTGTCGTTGACCGAGCGGACCGCGACGCCGCCGTCCGGGTACAGGTCCAGCACCGAGATGCCCGCCGTGTCCAGGTAGAGCCGGTGCAGGAACGCGTCGCCGGCGGCGAGCGCGTCGCGCAGCACCAGCTTGATCGGCGAGACGTGGGAGACCACCACTACCGTCTCCCCCGGGTACGCCGACCGCAGCCGGTCGACCGCTCGCCCGGTCCGCTCGGCGACAGTCACGAACGACTCGCCCTTCGGCGGCGCGACCCGGGTGGAGGCGAGCCAGGCGTCCAGCTCGGCCGCCCAGCCCTCGCGTACCTCGGCGAACGTGTGCCCCTCCCAGGCCCCGAAGTCGCACTCGATCAGGTCGTCATCGGTGCGTACCGGCGGGTTTCCGACCTGCGCGGCGACCGCCTCGGCGGTGGCCGTACACCTCGACAGCGGGGAACTGACCACTGCCGCGACGGACGGCGCCAGCGCGGCCACCCGGGCGGCGGTGGCCCGGGCCTGGGCCCGGCCGCGCTCGGTGAGCGGCACGTCGCCCCGGCCGGAGTAGCGCTTCTGCACGGTGCGTTCGGTCTCGCCGTGCCGCACCAGGATGAGCCGGGTGGCCTCCTCGGTCGGCCGCGGCTCCCAGGAGGCGGGCGTGGTGGCCGGGTCGGTGCCGGTGGCCCGGACGACAGCCGCCTCCCGCGCCTCGACCTCAGCGGGGGCGGCCGCAGGCGCGGCGCCGGACGCGGCCGCGTCCATGGCCGCGTTGGCCAGGGCGTCGGCGTGGCGGTTGTGCTCCCGGGGGATCCAGGTGAACCGTACGGCGGCGAAGCGGCTGACCAGCCCGGCCGCCTGGGCGGCGAGTGGACGCAGCCCGGGGTGCTTGATCTGCCAGCGGCCGCACATCTGCTCGACGACCAGCTTGGAGTCCATCCGCGCCTCGACCTCGGACGCGCCCAGCTCGGCGGCGGCCTCCAGCCCGGCGATCAGGCCCCGGTACTCGGCCACGTTGTTCGTCGCCGTACCGATCGACTCGGACCGCTCGGCCAGCACCTCACCGGTCTCCGGGTCCCGGACCACGGCGCCGTAGCCGGCCGGACCGGGGTTGCCCCGGGAGCCGCCGTCGGCCTCGATCACCACCGCGCGCACCGCCACGACGGCTACAGTCCCGACTCGTTGGTCCGGACCATGATCCGCCGGCACTCCTCGCAGCGGACCACGTCCTCCGGGTCGGCCTTGCGGATGCGGGCCAGGTCGGCGCCGGACATCTCCAGCCGGCAGCCGCCGCAGCGGCCACCGGTGAACAGCGCGGCACCCATGCCGGTGTCCTCGCGGATCTTGTCGTAGAGGCCGATCAGGTCCGCCGGGAGGTCACCGGCGAGCGGCTGGCGGGCGGTGCGCTTGAACTCCTCCTCCTTGGCGATCTCCGCCAGGGTCTCGTCGCGGCGCTGCTCGGTCGCGGCACGGCGCTCGCGGGCCTCCGCGAGCCGGCTCTCGATGCCGTCGAGCACACCCTGCGCGGTCTCCCGCTGCTCCATCAGCTCCAGCTCGGCGTCCTCCAGGTCGCTCTGCCGGCGGTTCAGCGAGACCAGCTCGTGCTGGATCGCCTCCAGCTCCCGGGCCGGGCCGCTGCCCGAGGCCAGGCGGGCCTCGTCCTTGCTCTTGCGCGCCCGCACCTGGTCGACGTCCTTCTCGATCCGGGCGATGTCCCGGTCCAGGTCGTCGACCGCCACCTGGGCGCGGACCCGCTCGTCCTCCAGCGCGGACAGCTCACGCGCCAGGGCCTCCAGCTCGGCGTGCTCCGGCAGGGTGCGGCGGCGGTGCGCGAGCTGGGCCAGCGCGGTGTCGATCGCCTGGAGGTCGAGCAGGCGGCGCTGCACCTTCGGGTCAGCCTTCACGTCGGGGCTCCTTGTCGTCCGGCCGGGGCGAGTCGGCGTGCACGGTCCACGGGTCGGTGTCCAGGTCGGACACCACGGTCTCGACGTCCAGCTCGGCGGCCAGCCAGGCGGCCAGGTCGTCCAGCCAGGGTCGCTCCGTCGCCCAGTGGGCGGCGTCCAGCAGCGCCGGGCCGCCGGCGGCGAGGTGTTCCCCGGCCGGATGGTGGCGCAGGTCCGCGGTGAGGAACGCGTCCACCCCGGCCGCGGTCGCCTCGGCGAGGAAGCCGTCCCCCGAGCCGCCGCTGACGGCGAGGGTACGAACCATACGCCCGGGATCCCCGGCGGCGCGAACTCCCCAGGCGGTGACCGGGAGCACGGCGGCGGCCAGCCGGGTCAGCTCGGCGAGCGTCATCGGGGTGGGCAGCTCACCGATACGGCCGATGCCCCGGCCGGGCCCGGCGGCGGGCGAGCCGGGGCGGGGCGGGTGCAGCGGGCGCAGCCCGGTCAGCCCGAACCGGGCGGCCAGCGCGTCGGACACCCCCGGGTCGGCCACGTCGGCGTTCGTGTGCGCCACGTGCAGCGCGACGTCCGCCTTGATCAACCGGTGCACGATCCGGCCCTTGTACGTGGTGGCGGCCACCGAGGAGACGCCGCGCAGCAACAGCGGGTGGTGCGCGACGATCATGTCCGCGCCGGCGTCGAGCGCCTCGTCCACGGTCTCCGGGACCACGTCCACCACGCAGGCGACCCGGCGTACCGGGTGGTCGGGCTCGCCCACCACCAGGCCGACGCGGTCCCACTCCTCGGCCCAGGCGGGCGGATAACGGCGGTCCAGGGCAGCCACGACGTCGGCGACGGTTGTGCTCACGGGCGGCCAGCTTACCGGCGTCCGGGCCGGTACACGCCGACCGTCGCCGGGCGAGGCCCCCGGCGTCGCCGAGGGCCGTGCCCATCCTGCCCTCAGCCGACCGGGGCGACCGGCCGGTCCGCGCCGCGCAGGGCGGCCAGGCCGGCGTCCCAGGGGAAGGCGTCCGCGCGCCGCTCCCCCGTGCCGGGCGGGTGCAGGCGTACGACGTGGTCGCCGAAGACCACCCGGACGCCCCACTGCCCCAGCCGGTCGAGGCTGGCCCGGAACGCCGGGTGCGCGGCCATCGCCACGTTCGTGTACGGGACGGCAGCGATCGGGACCCCCATCCCCTGCGCCTCGATCAGCAGGCCGAGCGCCAGGGTGTCGGTGATGCCGACCGCCCACTTGTTGATCGTGTTGACGGTGGCCGGGCACACCAGCATGGCGTCGGCCGGGGGCAGCACGTCCGGGTCGCCCGGGTTCTTGTAGTGCGTACGGACCGGATGGCCGGTCTGCCGGGCCAGCTCCGTCCGGTCGACGAACTTCGCGCCGTCCGGCGTGGTGACCACGCAGACCGTCCAGCCCTCCCGCTGGGCGAGGTCGACCAGCCGGCCGACGTGACGGGCCAGCGGCGAACCGCAGGCGATGACGTAGAGCACCCGCTGGTGCCCGTTCGCGGTCTCCGGACCGCTCATACTCCGACTCCCATGTGCTCAGCCAACTCCGCGATCGGCGGAGGCGGCGCACCACGTGTGCGACGGAGAATCTCGGACATCAATTCGTGCGCTATCGGCCGGCACCGGATCTCGGAGGGCGCGAGCCGGTCACCGCGCAGCAGCATGTCCCCGGCGTTGGCGACGTCACCGATCTGGGAGTAGCCCCGGGCCAGGTCGAGCAGGTGGTGCGCGCGCCGCTCCGGCAGCAGCGCGTTGAACGCGGGCTCGGACAGGCGCATGTGGGTCTCCACCGCCCGGCCGCCGTCGCCCAGCTCGACCGCCGCCGCCGCGCGGTGCAGCTCCAGGTTGGTCGGCCCGAAGGAGGTCCAGTAGTGGTTGTGGTCGCCGCCGAGCAGCTTCGCCGCCTCGTCGGCGCCGGTGAGCAGGTCGTCCACTGTCGCCGAGTCGCCGATCCGGGCCGCGGCCATCGCACCCTGGAGCAGCAGCATGCCGTACACGGAGAGCCGTTCCGGCCGGACGTCGTTGTCGCCGCCGGGCGCGAGCCGGCCCGCGATGCGGACGTTCAGCTCCAGCGCCGGGCGGGGGCGGCCCATCGCGACGAGCGCGTTGCAGACCCGTGTGGTGGCGATGCCCGCCAGCAGCGGGTCGTCGGCCCGCTGGGCCACCGCCATCGACCGGTCGGCGGCGAGCCAGGCGAGGTCGCACTCGCCGAGCTTGCGCAGCACCGAGGAGGCGATCTGGTAGACCTGCCCGAGCAGGTGGGCGGCCTCGCGCACCTGGTCGCCGGCGGCGTAGCCGGCGTCCGCGGCCTGGGCGTCGCGCAGCAGCTTGGGCAGCGCGCGGGTGAGCATGCCGTACCGGCCGTACTGGTAGGTGAGCCAGGCGTGGTTCACGGCCTTGCGCATGTCTGCCAGCGGCGGGGGGTAGGGCGCCGCGTCGAAGTAGGCGCTCATCGAGTCGTACCGCTCCAGGGCGGTGCGGATCTCCTCCACCTCGACCTGGTCGATGCAGTTGAGCGCGTCGGTACGCCGCTCCGGGTCCTTGCCGTGCAGCAACTGCACGTCGATCTGGAGGATGTCGGCGATCTCGTAGAGCACGGAGAACTTGTCCAGCCGGCGGACGCCGCGCTCCACCTTGTCCACCCAGCTCTTGGACTTGCCGAGCCGGTCGGCGAAGACCTGCTGGGACATCTTGCGGCGGCTCCGCCAGTACGCCACCCGCCGGCCTATGGGCAGTTCGTCCATTCCCGCTCCCTCCCCCTCACGGCGCCGACCGGTCCCCCCACGTCCCTCAGGCTCGCGCCGATCGCACAGGTTGTGCGTCCACCGTCCAGCCAGTTCTCGTAGTTTTCGTGCAAGTTGCACCGACCGTTAGTCACCTCAACGAGCGTGGGTTACGGCAGTGACGGCTTTCGACGTGTGGCTTGTGGACGGTCTCGGTTCGTGGACGGTCCGGCTCGTGGACGGTTCGGCGGGACCAGAGGGGACGACAGACATGTGGAGGAACGTCCGACCGCGCGTCGCTCACCTGTCGCCGCTGGAACGGGTCCGGCTGCGCCGGATCGCGGTGCGGTACGCGCTGCACGACTGGCCGGTCACCCCGGGCGCCTGCCTGGCCAACAGCCGGTTCGTCTGCGGCCGGGCCGGCTGTCCCACTGTGGGCTGCCACCCGGCGCTGGAGGACTGGGAGCACGCCGCCAGCGCCGACCCGGTCCGGGTGGCCACCTGGTGGCGCAGCCGCCCGCACGGCATCCTGCTGCCCACCGGCCGCGCCTTCGACGTCCTGGAGGTCGCCGCCCACCTGGGCCGGCAGGTCCTGGACGCGGTCGCCACCCATCCCGCCGGCTTCGGCGTACGCGGGCCGGCGCTGGTCACCCCGACCGGCCGCTGGATGTTCCTGGTCCGTCCCGGCGACCCGCTGCGGCCCGAGCTGGAGCACTGCTTCCACGTGGTACGCCACGGACCCGGCTCGTGGATCCCCGCCCCGCCGACCCGGCTGCCCGAGGGGACGGTGCGCTGGGTGGTCGCTCCGGAGCAGGCCCGCTGGCAGCTCCCCGACTCCTACCTGGTGCAGAACGCGCTGATCGCCGCGTTACGGGCGGCCGGCGTGACGCTCGGCGCCGACCTGTTCCCCGGTCACCTCCCGCTGCCCCGCCGGGGCCGCTGACTTCCCAGCACCCACCCGGTGCCGCCGCAGCGCGTGCCCGGTGCCGGGCGTTCTCGCTGGTCACGGCGGGTCCGGTGACCCGGACGGGTGGCCGACAGCGACCTCCCCGGCACCGGACTCGTTGTCCCTGGCGAGGGCGCGTGTGCGCCAGAGCGGGGGTTTGACCATGTCCAGGGACGACGCTGCCCGCCACACCGGCGGTACCGAGCCGGCGCGGCCCCGCCGTCGCGTGCACCCGTGGGCCTTCACCCGGCCGCTGGGCGTCCGCCCCGGCCGACCCCGCCCGACGGGGTCCCGCCCCGCCATCCTCCACCGCCCCCTCCGCTGACCCCCGTCTCTCCCCTCCCTCCCCGCTTCAACCGCCCCACTCCCGCCCACCGCCGGTGATCAAGGAGCTTGTGTCCGCTCCAGGACGCTCCAGAGGACACAAACTCCCCTTGATCACCGCACCGAGGGGGGCCGGAGGCGGGCCGGGCCGGGGCCGGCCCGGAGGCACGGGCAGGAGGGCCGGCACCGGAGCGCGGGCCGGGACACCGTCCGCGCCCAGCCCGACGCACCCGGCGGGCGTAGTCGTGGGCCTGCGCGATGACCTGAACCGTTGATCATGAAGTTGGCGGTGCGACACGCCGGGCGGCGGTGCCGCCAACTTCATGATCAACCGGGTGAGGGGCGGGGTGAGGGCGAGAGGGCGGGGTGGGTCAGCGAGACGGGAGGGTGCGGGAGTGGTGCTGGTGGGCGTCGTCCGTCACCACGGCGTGCTGCCAAGGCGCCGGTAGGCGGTCCAGCCAGGTGAGGCCGGGTTCGCCCATTGCCACCGCCGCCGTCGCGTACGCGTCCGCTACGCCCAGGTCCGGGCCCACCACTGTCACCGAGCGCAGACCGGTCGCCGGTACGCCCCGGCGCGGGTCCAGTACGTGGTGGCCGCGCTCGTACACGCCCGAGGTGGCGACCGCCAGGTCGGTGCCGGTCAGCACCAGGCAGGTCGCCGCCGCGTCCCAGGGATGCCGCACCCCGATCCGCCACGGCTCCCCGGCCGCGTCGTGGCCGCGTACCCGCACGTCGCCGCCCGCGTTCACGCAGTGGTTCGGCGCGCCGGCGGCCACCAGCCGGTCCGAGGCGACCTGCGCCGCCCAGCCCTTGACGTAGCCGGACGGGTCGAGCCGGCCCGTCGCGTACACGTCGAAGAAGCCGTCGGTGGCGGTCCACAGGTCGGCGCAGGCAGCCAGCACGGCCCGCAGGTCGGCGGAGGCGTCCGCGGTCCGCAGCTCGCCCCGGTCGACCCGGCACACCTCGCTGTCGTCCCGGTAGGTGCTGAACCGCGCGTCCACCTCGCGCAGCCAGCCGAACGTGTCCTCGGCCAGCTCGTGCAGGGTCTCCGGGGGCAGGTCGTCGGCCAGGTCGAGGCTGATCGCCGTACCCATGACGTGCTCGACCCGGCGCAGGCCGCGCCGGGCGGACGGACCGGGACCGACGACGGCGGCGGCGCCGGCACCGGCACCGGCACCGGCACCGGCCGGGACGGTCACGCCTTGTCCAGCGCGGCCTGCAACGACTGCTTGTACGCGGTGCTGGTGTAGGTCGCACCGGACACGGTGCTCAGGTTGGCGCTCTGCCGGGCCACCACCTCGCCGGAGGTGCCGCTGTAGCGGGCCTGCACGTCGTCGCTGCGCTGCCCGGACTGCCCGCCCAGTGGCAGTCCGATCGCCGTGGCGTCGACGATGCGGCTGCCGCTGAGCGTGATCCGGACCTGGAGCGAGCCGTACTCGTAGGTGACCGACGGCCCGGTCACCGTGCGGGTGGTGACCTTCGGCGCGCTGGTGGTGGTCCGGGGCGCGGCCGGCGTGGTGCGGGTGCGGGTGCCGCCCCGGCTGGCCGCGCTGCGGTCGGCGCTGGGCTTGGCCGTCGGCTTCGCCGAGGCCCGGGGCGTTCCCGCCGGGGTGGAAGCGGGTGCGGAGCCGGTGGGCGACGGCGGCTCCGGCGCGGCCGAACCACCGGGCACGACCGGGGCCAGCGCGGCCGGTACGTCCGGCGTGGCCTGCCCGGCGCCGGGCGCGCCCTTGAGCACCACCAGTGCGGTGGTGCCGGCGGCCAGGCCGGTGATCGCGAGCAGCGCGCGACGCATGGGCGGTGCCTCTCCTACAGCTCGAACGCGGTCAGGTGGATCTGGCGGCGGGGCACGCCCGCCGCCCGCAGCGCGGCGACCGCCTCGTCGACCAGGCCGCCGGGGCCGCACAGGTAGACGTCACGGCGGGTCAGGTCGGGCACGAGGCGGCGCAGGCCCTCGGGGTTCATCACCTGGCGGGGGCCGGGGTCGTCGCGGCGGCCGACGACGTACCAGACGGAGGTCTGCCGGGCCTGCGCGAGCCAGTCCAGCTCCTGGTGCAGGAGGACGTCGGCGGGGGTACGCGCCCGGTAGATCAGCGCCGCGCCGGGCGGCAGTTCCTCAAGCATCGCCCGCAGCGGCGCGATGCCGCTGCCCCCGGCGATGAGCAGCGCCCGTTCCCGGGTGCGGTGCGCGGCGGTGAACGTGCCCGACGGGCCCTGCGCCCAGACCCGGGTGCCGGGCGTGAGGTCGCGCAGCTCGGCGGTGTACCCGCCGACGACCTTGACGGTGATCCGCAGCCAGCGGTCGTTCGCGGCGGCGGAGACGGAGAACGGGTGCGACTGCCACCAGCAGCCGGGGTTGAGGAAGCGCCAGCGGAAGAACTGCCCGCCGAGCAGGTCGATCTGGTTGAGCCGCTGCCCGGTCAGGTAGACCGAGACGGTGTCCGGGCTCTCCGCCACCACGTCGGCCACGCGGAGCCGGTGCCGCAGGTTGAACATCAGCGGCGCGAGCACCCGGCCCCACACCAGCGCGGCCACGACCAGCAGGTAGGCGGCGATCCAGCCGGTACGCACCGGGCCGGGCTCGTAGAGCTGTGCGCCGTTGCTGAACTGGTGCGCGTAGCCGAGCAGCAGCGTGAGGTAGCTGGCCGCGTGCAGCAGGTGCCACAACTCGTACGGCAGGCGGCGGCGCACGGCGCGTACCGCGGTGAACGCGACGGCGACCAGGATGCCCGCGGCGACGAACGCGGAGACCATGTCCTCGTAGTCGGTCAGCAGCGCGCCGACCTCGCCGAGCACCGTCTTGCGTTCCTGCCGCGAGTAGCCGACCACCAGCAGCGACATGTGCGCGAGCACCGCCACCAGCAGCGTCGCACCGAGGTCCCGGTGCAGCCGGGAGATCCGCTCGCCGCCGAGCGCGCGTTCCAGCACGCCGAGCCGGCTCATCATCAGCACCTGCACCAGCAGCAGGTAGCCGGCGATCAGGCCGGTGATCCGCCCGCCCGCGGTGAGCAGGTCGGCGGTGTCGGCGAGCGAACCGGCCGGGGTGTCCAGCCACCACGGCAGGACCGCGGCGACCAGGCCCAGCCAGAAGACCGCGGCGAGCGCACGCCGGCCGCCGGGTCCGCGGCGCGGACGACCCGGGGGTACGGGGGCAGCCGGACGGCCGCCGTACGGGGCGGGATGCCCGGTACGGCGGCCGGCGGCGCGGGTGTCCTGGTACGTCACGCGTAGATCTTGACCGGGGTGAACTTCTGCCGGGGGAAGACCTTGTCCACCTGGGCGGTGGTCAGGCCGAAGCGGCCCTGCGCGACGGATCCGTAGACGTTGAACATGTTGTTGTATTCCGGCACGTCGCCGCTGTCCAGCTTGTCCAGCCCGTTCCAGGTGCCGAGCAGCGAACCGGCGAGCTTGCGGCCGGACAGCACGGTGACCACGCCGCCGTGCCCGTGGTCGGTGCCGCCGCCGTTCGAGCCGACACGCCGGCCGAACTCGCTGGACACCATGATGGTCACGTCCGCCGACCGGTCGCCCAGGTCGGTGAAGAACGCGGCCATCGCGTTCGCCAGCTCGTTGAGCCGCCGCCAGAGCTGGCCGCCCTCGCGGGTGCCCTGGTTCTCGTGGGTGTCGTAGCCGCCCATGCCGACAGTTGCCACCCGCACGTTCGCGCCGCCCTTGATGAGCTGGGCGAGCTGCTTGAACGCGTTCCCGACGCCCTGGTACTGGACGCCCTCGGCGGCGGCGTACGGCTTGGCGGCGAGCTTCTGGGCGGTGGCCAGCGCGCCCATGCCCTCCTGCACCGCCTCCTCGACCGGGTGGTTGATGCCGGTGAACAGGCCGCGGATCGCCTTCTCGGTGGCCGCCCGGAACTTGTCGTCGCCGTTGAGCCGCAGGTCGCCGACGCTGTTGAGGGAGATCGCGCCGTTCACGCCGACCAGCGAGCGGGGCAGCGTGCTGCCGATGCCGACGCTGCGGAACGCGGTGCCCTTGCCGAGCGAGTCGACCAGGCTGTCCAGCCAGCCCCGGCCGCCGGTCTCACCCGGCAGGCCGCCCAGGTTGCAGGCGTCGGCGGCCTGGAAGTGGCTGCGGGACAGCCGCGGGTCGGACACGGCCGGCACGAAGCCGAGCTGCCCGGCCTTGAGCCACTTCTCCAGCGGCGCGAACGCGCTGGTCAGCTTGAAGCCGCGGGCCAGCGCCAGCGAGTCGTTGCCGAGCAGCAGGTCGGGGCGCGCCTTGGCGAGCACCGGGTCGTCGGCCGGCGCGACCAGGCTCAGCCCGTCCAGCCCGCCGTAGAGGAAGACGTGGATCAGCGTGCCGGTCTTGGTCGCGGCGAACGACGCCGAGGTGGTGACGAACTGCGCGGTCGCCAGCGCGGTCGCGGTCGCGGCGGCGCCGGCCACGAAGGTACGCCGGGTGACGCCCCGGCCGTCCTGCTGCGCCTCCTCGACCTCCTCCAGCCGGCGGTACCGGTCGGCCTCGGCCGCGTTCTCGGCCGCGACGATGTCCGCCTCCGCGCGCAGCAGCGCCTCGGCCGGGTTGTCGGCCAGCCGCCGCAGGTCGGGGCATTCGGGGTGCAGGGGGTACGGGTTCACGGTCATCTCCATCGAATGCCTCACCGGAGGTGGTGCTGGGGGGACGCGAGGATCGTCCGCGCGACAGCGGCGATGGCCCCGTTGAAGGTGGCGTCGACCTTGGCGCTCTCGGACACACCGGCCACGGCGAGCACCAGCTTCTTCTCCTTGGCGCTGAGCTTCTGCTGCACCAGCCGCTGGGCCAGCGCGTCCACGTACGCCCCGGCGGTGGCCGGCGGCTTCGCCACCAGCTTCTCCGGCTTGGCGAAGGTGAACTGCTTGCGGTAGCCGGCGATCAGGTCGCCCGCCTCGTTCCAGCCGTCGATCATCGTGCCGGCCGAGGTCCAGGCCAGGTAGACGTCGGCGTAGCCGTCCGGGGTGGGCTTGCCCATCGGGTACTGGCCGAGTTCGCGCATCTTGTCCTGGATCTGCCGCAGGCCCTGCGCGAACGGGGTACGCCGGTTGTCGCCGGAGTAGTCGGGGGCCGCCTCCGGCGAGACGCCGAGCGCCCGGTACGTGGCGACCAGGTACTCCATCGGGCGGCGTACCTTCTGGCCGACCGCGGCCCAGAACTCCGAGGAGCTGAACAGCGTCGCCAGCACCGGGCGGATCTGACCCTTGTTGGTGGTGTACGCCTTGGCCAGCCGGTCCACCACCGACTTCGGCGGGGTGTCCGAGACGAACCGGGTGGCGAGGTTCTGTGCCACGTACCGCGCGGTCGACGGGTGCATCGCGATGTAGCGGATGTACGAGTCGATGACCTTGTCGGCGGCCACCGGATCGTCGGAGTTGTTGGCGTGGCTGAACCCGAGGATCTTCACCTTGCCGAGGTAGTGCCGCTCGGCGAAGAACTTGTACTTGCCGTCGGCGACACCGCGTCCGGTCTGGAGCAGCGCGGCCTGGCGGACGTCCTTCTCGGTGTAGCCGCCGTCGACGCCGACGGAGTACAGCTCCAGGTTCTCCCGGGCCAGGTTCTCGTTCACCGCGTCCTTACGCGAGTCGACCTGGTTCAGGTAGAGCAGCAGCGCCGGGTGCTTGTTCGCGGCGACGAGCATCTCCGGGTAGCTGCCCAGCGCGTGCTTGCGGATGACGTCCCGGTCGAACGCGTTGCGGTAGTTCTCCCCGCCGTCGAAGTCGGCGGCGACGTGCAGGAAGTCGTTCCAGAAGTCGACCATCACCTCGAACAGCTGCCGGTCGGACCAGATCTGCCGGGCGATGGTGGCGTCCACCGTCTCCCGGGCCGGGTCCACGCCCTTCTCGTTGAGCTGTTCGCGCTGGTCGCGGAGCTGCGTCGGGCTGAGCTTGAGCGACTGCAGCTCGGCCAGCTTCAGCTCGGCCTTCGTCGGGGCGATCTTCTCCGGCTGGAGCTGCTCACGCAGCCAGTCGTCGATGCCGACGCGCTTGACCTCGGCCATCATCTTCGTCGTCGGACCGAAGGTGGTCCGGCTCAACAGGTGCCGGATCGGGTCCTTGGCGAGGACCGTCTTCACAGTCACCTTGGTCGCCGCGGCGGCCTCTGCCGGGCTGCCGTAGAGCCGGCCGCCGGACGGCGCGTTGCGCTTGAGCGCCTCGCCGGCCCGGGAGCCCATGTAGCTCTCGTTCTGCTCGGTGTAGGTCCGTACCGTGCTCGGCTGCTGGCCGCTGGGCCGGGCCGCGTTGCCGTCGGTGGTGACCGTGCCGGTGGCGTCACCGGCCGGGGCGTCACTGAACAGGCCGCGCACCTGCGGGGACAGGGCCAGGGCGGCGCCACCGGCGACCACCACGGCGCCGCCG
The DNA here is from genome assembly GCF_030519385.1 of Micromonospora sp. C28ISP2-4. NCBI lineage: Bacteria > Bacillati > Actinomycetota > Actinomycetes > Micromonosporales > Micromonosporaceae > Micromonospora > Micromonospora sp. C28ISP2-4. The sequence goes on along the minus strand of NZ_JAUMKG010000007.1, from coordinate 24,700 downwards.
AGGGTGGCGAGCGCGCGGCGGCGGCCCCGCGTCGGGGCCTCGTCGCCGTCGTCGTCCAGGTCGGGCAGTCCGCCGCCGGGCGGCGGGCCGTACCCGCCGGCGGGCTGGGCGTAGCCACCGGGTTGGGGGTAGCCGGCGGGGGCCGGCGCGGCGGGGGCGAAGCCGTTGGGCCCGACCCACTGCGGGCCCGGGGCGGGGCTGCCGCCGGCGTACGGCACGGCGTGCGGATCGCGGTACCCGTCCGGATGGGGGTGCTGGTATCCGTCCCACCCGCGGTCGTCCCGGGGGCGACGCGGTGGCACGTTCAGGTCGGCCATGTACCTATCCCGTTTTCTTCGAGCGCCGGCATGCCTGCCACCCGGGGGGTCGGGTGGCGCAGGGGCGGCGACGGTTGCCGGAGAGTTGCAACGGGAAAGTAGCCATGCCGCCCCGGCCGCTCAAGGCACGCCGAACGCGCTCCTGAGCGCACTTAAGACGGTGCTCAAGCCCGCCGGGCAGGGCCCGTCGCGGCGGCGCAGTGGCGGCGGCCTCGGGAGCAGGGCCGACCCGGGCGCGGACCGCCCGGATGCGAGGTTTCGCACACCGACGACGCCGCCGGGTGCGTTCACCACCTCAGCGAAACTTAAGGCACGGATAAGTGTGTGCTGAGGTCTGGGTGCGGGTGCGTCCACGCCTGTCCGGTCCGGCGAAACAGCAGCAGCAGCGGCGCGTGACCGGCCTCCGATCCGGGTATGCCGCCGAACCGCTGAAGCCGTGAGGGGAAGGCACCGCCATGCTCAGCCAAGAGGATCAGCGCAGGTTCGAACAGATCACCCGCCGTCTGCGGGAAAGTGATCCACGTTTCTTCGCCCGGTTGGACAACCGGATCAAGGGCCGCCGGGGCCGGTACATGATGCTGTTGACGATCGTGCTGTGGGCTTCGCTGCCGGCGATGACAGTGCTCGTGGGACGGCTGGCCGGGGCGATCTGCGCGGTGGTGCTCGTCGCCAACGCCGCGGTGATGTGGCGCTTCCGCCGCCGGTTGCTGTAAGGAAGGGCCCCTTCTTAACGCATTCGGTAGAGGAAGGGCCCCCTCTTAACGCTCGCCACGCTCGCCTGCGGCTTCGCCGCCGCTGAACTCCCTGGGCGATGCGGCTTCGCCGCCGCTGAACTCCCTGGGCGATTCGGCTTCGCCGCCGCTGAACTCCCGGTACGCCCGGCGCAGCCGCTCGGCCAGGCCCGGCCCGCCGATCGCGGCCCCGGGCGGACCGAGCTGGCGCAGCAGCAGCTCCGGGCCGGTGGCGAGCGTGGGCGGCCGGTCCGGCAGCGCCACCGGGGCCAGCCAGAACCGGTCCAGTTCGGCGTCCGGCTCGACCGCCGGGAGCCCGGCCAGGGCCCGCGCCGCGCCGACCACCGGCACGCCGTTCGTCGCGGCCGGATCCGGCCCGGCGCTCGCGTGGCCGGGTCCACCCGGGTCCGTCACCGAGCCTCCGGTCCCGCCCGCTCCACCGGCCCCGTCGGCGCCGCCGGTTCCACTCGCGCCGCCGATCCCGTCCGCGCCACCGATCCCGTCCGCGCCACCGATCCCGTCCGCGCCACCGGTTCCGTTCGCGCCGCCGGTCCCGTGCGCGCTGCCGGTCCCGTCGGCGTCACCGGCCCCGGAGGCGCCGCTGGGTCCGTTCACGCCGCCCGGGTGGGCGCCGCGCAGCCTACACAGCCGGTCGAGCAGCTCGGCGCGGGACCGGCCGCGCCAGTGCAGCAGGTGGAACGGGTCGGCGTCGAACGCCTCGGCGAGCAGGTAGAACGTGGCCGCCAGATGTTTGCACGGCACCGCGAAGTCGGGGCAGCCGCAGCTCTGGTCCAGCTCGTCGATCTCGGCCGGGAACAGCGGTGCGCCGGCCTCGGTGAACAGCTCCTCCAGTTCGGCCGGCAGGTCACCGGCGAGCAGCCGGGCGCTGAAGAACGCCTGCCCGGCCAGCTCAGCCTCGATCCGCCGCCAGGTCTCCTCCGGGTACGCGGCCAGCCCGATCCGTACCGGGTAGGGACGCGGCCGGGACCCCTGCACCTCGGCGGTGACCGTCCCCGGCGACACGTCCAGCCGGAGCACCTGCCCTCGGCGCGCGTACGCCCGGCCGCGGGTGAGCCGGGAGCCGAGCGCGAACGACTCCAGCACCTCCACGAACCGCCGGGACCACCAGGACTGTCCGATCGCGCCGCGGGTGCTGCGCGCCCGCAGGCCGCCCTCGACCCGCAGCGGCGGTCCGTACTCGTCGAAACCGGGGCTCACTCGACCACCGCCCCGGACTCCAGCCGGAACAGGTCGCGCAGCGTCTCGGTGGACAGCTCGGTGACCCACTGCTCGCCGCTGCCCACCACCGACCGGGCCAGGCTGCGCTTGTCGGCGATCATCGCGGCCACCTTCTCCTCGACGGTGCCGGCGCAGACGAACTTGCGTACCTGGACGCGGCGGCGCTGTCCGATGCGGAACGCCCGGTCGGTGGCCTGGTCCTCGACGGCCGGGTTCCACCACCGGTCCACGTGCACCACGTGGTTGGCGGCGGTCAGTGTGAGTCCGGTCCCGCCGGCCTTCAGCGACAGGACGAACAGCGGCGGCCCCTGCGGCGTCTGGAACCGGGTCACCATGGCGTCCCGTTCGGCCTTGCCGACGCCGCCGTGCAAGAGCAGCACCTCCCGCCCGGTACGCGCCGACAGGTGCCCGCGCAGCATGCCGCCGAACTCGGCGTACTGGGTGAACAGCAGCGCCTTCTCCCCCGCCGCGAGCACCTCGTCGACGATCTCGTCGAGGCGTTCCAGCTTGCCGGACCGGCCGTCCAGCGCGGAACCGTCGTGCAGGAGCTGGGCGGGATGGTTGCAGACCTGCTTGAGCCGGGTCATGGTGGCCAGCACCAGCCCGCGCCGCTCGATCCCGTCGCTGGACTCGATCTTCGCCATCATGTCGTCGACCACTGCCCGGTAGAGCGCGGCCTGCTCGGCGGTGAGGTTGCAGACAACCTCCATCTCCAGCTTCTCCGGCAGGTCGGTGATGATCGTCGGATCGGTCTTGAGGCGGCGCAGCACGAACGGGCCGGTGATCCGGCGCAGCCGCTCGGCCACCTCGGCGTCACCGTGCCGCTCGATCGGTTCGGCGAAGCGCTTGCGGAACGTCGCGGCCGGTCCGAGCAGCCCGGGATTCGCGAACTGCATGATCGACCAGAGGTCGGCGAGCCGGTTCTCCACCGGCGTACCGGTGACCGCGACGCGGTGCCGCGCGGGCAGCGACCGGACCGCCTCGGCCTGCCGGGTCGCGGCGTTCTTGATCGCCTGTGCCTCGTCCACCACCACCCGGTGCCAGTCGATGCCGGCCAGCTCGAACGCGTCCCGGGCGGCCACCGAGTACGTGGTGAGCACCAGGTCCGCCTCGCCCACGGCGGCGGCGAAACCCTCGCCCCGGGCGCGTTCGGCGCCGTGGTGCACGTGCACGCGCAGCCCGGGCGCGAACTTCGCCGCCTCCCGCTGCCAGTTGCCGACGAGCGACATCGGGCAGACCAGCAGTGTCGGCCCGGCGTCCGGCGGGTCACCGGCGAGCAAGGCGAGCAGTTGCACGGTCTTGCCCAGGCCCATGTCGTCGGCGAGGATCCCGCCGAGTCCGAGCGACTGGAGGAACGCCAGCCAGGCCAGCCCACGCCGCTGGTACGGCCGCAGCGTCCCGGTGAAGCCGGGCGGCGGGTCGGCCGGGGTGAGCCGCCGCTCCGCCTCACCGGCGAGCAGCTCACCCAGCGCGCCGTCGGCGACCACATCCAGCACCGGCAGCTCACCGGCTCTGTCGTCACCGGACAGTCCCATCCGGAGCAGGTCGGCCACCGTCAGCTCACCGGAGGACCGCAGCAGCTTCAGCCCGGCCTCCAGCCGCTGCGGGTCCAGCTCGACCCACCGGCCACGCAGCCGGACCAGCGGCGACTTCAGGTCGGCCAGCGACGCCAGTTCCTCGGCGGTCAGCGGCTGGTCGCCGAGCGCCAGCTCCCAGCGGTAGTCGACGAGTGCGTCCAGACCCAGCTTCCCGGCGGTGGTGGCCACCGCGCCCGGCGCGGTACGGCTGCGCGCCCGCAGCCGCGCGCCCAGCCGCGACGAGGAACGCCGCCACCACGACGGCAGCAGCACCCCGAACCCGGCCGCGTGCAGCACCGGGGCGCCCTCGCGCAGGAACCGGTGCGCCCCCTCGGCGTCCAGCTCCATGCCCTCGGGTGCGGCGGTGCGCAGCGCGGCGTCCACCTCGGGCCACAGCCGGCTGGCCCGGCCCAGCTCGGCCAGGAGCGTCTCCTGTGGTTCCACGCCACGGGCGGCCAGCGCCGGCGCGGGCCGCTGCCAGATGTGCGCGGCGTCCACCACGAGCCCCGGCTCGTCAGCCGGGTGCAGGCCGAACTCGACCCGCCAGACGGCGTCCTCCACCAGTTCGGCGACGGGGTCGACGGCCGGCTCGACGAGGCGGAACGTGGCCCGTACCGCGCCGCCCGCCGCGTCGCGCTGCCAGGCGTCCAGTTCCTCGCGCAGAGTCGCCAGCGCGGCCGGCTCGGCCGGGAAGGCGCGCTCCGGGCCGGTGAGCGCGGCCAGCCAGCGCGGCACCGCGCCGACCGGGCGCATCCCCCGGTGCAGCCGGGTGTCGGCCAGCGCCACCCGAGCGGCGGCGTCGACGAGCCCGTCCAGGGCCTCCGCGACCAGCTCACCGGCCCCGATGTCGCCGACCCGCCCGGCCCACACGTCGTCCGCCGCGCCGGGATCGCCGCTGTCCCGGACGGCCACTCCCGGCGAGCGCCCGCCGCCCGGGGCACGCCAAGCCTCCGGCCGCCATTCACGTGCGGCGCGGGCCGCCGGTGGCAACGCCGTCGCCAGGTCACGCGCCCAGGTCGCGTCGGTGCCGGTGAGCAGCGGCCGCCAGAGCGCCCACCCGGTCGCCACGTCGTCCGCCCCCACGGCACGCAACGACCGCCCGGCCCCTGCGACGCCCGTGCCCGAACCGGCCGGCCCCGCCGCGCCCGAGGCCGCCGGCAAGCGCCGCGCCGAGGTCCGCCGGCCGGTCGCGGCCGACCCGCTGCCGGGCACACCACCGGGGTACGCCTCCAGCGCGACCGGCAGCAGGCGGCCGCGTACGACCAGGTCGGCGGCGAAGTCGGCCAGCTCGCACAGATGACGCAGGCTCGCCCCGACCGGGCCCGGCACCGGCGCGCGCAGCAGCGCGTACGCGTCGTCCGGGGCGTACCCCAGGGCGGGAGCCCGCCATCCGGCGCGGGTGACCGGGCCGCGGACCGGTTCCCCGACGGTGGGCCGGGCCAGTTCCGGCGAGTCCAGCGGCGAGCCGGCCCGGGTCGGCAGGTCCAGCAGTACGGAGATCGGCTCGCCCGGCACGCCGAGCGCGGCGGCGAGCGTGGCGTGACCGGCGGCGAACGGGTGGGGGCGCTCGCGCGGGACGCGGCCGGGACGGCGGGGCGCGCGGGCCGGAAGCGTGCTGTCCTCGGCCCACAGGGCGAGCCCGGCGCCGGGCAGCCACAACCCGTGGATGACCAGCACTGCTCCCCCTCGCCGACGCCGGGGCCGGAAGACGGCGCCCGGGGAGTCAGGATAGGCCGCCGGGCGTCGCTATCGTCGGCGCCATGGTCGACCTTCTCGTGATCGGCGGGCTCGGCGTGGACGTCCGTGTCCAGGTGCCCGCCCTGCCACCGCCCGTCGCCGACTCGCTGCTGGTGCCGCCGATCGACCTGCGGATCGGCAACACCGGCGCCGGGGTGGCGCTGGCCGCGCACGCGCTCGGCCTGCGGGTGGCGCTCGTCGACGTGCTGGGCGCCGACCCGGCCGGTGACGTGGTGCGGGCGGCGCTGGCGCGCACCACGATCCGGACCACGATCGCCGACGCGCCGGCCGGCACCCGCCGCTCGGTGAACCTGGTCGACCCGGCGGGCCGGCGGATGTCGCTGCACGACCCGCGTCCGTGGTCGGGGCCGGCGCCGTTCGGCGAGGCGGAGCTCGCCGCGCTCGTCGCCGAGGCGACCCACGTCCACCTGTCGATCATGGATTGGGCCCGGGACGCGCTGCCGGTGCTGCGCGCCGCCACGTCGATCTCCACCGACCTGCACGACTGGGACGGCGAGAACGACTACCACCGCCCGTTCGCCCGGATCGCCGACCTGGTCTTCGTCAGCGACACGCAACTCGGCGACCGGGCCGCGGCGGAGGCGGCCGGGCTGGCGCCGCGCACGGTGCTGGTCACCGGCGGGGCGGCCGGCGCGACGCTGCACACCCCCGGCGCCCCTCCGACGCAGGTGCCCGCCGCCACCCCGCCGGGGCCGGTGGTGGACACCAACGGCGCCGGGGACGCCTTCGCCGCCGGGGTGATCGCCGCCCGGCTGCGCGGCGCGGGCATCCTCGACGCGGCCCGGTACGCCGCCCGGGTGGCCGCCGCCGCGTGCACGTACGACGGGATGGAGTACCCGGACGGGCTGCTGCCCCGCGAGTGACCCTCAGATCGAGCCGGTCTCGCCGTCGGTCAGCTCGCGCAGGATGTCGGCGTGCCCGGCGTGCCGGGCGGTCTCCTCGATCAGGTGCACCAGCACCCAGCGCAGCGACACCTCACCGAGCTGCGGGTGCGGCACCACGTGTCGAGGTCGAACCGCGCGGCGATCCGGCGGGACCGGTCGCAGGCCGCCTCGTACGCGGCGGCGAGCCCTTCGACCGTGTCGCCGGGGCGCAGCGTGAAGCTGGCGTCGGCATCGGCCTGGGAGGTGACGTAGACGTCGCCCGGTTCGGGGGCGAACAGGCAGCGGAACCAGTTCCGCTCGACCAGGGTCAGGTGCTTGAGCAGCCCGGCCAGGGTGGTCAGCGAGGGCACCAGCCGCCGGGCGGCGGCGTCGGTCAGGCCGCGCGCCTTGCGCAGCACGTTGGCACGGTGGAAGTCGAGGAACGCGTCGAGGATCACCCGTTCGTCGCCCGTGCGGGCGAGGACCGGACCGAGAGTCGGATCGATCGTCGGGTGCGCCATCCCCGGACCCTAGTACGCGGTGTGTCCGGCTCGCTGCCCGGCGTGATCCCCTGCGCGGGCGGGCCGGCCGGGGCAGGATGGGCGCATGGCTTCCTCGGTGCAGATCCCTCTGGTGGGCGGCGCGGCCGACGGCGAGACCGTCACCGTCGAACTGGACGTCAACGGCCGGCCGCCGCTGACCCACCACCACCTCGGGTCGAAGGGACTCGCGGAGGCGCAGATCTACGAGCTGGAGTCGGACGACCAGCCGGGCCAGGACTGGGTCTACGCCTGGCGCGGCCCGGCGGTCTGACGGCCCGGCTCACACCGCCGGCGTCAGCGTGCGGGCCCGGATGCTGTCCAGCACGCTGCGGGTCACCTGGGAGGTGCCGCGCGCCTGCTCGCAGACCTCCGCGACCCGGCGCGCGGTAGCTTCGGCCCGGGCCGCCCGCTCGTCCCACAACCGGTCCACCTCGGCCAGCAACGGGCCCTCCACCTCCCGTTCCACGCCGCGCAGCGCCGGCACACCGAGCCGCTGGGCCAGGTCGAAGACCTTTCCGGCGTACGGCAGCGGCAGGAACGGCGTGCCCATCATGGCCGCGAAGATCAGGAAGTGCAGCCGCATGCCGACCGCGAGGTCGAAGTGGCGCATCAGGCCGAGGATCTGCGCCGGGCGGTAGTCGCCGTGCAGGATCCGGCCCCGGTCGGCGGCGGTCATGTGCGACAGCACGCCGTGGGAGTGCCGGATGTCGTCGCGCTCCATCGGCACGAACAGCACGTACGCGTCGATCCGGTGCACCAGGAAGTCACCGATCTGGGCGAGCAGGCGGTGGTAGCCGTCCACGTCGAGCCGTTCGGCGGCCCGGCCCGGCTCACGCACGCTGAGCCCGACCAGCCGGGAGCCGGCCGGTACGCCCTCCTCGCGCAGCCACTGCTGGGGGAACTCCTCCGGTTCGAGCAGGAACGCCGGGTCGGCGGTCACGGTGATCGGGTTCACCAGGCCGGCCTCCTCCAGCACCATCCGCGACTCCTGGTCGCGGACTGTCACCTCGATGGCCTGCGCGAGCGTCTCGCGCACCATGCCGCTGTCCAGCGTGTCGGTGAGCGGGCCGACCCCGACCGCGTACGTGATCAGCGGCAGCCCCCGCTCCTGGGCCACCCGGACCACCCGCAGGTAGCGCCGGGCCTCCTTGTCGTAGAGGATCCCGCCGCCGCCGAGGATGAGCAGGTCGAGCTGGTTGAGCACCGGGGACGAGTCGACCCGGCTGACGCCCTCCCACGGCACCGCCTCGACCTCGGGGTGGGCCAGCGCGGTGTGCGCCGGGTTGCGGGAGAAGACGATGATCCGGGCGTTGGGCTCGTGGCGGCGCAGATCGTCCAGCAGGCCCGTGAGGATCGCCTCGTCGCCGAGGTTACGACCGCCGTAGGAGCCGAGCACGCCGATGGTCAGTCCGGTGCGTTCCCTCATCCGTTGCTCCTTCCCAGGGGCGTCCGCGCCAGCGTTCCCGCTGGCCGCCCCGGGTTAACGCACGGCGAGGAGGCTCAATCGGCGGCGTCGTCGACCAGACGGGAGACGAGGTCCGAGACCACCTGATCGGTGTCGAACCCGGCGTCGATCGAGGTGGTGAGCAGGTCGAGCAGGAGCCCGTCGACCGCGTAGTGCAGCAACGCCACCTCGTACGCCCCGCCGGGTAGTCCGGCGGCGACGTGGTGGGCGACGTCGTCGGCGTACCCCCGGCGCAGCACGCCGCCGAGCGCGGCCCGCAGCTCCGGGCGGCGGGCGGCCTCCAGCCGCAGCTCGAACAGCGCCCGGGTGAGGCCCGGCTCGCGGGTGGTGCGCGCGACGATGTCGCGCAGGTAGTCGGTCATCAGCGCGAGTGACGGCTCGCGGCGGCCGAGGTCGGCCAGCACGGCCGGGTCCGGCGCGATCCGGTCGAAGATCCGTTCGGCCAGGCCGGCGAGCAGCGCGGCGCGGGACGGGAAGTAGTTCGAGGTGGTGCCGGTGGGTACGGCCGCCTCGGCGTCGACCGCCCGGTGGGTCAGCCCGCGCGCGCCCGCGTCGGCGAGCACCCGCAGCCCGGCGTCGGCGAGCAGGGTACGGCGTTCCGGATTCCTGGCCACGCGGACACACTAGCAACAACCACGACAGGTGTTGTAGATTCATCACCGAACCACGACAGCCGTCGTGGATCACCTCGGACATCGGAGCCGGTTTGCGCAAGCTCGTGTACTTCGTCGCCAGCACCCTCGACGGCTTCATCGCCGCGCCCGACGGGACGTTCGACTTCCTCCCGTTGACGCCCGACCTGGCGCCGCACCTGGTGGCCGAGTGGCCCCAGACGCTGCCCACGTTCGCCCACGCCCAGCTCGGCATCGACTCCCCGCCGAGCGGCCGCTTCGACACGGTGCTGATGGGCCGCGGCAGCTACGAGCCGGGCCTGAAGCTCGGTGCCACCAGCCCGTACTCCCACCTGGAGCAGTACGTGTTCAGCCGCTCCCTGCCCCCGGCCGACTACCCGGACGTGCACGTCGTCGACGGTGACCCGGCGGCCCTCGTCCGCGACCTCAAGACCCGCCCGGGGCGCGACATCTGGCTGTGCGGCGGCGGCCGGCTCGCCGGTCAGCTCCTCGACGAGATCGACGAGCTGGTGGTCAAGCTCAACCCGGTGGTCGTCGGCAGCGGCATCAAGCTCGTCGACAGCGGCTTCGACCCGCGACGGCTCACGCTCACCTCGGCGCGCCCGTTCGACGCCGGCGTGGTCGTCCTGCACTACACGCGCAACGGTTAACCCGGTTGCCCCGGCGGCGGACGGCACGCACCGTGGGACCGTGACGAAGACTCGGCTGCACTGGCACGAACTGCCCGGGCACGTACGCGACGGCGTCGAGGGCGTACTCGGCGACCGGGTGGTGGCGGCGCTGTCGCAGCCGGGCGGCTTCTCCCCCGGCACCGCCGACCGCGTCCGTACCGCAGGCGGCGGCCGGGCCTTCGTCAAGGCGGTCAGCCCGGCGCAGAACGACCGCAGCCCGGGCCTGCACCGTGCCGAGGCGCGGATCGCCGCGGCCCTGCCACCGGACGCGCCCGCGCCCCGGCTGCTCGGCAGCTACGACGACGGGCACTGGATCGCGCTCGTCTTCGCCGACGTCGAGGGCCGGCACCCGGTCACCCCGTGGCAGGCCGGCGAGCTGGCCGCCGTGCTGTCCACGCTGGAGACGATGGCCGCCGCGCTCACCCCGGCGCCCGCCGCCGCGCCCACACCCACCGCCGCCGATCGGCTCGCAGGCGACTTCGGCGGCTGGCGGCGCCTCGCGGCCGATCCGCCGGCCGACCTCGACCCGTGGGCCCGGTCCCACCTGCCCGAGTTGTGCGCCGCCGCCGACCGCGGGCTGGCCGCGCTCGGCGGCGACACGCTCTGCCACGTCGACGTGCGCGCCGACAACCTGCTGCTCGGCCCGGACGGGTCGGTCACAGTCGTCGACTGGCCCTGGGCCTGCCGCGGGCCGGCCTGGCTGGACACGCTGCTCACCGTCGTCAACGTGCAGGTGTACGGCGGACACGACCCCGACGCGCTGCTGGCCGCCCAGCCGCTGACCGCCGACGTGGACCCCTCCGACCTGACCGGCGTGCTCGCGGGGTTCACCGGGTTCTTCCTCGACGGCGCCCGCCAGCCCCCACCCCCGGGCATCCCGACCGTGCGGGCGTTCCAGCGCCAACAGGCCGACTCCCTGCTCCCCTGGCTCACCCACCGCCTGACTCCTGACCGCCCGCCTCGCCTCGCTCCCCTGCCCGCCCTCCCGCCCCCGCCCGCCCGGCCCCGACGATCTTGCAGTTTCGGCCCCCGGGATGCCGTTTTGGCGCACTTTGTCAGGGCCGGAAGTGCAAGATCAACGCGATTGAGAGGGCTGGACGCGCGGCGGTGCACGGTGCGGGCTCACCCGGGAGTGGGGACGCCCAGGGGGTCGGCGAACAGGGGTGAGAAGCCCAGTTCGGCGGCACCGATCAAGGTCGCGTCGTAGCCGAGCGCGCTGACCCGCAGGCGGGCCTTGTCGCGGGAGATGGGCAGCACGTTGGCGGCGATCCGGCTGCGTACGTGACTGGCGCAGACCGGGAAGACCTCGCTGAGCGTGCCCCCGAAGATCACCACGCCGGGGTTGAACAGGTTGATCACGTTCGCCACGCCGATGCCCAGCCAGTCACCGATGTGCCGCAGCGCGTCCCGCGCGGCCGGCTCCCCCTGACCGGCGGCGGCGACCACGGCGCGTACCGCCTCGCGCCCCTTCTCCCCCGCCGGGCGGCCCGCGACGTCGAGCAGCGCCCGCTCACCGACCTCGGCCTCCAGGCACCCGCGCGAGCCGCAGCCGCAGGGCCTCCCCTGGTACGGGTTCACGAGCATGTGCCCGACCTCGGAGGCGTACCCGCCGTCGCCGTCGAGCAGTTCCCCGCCCACGATGATCCCGCCGCCCACACCCACGTCACCGTGCAGGTAGACCAGGTTCTGCACGCCGACTCCGGCGCCGCGCTGATGCTCGGCCAGCGCCCCGAGGTGCGCCTCGTTGCCGACCAGGACGGGCAGGCCCAGGTCCAGCCGCCGGGCCAGCTCGGCACCGAACGCCTGGTCCACCCATCCCATGTCCGGTCCGAACCGGACCATCCCGTCGCCGGGGCGGATCATCCCGCAGTAGGAGGCGCCCACGCCCACGCACACCGATCCCGGTGGCGCCGCGTGGTGCAGGGACCGCCCGAAGTCGGCGAGCACCGAGACCACGGAGTCGAGGTCGGCGCCGGCCCGCGGCCGTTCCGCCTCCAGCCGCGCCGACACCACACCACCGAGCCCGACGCGGGCGGCCACGAGCCGGTCCACAGCGATGTCGAAGGCGAGGACGTAGACGGCGTCCGAGGCCGGCCGGACCACATGCGAGGGACGTCCCGCCCGGCCGCTTCCGCCGGCCCGCACCTCCCGGACCAGGCCGGCCGCCGCGAGTTCCGCAGTGAGTCCCATGACGGTGCTGCGGTTGACGCCCATCCACTCGGCCAGCTCGACGCGCGTGACCGGGCCGGTCAGGTGGACGCGCCGCAGCAGCGCGCCGAGGTTGAGCCGGCGGCTGTCCCCCTGCGCGTGCCGGTCCACTGCCAGACCTTTCAGCATCGACCACTCCGTCGGATGGCGACTGGCTTGTGGCCCGAGGATAGTTCCCGCACATCGACGGGTGCCAGCGCCCACTGAGAGGGCGGCCGGCCGCCTCAACCATCGAGGGTCCGACCGGCGTTCATTGCGGTGAGGGGGTGGGCATGTCGGAGTCGTTCCGGGAGTTCGTGGTGCAGCGGTCACCCGCGTTGTCGCGGACCGCGTACCTGCTGACCGGCGATCACCAGCTCGCCGAGGACCTGTTGCAGAGCGCGCTGGCCCGCACCTACCGCCACTGGCGGCGGATCCGTGAAGGGGATCCGGAGGCGTACGTGCGCCGGGTCATGTACCACCAGCAGGTCTCCTGGTGGCGCCGCCGGCGGGTGGCCGAACGGCTGGACGCGACGCCGGCCGAGCGCGGCGGCGGCGACCACACCGACGACACGGCGCTGCGGCTGAGCGTGGTGGCGGCACTGCGGCGGCTCACCGCGCGGCAGCGGGCCGTCGTGGTGCTGCGGTACTACGAGGACCTGACCGAGGCGCAGGTGGCCGAGGTGCTCGGCTGCTCGGTGGGCACCGTCAAGCGGCACGGGCACGACGCCGTACGCCGCCTGCGGGATCTGGTCCCCGACCTGCTCGAGCGGACGCCGGAGAGGAGCGAGCGGTGAGCGTACGGCTGCGGGAGGCGTTGCGGGAGGCGGCGGCCGAGGTGCCCGCGTACCCGGTGCACGACCGGGTGGTGCGGACCGCGCGGCGCACGCGGTGGCGGGCCGCCGCGGCGGTCGCGGCGGTGCTGGCTCTGGTGGCGGCCGTGCCGCTGACGGTACGCGGGGACGGCGGGACCGCGCCGGCGGCCGGTGGTGCGGCGCTGCCGGACCGGCTCGGGCTGCCGCCGTTCGGCGCGTTGCGGGCCACCGACCGGCCCGCGCTCGGCCCGGCGTCGGTGGTGTTCAGCGGGCAGGCGCGAAGGCTGACCGGCCTGTTCGACGAGAACGGCACTGTCGGCATCGTCGGGGCGGACGCGGACCGGTACCGGACGTGGACGGTGGGCTTCGAGGCGCCGGCCGGGGAGGGGGTGCTGCTCTCCCCGGACGGGCGGTTCCTCGCGGTGCCGAACGGGTCGCCCACCAGCCCCGGCGTGGACGTGATCGACCTGACGGGCGGCACGGTCCGGCGACTGCCCAGCCCTCGGCCGGGCAGTGCGGGGACGACGCCGGCCGGGTGGGCGCCGGACGGGTCCGCGCTGGTGGTCGTGGACACCACGCACGCGAATCCGGAGGGCAGCTCGTACGTCAACACGCTCAGCCTGGTGCGGCTGGACACCGGCGGGGCGGTCCGGCTGCTGGAGACCACGCAGGTGCCGGGATTCGGCTCACCGGTGGCGTTCGCCGCCGACGGGTCGCGGCTGGCCTTCCAGGTCGGCACGAAGGTGCTCGTGAGCAGCCCGGACGGGCGGCAGCTCTCCTCGTTCCCGCTGCCGCCCGACACCGCGCTCGCGGGCAAGGGGGCCTGGCTGCCGGACGGCTCGCTGGCGCTGGTCGGGCACGAGGTGGCCGCCGACCGGTGGCGGCTGCGCCGGGTCGACACCGACGGCCGGGATCTGCCCGCGCCCCCGCTGGCCGCCGTCTCGGGCGTGACGGCGATCCGGCTGCTCGGCTGGCTGCCGGACGGGACCGCGTGGGTGGTCGCGTACCGGCCCGAGCCGGGCGCGCCGACCTGGTACGCCGGCGACGGGTTGGCGATGGACCAGCGGACCGCGTACGGCAACGTGCGGTCGATCCGGGTCCTGGGTCTGACGCCTGGTGCCGCCGCTCCGGTCACGCTGCTCACCGCGCCGGACCAGGTGCTCGCCGTCGATGTGGCGGACTCGGTGGTGCACGCCGGCCGGGTCCGTGAGGCCGATCCGCCGTCGGGCCCCGGCGGCCGGGTGTGGTGGGGGGCGGGCCTGGTGGCGCTGGCGCTCGTCGGCCTGGCGGCGTACCGGCGGCTGCGCCGCGGGCATCGGTGACGCGGGTGGAACGCCACGGGTGCCTCCCGGCCCGGGAGGCACCCGTGATGTTCCACTGACCGCTACTCGGTTTCGCGGACCGGGCTCTGCGGGACCACCATGACCGGCCGGTGGGCGCGGTGCAGTGTGGCCATGGCGACGCTGCCGAGCAGGATCTTGCGGACCGCCGTGCGGCCGCGCGAGCCGACCACGACCAGGCTCGCCTTGCGCTCGGTGGCCACGGCGGAGAGCGCGTCGGCCACCGCGCGGCCGGGGGCGTCGCCGGCGGCGCGTACGCGCACCGTGGTCACCCCGTCGGCCTCCTCCGGGGCGGGCGTCTCCTCGTCGCCGTCGACGGCGACCAGGACGATCTCCCGCTCGGGGAAGAGGCGACGGGCGGCGGCGAGCGCGGCCTCGGACCCGGCCGACGCGTCCCAGCCGACCACCACCGGCCCGGCGGCCAGCGCGTCGTACTCGTCGGTCAGCAGCGGGTGCGGCACCACGAGCACGGGACGCGGGCTGTAGTGCACGGCCATGTCGGAGACGCTGCCGAGCACCGCGCGGGCGCCGCCGAGGCCCCGCGACCCGAGCAGCAGCACGTCGGCCTGCTTCTCGTCGGCCAGTTCGGCGAGGCGGAGTCCTTCGCCGCCGTAGCTGCGGCACACGAGCGGCTCGGCGTCCCAGCCGGCGGCCCGGCCCAGCATCACGCCGACGGACGTCATCCGGTCGGCCTCCCGGCCGCCCTCGCGCTCGATCGCCTCCACGAACACGTTGATGTTGCGGGTGCCGGTCCAGAGGCGCTTGCGCAGTTCCTCGCTGGCGAACGGAGGCGTCCACAGATGCCCGATCCACGCGTGCGCGCCGGGGAACAGCAGCGCGCCCGCCTCGATGGCGGCGCTAGCGGCCGGAGACCCGTCGTAACCCACCACCACTTGCCTGCCCTGCACGTCGCTCACCGCACCAAACCCTCTCTCACCGACGACATCTCACAAGATCGTATCCGGGCCCGGACCGGGTCCGAGCCGGATCGTCCGCCACGGAATCGTCGGTACGCTGGGCGGATGAGCACCCCGGACCTGTCGTACCTACTCGACCACACCAGCCACGTGTTGCGTACCCGGGTGGCGGCGGCGCTCGCCGAGATCGGGCTGACCGCCCGGATGCACTGCGTGCTCGCGCACGCGCTGCCCGAGGAGCGTACGCAGATCCAGCTCGCCGAGATGGGCGACATGGACAAGACGACGATGGTCGTCACGGTGGACGCGCTGGAGCGGGCCGGGCTGGCCGAACGGCGTCCGGCGCGTACGGACCGCCGGGCGCGGATCATCGCGGTGACCGAGGAGGGTGCCCGGGTCGCCGCGCGCAGCCAGGAGATCGTCGACCGGGTGCACGCCGAGGCGCTGGCGAGCCTGCCGGAGGACGAGCGGGAGGTCTTCCTGCGCGCGCTGCGGCGCCTGGCCGGCGGTCACCTGGCCACGCCGGTGCAGAGTCCGAAGCCGGCGCGCCGCGCCCGCCAATGATCCCTGAATAGATTGTCTGTAACGGAACTGTCCGTTACGGTCTCTCCTGTCGCACCTCTCGACAGGAGGACTCCATGTCCGCTCCCCGCTCACGCCGGCTCGCCCTCGGCGTGCTGGCCACCGGCGCCCTGATGACCATCCTCGACGGCAGCATCGTCACCGTGGCGATGCCCGCCATCCAGCGCGACCTGCGCTTCTCCCCGGCCGGCCTGAGCTGGGTGGTGAACGCGTACCTGATCGCGTTCGGCAGCCTGCTCCTGCTCGCCGGCCGGCTCGGCGACCTGATCGGGCGCCGGGCGATGTTCCTCGGCGGCACCGCGCTGTTCACCGGCGCGTCGGTGCTGGCCGGGCTCGCCGGGAACAGCGCCACGCTCGTCGCGGCCCGCTTCCTCCAGGGCGCCGGCAGCGCCGCGGCCACAGCGGTGAGCCTCGGCATCCTGGTCACGCTCTTCCCCGACGCCGCCGAGCGGGCGCGGGCGTTCGCCGTCTTCGCCTTCACCGGCGCCGCCGGGGCGGCCATCGGCCAGGTCGCCGGCGGACTGCTCACCGACGCGCTGGGCTGGCACTGGATCTTCCTCATCAACCTGCCGATCGGTCTGGCCACGATCGTGCTCGCGGTCCGCACGCTGCCCGCCGACCGGGGCCTCGGCCTGGCCGCCGGGGCCGACGTGGCGGGCGCCCTGCTGGTCACCGGCGGACTGGTGCTGGGCATCTACACCGTGGTCACGATCGAGCGGTACGGCGCGACGTCGGCGCGCACGCTCGGCCTCGGCACGCTCGCCGCCGCACTGGTCGCCGGGTTCGTGGTCCGGCAGGCCACCGCACGCCGCCCGCTCATGCCGCTGCGGCTGCTGCGCTCGCGCGGCGTCGCAGTGGCGAACGTGGTCCAGATCCTCACCGTGGCCGCGACGTTCGCGTTCCAGGTGCTCGTGACGCTCTACCTCCAGCAGGTGCTCGGCTACGACGCCACGCGCACCGGGCTGGCCCTGCTCCCGGCGGCTGTCGTCATCGGCGCGGTGTCCCTCGGCGTCTCGGCCCGGCTCAACGCCCGCTTCGGCGAACGGGCCGTGCTGATCGCCGGGCTCGCCCTGCTCACCGGCATGTTCGCGTTGCTGACCCGGGTACCGGTGAACGGCCGCTACCTGGCCGACGTGCTCCCGGTGATGCTGCTCGCCGGCGGGTTCGGGCTGGTGCTGCCGGCGCTCACCGCGCTCGGCATGTCCGCTGCCCGCGCCGAGGACGCCGGTCTCGCCTCCGGGCTGTTCAACACCACCCAGCAACTCGGCATGGCGTTCGGGGTCGCGGTGCTGTCCACGCTCGCCGCCGCCCGTACCGCGGACCGGGTCGCGCTCGGCGACGACCGGGCCGCCGCGCTGACCAGCGGATTCCACCTGGCGTTCGCGGTCGGCGCCGGGCTGCTCGTGGTCGCCGTCGTGCTCGCGTACGCGCTGCTGCGCCCGCGCACGGCGGAGCGTGCCGGCGCACCGGCGCTCGTGGGGTGAGTCAGCCGGGGACGCGGGCCGGACGGGTGAGGAACGGCCGCCCCTCAGCGGGACGCGCGGGGGCGGGCGCGCAGGTGGGCGCGTTCGCCCTGGCTGCCGAAGAGGCTGAGGAACTCCACCCCCTCGCTGTCGGCGCGGCCGAACCAGTGCGGTACGCGAGTGTCGAACTCGGCCGCCTCCCCGGGTTCGAGCACCAGGTCGTGCTCGCCGAGGACGAGCCGCAGCCGCCCGTTGAGCACGTAGACCCACTCGTACCCCTCGTGGGTCTTCGGCTCGGGCTCGGACCGCCCGCCGGCCGGGATGATCAGCTTGTACGCCTGGATGCCGCCGGCCCGGCGGGTGAGCGGCAGCATGGTCATCCCGTACGCGGCGACCGGCCGCAGGTGGACGCGCGGGTCGCCGGTGGGTGGAGCGCCGACCAGTTCGTCGAGCGTGACGCCGTGCGCGCGGGCCAGCGGGAGCAGCAGTTCCAGCGTGGGCTTGCGACCGCCGGACTCCAGCCGGGACAGCGTGCTCACCGAGATGCCGGTGGCGGCGGAGAGGTCGGTGAGGGTGGTCTCCCGCTCGCGGCGCAGCGCGCGCAGGCGGGGCCCGACCGCGTCGAGCGCCTGGTCGAGGTCGTCGTCCATGTCTGCCAGTTTGCCACATCAGCAACAGAGTTTGCAGTTCTACCGGATCCGGTCGCAGGCTGGTCGCGGAGGTGGTCACGATGACCGAACGACGCGAGGACGGCTACGAGGTACTGGTGATCGGCGGCGGCGCGGCCGGGCTCAGCAGCGCGCTGATGCTGGCCCGGGCACGCCGGTCGGTGCTTGTGGTGGACGGCGGCGAGCCGCGCAACGCGCCCGCCGACGGCGTGCACGGCCTGCTTGGGCACGACGGCGTGCCGCCGGCCGAACTGCTGACGCGCGGCCGCGACGAGGTGCGCCGCTACGGCGGGCACCTGGCCGAGGGCCGGGTCGAGACGGTGGACCGCGACGGCGCCGGGTTCGCGGTGGCGCTCGCCGACGGCCGACGGGTACGCGCCGGGCACGTGCTGGTCGCCACCGGCCTTGTCGACGAACTGCCCGACGTGCCCGGCCTGCGCGAGCACTGGGGCCGCGACGTGGTGCACTGCCCGTACTGCCACGGCTGGGAGGTGCGCGAACGTCCGATCGGGGTGATCGGCACCGGCCCGATGTCGGTGCACCAGACGCTGCTGTTCCGGCAGTGGAGCGACGACGTGGTCTACCTGCGGCACACCGCGCCGCCGCTCACCGACGAGCAGGCCGAGCAGCTCGCGGCACGCGGCGTGCCGGTGGTCGAGGGCGAGATCGCGGCCGTCGAGACCGCCGGAGACCGGCTGACCGGGGTACGCCTGCGCGACGGCCGCACCGTCGACCGCGAGGTGCTCACGGTCGCGCCCCGGATGGTGGCGCGCACCGGCTTCCTGGCCAGGCTGGGCCTGCGCCCGAAACCGCACCCCAGCGGGATGGGCGAGCATCTGGCGGCCGACGAGTCGGGGCGTACCGAAGTGCCGGCGGTGTGGGTCGCGGGCAACGTGACCGACCTGTCGGCGCAGGTCGGGGCCGCCGCGGCGGCCGGAGCCCGGACGGCGGCGATGATCAACGCGGACCTGGTGAACGAGGAGACCCGGCGAGCGGTCGAGGCGTGGCGCGCGTGAGGGTGGGTGACCACGAATCCCCTCTAACCTGACAATTCTTCCCTTAGGTTGGAGCGCAGAGGCGGCTGACACCGGGGGGCGACGTGAAGGGCTATCCGGCGATCGAGGATCACGGGCTCATCGGCGACCTGCAGACCGCCGCGCTGGTGACCTGTGACGGGACGATCGACTGGTTCTGCGCGCCGCGCTTCGACTCGCCGAGCATCTTCGCCGCGCTGCTGGACAAGGAGAAGGGGGGCTTCTTCCAGATCGCCCCGCACGACGTCCGGTACGTCACCAAGCAGCTCTACCTGCCCGGCACACCGATCCTGATCACCCGGTTCATCAGCGCGGACGGCGTCGCCGAAGTGATCGACTTCATGCCGGTCACCGGTGAACGGGTCACCGACTCGCACCGCATCGTCCGCATGGTCAACATGGTGCGCGGCACCATGCGCTTCCGGGTCGAGTGCCGGCCCCGGTTCGACTACGCCCGGGAGAGCCACGAGCTGGAGCGGCACCGCAACGGCTACCTGTTCCGCGGCCGGACCGCGACGCTCACCTTCAACCCGATCGACCCCGTGCGGCAGCTCTGGGCCCAGACCGGCGAGATCCGCATGGAGGACGGCGACCTCATCGCGTACGGCACGCTCAAGGAGGGCGACACCGGCGGGGTGATCCTGGAGACCGGCAGCGAGGAACCCAGGATCATCCCGCCGGAAGAGGTCCAGGGCATGTTCGAGTGGACCCGGGACTACTGGCGGCGCTGGGTCGAACGCTCCCGCTACACCGGCCGCTGGCGGGAGATGGTCGAACGCTCCGCCATCACGCTCAAACTCATGACGTACGCGCCGACCGGCGCGATGATCGCCGCGCCGACCGCCGCGCTGCCCGAGCTGGTCGGCGGCTCCCGCAACTGGGACTACCGCTACACCTGGGTACGCGACACGTCGTTCTCCGTGCACGCGCTGCTCGGCCTCGGGTTCACCGAGGAGGTCAGCCGGTACATGGACTGGCTCGACGAGCGCATCCGCGAGGCCGGCGACCACCAGGACCCGTTGAAGATCATGTATCGGGTGGACGGTTCCTCGGACCTGCACGAGGAGGTGCTCGACCACCTGGAGGGGTACCGCGGCTCCCGGCCGGTACGGATCGGCAACGGCGCGGCCGACCAGATCCAGCTCGACATCCACGGCGAGGCGCTGTACGCCATGCACCTCGCCGACGAGCAGGGCATCCGCGTGTCGCACCAGGTGTGGAAGAGCACCGTGCGCCTGATCGACTGGCTCTGCCACAACTGGGACCAGCGCGACGCCGGCATCTGGGAGAGCCGCCACCACCCCCGCAACTACACGTTCGGCCGCGTGATGTCCTGGGTCGCGCTGGACCGGGCCATCCGCCTGGCCAACCGCACCGGCCGGCCCGGGGACATGAGCTGCTGGACCGAACAACGCAACCGGATCTACAACCAGGTCATGGCCCGCGGTTTCCACCGGGAACGCGGCAGCTTCGTGCAGGCGTACGACGAGAACGTGCTGGACGCCGCGCTGCTCTACATGCCGGCGGTCGGTTTCGTCACGCCCAGCGATCCGCTGTGGCTGTCCACGCTGGAGTCGATCGAGCGGGATCTGGTCTCGGACAGCCTGGTCCACCGCTACGACCCGCTGCACTCCCCCGACGGGCTGCCCGGCCACGAGGGCACGTTCAACATGTGCACGTTCTGGTACGTCGAGGCACTGGCCCGCTCCGGCCGGCTGGACGACGCCCGGCTCACGCTGGAGAAGATGTTCACCTTCAGCAACCACCTCGGCCTCTACGCCGAGGAGATCGCCTCCACCGGTGAGCAGATCGGCAACTACCCGCAGGCGTTCAGCCACCTCGCCCTGATCAACTCGGCGCTGGCGGTCAACGACCTGCTCGACGCCGAGGCCCACGCCCGCCTGCGCCGGTAACTCCGGTGATCTCCGGCCCGGCTCCGGGTAGCCTTCACCGCATGAGGTTCCACGCCACCGTCATGAAGCCCTGGTCCCTCCGCTGACGGCGGCAGGGTGACCGGCTTCTACTGACGTACCAGCTCTGCTCCGCCGTCCTGGCGTTCCCGCCGGGCGGTGTCCTCGCGCTGCCCGGCTCCACGACGAGCCGAAGAGCGGACTGTGAACAACCTCGACAACATCCCTTCATCCCCGTTCGCCTCGAACAACCTGCTGCCCGCCGGGCACCGGGCGCACGTGCGGGCCGACGGCGTCCGCGTCGTCCGCGGCAGCCGGGTCGTGCTGTCCGACGTCAGCGTGACCGTCTCCGCCGGATCGCGCCTGGCTGTCGTCGGCGAGAACGGCCGTGGCAAGACCACGCTGCTCCACGTGCTGGCCGGCATCCTCGCGCCCGACCAGGGCACCGTGGAACGGCTGGGCACGATCGGCGTCGCCCGGCAGAACCTGGAGGCGCGCCACGGCGAGACGGTGGGCACGCTGATCCACGAAGCGGTCCGGGAGTCCGAACGCGCGCTGCGGGCGCTGGACGACGCCGCCGACGCGCTGGCCGAGGGCCGGGCGGGCGCGGACGACGCGTACGCCACAGCGCTCGACGCGGCGACCCGGCTGGACGCCTGGGACGCGCAGCGTCGCGTCGACGTGGCACTGGCCGGTCTCGACGCCTGCCCGGACCGGGACCGCCCGCTGGCGACGCTGTCGGTCGGCCAGCGCTACCGGGTGCGGCTGGCGTGCCTGCTCGGGGCCCGGGTCGACCTGCTGATGCTGGACGAGCCCACGAACCACCTCGACGCGGACAGCCTGGCCTTCCTCACCGCGCGGCTGCGCGAGCACCCGGGCGGCGTGGTGCTGGTGACCCACGACCGCGCGCTGCTGCGGGACGTGGCCACGGAGTTCCTCGACCTCGACCCCAGCGCCGACGGCCGCCCGCGCCGCTACGCCGGGGACTACGCCGCCTGGCAGGACGGGCGCAGCCGGGACTTCGCCCACTGGGTACGCGACCACGAGGCGCAGCAGGCCGAGCAGCAGCGCCTTGCCGACGCGGTACGGGAGGCGCAGGGCCGGCTCAGCACCGGCTGGCGTCCGGAGAAGGGCCACGGCAAGCACCAGCGCCAGTCCCGCGCGCCCGGGCTGGTCCAGGCGCTGCGACGCCGGCAGGAGGCGCTCGACGCGCACCGGATCACCGTCCCGGAGCCACCGCAGCCGCTGCGCTGGCCGCCGCTGGACACCCGGGCCGGACTGCCGATCCTGCGGTGCCACGACGTGACGGTGACCGGGCGCCTGCGTACCCCTGTCACGCTCACGCTCGACGGCGGGGACCGCCTGCTGGTGACCGGGCCCAACGGCGCGGGCAAGTCGACGTTGCTCTCCGTGCTGGCCGGCGACCTCGCGCCGTCGACCGGCGAGGTCCGTCACCCGTCCGGCGCGCGCGTGGCGTACCTCGGTCAGGAGGTGCCCGACTGGCCGTCCGGGATGCTCGCCCACGACCTGTACGAGCAGCACGTGGGCCGGCTGCGCTCCACCGGGCGCCTCGGCTCCGGCACGCCTCTGCCGCTGGGCGCGACGAACCTGCTCGACGCCGAGGCCCGGCGTACCCCGGTCGGCCGGATGTCGCACGGACAGCAACGGCGGCTGAACCTGGCGCTGCGCCTGGCCGAACGTCCCGACCTGCT
Source organism: Micromonospora sp. C28ISP2-4 (assembly GCF_030519385.1). Classification (NCBI taxonomy): domain Bacteria; kingdom Bacillati; phylum Actinomycetota; class Actinomycetes; order Micromonosporales; family Micromonosporaceae; genus Micromonospora; species Micromonospora sp. C28ISP2-4. The sequence continues at coordinate 2,277 of NZ_JAUMKG010000007.1, read as the reverse complement.
GATCCTCGACGAACCCACGAACCACCTGTCCGCGCCGCTGGTCGACGATCTCACCGCGGCCCTGCTGACGACCCGGGCCGCGGTGGTCGTCGCGACCCACGACCGGCAGATGCTCCACGACCTGGCGGCCTGGCCCACGCTGCCGCTCACCGCCGGCGACGCCGGGCCGTCCGGTGACACAGGGTCACGCCTGCCGGAAGGTTGATGGCTTCGAGCGTTATGACTGAGAGGCATATTCATGCCTCTCAGTCATAACGCTCATGCGGTCCTGCTTCCCGGGTCCATCCGACGAAGCGGCGGTGCAGTGCGCCGGCCGGCGCCCAGGGCATGTCCTCGGTGGCCTGCACGAGGTAGGCACCGAGGTACAGGGCCAGCGACACCGGCGCGTCCGCGTACTCCGCGCGCAGCTCCCGCTTGCGCGTGGGGCACGGCCAGGGCAGGTCACAGCCGCCGCAGCTCCAGACCGGCATGGCCGGGCCGTGGGTGGTCACCGCACACCCTCCAGGAACCGCGCGGTGACCGCCCGCGCCTGCCGGCTGGTCGCCCATTCCACCTGCCAGCAGGGGTACGGAGTGAGCCGCGCCCGCCGATCACTCGTCACTCCCCTGCGGCCAGTGACCACGGTTGATCGGAATCCGATGCCGCGAACGGCAGGGCAGGTCGGCGCCGCACCGGCAGACCCGTGTCCACCGCCGCCAGCACCAGACCGGCCGATGCCGCCGGGCCAACGTCAACGCGGCGGCGGACAGGTACGCGTCGTACGAGACGCGGCGCTCCCGCGTGGCGTCTCCGTCCGGGGGCCGTTGTCCGCCTCGTGCCTGGTCCAGCAAGCGTCGCCGGGCGATCTCCTGCTCCATGGCCTGGAGGCGCTCACCGAAGCCGGACACCGCCGACGACGAAAGGTACCGACCGACGAGCCGCCGCAGGAGCAATGGAATCCCGTCCCGGGACAGTGCGGTCCTGAGCCCAATGACGCCCTCGCCGCGAGCCGCCTCAGCAGCGGCGACATGTCGCCTCTCTGTCACCTCTCGGTCCACCGCGTGGATCTGATCGCTCCGGCTCATCGACGGATCGTCGCCAGTACTCGACATCTCCACCTCCGCCAGGGAAAACATGTGCCCTCTCAGCGCTGCCGGTCCACAGTGACGTCTGGACGTCACTGATCGCGACGGCACAAGAGCCGACAATCCGACTCCAGAGGTGACGACATTTAGGCGACATAGCATTATCGTGGCGGGCATGACCGCCCCCAACACGGTTCTGCGCGGCGTCCGCACCGGAATGCGCATGAGCCAGGACGACTTCGCCCGCGCGCTCCAAGCCGCCGGCCACCGCGTCGGCGAACCCAACGACGCCAACAAGCGACTCGTCCAGCGATGGGAGTCCGGTGCGATCGCCGCACCGCGCCCCGTCTACGCTCGCGCGCTGGAGGTCGTGACCGGCCTGCCCATCTCACTGCTCGGCTTCGCCGCGGTGCCCGGTGGGCACGTGGCCGACGACCAACACGGTGGCCACGACCTGACCTCACCCGTATCGAGCCTGGCTACGCCCACGCCGACGTCGAAGTCCGCCACGGCCCACAGGTCGTACGAGGGCGTGTGGCTCAGCCGCTACCAGTACTACTCCAGCGGCCGGGAGGAGTCCTTCGCCGGACAGCACTTCGTCGTCCTGTTGCAGCACGGCGACAGGCTGACCGCGCGCAGCCTGCCCGGATCGGCGTCCTCGTCCCTGTCGCTGGACCTGACCGTGGACGGCGCCGTCATCACCGGCACCTGGGTGGAACAGACCGACCCGGCCGGTTACTACCGGGGCGCCCGCTATCACGGGGCGATCCAGCTCCTGGCTGAGCCGACGGGCCGACGGATGGCCGGGAAGTGGGTCGGATTCGGCAAGGACATGGACGTGAACACCGGCCCGTGGGAGCTCATCTTCCGCGACGCGTCGACCTCCAAGGCGACGCTGGACCGGTACAACACGCCAGCGACGTAGCAGGCGCCGCGCCATCGCCTCGACGTCGGACAGGAGCGGTGCCGGTGTCGACTACTCTGCATCGGAACACGGCACGGCACGGTGCCCAGTTCCAGCGAAGCCGCACGTCGTGCCCGCGATACAACAGGAGAACGCTGTGACAGTCCGCGCCACGGGCCGGCCGTTGACCCGACTGGAAGCCGCCCAGGCGCAGGCGGAGCACGTGCTCGGTGCCCGGAAGGCCAAGCGGATCGCGATGTTCGGCAACGGCACGCTGTACGTCAAGGCGGGCACGCTGGCGCAGGTCAT
>NZ_JAUMKG010000006.1:0-552857 GCF_030519385.1 Micromonospora sp. C28ISP2-4 | reverse complement strand
CCGCCGCCGCGAGCTGCTGGCCGGGCTGGACGCCCAGGCGCTGGTGCGGGCGCTGCCGCTCTGGGTGGGCACGGTCACCGACGTCGAGGACCTGCTGCCACCGGTGCCGGGGATGTTCGACCTGGTGGTGCTCGACGAGGCGGCGCACATCGACCAGTTGCGGGCCGCCCCGGCGCTGGCCCGGGCCCGGCGTGCGCTGGTGGCCGGCGACCCCCGGCAGCTGCGGTTCGTGTCGTTCGTGGCCGATGTGGACGTGGTCGCCACCCTGCACCGGCACGGCCTGGACCGGTTCGGCGACCGGCTCGACGTACGCCGGTCCAGCGCCTTCGACGTGGCCACCGGCGCCGCCCCGGTCACCTGGCTGGGCGAGCACCACAGGTCCGTCCCGCACCTGATCGGGTTCTCCGCGCGCCGGTTCTACGGCGACCGGCTGGAACTGGTCACCCGGCATCCCCGCAACGAGCGCGCCGACGTCATCGACGTGCTGACCGTCGAGGGGGCGAGCGTGGTCGACGGCATCAACCACGCCGAGGTCGCAACCGTCCTCGATCTCGTGCGGCGGCTCGCCGACGATCCCCCGGCGGGCGGGATCGCTGTGGTCAGCCCGTTCCGCGCGCAGGCCGACGCGGTGGAGGCGGCGCTGCTGGCCGCGTACGACGTCGACGAGATCGAGCGTCTCGGCCTGCGCTCGGGCACCGTGCACGGGTTCCAGGGCAGCGAGGCGGACGTGGTGATCGCGTCGCTCGGGCTGGTGGACGGCGACCCGCCGTCACGACACCGGTTCGTGGCCGCGCCGAACCTGTTCAACGTGCTCGTCACCCGCGCCCGGCGGCGGCTGACGGTGGTCACGTCGCTGCGCTCGCCGGAGGGCCTGGTGGGCGACTTCCTCGCCTACGCGGACCGGCCACCCGTCGCGCCGGAGGCCGCACCGGTGACCGGCTGGACCGCCGAGCTGGCGGAGGAGCTGCGCCGGCTCGGCCTGCCCGTGCGGTCCGGGTATCCGGTGGGCCGCTGGCGCGTCGACCTCTGCGCGGACGCGGACGCGTTCGGGGTGATCTGCGCGGTGCACCCGGACGGGGTAGCGGCACACCTGGAACGGCATCGCACGCTCGCCCGGGCCGGGTGGCAGCTGCACGAGGCGTTCAGCAGCCGCTGGGCCGGCGACCCGATCCGGGCCGCCCTGGAGCTGGCCACCCGCGCCGGCGCCGGCCGCGACGGCGCTCAGCCGACCAGCGCGGCGTAGCGGCCGCGCCGGTCCAGCAACGCGTCGTGGGTGCCGGACTCGACGATCCGGCCGTGGTCGAGCACCGCGATGCGGTCGGCGTCGCGAACCGTGGAGAGCCGGTGCGCGATGGTCACCACGGTCCGGCCCCGGGCCAGCTCGTCCAGCGCGCGCTGCACCGCGCGCTCGGTCTCGGTGTCCAGCGCGCTCGTCGCCTCGTCCAGCACCAGGATCCGCGGGTCGCGCAGCAGCGTCCGGGCGATCGCCAGGCGCTGCTGCTCGCCACCGGAGAACCGGTGGCCGCGCGAGCCGACCATGGTGTCGTACCCGTCGGGCAGTGCGGCGACGAGGTCGTGGATGCGGGCGGCGCGGGCGGCGGACTCGATCTCGGCGTCGGTGGCGTCCGGGCGCGCGTACCGGAGGTTGTCCCGCACGGTGCCGTGCAGCAGGTACGTCTCCTGGCTGACCACGCCCACGACGGCGGCCAGGTCGGCCGGTCGCAGGTCGCGCAGGTCGATCCCGTCGATGGTGATGCGGCCGGCGTCCGGGTCGTGCAGCCGGCTGATCAGCGCGGCGAGCGTGCTCTTGCCGGAGCCGGTCTCCCCCACCAGGGCGAGGCTGGTGCCGGCCGGGACGTCCAGGCTGACGCCCGCGAGGGCGGCGGTGTCGCTGCCCGGGTAGCTGAAGGTGACGTCCTCGATACGCAGGTGGCCGCGGGCGGTGGCCGGGTCGAGCGGGACCGGGCGGGCCGGCTCGGCGACCTCGACGGGCAGGTCGAGGTATTCGAAGATCCGGGCGAACAGGGCGAGGGACGCGGTGAGCGTGACGCCGACGTTGAGCAGGCCCATCAGCGGCCGGAACAGGTTGCCCTGGAGCGCGGTGAACGCGACGAGCGTGCCGATGGTGAGCGTGCCGGCGGTGCCGGGCAGCCCGGCGCCCAGGTAGATCACCGCGGGGATGGCGGCGAAGACGATGCTCATGGCGGCCATCCGCCACCGTCCGGCCAGTTCCGAGCGCAGTTCCAGGTCGACCAGGCGGGCCGAGGAGGCGGTGAACCGGTCTACCAGGGCCGGGCCGGTGCCGAGCGTCTTCGCCAGCCGTACGCCGCTGACCGACAGCCCTTCCTCGATGGTCACCGTGAGGTCGGCCAGTTCGCGCTGGCGCTGGGCGGTGATCTCCCGGCGCAGGCGGGCGACCCGGCGGGTGAGCCAGAGCGCGGGCGGCAGCACGACCGCCGAGACGAGCGTGAGGCGCCAGCTCAGCGCCAGCATGGCGATGGTGGTGGCGACGACTGTGGTGAGGTTCGCGGCGATAGAGGTGGCGGTGGAGGTGACCACCGACTGCATGCCGCCGATGTCGTTCGTGATGCGCGACTGCACCTCGCCGGTGCGGGTGCGCACGAAGAAGCCGATCGACTGCCGCTGGAGGTGCGCGAAGACGTCGGCGCGCAGCCGGTGCATGACCTCCTGGCCGACGCGGGTGGAGATCCAGGTCTGCGCGACGCCGAGCACGGCGGTCACGGCGGCTACCGCGACCATGCCCGCGACCAGCCAGGCCAGCAGCGTCAGGTCGCGCTCGGGCAGGGCCCGGTCGATGACGGTACGCAGCAGGAACGGCGTGGCCATCGCGATGATCGAGGACGCCACGATGATCGCCACCACGGTGGCGAGCGGGCGGCGATGGGCGGTGAACAGGCCGCCGATCCGGCGCAGGGACACCTCGCGGGCCTGGGCCTTCTCGGCGGGGGAAACGGTTCGGCCGTCACGGCGGCCGTCGGGGATGCGATCCAAGGGTGCTCCTCGTGTCGGGGGAAACATGCTGAAGTTACCTCAACATGAGGGAACAACACGAAAGCCTGTTACCGTATTCCCGTGAGCGGCAGCGACGAGAGCCTGGCCGAGACGTTCTGGGCGGTGACCCGCCGGCTGCGGCACCAGACCAAGCGCGCGCTTGAGCCGTGGGAGATCAGCCCCGGGCAGGCGCGGGCGCTCGGCGTGCTGATGCGCCACGGCGCGCTGCGTCCCGGCGCGCTCGCCGAGCACCTGCGCATCGCGCCGCGCTCGGCCACCGAGGTGGTCGACGGGTTGCAGGAGCGTGGCCTGGTCGAGCGCCGGCCGGACCCGGGCGACAGGCGGGCCACGCTGGTCGCGCCCACCGCCGAGGGCGAGCGGGTCGGCACCGCGATCCGGCAGGCACGGGCCACCGAGGCGGAACGGTTCTTCGGCGCGCTCGCACCGCAGGACCGGGCCGAGCTGGCCCGCATCCTGCGCCTGCTGCGCGAGGACTAGGTCTCCGGCTTCCCCGGTTTCACCCCTTCCGGGTGAGGCGACAGGCCCTCTGGCGGGGAATAGCGCCATCGGGAGGAGGGCCGATGGTCGACGCCACCGAAGAGTTCTTCCGGAGCCTGGGGCAGCGCAGGCAGCGCGGGCTGACAGCGCTCCACGAGGGCACCGTCCGGTTCGACATCGCCGGCGACGGGTCGGTCGACCACTGGCTGGTCTCCATCGCCCGCGGCGAGGTCACGGCGGCGCGGCAGGCCACCGGCGGGGACGCGGTCGTCCGGGCGGACCGGGCCGTCTTCGACCGGATCGCGCGGGGCGAGGCGTACTTCCTGACCACCGTCCTGCGCGGCGAGGCCGAGGTGGAGGGCAGCCCGCGGCTGTTCGCCACCGTACGCCGGCTGTTCCCCTCCCCGCCCGGTTCGCGCCCGGAACGACATCTGGGAGAAGACGATGGGTGACGACCACGTCGGCATCTTCGACGGGACGATCTTCCTGGTCTGCGACCGGGCGGGCGACATCGTCCCGGCGGCCGACGCCACACACGGCCTGTTCGCCCACGACACCCGTCTGCTGTCCCGGTGGCAGCTCACCATCGACGGCGAGCGGCTCAGCACGCTGTCCATCGACGACATCCAGTACTTCGAGAACCGGTTCTACCTGGTCCCGGGCAGTCAGGACGTCTACGTCAACAGCACACTCGCGGTGTGCCGGACCCACACGCTGGATGCCGGACTTCAGGAGAACCTGCTCCTGGTCAACAACGACCGGCGGCCCGTCGACCTGACCGTACGGATCGAGGTGGACGCGGACTTCGCGGACCTCTTCGCGGTCAAGGAGGGCACGACGAACCGCCGGGGGCGGCACTACCGGCGGGTCGACGGCCCGCGACTCGTCCTGGGGTACCAGCGCGAACGCTACCGCCGCGAGACGATCGTGTCGGCCACGGCCCCGGCGGAGGTGGACGAGAACGGTCTGACGCTGCACGTGCACATCGAACCCCACGGCCGGTGGCAGACCCGGCTGACCGCCGAGCCGGACCTCCCCCTGCCCCGAGGGCTGGAGCGGCTCAGCCTGCCCGGGCGGGTCGAGGGCCACGCCCGGGACAAACCCGCCGAGCTACGGGAGTGGCTGGACCGGGCGCCGCGCCTGGAGACGAGCTGGGGACCGTTGCAGAACACGTACCGGCAGAGCCTCATCGACCTGGCCGCGTTGCGGTTCAGTCCGTTCCTCGCCGGAGCGGGGTGCGTCCTGGCCGCCGGGTTGCCGTGGTTCATGTGCCTGTTCGGCCGCGACAGCATCCTCACCAGCCTCCAGGCGCTGCCGTTCGCACCCGAACTCGCCGCCACCACGCTGACAGTGCTCGCCTTCCGCCAGGGCAGCCGGATCGACGACTTCCGGGAGGAGGAGCCGGGCCGGATCCTGCACGAGATGCGCTACGGCGAGCTGACCGTCTTCGACGAGACACCGCACAGCCCCTACTTCGGCAGCGCGGACGCCACTCCGCTGTTCCTCGTGCTGCTCGACGAGTACGAGCGGTGGACCGGCGACGCCGCCCTCGTACGCGCGGTGGAGCAGGAGGCGCGGGCGGCCGTCGACTGGATCGATCACTACGCCGACCGGGCCGGCAACGGCTACGTCTCCTACGAGCGGCGCAACCCGGTGAACGGCCTGGAGAACCAGTGCTGGAAGGACTCCTGGGACAGCATCTCCTTCCGCGACGGCCGGCTGCCGGGCTTCCCGCGCGCCACCTGCGAACTCCAGGGGTACGCGTACGACGCGAAGGTGCGCACCGCCCGGCTGGCGCGCGAGATCTGGCACGACCCGGCGTACGCGGACCGGCTGGAGCGGGACGCAGCCGACCTCAAGCGCCGCTTCAACCACGACTTCTGGATCGACGACGGCGAGTACATGGCGCTGGCGCTGGACGGCGACGGCCGCCGGGTGGACGCCCTGTCGTCCAACATCGGTCACCTGCTGTGGAGCGGCATCGTCGAGGAGCCGAAGGCCGAGGCGCTGGTGCGGCACCTGATGTCACCGGCGATGTTCAGCGGCTGGGGTGTCCGCACGCTGGCCGAGGGCGAGGCCCGCTACAACCCGGTCGGCTACCACGTCGGGACCATCTGGCCGTTCGACAACTCGTTCATCGCCTGGGGTCTGCGGCGCTACGGGTACGCCGACGAGGCGGCCCGCATCGCGGCCGGCATCCTGGACGCGGCGGCGTTCTACGACGGCCGGCTGCCGGAGGCGTTCGCCGGGCATGCCCGGTCCGAGACCCGCTACCCGATCCGGTATCCGACCGCGTGCAGCCCGCAGGCCTGGTCGGCCGGGGCGCCGCTGCTGCTCCTGCGGACGATGCTCGGTCTCCGGCCGGTCGGCGACGATCTCGTGGCCCGGCCCGCCCTGCCTGCTAGCCTCGACTACGTGGCGCTACTCGACGTCCCCGGCCGCTGGGGGCGCCTGGACGCCTTCGGCAGGAGCACCGCCGCCGGCGGTCTGAGCCGGTACGAGCTGGCGCCGCAGCAGCTCTCCGCACCGTGACGGGATCGACATGCAGCGCATCGACTGGGCGCACACCGCGGTCGTGGGCGTCCACTGGCAACACGAGGTGGTCAGCCCGGACGGCGTCTTCGGCCCGTTCTTCGCCGACCAGGTGGCCCGGCACGGCGTGACGGCGAACGCGGCCGGGGTCGCGGCCGCCGCGCGGGCGGCGGGCGGCCTGGTCGTCTTCACCCGCGTCGCCTACCGGCCCGGCTACCCGGACCTGATCGCCAACCCGAGCTTCGCCATGATCAGGGAGCGCGGGGCCTTCCTGGAGGGCGACCCGAAGACCCGGATCGTCGAGGAGGTCGGGCGACAGCCGGGCGACGTCGTCGTCACCTCCACCCGGCTCGGCGGATTCTCCGGCACCGAGCTGGACCTGATCCTGCGCGGCCGGGGCGTGCGGACCGTGGTGTTCACCGGCGTCGCGACGAACCTGGCCGTCGCCGCCACCGCCTACCAGGCGGTCGACCAGGGGTACCGCATCGTCACCGTCTCCGACGCGTGCACGGCGGCCACCGACGAACTGCACGACGCCTACCTGAGCACGCTGGGCCAGCTCGGCGAGGTGGCCGCCACCGGCGAGATCGCCTGACCGGGCGGCGGGACCGCTCGGCGCAGGGCGCCGGGGGCGCTCAGCGCAGGCCGGCGGCGATCGCGTCGACCAGCAGCGCGCCGAGCGTGCGGGCCATCACCGAGCGGGCGGCGTCCACGTCGAGCCCCATCGAGTCGCGCATCATCGACCAGGCCGACCAGGTGCCGGCAACTGTGAGCGCGTCCAGCAACTGTTCCCGGCCCGGTCCGGCCTGCGCCAGCTCCGGGGCGAACACCGCCTCGATCTCCTGCCGGACCCGGGCGACGGCCGCCTCCCGGTTGCGGCGCAACTGCGGGGAGAACGGCTCCCGCAGCGCCGACGCGCGGGCCGAGGGCGCCAGCACCTCCAGCAGCCGGGCGCGCTGGTCGCAGAACGCGGCGATCCGGGCGGTCAGCGGCAGCTCCGGCGGCACCGGCCGCCAGAGCGCTGCCTGCCGCTCGCCGACCCGCCGCCCGGTCGCGGCGAACAGCGTCTCCATGTCCTTGAAGTTGGTCCAGAGCGTGCGCAGCGACACCCCGGCCCGCTCGGCGATCCGCTCCCCGGTGGGCCGCAGGTCACCGGAGTCGATCAGGGCCAGGTGCGCCTCCACGATCGCGGCCCGGGTCCGCTCGGCCCGCGCCGCCCGGCCGTCCACCCGTTCCGGCGGGTCGGTCTCCAGCTCGATCATGGGTACGGGCTCTCCTGTTGCTCGTCTGCCGGCGGCCACTCTACGTGCGTGTCGCCGGGCGGCCGGCACCCGGCCACCCGGCGACAGCACTGCGGTCAGGACGTCGGCACGGCGTCCGCCGGCGGGTTCGTCGGCGGCTCGGTGAACTCGGTGACCGCGCCGTCACCGTCGTCGGTGGTGTACGCGGGACCGAAGTACGCCTGCGCGCCGTTGCTCACCTTGGTCAGGCGGACGCCGCCGTAGCCGGCGTGCACGCCCTCGGCGTACCGGAAGGGGGTCAGGCCCGGCCCGCGGAAGCCGCCCTTGCGCACGGCCTCGACCAGCTTCTCCCGGGTGGGGTCGGGCCCGGCGGCGAGCATCGCCTGGACGAACGTGTACGCCATCGAGTAGCCGTAGATCGCGTTGCCGTCGACCGGGTTGCCGGCGTTGTACTTCTGGTGGATCTTGGTGAACTCCTGGATCCACGGGTTCGCGGTGTCGCCCACCATGGGCAGGTAGTTGTCGGCGACCATGCCCTCCAGGATCACCTTCTTGTCACCGAGCTGCGCGGACAGCGTGGTGTAGTCGGCGCCCACGTTGGACACCACCCACTGCGCCTTGAAGCCCTGCCCGGCGGCCTGACCCATGGCCAGCGCGGTGAAGCCGGGGATGGTCGCCGAGATGACCACCTGGCAGCCGGCCGCGCGCAGCGCGCCGATCGCCGGGCCGACCTGCTGGTTGGTGGTGGTGTACGTCTGCTTCGCCGCGACCGGGCCGAGGATCTGCTCGACCCCGGCCAGCGAGTCCCGCCCGAAGTCGTCGTTCTGCCCGAAGTGGCAGACCTTCGCGCCGGGGAACTCCCGCTTGACGTAGCTGGCCAGGATCTTGCCCTCGACCGTGTAGTCGGGCTGCCAGCCGAACGTGGTCGGGTACTTGTCCGGCTGGTTCCAGTTGCGGCTGCCGGAGGCGACGAACAGGTCCGGCACCTTCTGCGTCTTGACGAACTCCAGCACGTTCGTGTGCGTGGGCGTGCCCAGGCCGCCGAGCAGCGCGAAGACCTTGTCGTCGAGCACCAGCTTGCGGACCACGTTCTCGGTGTTGGCGGGGTTGTAGCCGTCGTCCATGACCTTGTAGACGATCTTCCGGCCGTGCACCCCGCCCTTGGTGTTGACGTGCTCGAAGTACGCCTTGGTGGCGGCGGAGATCTTCGAGTAGCCGGGCGCGGCCGGTCCGGTGAGCGGTTGGTGGGTGCCGATGACGACCTCGGAGTCGCTGACGCCGGGGACGTTCTCGGCGGCCTGCTTCTCGTCGTCGGCGCAAGCCGGCAACGCGGCCAGCAGGGCCAGGCCGGCGGCGGCCGCGAGAACGCGGCGGGTGGTGGGGCGCATGGTTCTCCAATCCGGTGCGACGGTGCGAACGGTGGGTGGAACCGGTGAGGTCAGCGGTCCGGCGACCGGCGGGGCGCGCGGCGGCGGCGGAGCGCCGCGCGCAGCCGGGTGCCGACGGCGCGCACCCCGCCCTGGAGGCCGCCCGGGGCGGCGAGCATGACGACGATGAGGATCAGACCGAACACGGCCAGCGCGAGGTTGCCCTCCAGCCGCTGGGCCAGCCCGGCGGAGAGGCTGAGGTGTTCGGTGAGCAGGCCGGGCAGGTCCTGCAGCGCCACCAGCAGCACCGCGCCCCAGACCGCGCCGGCCAGGCTGCCCAGCCCGCCGATCACGATCGCCATGAGCAGGAACAGCGACAGGTCCAGCGGGAACTTGCCGGGCGCTACGGTGGCGGTGAGCATGGCGTACACGCCGCCGCCGAGGCCGGCGCAGGCGGCGCTGACCACGAACGCCAGCACCTGCGTGCGGGCCACCGGGATGCCGGCGAGCCGGGCCGCGACCTCGTCGTCGCGTACCGCCCGCAGGGACCGGCCGAAGCGGCTGCGCACCAGGTTGGCCAGCAGCAGCATGGTGAGCAGCGCGGCGGCCAGCGCGATCCAGGCCAGCCAGCGTTCCGGCTGGAAGTAGGCGCCGAGCGCGGCCGGTGGCGTCTGCGCCGGGAACCGCAGCCCCTGTTCGCCGTTGAACACGCCGGTGAAGATCGTGGTGACAGCCGGGACGAGCGTCGCCACGGCCAGGGTCACGCCGGCCAGGTACGGCCCGCGCAGCCGGGCGGCCGCCAGCCCGACCACCAGCCCGCCGAGCGCGGTCACCGCGACGGCGGCGAGCAGCGACGCCGGCAGCGTCCACCAGCCGCGTACGGCCCGGTCGTCGAGGGCCTGCTGGGTCAGGGCCATGGTGTACGCGCCGGTGGCCATCAGCGCGCCGTGCCCGAGGGAGAGCTGGCCGTTGAGCCCGACCAGGACCGTGTGCCCGGCGGTGACGCAGAGGAACGCGCAGACGCGCGCCACCTGGAGGTTCTGGTAGGGCGCGAGCTGGTTGGTGACCAGCACGACGAGCGTGCCGGCGAACACGGCGACTGCGAGGTGGCGCAGCAGCGTGGAGCCGCGCGCCTCGCGTCCGGCGGGTGCGCCGGGGAGCAGCCGCCGCAGCGGGGACGGCGCTGCGGGCGCGATCTCGGTGGGGGTGCTCGTCACACGTGCCTCGCTCTCGCCGCGGAGAAGAGCCCGCCGGGGCGGACCAGCAGGACGGCCAGCAGCAGCACCAGGACGGCCAGCGGTGTGGTGTCCGGTCCCAGGTAGCCGGTGACGTAGGACAGGATCAAGCCGACCAGCAGGCCGCCGACGACAGCGCCCACCGGGCTGTCCAGGCCGCCGACCACGGCGGCGGTGAACGCGACCACGAAGACCAGGTCCATGGCGTGCGAGTGCAGGCCGAGTCCGGTGGGGACGACCAGCATCCCGGCGAGCGCGCCGACGCCCGCCGCGAGCGCCCAGCCCAGCGTGAGCATCCGGCCGACGCTGACGCCGAGCAGCCGGGACACCTCGGGCGCGAACGCGGCGGCCCGCATCCGCAGGCCGACCGGGGTACGGGTGAACAGCAGCGCGAGCAGCGCGACCACCGTCAGCGCCGCGCCGAGCACCCACAGGTCGTACGGGGACAGCGCGGCCACCCCGCCGATGGTGAGCGCGTCGGTGTCGAACGGCGCCGGTGCGGGCCGGTAGTCGTTGCCGAAGACCATGCCGAGCACCGCCTGGATGACCAGCACCAGGCCGAGCGCGACGATCACCTGGTTGAGCGGCCCGCCGGGGCCGGCGAACCGCATCAGCACCCGCTCCACCAGCGCGCCCAGGGCCAGCCCGGACAGGATCGCGGCGGCCAGGCCCAGCCAGTACGAGCCGGTGGCGGAGACGACCGCGTACCCGACGTAGGCGGTGGCCACCGCCATCGCGCCCTGCGCGAAGTTGACCACCCGGGCGGCCCGCCAGATGAGCACCAGCGCGAGCGCGAACGCCGCGTAGACCGCCCCGGCGGCGAGCCCGTCGAAGGTGAGGAACCAGAACCGCTCCATCGGCGACCCCTTCCTAGAATCCGAGGTACGCGTGCCGGAGCTGGTCGTCGTCGCGCAGCCGGGCGGCCGGCGCGGCCGTCACCACCCGCCCGAGCGACATGACGATGCCCTGGTCGGCGACGGACAGCGCGGTGCGCACGTTCTGCTCGACGAGCAGCACGGTGAGCCCCCGTTCGTCGCGCAGCCGCCGCAGCAGCGCCATGATCTGGGCGGCCACCTTGGGCGCCAGCCCCAGCGACGGCTCGTCGAGCAGCAGCAGCCGGGGCCGGGCGATCAGCGCGCGGCCGATCGCGAGCATCTGCCGTTCGCCGCCGGAGAGCTGGTGTCCGGCGTGGTCACGGCGGCGGGCCAGGGCCGGGAACAGCTCGTACACCTCGTCCTGCGCGCGCCGGGCGTCGGCCCGGTCACGCCGCCACAGTCCGCCCAGGCGCAGGTTCTCCGCCACCGTCAGCTCGGTCACCACGCCGCGCCCCTCCGGCACGTGCGCCAGGCCGCGCCGGACCAGGTGTTCGACCCGGACGCCGCGCAGGTCCTCCCCCGCGTACCGGACCACGCCGCCGGTGGGTCGCAGCAGACCCGAGAGGGTACGCAGCAGCGTGGTCTTGCCCGCGCCGTTGGCGCCCAGCACGGCGGTGACGGTGCCGGCCGGGACGGTGAAGGCGACGTCGCGCAGCACCGGCACCGGTCCGTAGCCGCAGCTGAGCGCCTCCACCTCCAGCACGGCGCTCACGACGCGCTCCCGGCGGGCTCGGCGCTCCCGGTCGGCTCGGTGGGCACGTCGGCGCCCAGGTACGCCTCGGTGACCCGGGGGTCGTCGCGGATGCGTTCCGGCGGGCCGGCGGCGATCACCTTGCCGAAGTCGAGCACGACCAGCTCGTGGCAGACGGACATGACCAGGTCCATGTGGTGCTCGACGAGCAGCACGGCGCAGCCGTCGGCCCGGTCGGGCAGCGCGCGGACCAGGTCGGCCAGCTCGGCCACGTCGTCGGCGCCGAGCCCGCCGGCCGGTTCGTCGAGCAGCAGCAGCCGAGGGCGGGCGATCAGCGCGCGGGCCAGCGCGACCCGCTTGCGCACCGGATAGGGCAGGGTGGCCGGTGCGGCGTCGGCGTACTTCCCGATGCCCAGCTCGGCGAGCAGGTCCATCCCCCGGGCGCGCAGCCGCCGCTCGTCCCGGTCGCTGCGGGGCAGGCCGAACAGCGCGGCGGCGAAGCCGGCGCGGGCGGTGTGACTGGCGCCGGCCACCACGTTCTCCAGCACGCTCAGCCCGGCGAACAGGCCCACGCCCTGGAGTGTGCGGGCGATGCCGAGCCGGGTGAGGGCGTGCGGGCGGGGCCGGAACGGCCGGCCGTCCAGGGTGAGCGAACCCTCGGTCGGCCGGACGAAACCGCAGACCACGTTGAACAGGGTGGTCTTGCCGGCGCCGTTGGGGCCGATCACGCCGACGACCCGGCCGGGCGGCACCCGCAGCGAGACGTCGTCGAGGGCGACCAGGCCGCCGAAGCGTACGCCGACGTGGTGCAGCGCCAGGCCGTCGGCGGCTGTGGCCGGTGGGCTCATCGTCACCTCGTGCCGGTCGACGGAGCGGGAAAACTAATTACACCGGGAGTGTACTTTTCTCTGTCGCCGCGTCAATGCCTCGACGATCACGGTTCTCGTCCCGGGCCCGGGGGCCTCCAACATGCACGGTCGGTGCGGTCATCCCGGCATGCGGTCGCGGGCACGGCGCAGGAACATCTGTTCCGCCGCGTTTCCGGTGCCGGCGATCGCCGCGTCGTACGCGGCCCGGGCCTGTGCCGGACGGTCCAGGCGGCGCAGCAGGTCCGCCCGGATCGCGTGCCACACGTGGTAGCCGCCCAGGTCCAGACCGTCCACGGCGGCCAGTCCGGCCGCCGGTCCGCGTACCTCGGCCAGCGCGACCGCCCGGTTCAGCGCCACCACCGGCCCCGGCGCGACGGCCGCCAGCTGGTCGTAGAGCGCGAGGATCTGGGTCCAGTCGGTGGCGGCGGCGGAGGGCGCGTCCGCGTGCACAGCGCCGATCGCGGCCTGGATCTGGTACGGGCCGGGCCGGCCCCGCCGCAGGCACCGGCGGACCAGTTCCTGCCCCTCGGCGATCAGCTCCCGGTCCCACCGGCCCCGGTCCTGCTCGGACAGCGACACCGGCACCCCGTCCGGGCCGGTCCTGGCGTCCCGGCGCGCCTCGGTGAGCAGCATCAGCGCGAGCAGGCCGAGCGCCTCCGGCTCGTCCGGCATCAGCGTCACCAGCAGGCGTCCCAGCCGGATCGCCTCGGCGCCCAGCTCGGCGCGGCCCAGCCGCTCCCCCGCGCTGGCCGTGTGCCCCTCGTTGAAGATCAGGTACACCACTGCGAGCACGCCGCGCAGCCGGTCCGGCAGGTCCGCGTCGCGCGGCACCCGGTACGGGATGCCGGCGTCGCGGATCTTCGCCTTGGCCCGTACCAGGCGCTGGGCCATGGTCGGCTCCGGCACCAGGAAGGCCCGCGCGATCTCGGCGGTGCTCAGGCCGCCGAGCAGGCGCAGCGTCAACGCCACCCGGGCGGGAGCGGCGAGCGCCGGGTGGCAGCAGGTGAAGGTCAGGCGCAGGCGGTCGTCGGGCACGGGCCCCTCCTCGGCGGGCGGGTCGGCGGCGTGGATCAGGGCGGCCTCGGCGTGCCGGGCGACCCGGGTCGCCTCGCGCCGCAACCTGTCGATCGCCCGGTTGCGGGCGGTGGTGATGATCCAGCCGGCCGGGCTGGGCGGCGGCCCGTCGGCGGCCCAGCGCGTCACCGCGATCGTGAACGCCTCCTGGACCGCCTCCTCGGCGAGGTCGATGTCGCCGAGGAGACGGACCAGGACGGCTACCGCGCGGCCGTACTCGGCCCGGAAGACCCGTTCGACCTCGGTCATCCCTCGCCCTGGAACGGGCGGACCTCGATCGGCAGCGTGGTGGCGAGGGCGTAGCGGCGACCCCAGTCCAGCGCGGCGTCCAGGTCGGGCGCCCGGATGACGGTGACGCCGCCCAGGTACTCCTTGCCCTCGGCGAACGGCCCGTCGGTGACCAGCACCTCGTCGCCGGCCGGGCGCAGCACGGTGGCGGTCTGCGGGTCGTGCAGGCCGTTGCCGAACACCCAGCACCCCGCCTCCCGCAGGTCCCGGCCGATGGCCTCCACCTCGCGCATCACGCCGGCCAGGAACTCCGGGTCCGGGCGACCCTCGCCGGCCGGCTGGTACATGCTGATCAGGTACTGCTTCATCGGCTTCTCCTCGTCACCGGACGGCCCGCGCCGTCCCTTCACCCTCCACACGAACGGCGGACGCCGGTTTCGACACGCCGGGCCGGGTGAATCCGGCCGGGAGCGGGGTACGCCGTCGCGTGCGCCGCCACCGGGTCGTCGTCGTGGGCGCCGGGTTCTCCGGTCTGGCCTGCGCGCTCGCGCTGGACGCGGCCGGTGCCGAGGTGCGGGTGCTGGAGGCCCGGGACCGGGTGGGCGGCCGGACACTGAGCCGCGCGCTGCCCGGCGGTGGCTGGCTCGATCTGGGCGCGCAGTGGATCGGCCCGACCCAGGGCCGGATGTACGCGCTGGTGGCCGCGTACGGCCTGGCCACGTTCCCCTCCCCCGCGCACGGCGCGCCGACGCTGCTGCTCGGCGGACGCCCGGCCACCGGTGCGCCGCCGGGGCTGTCCGGGCTGCTGGGCACGCTCGACGAGATGGCGGCCCGGATCGATCCGGCGGCGCCGTGGCGGGCGGACGACGCGGCCCGGTGGGACCGGGTCACGCTGGGCGGCTGGCTCGACGCGAGCGCGGCCGACCCGGTCACCGCCCGGTACGCCGGCCGGCTGCTCGCCGGTGGCCTGCTGGCCGTCTCGCCGGACGAGGTCTCGCTGCTGCACATGCTGTTCTACCTGCGCAGCGGCGGCGGCACCCGGTCGCTGCTCGGCATGGCCGGTGGCGCCCAGCAGGACCGGCTGGTCGGCGGCCCGGCCGCGCTGGCCGAGCGGATGGCCGCCGCGCTGCCGCCGGGGAGCCTGTGCCTGCGCGCCCCGGTGGACGGCGTCGCGCAGGACGGTGACGGCGTGCGGGTGCGCGCCGGCGGCGAGACGTACCGCGGCGACGCGGCGGTGGTCGCGCTGGCGCCGACGCTGGCCGGGCGCATCCGGTACGACCCGCCGCTGCCGCCGCTGCGCGACGGGCTCACCCAGCGGATGCCGATGGGCGTGGCACTGAAGGTGCACGCGATCTACCCGGAGCCGTTCTGGCGCTCCGACGGCCGCTCCGGTGTGTCCAGCACCGACGCCGGGCCGCTCACCGAGACGGTGGACAACTCGCTGCCGGACGCGCCGGGCGGGGTGCTCACCGCGTTCAGCTACGGCGCGCAGGCCCGGGCGCTGCGCCGGCTGCCGGAGGACGCGCGCCGGGACGCGCTGCGCGACGCGCTGGCCGCGATCTTCGGCCCGGCCGCCGCCCGCCCCGACGACCTCGTCGAGTACGACTGGTCGGCCGACGAGTGGACGCGCGGCTGCTTCTGCGGCGTCCTGCCGCCCGGCGCGTGGTGCGGGTACGGCCCGGAGCTGCGCACGCCGGTGGGCCGTGTGCACTGGGCCGGCACCGAGACCGCGACCCGGTGGAGCGGCTACCTGGAGGGCGCGGTGAGCGCCGGGGAGCGCGCCGCCGCCGAGGCGCTCGCCCAGCTCGGCTGAGCACCCTATCCAGTGAGATTCTTCGATGCTCTCTATTGAAAAGTTTCTCCGCCCTGTGACCTAATGACGACAGTTCCTTTCGTCATACTCCCGCCGCCCGAGCGCGGCAACCCCCAGGGAGGACAGATGCACGGTTCGATCCGATCGGCGCTGCGCGCGGCCGGAGCCGCGCTGCTCGCCACCGCCACCGTCGCCGCGGCGACCCTGTTCGGGACGGCCCCCGCCTCCGCCGCCCCGGCCGGGCTGCCCGGCATGGACGTGTCCAGCTACCAGGGCAACGTGAACTGGTCCGGGGCGTGGGCCAACGGCGCCCGGTTCGCGTACGTCAAGGCGACCGAGGGCACCTACTACACCAACCCGTACTTCGCCCAGCAGTACAACGGCTCGTACAACGTCGGGATGATCCGCGGCTCGTACCACTTCGCCCGCCCGGACACCACGACCGGCGCCACCCAGGCCAACTACTTCGTCGACCACGGCGGCGGCTGGTCGAAGGACGGGCGGACGCTGCCCGGCGCGCTGGACATCGAGTACAACCCGTACGGCGCGACCTGCTACGGGCTGAGCCAGGCGTCGATGCGCAGCTGGATCGCCTCGTTCGTCAACCAGTACTACGCCCGCACCGGCCGGTGGGCCACCATCTACACCACCACCGACTGGTGGAGCACCTGCACCGGCAACACCTCGCAGTTCGCCGCCAACAATCCGCTGTGGATCGCCCGCTACGCGAGCAGCGTGGGCACGCTGCCGGCCGGCTGGGGCACGTACTCGTTCTGGCAGTGGTCGTCCTCCGGCGTCTTCCCGGGTGACCAGAACGTCTGGAACGGCTCGCTCGACCGGCTGCGCGTACTGGCCTGCAACGGTCCCTGCTGACCCCGGCCCGGGCGTGGCGGGCGGTGCCGGTCCCGCCACGCCCGGCGTACCGGCCGATCCGGCGCCCCCCCTTCCGCGAGGAGGTTGCGATGTCCGTTCCCGTACCCCGGCGGACCGTGCTGCGCGGCGCGGTCCTGCTCGGCGCCGCCGCCGGCGTCGGCGCGCTGACCCAGATCGGCTCCCGTCCCGACGCGCGGGCCGCCGCCATCCGGGTCGACCAGCCGACCATCGCCAACTGCGCGACCTGGGGCGCCCGCCCGCCCTCGTCGCCGGTGAGCGTGGTGACCAGCCGGCCCAACAAGATCATCGTCCACCACACGGCGTTCCCGAACACCACCGACTACAGCCTCGCCCAGGCGTACCGCAACTCCCGCGACATCCAGAACCTGCACATGGACAGCAACGGCTGGCTCGACTCCGGGCAGCACTTCACAAACAGCCGGGGCGGCTACCTGACCGAGGGCCGGCACGGCAGCCTCTACGCGCTGCTGCACGGCCAGACCATGGTGCAGGGCGCACACTGCGTCGGGCAGAACAGCCAGGCCATCGGCATCGAGAACGACGGCATCTACCTGGACGTGCAGCCACCGCAGGCGCTCTGGAACAGCCTGGTCACGTTCTGCGCGTTCACCTGCCAGCAGTACGGCATCGCGCCCACCGAGATCTACGGGCACAAGGACTTCAACGACACGCAGTGCCCCGGCCTGCTGCACGGCCGCCTGCCGGAGCTGCGCCGTACCGTCGCCGCCCGCCTCGGCGGCTGACCACGGGGGTACGCGGGGCGCCCGGGTGCGACGGGCGCCCCGCGTCGCGCCAGTTTTATTCCTCGCTTATATAAGTGGGGTCTGATAGAAAGGCGTGGTGCACGCCTTCGACGTCCTCGGCGACCCGGTCCGCCGCCGGATCCTGGAACTGCTCGCCGACGGCGAACAGCCGGCCGGCGCGCTCGGCGAGACCGTGCGGCGCGAGTTCGGCATCAGCCAGCCCGCCGTCTCCCAGCACCTCAAGGTGCTGCGCGAGCACGGCTTCACCACAGTGCGCGCCCAGGGCACCCGCCGCCTCTACGCCGTGGACCCCGGCCCGCTGCGCGAGATCGACGCCTGGCTGGACGGGTTCCGCCGCTTCTGGACCCCGCCGCTGGCGGCGCTCGCCACCGAACTGGCCCGGGGGCGCCGCGAACGACGGCTGCGCGAGGACACCACCGACGACGAGAGGACCGACCCATGATCGACGTGACCGGACAGATCAGCGCCGTCGAGCGCCGCATCGGCGACCGTACGCTCCCCGCCGGGCAGGCGCGGGTGCTCACCATCGCCCAGACGTACGACGCGCCGGTGGCCGACGTCTTCGACGCGTGCACGAACCCGGAACGGATACCGCGCTGGTTCCTGCCGGTCTCCGGTGACCTGAGCCTCGGCGGCCGCTACCAGCTGGAGGGCAACGCCGGCGGCACCGTCGAACGCTGCGACCCGCCGCACGGCTTCGCCGCCACCTGGGAGTTCGGCGGCGAGGTGAGCTGGATCGAGGTACGGCTGCGCGAGGCGGGGCCGGGGCGCACCCGACTCGAACTGGAACACGTCGCGCACGTCGACGACCAGCGGTGGGCCGAGTACGGTCCGGGCGCCGTCGGTATCGGCTGGGACCTGGCACTGGTCGGGCTGGCCTCCCACTTCGCCGCCGCCGGCACGGGTGTCGACCCGGCCGCCGCAGCCGAGTGGATGGCCTCGGACGAGGGCCGACGTTTCGTCACCGAGTCCAGCACCAGCTGGACGGCAGCAAGCATCGACGCGGGTACCCCCAGTGAGCAGGCACGAGCCGCAGGCGAGCGCGTGCGCTCCTTCTACACCCCCACCCCCTGACGCGGCCGACCCCCATCCCTCGCCGATCTTGCAGTTCGGGCCCTCGCGATGCCTGATTTGAGCTGGATTGCGGGGTACCAAACTGCAAGATCGGCGAGGGGCTACGGGGGTGTGGTGGGCGCGAGCCGCCGCACTTCCGGCGTTCGCCCTGGGCGCTTCGAGATCTTGGTACGGAAGGGCCCTCATGGGGGCCGATTCCTACCAAGATCTCTCCGCTTCCCGTGATGCGGAATGCGCTTCTCTGGAAGTGAGCCGGTCCGGGTCGGCGAAGTGCGCCGGGGCGTGGTTGGCCGCGTTGATCGCCACTCCGACGATCGCGCCGCGCGGGATGCGTTCGGCCGGGTCGTCGACGTCCTCGGTGGCGTTGCGGGGGGGGGGCCGGGGGGGCGCGGGGGGTGGCCGGGCGGAGAGGGGGGCCGTCTCCCGGATGGCGGCCGGTGGCGTGGTCGAGCCGGTGTGGCGGGTGGCGGGTGGCGGGGCCGGTGTCGGCGGGCGGTTTTGTCCTATCTGGACCGCTTCCCTGCCGCGGGAAAAAGCGGCGGTGGGACGTCGGTGGGGTGGGGCAGACTGCGGGGCATGCCGATCCGTTCCGTCGCCGACCTGACCGACGCGCTCGACGCCGACCAGACGTTCAAGTACCTGCACTTCTGGGGACACCGGCCGCAGCGCGACGGCAGCGTCGGCGCGGGCTGCCTGAGCCAGTGGTGGCCGGCGGCGTTCACAGTGGACGGGCGGGAGTTCGCCACCGCCGAACACTGGATGATGTGGCACAAGGCCACGCTCTTCGGTGACCACGCGATCGCCGAGCGGGTGCTTGCCGCCGGGCATCCGCACCGGGCCAAGGCGCTCGGCCGGCAGGTCCGCGACTTCGACGAGGCGACCTGGGCGGCCCGCCGCTACGAGATCGTGGTGGCCGGCAGCGTCGCCAAGTTCGCTTCGCACGAGCCGTTGCGGCGGTTCCTGCTCGGCACCGGCGAGCGGGTGCTCGTCGAGGCCAGCCCGACCGACCGGGTCTGGGGCATCGGCCTGACCGCCGACGACCCGCGCGCCGCGGACCCGGCGACGTGGCGGGGCGACAACCTGCTCGGGTTCGCCCTGATGGGGGCGCGCGCCACGCTCGCCGGCCGAGGGGGGTGACGCCTGACCTGGGGTCGGGGGTGGGGGTAACGTGGCGCGGCGTGACCGCGTACTCGCACTGCTCGTTCTGCGGCGCCGCCTACCCGGCGGGCGCCGGGTGGCCGCGCGTCTGTTCCTCCTGCGGCGAGACGGTGTGGCGCAATCCCCTGCCGGTGGCGGTGGCGGTGCTGCCGGTCCGTACGCCGCAGGGGCTCGGCGTGGTGGTGGTGCGCCGCGACATCGAGCCGGCGCGTGGGCAGCTCGCGCTGCCGGGCGGCTTCATCGAGTACGGCGAGGAGTGGTCCGAGGCGCTCGTGCGTGAGCTGCGCGAGGAGACCGGGCTGCGGGCGGAGGCCGGCGAGGCGCGGCTGTTCGCGGTGCACGGCGCCCCGGCGGGCGGCACCATGATGGTCTTCGGCGTGCTGCCCGAGCGGGCGGTCGGTGACCTGCCGCCGTCGGCGCCGACCGAGGAGGCAACGGAGTGGCTGGTGCTCACCGATCCGGTCGAGCTGGCCTTCTCCACGCACACGCGGGTGCTCGCCGACTTCCTCGCCGGGCAGCGCCCGCTCTGACCGAGACGACCCGGGCAGCGCCCGCTCTGACCGAGGCGACCCGGGCAGGGCTCGGCCGTGACCGACGCGACCCGGGCAGCGCCCAGCCGTGCCGACGCGACCCGGGCAGCGCCCGGCCCTGACCGCGACCAGTCCGGGCAGAGCCGGACGGCCCGGCAAGCTCAGCCCGGTAACGGGCCCGGCACGCTCAGCCCGGTAACGGGCGCGGCGCGGTCAGCCGCGGGCCGGGACCGGCTGGGGTGAGAACGGCACGGCCGCCGGCGCCTCGGTCTCCGGCTCACCGGCCGGGTGCCGCCACAGCCCGCGCCGCCGCAGGATCGGCAGCACTCCCTCGCCGAACCAGTACGCCTCCTCCAGGTGCGGGTGACCGGAGAGGATGAACTCGTCCAGGCCGAGCGCGTGGTACTCGGCGATCCGGTCGGCGACCTCGGTGTGGCTGCCGACGAGCGCGGTGCCCGCGCCGCCGCGTACCAGCCCGAATCCGGCCCACAGGTTCGGCGAGACCTCCAGCCCGTCGCGGGAGCCGCCGTGCAGGTCGAGCATCCGCCGCTGCCCCTCGGACTCGCTGCGCCGCAGCCCCTCCTGCACCGCGCGCACGTCGGCCTCGGGAATGCCGTCGAGCAGCTTGCGGGCCTGGGCCCACGCCTCCTCGGCGGTGTCCCGGCTGATCACGTGCAGCCGGATGCCGTACCGCAGCTCGCGGCCGGACTCGGCGGCGAGCCCGCGGATCCAGTCCAGCTTGCCAGCCACCTGCGCGGGCGGCTCGCCCCAGGTCAGGTACACGTCGCTGTGCCGTACCGCCACCGGCCCGGCCGCGCCGGAGGACCCGCCGAAGTAGACCGGCGGCACCGGGTCGGGCACCCGGCCGAGCCGGGCGCCCTCGACCCGGACGTGGGCGCCGTCGAAATCGACCGTCTCGCCGCGCCACAGCGCCCGCACCACGTGCAGGAACTCGTCGGTACGCGCGTACCGGGCGTCCTTGTCCAGGAAGTCGCCGTACGCGCGCTGCTCGGCGGACTCGCCACCGGTGACCACGTTGAGCAGCAGCCGCCCGCCGGACAGGCGCTGGAACGTGGACGCCATCTGCGCGGCGAGGGTGGGTGAGAGCAGGCCGGGCCGGAACGCGACGAGGAACTTCAGCCGCTCGGTCACCTCGGTGAGCATCGCTGTGGTCAGCCAGGCGTCCTCGCACCAGGCGCCGGTGGGGGTGAGCGCCCCGGCGAAGCCGAGCTGTTCGGCGGTGCGGGCGATCTGCCCCAGGTACGCGACGCTCGCGGGCCGTGCGCCGCCGGCGGTGCCGACCGGTACGCCGTGACCGCCGCCCACGATGTCCCGGCTGTCGCCGTAGGTCGGCAGGAACCAGTGGAAGGTGAGCGACATGGTGTACCTCCGGTGCGCTGTCGGACGGGTCGCCTCCTGAGTGGTGGGACGACCACGCCGATACCCTACCCATAAAACCTATCGGGTTGGTAGGTTGCTGTCGCCCGTCGATGCCGGGCCCTTCCCCTCCCCGAGGAGTCGTCATGCGTACCCCCAGATCCCGCCGCCGGCCGCTGGCCGCGCTGCTCACCACCCTCGCGCTGCTCGCCGCGACGGCGCTGACGGCCTGCGGCGGCGAGGCGGCCGACGCCAGCGGCGGCGGCGACGGCCCGCTGCGGATCGGCTACCAGCGCTTCGGCGGGCTCAGCCTGGTCAAGGCGCGCGGCGACGCGAAGAACGTCACCTGGTCGCTGTTCGAGAGCGGCCCGGCCCTGACCGAGGCGCTGAAGGCCGGCTCGATCGACATCGGCCAGGTCGGCGAGGCGCCGCCGGTGTTCGCCGCCGCCGGGAAGATCCCGTTCTCCGTGGTCGGCACGTCCGCACCGATCCCGCAGGGCGAGGCGGTGCTGGTCAAGGCGGACAGCCCGTACCGCGGCTTCGCCGACCTGCGCGGGAAGACGGTCGCGCTGAACAAGGGCTCCAACGTGCACTGGCTGCTGGTCAAGCTGCTGGAGGCGAACAAGATGACGCTCGCCGACATCAAGGTGAAGTACCTCAAGCCCGCCGAGGGGCGGCCCGCGTTCGACAACGGTCAGGTCGACGCGTGGATCATCTGGGACCCCTACTTCGCGCTGGCCGAGCAGCCGGGCGTACGGGTGCTCGCCGACGCCACCGGCCTGGCCGGCAACCGCGAGTACGTGCTGGCCGCGCCGGACGCGGTGAAGAACCGCACCGCTGACGTGCAGGCGTTCCTGAACACGTACCGGCAGACCACCGACTGGGGCATCGCCCACCCGAGCGAGCGGGCCGCCATCCTCGCCCCGGAGCTGAAGATCCCGCTGGACGTGACCACCCGGGCCCTGGCCCGCAGCGCCAAACCGCTCGCCCCGGTCACCCCGGAGATCGGCGCCGAGTTGCAGGCCATCGCCGACAGCTTCGTGGAGCTGAAGCTGGTGCCCGGGCCGGTCGACATCGCCGGTCGGGTGGACGGCCGGTTCAACGAGGCGTTCCAGTGAGCGGTCCGGCGCTGGCCGAGGCGACCGCTCCGGTCGTACCCGAGCGGGCGACGCCGCGGCGGTCGCGGGCCCGCGCCTCGCGGCGGTGGCGGCGTGCGGTGAGCCCGGTCGTGCTGGTGCTCGCCTGGGAGATCGCCGCGCGGACGGGGCTGCTCGCCCCGGAAAAGCTGCCCGCGCCGAGCGCGGTGCTGGCGACCGGGTGGCGGCTCGCGCGCGACGGGACGCTCGGCGTGCACCTGCTCGACTCGCTCACCCGCGCCGCGCTCGGCCTGCTCATCGGCGGCGGCCTGGCGCTGGTGCTCGGCGCGGCGGCCGGGCTGCTGCGCCTCGGCGACGACCTGGTCGACCCGCCGGTGCAGATGGCCCGGATGCTGCCGCACCTGGGCCTGGTCCCGCTGCTGATCATCTGGGTGGGCATCGGCGAGTCGCTGAAGGTCACGCTCGTCGCGCTCGGCGCGTTCTTCCCGATCTACTTCAACACGTACGCCGGCATCCGCGACATCGACGAACGCCTGGTGGAGGCGGCGCGCACCTGTGGTCTCGGCGCGGCGGCCCGGCTGCGGCACGTGGTGCTGCCCGGCGCGCTGCCCGCGCTGTTCCTCGGGTTGCGGCTGGCCATCGGCGCGGCCTGGCTCAGCCTGGTCGTCGGCGAGCAGGTGAACGCGCAGACCGGCGTCGGCTTCCTGATGATGGAGGCGCGCGAGTTCAGCCAGACCGACGTGGTGGTGCTCGGGCTGCTCATCTACGCGCTGCTGGGCCTCGCCTCCGACCTGCTCATCCGGTACGCGGAGAGGAGGACGCTGGCATGGCGACGCGGCCTGCGCGCGACCTGACCGGGCCGGTGCTCACCGCGCGCGCGGTGACCCGGTCCTTCGGCCCGGCGGTGGTGCTGGCCGGGGCGGACCTGACCATCGCCGCCGGAGAGACGGTGGCGCTGCTGGGCGGCAGCGGCTCCGGCAAGAGCACGCTGCTGCGCGTGCTCGCCGGGCTCGACGGCGACGCCGGCGGCGAGCACGCGGTGCACGGCACCGCCGCCGTGGTGTTCCAGGAGCACCGACTGCTGCCCTGGAAACGGGTGGCAGACAACGTGGCGCTCGGGCTGACCGGGCCGGACGTGGGCGAGCGGGTCGGCCGCGCGCTGGCCGAGGTGGGGCTCGCCGACCGGGGCCGGGCCTGGCCGGCCGAGCTGTCCGGCGGGCAGGCGCAGCGCGTCGCGGTGGCCCGCGCGCTGGTCCGCGAACCGGACCTGCTGCTGCTGGACGAGCCGTTCGGCGCGCTCGACGCGCTGACCCGCCTGCGCATGCAAGGGCTGCTGCGGCGGCTGCGCGCCCAGCACGGCTTCGCGGCGCTGCTCGTCACCCACGACGTGGAGGAGGCGCTGCTGCTGGCCGACCGCGTCCTGCTCCTCGACGACGGCGTGATCGCCGAGGAGGTGCCGGTACGGCTCGGCCCGTCCCCGAGCCCCGACGACCCGGCCCTCGGCGCGCTGCGCCGCCACCTGCTCGACCGCCTCGGCGTACCCGCCGGCTGACCGCGAGGGAGAACAGATGACCCGCTGGACACCCGACCCGACGTTCTACCCCTCCCCCGCGCTCGCCGCGACCGCGCCGGCCGAGAAGCTCGCGTACGTCGCCGCGTTCGACCGCTCCGGGCAGCGCCCCGACGCCATCGCGGTGCTCGACACCGACCCGGACTCCGGCTCGTACGGCCGGGTGGTGGGCTGGACCGAGCTGCCGGACACCGGCGCCGAGCTGCACCACTTCGGCTGGAACGCGTGCAGCAGCGCGCTCTGCCCGACCGCGCCGCACCCGCACGTGGAACGCCGCTACCTGATCGTGCCGGGCCTGCGCTCGTCCCGGATCCACGTGCTCGACACCAAGCCCGACCCGCGCCGGCCGAGCCTGGTCAAGGTGATCGAGGCGAAGGAGCTGGGCGAGCGAGCCGGGTACTCCCGCCCGCACACCGTGCACTGCGGGCCGGACGGCATCTACGTCTCCGCGCTCGGCGGCGCGGACGGGCAGGAGGGGCCCGGCGGCATCGCCGTGCTCGACCACACCACGTTCGAGGTACGCGGCGCGTGGGAGGCCGACCGGGGGCCGCAGTTCCTGGCGTACGACTTCTGGTGGCACTACACCCAGGACGTGCTGGTCACCAGCGAGTGGGGCACGCCGTCGATGATCGAGGACGGCATCGTCGGTGAGCTGCTGCTGGGCCGCCGGTACGGGCACGCGATCCACTTCTGGGATCTGGCGAAGCGCCGGCACGTGCAGCGCGTCGACCTCGGCGACCAGTACCAGATGCCGCTGGAGCTGCGCCCCGCGCACGACCCGACGAAGTCGTACGGCTTCGTCGGCGTGGTGATCAGCGTCGAGGACCTGTCCGCGTCGATCTGGCTGTGGCACCGCGACGGCGACGCCTGGGCGGTGACCAGGGTGATCGACATCCCGGCGGAGCCGGCCGACCCGGCCGACCTGCCGGACCTGCTCAAGCCGTTCGGGGCGGTGCCGCCGCTGGTCACCGACATCGACCTGTCGGTGGACGACCGGTTCCTGCACGTCTCCTGCTGGGGCACCGGCGAACTGATCCGCTACGACGTCAGCGACCCGTTCCACCCGGTACGCGTCGGCTCGGTGCGCCTGGGCGGCATCGTCAACCGCACCCCGCACCCGGCGTTCCCGGACGAACCGCTGGCCGGCGGGCCGCAGATGGTCGAGATCAGCCGCGACGGCCGGCGTGTCTACGTGAGCAACTCGCTCTACGGCGCCTGGGACGACCAGTTCTACCCCGACGGGGTGGGCGCCTGGGTGGCGAAGCTCGACGTCGACCCGGAGAGCGGCGGCCTCGTCCCGGACCCGCGGTTCTTCCCGCGCGGGGAGGAGTTCCGCGGCCGGCGCGTGCATCAGACCCGGTTGCAGGGCGGCGACGCCTCGTCCGACTCGTACTGCTTCCCGTGACCGGCGCGACCTGGGCGGCGCTGGCCGGCCTCGGCGCGTTCCACGGCCTGAACCCGGCGATGGGGTGGCTGTTCGCGGTGGCCCGGGGCCTGCAGGGGCGCCGCCGGGCCGCGCTGCTGGCGGCCCTGCCACCGATCGCGGCCGGCCACCTGGCGTCGGTGGCTGTGGTCGCCGCGCTGGTCAGCGCGACCCGGTCGGTGACGGCCAGCACCGTGGTCGCGGTGGCCGGCGGGGTGCTGCTGGTCGGGTTCGGGTTGTGGCGGCTGCTGTCCGACCGGCACTTCCGGTGGGCCGGGATGCGGTTGTCCGCGGCGCAGCTCACCGCCTGGTCGTTCCTGATGTCGGCGGCGCACGGCGCGGGCCTGATGCTGCTGCCGGTGCTGCTCGCCGAACCGGCGGCCGGCGCCGGCCCGCACGCCGGGCACCTCGCCGCCGCGCCGGCCGGCGCGCTGACCGGGCTGCTCGCCGCGGCCGTGCACACAGTCGCCATGCTCGCCGTCGCGCTGGCCGTGGCCCTGCTGGTGTACGAGGTGCTCGGCGTCGGTGTGCTGCGCCGGGCCTGGTTCAACGTCGACCGGCTCTGGGCCGGTGTGCTCGTCGCGGCGGGGGTGGTGACGCTGATCGGTGCCGCGTGAGTCGCCCACCTGGGATGGATCGATGGGAAGTCCTACTGATTGAATAGGAAAGGCAGCGTCGCCCACCTCCGGAGGTCAGTCGTGAGTCAGTCCCCGTCCTCAGCCGAAGCCGTCCACGACGCCGACCGGAGCCGGCAGTGGCTCGCCGGGCAGGCACACGGGCCGGGCGT
This sequence comes from Micromonospora sp. C28ISP2-4, assembly GCF_030519385.1. NCBI lineage: Bacteria > Bacillati > Actinomycetota > Actinomycetes > Micromonosporales > Micromonosporaceae > Micromonospora > Micromonospora sp. C28ISP2-4. The sequence continues at coordinate 526,748 of NZ_JAUMKG010000006.1, read as the reverse complement.
CGACCGCGACCGGCTGCTGGAGGTGGGCGCGGCGATGGCCGCGGTGACCGCCGCCGCCGCCGAGCGCGAGCCGGTAGCGGTGGCGTCCGCGCCGGTCGGCGTCGACCCCGGCGCGCCGATCGTCAAGCCGCTGCCGCCGGAGCTGCTGCGCCCGCTGGACACCAACGCCGAGATGCGCTGGCCCTCGATGGCCGGTCAGGGGTACGTGGTCCCGACCGACCGCTTCTTCGTCCGCAACCACACACTCACCCCGCACCTGGACGCGGCCACCTGGCGGCTGCGGCTGTTCGGCGACGGCCTGCGCGGTACGCCCACCCGCGACAACCCGGTCGAGTTCGACCTCGACGAGCTGCGCCGGCTGCCCGCCGAGGAGCACGCGGCGCTGCTGGAGTGCGCCGGCAACGGGCGCCGCTACTTCGCCGAACAGCAGGACGAGCCCGCCCCGGGCGTGGCGTGGGGGCTGGGCAGCGTCGGCGTGGCCCGGTGGCGGGGCGTCCGGCTCGGCACGGTGCTGCGGCTGGCCGGGCTGCGTGACGAGGCGGTCGACGTGATGCCCGAGGGCCTCGACCCGGACTACGTCTCCGGCGGGGTCAACCTCGGCCGGGTACGCCGCCCGATGCCCGTCGCCAAGGCCCTGGACGACGTGCTGCTGGCGTACGAGATGAACGGCGAGCCGCTGCCCGCCGACCACGGTTTCCCGGTGCGGGTCGTGGTGCCCGGCTGGGTCGGCATCTCCTCGATCAAGTGGGTGGGCGCGATCGAGGTCTCCACCACCCCCCTGTTCTCGCCGTGGAACACGCAGTTCTACCGGATGTTCGGCCCCGGCCACCCGGCCGACGGCACTGTGCTCACCGCCCAGCCGGTGCGCAGCGCGTTCGAGCTGCCCTGGGACGCCCGGGTGCCGGCCGGTGAGGAGGTGCTGCTGACCGGCCGTTCCTGGTCCGGCAACGGCCCGATCGAGCACGTCGAGGTGGACACCGGCGACGGGTGGCGCCCCGCCGACCTGGTCACCGCGGACCGGGGTGGCGCCTGGCAGCGCTGGACCGTGCGCTGGCGCCCGCCGGCCACCGGACGGCACGTCCTGCGCGCCCGCGCCACCGACCGTACCGGCGCACGGCAGCCCGACCGGGCCGCGCCGAACGACCTCGCGTATCTCTTCGACGCCGTGGTGGCCCACCCCGTGACCGCCTGCTGACGCCGCTCAGGTGGTGCTGAGATAGGCCGGCGGCACGGTGTCGGTGAGCCACACCCCGTTCGCGGAGCGGTAGAACAGGTACCCGGCCTCGGCCATCGCCGCCGCGTCCACGGTCAGCACCACCACCGCGCCGCCCCGGCGCGCGCCGACGCGCCGGGCCGTCGCCACATCAGGCGACAGGTGTACGTGGTGCCGTCCGCCCCGGCGCAGCCCCTGCGCCCGGATCGCGTCCAGCACGGCCTCGCCGGTGCCGTGGAACAGCCGGGGCGGCGGCGTGGCCGGGGCCAGGCCGAGGTCGACCGGGACCGAGTGCCCCTGGCTGGCGCGGATCCGGTCGGCCCCGTCCGGGCCGGTCTCGACCGCGAACCGCTGCTTGTCGTTGCCCGCGACCACGGCGTCCAGTTGGGCGCGGCTGATCCCCAGCCCGGCGAGCACGTCGGCCACCGGCACCCAGCCGGCCCGGTCCAGCCGCAGGCCGAACGTGTCCGGCCGGTGCCGCAACGCCAGCGACAGCCGCTTGCTCACCCGAACGAGATCCCGGTTTTCCACCCGCCCAGTCTGCTGCCGCCGCGGTCCCCTGTCGACACAGTTCCCCCGGCGCCCCTTGTTCTCGTCGATCTTGCGGTTTCGGCCCTGCGGATGTCGGGTTCGCACTCTTTGCCGGGGCAGGTACCCCATGATCGGCAAGCCAGGGCGAGAGGAGCGTGGGTCAGGCGGCGGCTCGGGCCGGGAGGGGGCGGCGGCGGTGGGACGGGTCGGTCAGGGTGGGCGGGGACCAGGCCCCGTCGGGCTGGTAGAGGTTCGTGCCGGGCGGGACGATCTCGTCGATCCGGTCCAGCACCGCGTCGTCGAGCGTCAGCTCCGCCCCCGCCAGCAGCGCGTCCAGCTGGTCCATGGTCCGCGGTCCGATGATGGTCGACGTGACCGCCGGGTGCACGGCGGTGAACGCCACGGCGAGCTGCGGCAGCGTGCAGCCCACCTCGTCGGCGAGCGCGACCAGGTCCTCCACGGCGGCGTACTTGGCGGTGTTACCCGGCAGCGCCGGGTCGAACCGGGCCGGGGTGAGCGCCGGCCGCCCGGCCCCGAGGTCGACGGGCCGGCCCTGCCGGTAGCGGCCGGACAGGAACCCGGACGCCAGCGGGCTCCACACCAGCACGCCCATCCGGTAGCGGCGGCAGACCGGCAGCACCGACGTCTCGACGCCGCGCGCCAGGATCGAGTACGGCGGCTGCTCGGTGCGGAACCGGCCGAGCGCCCGCCGCTCGGCGACGTGATGCGCCTCCACGATCTCCTCGGCCGGGAAGGTCGAGCAGCCGAACGCGCGGATCTTCCCGGCCCGGACCAGGTCGGTGAGCGCGCCGAGCGTCTCCTCGACGTCGGTGGTGTGGTCCGGTCGGTGCACCTGGTAGAGGTCGATCCAGTCGGTGCCCAGCCGACGCAGGCTGTCCTCGACCGCCCGGACGATCCAGCGCCGCGAGTTGCCGCCCCGGTTGGGCCCCTCCCCCATCGGGAAGTGCACCTTGGTGGCGAGCACCACGTCGTCGCGGCGGCCGCGCAGGGCCTTGCCGACGATCTGCTCCGACTCGCCGGCCGAGTACATGTCGGCGGTGTCCACGACGTTGATCCCGCGGTCGAGTGCCGCGTGGACGATCCGGACGCAGTCGTCGTGGTCGGGGTTGCCGACCGCGCCGAACATCATGGTGCCGAGGCAGTGGACGCTGACCTCGATGCCGGTGCCGCCGAGGACGCGATAGCGCATGTGAACTCCCTGGGTCGCACCGCGCCGGCCGGGTGGCGCGCGGTCCGGTCACGGTAGGAGTTCGAGTGCGCTGGAGGTCAACCGTCGGCGGCGGGCTCCGCGCTGCCGGCGAGGTAACCGGCCGCCTGCAACTCGAACAGCTCCCGGTAGAGCCCGCCCTGAGCCATCAGCGTGTCGTGGTCGCCGGACTGCACGAGCCGGCCGTGGTCCATCACGAGGATCCGGTCGGCGTGCCGGACGTCGGCGAGCCGGTGGGTGATCAGCACGACGGCCCGGTCCGGGTGCCGCCGCAGGTGCTGGAAGAGGGCGTGCTCGGCGCGCGCGTCAAGCGCTGCGGACGGCTCGTCGCAGATCAGCAGCCGGGCGTCGCGATAGAGGCCGCGCGCGGCCACCAGCCGCTGCCACTGCCCGCCGGACAGGTCCTGCCCGTTCTTGAACTGCCGGTCCAGCAGCGTGTCGTACCCGAACGGCAGCTCGCTGATCATGTCGTGCGCGGCGGCTTCCCGGGCGGCGGTCTCCACGCTGGGGCCGGGCCCGCCGGCGCGGTCGTGGCGGCCGGCCCGGATGTTCTGCCGGGCGGTGAACGGGAACTTCCACCAGTCCTGGCTCATCACCGCGACCTGGGCGGCGGTCTGCCGTGGGTCCAGCTCGGCGGCGTCCACGCCGTCCCAGCGGATCGTGCCGCCGGTGGGCCGGTAGAGGCCGGCGATCAGCTTGGCGAGCGTGGTCTTGCCGGAGCCGTTCTCCCCCACCAGCGCGATCACCTCGCCGCGCCGGACCGTGAGGCTGACCTCGTCGACAGCCGCCGTGTCGGTGTCCGGGTAGCGCAGGCTGACCCGCTCGACGTCGATGCGCGTGAACCCGTCGACCGGCAGGTGCCCGCCCGCCGGGATCCGCCGCGTCGCCCGGTCGAGGAAGTCGCGGTAGTCCTGGTAGTAGAGGGCGTCCTCGTAGAGCGAGTTGGTGGCGAAGATCGCCGTGCGCAGGCTCGTCCGCGCGGACTGGAGCGCGAGCAGCGCGGTGGCCGCCGCCGCGAGCGCCACCACGCCGCCCACCAGCAGCCCGCCCAGCACCACGTAGAGTCCGAAGGCGGCGATGCCCGTGATGGACAGGCCGATCGCCCGGGTGACCGTCTGCGCGCGGGCCAGGCGCAGCTCGGCGCTCGTCTCCAGGCGCGTCACGAGGTGGTATTCCGAGAGCAGGAAGTCGCGCATCTGGTAGGCGCGGATCTCGGCCGCGGTGTGCCGGTTGGCCATCAGGTCGCCCAGCATCCACTTGCGTCGCCGCCGGGTGATCCGGGCGAGCCAGTCGACGTGCTGACGGCGGGCCATCCGCACCGCCGTCACCGCCTCCGGCGCGGCGGCGACCACCAGGCAGGGCAGCAGGAGCGGGTGGATGATCGTCACCGCGGTAGCCGTGGCGATCACGCCGACCACGCCGGTGACCAGGTTGACCGTGTCGTTGACCAGCGAGCCCGCCTCGGCCAGTCCCCGGTCTCGGGCGCGGTCCATCTCCTCGGCGAACCCGGCGTCGTCGAAGGCCGCCAGTTCCACAGCGGACGTCGTCTCGAACAGCCGCCGCTCCACCGTGAAGTTGATCTGCGGTACGAGCCGGGCCTGCGCCCATCCGGCGGCGATGGTCAGCGCACCGCGCCCGGCGACGGCGGCCGCCGCCAGCGCCAGGGCGGGCAGGGCCGCCCGGATCCGGTCCGGTGTCGGGCCGGCCGCGAACAACTGGTGGAGCACCCCGGTGGTGGCGAGCAGGCCCAGCGTGGTGAGGACACCGGCGGCGACGTTGAGGCCCAGCGAGGCGGTGGTGTCCCGGCGGCTGGTCGCCCAGGCGAGACTGATCGCCTCGCGGATCAGCGCGGGCAACCGGCGCGCCACCGACCAGAAGCCGGTGTGGGCCAGTTCGGTGGCCCGGTGCATCCAGTGCGGATCGACGAGCTCGGGCAGTGTCGTCTCCCCGGCCGGCTCCTCCGGGTCGGACGGAGGACGAGGACGGATCTCCCCGGCCATGGCACCCCCTGGACGCGTGCGGCAGCAACGCTGGATACTACGTTCCGCTATCGAAGGATGCCACTCAGTGATCGGCGTGTCGTACAGCTGTCCCAACGGCGTGTCCCGGCGCGGTGGCCGGAAAGACCCGCCCGCACGGTGACGGCCGCCGGGTCGCGTCGCGCGCGACCGGTCCGGGTGGCAGGCTTGTGGGGTTCGCCGGCGCAGGCCGGCCGACCGCCCGTCGCGAAGGAGAAGATCGACCCGATGGCTGTGGACGTCACCACCACCGACGAATGGCAGGCGCTGCGCAAGCACGCCGAGGCGATGCGCGGCACGCACCTGCGCGACCTGTTCGCCGCCGACGGGCAGCGGGGTGAGCGGCTCACCGGTGAGGTCGCCGACCTGCACGTGGACTACAGCAAGAACCTGGTCACCGACGAGACGATCGCGCTGCTCGGCGCGCTCGCCGAGCGGATCGGGCTGACCGACCGGATCGCGGCCATGTTCGCCGGACGGCACATCAACACCACCGAGGACCGGGCGGTGCTGCACACCGCGCTGCGCCTGCCCCCGGACGCGTCACTCACCGTGGACGGCCAGGACGTGGTCGCCGACGTGCACGCCGTGCTGGACCGCATGTCGGCGTTCGCCCAGCGGGTGCGCTCCGGCTCGTGGCGGGGTCACACCGGCGAGCGGATCACCACAGTGGTCAACATCGGCATCGGCGGCTCCGACCTCGGGCCGGTGATGGCGTACGAGGCACTGAAGGCGTACCGGGACGCGGGCATCAGCTGCCGGTTCGTGTCGAACATCGACCCGACCGACATCCACGACAAGACCGCCGACCTGGACCCGGCGAGCACGCTGTTCGTCGTGGTGTCCAAGACCTTCTCCACCCAGGAGACGCTCGCCAACGCCGACCAGGCGCGGCGCTGGCTGCTGGCCGGGCTCGACGCCGACGACGACGCCGTGGCCCGGCACTTCGTCGCGGTCAGCACCAACGAGCAGCGGGTCCGGGACTTCGGCATCGACCCGGAGAACATGTTCGGCTTCTGGGACTGGGTCGGCGGGCGCTACTCGCTGCCGTCCGCTGTCGGCCTGTCGGTCATGCTGGCGATCGGGCCGGACCGGTTCCGCGAGATGCTGGCCGGCTACCACGCTGTCGACGAGCACTTCCGGTCCGCGCCGGTGGAACGCAACGTGCCGGCGCTGCTCGGCCTGCTCAACGTCTGGTACACCGACTTCCTCGGCGCGGAGACCCACGCGGTGCTGCCCTACTCGCAGTATCTGCACCGGTTCCCCGCCTACCTCCAGCAGCTCACCATGGAGAGCAACGGCAAGTCGGTACGCCTCGACGGCTCGCCCGTGACGTACCCGACCGGGGAGATCTTCTGGGGCGAGCCGGGCACCAACGGGCAGCACGCCTTCTACCAGCTCATCCACCAGGGCACCCGGCTGGTCCCGGCGGACTTCATCGCGTTCAGCCGGCCCAACCACGACCTGGGCGACATGCACGACCTGTTCATGTCGAACTTCTTCGCCCAGACCGCCGCGCTGGCGTTCGGGCGGACCCGGGAGCAGGTGGAGGCCGAGGGCACCGCGCCCGAGGTGGTGTCACACCGGGTGATGGTGGGCAACCACCCGACCACGTCGATCCTGGCGCCGAAGCTGACCCCGGCGACGCTCGGCCAGCTGATCGCGCTCTACGAGCACATCGTGTTCACCGAGGCCGCGGTCTGGGACATCAACGCCTTCGACCAGTGGGGCGTGGAGCTGGGCAAGGTGATGGCCAACCAGCTCGCGCCGAAGCTCACCGGCCCGGACCCGGACCTGGCCGACGTGGACACCTCGACCGCCGAGCTGATCCGCCGCTACCGGGCCGAGCGCGGCCGGAGCTGACCGCGCGCCCGTGGCGTCCCGCCCACACCGGGCGGGACGCCACGGGTCAGCGGCGCAGCAGGTCGGCGTGCGCGGCGCGCAGCCGGGTCAGCGCCGGGTCGCCGGCCGGGGTACGGCGGTCGAGTTCGGCCCACGCCTCGGCGAGCGCGTCGGCCAGCACCCGCAGCTCGGCGGCGTGCCGCCGGCCGGACTGCCGGTGCAACTCCTCCAGGCGGCGGGCCCAGCCGGCGCTGATCGCGGCGACACGTTCGGCGTCGGCTCGCGCCTGGGCGCCGGTGCGGGCGGCGGGCGCGGGCACGATCGCGGCGACCGGCCGCGGATCGCCGTCGCGGGTGACGAGCGTGACGGTGTCGGTCAGCTCGGCCAGGGAGACGAGCTGGGTGAGCCGGGTGCGGACCTCGCGCAGCGGCAGGGCGCGCGGCTGGGGGGACCGGTCGGCCAGTGCGGGGACAGCCATGGACACATGTTGACGTCCGGGTACGACAATTTCGGCGGTCAGGCGGTCCACTCCGGCGCCAGCACGGACCAGACCTCCAGGTCGGCGCGGCCGTCGGGCGTCGGCGCGGCCCCACGCATGACGCCGTCGCGGCTCATGCCGAGCCGCCGCGCGACAGCGATGCTGCGGTTGTTGCCGGCCTTCGTGATCCACTCGACGCGGTGGATGCCACGCTCCCGGACCGCCCAGTCGATGATCACGCGCGCGGCACGGGTGACGAGGCCCTGCCCCTCGGCGCCGGGTTCCAGCCAGCAGCCGGCCTCGCACACCCCACGGGTGGTGCTCAGCGACACGAACAGCACGCCGCCGACGAGCGTGCCACGCTGCCAGATGCCCCAGATGCCGCCGTCGTCGCGCGCCCAGCGGTCGGCGTAAGCCTGGAGGACCTTGCGGGCCGACTCGGCGTCGGTGGCGACGAAGGACGCGCCGACCCACGGTGCGATGTGTTCGCGACAGCGGTCGAGGTTGGCCAGGAACTCGTCGGCGTGCCAGGGCGACAGTGGACGCAGCTCGGCGTCGTCGGTGAGGGCGTGGGCGAACATCCGAGGAAGCTAGCAGGACGGTCGCGCTTTTGTCGGTCGGTCCCTCTACGGTCTGCGCCGTGAACGCCGTCCAGACGTACCGACATCTCCGGCCGTCCGCGCTGCGCGCCGCCGGTCTCGACCTGCAGACCTGTGGCGGCCCGGCGGCCAACCCGCGCTTCTTCGCCGGGTTCCTCACCGCCCCGGCCGCGGCGGCGGCCGGGCTGCTCGCCGTCGCCGAGGTGGCCCGCACCCGCTACCACCAGCCGGTCAGCCCGGCCAGCCTGGACCCGGTGGTGACCGGCAGCCAGGGCAGGCTGCGCTTCGAGTCGTTCTCCGGCTGCTGCGGCGTCTACGCGCGGATGGACGTGCTGCCGGCCGGGCTGGACGGGGAGATCAGCGGCCACGGCACCACGAACGCGCTGCCCGACGAGCGGGTGCGTGCCGCACTCGCCCGGTTGGGCACCGCCGGGCGGGTCGGTTACGACGTGGCGGACGGGGCGTACTTCCACCGGGTGATGCCCTACGACGCGGGCCGCGCCGAGCGGGACAACCCGCGGCTGGTCGGCGCGCGTGCGCTGGTCGAGCGCGGCGCGGTCGAGCGCGACGGCGAGCACGCGACGGTACGCACCGACGCCGAGACGTACCGGGTGCGCCGCCACCCGGACGGCGCGTACTCCTGTTCCTGCCTCTGGTGGGCGCGGCACCGCGGGCAGCGGGGGCCGTGCCGGCACGCGCTGGCCGTGTCGATGGTCCCGGCACCGGTGGAGGCACTGTCGTGAGGGAGTTCTTCCAGGCCCTGGTGCACGGGCGGGTGTCGGTGATCCGGTCGACCCTGGCCGGGCTGGACGAGCCGGCCCGGCGGGCGCTCGGCGAGGCACTGGTGGCCGACGTCCGGCGGCGGCGGGACGCCTCGTGGTGGTACGACAAGGCGACGGCGCTCGCGGTGGCCGCCGTAGGCACGCTCAGCACCCCGACGAAGGTGGCGGCGCTGCTGGGCCGGCGGTCGGTCGCGCTCGACGGCGCAGACCCGGCACCGGTGATCGAGGCGGCCCGGGAGCTCGGGGTGACCTGGCTGGCCGAGGTGGCGTACAAGCTCGCCGACCGGCTGCCCGGGGAGCGCACGTTCGAATGCTGGCCGTTCCTGGCCGGCCTGCTCGTGGCGGAGAAGGCGCCGCCGCCGCCCGGGGACGGCTTCGTGCTCGGGTGGGCCGCTGCGCTGAGCTGGCCGGGGCCGGACGAGGAGAACACTCCGGCGCTCGACCGGCTGCGCGCGGACCCGTTCCTGGACGCGATGCTGCCCGGCCTGTTCACCGTCGACGGGGCAGGCAACTTCCTGGCGAACGGCAGCGTCGGTGCGCAGACGCTGGCGCAGGCGCTCGCGGCGCTGACGGCGGAGGGTCGGCTCGACCGGGCGACAGTGCTCAACGGCGTCCTCGGCCGGCTGCTACGCGGCGACCGGCCCGCCGCGCTGCGCCCGTTCCTGGTCCTGCACGACCTGTTGGCGCCGACCCCGGAGGAGGTGGCGGTGCGGTCGAACGCCTATCTGCGGCTGCTCACGGACGGCCCGGGGCCGGTGGCCCGCACCGCCCAGCGGACGCTGCGGGACGCCGGCGACGCCAGCGAGCCGGAGGCGCTGTGGGAGGCCGCCCGGACGGTGCTGGCCCGGCCGGAGAAGGAACTGGTCCGGTCACAGCTGTCCTGGCTCGACCGGCTGGCCCGGCAGCACCCGGATCGGTCCGCGGAGATCGGCGCGTTGGTCGCCGTGGCGGCCGACCATCCCGACGCCGGCCTGCGCGAGCGCGCGCTGGCGCTGGCGCAGCGGCACGGTCACCGGCCGGTGGCCGTCGCCACGGTGGTCGAGGCTCGCGACGACCTGCCGCCGCCTCTGCCGGCGGCGGCCGCGCCACCGCCGATCGGGGACGTGGACGAGCTGGTGGAGGAGGTCTTGGCGGCGCTGCGCGGGCGGTGGCGTACAGCGCTGCTTCTCGAGCGGGTCGTGGACGGCCTGCTGCGGCTGGGCACTCGCGAGCGCGACCGGGTCGCGGCGGCGCTGGCCCCGGTTCTGCACCGGACGGCGGTGAAGGACTTCCACGAGGACTGGGCCCGGTTCATCCCCTCGGTCCAGGTGCTCGGGTTGCTGCTGACGGCCGCCGGGATGGGCGACGCCACTCGCCGCCGGGACGATTGGGCCCTGGTGCTGGCGACGTCCCGGGCCGCCGAGGCGGCATCTGGGCGCCCCGCACCGATGTGGCTCTACCGGCGGCGCCTGGCCGAGGCCGGGCAGCGGCTGGACGGTCACGGCGATCCGGGGCTGTTGTCCGCGCCCACCTCGGCCACGGGAGCGATCGAACCGGGGGTGTTCTACGAGCGGCTGGCCGCGCTCGGCGACCGGCCGTACTGGCGGTGGGACTGGGCACAGGCGCTGTTGCGCCTGCCGGCCGTCGGCGACGAGCCGTTGGCGGCGCGTGCGGAGGCGCTCGGCACGACCGCCGGGATCGAACTGGCGGCCCGGTTGCGCGACGAGGTCGTGCCGGCGCCGGCACAGGAGGTGGTGACGGTGGGCCGGCGGGAACGGTCCCGCGGTTACGACGGGGGATACGACTCGCTGCCGGAGCGACGCCGGCTGGTCGCGCTCACCCCGCCAGCCGGCGTGGACGACCCGTTCGGGCTCCTGACGCTGATGCCTCCGCCGATCGGCGGCCGGATATTTCCCGCCGCCGACCTGTGGCCGGCCGTCCTGCCCGGACACCGGGGTGTGGTCGCCGCTCAGATCCTGCCGGAGCTGGCCATGGCGGCACAGGAGGACATCGGCGAGTGGGGCCGGGTCCTGCTGGAGGTCGCCGAGTGCACGGGCGCGGGCGGGCCCGCGCTGGACCTGGCGCTGGCGTACGGGCTGTGCGCCCGGCACGAGACGGACCGCGTGGGCGCGCTCGACGCCCTGCTGATCCTGGCCGCCGCCGGTGACCTGGACGCCCCGGGCGTCAGCGGGCACCTGGGCGAGATGGGTGCGCAGGGGCAGGTGATCCTCACCCGGGCGGTCACCCCGCTGCGGGACGCGGTCGCGGCGGGCGCCCGGCTGAGCGTGTGGCGGCTGCTCGCCGCGGCGTTGCCGCCGCTGCTGGCCGCCCCGACGCCGCCCCGGGGCACGCCGGACCTGCTCGCGCTGGCGGCGGAGACGGCGACCGCGACGGGCGTCCGGATGGAGGTACCAGGCCTGGCCGACGTGGTGGCCCGGGATGGTGGCAGCCGGCTTGTCGCCGAGGCCCGTCGGCTCGCCGGAGCCCTGGCCGCCTGAACGGACGGCGGGCCGGTCGGGGACTCCCCCGCCGGCCCGCCGCCGCAGATTCGTATCGCGTCCGCGGGTAGGCACGGACGTACCGGCGCGCGCACCCGGCTGAGCGGTCCGGCGCGCGCTCGGACCGGTCAGGTGCGACGTGCCGGGCGGCGGGTGAGCGCCACCCCGAGAGCGATCATGCCGACGCCGAGGAACAGGTGCAGCCAGTTGTCGGCGCCGTTGAGCGGCACGAAGTTGGCCCCGCTGTCGTGGTCGATCACCAGACCGTAGAGCCAGAGCACCAGGTAGATGGCACCGCCGCCGATCAGGTACGCCCGGGCGCCGGAGACCGTCCGGGACAGCGCCAGCCCGGCGACGCCGAAGAGCAGGTGCACGATGTTGTGCAGGATCGACACCTGGAACACGCCGAGCAGCTTCGCCTCCGACTCGTGCCCGGCGAACATCATGGTGTCGTAGTTGGTGGTGATGCCGGGGATGAACCCCAGGACACCCACCACCAGGAAGACGATGCCGACCACCTGGGCGGCCCGCCGTACCGGGGACGCGGGCGCGCCGCGGGCGACGCCGGAAGAATTGGCCATGACTGCGAACCTCCGTTGACGATGTCTTTTCGAGGTATCCGTGACCGGGACGCCGAAACCTTCCGGATCGCCGGATTCTGTCAGCGACTCAGCCGGGCGGCCAGTTCGACGCGCAGCCGGTGGACGCCCTCACCGGTCACCGCCGACACCGGCACCGCCTCCGGGCAGGCCCGGCAGAGCGCGTCCACCCAGTCCGGCGGCGCAATGTCGATCTTGTTGAGCACCAGCAGCTCGGGCAGGTCTCCGGCACCGATCTCGTGCAGGACGCCGTGCACTGTGGTGATCTGCTCCAGCGCGTCCGGAGCCGAGGCGTCGACCACGTGCAGTACGAGGTCGGCGCCGGTCACCTCCTCCAGCGTCGAGCGGAACGCGTCCACGAGCTGGTGCGGCAGGTGCCGGACGAAGCCGACCGTGTCGGTGACGGTGTAGGTGAGGTCGCCGGTGGAGATCCGCCGCACCGTCGGGTCGAGCGTGGCGAACAGGACGTCCTGCACCTGCGCGTCGGCGCCGGTCAGCCGGTTGAGCAGGGCGGACTTGCCGGCGTTCGTGTAGCCGGTGATCGCGACCGAGGGCACGCGGTTGCGGGCCCGCCGCCCCCGTCGGCGTTCCCGGCGCCGGGACAGCTCGGCGACGTTGCCGCGCAGCCGGGTGGCCCGCTGCCGCAGCCGGCGTCGCTGCGTCTCCAGCTTCATCTCACCGGGGCCGCGCACGCCCATGCCGGCGCCGCCGGCCATCCGGCCGCCGCCCACCCGGGACATCGACCGGCCGTCTCCGCGCAGCCGGGGCAACTGGTACGCGATCTGGGCCAGTTCGACCTGCAGGCGGCCCTCGCTGGTGCGGGCGTGCTCGGCGAAGATGTCCAGGATGAGCGCGGTGCGGTCCACCACCCGTACCCCGGTCCGCTCCTCAAGGTTGCGGACCTGGCCGGGGCTCAGCTCCCCGTCGGCGATCACCACGTCGGCCCGGTTGCGGGCAGCCACCTCCGCCAGCTCGTCCGCCTTGCCGGCGCCCACGAAGGTGGCCGGGTCCGGCTTGGCGCGGTTCTGCACCACCGCGTCGGCGACGGCGAGCCCGTCGGTGTCGGCCAGGCGTCGCAGCTCCGCGAGGGAGGTGTCACTTCCCGGGCCGCTGCCGTCGCTCTGTTCGGGGTGCACCGCGACCAGCACGGCCGTCGGCCGCCGTCCCACCGTCGCGGCGGCATCGCCCATCAACCATGTTCCGGCCATCGCTCACCTCGCCTCCGCAGGTGGCTTCGTTCTACCCCGCGGATACCGGGCCATGCGCCCAGGCGGGCAGATGTCCGCACAACGCCTCGAACTGCGCCACCGTCAGGTACGAGGGATTGGCTGCCTGCGGCTGCCGGAACACCTCGGCGCCGGCCAGGCGCGGGTCGGCGCGCAGCACGTCGCGGCGGACTCGCAGCGACTCGTCCAGGATCGTCAGGTCCAGCGGCGCGGTCCACGCCTCGCCCGGCGGCGCCGGCTCGGGCGTGGCGGCGATCCGGCCGATGCCCCAGACGCCGTACGGCAAGCGGCCCCGGCTGCCGCTGGCCCAGAACACCACCGGCTGGCCGGCGCGCATCAGGCGTACCCGGTAGCCGGGGCGGACGCACCAGCCGGTCACGCGCGGGTCGGCGGCGAAGCGGGCCGCCAGGTCCACCGCGTCCGCGTTGCCCTTGATCAGCCACGCGCCCAGGTCGTCGAGGCTCACCCGCCGGTCGGTCATCCGCCCATTCTGCGGCCCGCCCGGCCGCCGCGCCCGGCGGCGCGGCACTCAGATGATCAGGTGGGTCCAGTAGGTGAGCCAGACCGCGAACAACGCCCCCTGCAACAGCGCCAGGGCGGCGGTGAGCCAGCCGTCGAGGCCGGGCCGCCACGCCCAGCGGGCCAGGACGAACGCGACCGGGAACGCGGCCAGCAGGTAGCGCAGCAGGCTCTTGTACACCGGCGGCCCCATCGACAGCGGCACCAGCACCACGACGAGCGTGTAGACCAGGTACGGCCAGTCGGCCCGGCGGCGCAACCCGACGGCGGCCACCGCCACCATGGCCACGGCGATCCAGACCCGCAGGGCGTTCGCCGAGTCGTCACCGACCAGCGCCGAACCGGCCACTCCCAGGGGGTTCTGCAACCGGATCCCCCAGCCGGTCTCCTGGGCGTGCTGGTAGGCGAACCAGTCGCCGCTCTGCCAGCGGCAGAACGCCATGAACGTCAGCCAGCCCGCCGGGACCAGCAGAAGCGGCCAGCCCTGCCGCAGCAGGCGCGGCCATGCGCGCGGTCCGGCCCGCCAGCCGTGCTCGCGCAGCAGCACCAGCGCCAGCGGCACCGCCACGAGGAAGCCGACCGAGCGGCTCATCGCCAGGAAGTACCCGATCACGCCGACGAGCAGCCAGCGGCCTCGTTCGGCGTACCAGAAGGCGGCCAGCGCGAGGCAGACGAACAACGACTCGGTGAGCGCCGCCTGGAACAGGAACGCGGTCGGCAGGAGCAGCAGGTACCGGGCCGCTCGCCGGCCGCCGGCCGGTCCCCCGCCGCCGAGCAGCCGGCCCCCCAGCCGGTACGCGAAGTAGAGCTGGAACACCAGCGCCACGTTGCTGATCAGCAGCAACGCCCAGGCGGTGTGCCCGCCGAACAGCGGCGCGAGCGGCCGGGCCAGGAACGGGTAGAGCAGCGGGAAGCCGAAGTCGGTCCAGGGCCGGTCCAGCGGCAGCCGGGCCAGGTGGTCGTAGAGGAACGAGTCCCAGGCGAACCAGAGCGAGATCCAGCGGTGCGACGAGATCGCGTCCTGCTGCTCCCGCATCCCGGTCTCGTCCGCCGGCGGCGCGCCGGGCACCCCGTCCCAGGCGGTGAGCACCAGCACGCCGACCAGGGTGAGCACGAGCTTCGAGCCGACGAAGACGGCGAGCACGAATCCCCAGGGCTCGGGGATCCGGCGGCCCGTCGAAGCCGCACGCGCCCACCACCGGGCGGGTCCGGACCGTGCGCGGTCGGGTTCGGCCGCGCCGCCGGGGTCTACCCGCCGCTCCTCCGCCATCACGCTCCCACCGGTCGGCGCTCGGCCGACTCGCCCGGCCGGAAACCCCGCCCGCATTCCCCATTCGGCCCCGCCCACACCCGTCCGGCCCGGCCACAGCCGCATCGATCATGAAGTTGGCGGCGACAAATCGGACGCCGAACACCGCCAACTTCATGATCGACGGGCCAAGGGGGCCCGGGGGGCGGGGCGGGGAGAGGGGCCCGGGGGGGGCGGATCGGTGCGGGCGTGCAGGTGAAGTTGCCGGCAGGACGGGTAAGGGCGGTGCCTCATCAGGAGGCTGACGGCAGGGGGCGCGGACGGCATGGGTGACGGCGACGGAACCGTGGTCATCGGGGCGGGACCGGCCGGGTTGACCGCCGCGTACGAGTTGCTGCGGCACGGCCGGCCGGTACGGGTCTACGAGGCCGACGACGTGGTCGGCGGGATCAGCCGGACGGTGGAGCGCGACGGCTGGCGGTTCGACATCGGGGGGCACCGCTTCTTCACGAAGGTGGCCCGGGTCGAGGAATTCTGGCACGAGATCCTGCCGGACGAGGACTTCCTGCTCCGGCCGCGGATGAGCCGGATCTACTACCGGGGCGCGCTGTTCGACTACCCGCTCAACGCCGGGAACGCGCTGCGCAACCTCGGGCTGCTGGAGGCGGCGCGCTGCCTCGGCTCGTACGGCCGGGCCCGGCTGCGCCCGCCGAAGGACCAGTCGCACTTCGAGGGGTGGGTGTCGGCGCGGTTCGGCTGGCGGCTCTACTCGATCTTCTTCAAGACGTACACGGAGAAGGTCTGGGGGATGCCGGCGGACCAGTTGCAGGCCGACTGGGCCGCCCAGCGGATCAAGAACCTGTCGCTGGCCACGGCGATGCGCAACGCGCTGCTGCCCCGGCGCAACCGCACGGACGTGACCAGCCTGATCGAGGAGTTCCAGTACCCGAAGCACGGGCCGGGGATGATGTGGGAGCGCTGCGCCGAGGAGGTCGCCAAGCGCGGCGGCACGGTGCGTACCGGCGTCTGGGTGACCGAGGTGCACCGCGATCCGGCCGCGCGGCGGGCCACCGCCGTGACAGTGGCCGACGCGGGCGGTGAGCGCACCGAGCCGGCCGACCACGTCATCTCCTCGATGCCGATCTCCGCGCTGGTGCGGGCGATGCGCCCGGAGGCGCCGCCCGAGGTGCGGGCCGCCGCCGACGACCTGCGGTACCGGGACTTCCTGACCGTGGCGCTCGTGGTGCCGGAGGAGTTCTCGTTCCCGGACAACTGGATCTACGTGCACGACCCGGCAGCCCGGGTGGGCCGGATCCAGAACTTCGGCTCGTGGTCGCCGTACCTGGTCAAGGACGGGCGGACCTGCCTGGGGCTGGAGTACTTCGTGTTCGAGGGCGACGAGATGTGGCGGACGCCGGACGCCGAGCTGGTCGCGTTCGCCACCGCCGAGCTGGAGCGGCTGGGCCTGGTCAAGCCCGGATGCGTGGAGGCGGGCTACGTGGTC
Organism: Micromonospora sp. C28ISP2-4; assembly: GCF_030519385.1. Classification (NCBI taxonomy): domain Bacteria; kingdom Bacillati; phylum Actinomycetota; class Actinomycetes; order Micromonosporales; family Micromonosporaceae; genus Micromonospora; species Micromonospora sp. C28ISP2-4. The sequence goes on along the minus strand of NZ_JAUMKG010000006.1, from coordinate 510,483 downwards.
CGGATGCCGAAGGCGTACCCGGTCTACGACGAGCGGTACCAGCGCAACGTCGACGTGATCCGGGGCTGGCTGGCCGCGAACGTGCCGAACGTGCACCCGGTCGGGCGCAACGGCATGCACCGCTACAACAACGCCGACCACTCGATGCTCACCGCGATGCTGACCGCGGAGAACATCGCGCACGGCGCGGAGCACGACGTCTGGACCGTCAACGTCGAGCAGGACTACCACGAGCAGCACAGCCCGTCGCGGCACGGCACCGGGCGGGACGCGCCGGTCGTCCCGGCCCGGCGGTGAGGCGCCGCGCGTGAGCGTGGTCATAACCGCTGGACGGCCGCCACGGCGGTGCTGCTAGCCTTCTGGGCAGGTCATGAGCGCCAGCGCGAAGCCCCGGCTCGCTGGCCGGCAACCCTCCTCCGCGGTGGGGTGCCCCGGGTGAAGACCAGGCACCGGCAGCCGCCGGTGCAAGCGTGGCCTGGCACCCAGGTCAGCAACAGACCAGGGAGACCGATGTCTGCACCACCCTCCACCCCGTCCGGCGACGTCGCCGCGTACCCGGCCCGCTTCGCGCTGGTCAAGCGCCGTCACGTCGACCTGATGCGGGTGTGCAGCGACGCCTGTCGCCTCGCGCGCTGACCTGGCGCCACCCTCTCTTCCCCGTTTCACCCTTTCTCCGGCCCGGCCGTGCCTCGGCGGACCGGCTCCGACGCGCGCCGCGCGTCCGTCCACTCTGGAGTGACATCGTGCGTTTCCGTACCGTCCTGACCCGCGCCGCCGCCGTCGGCGCGGCCGCCCTGCTCGCCGTCACGGCGCTCACCGCCTGCGGAGGCGGCGACGACACCGAGGCGGCCGACAACCCGTACGGCCTGCTGCAGCCCGGCGTGATCCGCGCCGGCACGCTCACCGACGCCCCGCCGAACGTCTTCCTGAAGGACGGCGAGTTCACCGGCTTCGACAACGAACTGCTGCGCGCCGTGGCCGGCAAGATCGGCCTGAAGGTGGAGTTCGTCGGCACCGACTTCTCGGCCCTGCTCGCCCAGGTCAACAGCGGCAAGTTCGACGTGGGCAGCTCCTCGATCACGATCACCGAGGCCCGGAAGAAGACTGTGGACTTCGGCAACGGCTACGACTTCGGCTACTTCGGTCTGGACGTGCCCGCGGGCTCCCCGATCACCGGCTTCGACCAGCTCGCCGGCAAGCGGGTGGTGGTGGTCCAGGGCACGGTGCAGGACGACTACGCCACCAAGGAGAACCTCGACCCGGTGCGGGTGCCCGACTACAACAGCGCGATCAACCAGCTCAAGGCCGGCACGGCCGACGCCTGGATCGCCCCGGCCGAAATCGGCGACAAGTCCGCCGCCGACAGCAAGGGCAAGATCAAGGTCGCGGCCAAGCAGCTCAGCCCCACCCCGACCGCGTACGCGGTGGCAAAGGGCGACGACAAGCTGCGCGAGGCGCTGAACAAGGGCCTGGACGAGGTGATCGCGGACGGCACGTGGAGCCGACTGCAGGCCGAGTACTACCCGGGGCGGCCGATCCCGGCCGACTTCAAGCCGGGCAGCGGGTCGGTGGCGGTCCCGTCGCCGTCGGCCGCCTCCTGAACCGGTAACCGAGTACGAGCGGGGCGGACGGAGCGGACATGGATCCACTGAGCACGCTGTGGGAGACGTTCTTCGACTGGGACTCGATGCGCGAGGCGCTGCCCGAGATGCTCACCGTCGGGCTGCCCAACACGCTCACCCTGGCGGTCTCCGCCGCCCTGCTCGGCTCGGTGCTGGGCATGCTGCTGGCCGTCGCCGGCATCTCGCGTACCCGATGGTTGCGCTGGCCGGCGCGGGTCTACACGGACGTGTTCCGCGGCCTGCCGGCCGCGGCGACCATCCTGCTCATCGGCGTGGGCCTGGCGCCGCTCGGCATGCAGGTGTGGGGGCCGAACCCCTATCCGCTGGGCGTGCTGGCGCTGTCCCTGATCGCCGCCGCCTACCTCGGTGAGATCTTCCGGGCCGGCATCCTGAGCGTGGAGGCCGCCCAGCTGGAGGGCGCGCGGGCGCTCGGCTTCTCCTGGGGCGAGGCGATGCGCCTGGTGATCATCCCGCAGGGCGTACGCCGGGTGCTGCCCGCCTGGGTCAACCAGCTCATCGCGCTGATCAAGGACTCCAGCCTGGTCTACTTCCTCGGCCTGCTGGCCAGCCAGCGGGAGCTGTTCCGGATCGGGCAGGACTACGCGGCGAACACCGGCAACCAGTCCGCGCTGCTGCTGGCCGGGTTGTTCTACCTGGCGCTGACCGTGCCGCTGACCCACGCGGTCAACTGGCTGGACCGGCGCCTGCGGCAGGGCCGGCCGGCCGCGCCGCCCGAGCCTGAGCCAGATCCCGAGCCGGCGGATCTCACTCCGTCCGGAAAGGACCCCCGATGACCACCACCACGACATCGGTCAGCCTGGCCGTCCGCGACGTGCACCTGGCCTTCGGCGCGCACCGGGTGCTGCGCGGCGCGGACCTGGACGTGGTCCGGGGCCGGGCGGCCTGCGTGATCGGCCCGTCCGGGTCCGGCAAGTCGACGCTGCTGCGCACCATCAACCGCCTGATCGAGCCGGACCGGGGCGACGTGCTGCTGGACGGGCGCAGCGTGCTGCGCGACGACCCGGACACGCTGCGCCAGCGCATCGGCATGGTGTTCCAGCAGTTCAACCTGTTCCCCCACCTGAGCGTGCTGCGCAACATCACGCTGGCACTGCGCAAGCTCAAGAAGCTCGGCGAGGACGAGGCGGTGGCGCTCGCCCGCGCCCAGCTCGACCTGGTCGGCCTGGCCGGCAAGGCCGACGCGCGGCCGACGCAGCTCTCCGGCGGCCAGCAGCAGCGCGTCGCCATCGCGCGGGCGCTCGCGCTGCGCCCACAGGTGATGCTGTTCGACGAGGCGACGAGCGCGCTGGACCCGGAACTGGTCAAGGGCGTGCTCGCGGTGATGGCGGACCTGGCCGCCGCCGGGATGACGATGGTCGTGGTCACGCACGAGATGGGGTTCGCGCGCAGCGTCGCCGACACGGTGGCGTTCATGGACGCGGGCGTGGTGCTGGAGGCCGGCCCGCCGGAGGCGGTGTTCGAGGCGCCGGAACATCCCCGGCTGCGGCGCTTCCTGTCCCAGGTGCTCTGACGGGCACCTCAGCCCTTCACCGCGCCGATCAGCACTCCCTTGACGAAGTGCCGCTGGATGAACGGGTAGACAGCGACGATCGGCGCGACGGTCAGCACCACCACCGCCATCTTGATCGCCTCGGTCGGCGGCATGGTCACCCCGCTGCTGGCGCCGGAGGTGTGCGGGGCCTGCCCGGCCAGCAGGTAGCTCTGGAGCACCCGCTGGATCGGGTACATGTCGTTGCGGTCGATGAACAGCAGCGCGTCGAACCAGACGTTCCAGTAGCTGACCGCGTAGAACAGGCCGACCACGGCGATCACCGCGCGGGACAGCGGCAGCACGATGCGCGCGAGCGTACGGAAGTCACTCGCGCCGTCGATGCGGGCGCTGTCCAGCAGCTCCGACGGGATGCCCTGGAAGAACCCGCGCACCACGACCAGGTTGAACACGCTGATCGCCGGCGGCAGGACCAGCGCCCAGATGGTGTCCTTCAGGCCCAGCCCGGTGACCACCAGGTAGCGCGGCACCAGCGGCGGGTAGACCAGGAACGGGATCAGGAAGTACGCCAGCAGCCAGCGGTGGCCCAGCGAGCCCGGCCGGGACAGCCCGTACGCGGCGAGCACGGTGACCGTCAGCGCGATGGCGGTGCCGAAGACGGTGACGAGCGTGCTGATCCACAGCGCCCGGGTGACCGCCCCACCGGCGAAGATCGTCTCGTACGCGGACGTGTCGACGCCGCGGGGCACCACCACCAGGCCGCCGGCCCGCGCGATGGTCTCCCGGGAGGAGAGGCTGGTCACCAGGACCACCCAGAGCGGGAACAGCACGCCCGCCACCAGCACTGTGAGCACGACGGCCTTGAGCCCCTGCCCGACCGCTGTGGGCGGTTCCTGCCACACCGGCCGGCGGGATCGGTAGCCGGTGGCCCGGCGGATGAGCGTGGTCATGACTTCGAGTAGATCCCTCGTTCGCCGAGCATGTGCGCCACGCGGTTCGCGGCCAGGATCAGCACCAGCCCGACGACTGCCTTGAACAGTCCGGCCGCCGCGCCGTAGCCGTAGTTCCCGGTGGCGATGGAGAAGTGGTAGACGAAGGTGTCGAGCACCTCGGCTGCCTGCCGGCCGACGGCGTCGCGTTGCAGCAGGAACTGCTCGAAGCCGACCGAGAGCGCGTCACCCAGGCGCAGGATGAGCAGCAGCACGATCACCGGGCGCAGGCCGGGCAGCGTGATGTGCCACAGCCGCCGCCATCGGCCGGCGCCGTCCGCGGCGGCGGCCTCGTAGAGGTTCTGGTCGATCGTGGACAGCGCGGCGAGGAAGACGATGGTGCCCCAGCCGACGTCCTTCCACACCGCCTCGACGGTGACCAGGACGATGAACGTGTCCGGGTTGGTCATTACGTTCCACGGCTGCATCCCGGCCTCGCGCATGGTCTGGGCGAGCAGCCCGGCGCCGCCGAGCATCGCGACGAAGAACGTCACCACAAGCACCCAGCTGAAGAAGTGCGGCAGGTAGACGATCGTCTGGATCAGCCCGCGCAACCGGCTGGACAGCAGGTTGTGCAGCGCGACGGCAAGCAGGATCGGCAGCGGGAAGAAGAAGACCAGCTGGAACGCGGTGATCGCCAGCGTGTTGCGGAACGCGTCCCAGAACGCCGGGTCGTCGAACAGCAGCTGGAACTGCCCGAAGCCGATCCAGTCGCTGTGCAGGAACGCCTGCCACGGGTTGTCGCCCAGGTAGGGGTTGTAGTCCTGGAAGGCGATCACGTTGCCGGCGATCGGCAGGTAGCTGAGGATCAGCAGGACCAGGAAGCCGGGCGCCACCATGGCGAGCAGTTGCCAGTCCCGGCGCAGCCGGGTGCGCAGCGGCACCCGGCGGCGGGACGGACGACGGCGGGGCGGGCGGCCCGGCGGGGCCGGCGCGTCCGGCCGGGCCCGCTCGGGCCCGGTCAGGACGGCCGGCTCGTTCACCGGCCCTCCTTGGGCAGCGAGTCGGCGAGCAGCTTGCGGGCCTCCTCGCCGCCGTTCGCCTTCCACTCCGCGACGATGGCGTCCACGTCGCTCAGCGGACGGCGGCCGCGCAGCACGTCGGTGAACTTGTCCTCGGTGGGCACCTGGTTCGCCTTGTAGGCGGCGGGCATCTCCAGCTTCACCCCGGCCCAGGGGTTGGGTTCCATGTGCTTGACCATCTCGTTCGAGTACGCGAGGACGTCGGGCACGAAGCGCGGGGTGTCCGGGAACGGCCCGATGGTGGGGTTGCGGCCGCTGATGAAGAAGTACTGGTTGGCGATCTCCTTGAACGCCAGGTCGGTCTTCACCGGCCCGTTCGGCGACGGGGTGTGGTGCTTGCCCGCGACGCCGAAGTCCCGCAGCTGGGCCTCCTGGCTGCCCAGCGGCGCGGAGCACCAGTTGATGATCCGCAGCAGTTCCTGGACCCGGTCCTTGCCGAGGCCCTTCTTGACGAAGGTGTAGGAGATCGGCTCGTCGTCGCCCCAGACCAGCGGGTCGCCGCCGGTGGCGGAGAAGATCGGCACCGGCTGGATGTTCAGCCTCGGGTTGGTCTTCTGGTGCTCGGCCTGGGCGCCCTGCCAGAAGCCGACGCCGTCCTGGTGGAACACGATCGCGCCGTTCTTGGCGAACAGCTGCTTGGCGTCCGCGCCCTTGCTGGCCACGACGTCCGGGTGGACCAGGCCGTCGGCGTAGATCTTGGCCATGACCTCCAGGGCACGGCGGAACTCCGGGGTCTCGTACTTGAACTCGGGGGTGCCGTCAGACTTGACCCGCCATCCGCCCTTGTGGCCCGGCACCCGGTGGAACATCTGGATCATGGCGAAGACGTCGTTGAACGCCCACACCTTGCGCGCCGGGTCGGTGACCTGCCTGGCCACGGCGAGCAGGTCGTCCAGGTTCGCCGGCACGGCCAGTCCGCGCGCGTCGAGCAGGTCCTTGCGGGTGAACAGCGCCCAGGGGAACGGCCCGTCCGTGGGGTTCGGCACGGACATGATCCGCTCGTTCCAGACCGCACGCCGCCAGGCCCCGGTGGGGAAGGTCGCCAGCATCGGGTACGCGGCGACGGCGTCGCCCTTCAGGTGGTCGGTCAGGTCCTCGAAGAGCACCTTGATCGCCTCGGCGAAGCGCGGGATCTTCTCCACCTCCCACCCCGGCACGCACAGCAGGTCCGGCACGTCCCGCGCGCCGAGCATGGCGTTGAGCTTGTCGGCGTACGTGTTGCCGTCCTGGATGGTGAAGTTGACGGGCGTGCCCAGCTCGGCGTTCACGGCCTGGAGGTAGGCGCTCTGCGCCACGCCGGGCGGCGCCGGGCCCCAAGCGGGGGTCATCGCGGTGACCTGCTTGCCGCTGGTGCCGGGCTTGTCGGCGATGACGTCGACCAGGTTCGCCGGGTAGCGGGTGTAGCCATCGGGCACCGGGCGGGTGCCCACGATGTCGGGCTTGACCGCGCCGGGCAGATCCTGGCGGGTGGGCAGCAGGCCGGAGACGGCGTCGAGGTTCTGGGCGGCGCCGGAGCCGGCCGGCTTCTCCGAGCAGCCGGCGAGCAGCGGGCCGGTTGTGGTGGCGGCCACGCCGAGGCCGACCAGGCCGAGGAAGCGGCGGCGGGATGAGCCCGGGCCGGGGTGGTGCGCGGTCATCGGTCCCCCTTCGGGAAGGGAAGCGCAGTGGATTAGTTCGTATGGATGGTCAACAAACTAATCACGTCGATGAGCTTGCACAAGGGCGGGACCGATCGACGCGGCGGTCAGGCCGGGCAGCGGTCGGACAGCGCGTAACGGGTGAGGACCACGTCGCCGATCTGGCGTACCTCGACCACCCGGGCCCGACGGCCCGGATGCCACGGGAAGCGGCCGTCCCCGACGAAGCGCGGCGCCCGCCGGTCCCCCACGAAGAACGGCGCGACCACCAGGTGCAACTCGTCGGCCAGGCCGGCGGTGAGGAACTGCCGGTGCATCGAGCCGCCGCCCTCCACCATCAGGCGCGACACCCCCCGCCCGGCCAGGTCGGCCACCACCGACTCCGGAGTGACCGGATCGCCCGCGTCGACCACGGTGGACACCGCGCCCACCTGCTCGCGGGCCTTGTCCACCACGCCGCTCGGGCAGTACACCAGCTTGAGGCCGTCGCCGACGGTGAAGAACCGGGCGCGCGGATCGAGGTCGCCGCTGCCTGTGACAGTCACCTTCACCGGCGACGGCGGCAACCCGCGCGCCACCCGCTCGGCGCGCCGGCGCTCGCTGCGCACCAGCAGGCGGGGATCGTCGCGGCGGACGGTGGCCGCGCCCACCATGATCGCGTCACACCCGGCCCGGGTCGCGTCGACCCGGTCCAGGTCGTCGTCGTTCGACAGCAGCAGCCGCTCGGCCGTCGCGTCGTCGATGTAGCCGTCGATCGACATCGCGCAGCTGAGCAGCACGTACGGGCGGGTGGTCACGGCACGAACGGCAGGTCGAGGGCGTGGTCGGCACGGGTCACCTTCGCCGCCAGGTAGCCCGCGTTGGCAGGCGACAGGTGCACGCCGGTGGAGACCCGGTCGGCCACCGTCACACCCAGCCGTTCGAGCTGGGCCGCCTTGTCCGGGTTGTTGCTGAGCAGGGCCACCCGGTCCACGCCCAGTGCGGCGAGCATCTGCGCGGCCACCGTGTAGTCGCGCTCGTCCGCGCCGCGCCCGAGCGCCAGGTTCGCCTCGTACGTGTCCAGGCCGCCGTCCTGGAGGGCGTACGCGTCGAGCTTGGCGTACAGGCCGATGCCGCGCCCCTCCTGCCGCAGGTAGAGCAGGTAGCCACCGGCCTCGGCGATCCGCTCGACCGCCTCGCGCAACTGCGGGCCGCAGTCGCAGCGCTGACTGCCGAACACGTCCCCGGTGAGGCACTCGCTGTGCGGGCGGACCAGCGGCGGGTCGGCGTCGGCGTGCTCACCGAGCCCGAACGCCAGGTGCTCACGGCCGTCGACGAGACCGTGGAAGGTGTGCACGCGGGCCGTGGTCACGTAGCCGTCGGGGAACCGGAGCGGAACCGTCACGCGGGTCCGGACCGTCGCGGTGGGCAGCGTTTCGTCCATGGTTCTCCTGTCGTCCGGTCGCCGGGCGGACCCGGCGACGCACACCTCGCTCCCCCACCGTAGGCGGGATCACCGACAGTTGCCGGGCTCGCGCCGGGGCATCCGCCGCGCCAGCAGCACCGCGGCGCCCGGCAGGCTGGCCACGAGGACCAGCGCGCCGTACACCGTGCCGGTCGCCACACCCTGCGCGGCGGTCAGCCCGGCCGAGGCGAACGCCCACGCGGCCACCCCCTCGCGCGGCCCGAATCCGCCCACGTTCAGCGGCACCGCCATGGCCAGCAGGGCGAGCAGCGTCAGCGGCAGCAGGTGCGACAGCGGCGCGTCCGCGCCCGCCGTGCGGGCGGCCACCACGAACGTGGCCAGGTGACCGGCGAACACCACAGTCGAGGCGATCAACACGCCGGCCCAGGTGCGGCGGCCCAGCACTCCGGAGCGGACGTCGGCGAGCGCGGTCCGGGCCGCCCGGGCGAAGCGGGACGCCCCGGAGCGGGGCACCGCGCGGGCGGCCAGCACCAGCGCCAGCGCCACCACGGCGAGCACGGCGGCCAGCGCCGGCAGGTACTGGCGCACCGGCGACGGGAACGCGGCCAGCAGCGCAACCGCGATGACCACCTGCACCACCTGCCCGGCGGTGCGCTCCCACACCACCGCCCGGACGCCGCGCGCCACGTCCCCGGCGTCGCGGCCGTGCCGCACCGCGCGGTGCACGTCGCCGAGCACGCCGCCGGGCAGCGTGGAGTTGAGGAAGACCGCCCGGTAGCAGTGCGCCACAGCGGCGCGCATCGGCAGCCGTACCCCCAGCCCACCGGCGACCAGCGACCAGCGCCAGGCGCAGCAGACGGTGGTGATCACGCCGATGCCGAGCGCGGCGGCCAGCGCCGGCGCGTCGATCAGCCGCAGTCCGGCCAGGAACGGGCCGGTGCCCAGCGAGGCGACGAGCGCGGCGAGCACCGCGAGCCCGAGCAACGGGCGGATCCAGGCCCGGCCGGTTCGGGCCCGGCGCGGCGGCGCGGGCGTGACAGCCGGTACGGCGACGGCGACGGCGACGTGTGACAAACGGTCCTCCCTTGTTCCCACCGGTTGTCACGTGCCGACGGCCGGTACGGTTCAGCCGGCGAGCAGGTCGGCGTGGTGCAGCACCACCTCGAGCCGGCCGGCGGCGGCCTCGGTGAGCCGCCACTTCTGATACGTCGCGGCGGGCCCGGACAGATGCGGTCGTTCCTCGACGGCCGCGTCCACCCAGCCGGTGAGCCACTCGGCGGTCAGTTCCGCCTGCTCCGGCCCGAGCCGCCACGGGGTCGACCGCACGCGCGTCTCGACGCCGTGGCGGCGGAATGCGGCCACCGTGACGTCCACCGCGTCCGGCCCGAGCAGGACCCGGCCGTCGACGGTGCGCCGCTGGTGGGCGTTGAACGCGCCGGTCAGCTCGGTGTCGAGCGGGTCCGGCGGCGTGAACTCGACCCGGCCGGTCACGGTGAGCGCGAACAGCGTCGGGTGGCCGGCGCAGGCCGCCGCCATCCGCTCGACCTCCTCGGCGGTGAGCATGTCCAGCAGCGCGGACGCCGTGACCAGGTGGGCGTCGGCCAGGTCGGCGGCGGTCAGCCGGGTGACGTCGGAGCCGCGCGTGGTCACCGTGACCTCGGCGCCGTCGGCGGCGGTGAGCCGACCGGCCCGGGCCAGCGCCAACAGGTCCGCGTCGCGTTCGTGCAGCACCCAGCGCTGCGGGCCGGGCAGCCGCGGGGCGAGCCAGCGGGCCATCGAGCCGGTGCCGCTGCCCAGGTCGTGCACGACGAGCGGCCGGCCGGCGGGCAGCCGGTCGCGGACCGCGTCGGCCAGCTCGGTGCTGCGGGCCGCCGCGTCGGCGGGCTCGCGCAGCCGCAGCCAGTCCGCGAAGCCGGGCGGGAGTGAGGTGCTCATGCGGCGGTCGCCTCCTTCAGTGCCGCCGCCAGCCGGTCCACTGTGACCGGCCAGCCGGTGAGGGTGTGCCGCCGCCGCCGGGCGGCGCGACGCAGCCGGTCCCGCAGGCCCGGGTCGGTGAGCCAGCGGCGCAGCGCCGCGGCGGTCGCGCCCGGGTCGCCCGCCGGGACGAGCAGGCCGGGCCGGTCGCCGCCGGGAGCGTGCCCGAGCGTGTCCGGCAGGCCCCCGGTGTCGCTCGCCAGCACCGGCACGCCCCGGGCCAGCGCCTCGGTGACCACCATTCCGTACGTCTCCCGCCGGGAGGGCGCAACCAGCAGATCGGCGGCGGCGTACGTGGCGGCCAGGTCGGGGCCGGTGCGTGGCCCGGTCAGCCGGACCCGGCCGGCGAGGCCGGTGGCGGTGAGCCGCCCGCGCAGCCGGTCCGCGAACGCCCGGTCCCGGTCCGGCGGACCCACCCAGTCGCAGGTCCAGTCCAGGTCCGCCACCTCGGTGAGCGCGGCGGCCAGCACGTCGTGCCCCTTGACCGGGGTGACGGCGGCGACGCAGAGCAGCCGTCCCCCGCCGGGCGTGCCGGAGGCGACGGGCGCCGGGTCCACGCCGGGCGGCGCCACTGTCACCCGCCCGGGTGGCAGCCGGTAGCGGTCGAGCAGCCGATCGCGGGTCCACGCGCTGGTGGCGACCACCGCGGAGGCCGCCGCCAGCGACCGCGCCTCCGTCTCGCCCTCGATCGGCAGGTGCACCAGGATCACCAGGCGCAGCCGCGCGGCGTGCGGGGCGAGCACGTCCGGCACGGTCGAAGCCACCAGGCCGTCGAGCAGCACCGGCACGCCGTCGGGCAGCCCGCCGAGCAGCCCGGCCAGGTCGGCGCGTTCCCGTGGCCCCGGGTGCGGCCAGCCGCCGGGCACCTGGTGCTCGCGTACCGTCCAGCCGCGCCCGGCCAGCCCTCGGCAGACGTGGCGGTCGTACGCGTTGCCGCCGCTGGGGTCCGCCGGGTCGTCGATGTCGCCCGGCAGCACCACGTGGACGACTGTCATCCGGTCAGAGCGACCGCTCGTAGCTCGCCCACGCGATGTGCGACTCGTGCAGGGTGACTGTGATCCCGGCGAGGCCGCGCGCGCCCTCCCCCAGCCGGCCGGCCGCCACGGCCTCGGCGAGCCGGTCGGCGATCGTCCGCGCGAGCACCTCGGTGGTGGTGTTCACCCCGGCGAAGGCCGGCTCGTCGTCGAGGTTGCGGTAGTTCAGCTCGGCGAGCACGGCCTTGAGCTGCTCGGTGGCCAGCCCGATGTCGACCACGATCCCGTCGTCGTCCAGCTCCGCGCGGCGGAACGTGGCGTCGACGACGAACGTCGCCCCGTGCAGCCGCTGGGCCGGGCCGAACACCTCGCCGCGGAAACTGTGGGCGACCATCATGTGGTCCCGGACGGTCACGCTGAACACGTTCACTCCTCGCCGTAGGTGATGAGATGACACAGCGCCGGCAGCTCGCCCGAGGCGAGCCGGTCCAGCACGTCGGGCAGGTCGTCGAAGCGGGACCGGCCGGTGAGCAGCGCGTCGAACGCCGGGTCGGCCAGCAGGTCGAGGGCGAGCGCGAGCCGGTCGGCGTAGCTGCGGTCGGCCCGCCGGGGCGACACGGTACCGACCTGGCTGCTACGGATGCCCAGCCGTCGGGAGTGGAACGCGCCGCCCAGCGCCAGCGTGACCGGCCGGTCGCCGTACCAGCTCAGCTCCAGCACGGTGCCCTCGGGGCGCAGCAGCTCCAGGCCGCGTTGCAGCCCGTCGGCGGTGGCGCTGGCGTGCACCACCAGGTCGCGCCCGCCGGTCGCGTCGGCGGGCGTGGCGAAGTCGGCGCCGAGCGCGGCGGCCACCTCGGCGCGGGCCGGGTCGGCGTCGACGAGTTCGACCCGGACGCCGGGGAAACGGGCCAGCAGCGCGGTGACGGCGCAGCCGACCATCCCGCCGCCGATCACGGTGACCCGGTCACCGACCAGCGGCGCGGCGTCCCACAGCGCGTTCACCGCCGTCTCCACGGTGCCGGCCAGCACCGCGCGCTCCGCCGGCACACCGTCCGGTACGACGGTCACGGCGTCGGCCGGGACCACGTACGCGCTCTGGTGCGGGTAGAGGCAGAAGACGGTACGGCCGAGCAGCCGGTCGTCGCCCGCCTCCACGGTGCCGACGCTCAGGTAGCCGTACTTGACCGGGGCCGGGAAGTCGCCCTCCTGGAACGGCGCCCGCATGGTGTCGTGCTGGTCGGCCGGGACGCGACCGGTGAACACGAGCGTCTCGGTGCCGCGGCTGACGCCGGAGAAGCGGGTACGGACCAGCACCTCACCGGGGCCGGGCGCGGCGAGCCGGACCGGCCGGATCTCGCCCTGGCCGGGGGCGCGGAGCCAGAACGCGTGGGCGTCGACCGTCACGAACTCTCCTCTTCCCCGCATTCCGACCGAGTTGTCGATCATAAACACGGAAGCGGGGCGTCCACGGTTCGAACCGCCCGCGACCCGATGCTCAGGCGGCGCGCCGGCGCTGCTGCGTACGCCAGGTCTCGGGCTCGGCCCGGTCGGCGTGCCGGTCCCCGGCCAGTTCCATGGCCCGGTGGGCGGCGGTCAGCGCGTCACACGGCGCGACCTGACCGTCACACAGCAGGCTCTCGCACCGGCCGGACTCGTCGGGCCGGTGGGCGACCGCAACGTCGTACGCGGCACGCCAGAGCAACGGGTCGGTGACTCCCCGTGGCAGGTCGGCGTCCTGACTGGACCTGTTGCGGATCGTGTCGGGCACCGTGTCCCCCTTTGCGTCGTCGCTACCGTCCCAGTGACCGGTTGAGCGCAGATCAAACCTCTCACCTGCGCACATGCCCTGACCAGCGGTGTTTGTCACGCCGGATAGGCGCGCGTCTCGGCTGCCTTGACCGCCGCCCAGACCGGCCGGCCGGGGATCAGTCCGAGATGGGCCGCGGCGGCGGGCGTGACGTCGGCGGCCACCTCGACCGGCCCGGTGAGCTGCACACGCAGGTTGTCGCCGTGGCGTTGCACGCCGGTCACGGTGGCCGCCCAGACGTTGCGCGGGCTGCCCTCGGGCCGGGACGGGTGCAGCGCGACGGCGGACGGCGGGTACGCGACGAACGCCTCACCGTGGACGGTGTCGGCGGTGGTGAGCGTCAGCTCACCGACTGTGACGGCATGCCCGTCGCCGCGGCCGCGGTGCAGGTTCAACCCGACCAGCCGGGCCACGTAGTCGGTACGCGGCCGGGCCGTGACGGTGGCCGCGTCGCCCTCCTGCACCACCCGGCCGTGCTCCACGATGACCAGTCGGTCGGCGAGCACCAGCGCGTCGAGCGGATCGTGGGTGACCAGCAGCGTCGCGCCGGGGTGCGCGCCGAGGTGGCGCTGGAGTTCGGCGCGGGTGTCCAGCCGGGTTCCCGCGTCGAGCGCGGCGAGCGGCTCGTCGAGCAGCAGCAGCGCCGGGTCGACGGCGAGCGCGCGGGCCAGCGCGACGCGCTGGGCCTGCCCACCGGAGAGCTGCCGGGGCCGGCGCCGGGCCTGGTCGCCGAGGCCGACCCGGTCCAGCCACTCCTGGGCCCTGGCGCGGGCGGCGCGCTTGTCGGCACCCCGCCGGCGCGGCCCGAACGCCACGTTGTCCAGCGCACTCAGGTGCGGGAACAGCAGGTAGTCCTGGAACACCACGCCGACCGGCCGCCGCTCCGGCGGCGTCCACACCCGCCGGTCCGGGCGGTCCAGGTCGGCGCCGTCGAGCGTGAGATGCCCGGCGGCGAGCGGGTGCAGCCCGGCGAGCACCCGCAGCGCTGTGGTCTTGCCGGCGCCGTTCGGGCCGAGCAACGCCACCACCTCACCGGCGGCGATGCGCAGCCGCACGTCGAGGGTGAAGCCGTCCCGCTCGGCGACGAGATGCGCGTCCAGCACACTCATGTCGTCCCGACCCATTTGTCGCGCAGCGCGGCGAGGATGACCACTGAGACGGTGAGCAGGATCAGGCTCAGCACGATCGCGGCCTGCAGGTCGGTCTCCAGCGCCAGGTAGACCGCCAGCGGCATGGTCTGGGTGCGGCCGGGATAGTTGCCGGCGAACGTGATGGTGGCGCCGAACTCGCCGAGCGCGCGAGCCCAGCAGAGCACCGCACCGGCGGCCACGCCGGGGGCGACGAGCGGCAGCGTGACCCGGGTGAAGGTGGTGAAACGCCCGGCGCCGAGCGTGGCGGCGGCCTCCTCGTACCGGGGGTCGGCGCCGCGCAACGCGCCCTCGACGGCGATGACCAGGAACGGCATGGCCACGAACGCCTCGGCCAGCACCACCCCGGCGGTGGTGAACGGCAGCGTCACACCGAACGTCTCGTCCAGCCACGACCCGATCAGCCCGCGCCGCCCGAAGACCAGCAGCAACGCCACGCCGCCGACCACCGGCGGCAGCACCAGCGGCACCGTGACCAGCGCCCGGACCAGCCGCCGCCCGGGGAACTCGACCCGGGCCAGCAACCAGGCCAGGGGTACGCCGAGCGCGACGCAGAGCAGCGTGGCGACGGTGGCGGTCTCCAGCGACAGCCGCAGCGCGGTGAGCACGCCCGGTTCGGTCAGCCGCCGGGGCAGCGTGGTCCAGGGCGCCCGGAGCAGCAGGCCGGCGAGCGGCAGGACGAGGAAGGCCAGTCCGAGCCCGGCGGGCACGAGCAGGGCGATCGGCACCCGCTGCCGGCGTACGGTGCGGCTCATGCGCCGGGCGCCGCCTGGAACCCGGCGGCGGTGAGCACGGCGAGCCCGGCGTCGGAGCGGACGAAGTCGACGAAGGCGCGGGCGCCGGCCGGGTTGCCGGCGGCGCGCAGCACCACGATCGGGTAGTCGTTCACGGCGCGTGCGGACTCGGGGAACTCGACGGCGTCGAGCCCGGGTGCGGCGCGTGCGTCGGTGCGGTAGACCAGCGCGGCGTCGACCTCGCCGAGGCGCAGCTTGGCCAGCGCGCCCCTGACGTCCTGTTCGAGCGTGGCGGGTGTGAGCCGCACACCCGCCGCGTCGAGCGCGGTGCGGGCGGCGGCACCGCAGGGCACCTGCTCGGCGCAGAGCGCCACCTTGACGCCGGGGCGGGCGAGGTCGGCCAGGCCGCCGACCCGGGCCGGGTTACCACGGGGTACGGCGACGACGAGCTGGTTGCGGACCAGCACGGCCGGTTCACCGGCGGCGTCACCGGCGTCGGCGACAGTCCTCATGGTGGCCGGGGACGCGGCGGCGAACACGTCGGCGGGCGCGCCCTGGGTGATCTGGGTGGCGAGCCCGGAGCTGCCGCCGAAGTTGAACGTGACGGTGCTGCCCGGGTGGGCGGCCTCGTACTCCTTGCCGAGTTCGGTGAACGACTCGGTGAGCGAGGCGGCGGCGAACACGGTCACCGGGCCGGCGCCGTCGGGCCCGGCCGGTTCGTCCGCACTGCCGCAGGCGGTCGGGCCGAGTGCCGTCACCAGCGCGGCGGCGAGCGCGACGCGGATCCACCGTGCGGTCACTGGCTCGTCCTTCCCCTGGGGGTGGAGGCGCGCTCGACCACGACAGTGGTCGACTTGATCACCGCGACGGCGACGGAGCCGACCTGGAGGCCGAGGTCGTCGACGGCCTCCCGGCTCATCAGCGACACCACCCGGAACGGCCCGGCCTGGATGTCGACCTGGGCCATCACGGTGTCCTTCACGACTGCGGTGACGATGCCGCGCAGCCGGTTGCGGGCCGAGGACAGCTCGGGATGGCCGGGAGCGCGGACGAACGCGGCCACGTCGGCGCCGTCGAGCAGCCGGTGACCGTGCTCGTCGCGGGTGGCCGGCAGCTTGCCGGCGTCGATCCAGCGGCGGACCGTGTCTGCGCTGACCCCGAGCAGCTCGGCCGCCTCGCCGATCCGGAACACCGTCACGCGCTCACCCTAGCGCTCCGCAGGTGCGGGCCGGAAGGGGCATTGTCGCTCGCAGCCGCGGCCCTCTCGGCGGTCGACGGCCCGGAACTGCGGTTCAGTCGGCCGGGGCGATCCGGACCCGGCGCAGCAGTTGGGCGTTGAGCGCCACCACGATCGTCGAGGCGGACATCAGCACCGCGCCCAGCGCCGGGCTGAGCGCGACACCGGCCCAGGCGAGGACGCCGGCGGCGAGCGGGATCGCGACCACGTTGTAGCCGGCCGCCCAGGCCAGGTTCTGCCGCATCTTCCGGTACGACGCGCGGGACAGCCGGATCACGCCGCCGACGCCGCGCGGGTCGGAGCCGGCGAGCACCACCCCCGCGGATTCGATCGCCACGTCGGTGCCCGCGCCGATGGCCAGCCCGACGTCGGCGCGAGCCAGCGCCGGTGCGTCGTTCACGCCGTCGCCGACCATCGCCACCGTCAGTCCCCGGTCGCGCAGCTCGGCCACCGCCTTGTCCTTGTCGGCGGGAAGCACCTCGGCGAAGACCTCGTCGACGCCGGGCCGGAACCCGAGGTCGGCGGCCACCGCCTCGGCGACCGGGCGCGCGTCGCCGGTGATCATCACGATCTTGCGTACGCCGAGTTCGCGCAGCTCGGCCACGGCGGCCCGCGCCTCCGGGCGGACCTGGTCCTCCATCCCGAACGCGGCGGTCACCTCGGGCCGGCCGCCCTCGGGCAGGCGGACCAGGTGCAGCACCGCGGCGCCGCGGTCCGACCACTCCCGCGCGGCCCGGGCCAGGTCGTCCGGCACCGGGGCGTCGAGTTCGCGCAGCAGCGCGGGCCCGCCGACCGCCCAGTCCACGCCGTCGACCGTGGCGCGCACACCCCGGCCGGTCAGCGCGCGGAAGCCGTGCGCCGCCGGACGCGTCGCGCGCGCGTCGGCGGCGGCCACGAGCGCCCGGGCGAGGGGGTGCTCGCTGTCGGCCTCCACCGCGCCGGCCAGGGCCAGGGCGGCGGTCTCGTCCAGCCCGCCGGTGGTGGCCACGCCGGTGACCGTGTGGCGGCCGGTGGTGAGCGTGCCGGTCTTGTCGAACAGGACGGTGTCGACGGTGCGCATCCGCTCCAGCGCGAGCCGGTCCTTGACCAGGATGCCGGCGCGGGCCGACAACGCGGTGGACAGCGCCACCACCAGCGGGATGGCCAGGCCGAGCGCGTGCGGGCAGGCGATCACCAGCACGGTCACTGTGCGCACCACCGCCTGGTCGGGGTCGCCGAGCAGCGCCCATACCGCGAACGTCGCCAGGCCGGCGAGCGCCGCCAGGTAGAACAGCAGCGCGGCGAACCGGTCGGCGAGCACCTGCGCGCGTCCGCCGGAGGCCTGCGCCTGCGCGACGAGCCGCCCGATGCCGGCCAGCGCGGTGTCCGCGCCGACCGCCTCGACGCGTACTCGCAGGGTGGAGTCGGTGGCGACGGTGCCGGCGACCACCCGGTCCCCGGCGGTGCGGGCCACCGGCCGCGACTCCCCTGTGATCATCGACTCGTCCAGCTCGGCGGCGCCCTCGACGATCCGGCCGTCGGCCGGCACCCGCCCGCCGGGGCGCACCAGCACCAGGTCGCCCACCCGCAGCTCGCCGACCGGCACCGGATGCGGCCGCCCGGCGTCGTCCAGGCGCTCGGCGTCGTCGGGCAGCAGCGCGGCGAGCGCACCGAGCGCGCCACGCGCCTGCCCGACCGCCCGCATCTCCTGCCAGTGGCCGAGCAGCATGATGGTGACCAGCGCGGCCAGCTCCCACCAGAAGTCCAGGTCGAACAGGCCGAGGCTGGTGGCGGCCGAGGCGAGGTACGCGACCACGATCGCCATCGAGATCAGCAGCATCATGCCCGGGGTACGTTCGCGCAGCTCGCGGAGCCCGCCGGTGAGGAACGGCCAGCCGCCGTAGAGGAAGACCACGGTGCCGAGCACCGGGCCGGCCCAGCGCACGCCCGGGAAGTCCAGCGAGTAGCCGAACCAGTCCATCACCATGTGGCTGGTGGCGACGATCGGCACGGTGAGCGCCAGGCTCAGCCAGAAGCGGCGGCGGAACTGCTCCGGGTCGTGCCCGGCGTGCGCGCCGTGCCCGCCGCCGTGGTCGCCGTGGTGGCCGGTGTCGTGACCGGATCCGTGCTCCATCGCACCACCATACCCCCTGGGGGTACCGGCCGCACCGGCTCGGCGAAGTGGCGCGGGCGACAGCGGAGGTCACTACCTGTCGTAGACGGTCACCGGGATGCCACGGTCGGACAACGCGCGCCGGATCAACGGCTCGATCCGCTGCCACGAGCCACCGGCCAGCCCGCAGCCGATGCGCGGCATGTGCACCGACGCGCCCAGCGCCTCGGCGTGCTCGGCCACGGCCGTGAGGCAGCGCTCCACCGCGTCGTACCGGATCGGCGGGCCGGCGCTGCCCCGGCGCATCCCGCGCTGGCCGACCATGTTGGCCACCCACAGGTCCGGCGCGACCCGGACCAGCCGGACGGCGCCCAGCCCGAAGTCGTTGCCGGCCCGGTGCCGGTGCCACTCCCGGTAGTCGCGTTCCGGCTCGGGCCACCGCCGCGAGACGGCGAGGACGAAGCCCTTTCCCCAGCCGCCCAGATCGTTGCAGACGTGCGCGACGATCTTGGGACCCTTCGCCTGTGGGCTCGTCGCGTCGCCGCGCGCGATCCGGAACTCCGCCACGCCCGGCATCCTGCCGCAGGGGTACGACGATCAGCGCTGCGGGCGGGCGCCGACGCTCGGCCGCTCGGCGGGAGTCCGGCTCTGCCAGGGCCAGCGGCCGTCCAGCTCCACCTCGAGGGAGAAGCTGAGGAACGTACGGACCAGCACGATCAGCGCCAGCACACCGACGCTGGTGAACGTGGGTGACACCGCGACCGTCCGGATGATGTCGCCGCCGACCAGGAACTCCAGGCCGAGCAGGATGGCCCGGCCGACCCCCTGCCGGTACGCCCGGTAGTGCGCGACCACCTGACGGGTCCGGGCGCAGCGCACCGCGAACACCGCCGTGGCGACCGCGACGCCGACCGCGATGACGAGCACCCCGGCCAGGTCGAGCAGCGTCCCGACGTGCTGAACGATCTCCTTCGTCGACACCCGGCACCCCCGCACCAGCCTGGCGTACGGCCGGTCGCGGGGGCGGCGTTTCCGCGCTCCCGCCACCCGGTGGGCGGGGACGCGGATCGGGTCAGTCCTGGGCCTGCCAGCGGTAGAAGACGGTGGCCACCGAGTCCTGCGGGCCCTGCCACCGGTCCGGCCGGTACGGCTCGATGTACGGGCCGAGGTCCTGCATCACCTTCCCGAAGGCCGGCTTGTCGCCGTGCTGGTCGCGGGTGGCCTCGGCCGCCGACGACTCCTGTTCGAGCAGGTGCACGTAGACGTCGTCGATCGAGTAGAGCCAGCGGCCGGTGACGCCGAGGTCGGCCGGGAGCGACCCGGCGTCGGACTCGCCGAAGACCCGTGCCACGTCCGGCTCCGCGCCCGGCTTGATCCGCCCGACGATCACGGTGAGCGTGGTGTCGGCGGGCGGCTCGCCCTCGGACGCCCAGTGGTAGAACTCCTTCGCCACCGAGTCCGACGGGTTCTTCCAGTAGCGCGGGTACGGGGTGACGTACGGGCCGATCTCCTCGGCGATCTTCTGGAAGGCGGGCAGGCCACGGGTCTGCCCGGAGATCCGCGGGTCCTGTTCCCGCTCGATCACGTGGATGTAGAGGTCGTGGTGCGACAGCAGGTACCGGCCGATGACGCCCAGGTCCTGCGGACGGGTGGCCTGGTCGTAGTGGCCGAACACGCCGCCGACGATCTGCTCGCTGCCGGGGACCATGTGACAGACGATCACGTTGCGGAAGACCATGACTGCTCCTTGATGATGAGCCGCGACGGCGGCGCCGTCAGGCGGTGAAGGTGACAGGCAGTTCCAGCAGGCCGCGGAACGGCGAGGCGGCGGGGAGCCGGCGCACCTCGGCGAGCGGTACGCCGAGCCGCAGCCCGGGCAGCCGGCGCAGCAGCGTGCCGAGCGCGAGTTCGGCCTCCATCCGGGCCAGCGAGACGCCCAGGCAGTAGTGGACGCCGTGTCCGAACCCGAGGTGCGGGCCCCGGACCCGGCGCAGGTCCAGCCGGTCCGGGTCGGCGAAGTGCGCCGGGTCGTGGTTGGCCGCGTTGATCGCCACTCCGACGATCGCGCCGCGCGGGATGCGTACGCCCTGGTAGTCGACGTCCTCGGTGGCGATGCGCGGGCTGGCCACGGGCAGCGGCCCGTCGAAGCGCAGCAGCTCCTCGATGGCGGCGGGCAGCAGGCGGGGCGAGGCGCGCAGCAGTTCCATCTGCTCGGGGTGCGTGAGCAGGGCCAGCACCGCGTTGCCGAGGAAGTCTGCGGTGGTCTGGTGCCCGGCGAACAGCAGCAGGAACGTGGTGGTGACAAGCTCCGCCTCGGACAGCGTCCCGTCCCGGTCGACGGCCCTGATCAACGCGGCGATGATGTCGTCGGCCGGGTCGTCGCGCTTGGCGCGGACCAGCCCGGCCAGGTACTGGTGCAGCCGGAGCTGGGCCTCCTGCACCGCCGCCCGCTCCTGGGCCGGAGGCCGGCTGGTGGAGCCGGAGGTGCGGATGACCTGGGTCCAGTCGAGCACCCGCCCGTGGTCGGCGGGCGGCACGCCGAGCAGTTCACAGATGACTGTCATCGGCAGCGGGATGGCGAAGTCGTGCATCAGGTCCGCCTCGCCGTGCGGCGCCATCTTGTCGATGAGCTGGTCGACGATCGACGCCACCCGGGGGCGCAGCGCCTCGATCCGCCGGGGCGCGAACGCCTGCGACACCACCCGGCGCAGCCGGGTGTGCTCCGGCGGATCGGAGTTGAGCATGTTGCGGTTCAGGCCCTCCGAGTTCGGGCCGAAGATCTTCAGGTAGTGCTGCTCCGGTCCGTACAGGTCCTTGGACAGGCGCGGGTCGGTCAGCGCGGTGCGCGCGTCGTCGAAGCGGGTGATCAGCCAGGAGTCGAAGCGCGGCGAGCCGACCGGGCAGACCGGCCGCTGCGCGCGCAGCCGGGCCAGCGCCGGGTACGGATCGGCGGCGAACTCGTCGGTGTACAGCTCGCTCGCCGGCACCACGTCGTCGGTCATCGCCCCTCCCCCGGCTCGCCGGCCACGCTGTGCAGCACCTGGTAGGTGTGCCGGTCGGCGGACTCGCGCAGCTCGCGGATGATGCTCAGCAGGCGGTCCCGGTGCGCGCTGCGGCCGAACGCGTCCAGCCGCTCGCGGTCGGCCCAGTCGCTGATGATCAGGTAGCTGCGCGGGTCGTCGGCGTCGCGGACCAGGTCCTGGTGCAGGCAGCCGTCCAGCGTGCGGATCTCCTCGGCCGCGCTGAGCCACTCGGTCTCGAAGCGCTCCTCGCAGCCCTCCCGGGTCCGCATCGACAGCACGGTCCGGACCCGGCTCACCGGACGCTCCCGAAGACCAGGTGCAGGTGCTTGCGCAGCGCGTCCGGGTCGACCGGCGCGCCCCGGAACCCGATGTGCCCGTCCGGGCGGATCAGGTACAGGCCGGTGCCGTCAAGCCCGTACGCGGCGCGGAAGCGGCGCTCGGCGTCGCGCACCACCGGCGGGTCGAGCAGTCGCGGCTCGTCGGCGTCCGGGTCGAGCAGGAGGTACGCCTCGATCTCCCCGCCGGCCAGCCGCCGCACCTCGGCGCACAGCCCGGTGAACGCGGCCAGCTCCCCCGCGTCGGCCGTGCGGTCGGCGTAGAGCAGCAGCGTGTGCCGGGTGCCCCGGGTCAGGTCGCGCAGCCGCAGCGGCTGGCCGACGCCGCGCCGGCGCAGCCCGTCGACGTCGGGCGCGATGTCGCCGGGGCGGGGCGCGTCGCCGAGCGCGGCCGGGTCGGCGACGGTCTCCCCGACCAGCGGGCTGCCGGCGTAGCTGAGCAGCATGGACATCTCCTGGAGGAACTGCCGTTCCAGGTCGGCGCGGTCCACCTCCTCGGTGCCGGCCATCCGTACCGCCCGGCCGACGATCTCCTCGCCCTCCGGCCGCCGTTCGGTCTCGTAGCTGTCCAGCAGGCCGGGCGCGGCCAGCCCGCGCACCGCGAGGGCCAGCTTCCAGGCCAGGTTCCAGGCGTCCTGGATGCCGGTGTTCATGCCCTGGCCGCCGGCGGGCGGATGCAGGTGGGCGGCGTCCCCGGCGACGAACACGCGGCCGTCGCGGTAGCGGTCGACGATGCCGTGGCTGATCCGGAACACCGACGACCAGCGCAGGTTGCTCGCCCGGGTGCCGGGCGGCGCGAGGCGGTCCAGCGCGGCCTGCACATCGGAGATGGTCGGTTCGTCGAGTTCCTCGCTGAACCCGGGCGGGGCGTCGCGGCCGCCGGTCTGGGCGAAGAAGCGGGGCGGGGCGAGCGTGGCGATGCGGTAGCGGTGCTCGCCGCGCAGGGGTACGCAGACGAGCATCCCGTCCATCTGCCCGTCGGTCATGTGCAGGAACCGCAGCAGGTGCCCGTCCGGCATGTCCCAGTCCACGTCGACGTCCACCAGCATGAACAGCTGAGGGAACCGGCCCAGCCCGCCGGTGAAGGTGAGCCCGAGCCGCTCCCGTACCCGGCTGTGCGCGCCGTCGGCACCGACGAGGTACGCCGCGCGTACCGTCTCGGTGCCGCCGTCGGCGGTGCGGACGGTGGCGGTCACGCCCTCGGCGTCCTGGGTGAGGTCGACCAGTTCGGCGCCGCGCTGCGGGCGCACCCCGAGCGTGGCCAGCCGGGCGGTGAGGATCCGCTCGGTCTCGTACTGCGGCAGGCCGAGGTGGGCATACGGCAGGCCGGGCAGCTCCCAGCTCATCCGGTGGGTCTGCTCGCCGTTGACGAAGACCATGTTGCCGGTGAGCCAGATGCCGGCGTCCATGGCCTCCCGGACGACGCCCTGCTCCTCCCAGATCTCCATGGTGCGGCAGTGCACGCCGATCGCCTTGTCCGCGTGGCCGGGCGGGGTGACCTGTTTGTCGATCACCAGGCAGTCGATGCCCCGGCGGGCCAGTTCGACGGCGGCGGTCAGCCCGGTGGGCCCCGCCCCGACGACGAGTACGTCTGTTGTCCTGTGCACGTCGGCCTCCCAGCCCGTCGTGGGGTGTCGGCGGTCGTCCGCGTCGGGCACGACGTGGAACAGCCGGCGCCGGATGTCGAGAAGGAACGGTGCGATCGGTCCGGCCTGCGCCGAGGCGTGGGCCGGGTCGCCGATCCAGGCGAGGAACGGCGCGGCGCCGTCCCACTCGGCGAAGATGTGGTGGATGTCCGAGCCGGGTTCGCGCAGCAGTTGTTCGCGGCGGTAACCCGGTATCGCGGTCATCCGCCGGACCACCTCGGGGTAGCCCCTGTGGAACTCGGCGAGCCGGTCGAGCGGCACTGTCAGCTCGACGTCCACGTAGACCGGGCCTGTTCCGTCGCCGGTCTCGCGCATCAGTGGATAGTCGGGGCCGTCCGCCGGTTCGGTAAGCGGCCGGAGCATGCCGGCCAGGCGGGCCGCCACCGGCCCGCCCCGGTACGCGCGCAGCGCCGCCTCGTCGGCCCACTCGGTGACGACGACGAAGCCGCGCGGGTCGAGGGCGTCGCGCAGCAGCTCGTGCCGCAGGTTGCCGGCCAGCGCACCGAGCTGCCCTGCGACCGTCTGGAAGGCCGGCCCGACCGCGGGCTCGCACCCGGTGCGCGCGCGCAGCCGGAGCATCGTCCTGATCATGCAGCCCCCTCGAACGGTGCCGTCGTCGTGCCGCGACCCTGCCGCAGCGCGCGTCACCCGCTCGTCACCGTCGACCCGCCGCACGTCCGGTCCCGGTGACGCGGCCGGGACGGTCCCGCTTATTGCAAAACTTTGGCAACAAGCCTCGACAGGGTCGCCTGTCGGTAACTATCGTGGGCGGCATGACTCCTTACGACTTGGATGTGCGTGCCTGGCAGGAGAGCTGGGACAGGCAGCAGGAGGCGTACCTGCCCGACCGGGAGCAGCGCTTCGCCGCGATGCTCGACGCCGTCGATGCGACCGCCGGCGACCGGCCGCCACGCGTGCTCGACCTCGCCGGCGGCACCGGATCGATCAGCCTGCGGACGCTGGCCCGCCGGCCCGACGCCGAGGTGACGGTGCTCGACCTCGACCCGGTGCTGCTCACCCTCGCCGAGGCGGCGCTGGCCGGGCGGGCCGCTGTGGTGACCGCCGACCTCAACCGGTCCGACTGGGCCGCCACGCTGCCGCACCGCGACTACGACGCCGTGCTCACCGCCACCGCCCTGCACTGGCTCGACGGTCCGCGCCTGGCGCAGCTGTACGGCGAGATCCGCGACGTGCTGCGCCCCGGCGGCGTGTTCGTCAACGCCGACCACATGCCCGACGACACCATGCCGACGCTCGCCGAACGGTTGCACGCGCGGGCCGGCGAGCTGCGGGCCGCCCGGCACCGTGCCGGCGCAGCGCTGTCCTGGTCGGACTGGTGGGCGCGGGCCGCCGACGACCCGGTGCTCGGGCCGCTGGTGGAGAAGCGGCGGCAGATCTACCCGACCGGGCACAGCCCGGAGTGGACCCCGCCCGCCGCGTGGCACCTCGACGCGCTGCGCGCGGCCGGCTTCACCGAGGCCGGCGTGCTCTGGCGCGGCGGCGGGGACGCCGCGGTGGCCGCGCTGCGCTGACCCCCGGCCGGCACGCGACCCGGCCACGCCGGACGCGGACAGAGCCGCCCGGCCGGCCGAGCGCGGGCGCGGCGCGGCGCGTGGCGGCGGGGCGCGGCGCGGCGATCAGGACAGCAGGCGGGCCAGTTCGGTACGCGAGCGCACACCCAGCCGGTGGAAGACGTTGCGCAGGTGGTGGTCGACGGTCCGGGTGGACAGGCACATCCGGGTGGCGATCTCCCGGTTGGTCGCCCCCTCCGCGACCAGCCGGGCGATGTGCAGCTGCTGCCCGGTCAGCAACTGCTCCGGGCCGTGCCGCACCGGCCCGACCGACTCCCCCGCCGCGCGCAGCTCCTCCCCCGCCCGGTCGGCCCAGACGGTCGCGCCGAGCAGCGTGAACGCCTCCCGGGCCCGATGCAGGTGCGCGCGGGCGTCCCGGGGCCGGCGGCGGCGGCGCAGCTCGCGGCCGAACAGCAGCTCGGTGCGGGCGCGTTCGAACCGGTCGGTGTCGGCCGGGTGCAGCCGCAGCGCGGCGTGGAACTCCCGTTCGGCCTCCGGGCCGCCGCGCGGCGCGAGCAGCGCCCGGCAGCGCGCGGCGAGCGCCCGCCGCGACGGGCTCGCCGTGCTGCTGGCCCAGTGGTCGAACACGGCCAGTGCGGCGGCCGGCCGCCGGCCGTCGTGTGCGGCGGCCTCCACCAGGTACGGCGTGGCCATCACCTGGACCAGCACCTGCCCCCGGCCGGTGCCGGTACGGGCCAGCGCGGACAGCCGGGCCACCGCGTCGGCGTACCGGCCGTCGATCAGGTCCAGCACGCCGAGCGCCCAGCGGGCGTACGCGTCCGGCCGGCTCCCCGGCGCGGCCCCGTCACCGATCTCGGCGATCCGGGCCAGCGCGGCGTCCCGGTCGGCGCGGACCGCGGCCAGCACGGCGAGGATGCCGAGGTGCACCTGGGCGCACACGTGCTGGCCGCCGGCGCGGGCGGCGCGCACGCCCTCGCGGGCGGTCTCCGCCGCGGCCTCGTGCCGTCCCAGCCAGTATTCGGCGACGGCCCGCAGCTCCAGCGCCCGGGGCAGCAGGGAAAGCTCGCCGCGCGAGCGGGCCACCTCCACCGCCCGGCCGGCGAGCCGGTGCGCGGGACCGTCCACTGCCACCAGCAGGGCGGCCGCGGCGGCGCAGACGAGCGCGCCGGGGGTGAGCGCGGGCCCGGTCAGCCGGCCTCCGAGGACGACGACCCGGCGCAGCGCCGGACCGCCGCGCGCGTGGTCGCCTCGCAGCGTCGCCCCGACGCCCGCGGCGAACGTGGCCAGCAGGTCGAGTTCGGGCGGGTCGCCGGGCCGCCGCAGCGCCTCGGCCCGGCGCGCCACCTCGGCGTACCGGTACTGGTCGCCGGTGACGCAGATGGCCTCGCCGGCCCGGACCAGCGCCAGCAGCGCGGCCCGCCGGTCGACCGGCGCGACCGCGTCGGCGGCGGCCAGCAGCGTGGCGACCGCGGCGGCGGGCGCGTCGCAGCGCAGTTGCATGTCGCCGCGGAGCAGGTCGGCCCGGCCGTGCGCCGGTCCGGTGGTAAGGCGCCGTAGCAGCCCTCGGGCCTGGTCGGGGTCGCCGGCGGTCCAGGCGCACCGCGCGGCGGCGATGGTCAGCTCGGCGGCGCGGCCGGGGTCGGGGCTCAGTTCGGCGGCGCGGCGCAGCACGACCGCGGCGGCGGCGCGGTCCGGCACCTCGTCGACAGCCGCGCTCAGTTCGGCGGCGAGCAGGTCGGACGGACAGTCGGCGGCCGTGGCGTGGCGCAGCGCCCGGCCCAGCGCGCCCTCGGCGAGCGTGCCGGCCAGCAGCAGGTGGGCCGCGCGCAGGTCGGCGAGGGGCGCGACGGCGGTGATCATGGTGCGGGCGAGCGGGTGCGGGAACGTCACCCCGCCGGGCCCGGTGCGCAGCAGGCCGGCGGCCTCGGCGGGGGCGAGCGCCTCGACGGTCAGGCCGGCCGCCCACGCGGCGCGGACCAGCGTGCCCGGGTCGTCGCCGGGGTCGAGCGCGGCCAGCAGCACCATCCGCCGGGTCGGGACGGGCAGCCGGTCCAGGCGGGCCCGGTACGCGGCGGCGAGCGCGCCGTCCACCGGCGGCGCATCGGGCAGCGGCGCCTCGCCCCGCCACTGGGCGGGGCTGAGCGTGCCGGCCAGGTCGGCGAGCGCGGCGGGGCTGCCCCGGCTGAGCGCGGCCAGCGCGGCGGCCACCGGCGCGGGCGGCCGCTCCCGCAGCCCGGCGAGCATCGTGTGGGACTCGTGGGCGTCCAGCGGTCGCAACCCGTGGGCCGGTACGCCGTCGACAGTGGCCGGGGCGGTCGCGGTCAGCAGCATCGCCACCGGCAGCCGGCGCAGCCGGCGCGCCACCACGGCCAGCGTCCAGGCGCTCTGCGGATCGCCGGCGTCGAGGTCGTCCACCGTGCACAGCAGCGGCCGGTCCGCCGCCACGGCGGCGAGCAGGGAACGCACCGCCGCAGCAAGGGCCAGCCGTTGCTCGGCCGGGCACCCGTCGCCGCCGAGCGCGCGGCGCAGCAGCCGCCGCTGCCGCACCGGGAGCGCGGCGTCCGCGTCCAGCACCGGGTCGAGCAGGCGGTGCAGCCCGGCGTAGGGCAGTGTCGCCTCGTCGGCCAGGCCGGCGCCGGCGAGCACCGCGCGCTGCCCGGCCCACCTGCGGGCGTACGCCAGCAGGGCGCTGCGCCCGGAGCCGGGCGGCCCGTGGAACAGCAGCGCACCGCCGTCGTCGCGGTCGAGGAGGCGGCGGATCGCGGCGCACTCGTCGTCCCGGCCGCACAAGGCTATATGCACTGTCGATGCAGAAACCATGCATCCAGTGTCACAGATGGGCAACCCGTCGGAAAAGAGGCGGACACGCTGTCGGGGGTGGTCGCCGCGCGGCGACCACCCCGACAGCGGTGGGCTCAGGAGCTGGGGCAGGTGTTGCGGTACTCCTGGATCGCCGACCCGCTCGGGCCCGGGCAGAGGAACTGCTCGTAGCGGGTGTCGTCGTCGACGAACCGCTTCAGCCAGGCCACCATCTGCTTCGCCGTCGGCGTGTTCGTCGTCTGCGGGAAGAAGTGGCTCGCGCCGTCCAGCTCCAGGTACGCCTTCTCCGAGGACGCCGGGATGCTGTTGTAGAACGGGATCGAGTGGGTCGCCACCGGCGCGACGCTGTCGGTCTCGCCGCCGATGATGAGCGTCGGCACCTGCACCTCGGACCAGCTCTTGTCCAGGTTCCACGGCGCGAGCGGGACGGCTGCCTGCAGCGACGGCCGGGCCGCCGCGGCCTCCAGGCTGCCGCCGCCACCCATCGAGTGCCCGGCCACGGCGAGCCGCGAGGAGTCGATGCGGCCGCGCACCGAGCTGCGCTGGGTCAGGTAGTCCAGCGCGGCCAGGAGCTGGCGGCCCCGGCTGTCCGGCTGGTCCAGCCGGGTGTTGGTCTCGATGCCGATCACCACGAAGCCGTGCGAGGCGATCCGCGGTCCGAGCCAGCTCAGGCTGGACCAGGAGGCGGTGTAGCCGGGCGAGATGGCGACCGCGCCGAAGGTGCCCTCGGCGGTGCTGGTCGGGTAGTAGATGACGCCGCCGCCGAAGCCGGTCACGCTCAACGAGGAGACGTTGATCGACGAGGTGGCGAACGGGCCGCGGCTGGCCTCCAGGATGGCGCTCGTGGGCGCCGGGCCGCGCTCGTAGGGGCTTGCGGCGCTCGCCGCGGCCGGGACGGCGAGGGCGCCGCCGGTGGCGAGCAGTGCCGCCACGGCGAGGCGGGCGAGGGCACGGACGGGGGTACGGGAACGGGTGGTTGGCACGTCGGTCACTCCTTGCGCCGGAATTACATCGACATGCGTCAGCATCCGCGTCCGGGCCGCCGGCGCGCATCGGTGAAATCACCGGTCCCCGGGCGGTGACCCGGCCGTGACATGCACGGCGGACGATTGGTCCCATGCATCCGACCAGACGGCGTCTGACCCGGCGGTACCTGCTCGGCGCCACAGCGGCGGCAGGCGTCACCGGCCTGGCCACCGGCTGCGACCCGGACCGCCCGGCGGGCGGGACCACGGTGTCCGACGACGCGCCCGCCCTGGATCCGGCCAGTTGGGACAGCGTCCGCGCCCAGTTCGCGCTCGACCGCTCCCGGGCGCACCTCGCCACGTTCGTCTTCGCCCCGCACGCGGCGCCGGTACGGGCCGCCGTGGCCGCCCACCGCGCCGGCCTCGACCGGGACGCCTCCGGCTACCTGGCCGCGAACGAGGTACGGCTGGACCGGGCGGTGCTCGCCGCGGCGGCCGGGCACCTCGGTGCCCGCTCGGACCACATCGCGCTCACCGACTCCACGACCATGGGCCTCGGCCTGGTCTACAGCGCGATCCGGCTGCGACCGGGCGACGAGGTGCTGACCACCGAGCACGACTTCTACGCCACCCACGAGTCGCTGCGGCTGCGCGCCGAACGCGACGGGGTGACAGTGCGCCGGGCCCGCCTCTACCGCGACGCGGCCACGGCCGGGGCGGACGAGATGGTCGCGGGCCTCACCGCGGCGCTCACGCCGCGTACCCGGGCGGTGGCGCTGACCTGGGTGCACTCCGGCACCGGCGTGAAGCTGCCGGTACGCCGGCTGGCCGAGGTGGTCCGCGAGCGCAGCCCGGAGGCGTTGCTCTGCCTCGACGCGGTGCACGGCTTCGGCGCCGACGCGTCCACACCCGAGCAGCTCGGCTGCGACGTGCTGGTCTCCGGCTGCCACAAGTGGCTGCTCGGGCCGCGCGGCACCGGCCTGGTCTGGGCCGCCGAGCGGGCGTGGGCACGGATGACGCCGGTGATCCCCAGCTTCGACGGACGCGGCATCGGTCGCTGGCTCGCCGGTGGCACGGGTGGGCAGCCCGTGCCACCGGGCCCGGCGCACACGCCCGGCGGCTACCACAGCTTCGAGCACCGCTGGGCGCTCGCCGACGCGTTCGCGTTCCACCGGCGCATCGGCCCGGCCCGGGTCGCCGAACGCACCCGGGAACTGGCCGACCGGCTCAAGGAAGGGCTGGCCGGGATCCGGGGCGTCCGGCTGGTCACGCCGCGCGCCGCCGACCTGTCCGCAGGGGTGGTCTGCTGCGAGGTGCCCGGCGTGCCGGTGGGCGAGGCGGTGAACCGGCTGTGGTCGGCCGGCGTGGTCGCCAGCAGCACCCCCTACCGGCCGTCGCACCTGCGCTTCGGTGCGACGATCGCCAACGGCGAGCAGGACGTGGAGGCGGCGCTGCGGGCGGTCCGCACGCTGGTCTGAGCCGGGCCGTACGATGCCCTCACTCGGTGAACTCGCAGAAGGACAGCGCCTTGTCGAACCGCCGGGCGGCGAGGTCCTCGTGGCGGATCAGGAACCGCGCGTTGACGAACTCCTCGTCCGGTACGCCGAACTGCGCCAGGGGCACCCACTCACGCATCACCCGCTGCTCTTCCTCGTACAGGGCCACCCTCCGCTCCGGGTGGGGCAGGGACATCGCCTGCCGCTCCCGCTCCGAGTCCATCATGATCACCTCGGGCGGGTCCTGCGCCGAGATGGTGTAGCCGCCGACGAAGACGTCGCGCTGAATGCACCAGTTCCGCTCCGGCCAGAGCTGCTCGACCAGCGCGCTCATCTCCTTGCGGTGCGGCATGTCGCGCAGGAGCTGGATCTCGGTGTCGCACAGCCACTCCTCAGAGCGGTCGAGCCAGTCCGGCAGTTCCGCCTGGACGGCGGCGTACATCTCGTGTTCGGGGGCGAGGAAGGGCTCCCAGGCGGTCCCGGCGGGCAGGACGTACTCACCGTCCACCGTCTCGGTGCCGGCCGGGACGTACACGACCCGCGCGTACGCCTTCTCCTTCTCGATGCCGCAGGCGTCCCGTGCCCCCTCCTGGTCGAGGAAGAACAGCAGCGTGCCGTCGGCCGGCAGGGCGAGGTCGGGAACCCGGGGCAGCGCCGCGCAGTCGAGCCGGAGCAGGAACGGCAACGGGAAACCCTTAGGGTGCGTGGGCCACGGCATGCCCACCGGCAGCCGCGGCCGCCCGCCCCGCCGCCCGGCGTGCACGCCCTCCTCGCGCGGCCAGGCGTGGATCGGGAACCGGATCAGCTCCGCGAAGCGGGCCACCTCGTCCTCGGGCACGCCCTGCTCGATCGCCGCCCGTCGAAATTGATCTCTCTCATCCATGGTCGTGGAGAGTAGCCGCACCGTCCGACATGGAGTGTGCCCGGCACGGGCGGGATCAGGGCCCGGCGCGCGGCCGCACCGCCGGTGACCAGGTCACGTCGTAGCGCTCGGCGGCCACCGCCTCGGCGAACGCGGTCGCCGCCGCCGGTGAACCGGCGATGCGCCAGTCCTTCTCCTTGTCCACCTCGAACCAGATCAGCCCGATCAGGTCCGGATAGCGGGGCAGGGCGCGGAACGTGTCCCGGATCCACCGCGCCTTGTGCCCGGCGGCGTCGGCGGCGCCGGTCTCGGTGACCACGAGCGGCTTGCCGGTGGCCTTGCGGATCTCCGCGATCGTCGGGCCGAAGATCTGGTCGAACGACCAGTACGTCCTGGTGAACGCGCCGCTGCCGTAGTAGCCGGTGACGCCGACCCAGTCGACGTACTCGTCACCCGGGTAGAGGCCGGTGAGCCCGCCTGTCGTCTTGTCCCAGCGGGCGTTCGGGCTCCACACCCAGGTGACGTTCGTGGCACCGGCCTCGGCGAAGAGGTCGTGCACGTGCCGCCAGGCCCGGACGTAGTCGCCGGGGCGGTTGCCGTTGGCCCGCTCGCACCAGGGGTACCAGTCGCCGTTCATCTCGTGCGCGAAGCGGATCGCCACCGGGTAGCCCAGCGACCGGACGCCGTCGGCCCAGGAGCGCAGGTAGGCGTCGAAGTCGCCGCGCGTGATGCGGGCCAGCCGGTAGTCCGGCTGGGTGGCGCGCAGCCGGTCGATCTGCCTGTCGGTCAGCTCGGTACGCCGGGCCGCCTTGTCGACGGTGTGGTCCCACGGCTCCCAGCCGAGCATCGGCATCATGCCCCGCTCGGCGATCCGGTCGAACAGGCTCCGGTCGAACGCGGCCGAGGCCCAGTCGGCGCCGAAGAGCATCACCTGCGGCGACCGCCCGGCCGCCTCGGCGAACCGGTCGACCGGCGCGAAGTCGTACGGGCCCTTGTCGGTCATCACGCCGAAGAACGCCTGCCCGGCCGGCGGGAACGGGCCGCCGCGCGGGCTGGGCAGGACCGCCGCCGGCACGTCGGTGCTCGCCTGCGGCGTCGCCGGGGCGGGCCGCCGCGCCGCGGCGCCCGTGCCCGGGTCGTCCCGCCACGCTCCCGGCGCGACCACGAAGGCGTACGCGAGCAGCAGCAACCCGGCCACCGCCAGGCCCATCCGGGGCAGCGTCGGCCTCAGCACGGCACACCGCCGTCGGTCACGGGCCGGGGCGCCACCTGGGGTTGCCGGGCGACGTCGGCGGCCCGGTCCCGCCGGGCCCGCAGGCTCTCCGCCCAGGAGATCAGCGGCGGCGCGAGCCCGGTCAGCAGCGTCAGCGCCGGCCACACCCGCAGCAGCGGGTAGTCGTGATCGAGCGCGAAGCTCGCCGCGAGCAGTCCGGCGGCGGCGAGCGCCCAGCACAGGTGCAGCCGGAACGTGCGCAGCGACTCGACGGTGCGCAACGCGCCCTTGGCGGTGACCACGAACCCGAGCTTGCGGCGCAGCAGGGCACCCACCGCGGCGGCCACGTAGACCGGGCCGGCGAACAGCGCGAGCGCCATGCCGACCATGCCCACCTCCTCGCGCTCGTGCGGGGCGATGTTGAAGCGGCGCAGCCACAGCCAGAGCAGGAACCAGGTGCCGATGGTGGAACCCCACAGCGTCGCCCAGACCTGCGGGTCGAGCCGGCCGGCGTCGACGCCGGTCAGCAGGTACAGCGCGGTGGCGGCGTTGCCCAGCAGCAGGCTCACCGCGACGCTCGGGTAGTAGAACTGGAGCAGCCGGTACTGCCAGCGACGGCGCGACGGCAGGTCGCGCGGCGTGCGCAGCTCGCGCCGGAGCAGGATCTCGCAGATCCCGGCCGCCCAGCGCTTCTGCTGGTTGAAGTAGTCCGCCCAGGAGGTAGGTCCCTCGCCGAGCGCCACCACGTCGGGGGTGTAGACCCCCTTCCACCGGTTGCCGGTGGCCGGGTTGACGGCGGCGTGCACGCGGATGCTGGTGAGGTGGTCCTCGATGATCGAGTCCTGGTAGCCGCCGATGGTCCGCCAGGCCGCCGGTCGGTAGAGGTGCCCGGTGCCGGTCAGCAGCGGCGCGTCCAGGCCGTTGCCGCCGCGGGCGATCAGCCCGTTGTAGAGGTACTGCTGCACCGAGGCGCCGTGGGCCACGAAGTTCTGGTGCATGTTGCCGTACACCTGGGGGGTCACCACGAACGCGACGTCCGGGTCGCGGAAGTAGCCGAGCGTGCGTTCCAGGAAGTTCGGCAGCGGCACGTGGTCCGGGTCGACGTTCGCGACCACGTCGTAGCGGTGCTCGTGCTCGGCCCGCCAGGCGTTGTGGTTGCCGGACTTGGTCCGGGCCCGGAACTCGCCGCCGGGCCGGTTGTACTCGGGCCGGCCCTTGCGGGTGAAGTGCCGGACGCCCAGCCGCGCGGCCATCGCCCGTACCGCCGGGTCGTCGCCCTCGTCGAGGATCCACACGTCGACGTGCCCGCAGTAGACGATCTCGCGCAGCCGGCGCAGCGTCCGCTCGGCGACCTCGATCGGCTCCTTGCTCGGCACGATCGTGGTGAGCAGCGCGACCCCCAGGCCGACCGGCGGGTCGACCGGCACCGGGTCCCGGGCGTGGAAGGCGAAGACCCAGACCACCACGTTCTGCGCCAGGCGGATCAGCTCGACGCCGACGACGACGCAGAACGCGAGCCGGGCGGCGACGGTCTGCCAGCCGCCGAGCCCGACGACGCCGGGGCCGGGCACGTGCTGGGGCAGCAGCAGCCAGCCGACGAAGACCAGTCCGGCGGCGCTGTTGACGAGCACCAGCAGCGTCAGCACCAGCCGCGCGGCCACCGAGGCGGTGGGCCGGAACTCGACCGGCGCGTCGGGGCGGCGGGGCGGGCGCAGCGGGCCGGCGGTGGCGCCGCAGCGCGCGTAGGCGAGGCGGGCGCGGACGTTGCGCTGCCGGCGGTCCGGATCGGCCGGCGTCCCGGGCGGGACGGGCGCGATCGGGCGGGCGCCCGGCGTCCCGGCCGTCGTGGCGCGGGACGGGCGTGTATCGGCGGCGACGGCCACGTTTCCCCCATGGTCTGCATCCGGCTCAGGAGCCGACGGAATGCTAAGCCGACAATCGACCGCAAAAAGGGCGAATCAGGCAGAGGTCGCCCGTTCGTCGACTCCCCCGGTCAGGACGGAAGCTGGGCCGCCACCGCGAGCAGCGCGACGAGCGCCAGCACGGCGAGCGCACCGGCGGCACGCGCCCGGGACAACGCGACCCCGCCGAGCACCGCCCAGGCCGGCACTGTGAACAGCAGGTTCCCCGCCGACCAGACCGGCACCGCCTGCGCCAGCGCCAGCAGCGCGAGCGCGGGCACCAGCGCCCAGGCGGTGCAGATCGCCGCCGCGTACCGCAGCGGGAGGCTGAACAGGGCCAGCCCGGCCAGCACCCCGCCGAGCGCGGCGACGCCGAACAGGTCCCCGGGCGTGGCCGCGAGCACCGCGGCGCCGGGATGCGCGCCGGACGCGAGCTGCCCGCCGTCGCGCAGGGCGTAACCGAGCACCGCGGCGACCGGGAGCAGCCCGACGGCCACGGCGGCGAGCCACCGGAGAACACCGCGGCGACGGAACGCCAGCACGACCCAGCCGTGGCCGGCGAGCAGCAGCAACGCCACCGGCTGACACAGGCCCAGCAGCAGCACCGCGCCCGCGTAGGGCACGAGCCGGCGCGGACCCGGCCGGTCGAGCGCGGGCACCAGCAGCCAGGTGGCGAGCACCGCGGCGAACACCGCCGGGGCGTACGGCTGCGCCTCCTGCGCGTACCGGATCGAGGTCGGCAGCACCGTGAAGATCACGCCGGCCGACAGGCCGGCGGCGGGCGTGGCGATCCGGGCGGCGAGCGCACCGACGAGCGCGGCGGCCCCGACAATGGCCAGCAGGGACGGTACGCGCAGCGCGAGGTCCGTCGCACCGAACAGCGCCACCCAGCCGCGCATGAGCAGGTGGTACGGCCCGAGCGCCGTGTCGTCGCCGGTCAGCGCGGCGCCGATCCCCGGCCACGGCGACGTGGCCGCGAGCCGGGTCGCCAGTTCGCCGGCGGTCGGCCCCGATGTCGTGATCCGGGCGGCGCCGAGCGCGCCCATCAGGGCCGCGGGCACCAGCCATGCCGCGATCCGCCACCGCGTCAGCGCGGCGGTGGCGGATCGGTCGGCGGCCCGGCGCGGCCGGTCCTCACCCCACGGGTCCTCGACCGCGGCGTCCCCGAGCCGGGGCAGGACCATGGTGTCCGCGTCCATCATCAGTGACTCACGCATCCCCTGTGGGTGCCGGCGACCGGGATCCAGCCGGCCGGGCGGCGGACACGCCTCGCGCGTGGCGGGCGGCACCGTCCCGGGTCACGGGCTGGATGACATCCTGGAGCCTACTGAGTCAAAAACGACATAGCGTCAATATCGGCTGAAAGGGTCCGCCGACCGCCCCGTGGACGACCGGCGGACCCGGCTCAGCGGAGGTCGGTCGTCGTCCAGCGGGGCGAGTCGGCGGTGATCGCGACGGTGTCGCCGGTCAGCGTCGTCCGCGCCTGGGCGTCGCGCCGGGCGCTCGTGCCGACCCAGACGTCGACGTCACCGGGCTCCACCACACGGGTCAGCGTGCGGTCGCTGAACGCCAGCCGCGTGGTCGGCACGGTCAGCTCGACAGTGACCGAGGCTCCCGGCTCCAGGCGCACCCGCCGGTAGCCGAGCAGCTGCGCGACCGGCCGGGTCACCGAGGCGACCAGGTCGCGGCCGTAGAGCTGCACCACGTCGTCACCGACGACCGGGCCGGTGTTCGTCACGCGCACCGACACCCGCAGCGCCCCGTCGGTCGGCACCTCGGCCGGCACGGTCAGGTCGGTGTACGCGAACGTGGTGAAGGACAGCCCGTGCCCGAACGGCGCCACCGGGGTCGCCGGCAGGTTCGTGCCGTTCATGCCCTCCCCCAGCTCGGGGTGCAGGTACGAGTACGGCTGCGCGCCGGCCGAACCGGGCAGGCTGACCGGCAGCCGGCCGGACGGGTTGACCCGCCCGGAGAGCACGCCCGCGATCGCCCCGGCGCCCTCCTCACCCGGGAAGAACGTCTGCACCACCGCCGCGCACCGGGACAGCGCCCAGCCGAGCGCGTACGGGCGGCCGGTGAGCAGCACCAGGACGACAGGGGTGCCGGTGTCCAGCACCGCCTCGACGAGCTGACGCTGCACGCCGGGCAGCTCCAGGTCGTCCCGGTCGCAGCCCTCGCCGACAGTGCCGCGGCCGAACAGGCTGGCGTGGTCGCCCATCACGAGGACCGCCACGTCGGCGGCGGACGCGGCGGCGACCGCCTCGTCGAACCCGGACCGGTCCGCCGAGTCCACCTCGCAGCCGTTCGCGAAGGTGACCGAGTCGGCGCCGAACTCGGCGCGCACCGCCTCCAGCACGGTCGGGACCTCGAAGCCGGTCTCCACGCCGGGGTGGTGGGCCAGCACGTGGTTGAGGAACGAGTAGCAGCCGAACAGCGCGCCCTGCCGGTCCGCGTTCGGCCCGACGACCGCCACCCGGCGGCCCGCCGGCAGCGGGAGCACGCCCTCGTTGGCGACCAGGACGACCGACTCCTCGGCGAGCCGGCGGGCGATCGACCGGTGCTCCGGCGAGTCGAGGTCGATCGCGCCCGGCGGCTCGTCGTCGAACGTGGCGTCGAGCAGTCCGAGTGCCTGCTTCTGGCGCAGCACGCGCAGCACCGCCCGGTCGACCAGCGCCTCGTCGACCCTGCCGGCCCGCACCGACTCGGTCAGGGTCAGGTAGGCGTCGCCGGTGGGCAGCTCGATGTCGAGACCCGCGCTCAGCGCCTGCACCGCCGCGTCCGCGTTGTCGGCCGCGACGTGGTGCAGCAGGTGGAGGAAGGCCACCCCGAAGTAGTCGGCCACCACCGTCCCGTCGAAGCCCCACCGGCCCCGGAGCAGGTCGGTGAGCATCGTCGGGTCGGAGGCGACCGGCACGCCGTCGATCTCGGCGTACGAGTGCATGACGCTGCGGGCGTCGCCGTCGAGGAGCGCCATCTCGAACGGCGGCAGCAACACGTCGGCGAGTTCCCGGGGACCGGCGTGCACCGGGCCGAAGTTGCGCCCGGCCCGCGAGGCGGAGTAGCCGGCGAAGTGCTTCAGCGTGGCGAGCACGCCCTGCGACTGCAGCCCTCGCACGTACGAGGTGCCGATGGTGCCGACGAGGTACGGGTCCTCGGCGATGCACTCGTCGACCCGGCCCCAGCGGGGATCCCGGATCACGTCCAGCACCGGGGACAGTCCCTGGTGGATGCCGAGCGCTCGCATCGAGGCCCCGATCGCCGCCGCCATCTCGGCGACCAGGTCGGGATCGAACGCGGCGCCCCAGGCCAGCGGCGTCGGGAAGGTGGCCGCCTTCCACGCCGACAGGCCGGTCAGGCACTCCTCGTGCACGATCGCCGGGATGCCCAGCCGGGTGCCCGTCACCAGGTCCCGCTGGAACTTCCACAGCCAGGCCGCGCGGGCCGCCGCGTCGACCGGGCGGGTGCCGTAGGCGCGGGTCAGGTGACCCAGGCCGTGGCGGGAGAAGTCCTCGAGCCGGCCGCTGTCGGCGAACTCGCCCTGCAGGGGTGCGACCGCCTCACCGTCCTCCTTCTCCCAGAACCCGACGAGCTGCGCGACCTTCTCCTCGATCGTCATCCGAGCGAGCAGTTCCCGTACGCGCGTCTCGGCGTCGGGCCCGTCCGGCCGGTCGTGGTCCGAACCTGCCTGAGCCGGTACCGGCCCGTCCACCACCGCGTGGACCTCTGTCATGGTGTGCCTTTCCACTGGTTGTGCTGGTGCCGCTGCCGCTCAGCCCTTGACCGCGCCCTGGAGACCGCCCACGATCTGCTTCTCCGCCAGGGTGAAGAACAGCAGCGCCGGCAACATCGCCAGCGACGTGAAGGCGAGGACCCCCGCGGTGTCGGTGGTGTACTGGCTGGAGAAGTTCTGCACGCCCAGCGGCAGGGTGTGCAGGTTGACGTCCCCGAGGACGAGCAGCGGCAGGAGGAACGCGTTCCAGCTCGCCACGAACGCGAGGATGCCGACGGTGACGACCGCGGGCCGCGACAGCGGCAGCACGAT
Organism: Micromonospora sp. C28ISP2-4; assembly: GCF_030519385.1. Classification (NCBI taxonomy): domain Bacteria; kingdom Bacillati; phylum Actinomycetota; class Actinomycetes; order Micromonosporales; family Micromonosporaceae; genus Micromonospora; species Micromonospora sp. C28ISP2-4. The sequence continues at coordinate 472,497 of NZ_JAUMKG010000006.1, read as the reverse complement.
CCGCCAGAGGAAGCCGAGCCGGCCGGCGCCGTCGATGGCGGCCGCGTCCTCCAGCTCCCGCGGGATGGCCGACAGGAACGGCCGCAGGATGACGATCGTGAGCGGCAGCGAGAAGGCCACCTGCGGAAGGATCACCGCGTAGTAGGAGTTGATCAGGTTCAGGTCACGCAGCAGGAGGTACAGCGGCAGGATCGCCGCGCCGGCCGGGAACAGCAGGCCGAGGGTGAAGAAGGTGTAGAGCGCCTCGCGTCCCCGGAACGTGTACCGGGCCAGCACGAACGCGGCGGCCATGCCGAGCACCACCACGCCGAGCGTGGTGCCGAGCGCGACCACAGCGCTGTTGAACGCCTGCCGCCAGAACCCGCTCTGCGTGAGCACCCGGTAGTAGTTGTCCCAGACCCACGGGTCCGGCAAGCCGGCCGGGTCGTCCACGATCTGCGGTGTGGTCCGGAAACCACCGACGACGACGTACACGACGGGCGCGATCGACACGGCCGCGACCGCGAGCGCCAGCGCGTACGTCAGCGGCGCGTTCCACTGCACCGGCCGGCGGCCGGCGGAAGGGGCGGGTACGGAGTTCACGGCCACTGTCACTTCCCCTTCCGGGTGATGGCGCCCTCGATGTCACGGCGGAGAAGGAACCGCTGGAACAGCAGCGCCGCGACGAAGGAGATGACGAACAGGATCACGGCCACCGCGTTGCCGTAGCCCCAGAGCCTGGCGAAGAAGCCGTTGTCCACCATGTACGTGGCCATGGTGGCCGACGCGCCGAGCGAGCGCACCGCGGGCACGGACGTCACCCAGACCATGTCGAAGACCTGCAACGAGCCGATCATCGACAGGAACATCCAGATCCGGATGGTGGGGCCGAGCAGCGGCAGCGTGACGTGGCGCTGGATCTGCCACCAGCTCGCGCCGTCGATCTCGGCTGCCTCGTTCAGCTCGGGCGGCACGTTCGACAGGCCGGCGAGCAGGAGGATGATGGCGAAGCCGACGTACTTCCAGGTGAGGACGAACAGCAGCGTCCAGATGACCACGTCGAGGTCGGCCAGCCACGCCTGCACGAAGCCGCCCAGTCCGACCGACCGCAGCAGCGCGTCGAGCGTGCCGCCGTCGGTCAGGATCAGCTTCCACATGATGCCGACGGTGACCTCGGCGAGCACGTACGGCACGAAGACCAGCAGGCGGAAGGCCGAGCGTCCGCGGAAGCGGCGGTTGAGCAGCAGGGCGATGCCGAGTGCGACGGGCCCCTGGATGAGCAGCGACCCGAACACGATGATCGCGTTGTTGCGCAGCGCGTCGAGGAAGATCGGGTCCTGGAACGCCAGCTTGTAGTTGTTGAAGCCGACGTACTCGGTGGGCGGGCCGACGCCGCGCCAGCGGAACAGGCTGTAGTAGAACGCGAAGCCCATCGGCACCAGCACGAACAGCACGTAGATGAGGACCGCCGGCGTGGTCAGCCCGATGATCTCGTACCACTTGCGGCGGGTCTCGGCGCGGCGTGAGGCGGCTCGTGCGCCGGGCCGGAGGCCCGCCGGCGGCGCGGTCACGCCGCCGGCGGGCATACGGGTCTGCGATGCGGACGTCACTTGCTTGCGGCCGCCTTCATGGCCGAGACGACCTTCTCAGGTGTCCCGTTGCCGGCGAAGATCGCGACGATCGCGTCGTTCATCGCGTTGCCGACGGTGCTGCCGAAGGCGGTGTCGAGCCAGAGCTGCACGTAGGTGGCCGAGGAGGTCGACTCCAGGATGGACTTCAGGGCCGGGTCGGTGACGCCGTCGGCCGCGCCCTTGGCGACCGGCAGACCGGTGCCGGTGGCGGCGTAGCCCTTCTGCACCTCGGGGCTGACGAGGTACTTGAGGAACTCGACGCACTCGGCCGGGGCGTTCTTGGAGCAGGCGAAGCCGTCGCCGCCGCCCAGAGCAGCCTTCGGGTCACCGGCGGAGCCGGAGATCGCCGGCACCGGGAACCAGCCGAGGAACTTGCCCAGGGCCGCCTTGTCGGTGGCCACGGTGTCCAGGGTGCCGCGGTTCCAGTCACCCATCAGCTCCATCGCGGCCTTGCCGTTGGCGAGCAGGCCGTTGGCGCTGGTCGGGTCGTTCTGGCCCGGCGTGGCGATGAAGTTGTTCTGGAACGGCTTGGTGTCGATGAACGCCTTCAGGTCCTGGCCGGCCTTGACGAAGCACGGGTCGTCGAAGTTCCGGTCGGTGCTCGCCTTCTTCAGCGTGTCGACCGAGCAGGCACGCAGCGCGAAGTTGTACCACCAGTGCGCGGCGGGCCACTTGTCACCGGCGCCGAGGGCGATCGGGACGACGTTGATGGCCTTGAGCTTGGTGACAGCGGCGTTGAGTTCCTCGAAGGTGGTCGGCGGCGCCGTGATGCCCGCCTTCGCGAACATGTCCTTGTTGTACCAGATGCCCTCGATGCCCATCCGGTACGGCAGGCCGTACTGCTTGCCGTTCACCTGCCAGATCTCCGCGGCGCTACCGATGTCGGCCACCTCGTTCTTCACCTGGTCGGTGATGTCCTTGAGGTAGTCGGCCTCGACCTGCTCGCGCATCTCGCCGCCGCCCCACGCCTGGAAGACGTCCGGCGGGTCGTTGCTCAGCAGCGCGGCGGGGAGCCGGGTGCGCTGGAGCTGGTTCGTCTCGATCGCCTCGATCTCGATCTTGACGGTCGGGTGGGCCGCGGAGAAGTCCTTGGCGACCTTCTCCCAGTACGTCTTGCCGGGCCCGTCCTGCGAGGCGTTGTGCCACCAGGTCAACGTCACCGGGTTCTTGAACAGCTCGCTCTCGGCAGCCTTCTCCTCCTCGCCACCACCACCGCACGCGGAGGCCAGCAGAGCGCTTGTCACAAACAGTGCCAGGACGGCACCAGCACGGCGCTTCATCGCCATAGATGTCTCCTCGACCACTTAGCCGGGTTACCTGCGGGGGAGTTTTACAGGGCCGTAACGTGAAGTCAATCGGTATCGATAACGTTTTCGACATCGTCTTCGATCACGCCGGGAGAGCCCTCTATCATCGTCGGCGTGGTGTTCGAGCAGCGCGTCAAGATGTCGGACGTGGCACGTACGGCCGGCGTCTCGGTGGCAACCGTATCCAAGGTTGTCAATGGGCGGTACGGCGTCGCGCAGGCCACCGTCGAGCGCGTCCAGCAGGTCATCCACGAGCTCGGGTACGAGGCCAGCCTCGGGGCGCAGAGCCTGCGCAGCCACCGCACGAACGTGCTCGGCATCCTGGTCGCCGAGTTCGAGCCGTTCTCCACCGAGCTGCTCAAGGGCGCGTCCCGGGAGGTCGCCGGCAGCGGCTACCAGCTGCTCGCCTACTCCAGCGGTGACGGAGAGGGCGCGGCCATAGGGTGGGAGCGGCGCTCGCTGGCCCGGCTGTCCGGGACGCTCATCGACGGCGCGGTGATCGTGACGCCGACCGTGGTCGAGACCAAGCACGGCTTCCACGTGGTGGCCGTCGACCCGCACACCGGCCCGTCCGGCCTGCCCACTGTCGACTCCGACAACTTCGCCGGCGCGGTGCTGGCCACCGACTACCTGCTGTCGCTCGGGCACCGGCGGATCGCGCACATCAGCGGCCGGCCCGACCTGGAGTCGGCCCGCCTGCGCGAGGCCGGGTTCCGCAAGGCGATGGCCGACGCGGGCGTGGCGGTCGACGAGCAGCTCGTACGGGTCGGCGGCTTCCGCACCGAGACCGCCGCCAGCACCGCCGCCGAACTGCTCGCGCTCCCCGACCGGCCGACCGCGATCTTCGCCGGCAACGACCTCTCGGCCATCTCCACCGTGGACGTCGCCCGCGGCCTCGGCCTCGGCGTACCGGACGACCTGTCGGTCATCGGCTTCGACAACATCCCGGAGTCGGCCCTCGTCGACCCGCCGCTGACCACGATCCGGCAGCCTCTGCAACGCATGGGTGCCGAGTCGCTGCGCCTGCTGATCGACCTCATCGCGGGCGTCGAGCGGGACACGCACATCCAGCTTCCCACCGAGCTGGTCATCCGGGCCTCCTGCCGCCCGCTGCGCTGAGGCGCGACCTCACCCTCCCGATCCGGGTGATTGACGGACGGCTATCGGCGTCCGTAATGTTTCGGGCTACTTCCGGAAGCCAGACCGGAAGTTTCGGAAGCCCGCACCGTCCGTCCACCCGGGCGCCCGCCGGTCCGTTCCACGCCGCGGCGTTCCCGGCACCGCCACCGCCGGCCCCCGGCCGCGCGCACCCTCCCGAAAGGAACGCCCATGAAGCTGAGACGTTGGCTCGCCGCCGGCGCCGTCGCCGTCGTGACCGCCACCGCCCTCAACGTCGTCCCCGCGACGGCCGGACGGCCGTACGACCCGGCCGGGCAGAGCCTGCGCGAGCTGGCCAAGCGCCACGGCCTGTACGTGGGCACCGCCGTGGACATGGCCGCCCTCAACGACGCATCCGAACCGCAGTACCGCCAGATCGCCGCGTCCGAGTTCTCCACTGTCACCGCCGAGAACGTGATGAAGTGGGAGAGCCTCGAACCCACCCGCGGCACCTACAACTGGGGCCCGGCCGACGAGCTGATCGACTTCGCCCGCAAGAACAACCAGCGGGTCCGGGGCCACGTGCTGGTCTGGCACAACCAGTTGCCCGCGTGGCTGACCAGCGGAGTCGCGGACGGCTCGATCAGCAAGGCCGAGCTGCGCCAGATCCTGCGCAACCACATCACCGCCGTGGTCACCCACTTCAAGGGCAAGATCTGGCAGTGGGACGTGGTGAACGAGGCGGTCAGCGACCCCTGGGACACCCCGTCCACGCTGCACTACAAGGGGTTCTGGGCGCAGAACCTCGGGCCCGGCTACATCGCCGACGCGTTCCGCTGGGCCCGCGCCGCCGACCCGAAGGCGCTGCTGTTCTACAACGACTACAACATCGAGGCGTTCGGCTCTGGCAACCCGGCCGACGACAAGACGCAGTTCGTCTACAACATGGCCCGTGACCTGCGGGCCAAGGGCGTGCCGATCGACGGCGTGGGGGCACAGGGCCACCTGGGCACCCAGTACGGCAACTTCAGCACGCTCCAGGTGGCCGCCGCGCTGCGCAAGTTCGCCGGGCTCGGGCTGGCCACGGCCCTCACCGAGGTGGACGTGCGCAGCCAGATCACCGAGGGGGTGGAGGCCGGCGACTCCGCGGAGATCAACCCGCGTCTGCAGGCGTCCGCGGCGAACTTCAGCGTGCTGATGCAGGCCTGCCTGGCCGAGCGGCACTGCCTGTCGTTCACCCTCTGGGGCTTCACCGACAAGCACTCCTGGGTGCCCGGCGCGTTCTCCGACCCGCCGGAGGGCCTGGCCACCGTGTACGACGAGAACTACCAGCCGAAGCTCGCGTACCACGAGCTGAAGGCCGATCTGATCTTCTCCGGTCCGCCCTACGTGCTTCCGCGCATCCCGCAGCACCCGCGCCGCTAGACGACTGGCGCACCACGGCGGGGCCGGTCCGGTGACCGGCCCCGCCGCCTGTGTCCGGCGGGTACGCGCTCACGCGGCCCGGCGCCGGCCCAGTTCCGACTCCAGCCGTCCGATGAGCGTCTTGCGGGCCTTGCCGTGACGTTCCCGGCGCAGCGCCGCGCCGAGCTGACGGGTGTCGAGGTCGCGCACCAGCTTGACCGCCTCGGTCACCGGCAACTCGTTGATCTGCTCGGCGGCGGTCGCGTCCCGGCGGGCCCGCTTCGCCGGGCCGGTGTTCGGCACGTACTGCCGGCCGGAGCGCGACGCGCGGCGCTTGCGCGTGTCGGTGGCGCGCCGCTCGTTCTCCGACAGTTCCGCCCACGCCTGTTCGGGCAGGTAACGGCGGGTTTCGCCGCCGTTGCGGGCGCGCGTGTCACCGCTGCGGGTCTGCCACTTCTCGCCGCCCCAGCGTTGCAGCGAGCGCTGCCGTGCGTCCTTCGGGCCCTCGAATCCCCCGCCGGCCTTCTTGTACTCGTTCGTCAGCAGCTGCGACTTTCGGGCCGACCACTGCCCCGGCCGTCCGCCCTTGTCGGAGGCGCGGATCTCGGCCTTGAGACGCTCCCGCAGTTCCGGCTCGGTGTACTTCGCCATGACGCAGCGTTACCCGGACCGGCAGCGGCCATGCGGTCAGCCGGACGCCGGCCGGTAGACCAGGTCCATCGTGTCGGTGCGGCCCGACCAGTCCAGTCGCAGCCGCCAGCACCCGGCGGCCGGCAGGTCGACGATGGACGGCCCGGGTCCACCGTCCACCTGACGGACGACCGGGGTGCCCGTCCCGTCCCGCCTCGCGGTGATCACCAGGGGCGTCCGCTGTGCCGGTTCGGACCGGCCGGGCTCGGGGCGCGCCACCCAGAGGATCTTGTTGTTCGCGCCGTCGGCGCGCGCGTGCACCAGCGGGTACGCGAACAGGATCGCCACGATGTCGCCCCGGGCGCCGAAGACGTGCCGCATCCGGGTGTCGCCGGTGAACCCGGCGTCCGCCCAGTCCGGCAGCCGGCCGGTCTCCAGCCGCTCGGCGCAGGCGGCCGGCAGGGCCGGGCCGGTGGCCGGTGGCGTGGCCGGCGCACCGGCCGGATCCGCGGCCGGGCCGGTGCACCCGGCCAGCAGCAGGACCGGCACCAGCAGGACTCTTCTCGGAACGGACATCCGGCCTCCCCCGTCGACGACTCTCGTCTTCAGGACACCGCCCGGCGCCCCGAGGTTCCCGCCGCGCTCACTCCACCGAGGACGCCACGTCCAGGGCCTGCTCACGGGTGAGGTCGCCCTCCAGCCGGTAGCTCACCCCGGCCCGCTCCCAGATCAGCGTGGCGGCGGACAACCGTGCGGTCGCCACCCGTTCCGTGCCCGAGCGGTCCACGTAGGCCAACGCGTGCGGACCGCCCACCCAGATCGCGAACTCGCCGCCGACCTGGGTGAGCGTCACGTCCGCTCCGGCCGACCGCTTGTGGAACACGATGTCGAGCGAGCCGTCGAAGGCGTCCAGCCGCACCGTCCCGCCCCGGTAGAGCAGGCTGACGACCCGGTGGGCGCCGGCACCGTCCGGATCGGCGACGAGCACGCGTTCCGGCGGGCCGAGGCGGGCCGGCACGCGGATCGGGAAGCGGACCTGCCGCTGCGCCTCGGCGAGCGCGACCTGGTGCTGCGCGGGCAGCGGCGAGGGTGTACCCGTCGGTGGCGGCGCGGGTGCCGTGTCGACGACGACCCCGGAGATCCGCAGCAGTCCGATCACCGCGCCGGCGAGCGCGGCCCGCCCCGGCGGCAGCGCCGCCACGAGCAGGGCGGCGAGCGCGGCGGCCAGCACGTACCGCCACCGGCGGCGCGGCGCGGGCGCGTCGAGCCGGGCGCGGACCCGCGCGGTGAGGTCGGGCGTCCGCGCCGGCTCCAGCCAGCCGGTCAGCTCACGCAGCTCCCGTTCCAGGTCATCCACGGTGCGCCACCTCCCGGTCCAGCAGGGCACGCAGCTTCGCCAGCGCCCGGTGGGTCCGGGACTTCACGGTGCCCCGGGGCAGCCCCAGCACTGTCACCGTCTCGTCCTCGCCGAGGTCGAGCAGGTACCGGCAGACGATCACCTCCCGGTCGCGCCCGGGCAGCCGGCGCAGCGCCCCGACCAGCGCGGCCCGGCGTTCGGCCGCCAGCACGGCGTCGAGCCCGTCGTCGGCGGTGACCGCCGCGACCGGGTCCGCCGCCGCCGCGCGCAGCGTCAGCCCGTCCCGCCGGGTGCGCGCCCGGTGCAGGTTCCGGGTCTCGTTCGCGACGATCGCGAGCAGCCAGGACCGGAAACCCGCCTCGCCCCGGTAGCGGGACAGTTTCCGGTACGCCTTCACGAACGCCTCCTGGACCACGTCCTCGGCGTCCGGACCGGCCCCCAGCAGCACCGCCGTCCGGTACGCGGACGCGGTGTGCCGGGCGACCAGGGCGTCGTACGCCTCCCGGTCGCCGGCGCGTACGCGGGTGACGAGTTCGTCGTCGTCCAGGGCAGCCTCCGTCGGTCCGCTTCCATGACACCGCCCGGGGCGGCCGGGTTCCATCCGGCGTTTGACCGGGTGCCAGGGCGGAAAGAGTGGCGGGATGAGCTGGGCGAAGAGAGCCGTACCCGCAGCCGTCACCGCCGTCGCCGCGCTGGCGGCGCGGGACCTGCTGCAACGCGACCACGCGCTGCGCCGCAACTTCCCGGTGCTGGGCCGGGCCCGGTACCTGCTCGAGTCGATCGGCCCGGAGCTGCGGCAGTACATCGTGGCCGGCAACGACGAGGAGCGGCCGTTCACCCGCGACCAGCGGCGCTGGGTGTACGCCTCGGCCAAGCAGGAGAACAACTACTTCGGTTTCGGCACCGACAACGACATCGAGCACACCGCCGGCTATCCGATCATCAAGCACCGGACGTTCGGCCGGGCGGTCCCGCCGTCGGCGCCGACCGCCGGGCACGACGTGACGCTGCCCTGCGCCAAGGTGCTCGGCGCGGCGCGCGGCCGGGCGCACGCGTTCCGGCCGCAGTCGGTCGTCAACATCTCCGGGATGAGCTTCGGTTCGTTGTCCGGCAACGCGGTGGAGGCGCTCAACCGGGGCGCCGCGCTGGCTGGCTGCCTGCACAACACCGGCGAGGGCGGGCTGTCGCCGTACCACCGCAACGGCGGCGAGCTGGTCTTCCAGCTCGGCACCGCGTACTTCGGCTGCCGCGACGAGCAGGGCCGCTTCAGCCTGGAACGCCTCAAGGACCTGGTGGCGTCGGCGCCGGTACGCGCCCTGGAGATCAAGCTCAGCCAGGGCGCCAAGCCGAGCCTCGGTGGTCTGCTGCCGGCGGCGAAGGTATCCGCCGAGATCGCCGCCACCCGTGGCATCCCGGTCGGACGCGACTGCGTGAGCCCGTCCCGGCACGCCGAGTTCTCCGACTGCGACAGCCTGCTGGACTGGGTGGAGCTGCTCGCCGCCGAGACCGGCCTGCCGGTCGGCATCAAGTCCGCCGTCGGCGACCTCGGGTTCTGGGAGGAGCTGACCACGCTGATGCGCGACACCGGGCGCGGCGTGGACTTCGTGACCGTGGACGGCGGCGAGGGCGGCACCGGCGCCGCGCCGCTGATCTTCAGCGACTCGGTGTCGCTGCCGTTCCAGCAGGGCTTCTCCCGGGTCTACCGGACCTTCGCCGAACGCGACCTGCACGAGAGCGTGGTGTTCGTCGGCGCGGGCAAGCTGGGCCTGCCGGACAACGCCGTGGTGGCGTTCGCGCTCGGCGCCGACATGGTCAACGTCGGGCGGGAGGCGATGCTGGCGATCGGCTGCATCCAGGCGCAGAAGTGCCACACCGACACCTGCCCGACCGGCGTCGCCACACAGAACGCCTGGCTGGCCCGAGGGCTGGACCCGGCCCGCAAGTCGGTGCGGGCCGCGAACTACATCCGCACGCTGCGCCGCGACCTGGTCAAGGTGGCCGAGGCGTGCGGCGTCGAGCACCCCGGGCTGATCGGCACCGACTCGGTGGAGATCCTCGACGGCCGGACCTCCTCGACCCCGCTGGACCGGGCGTTCGGCTACCGCCCGGAGTGGGGGATGCCGTCGGCAGCCGACCGGGCGGAGATCGTCCGGCTGATGACGGCCGAGGCGCCGCAGGGCAGCAGCGCGCCGCCCTCCCCCACCGCCGTGGGCTAGCCCGGGCGGCGGAAACTCGGTCGGCCGCCGGGCCGTCGCCGCGTACAGTCCGCCGCATGGCTGTGGACACGAGGCCGGCGGTGCGCGCCGGCCGATTCCGGCTGCTCCCGCTGGGTGTGGTGTTCCTGACCGTCGGCCTCTCCACCGCCGTGGTGCTGCCGTTCCTGTCGCTGTTCCTCGACCGCGAGGTCCACGCCAGTCCGTTGCGGGTGACCGTGTTCCTGGTCGTCGCCCCGCTGTCCGGGGTGGTCGCCTCCGCGCTGATCGGTCGGCTGTCGGACCGCCTGCCGATCCGGCGCGCGCTGCTGGTCGGCGCCGCGCTGGCCGGCGTGGTGGGCGCGGGCCTGACCGCGTACGTCCGCGACTACTGGATCCTGCTGGGGCTCACCGCGACCGCCACGGCACTGGCGAACTCGCTGTTCCCGCAGTCGTTCGCGTACACCCGGGCGCTGTTCGACAGGGACGATCCGGCGCGGGCCGCGTTCGGCGTCAGCCTCATGCGTACCGTGTTCTCGCTGGCCTGGGTGGCCGGGCCGGCGCTGGCCGCGGTGCTGCTCGACGTCGGTGGCTTCCGCCTGGTCTACGGCATGGCCGCCGTCATGTACGCGCTGGCCGCGCTGGTGGCCGCGTTCCGGCTGGAGGAGCTGCCGCTGCCGGCGCGGCCGGTCGCGGCAGATCCGGACGGCGCCGCGCCGGGCCCGCCCGGCGCGTCCCGGCTGCGGCTGGCGCTGACGGCGCTCACGTTCGTCCTGCTCCAGTGCCCGCTGACGGTCGGCGTGCAGGCGATGCCGCTGTTCATCGACACCGAACTGAACGACGACCCCTCCCGCGCCGGGCTGGTGCTGGGCCTGTGCGCGGCGCTGGAGATCCCGCTGATCCTCGGGCTGGGCGCGCTGACCGCGCGGGTCCGGCTGCGGCTGCTGGTCCTGGTCGGCGGCGCCTGCGGGGTCGCCTACTACGCGACCGCCGCGCTGGCGCCGAGCGTGCCGGTCCTGCTGTTCGCGCAGCCGGTGAACGCGCTGTTCATCGCCGCAGTGTCCGGCGTCGGAATCGCCTACGTGCAGGATCTGCTGCCCGGCGAGCCGGGCCGGGCCACCACGCTGTTCACGAACACGTTCCCGATCGGCGCCATGCTCGCCGGGCCGCTGCTCGGGCTCTCCGCGCAGGTCGGCTACCGCTGGGCGTACGGCATGAGCACCGCGCTGTGCGCGGCCGGGCTGCTGGTGCTCCTGCTGACCCGGCCGCAGGCCCGGGCCTGACCGGCGCGGCGGTCAGCGGCGCCGCACCAGCACCACGTGGTCGATCAGCTCACCGGTCCGGCCGTCCGGACCGGTGGCGGTACGGCGCGCCGCGCCGAGGCGCTCGGTGTCCCAGCCGTCCGGGTCGAGGCTCATCGCGGCCAGGATCTCCTCCGGTTCGGCGAACCGGTGGTGGCCGGTGTCGGGCCCGGCCCACGGCGGCGGCGCGCCGTGCTCGACGACGAGCAGCCGGCCGCCGGGCGCGACCGCCTCGGCCGCCGGAGGCAGCACCTTCTCCCGGGGCAGGACCAGCGGCGACTGGAAGAACTGCGCGGACACCAGGTCGTACCGGCCGGGCGGGAAGCCCTGGGTGAGGTCGTGCCGGACGGTGGTGATCCGGTCGGTCACCCCGGCCCGCTCGGCCTCGACGGCGAGGCGGTCCAGCGCGACGGACGAGATGTCCACGGCGGTGACCCGCCATCCCTTCGACGCCAGCCACACCGCGTCGCCGCCCTCACCGGAACCCAGGTCGAGCGCGGTGCCCGGGGGCAGCGCGCCGGCCACCTCGGCCAGGACCGGGTTGACCCGGCCGCTCCAGATCCGGTCCTGCTGGCCGTACCGCTCGTCCCAGAACCGGGCCGGGTCGGTGTCCGCCGCCGGATGCTCGTGGTGGTGCCCCGTCATGTCTGCCTCCTCGCCGCCGGGCCCCTGGTGCCCGGGTCACCGCAATCGTGCGCCGCCGCCCGCCGCGCAGCAAGGAACCTTGCCGTTCCGGCAAACCGCCGAGCGACCGCAGGATTAGCGCACCGCGCCCGTGGGCAGACATTTGTCATCAGGCACGCGAACGAGGGAGCTGACGGCATGGCGAAGGGCGACATCGACACCTACCAGCAGGACGGGCAGTGGAAGAACCGCCCGGAGGGCAACGAGCGCGCGACCAGCCGCCACGACACCAAGGCGGAGGCCGAGGCGGCCGGCCGGGAGATGGCGGCCGAGCGCGGCACCGAGCACGTGATCAAGAAGCAGGACGGCACGATCGGCGAGAAGAACACGTACCCCCGCGAGCGCGACCCCCGGGACATCCCGGGCTGAGCCCGCACCGCAGTCCCGTCACGGCGCCGGACCCGCACGGGTCCGGCGCCGTAGCGCGTACCGGCGGGTAGTGAGTGGCTGGCTAAAAACTTTTGTTCGGTTCCTACAACGGTCCCCGCTCAGGCTTCGGCCGTTACGACATGGCGCCGCCCGCGCACAGCCGGAAAGGTGAGGCGAGCCGGGGGCATCGCCGCGCCCGGCGCGCAGGAGTGGGTCAACCGAAGGGGACGGTCACGTGTTCACCCGTGTCGCCATCGTCAACCGTGGTGAAGCCGCGATGCGGCTCATCCACGCGGTCCGGGAACTGGCCGCGGAGACCGGCAGCCGGATCGAGACCGTCGCGCTGTACACCGACGTCGACCGTACCGCCACCTTCGTCCGCGAGGCGGACGTCGCCTACGACCTGGGTCCCGCATCCGCCCGCCCGTACCTCGACCTGAAGGCCCTGGAGCGCGCGCTGGTCGAGACCGGCGCGGACGCCGCGTGGGTGGGCTGGGGTTTCGTGGCCGAGGACCCGGCGTTCGCCGAGCTGTGCGAGAAGATCGGCGTAACGTTCGTCGGGCCCAGCCCGGACGCCATGCGCAAGCTCGGCGACAAGATCGGCGCGAAGCTGATCGCCGAGGAGGTCGGCGTGCCGGTCGCGCCGTGGAGCCGCGGCGCGGTGGAGAGCCTCGAGGACGCGCTGCGCGCGGCGGCCACGATCGGCTACCCGCTGATGCTGAAGGCGACCGCCGGCGGTGGCGGGCGCGGCATCCGGGTGATCCGCAGCGACGCCGAACTGGCCGACGCGTACGAGCGCACCAGCCAGGAGGCGGCGCGGGCGTTCGGCAGCGGCGTGGTGTTCCTGGAGCGCCTGGTCACCGGCGCCCGGCACGTCGAGGTCCAGGTGATCGCGGACGGTCAGGGCACCGCGTGGGCGCTCGGGGTACGGGACTGCTCCGTGCAGCGGCGCAACCAGAAGGTGATCGAGGAGTCCGCCTCCCCGGTGCTGAGCCCGGAGCAGACCGCCGAGCTGAAGGCGTCGGCGGAGCGGCTGGCGGTCGCCGTCGGTTACCGGGGCGCGGCCACAGTCGAGTTCCTCTACCACCCGGGCGACCGGCTGTTCGCGTTCCTGGAGGTCAACACGCGCCTGCAGGTCGAGCACCCGATCACCGAGTCGACCACCGGATTCGACCTGGTCAAGGCGCAGCTGCACGTGGCCGGCGGCGGCCGGCTGACCGGTGAGCCGCCGGTCGAGCGCGGGCACGCGATCGAGGCGCGGCTCAACGCCGAGGACCCGGACCGCGACTTCGCCCCCTCCCCCGGCCGGATCACCCGCCTGGACCTGCCCGCCGGACCCGGTATCCGGGTCGACACCGGGGTCAGCGAGGGCGACACCATCCCCGCCGACTTCGACTCCATGATCGCCAAGATCATCGCGTACGGCCGGGACCGCGACGAGGCGCTGGGCCGCCTGCGCCGGGCGATGGCGAACACCACTGTGGTCATCGCCGGCGGCGCGACGAACAAGAGCTTCGTGCTCGACCTGCTCGACCAGCCCGAGGTGATCGACGCCAGCGCGGACACCGGCTGGATCGACCGGGTACGCGGCGAGGGCCGCCTGGTCGCGCACCGGCACTCCGCCGTGGCGCTGGCCGCCGCCGCGATCGAGGCGTACGAGGAGGACGAGACCGCCGAACGGCAGCGGCTGCTGTCCACGGCAGCCGGTGGACGCCCGCAGGTGCAGCACCGCAGCGGCCGGCCGCTGGACCTGAAGCTGCGCGGCGTGACCTACCGGATGCGGGTGGCCCGGGTCGGCGCGCACCGGTTCCGCGTCGGCGTCGAGGCCGGTGGCGACGTCCGCACCGCCGACGTCGAGCTGGACCGCTTCGACCGGCACACCGGCCAGATCGCCGTCAACGGCGCCCGGTTCCGCCTGCTCACCGACACCCACGGCCCGGTCCACCTGGTCGAGGTGGACGGCGTGACGCACCGGATCAGCCGCGACGAGGGCGGCGTGCTGCGCTCCCCCATGCCGGCGCTGGTGGTCGCCACGCCGCTTCAGGTCGGCGCGGAGGTCGAGGCCGGCGCGCCGGTGCTGGTGCTGGAGGCGATGAAGATGGAGACGGTGCTGCGGGCGCCGTTCCGGGCCCGCCTCAAGGAGTCGTCGGTGGTGGTCGGCACCCAGGTGGAGGCCGGTGCGCCGCTGCTGCGCCTGGAGCCGATCGCCGAGGAGGGCACCGAGGCGGCCGCCGGCCCGGCCGGACCGGCGGTCGAGCTGGACCTGCCCGCCGCGCCCGCGGACGTGCCCGCGCGGTCCCGGGCCGAGCGCGGCCAGGAGGACCTGTGCGCGCTGCTGCTCGGCTACGACGTGGACCCGCACGACGAGCGCCGGGTGCTCGACGACTACCTGGACGCGCGGCGGGCGGCCACCGAGGCCGGGCACCGGCCACTGGCCGAGGAACTGGAACTGGTCGGCGTCTTCGCCGACCTGGCGGAGCTGAGCCGGAACCGGCCCGGCGGCGACGACGGACCGGGCGGGCACGTGCACAGCGCCCGCGAGTACTTCCACACCTACCTGCAGAGCCTCGACGTCGAGCGGGCCGGCTCCCCCGAGTCGTTCCGGGCCCGCCTCGCGAAGGCGCTCGCCCACTACGGCGTCACCGAACTGGACCGCTCCCCCGAACTGGAGGCCGCGGTCTTCCGGATCTTCCTGGCCCAGCAGCGGGCCGCCGCCGACGCCACTGTGATCGCCGCGCTGCTGCGCTCGTGGCTGCGCGAGCCGCCGCCGGACGAGGCGCTGCGCGAGCCGGCCGGTCTCGCGCTGGAGCGGCTCGTCGCGGCCACCCAGGTCCGCTTCCCGGTGGTCGCCGACCTGGCCCGGGGCGTGGTGTTCGCCTGGTTCGCCCAGCCGCTGCTGCGCCGCAACCGGGCCCGCGTCTACGCCCGGGTCCGCACCCACCTGCGGCACCTCGACGCCCAGCCGGACGCGCCGGACCGCGCCGAGCGGATCGCCGAGATGGTGCGCAGCACCGAGCCGCTGGTCCGGCTGCTCGGTCAGCGCCTGGTCCGCAACGACGTGGACAACGCGGCCATGCTGGAGGTGCTGACCCGCCGCTACTACGGCAACAAGGCGTTGACCGAGGTCACCACCCGCACCGCCGGTGGCTGCACGTTCGTGGTGGCCCGGCGGGACGGGTCGAGCGTGGTCTCGGCCGCCGTCCGCTTCGACGCGCTCGGCGACGCGCTGCGCGGCCTGGCCGAGGTGGCCCGGGACTGCGAGGCCGTCGACGCGGACGTCTACCTCGCCTGGGAGAACCAGCCGGAGGACCTGGACGCCACCGCCGCCGCCCTGCTGGAGGTGGTGAACGCGCACCCCCTGCCGCGGCAGGTACGCCGCCTCACCACCACCGTCGCCGGGCGCGCCGGCGCGGTGATGCACCACCACGTGACGTTCCGCCCGACCGAGGGCGGCGGGATGGCCGAGGAGCGGCTGATCCGGGGCCTGCACCCGTACATCGCGCAGCGGATGCAGCTGGAACGACTGCGCGAGTTCGACCTGACCCGGCTGCCGTCGCTGGACGAGGAGGTCTACCTGTTCCAGGCGGTCGCCCGGCAGAACCCGTCCGACCAGCGGCTGGTGGCGTTCGCGCAGGTACGTGACCTGACCGAGCTGCGGGAGCAGGACGGCCGCCTGGTGGCGCTGCCGACCACCGAGGACACGGTGGCGGCCTGCATCGACTCGATCCGCCGGGCGCAGTCGCGGCGGCCGTCGAAGTCACGGTTCCCGACCAACCGGATCGTCGTCTATGTGTGGCCGCCGAGCGAGCTGACCCGCGAGGAGATGGAGCTGATCGCCGGGCGGGTGCGCCCGACCACTGTGGGCGCCGAACTGGAGGAGATCCTGTTCATCGCGCGGCAGCGCGACCGCCGTACCGGCGAGCTGACCAAGGTCGGCGTGCGGATCACGTTCGACGTGACCGGGCACGCGCAGCTGACGGTGGGCGAGCCGCCGGCCGAGCCGGTCGAGCCGCTGGACGACTACCGGTTGAAGGTGCTGCGGGCGGCCGGGCGCAACACGGTCTACCCGTACGAGCTGACCGGCCTGCTCGGCGACTTCGTCGAGCACGACCTGGACGCGGACCACCGGCTCGTGCCGGTGGACCGGCCGAAGGGCCGCAACACCGCAGCGATCGTCGCCGGCGTGGTGACCACGCCGACGCCGCGGCACCCGCAGGGCGTGACCCGGGTGGTGCTGCTCGGCGACCCGACCAAGTCGCTGGGCGCGCTGTCCGAGCCGGAGTGCCGGCGGGTGATCGCCGCGCTGGACCTGGCGCAGCGGATGGGCGTGCCGCTGGAGTGGTACGCGTTGAGCGCCGGCGCCCGGATCTCGATGACGTCCGGCACCGAGAACATGGACTGGGTGGCGGCGGCGCTCAAGCGCATCGTCGAGTTCACCCAGGACGGCGGTGAGATCAACATCGTGGTGGCGGGCATCAACGTCGGCGCCCAGCCGTACTGGAACGCCGAGGCGACGATGCTCATGCACACCAAGGGTGTGCTGGTCATGACGCCGGACTCGGCGATGGTGCTCACCGGCAAGCAGTCGCTCGACTTCTCCGGCGGCGTCTCCGCCGAGGACAACTTCGGCATCGGCGGCTACGACCGGGTGATGGGCCCGAACGGGCAGGCGCAGTACTGGGCGCCGGACCTGCCGGCCGCACGGGCCGTGCTGATGGCGCACTACGACCACACGTACGTGGCGCCGGGCGAGCACGCCCCGCGCCGGGCCGTCACCATGGACCCGGTGGACAGGGACATCTGCGGCTACCCGCACGCGGTGGCCGGCAGCGACTTCGCCACGGTGGGCGAGATCTTCTCCGCCACCGCGAACCCGGACCGCAAGAAGCCGTTCGACATCCGGACCGTCATGCGGGCGCTCGCGGACCAGGACCACCCGGTGCTGGAGCGGTGGGCCGGCATGGCCGACGCGGAGACCGCTGTGGTGCAGGACGTGCACCTCGGCGGCATCCCGGTGTGCCTGCTCGGCATCGAGTCCCGTTCGGTGCCCCGGCACGGCTTCCCGCCCACCGACGGTCCGGACACGTACACCGCGGGCACGCTGTTCCCGCGCTCGTCGAAGAAGGCCGCGCGGGCGATCAACGCGGCCAGCGGCAACCGGCCGCTGGTCGTGCTGGCCAACCTGTCCGGCTTCGACGGCTCACCCGAGTCGATGCGCAAGCTGCAACTGGAGTATGGCGCGGAGATCGGCCGGGCGATCGTCAACTTCCGCGGCCCGATCGTGTTCTGCGTGATCTCGCGCTACCACGGCGGCGCGTTCGTGGTCTTCTCCAAGGCGCTCAACCCGGACATGACGGTGCTGGCGATCGAGGGGTCGTTCGCCTCGGTGCTCGGTGGCGCGCCCGCCGCCGCCGTGGTGTTCGCCGGCGAGGTCGCCGCCCGCACCGCCGCCGATCCCCGGGTACGCGACCTGGAGGCGAAGGTCGCCGCAGCGGCCGGTACCGAGCGGGCGACGCTCACCGCCGAGCTGGACGAGCTGCGCTCGTCGGTGCGGGCGGAGAAGCTGGGCGAGGTGGCCGCCGAGTTCGACCGGGTGCACAGCATCCAGCGGGCGGTCGAGGTCGGTTCGGTCGACGCGGTGGTCCGCGCCGCCGAGCTGCGACCCCGCGTCATCGAGGCGATCGAGGCGCGCCTGCGCTGACACGTTCCACCGCCGGACGGCGGGCGGGCCCACGGGTCCGCCCGCCGTTTCGCATGCGCCGGTGCTCGGCCGGACGCGGCGCGTGCGAACCGGTAACGGGAACCGTGTTCGTCAGCTCGCCGATCCGCGCGCTCGCCCTCAGGCGGCGCAGCGGTCGCAGGTGCCGAAGATCTCCAGGGTGTGCCCGACGTCGGTGAAGCCGTGCTGGGCGGCGACCTGGTCGGCCCACCGCTCCACGGCCGGGCCGGCCACCTCCACGGCCCGGCCGCAGCGGCGGCAGACCAGGTGGTGGTGATGGCGGCTCTGGCTGCACCGGCGGTAGAGGTGCTCACCGCCGGGCAGCCGCGCCGAGTCGATCTCGCCGTTGTCGACGAGCATCTGGAGCGTCCGGTACACCGTGGTCAGGCCGACCTTCGCCTGCCGCTGGACGAGCATCTGGTGCAGCTGCTGCGCGCTGTGGAAGCCGTCCAACTCCCGCAGCAGCGCCAGCACCTCGGCGCGCTGACGGGTGTTGCGGGTCGCCCCGGTCGTCGCCTGGGTCACCGTCGCCTCCCTCGTCCGGGCGCCCGCCCGGCACCCTCGTCCGGCCGCGGCCGCGCCCGGCGCGCCACGTGACACCCGGAACCATTATGCCTTCCGGGCACACCGCCGATCCCGGACCCGCGACGCTCCGCCGCCTGGTGTGACGTGCCCGACCGCCCCGGCCGGAACTATCCGGCGCACCGCGCCGACAAACCGTACGAACACCGGATCTTCGAGGGGGACGACGTCATGCCCAGCACCACGAGCCGCCGCTTGCTGCGCCCGACGGCCCTGATCGGCGCCGCCGTGCTCGCCGCGTCGGTCGCCGCCTGCGGATCCGCCGGCACGCCGTCCGCCGCCCCGCCGGCGTCGGGCGCGACCTCGGCGTCGGCGAGCGCGGCGGCGGGCGTGCTCACCGTCCGCGACCCGTGGGTGAAGGCCGCCGACAAGGGCATGACGGCCGCGTTCGCCACGCTCGCCAACGACGGCGACACCGACGTCACGATCACCGGGGTGACCACCGACGTGTCCCGGGCCGAGATCCACGAGATGGCCATGACCGACGGGAAGACGGCGATGCGGCAGAAGCAGGGCGGCGTCGTGGTCGCCGCCCGCTCCCGGGCCGCCCTGGAACCCGGCGGCGACCACCTGATGCTGATGGACCTGACCCGTCCGGTGCGGGCTGGCGACCAGCTCGACATCACGCTCACCTTCGCCGACGGCCGGACCCAGACGTTCACCGCCGTGGCGAAGCCGTTCACCGGCGCCCAGGAGTCCTACGCGCCCGGACACGGAGCGAGCCCGGCCTCATGACCGGCACCGGCACACCCGCCCGCCGGGTGAGCCGGCGTGGCCTGCTCACCGGCGGCGCGATGGCCGCCGGGGGCGCGCTCGCCGGCGCCGGCGCCCTCGCCGCCGTCCGTTCCCACGGGGTACGCCCCGACGACGCCGTCCCGGTGGGCCGGGTCGGCAGCGCGGTCGAGCCGTTCCACGGCACCCGACAGTCCGGGGTCACCACCGACCCGCAGGCACACGCGGCGTTCGTCGCGTTCACGCTGCGCCCCGGCACCGACCGGGCCGCTCTCGGGCGGATGCTGCGGCTGCTCTCCGACGACGCGGCCCGGCTCACCCAGGGCCGCCCGGCGCTGGCCGACACCGAGCCGGAACTGAGCGCGCTGCCCGCCCGGCTCACGGTCACGTTCGGCTTCGGTCCCGGGCTCTACGCCGCCGCCGGGCTCGACGACCGCCGGCCCGCCTCGGTGGCCGAGCTGCCCGCGTTCGGCATCGACCGGCTGCAAACCCGCTGGTCCGGCGGGGACCTGCTGCTCCAGATCTGCGCCGACGACCCGCTCACCGTCGCCCACGCCCAGCGGGTCCTGGTCAAGGACAGCCGCCCGTTCGCCGTCGTCCGCTGGGTGCAGCAGGGCTTCCGCCGCGCGGCCGGCGCCGAGCCGGGGCGTACCCAGCGCAACCTGTTCGGGCAGCTCGACGGCACCGCCAACCCGAAGCCCGGCACGCCGGCGGACACCGCCGTCTGGGTGACCGACGGACCGGACTGGCTGCGCGACTCGACCACGCTCGTGGTGCGGCGGATCAGCATGAACCTGGAGACCTGGGACCTGCTGGGCCGTGCCGACCGGGAACTCGCCGTCGGGCGGCGCCTCGACACCGGTGCGCCGCTGACCGGCCGGGCCGAGCACGACGAGCCGGACTTCGCCGCGCTCGGCCCGGACGGGCTCACCGTCATCCCCGACTTCTCGCACCTGACCCGGGCCCGCGTCACCGACGACCGGCAGAAGATCCTGCGCCGGCCCTACAACTACGACGGTGTGCCGACCCCCGAGGGCGACGCGGACAGCGGGCTCGTCTTCGCCTCGTACCAGGCCGACATCGCCCGCCAGTTCCTGCCCGTCCAACGCCGGCTCGCCGAGCGCGACCTGCTCAACGAGTGGACCACCCCGATCGGCTCCGCCGTGTTCGCCGTACCGCCCGGCTACCCCGAGGGCGGCTGGATCGGCCGGCAACTGCTCGGCTGACCACCACAGGAAGGCCCGTGATGCGTACCCGTTCCGTCACCGCGCTGCTCGCCGCGGCCCTCACCGCGCTGCTGCTGGTCCCGGCCACGCCCGCGGCGGCGCACAACTCGCTCCAGGAGGCCACGCCGTCGCGCGACGCCCGGCTCACCACCGCGCCGACACAGGTCACGCTGCGGTTTCTGCAACGGCTGAACCCCTCGTTCACCACCATCACGGTCAGCGACGCCGGTCAGCGCACGGTGCCCACCTCCGCACCGGCGGTGGACGACGCAACCGGCACGGTGACGATCGACGAGCCGCTGGCCAACGGCACCTACACCGTCGCCTACCGGGTGGTCTCCCGCGACGGCCACCCGGTCCAGGGGTCGTACCGCTTCACAGTCGCCGACCCGGCCGCGCCCGCGCCGTCGGCTCCCGCGTCGCCGGCGACTCCCACACCGACGGCGACTCCCACGCCGGCCGGGGTGGACGGCGCGGGCGAGCAGGACGCCTCCGGGGCGCGGTCCGGCGACGACGGCCCGCCGGTCGCGCTGCTTGCGGGCGGGGCGGTCGCCGGTCTGCTCGTGATCGCCGGAATCGTGCTGCTGCTCGCGCGCCGGGCGCGCGCTCGTCGCACGGACCACTGACGACCGGACCTTGCACGGCAGGTCGGGCCACAAGTTGAGTGGGCCGGCCACGGGTAGGCGACCCGCGACCGTCTCGACGGGCCCGCAGCGGGTGAGCGCGCGCCGGCCCTTGACCCGGCCGGCGACGGTGGGCGGGTCGCGACCGCCTCAGCGGGCGGGCGGCGGGCCGACGCTGCGGCGCGGCACCAGCGTCGGCGCGATCGTCTGCCGCAGCGGCCCGGCGGTCTGCGACTCGATCTGGGCCAGGAGCAGGTCGAGGCTGGCCGCGGCGACCGCGCCGAAGTCCGGTCGCACCGTGGTCAGCGGCGGGATGAAGTACGCCGCCTCCGGCACGTCGTCGAACCCGACCACGCTGATGTCGTCGGGGACCCGGCGGCCGTGCTCGTGCAGCGCCCGCAGCACGCCCAGCGCCAGGTGGTCGTTGGCGGTGAAGACGGCGGTGACCTCCGGCATCCGGGCCAGCATCTGCCCGCACCGGTAGCCCGCCGCCGCCGACCAGTCGGCCGGGACCAGCGGCGGGATCTCGGCGCCGGCCTGCCGCAGCGCCTCCCGCCACCCCTCGATCCGGCCGGCGCTGTCGAACCAGTCCGACGGGCCGGACACGTGCCACACCGTGCGGTGCCCGGCGGCGAGGAGGTGCTCGGTGGCGGCCCGGGCGCCGGCGACCTGGTCGACCGTCACCAGCGGGATCGGCCGGCGCGGGTCACCGTCGACAGTCACCAGCGGCACGTCCTGCGGCAGCCGTTCCAGTGCCTCGCCGGCGGACTCGACCGGCGCGATGACCACTATGCCGGCGACCCGGTGCGCCAGGTGCCGTTCCACGGCGGCCGAGATGGAACGGTGGTCGAGGTCGCGGACGCTGCCCACGCTCACCGCGAAACCGGCCTCGGCGGCCGCCTGCTCCAACGCCGCGAGCAGCGACGCCGGGCCGTAGAGCGTGGTGTTCTGCGCGACCACACCGATCACCTGGGACCGGCCGGTCACCAGCGCCCGGGCCGCGCGGTTGGGCCGGTAGCCGAGTTCGGTGATGGCGGCCTGCACCCGCAGCCGGGTCTGCTCGCGCACGTTGGGGTGCCCGTTGAGCACCCGGGAGACCGTCTGGTGCGACACCCCGGCGAGGCGGGCCACGTCCGTCATCGCAGGACCGCGCACGGCCACCTCACTTTCGCCACTGCCCGCGGCCACACCCGGTCGATCTCGACCGGACCGGCCCGGGTGGCGACAGTCTACGCCAGCGGTCGCACCGGTATCGGCACCGTGGATCGACCGTTCACATCGTGGCGCGGCGATATCGCGGAATCGGCCGACGGCTCATTCCCTTCCGTTACGCAGCGGCGTGAACAGGCAGCTCGGAAGCTGTGGAATTGAGCCCGGGGTGCGGCATTTCCGGCGATTGCCGGTGCCCCACCCCGGGCTATTGCAGATGTGTCAACGCCCGTGAATGGTGACCGTTGTCACGGCGTCGTCAGCGAGAACTGCCGCACCGTCACCGCGCCACCGAGCGATTGGGTGGCGTAGTTGAAGAAGCCGAACCGGTACCCCATGAAGAACTGCCACGCGTTGTTGAGCGTCAACGCGTTCCCGAGCGGCACGAAGTTCACCCCGTCGGTGCTGTAGGAGAACCGCGCCTGCCGTCCGGAACCGGGCCGGATGTCGGCGTTGGCCCGCAACCAGATCCGCCCGCCGGACACCGCCGCGCCGGCGATCTCCGTACCGGTGCTCGTGGTGTTCCAGTTGTTCGAGCCCATGGTCAGGCCGTTCGTCATCACCACCCGGGTCGCGCCGTTGTCACGCCGTACGCCGATCCAGGCCGAACTGTCCCGCAGCATCGCCAGGCCGGCCCGGTCACCGTCGCGCATGGTCGAGTAGTCCAGCTCGATCGTGCCGGTCGAGGTGGGGCCCTGAATGCGGTGGGTGAGCGTGTTGCGGGCCCGGTACAGGTCGTTCGTGACGCTGGCGGTCTGCAGGCGCAGGCCGTTGTTCACCGACCACCGGCTGTTGTCCGGGTTGTGGTTCCACTCGTACTGCACGCCGAGCGTGGTGCCGGAGAACGTGTCGGTGCCGGTGAGCGGCTTGACCGGGCGGGTCGGCAGCGGGTTGGGGTAGCTCGCGCCCCAGGCGCCGTTGACGGTCTGCACCTGCGGCCAGCCGTCGGAGGTCCAGGTGATCGGCGCCAGCGTCGGCATCCGCCCGCCCGGGTAGGCGTCGGTGAACGCCATGTAGTACCAGGCGCCGGTCTGCGTCTGCACCAGCCCGCCCTGGTGCGGCACGCCGCCCCCGGAGATCGGGCCGGGCAGGTTGAGCAGCACCTGCCGCTGCTCGTACGGGCCGAACGGGCCGTTCGTGGACTTCAGCACGTACTGGCCGTTGGCCGGCCGGGTCAGCCAGATGTAGTACGCGCCGTTGCGCTTGTAGAAGCGCGCGCCCTCCAGCGTGCCGATGCTCGACGGCGTCTGGTAGACCTGCTGGGCCCGGACCTGGCTGCGCCCGTCGGCGGACAGCTGGGCCACGCTGATCGTGCCGTTGCCGTACGCGACGTACATGGTGTCGTTGTCGTCGATCAGCATGCCGGCGTCGTAGTAGCAGTTGGGGATGGTGGCCAGGCGGTTCCACGCGCCGTCGACGGCGGCGGCGGTGTAGATGTGGGTCTGCGCGAAGTCGATGCAGCCGGCCCAGTAGAACGTGCGGTTGCTCGGCCGGTAGTTCAGCGTCGACGCCCAGATGCCGTCCACGTACGCGTGCTCACTGCTGCTCAGGTCGTACTTGGAGCCGAAGTCCAGCCGCGGTACGGAGTGCCCGGCGAACTCCCAGTTCACCAGGTCCCAGGAGCGCAGCACCGGTGCGCCCGGCGAGTAGTGCATGGTGGAGGCGGACATGTAGTAGACGTCGCCGACCCGGATGATGTCGACGTCGGCGAAGTCCTGCCAGACGGCCGGGTTGGTGAAGCTGCCGCCCGGGTTGCCGGGGTTGTCGCCGACGCGGACGAGCTGCCACTGCTGGTTCGCGCCGTTCCAGTCGTCGTACTGCACGATGTTGCCGCCGTCGGCGGTGGAGGCGTTCTGCACCTCCATCACCTTGTTCGAGTTCCGGTTGATCAGCCGGACGTACCCGCTGTCGGAGTCGGCCAGCCGGAACTGCTGGTTGGTGCCGCCGTGGTCGGTCCACTGGACCACTGCCGCGCCGTTGGCGGTGGACGCGCCGGTCACGTCGAGCACCTTGCCCGAGTGCCGGGAGCGCAGCCGGTAGTAGCCACCGCCGGAGTCCACGAACTGCCACTGCTGCCAGGCGCCGTCGTTGCGCGTCCACTGGGTGATCCGCGCGCCGTCGTTGGTGGCCTGGTTGTACAGGTCCAGCGCCTTGCCGCTGTTGCGGTTCACCAGCACGTAGTACGCGCCGGTGTCCACAGTGGCGGCCGATACCGGCGCGGGCACGGCGCCCACCACCACGCCGCCGACAAGCAGCGCGACCATCCCGGCCAGCAGCCGGGACAGCCTTCCACGTCCACGGGACAGTCGAGCCGTCACCACGATCCTCCTTCGTCGACCGGAGCCCGGGCACGGCGGCACGCGCCGACGACGGCAGCGTTATCGCTAACAGCGACGCCCACCCAGGCGAGAGTCGGATCCCTGGCAACTGCGGCGCAGATCGCGCCCGGAACGGCCCGCGAGCGGTGCCGGTGACCCTATCCATCGACTGTGAGCGATAACATGCCGTTCGTCAAGGCGTAACGCGCCGCCCGCCACGCGGGCCGCACGGACGGCGCGAGGCGGCTCAGAAACCCCGGGCGAGCCGGTAGTACGCCTGGTTCCAGCGCAGCTCGTCGGCGAAGCGGTGCGGGCGCGTCTCGGCGTCGATGACCACCAGCTCGGTCCGGGCCATCGCGGCCAGGTCGCGCAGCTCCTCCACGCCGACGGCCTGGGAGAGCACGGTGTGGTGCGGCGCGCCGGCGGTGATCCACGCCTCCGCCGACCCGGCCAGGTCGGGCTGCGGACGCCACACCGCGCGGGCCACCGGAAGGCGGCGCAGCGGATGCGGCGGCGGCACCACGTCCACCGCGTTGGCGACCAGCCGGAACCGCTCCCCCATGTCCGCCATGCCCAGCACGACAGCCGGGCCGGGCGCCGCGTCGAAGACCAGGCGTACCGGGTCCTCCCGCCCGCCGATGCTCAGCGGGTGCACCTCCGCGCTCGGCACGTCGGCGGCGATGCTCGGGCACACCTCCAGCATGTGCGCGCCGAGGATCAGCTCCTGACCGAACGTCAGGTCGTAGGTGTAGTCCTCCATGAACGAGGTGCCCCCCGGCACGCCGGCGGCCATCGCCTTGAGCGTGTGCACCAGCACCGAGGTCTTCCAGTCCCCCTCGCCGCCGAAGCCGTAGCCGTCGGCCATCAGGCGCTGCACCGCGATCCCGGGGAGCTGCCGCAACCCGCCGAGATCCTCGAAGTTCGTGGTGAACGCCCGGAAACCACCGGCGTCGAGGAACGCGCGGAGACCCAGCTCCTGGCGCGCCGCGTACCGCAGCGAGTCGTGCCGGTCCCCGCCGGGCCGCAGCTCGGACGCGACGCGGTAGGTGTCGTCGTACTCCTTCACCAGGTCGTCGACCTGCGCCTCGGGCACCTGGTCGACGGCGGCGACCAGGTCGTTGACGCCGTAGGTGTTCACCGAGACGCCGAAGCGCAGCTCGGCCTCGACCTTGTCCCCCTCGGTGACCGCGACGTCGCGCATGTTGTCGCCGAAGCGGGCCAGCCGCAGCGTCCGCACCGCCGACCAGCCGATCGCGGCGCGGGCCCACGCCGCGACCCGCCCGACGACCCGGGGGTCGGTGACGTGGCCGGCGACGGTCTTGCGGGCCACCCCGAGCCGGGTCTGGATGAACCCGAACTCCCGGTCGCCGTGCGCGGCCTGGTTGAGGTTCATGAAGTCCATGTCGATCTCGTCCCACGGCAGCGCCACGTTGGCCTGCGTGTGCAGGTGCAGCAGCGGCGTGCGCAGCGCGTCCAGCCCGGAGATCCACATCTTGGCCGGGGAGAACGTGTGCATCCAGGCGATCACCCCGACCGCGCCCTGCGTGGCCGCGTCCCGGCAGGCCGCGAGGATGTCCGCGCTGGAGGTGAGGACCGGCTTCCAGACCACGCGTACGGGGATGTCCGGCGACTCGTCCAGGCGCGCGGCGATCTGCCGGGACTGCTCGGCGACCTGCCGCAGGGTGTCCTCGCCGTAGAGGCCCTGGCTGCCGGTGAGGAACCAGACCTCGGGCTGGGGGTGAGTTGCCATGTTGTTGCCTTCCGCGCTAGGAACCGTCACTTGAACCGGATGCCGATGAGGCGCTGGAGGAGGATGAACGCGAACAGCAGGCCGCCGATCACGATCTTGGTCCACCAGGAGTTGAGGCTGCCGTCGAACGTGATCAGGGTCTGGATCACGCCCAGCACCAGCACACCGAGCACGGTGCCGAAGACGTACCCGGACCCGCCGGTGAGCACGGTGCCGCCGATCACCACAGCGGCGATCACGTCCAGCTCCATCCCGACGGCGATCAGCGGCGCGCCGGAGAGCGTGTAGAACGACAGCAGGATGCCGCCGATCGCCGAGCAGAGCCCGCTGATCGTGTAGACGGCGATCCTGGTCCGCGCCACCGGCAGGCCCATCAGCAGCGCCGACTGCGCGTTGCCGCCGACCGCGTACACGTTGCGGCCGAACCGGGTGTACGCCAGCACGTACGCCGCGATCAGCACCACCGCGAACGCGATCAGGACGCTGATCGACACGAAGGTGCCGGCCGGGTCGCCGATACGCTGCTGCGACATCGAGGTCCAGAAACCGTCGGTGATGGAGATGGAGGAGTCGCTGATGAACGTGCACATGCCGCGGGCGAAGAACATCCCGGCGAGTGTGACGATGAACGGCTGGATCTCGAAGAAGTGGATCGCGCAGCCCATCAGGAAACCGAGCGTCGGGCCGATCAGCAGCGCGATCACCAGCACCAGGGCCGCGGGCAGGCCGTCGCGCAGCAGCGACGCCGACACCATGGCGGTCATCGCCACCACGGAGCCGACGGACAGGTCGATGCCGCCGGTGAGGATCACGAACGTCATGCCGACCGCGACGACGAGCAGGAAGCCGTTGTCGATGAAGACGTTGAAGACGACCTGGACGTTGGAGAAGGCGCGGTACTGGGACACGCCGATGCCGTACATGACCAGCAGCAGGGCGAGCGTGGCCAGCACCGGGACGTGGCGCCGGGGCAGGCTGGGCCGCCAGGACCGGCCGGTGGTCAACGACGTGCTGCTCATGCCGGCACCTGCTCCTTCTCCCGCTGCGGGGCCGCCGGGCCGGGTTCGGCCCCGCGCCGGCGCCGGCGCAGCCGGGCACGGAACGCCGGGGCCTGGACGAGGCAGACGGCGATGACGACGACGGCCTTGAACAGCAGTGACGTCTGCGGCGAGATGTTCATGGCGTACACGGTGGTGGTGAGGGTCTGGATGATCAGCGCACCGAGGACGGTGCCGCCGAGGGAGAACCGGCCGCCGGCCAGCGAGGTGCCGCCGATGACGACCGCCAGGATCGCGTCGAGTTCGATCCACAGGCCGGCGGCGTTGCCGTCGGCGCTGGAGACGTTCGCGGTGACCATGAAACCGGCGAGCGCGGCGCAGACGGCGCTGATCACGTAGACGAGGAAGACGATGCGCCGCGACCGGATGCCGGCGAGCCGGCTGGCCTCGGCGTTGCCGCCGACCGACTCGACGATCAGCCCGAGCGCGGTGCGTCTGGTGAACGCGGCCACGAGCAGCGCCGCGGCGAGCGCGATCAGGATGGCCAGCGGCAGGGTCAGGAAGTGCCCGAGCCCGATCGCCCGGTACGGACCGGAGTTGATCGTGATGATCTGGCCCTCGGTGACCAGCTGGGCGATGCCCCGCCCGGCCACCATGAGGATCAGCGTGGCGATGATCGGCTGGATGCCGATGACCGCCACGAGTATTCCGTTCCAGGCGCCGAGCACGAGCGCCGCGCCGAAGGCCAGGGCGAGCGCGGTGGCCACAGTGGCCGGGCTGTTCTGGTCGGCCGCCCCGCTGATGTGCAGGCAGGCGATCGCGCCGCTGATCGCGCAGAGCGAGCCGACCGACAGGTCGATGCCGCCGGTGGCGATGACGAGCGTCATTCCGAGCGCGACCAGGATCAGCGGCGCGCTCAGCCGGAGGATGTCGATCGGCGTACCGTACAGGTGGCCGTTCTTGACCTCGACGGCGAGGAAGCCGGGACGGTAGACGGTGTTCGCGGCGATCATGACCACGAGCACGAGCGCCGGCCAGAACAGGCGGTGGCCGGTCAGCGGGCGGAGGCGGTCGGCGACGGCGGTCATCGGGTCACCTCCTCCCGGGGCGTTCCACTGGCGATGGTGCGCATGACGCGGTCGGCGTCGAGCGTGTCGTCGTTGTCGAGCTGGGCGACCATCTCCCGGTCGCGCATGACCGCGACCCGGTGGCTCAGGCGCAGCACCTCCTCCAGCTCGGCGGAGATGAACAGCACCGCCATGCCGCCGTCGGAGAGCTGCACCACCAGCTTCTGGATCTCGGCCTTGGCGCCGACGTCGATGCCCCGGGTCGGCTCGTCGAGGATCAGCAGACGCGGCTCGGTGATCAGCCAGCGGGCCAGCAGCACCTTCTGCTGGTTGCCGCCGGAGAGGTTGCGCACCGGAAGCTCCGGGTTGGCCGGACGGATGCTGAGCGCCTCCATGTACTTGCGGACCAGCTCGTCCTGGCGGCGGCGCGGGATCGGGCGCAGCCAGCCGCGCGCGGCCTGCATCGCCAGGATCATGTTCTCCCGGACCGACAGCTCCGGGACGATGCCCTCGGCCCGGCGGTTCTCCGAGCAGAACCCGACGCCCTGACCGATGGCCTGGATCGGGTTGCGCACCGGCGCCCGGCCGCCGTCGAGCCGGACCTGGCCGTGGTCGGCCCGGTCCGCGCCGAAGATCAGCCGTGCCACCTCGGTCCGGCCGGAGCCGAGCAGGCCGGCCAGGCCGACCACCTCACCGGCGTGGATGCGCAGGCTGAACGGGGCGACCGCGCCGCGCCGGCCCAGCTCGGCCGCGTCCACGAGCGGGGCCTCGTCGTCGTCGGCGTCGACTGTGGCGCGCTTCTGCTGCTCGTCGAGCCGCTCCAGCACGTCCAGCTCCTGCCCGATCATCTTTTCGACCAGGCTGAACTGCGGCAGTTCCTCCGTGCGGTACTCCCCCACGAGCCGGCCGTTGCGCAGCACTGTGATGCGGTCGGCGATGCCGTAGACCTGGTCGAGGAAGTGGGTGACGAACAGGATCGCGATCCCCTCGTCACGCAGTTGCCGCATGATCCGGAACAGCTGCGCCACCTCGCCGGCGTCCAGGCTGGACGTCGGCTCGTCCAGGATCAGCACCCGGGCCCGCACGTCGATCGCCCGGGCGATGGCGACCATCTGCTGCACCGCGAGCGAGTACGAGCCGAGCGGCGCGGAGACGTCGAGGTCGAGGTCGAGCCGGGCCAGCAGGTCGCGGGCCCGGCGGCGCATCTCGCCCCAGCGCACCGCGCCGAGCCGGCGGGGCTCCCGGCCGATGAAGACGTTCTCCGCCACCGACAGGTTGGTGCAGAGGTTGACCTCCTGGTAGACGGTGCTGACGCCGGCCGCGGCGGCCTGCATCGGACCGGTGAACGAGACCTGCTCGCCGCCGAGCGTGACGACGCCCGCGTCGGTCCCGTAGACGCCGGTCAACACCTTGATCAGGGTGGACTTGCCGGCGCCGTTCTCGCCCATCAGGGCGTGGACCTCGCCCGGGAACAGCCGGAAGTCGACGTCGTGCAGCGCGCGGACCCCGGGGAAGGTCTTGCTGATGCCGGTCATGGTCAGGACCGGACGGTTACCCGTCATCCCATCGGACCCTTCTTCGACGCGGTACGGGGTCGCCGTCGGCCGCGACGGCGACCCCGGTGACTCCAGTACTTGCGGTTGGGCGCAGCGCCTTGGCCTGCTCCTGGGTGAACGTGGTCTCCTCGGTCTCGATCCGGGCGGGCACCTCCTCGCCGGCCTTGACCTTCTTGACCAGTTCCATCAGCTGCGGGCCGAGCAGCGGGCTGCACTCGGCGATGAAGTTGAACTTGCCGTCCGCGAGGGCCTGCATGCCGTCCTTGACCGCGTCGACGGTGATGATGGTGATGTCCTTGCCGGGCGTCTTGCCGGCCGCGGTGATCGCCTCGAGCGCGCCCAGGCCCATGTCGTCGTTGTGCGCGAAGAGCACGTCGATCTTCGGGTTGGCCTTGAGGAACTGCTCCATCACCTGCTTGCCGCCGGCGCGGGTGAAGTCACCGGACTGGGAGGCGACGATCTTCAGGTTCGGGTTGGCCGCGATGGCCTCGGCGAAGCCCTTCTTCCGGTCGTTCGCCGGCGCCGAGCCGGTGGTGCCCTGAAGCTCCACGATGTTCACCGGGCCGGACGCCGCCTTCTTCTGCTCCACCAGCCACTCGCCGGCGAGGCGGCCCTCCTTGACGAAGTCCGAGCCGAGGAACGTCTTGTAGAGCGACTTGTCGGCCGAGTCGACGGCGCGGTCGGTCAGGATCACCGGGATCTTCGCGTCCTTGGCCTCCTTGAGCACGGTGTCCCAGCCGGACTCCACCACCGGCGAGAAGGCGATCACGTCGACCTTCTGCTGGATGAAGTTGCGGATCGCCTTGATCTGGTTCTCCTGCTTCTGCTGCGCGTCGTCGAACTTCAGCTCGATGCCCGCAGTGGTCGCCGCCTCCTTGATCGAGGTGGTGTTGGCGGTGCGCCAGCCACTCTCGGCGCCCACCTGGGAGAAGCCCAGGACGATCTTGTCGTTGCCGTCGCCGGAACCGCCGCCGGTGTCGCTGTTGCCGCACGCGGCCATGCTGGCGGCGAGCAGCACGCCGGCGAAGGCCGCCACGACCGTGCGTGCCGTGCTCCTGCTTCTCATCGATTCTCCTCCGGGGTTGGATGTTCCGGACGCACGGCCGGCGGGAGCCGGCGCGGCCCGGGTGTGGTGGTGGGGGTTGCGCGGCGCTGTCCGGGGTCAGTGCGCCGGCGGGCGTTGGCCGTACACGTTCTGGTAGCGGTCGTAGAGCGAGTCGATGTCGGCCGGCGCGATCGGCACCGGCTGCCCGAGCGCGCGGGCCAGGTGTGCGGTACGGGCGACGTCCTCGCACATCACCGCGGCCTTGACCGCCGCCCGGGCGTCACGGCCGATGGTGAAGACGCCGTGGTTGCGCATGAGCACCGCCGGTGAGCGGTGCCCCGACAGCGTGCTGACGATGCCCTTGCCGATGTCGTCGCCGCCGATCAGCGCGAACGGCCCGATCGGGATCTCCCCGCCGAACTCGTCGGCCTGCGCGGTCAGCCAGCACGGGATCGCCTCGCCCCGGGCCGCCCAGGCGGTGGCGTATCCGCTGTGGGTGTGCACGACGCCGCCGACCTCGGGCATCGCGCGGTAGACGTAGGCGTGCGCGGCGGTGTCGCTGGACGGGGCGCCGTCGCCGTCGACGACCGCGCCGCTCAGGTCGCAGACCACCATGGCCTCGGCGGTGAGGTCGTCGTAGTCGACCCCGCTGGGCTTGATGACCATCAGCTCCTGACCGGGTACGCGGGCCGAAACGTTGCCGGCGGTCCAGGCCACCAGGTCGTAGCGGGTCAGCTCGCGGTGCAGGCGGGCCACTGTCTCGCGCAGCGTGGCGACCTGGCGGGTCACCTCGGTGTTCATCCGACCACCTCCAGGGTCGCTCCGGCGCGGTCCGCGGCGGCGTCGACTGCCGCGTTGCGGATCGCCCGCAGGCGGAGCATGACGTCGTTCGCGCCGCGGCCGAAGTGGTCGTGCAACGCGCGGTACTCGGCGTACAGGGCGTCGTAGGCCCGCACGTTCTCCGGTACGGGCCGGTAGACGGCCTCGTCGATGCGCCCCATCGCGGCGGACGCCTCGTGGATCGTCGGGTACGCCCCGGCGGCCACCGCCGCGTGGATGGCCGAGCCGAGCGCCGGGCCCTGGGCGGAGCCGATGATGCTCAGCGGCCGGTTCGTGACGTCGGCGTAGATCTGCATGAGCAGCCGGTTGGAGGTGAGCCCACCGGCCACCACCAGGTCGTCGACCGGTACGCCGGCCTGCGCGAACGCCTCGACGATCATCCGGGTGCCGTACGCGGTGGCCTCCAGCAGCGCCCGGTAGACGTCCGGCGGCCGGGTCGCGAGCGTCAGCCCGACGATCATCCCGCTGAGGTCGTGGTTGACCAGCAGGGACCGGTTGCCGTTCCACCAGTCCAGCGCCACCAGTCCGTGCGCGCCGACCGGCTGGGCGGCCGCGGCCTCGGTGAGCTGCTCGTGCGAGTCGAAACCGGCCGGGGCGGCGTGGCGTACGAACCAGCCGAAGATGTCCCCCACGCCGCTCTGCCCGGCCTCGAAACCCCAGGCGCCGGGGCTGATGCCGCCGTCGACCACGCCGCACATGCCGGGCACCTCGGCCGGGTGGGTGCCGTTGAGGACGTGGCAGGTGGAGGTGCCCATGATGGCGACCAGCCGGCCGGGCCGCAGCGCCTGGGCCGCGGCGGCGGTGACGTGCGCGTCGACGTTGCCGGCCGCGACCGCGATGCCCTCGGGCAGCCCGGTCCAGGCGGCGGCGCGGGCGCTGAGCGAACCGGCCCGCGCGCCCAGCGGCAGCAGCGGGCCGTCCAGTTTGGTCACGAAGTCGGCGAAGCCGGGGGCGAGCGCGGCCAGGTAGTCCTCCGACGGGTAGCGGTCGTCCTGCCGGATGCCCTTGTAGCCCGCGGTGCAGACGTTGCGCGTCTCGGCGCCGCACAACTGCCACACGATCCAGTCGGCGGCCTCGATGAAGCGCTCGGCCCGGCGGTAAACCTCCGGGTCCTCCTCCAGGATCTGCAGGCCCTTGGCGAACTGCCACTCCGCGGAGATCTTGCCGCCGTAGCGGCCGAGCCACGGCTCGCCGCGTTCGGCCGCCAGCGCGTTGATCCGGTCGGCGTGCGGCTGCGCGGCGTGGTGCTTCCAGAGCTTCACCCAGGCGTGCGGCCGGTCGCGCAGCTGCGGGATCTCGCACAGCGGCGTGCCGTCGGCGAGCGTCGGGAGCACGGTGCAGGCGGTGAAGTCGATGCCGATGCCCACGACCCGGGACGGGTCCACGCCGGCTTCGGCGAGCGCGACCGGCACCGCGTGGCGCAGCACGTCGCGGTAGTCGTCGGGATCCTGGAGGGCCCAGTCCGGGGGCAGCGCCGGGCCGCCGTCGGGCAGCGCGGTCTCGATGACCCCGCGCCGGTACTCGTGCACCGCCGTACCGAGTTCGGCGCCGTCACGGACGCGGACCACCAGTGCCCGCCCGGACAGCGTGCCGAAGTCGACACCGATCACGTACCGGTCGGACGCGTCCACTTCGCTCATTTGCACCTCCGCCGTGTCACGGAGTTAGTGTTAGCGCTCACATATACATCCGTCAAGACACCTCCGGGCAACAGCTGCGTAACGAGGAGCGACTTCCGCCGGCCGGTCCCCGCCGGGCGGCGCGGACCGGCACCGCCGCCGCCGGAGGAGATCCACACGGACGCGCCGCGGAGCCGGGCGCGGCGCCCGGGCGAACGCGATGTTAACGACCACAATCGATGCCTTAGTCGATCGTCGCGCGAGCGAGATCGACGCGGCGAACCGGAGAGCGGGGACGACACGTCCCGGGCTCGCACAGGGCCGCTCAGCGGCACTTTTTCCGGTCGCGGCACCCACCCGGACGGGTGCCGACAGAGCCGGCGCAGCTGCCTTCGCTATTTACAGGGTTTGATGTCAGCGATAACATTCTCGCCATCCCTGCTTCGTGGCGCCGCCGTCCGGGAAACCCCGGCGCCGCAGCCGGGCGGCGACGCGGACGGCGACCCCGTCGACCGCCGGACCCACCACCCATGAGCGCCCGCCGGTGACATGCCGGCCCCTCCCCATGCCGTGCCGCGTGCGTCCCCGTGCACCACGGGCGACGCCGTGCGATCGGCGGGCCGCTCCCAACCGGACGCCGGCACGGCCGGCGCCCGGCGACCGAGGAGGATCAGTGCGCAGATGGACCAGACGGACGCTCGCCGTCCTGGGCGTCGCGGCGGTGGCGCTCGCCGCAGCAGTCACCGACCAGGCCGTGGCTCCACGCCCCGCCCGGGCGCTGGACAACGGCGTGGCCCGCACGCCGCCGATGGGGTGGAACACCTGGAACACCTTCGGCTGCAACATCAACGAGACCCTCATCCGCCAGACCGCCGACGCGATCGTCGCCAACGGCCTGCGCGACCTCGGGTACAAGTACGTGGTCGTGGACGACTGCTGGTTCAACCCGAACCGGGACTCGCAGGGCAACCTCCAGGCGCACCCGCAACGGTTCCCCAGCGGGATGAAGGCGCTCGGTGACTACCTGCACGCCCGCGGTCTGCTGTTCGGCATCTACCAGGTACCGCTGGACAAGACCTGCGCCCAGGTCGGCGGCGCGTTCCCCGGCGCCACCGGCAGTCTCAACCACGAGTACCAGGACGCCCGGCAGTTCGCCGCCTGGGGCGTCGACTACCTCAAGTACGACTGGTGCTCCGGCACCGGGACGATCAACGACCAGGTGGCGCGGTTCGGCATCATGCGCGACGCGCTGGCCTCCACCGGCCGGCCGATCGTCTACAGCATCAACCCCAACAGCTACCACGCCAAGACCGGGCCGCAGCGCAACTGGAGCGACGTGGCCAACCTCTGGCGGACCACCGAGGACATCACAAACGCCTGGAACACCGGCCAGACCAACGGCTACCCGATGGGCATCCAGAACATCGTCGACGTGACGGTGCCGCTGGCCGGGTACGCCGCCCCGGGCGGATTCAACGACCCGGACATGCTCGAGGTCGGCAACGGTGGCATGAACGACACCGAGATGCGCAGCCACTTCGCGCTCTGGTCGATGCTCGCGGCGCCGCTGATGATGGGCAACGACGTACGCTCGGCGAGCGCGGCCACGCTGGCGATCCTGCGCAACGCGAACCTGGTCGCGATCAACCAGGACACGCTCGGCCGCCAGGCGGTCCAGGTCTCCTTCGACGGCACCCGGCGGGTGCTGGCCAAGCCGCTGGCCAACGGCGACGTGGCTGTCGCCCTGTTCAACCAGGGCAGCTCGACCACCACCGTCTCCACCACGGCGGCGGCGGTCGGCAAGAGCGGCAGCTCGTTCACGTTGCGCGACGCCTGGACCGACGCCACCTCCAGCAGCACCGGCGCGATCTCCGCCAGCGTCCCGGCGCACGGCACGGTGGTGTACCGGGTCAGCGGCGGCGGCACCACCACCCCGCCGCCGGTCCCGACCACGTTCCGACTGCGCAGCGAGTCGTCCGGCCGGTGCCTCGACGTCGACAACGCCGGCACCGCGAACGGCACCGGAACGCTGATCTGGGACTGCCACAACAACGCCAACCAGCAGTTCACCGCCAACGGGCAGGCGTTGCAGGTGCTGGGCAAGTGCCTGGACGTGCCGACGAACGCGACGGCCGGCACGCGGGTGCAGATCTGGGACTGCAACGGCGGCACCAACCAGCAGTGGACGATCAACGGCAACGGCACGGTGAGCAACGTGCGCTTCCCGTCCCTGTGCCTCGACGTCGACAACGCGGGCACCGCCAACGGCACCCGGGTGATCGTCTGGACCTGCCACGGCAACACCAACCAACGGTGGAGCCGGGTGTGAGCGGCTGCGGCCGGTGAACGGCGGTCGGCCGGACGAAGGGGCGAGCGTCCGGCCGGCCGTCACCGGGCGCCGGCGGCCCGGCGCTTGTTCCAGATGTCGAACGCCACCGCGACGAGCAGCACCAGTCCCTTCACCACCGACTGGACGGACTGGTCGACGCCCATGAGCTGCATACCGTTGCTCATCACCGCCATGATCAGGCCACCCACCATGGCGCCGACCACGGTGCCGACGCCGCCGGTGACGGCCGCGCCGCCGATGAACGCCGCAGCGATCGCGTCCAGCTCGAACATGTTGCCCGCCGCCGGCTGGGCCCCGTTGGACCGGGACGAGTAGATCACGCCCGCCACGGCGGACAGGAAGCCCATGTTGACGAAGATCCAGAAGTTGACCCGCTTCACCCGTACGCCGGACAGCATCGCCGCGGGCAGGTTGCCGCCGATCGCGTACACCCGGCGGCCGAACACCGTACGGCGGGTGAGCAGGCCGTAGATCAGCACCAGCACTGCGAGCACGATGAGCACGATCGGCAGGCCGCGGGCGTGGGCGAGCTGCCACGCGAACCACATGACCACGGCGCCGACCACCACGATCCGCAGGACGAACAGCGGGAACGACTCGACCGGCTGTTCGTGGCGCACCCGGGCGACGCGGGTACGGAACACGCTCACCGCGTACCCGACCACGGCGAACGCGCCGATGAACAGCGTGAAGGCGTCGTAACCCTGACCACCCAGCAGGCCGTTGAGGAAGCCGGCGGCGACCCGCTGGTACTCCTCCGGGAACGGCGACAGCGAGATGTTGTCCAGCACACGCAGCGTCAGGCCACGGAACAGGAGCATGCCGGCCAGGGTGACGATGAACGCCGGGATGCCGGCGTACGCGACCCAGAGCCCGTGCCACGCGCCGACCGCGACGCCCACCGCGAGCGCGGCCAGGACACCCGCCCACCAGGGCATGCCCTCGCGGATGACGAGCACCGCCGAGACCGCTCCGGTGAGCGCCACCACCGATCCCACCGACAGGTCGATGTGCCCGCCGATGATCACGATGACCATGCCGATCGCGAGCACCAGGATGTAGGAGTACTGGAGGACGATGTTCGTCAGGTTGCCGGGGCTCAGCGAGACGCCGTCGGTGAGGACCGCGAACAGCGCCACGATCACCACCAGGGCGATGTAGATGCCGCTCTGCCGCAGGTTGCCCAGGATCAGCGCGCGCGGGTCGCTGGTGCCGGTGTGCAGGGTCGCCGCCGCGCCGGTGTCCGGGGTGGCGATCTTCGAGGCGGGGGGAGGCTTCGTGCTGGTCATCGGACGAGATCCCTGTCCTTGGTCATGAGTTCCATCAGGTTCTCCTGGGTGGCCTCGGCCACCGGCGTCTCCCCGGTGATCCGGCCCGCCGCCAGGGTGTAGATGCGGTCGCACATGCCGAGCAGCTCGGGCAGTTCGGAGGAGATGAGCACGACGGCCTTGCCGTCGGCCACCAGCCGGTTGACGATCGTGTAGATCTCGAACTTCGCGCCCACGTCGATGCCGCGGGTCGGCTCGTCGAGGATCAGCACGTCCGGGTCGGTGAACAGCCACTTCGCCAGCACGACCTTCTGCTGGTTGCCGCCGGAGAGCTTGCCCACCACCGACATCACGGTCGGCGCCTTGATGTTCATGTCGCGCCGGCCCCGCTCGGCGACCTGGATCTCGCGGTTGCCGTCGATCCAGCCGCGCCGGGCCAGCTTGTCGAGCGCGGCGGCCGAGACGTTGCCCCGCACGTCGTCGATGAGGTTGAGGCCGTAGTGCTTGCGGTCCTCGGTGGCGTACGCGATGCCGTTGGCGATCGCCTCGGCCACCGTGCGCGCCCGAACCTCGCGGCCCTTGACGAACAGCCGGCCGCTGATGTCCCGGCCGTACGCCCGGCCGAACACGCTCATCGCCAGCTCGGTGCGCCCGGCGCCCATCAGGCCGGCGATGCCGACGACCTCCCCGGCGCGCACGTGCAGCGAGGCCCGGTCGACGACCAGGCGGTCCTGGGTCGGGTGGCGCACCGACCAGTCCTCGATGCGCAGCACCTCGTCGCCGGGCGTCACGCTGCGGGTCGGGTAGAAGGCGGCCAGGTCGCGGCCGACCATGCCGCGGATGATCCGGTCCTGGGTGACGCCGCCGTCGGACATGTCCAGCGTCTCGACGGTACGGCCGTCGCGGATCACAGTGGTCGAGTCGGCGACGGCGGTGATCTCGCCGAGCTTGTGCGAGATCATGATGCAGGTGATGCCCTGGTCGCGCAGCCGGCGCATCAGGTCCAGCAGGTGCGCCGAGTCGACGTCGTTGAGGGCCGCGGTCGGCTCGTCGAGGATCAGCAGCCGCACCTTCTTGGACAGCGCCTTGGCGATCTCCACGAGCTGCTGCTTGCCGACGCCGAGCTGGATGACCGGGGTGACCGGGTTCTCGTGCAGCCCGACCGACCGCAGCAGCGCCGCGGCCTCCGCGTTTGTGCGGTGCCAGTCGATGAGGCCGCCGCGGCCGCGGCGCTCGTTGCCGAGGAAGATGTTCTCGGCGATCGACAGGTACGGCACCAGCGCCAGTTCCTGGTGGATGATGACGATGCCGCGGGCCTCGCTGTCCTGGATCCCCCGGAACCCGACCGGCTCGCCGTCGAAGACGATCTGGCCGTCGTAGCTGCCCACCGGGTAGACCCCGGACAGCACCTTCATCAGGGTGGACTTGCCCGCGCCGTTCTCGCCGCAGATCGCGTGGATCTCGCCGCGCCGTACGGCGAGCGAGACGTCCTGCAGCGCGGTCACGCCCGGGAAGGTCTTCGTGATGCCACGCATCTCGAGGATGTGATCGCTCATGGGTATCCGTCCTGCTCGTGGTCGTGGTGTCCGGAGCGGACGGGCCCGGTGGCGCGGGTGGCCGCCGGGCCCGTCGCCGCGGGTCAGCCGGCCCGGCCCGCCGCGACCTCCTGCTCGGTCAGGTAGCCGGAGTCGATCAGGACGGACTTGATGTCCTCCTTGTAGACGGTCTGCACCGGCAGCAGGAACGCGGGCACCACCTTGACGCCGTTGTTGTACGCCTTGGTCTCGTTGGCCTTCGGCTCCTCCTTGCGCAGGAACGCCTCGGCGGCGATCACCGCCTGCTCGGCCAGCAGCCGGGTGTCCTTGAACACCGTCGAGCTCTGCACGCCGTCGTTGATCAGCTTGACCGAGGCGACCTCGGCGTCCTGGCCGGTCACCACCGGCATCTTCTTGGCGCCGCCGCGGTAGCCGGCGTTCTGCAGCGCGGTGATGATGCCCCGGGACAGGCCGTCGAACGGCGACAGCACGCCGTCGACCTTGCTGCCGTCGTTGTAGCTGGAGGTGAGCAGGTCCTCCATCCGCTTCTGCGCGGTCTCCTGCTGCCAGCGCAGGATGGCGGCCTGCTCGATCTTGGTCTGCCCGGACTTGACCTTCAGCGTCCCGGCGTCGAAGTACGGCTTGAGCGTGTCCATCGCGCCGTTGAAGAAGAACCCGGCGTTGTTGTCGTCGAGCGAGCCGGCGAACAGCTCCACGTTGAACGGGCCGGTCGCGGTGCCCTTGGCGCCGTCCTTGGTGAGCAGGCCGAGCCCGACCAGGAGCGCGTTGGCCTGCGCCACGCCGACCTTGTAGTTGTCGAAGCTGACGTAGAAGCTGACGTTCGGGCTGTTGCGGATGAGCCGGTCGTAGGAGATGACCGGGATCTTCGCCGCCGCGGCGGCCTGGAGCTGGCCGCTGAGCGCGGTGCCGTCGATCGGGGCGATGACCAGCACGTCCGCGCCCTGGGTGATCATCTGGTCGATCTGCTGCGACTGGGTCGGGATGTCGTCCCCGGCGTACTGGAGGTCGACCTTGTAGCCCTTCGCCTGGAGCTTCTCCTTCACCGAGTTGCCGTCGGCGATCCACCGTTCCGAGGTCTGCGTCGGCATCGAGACGCCGATCGTCAGGTCGCCGGGCTTGGCCGAGCTGGTGTCTCCGCCGCCTCCCGCGCCCTCGCCGCTGCAGGCGGCCAGGCTGATCGCGAGCGCGGCACCGCTGAGTGCGGCCAGAAGTCGTCTGCGCACGAGCGTCCTCCCTGTCGTGGCGGTCCCTGTGACACAGGTAACCCTCACGGGGAGTGTTAACGCTCACAAGTTGCCCCGTCAACCAATCGCGCGAAATGCGCATGTCTCTTTCTCGTAACAGAGACGGCAGTCCAGGTCGGACGGGACGACGTGACGGGGCATCGCGGGAGCGGCGACGCGGCGGGGCGGCGACGTGCCGCCCCCGCGGTGGCCCGGCTCAGGTCGCGGAGCAGGTGGGCGTCATGCCCGATCCGCTGCCGTTGCCCTGGAACCCGAACTCGGTGCTCTGACCGGCGCCGAGCTCGCCGTTGTAGTCGACGTTCGTGAACCGCACCGTGCCGCTGTTACCGCTCGCGGTGGCGCTCCAGGTGTTTGTGATGCTCGCGCCGCCCGGCAGCGTCATGGTGACCGTCCATCCCCGGGTGCCCGACGAGCCGGCTGTCACCTTCACGTTGGCGACGAAGCCACCGGTCCAGGAGTTCAGCGTCACCGATGCCGTACACCCGCCCTGACCCGGCGGCGGCGTGGTCGGGTTGTTCGGCGGCGGGGTCGTGGTCGGCGGCGGCGGGTTGTTCCCGCCCGCGTTGAGCGCGTCCAGCACCGCGTTGTACGCCGCCTTCTTGTTGCCCGAGCAGTCGAACAGCAGCGCGTTGTCCGAGCCGCGCCACGAGTCGCAGTCCCGCACGCCCCACACCGTGATGCCGGTGCAGCGCGACACCGCCAGGCAGGCGCGGGTGACGGTGGCGTAGATGTTCGCCTGGTTCCCGCCGGTCATCACGTCCAGCTCCGTGATCTGCACCTCCACGCCCAGGTCGGCGAAGCGCTGGAGGTTGGCCTGGTAGTCACCGGGAATCGTGGTGCCCAGGTGCGACTGGAAGCCGACGCAGTCGATCGGCACGCCACGCGACTTGAAGTCGCGCACCATGTTGTAGATGCCCGTCGACTTCGCGTTGATGCCGTCGGTGTTGTAGTCGTTGTAGCAGAGCTTCGCGCCCGGGTCCGCGGCGCGGGCCGCCCGGAACGCCGCCTCGATCCAGTCGTTGCCGGTGCGCTGCAGGTTCGAGTCGCGGCGTCCGCCGCTGCCGCCGTCGGCGAACGCCTCGTTCACCACGTCCCAGGCGTAGATCTGCCCGCGGAAGTGGGTGGCGACCTGGGTGACGTGGTTGATCGCGGCGTTGCGCAGCGCGCTGCCGGACAGGCTCTGCGCCCAGCCCGGCTGCTGCTGGTGCCAGAGCAGGGCGTGCCCGCGCACCGACATCCCGTTCGCGCGGGCGTGGCTGACCAGCCGGTCGCCGCCGGTGTAGGTGAACCGCCCCTGCTGCGGCTCGGTGGCGTCCCACTTCATCTCGTTCTCGGCCACCACGGAGTTGAACTCGCGGTTCAGCACCGTGGCGTACGTGTTGTCGGACAGCTTGCCGGTGGCGACAGCGGCGCCGAAGTAGCGGCCCTTCTCGGCCGCCGCCGCGCGCAGCGT
Organism: Micromonospora sp. C28ISP2-4; assembly: GCF_030519385.1. NCBI lineage: Bacteria > Bacillati > Actinomycetota > Actinomycetes > Micromonosporales > Micromonosporaceae > Micromonospora > Micromonospora sp. C28ISP2-4. Next base: position 431,390 of record NZ_JAUMKG010000006.1, on the reverse strand, counting down.
GGTGCCCGCGCTCGCGGCCGGCGCCAGGGCCACAGCCATCCCGGCGGCGAGCGCGCCGGCCAGGATGCCGGTGGTCAGCAAGGCTCTCTTTCGTCTCATGCGGATTCCTCTTCCGGGGGTTGCGCGATGGTGGTGTGCGGCTCCTCGACCCCCGCGTCCGGTGGCGGTGGTGTCGAGGTACGACCAGCGCGGCTCGCCCGGTGAGCCTTGCGGCGCTCGTGCCCTGCCATCGACTGTGAGCGATAACATCCCCCGGCGTCAACCCCCGCGGGCGCCCCGGCCCTAGGGATACACGTCCTCGTGCGCCTTGCGGTAGTCGACGATCTCGCCCACCCGTCCGGCGGCGGCGTGCGTCACCCACGCCGGGTTGCCCAGCAGCGCGCGACCGAGCGCCACCAGGTCGAACTCCCCGTCCGCCAGCCGCGCGGCCAGGCCCGCCACCGACTCCGGGCCGTCCGGGCGCAGGAAGTCCCGCCGCAGCCCGACCGAGCCCACTGTGATCGACGGCAGACCGGTGAGACGCTTCGCCCAGCCGGCCAGGTTCAGCGCCGAACCGGGGAACGCCGGCTGCCAGAAACGGCGCTGCGAGGCGTGCAGCACGTCCGCGCCCGCCTCGGCGAACGCGGTGAGGATCTGCGCCAGCTCGGCCGGGCTCTCGGCGATCCGCGCGTCGAACGCCCGCTCCTTGAACTGGGAGAACCGCACGATCACCGGGCGGGGAGCCGGGACCTGCGCGCGTACCGCACGCACCACGGCGGCCGGGAACGCCGCCCGCCGCGCCGGGGAGCCGCCGAACGCGTCGGTCCGGCGGTTCGTGTACGGCCACAGGAACTCGTCCAGCAGGTAACCGTGCGCGGCGTGGATCTCGATCGCGTCGAACCCGGCCCGCACGGCGACCGCTGCCGCGTCCGCGTACGCCGCCAGCAGCACGTCCGCGTCCGCTGCGGTCATCGCGTGCGGCGCCGGGCGACCCGGCTCGCGTACCCCCGAGGGGGTCCAGGCCGGACGGCCGTCCACCGGCTCGCGCAGGCTGCCCAGGTGCCACAGCTGCGCGGCGATCCGGCCGCCGGCGGCGTGCACCGCCTCGACCACGCCCCGCCAGCCGGCCTCCGCGGCGCCGGCGGTCATCCGGGGCACCGTGTCCTCGTGCCCGGCGCTGGGATGGTCGACGAGCACGCCCTCGGTGACGACGAGGCCGATGCCGGCCGCGGCGCGGCGCCGGTAGTAGTCGGCCATCTCCGGCGTCGGCACGCCGCCCGGCGCGCGTTTACGGGTCATCGGCGCCATCACGAAGCGGGACGGCAGCGGCAGTCCGGCGACGGTGACGGGTTCCAGCAGCGGCGCCACCGGCGACGCGGTGTCCAGGGTCGCGTTCATGGACCCGACGCTAGGAGTTGACACCGGTGTCAAGGGCAAGCCCTCAGGCGGCCGGATCCCGGGTGTCCTCGGTCACCGTCATGTCGGACACCACGTCGTCGAGCACCGCGACGGCGTGCGCGAGCCGTGCCATCTCGGCGGTCATCCGGGCCCGCTCCTCCCGCAGCCGGTCGGTGAGCCACGAGGTGCGGATCTCCGGATCGGTCACGCAGGGCAGCAGCTCGGCCATCCGGCGGCTGCTCAGCCCGGCGTCGAACAGCCGCTGGATGAGCCGGACCCGGTCCACCGCCGACTCGGCGAAGACCCGCTGCCCGCTCGCGGTGCGCACGGCGGCGAGCAGGCCCTGCTGCTCGTAGTACCGGATGGACCGGGCGCTGACCCCGGTACGCGCCGACAACTCCCCGATCCGCATCGCGCCTCCCCGCTCGCCGCACATCCATCATCGAGCATGCCGCGCCGGTCAGGACAGCAGCTCGACGTACCCGTCGGTGCCGTGCACCCGGATCCGCCCGCCGTCGCGGATCAGCCGGGTCGCGTCCGGCACCGCCACCACGGCCGGCAGGCCGTACTCCCGGGCGATCACCGCGCCGTGCGTCATCAGGCCGCCCACCTCGGTCACCAGGCCGGCGGCGCCCACGAACAGCGGCGTCCAGCTCGGGTCGGTGTGCGCGGTGACGAGGATGTCGCCCGGCTCCAGGTCGGCGCCGGCCAGGTCCGTCACGACCCGCGCCCGTCCCTCGACGACGCCGGCCGAGACCGGCAGCCCGACCAGGGCGCCGGCGGGCGCGTCGTCGCGACGGTACGAGCCGTTGAGCGCCTCGCCCTCGGAGGTGAGGACCCGGGGCGGGGTGAGCGCCTGGTGCGCCCGGAACTCCTCCCGGCGCCCGCGGATCAGCCCGGCGTCGACCCGGCCGGTGGCCGCCACCTCGCGGAACTCGTCGAACGTCAGGTAGAAGACGTCCTCGGCAGCGGTGAGCACACCGGCGCGCGCCAGCCGGCCGGCCTCGGCCATGAGCGCCTGCTTGTAGACGGAGTAGCGGCTCACGATGTCGTACTTCGGGTACTCCCGGTAGCCGACGAACGTCCGTACCCGCTCGATCATCGCCTGCGTCTCGGCGGCCTTGCGCTCACCGTCGGGCAGCGCGCGCAGGCGGTCGAGCACCTCCCGGGCCTTCGCCTCGGCCCGCTCCCGGCCCTGCGCGAAGCGGCGCGCGGCGGCGCCCGGGGCGAAGTTGCGGACGTTGTCGAGGATCAGCGGCACGAGCGTGGCCGGGCGTTCGCTCCACCGCGGCCGGGTGATGTCGATCTCGCCGACGCAGCGCATGCCGTACCGGTCGAGGTAGCCCTCGATGGCCTGGCGCGCCTGCGCGCCGCCCGGCAGTTTCGGCAGGTCGTCCAGGAAGCCGTCGTCGGCGACGTCCCGCAGGAACGTCACCACCTCGGGGTACGCGCGGATCACGTCGGCCACGTCGAGCAGCGCCAGCCCCATCTCGGAGGTGACGTTGCCGGGCGCGGACAGCGTGAGCGTGTCGGCCGCGTCGCGCTCGCCGAGCCACTCCCCCAGCTTGTCGTTGAGCCACCAGGTGGCCTGCATCCCCGCCATGATCGCCTGGCCGCTCAGCGGATCGGTGAGCACCCGCTTGTGCTCGGCGAACGCCTCGGTCAGGAAGTCGAACAGCTCGGGTCCGGACCGGGTGCCGACGTCGCGGCGCAGCGCGGCGACTGACGCCTGGCTGCGCTCGACGAGCGTGGCGACGAGCGCCGGGTCGGTGTCGATCGGCTGTGGCGGCCCGCCGGCGGGCGGGCCGGCCGGGTCCGGGTCCGGCGCGACCGGCACGACGCCGCGGGCGAGGACCGTCTCCAGCGCGTCCCGGGTGAGCGGGTCGGCCCGGCCGATCATGCCCAGGAACGCGGTACGACCCGCCGCCGTGGACAGGTGCGGCGTGGCGTCGACGAACAGCCGGCCGCCCGCCTCGTGCATCGGGGCCATGGCGGTCAGCCGCCACATCGACAGGCCCAGCGGCTTCATGGCGTCGGTCATCATCTGCTGGTGGCCGACCGACAGGTAGACGTGGAACCGCCCGTCGGCGGCGGCCGCCGGCACCGGGAACAGCGTGGTGATCGGCCGGCTCTGCAGGACGTGGATGTCGTCCCCGGTGATGGCCCACTCGATGTCCTGCGGGCGGCCGAAGTACGCCTCGATCCGCCGGCCCAGCTCGGCGAGGCGTACCGCCTGCGCGTCGGTCAGCGCGGGAGACGCCTGCCGCGCCGGGTCGACGGGCGTCTCCCGGGTGCCGCCGCCGGGCACCGCGTGCACCGCCCGCGACTTCGCGCCGATCGTCCGGCCGGCCACAGCGCCGTCGCGCACCGTGAAGACGTCCGGGTTCACCAGGCCGGAGACCAGGGCCTCGCCGAGCCCGAAGCCGGCCTCCACCGAGACCACCGTCCGGTTCCCGGTGACCGGGTCGGCGGTGAACATGATCCCGGCCGCGTCCGGGAAGACCATCCGCTGCACCACCACTGCCATGTCCACGGCCCGGTCGTCGATGCCGTGGCGCCGCCGGTAGGTCACCGCCCGGTCGGTGAACAGCGAGGCCCAGCAGCGGCTGACGTGCCGCAGCACCTCGGCCGTGCCCACCACGTTCAGGTAGGTGTCCTGCTGGCCCGCGAACGAGGCGGTGGGCAGATCCTCCGCCGTCGCGCTCGACCGCACCGCGTACGCGGCGTCCGGACCGAGCCGGGCCAGCGCGGCGGTGACCGCCGCCGCGACGTCGCCCGGCAGCGCGGTCCGCTCGACGGCGCGACGGACCTCGGCGGCGGCCGTCCGGATCGCCGCCGGGTCGTCCGCGTCCGCGCGGGCGAGCCGGTCCAGCGGACCGGCCAGCGCCGGCGTCCGCGCCACCAGCCGGAAGGCGTCGGTGGTGACGCAGAAACCACTGGGTACGCGCACCCCGTCGATCCGCGTCAGCACCCCCAGATGCGCGCCCTTGCCACCGACCGCGCCGATCCGCGTCTCGTCCACCTCGTGCAGTTCCCACACATACCGTCCGGTCATGCCGTGCCCCCGTTTTCGCAGCTCAACCCGCGTCGGCCGATGATTGTGCGGCATGACCGGGGCCTTGCGGCAAGACCCGGGGTGCGATATATGTTGATAGTGGCGAGGAGACCTGTCTCCTTGCCTTTCGTTTTGTGGTCGCCGTCCCCCTGCCCCGGCCCGCCCCCGGCACGTGAGCCAGATCTCCCCGCCCCTGGTGGAGTGGCGTGGGCGCCACGGGGCAAGAAGCGGCCACGGGGCCGCGGTGCGACGCGGCCCGGACGAGCGGGATCGGGTGGGGTGGGGGAGACTCGTGCGATGAGCGGCGCTGACACCGACCCGCGTACGCGTGCCGACGTCTTCGCCGTCGACGGGGAGATCGGGCCCGACCTGGCGCGGATCGACTGGTCGGCGCACCCCCTGGGCCCGCCGGACACCTGGCCGCAGAGCCTGCGGACCGCGGTGCGGATCCTGCTGTCCTCCCGATTCCCGATGTGGATGGCCTGGGGGCCGCAGCTCAGCTTCTTCTGCAACGCCGCCTACCGGCGGGACACGCTCGGCCGCAAGTACCCGTGGGCGCTGGGGCGTCCGGCGAACGAGGTGTGGGCGGAGATCTGGGACGACATCGGTCCCCGCGTCGACACCGTGCTGCGCACCGGCGAGGCGACCTGGGACGAGGGTTTGCTGCTGTTCCTGGAGCGCGCCGGCTACCGGGAGGAGACGTACCACACGTTCTCCTACAGCCCGCTGCGCGCCGACGACGGCAGCCTGGTCGGGATGCTCTGCGTGGTCAGCGAGGACACCGAGCGGGTCATCGGTGAGCGGCGGATGGCCACGCTGCGCGACCTCGGCTCGGACCCGAGCGTCATCCGCACCGAGCAGGAGACGCTCGCGTTCGTCAGCCGCCAGCTGGCGCGCAACCCGCAGGACCTGCCGTTCACCCTCACCTACCTGTACGACGACGACGGCGGCGCCCGGCTGGTGGAGGCGACCGGGCTGGCGGCGGACCACCCGGCGGCCCCGGCCACGCTGTCCCCCGGCGACCCGGCCGCCCCGTGGCCGGCCGGCGCCCTGACCGAGGGCGATCCGGTGCGGGTCGCGCTCGACGGCCCCGCCTTCACGGACCTGCCGGCGGGTGTCTGGCCCGCCGCGCCGGCCGAGGCGCTCCTGGTGCCGCTGCGGCAGCAGGGCGGCGCGCCGTACGGGTTCCTGGTCGCCGGGCTGAACCGCTACCGGGCGCTGGACGACGGGTACCGCGGCTTCGTGGAGCTGACCGCCGGGCATCTGGCGACCGGTATCGCCAGCGCCCGCAGCTATCAGGCGCAGCAGCGGCGCGCCGAGGAGCTCGCCGAGCTGGACCGCGCGAAGACCGCGTTCTTCTCCAACATCAGCCACGAGTTCCGCACCCCGCTCACGTTGATCATGGGGCCGCTGGACGAGCTGCGCGGCCGGTTGCCGGAAGCCGACGATCAGGTCCGCGCCGAGCTGGACGTCATCCGCCGCAACGGGCTGCGCCTGGGCAAGCTGGTGAACAGCCTGCTCGACTTCTCCCGCATCGAGGCCGGGCGGATGCAGGCCCGCTACGAGCCGGTGGACCTGGCCGCTGTGACCGCCGACCTGGCCAGCGTGTTCCGGTCCGCGATCGAACGGGCCGGCCTGTCCTTCGAGGTCGACTGCCCGCCCCTGCCCGAACCGGTGCACCTGGACCGCGGCATGTGGGAGAAGGTGGTGTTGAACCTGCTCAGCAACGCGCTGAAGTTCACCTTCGACGGCACGATCCGGGTGGAGCTTCGCGGCGAGGGCGAGACCGTCGTGGTGCGGATCTCCGACACCGGCATCGGCGTACCCGCCGACGAGATGCCCCGCCTGTTCGAACGGTTCCACCGCATCGAGAACGCCCGCTCCCGCTCCGGCGAGGGCAGCGGGATCGGCCTCGCTCTGGTCAAGGAGCTGGTCACGCTGCACGGCGGCCAGATCGACGCCGAGAGCACAGTGGGCCGGGGCACCACCTTCACGATCCGGCTGCCGTTCGGCACCGCGCACCTGCCCGCCGACGCGCTCGCCCCGGCGGGCACCGGGCGGACGCCGGCGTCGGCCGAGCCGTTCGTGCAGGAGGCGCTGCGCTGGCTGCCCGCCGATCCGGACGCCGCCGTCAGCGGGGACGACCCGGCCGGCGTGCCGGTCCAGCCGCTGCCCGGCGGGGCGCCGGCCCGCGTCCTGGTGGCCGACGACAACGCCGACATGCGGGAGTACCTCACCCGGCTGCTGCGTACGGCCGGGCACGAGGTGCAGGCGGTCGCCGACGGGCGGGCCGCGCTGGACGCCGCCCGCGCGCGGACCCCCGACCTGGTGGTCAGCGACGTGATGATGCCCCGGCTCGACGGTCTGCAACTGGTGGCCGCGCTGCGCGGCGACCAGCGTACGGCCGGTACTCCGGTGCTGCTGCTGTCCGCCCGCGCCGGTCAGGAGGCCTCGATCGAGGGGCTGGAGGCCGGTGCCGACGACTACCTGGTGAAGCCGTTCCCGGCGGCCGAGCTGCTGGCCCGCGTCCGCGCGAACGTGGAGCTGGCCCGGCTGCGCAACCACCACGCCCGCTGGCGTACCGCGCTCGTCGACTCGTTGCAGGAGGCCTTCTTCGTCTGCGACGAGGACGGCGCGGTGGTGGAGATCAACGCGGCGTTCACCGCGATCCTCGGCTACGGGACCGAGGGGCTGCCCTATCCGGCGGTGCACCCGTGGTGGCCGGACCGGGAGGCCGAGCCCGAGGCGCACCGCCAGGTGGCGGCCGCGTTCTCGACGCTCGTGGGGCAGACCCGGGGCACCTACACCGTGCCGGTGACCCACCGCGACGGGCACCGGATCTGGATCTCGGCGGCGTTCAACCGGGTCGACGACCCGGACAACGGCCGCCGGATGATCGTCGGCACTTTCCGCGACGTCACCGCCGAGCACTACGCGGTGCAGCGGGAGACCGCCCTGGCCGGGCTCAGCATGCGGCTGTCGCAGGCGGACGACCTCACCGACGCGCTGCTCGGCGTGCTGGACGAGCTGCGCAAGCTGTGGCGGGCGGCCGGCGTGCTCACCGCCGTCTTCGGCGGCCTGCCCGCCCCCGACGTGACCGCCACCGACCCGGCGGCACGGTGGGAGACGTTGCCGCCGGAGCGCCGGCAGGCGTTGCTCGCGCTGCGGGACACTCCGCTGCTGACCCCGGTGGCGACGCGTACCCACGGCGCCGGCATCGCCGTCGAGCACCCGGACGGCACCATGGCGCTCTGGATCGACCTGGGCGAGAAGCGGCCGTTCACCGAACAGGACCAGACCCTGCTGGCGCTGCTGGCCGGCCACATCGGTCAGGCGCTGCACCGGGTGCACCAGATCGACCAGCAGCGGGAGACCGCGCTGGCCCTGCAACGGGCGATCCTCGGTCCGGCGCAGCTGCCCGCCGGCTTCGCGGTGCGGTACTCCCCCGCCGCGATGCCGCTCAAGGTCGGCGGCGACTGGTACGACACCGTCGAGCTGCCGGACGGGCGCATCGGCATCGTGGTCGGCGACTGCGTGGGACACGGCCTTCAGGCCGCGACGGTGATGGGGCAGCTGCGCAGCGCCTGCCGCGCCCTGCTGTTGCAGGACCCGAGCCCGTCCCGGACGCTCGTGGCCATGGACCGGTTCGCCGCGCTGCTGCCCGGCGCGTCCTGCGCCACCGTCTTCTGCGGTGTGCTGGACCCGGCCACCGGCCTGATGCGCTACTCCAGCGCCGGTCACCCGCCGGCCATCGTGGTCCGCGCCGACGGCACTCCCGAGCTGCTGCAGCACGGCCGGTCCCGGCCACTGGCCGTACGCCCGGGCCAGGAGCGCCCGGAGGCGGAGGCGACGGTGCAGCCACGCGCCACGCTGATGCTCTACACCGACGGCCTGGTGGAACGCCGCCGCCAGCCGATCACCGCCGGCATCGCCCGCGCCACCGACGCCATCCAGCAGGGACACCAGGCGCCGGTCGAGGTCCTGGCGACCGAGATCATGGAGCGGCTCACCCCGGACGGCGGCTACCACGACGACGTGGCGCTGCTGCTCTACCGCCACCCCGGGCCGCTGGAGCTGGAGTTCCCGGCCGAGTCGACCCGGCTGGCCGAGGTCCGCACCGCGCTGCGCGGATGGCTGGACCGCTGCGGGCTGGCCCCGGGCCACGCCTACAACATCCTGGTGGCGGCCGGCGAGGCGTGCGCCAACGCGATCGAGCACGGGCACCGCGACGATCCGGGCGGGCGGATCCGGCTGCGCGCCGCCGCCACGGCCGGCGACCTGCGCCTGAGCGTCACCGACAGCGGCCGATGGCGGGACCGGAACCGGCCCCCCGACCCGCACCGCGGCCGGGGACTCGTGCTCATGCGCGCGCTGATGGACGACATCAGCGTCACCCCGGCGGCCACCGGCACCACAGTCGACATGCAGGCGAGGATCAGGCCATGAGCACGTCCCTGACGCTGACCACTAGCGACAGTCCCGACGGCGCCCGGGTGCTGGCCGCCGTCGGTGAGATCGACATGAGCAACGCGTCCGCCTTCGCCGACGCGCTGGCCGAAGCGGTACGCCCCGGCGGGGAGCCGCTGGTCGTGGACCTCACCAAGGTGGAGTACCTGGACAGCGCCGGGCTGGCCGCGTTGTTCCCGCACGCCGACCGGATCGCGCTGATCGCCGGCCCGCTGCTGGAGCCGCTGCTGACCATCTCCGGGCTGGCCGACCTCACCACGGTCCGCAGCGCCTGACGCCGTCGCGGCGTCAGGCGCTGTGACGGCGTCAGGCGCCGTCCGGGCGTCAGGCGCCCTCGCGCACGATCACCAGCGGCGAGTGGGCGTGGTGCAGCACCGCGTGGCTGACCGAGCCGAGCAGCAACCCGCCCAGCGCGCCACGGCCGTGTGCGCCGACCACCACCAGCTGGGCGTCCCTCGACTCCTCCACCAGCACCCGGGCCGGGGTGCCGCGGATCGACCGCTGCCGCACCGGCACGTCCGGGTAAGGCTCGGCCCACCCGGCGATCGACTCGGCGACGACCCGCCGGGACTCCTCGGCGAAGGCCTCGGGGTCGTACACCAGCGGCAGGATGTCGCCGGGGCCGATGGGAGTGGGGTACAGCCAGGCGTGCACCACGATCAGCGACGCGCCCCGGCGAGCGGCTTCCTCGTACGCGAAGCCGACCGCCGCGGTGGACAGCTCGGAGCCGTCCACACCCACCACGACCGGGCCGTCGGCGCGCGCCTCGCCGCGCGTCACCAGCACCGGGCAGTGCGCGCGGGCCGACACCTGGAGCGTGACCGAGCCGATCAGCAGGCCGGCGAACCCGCCCAGGCCGCGGTGGCCGAGCACGATCAGCGCCGCGCCCCGGGACTCGGCGACCAGCACCGCCGCGGGCGCGCCGTCGACCACCACGCCGGTGACCGGTACGTCCGGCGCGACCTTGCCGGCCTCGGCGACCGCCTCGGCGACGCACCGTTCGGCCTGGTTGCGCAGGCCGGCGCCGGCGGGCGCACCCGGGGCCGGGGTGAGCGGCGCGCGGGTCAGCGGCCAGATGAACGCGTGCACCACCTGCAGCGGCCGGTTCCGGTCGGCGGCCTCGCGGGCTGCGACCCGGACCGCGTCCAGCGAGGCGGCGGAGCCGTCCACACCCACCACGACGGGGGCCTGCGCGTGGATCGTCATGACGTCCTCCTTCACTCGTCCTCAGCCTGCCCGTCAGGCGGCCGGCCCGGCAGGGTCCGGGGTCCCGGCCCGAGGGCCGTTGGTCCCGCGAAAGCGGCGGGTCAGCCGCAGCACCAGCCCGGGCAGCACGCCGATCGCGGCGCACGCGAGCAGGTCCAGCGCGCTGAGCGGGGACGTGCCGAGCAGCTCGCGCAGCGGCGGCAGCAGCACGCCGGCCACCTGGAGGACCGCGGAGATCGCGACCGCCACCGGCAGCGCGAGGTTGCGCTCCCGGGAGCCCGGGGTACGGATCGCGCGGACCGCCAGCGCCACGCCGAGCTGGGCCAGGCCGAGCACCACGAACACCACCGACTGCCACGGCCGGTCGGCCGCCGCGGCCCACACCCCGGCACCGAGCGTCGCCGCGGCGATCAGCCCGCCGGTGAGCAGCACGTCCCGGCCCAGGCCGGCGCCGAGCACCGACTCCTGCGGAGAGCGGGGCGGCCGGCGCAGCGTGCCCGGCTCGGCCGGCTCCGCGCCGAGCGCCACGCCGGGGACGCCGTGGGTGAGCAGGTTGATCCAGAGGATCTGCGCCGGCAGCAGCGGCACCGGCAGGCCGAACAGCGGACCGAGCAGCATCACCGCGATCTCGGCGACGCCACCGGCGAGCGCGTAGCGCAGGAACCGGCGGATGTTGTCGTAGATCCGGCGGCCCTCGCCGATGGCGGTCGCCACAGTGGTCAGGTCGTCGTCGACGAGCACCAGGTCGGAGGCCTGCCGGGCCACCTCGGTGCCGCCGCCCATCGCCACGCCGATGTCCGCGCGGCGCAGCGCCGGGGCGTCGTTGACGCCGTCGCCGGTCATCGCCACCACGTGCCCCCGGGTCTGGAGGCCGGCGATGATGTCGAGCTTCTGCTCCGGCTGGGTCCGCGCGTACACCCGGGTGTCGGGGTGGGCCCGGCCCAGGTCGCCGTCGTCACCGTTGGCGAGCGGGTCGCCGTCGCGCCAGAGCCCGAGCCGTCCGCCGATGGCGGCGGCGGTCGCCGGGTGGTCGCCGGTGATGAGGACCAGCCGGATGCCGGCCTCCTCGAAGCCCGCGGCGATGCCGGGCGCCGCGGCGCGCAGCGGGTCGCCGACCGCGACCAGGCCGAGCGGGCGCAGGCCAGCCGGCCGGGCCGGGTCGGGCAGGGTGTCGACCACGGCGGAGGCCACCGCCAGCACCCGTAGGCCTTCGGCGGCGAGCCGGTGCGCGGCGTCGGTCAGCTCGGCCAGTTCCGCGGCGTCGGCGTCCACCAGCGGCGCGGCCAGCAGGTTCTCCGGGGCGCCCTTGCAGACCACCAGGTAGCGTCCGTCGCAGCGGCGGTGCACGGTGGTCATCCGGCGCAGGTCCTGGTCGAACGGGGCCTCCGCCACCCGGGGCCAGGCGTCGCGGGTGGTGTCCGGGTCCAGGCCGCAGCGGGCGCCGAACGTGACGAGCGCCGCCTCCAGCGGGTCACCGATCGCTGTCCACTCCGGCCGCTCGTCGGTCGGTTGCGTCACTGTGGCGTCGTTGCAGAGCAGCCCGGCCCGGGCGAGGGCGCGCAGCTCGTCGGGGGCGCTCACCGGCTCGCCCCGGTGGTGCACCTCGCCGTCGGGCGCGTAGCCGGTGCCGGTGACGGCGTAGCGGTCGCGGCCGGGGACGACCGCGTACTGCACCGCCATCCGGCCCTCGGTGAGCGTGCCGGTCTTGTCGGAGGCGATCACGGTGACCGAGCCGAGGGTCTCGACCGCGTGCAGCCGGCGGGGAATGGCGCGGCTGCCGGCCATCCGGCGCGCGCCCAGGGCGAGCGCCAGCGTGACGACGGCGGGCAGCGACTCCGGCACGGCGGCCACCACGAGGCTGACGGCCGTGACCGCCATCTGCGTGACCGGCCGCCCGTCGAGCACGCCGATGGCGAAGACCAGCCCGGAGAGCACCACGGCGGTCAGGCCGAGCACCCGGCCGAGCGAGGACAGGCGTCGTTGCAGCGGGGTGGGCGCCGGCCGGGTCGCCGCGACCAGCGCGCTGATCCGGCCCAGCGCGCTCGCCGCGCCGGTGCGCGCCACGGTTCCGGTGGCGCGGCCGGTGGTGACCACCGTGCCGGCGCTCGCCTCCTCCCCCGCGACCCGGGCCACCGGCACCGACTCGCCGGTCAGCGCCGACTCGTCCAGGCTGAGGCGTACCGCGTCGGTGAGATCGAGGTCGGCGGGCACCACGTCGCCGGCCTCCAGCCGGACCAGGTCGCCGCGGACCAGGTCGGCCGCGGGCAGCACGAGGTCACGGCCGTCGCGGACCACACGCGCGGTCGGTGCCGCGAGCCGGTCAAGCGCGGCGACGGCCCGGTCGGCGCGTACCTCCTGCACCACGCCGATCGCCGTGTTGATCAGGACGACCAGCACGATCACGGCGGTGTCCGGGTAGTCACGCAGCAGCGTGGTCACCACGGCGGCGGCCAGCAGCAGCGCCACCAGCGGGTCGGTGAGCTGGCGGAACACCCGGCCGGCCAGCCCGCGCTTGCGCGGGGCGGCCACCGTGTTCGGCCCGTCGGCGCGCAGCCGGGCGGCCGCCTCGGCCGAGCCGAGCCCGGTCGCGAGGGCCGGAGAGATCTCGGTGGGCGTCGTCGCTGTACCGGGCCCGCCGTTGATCACCACATCGTCCTCCATGTCGTCGCCGCCCGTGCCGGGCAATCCCAGCATGCCGCGCGGACGGGCTCGGATCGCAGGGCCGAGGGCCTGTCGGATCCGGGACCAACGGCCCCCGCGTACGGGGCAGCGCGGCGCCCGGCTCGCCGGTAACGTCCGCGCGGTGAACCGGACACGCAGCGCTCACGGGTCGAATCGTCCGTCCCGTCACCTGTGGATCCGCTGCGCGCTCGCGGTGCTCCTCCTCGCGTCGGCGGGGTGCGGGAAGGGGGTCGGGGAGGAGAGCGGCGACGCGCTGGCGCGCGACACCGCGGCGGCGGAGGCCAAGCAGCTCAACACGGAGCTGGGCCACCGCAACCGGGTGCGCGACGCCGGGTCGATCGCGGCGGCCGAGATCGTCCGGAAACCGGAGGACGCCGCGTCGGGCGGCGGTGCGACGCTCCGGCGGGAGGCGCTGGCCTGGTCCGGCCGCACCGCCGGAGACGAGCGGGCGACAGTCGACGTGCGGTTCGTGGTGACAGTGCCGGAGCGGCCGCCGGTGTCGATCGGTGGCGCGAGCAACAGCGCCGGTGAGGCCACGCGCTGCTACCGCTACGAGTTCGAGCTGTACCGCTACACGACGTACCACGAGATCGACTGCCCGAGCGGCGCCGCTCCCCCGCCACCGACCGCCGCGCCGGTGCCGGCGGTGCCGGCGGACGGGCAGCAGCGGCTGACCGCCGTGCTGCGCACCGCCACCCCGGACACGCTGGCGGGCGCGGTGCGGGCGGCCTTCCCGCAGGACTGGATCACTGTCGACACGACAGTGCACGAGGGCGCGCTCGTCGCCGCCGTGGGCGTACCCGCGGAACGGGACTGCCTCCTGCTCGTCCGCACGCCGGCCGGGAGGATCGAGTCTCCCGGGTACGACCGGATCTGGCTGGAGCCCGGCGAGATCGGCTGCCGGACCGCCCTCTACGTGGCGCCACCGCGCTGACGTACCGGTTTGCCGGGCGACCGCCGGGGCACCTGACGGTCATGACTGATCCGGAGCAGTTCCAGCGGCAGCAGGAGGGCGCGCTCGAGCGCGGCCAGGTGTTCCAGGACGCCGAGGGGCGGCGTACCCGGGATCCGGGCGCCGGGGCGGAGAACGCGGAGAGCGAGGCCGACCGCAACGCCGAGCACCTGGCGCGCGGCGAGGTGGGCCCGGGCGTCCCGGAGGAGTGACGCCCGGCGAGGAAGTGTCAATGTAGCGTTGACCGGTGAGCCTGGCCCGCCTGTCCGAGATCGCCGCGGCCCGGGCCCGGCTGGACGACCGCGAGCTGGACCTGATCGACAGGGCCCGGCACGACGGCGCCACCTGGGCCGAGATCGCGCGGGCGCTGGACCTGGGCAGCCGGCAGGCCGCCGAGCAGCGCCGGCAGCGTCTCGTGACGGCCCGGCGGGGCCGCCTGTCCGCGCTCGACCCGGCCGCCTCCCCCGACGTGCCGGCGCTCCGGGCGACAGTCGCCGACCTGCACCGCTGGATCGAGGCGGACCGCTCGTGGGACGCCCGTTTCCCCCGCGCCGCGTTGACGCGCCGCACCTGGGCGCTCGCGCTCGACGCCCCGGCCGGGCCGCTGTACGCGCTGGCCGCGCACCTCGCCGACGACCTTGCCGGGGCCGGGCGCGGGCTGCCGGGCCCGGTGCGCGATTGCGCCAGACGCATCACGGCCGCCTTGTCAACGGGACATTGACACAGCTCGAAGCTATTGCTCCATCCCGGCTCAAGTCCCGAGGATGAGTCCTCCAGACTCAGCTCTCGGGGGACTCATGCGCCGCAACGCCGTCCTGTTCGTGGCCGTCTCGCTGCTGGCCGGCCTCGGCGGCAGCGCCATGGCCCTGGTCTCCGGCATCTGGATTCTGGACCTCACCGGCTCCACCGGGCTCGCCGCGCTGGCCGGTCTCTGCGTCTACGCCCCGACGCTCGCCGGACCGTGGCTCGGCGGCCTGCTCGACCGGGTGCCCCGACGCCCCCTGGTGATCGGCGTCAACCTCGCGCTCGCCGCCGCGCTGCTGAGCCTGCTGGCGGTACGAGGGTCCGGTCAGACGTGGCTGATCTACGCCGTCTCGCTCGCCTACGGCATCGGCTACGTGCTCGTCGACGCCGGCGAGACAGCGTTGCTGCCCGCCGCGCTCCCCCCGGCCCGGCTGGCCGACGTCAACGGCTGGCGGTCGAGCGCACAGGAGGGCACGAAGCTGGTGGCGCCGCTGGCCGGGGCGGGCCTGTACGCGTGGCGGGGCGGGCACGTCGTCGCGGTGCTCGCCGCCGCCGTACCGGTGCTCGTGGCCGCCCTGTACGGCGCGTTGCGCCTGACCCGGACCGTCCCCGCGCCCCCGGCCGCACGCCGGGCGGGAGTACGGGACGGGCTCACCGCGCTCCTGGCCCGGCGGGCGGTACGCGTACCCGTGGCGCTCGCGGCGGTGTCCATCGCGATGTCCGGCTTCACCACCGCGGCGCTGTACGACGTGGTGGTGACCGCCCTGGCGCTGCCGTCGACGTTCCTCGGTGTGCTGGCGAGCGCACAGGGCGCCGGGTCGCTGCTCGCCGGACTCCTGGTCGGCCGGCTCGCCCGTCGCCACGGCGAGATCGCGGTCGGTGTGGCGGGCGCGGTCCTGTTCGCCGCCGGCTGTCTGGGGCGCTGCCTGCCGTGGTGGCCGGGCACCGTGGCCGCCTCGGCGGTGGCCGGCGTCGGTCTGCCGTGGACGCTCGTCGCGGCGGTCACCGCCGTGCAGACGTACACGCCACCGGCGATGCTGGGGCGGGTCGCCGGGACGGCGAACACGGCGATGTTCGGCCCGATCACGCTGGCCATCCCGCTCGGATCGGCGGCGGTGGCCGCCGGCGGCCGGCCGCCGCTCGTGGTCGCCGCCGTGGTGTGCCTGGCCGCCGCCCTGGCGGCGGCTCACGGCGGACGCCGCCGGGGAGGATCCGCCACCGAGGCGCGGGCCGGTGACGAGGCCCGGGTCCGGGCCTGACCGCATGCGGCCCGCCCCCAGGGGTGACGGGGACGGGCCGCACGTTCGTCAGCGCCAGGTGTCGGTGACGGTGCGGGTGCCGCCGGCCGACGTGGTGAGCGTCCGGTTCGCGCCGGACTCCCAGGTGACAGTGCCGTCCGGGTTCTTCTTGACGTACTTGTACTCGACGGCTGTGTTCGGGGGCAGGTCGACAGTGGCCCGCCAGACCGGGTAGGCGGCGGACGAGAGCGCGACGGCGGCGGCCGGGTTCCAGCCACCCAGCGCCGGTATGTTGCCGACGACGAACACGTTCTGCCCGTAGACGGTGGTCGCGGTGACGGAGAACGTGGTGGCGACCGCCGTGGTGACGGTGTCGCCGCGGAACGTCTCGGTCACCGCGTACGTGCCGGTCACCGGCGTGGCGAGCGTCCGGTTCACGCCGGATTCCCAGGTGACCGCGCCGGCGGTGGTGAGCTTGACGAACTTGAACTCCACGGCGGTGGACCGGGGCAGGCCGACAGTGGCGCGGTAGACGCCGCCGCCCTGCGCGACGAGCTCGACTCCGTTCGCGGGCGTCCACGAGCCCAGTTCGGGAATGCCGCCGACGACGCGGACGTCCTGCCCGGCGGCCAGATTGGCGGTGACCGTGAACGTGGTGGCGATCCGGTCACTCGGGCTGACCGTGGGCGACGCGCTCGGCGAGACGGTCGGAGAGGCGCTCGGGGAGGCCGTCGGGGACGGGCTCTCGCCCGGCCGGGCGTTCACGTGGATCGCGACCGCGTCGTTGGCCGGGACGGTCACAGTGGCCCGGCCGCCGGACACGGTCACCGCGGAGCCGGTGCAGCCGCTGCCGGTGGCGACGCCGGAGATGACGTCGCAGTACCGGCCGTCGGCGAGCCCGGTGACGAACGTGGCGGTGGTGGCGGAGCTCGAGTCGTTGATGCCGATCCACGCCCGGTCGCCCCGGTGGAAGCCGATCACGTTGCTGTTCACCGTGGTGAAGTCCGAGACCGTCTTCACCGGGCGGGCGGCGTTGGCCCAGCCGACCATGCCCTTGACGCCGGTGCTGCGGCTCAGGCAGGTCCAGGCGGCGCCGCAGACCGTGTCGGTGACCCGTCCGGTGCCGTCGTGCGGCGGGGACTGGTTGCGGTCGGACCAGGTGAAGCTGTCGTAGACCGACGGCTTGCCGTGCGGGTAGGCCAGCGCGAAGTAGTTGGCCAGCACGTAGTCGGAGCCGTTCTTGTACGACAGCACCACACCGTCGCGCTCCAGGTCGTGGTTGGTGACCATGGAGAAGACGTTGGCGCTCGGCGCGTCGAGGTTCCAGTTCGGCACGTTCGCCAGCGCCGAGACGGAGCCCTGGAACGCCGAGCGGATGCCCTTGGCGTACGCGAAGTCGAGCACGTCGCCGTTGCCGATGTACGCGCGTGCCTGCAACGCCGGGTTGCTCGCGCCGTCGAAGATCTCCTGCGCGACGTACGGCCGCCGGCCCTCGGCGACGGTGTCGTTCAGCTTGCCGAGGACTGCCGCGAAGTCGTCCTTGCGGATGTGCTTGACCGCGTCGACCCGGAAGCCGTCGACGCCGAGCCCGATCAGGTCGTTGAGGTACGCCGCGATCTTGTTCCGGACCGCTTCCTTCTCGGTGTAGAGGTCCGACAGCGACAGCAGCTCGCAGCTGGTCACCTGGGACTCGTTGTTCCAGTCGCTGATCGCGCCGCCGGTCGGGCAGTTGTCGCCGGGGCGGTGGAAGTCCCCGGTGCCGTACGGCACGGCCGGGTAGTCGTAGCCGGAGAACGCGGTGCCGGCGTAGCCGCGCGTGCCGGCCGGGTTGTTGGTGCCGGCCATGTGGTTGACCACCGCGTCGACGTAGACGCGCACACCGGCGTTGTGGCAGGCGGTGACCATGGCGGCGAACTGCTGGCGGTTGCCGAACCGGCTGTCCAGCTTGTACGACACCGGCTGGTACACCTCGTACCAGGGGTACGCGCCGTCGGCGCTCGCGGGCAGCTTCACCGACTCCTGCGGCGGGGCCACCTGCACGGCGCCGTAGCCGGCGGGTCCGAGGTGGTCGGTGCAGGCGGCGGCGACCGAGTTCCAGTTCCATTCCCAGAGGTTGGCGGTCACCTCGCTGTCGTTGAGCGCTACGGCGGCTCGGGCGGGGGCAGGGACGGTGGTGGCAGCCGCGACGGCGACCGTGCCGCCGGCCGCGACGAGCGCGGCGGCGAGCAGCAGGCGACCGGCACGGCCACGGGGGTGCGGCCTGGCGGAATGCATGGCTGGGGGACCTCTTCCGTGGTTCGAAAGGGTGAGCGGGGTGGGGCGGCCGTCCCGGGTGACGAACACCATGCGCCATCCATGAAAGTCTTTGCAAGAGCTTGCGGCAAAGTTTTCGAAACCAGCAGGCAACACGAAGGGGTGCTAATTCCCTGTCACCAGCGGCGATCCACCATGGACCGGACCGTCCGACCCCGGAGCCGATTCCCGCCGCTCGGGACGCGGTGAACCGCTTCCCGAGAAGACCGCAAGTTCCGAACAGATTTTCCAACGTTTGCGGGGCCGCGGCACCCACCTCGTCGATCCGGGCCTGCCGGCGGCCGCCGCCACGTACCGTGTTCCTAGATCCCGCTCACGCGGCGGCCGGCCCGCGCGCCGCGCCCGTGCGCCCCACCCGGCCGGAGGGAGATGCCGTGGCCGCTCCCGGTGTCCGCCGGTACGCCGTGGCCGGCGCGCCGCTGCGCTGCGACGCCCGGGAGCACGGCCTGACCGGTGACGGCGTGACGAACGACCAGCCGGCGCTGGCGGCACTCGTCGACCGGCTCGGGGACGCGTACGACGCCGACGGCCGGGCCCGCGTCATCTACTGCCCACCCGGCGTGTACGCCGTCCGCGACGCCGGCACCGTCTGGCGCAGCGGCGTGTCGCTCATCGGCGCCGGACCGGGCGTGACCCGGTTCGTGCTGAGCAACGAGGGCAACCGGGCGCAGCCGGTCCCGCTGGCGTTCCACACCGCCGAGCAGCACGGGGCGAGCCCGGACCGGCACCTCGCCCACTGCACGTTCGCCGACTTCGAGATCGACGGCTCCGGGGTCGCGTCGGCCGACTACAACCCGCTGGCCAAGGGGCTGGGATTGCAGTACGTGACCGGTGGCGTCTTCCGCAACCTGTTCATCCACCACACCGCCGCCACCGGGTTCGGCTGCGACTTCCTCCAGGACACCGTGGTCGACAACGTCCGGGTGCTGGAGTGCGGCCGGATGGACGACGGCCTGGAGATGGGCGGCGCGGGCATCGGCATCGGTATCGGCGGTTGGGGGCCGGTCGAGCGGCTGACCATCGCCGACTGCACGGCCGTCGGCAACGCCACCAACGGGATCTTCGTCGAGATGCAGTACGCCGGCCGGCCGCAGCCCCGGGGTATCCGGATCATCGGCTGCCACGCCGAGAGCAACCGGTTCGGCATCTCCGACTGGGGCGCCGACGGGCTGATCGTCACCGGCTGCACGATGGTCGGCAACCTGGAGGCCGGCTTCCAGGTCTCGGCGAAGGGCACCACAGGCGTTCCCGGGCGGGGTGGCCTGCTCACCGACTGCCTGATCGACGGCAACATGCGCGACGGGGTGAACATCGGCAACACGCGGGGTCCCTACACGGTGCGGGGGAACCGGATCAGCGGCAACGGCCGCTACGGCTACCACCACCAGGACCTCGGCGAGGGCAACCGGGCCACCGCCGAGGAGATCGTCATCGAGAGCAACGACATCTGGGGCAACAGCCTCGACGGGATCCGCTCCGACCGCCCGCTGCGCGACGCGGTGATCATCAACAACCGGATCCGCAACAACGGCCGCCAGTGCGCCCCGGCCGCCACCGGCGGCGGCGAGTCGGTCCGCTACACCGGGACCACGCTCGTCGACCAGCGTGCCCGCTGGCCGCGGGACGGGCACCGGGGCAAGCGCCTGCGGGTGGGCCGGCGCTTCGCGGTGGTCGCCAGCAACGACGAGACGACGCTCGTGCTCGCGCCGAACCGTCCGGGCATCGACAGCTCCTGGAGTGCCGACACGCCGTCGCCCGGTACGCCGTACGAGCTGCCGGCGCCCCCGGAGAACCGGGCCGGTGTCACGCTGAACGCCACCTGCGACTCGGTCACCGTGCGCGGAAATCTGATCCGGGACACCGGCTCCGGTACGCAGACCGCCGGCATCTGGATCACCGAGCGCGGCAGTTGCCTGAACTGCCGGGTGGTCGAGAACGACCTGGACGGCAACCACACCGCGATCCGCGCCGACACCCCCGCCCTCGGCGGGCAATGGCAGGGCAACCACGGCGACCAGTGACCGCCCCGGGTGTGGGGCGGCGGGTTCGGGGTAGGAGCGGGCGTGGGCGACTGGCGGCAACTGCTGATCCCCGACACCCCGCTGTGGGAGATCGCGTTGCGGGGCAGCGTGGTCTATCTGACCATCTTCGTCCTGCTCCGCGTGCTGCTCAAACGGGAGAGCGGCAGCACCGGCGTGACCGACCTGCTGGTGATCGTGCTGATCGCCGACGCGGCGCAGAACGCGATGGCCGACGACTACCGGTCCATCACCGACGGGATGCTGCTGGTCGCCGTGATCATCGGATGGGCGTACCTGCTCGACGCGCTGTCCTACCGCTGGCCCGCGGTCGCGCGCCTGGTCAACCCCGGCCCCCTGCTGCTCGTCCGCGACGGCCGCATCCTGCACCGCAACATGCGCCGGGAACTGATCACCGAGGACGAGCTGTTCAGCCAGCTCCGCCAGCACGGAGTGGAGCGCCTGGACCAGGTCAAGGAGGTCCGGATGGAGTCCCAGGGCCAGTTCAGCGTCATCACCCGCAGCAAGGCGCCGCGCACGGGCCGCTGAGTCAGAACCGCCGGCGCGGCAGCCACCCCAGGAAACGAGCCCTGGCCTGGGCGGGCGGCAGGGCCGGCAGATCCTTGGTGGCGGCGACGAGACAGGCGCCGAGATAGACGGCGAGCGCCGCGGTCGTGCCGCCGAACTCGACGAGCAGCTGGCTCTGCTTCGTGGGACACGGCCAGGCGGCGGCGCAGCCGCTGCACCGCCAGCTCGGCGGCACCGGCAGGTGTGCGGGCGGGGCGTAGTGGCGGGACGCGCTGTTGCGGCCACGCCGGTCCGGGCGCGACCCTCCGCCGGGTGCCGGCCCTGCGAGGCGCTGGCGGACGCGGGTCAGCGCCGCACCGACCCGGACCAGCGCCTCCACGCCCACCCGCTGGGCCAGCACAGCCGTGAGCAGGTGATGCCCCAACGCGTCGAACTCGTCAAGGGTCCATTCCCGCCGCTGGCAGAAGTCGCGCAGCGCATGGCCGTCCGCGCGGGACGGATGCGCCAGCGCCTCCTGCAGCGTCTCCCGCACCGCGACGCTCAGGGCCGACTCGTTCCCCCGGAGCCGGCCGGCCACGCGGTGATCATCCACGAGCTGCCGGAGCGACTCCGCCGCCGCCCTCCGGGCCACGTCCCGCGCGTACGCCATGTCCACCTGCGCCCCCTCGACCACCGCCCCAGCGAGCCACCACGGGGCCGACTTTTCCCCACCGGCGGAATGCGGGGCTAGGCCCGTCAGCGCACGAAAGGCAAGCCGCTGATCGCTTAGCGCAAAGTCCGTTGATGGGATTCGGGATATGCAGGAATCCCATCAAGCAATAGCATCCGGAGAGGCGAGATTCCTTCGCTCCCCGCGGTGACGACTTCCACTCCCCGGACGAATACGGCAGGGGGACGACGTGAGGCCCAGCTCCATCGTCAGCCATCACTTCAGGAGCCGGCGGCCGGACCTCATTCACCATTACCTCACCGAGGCTTACGGCACGCGGGGCATGCGCATCCGCGGTGGCGGCGGGTTCCGGCTCAGCCACCGACGGCTCAACGCCGGCTCGTTCCGGGTGGACCGGGTCGCGCAGTCGGGCGATCTGCGCATCGACGTCGAGCAACTCGACTCCGTGGTCGTCTGCCAGAACACGCGCAGCGTGGTGAGCCGCATCAGTGAGGGCGAACTGCATTCCTTCCGCCCCGGTGACGTGTTCCTGAACGCCCATCCGGGCCGTCCGTACCGCCTACGGTGGCGCTGCGGCGAGGTGCTGCTGATCCAACTGGACCCGGGCCTGCTCCAGCAGGTCGTCTCCCCCGCTCCCGGACGCCGGCTCGCGCCCGTCCGGTTCACCGACCTCCAGCCGGCCTCCCCGGTGCTGGCCGAGCACTGGCGGCTCACCGCCCGCTACGTACGCCTCGCCGTGCTGGGCAACCCCGAGGCCGGCCGCCAGCCGCTGGTGCTCGCCACGGCGGCGCGCACCCTCGCGGCGGCCGCGCTCGCCGTCTTCCCCAACACCGCTGCGACCGATCCGACGCCGCAGGACCGGCGGGACGCCTCGGCGCCGGCGCTCCGCCGGGCCATCGCCTTCATGGAGGAGAACGCGCACCGCGACATCAGCCCGGCGGACGTCGCAGTCGCCGCCGCCGTGTCCGTACGATCCCTGCAACTGGCCTTCCGGCGGCATCTGGACAGCACGCCGGCCGCCTACCTGCGGCGCATCCGGCTGGAGCGGGCACATCAGGAACTGCGCATGAGCGATCCGCGACGCGAGACCGTCAGCGGGATCGCCACCCGATGGGGCTTCCTGAGCCACAGCAGGTTCACCGCTCACTACCGGTCCGTGTTCGGCATCCCACCGAGCCGTACGCTGCACGGCTGATCCGGCCGGCCCTGCGCCGGGCGACCGGCCCCGGCAACCGGACGAGCCCCGGCCCGCCGCGACGCGACGGACCGGGGCTCGCTCGGATGCGGCGGATCAGGCCAGGTCGAAGCGGTCCAGCTCCATGACCTTCGTCCAGGCGGCCACGAAGTCGCGGACGAACTTCTCCCGCGCGTCGTCGCTGGCGTAGACCTCGGCGAGCGCCCGCAGCTGCGAGTTGGAGCCGAAGATGAGGTCGACCGCGGTGGCGGTCCACTTCACCTGGTCGGTCGCCAGGTCCCGGATCTCGTACACGTGCTCCTCGGACTCCGCCGCCTTCCACCGGGTGCCCGGGGAGAGCAGGTTGACGAAGAAGTCGTTGGTGAGCACGCCGGGCCGGTCGGTGAGCACGCCGTGCGCGGCGCCGCCGACGTTGTTGCCGAGCGCGCGCAGGCCGCCGACCAGCACTGTCATCTCCGGCGCGGTCAGGTTCAGCATGTACGCGCGGTCGATGAGCAGCACCTCCGGCTGGGTCTTCTCGCCCGGCCGCAGGTAGTTGCGGAACCCGTCGGCGCGCGGCTCCATCACCCGGAACGACTCGACGTCGGTCTGCTCCTGCGTGGCGTCGGTACGACCGGGGTGGAACGGCACCGTCACCTCGACGCCGGCGTCGCGCGCCGCCTGCTCGACAGCGGCCGAGCCGGCCAGCACGATCAGGTCGGCGAGCGAGATCTGCGCGCCGCCGGCGGCGTTGAACTCCTGCTGGATGCCCTCCAGGGTGGCCAGCACGGTGGCGAGCTGCTCCGGCTGGTTGACCTCCCAGTTGCGCTGCGGCTCCAGCCGGATCCGCGCGCCGTTGGCGCCACCGCGCTTGTCGGTGGAGCGGTAGCTCGCGGCCGAGGCCCAGGCGGTGGACACCAGCTGGGCGGTGGTGAGGCCGGACTCCAGCACCTTCGCCTTGAGCGCGGCCACGTCGGCGTCGTTCACCAGTTCGTGCGCGACGGCCGGCACCGGGTCCTGCCAGAGCTGGGCCTCGGGCACCCACGGGCCGAGGAAGCGGCTGACCGGGCCCATGTCACGGTGCAGCAGCTTGTACCAGGCCTTGGCGAACGCCAGCGCGAACTCGTCCGGGTTCTCCAGGAAGCGGCGGGAGATCTTCTCGTACGCCGGGTCCACGCGCAGCGACAGGTCGGTCGTGAGCATCGTCGGGCGGTGCTTCTTGGACGGGTCGTGGGCGTCCGGAATGATCGCCTCGGCGTCCTTGGCGACCCACTGCTTGGCGCCACCGGGGCTGGTGGTCAGCTCCCACTCGTAGCCGAAGAGGATCTCGAAGAACCGGTTGCTCCACTGCGTCGGGCGGTCGGTCCAGGTGACCTCGAGGCCACTGGTGATCGTGTCGCCGCCCTTGCCCTCGCCGTACGTGCTCAGCCAGCCCAGGCCCTGCGACTCCAGCGGCGCGGCCTCCGGCTCGGGGCCGACGTGGCCGTCGGCGGGGCCGGCGCCGTGGGTCTTGCCGAAGGTGTGGCCGCCGGCGATCAGCGCGACGGTCTCCTCGTCGTTCATCGCCATCCGGCGGAACGTCTCACGGATGAAGTGCGCCGCCGCGAGCGGGTCGGCGTTGCCGCGCGGGCCCTCCGGGTTGACGTAGATCAGACCCATCTCGGTGGCGCCGACGCCGGCCACCATCTCCTTCTCGGAGGCGTAGCGCTCGTCGCCGAGCCAGGCGTCCTCGGGACCCCAGAAGATCTCCTCCGGCTCCCAGACGTCCTCACGGCCGAAACCGAAGCCGAAGGTCTTGAAGCCCATCGACTCCAGCGCGACGTTGCCGGCGAGGACCAGCAGGTCGGCCCAGGAGATCTTCTGGCCGTACTTCTGCTTGACCGGCCAGAGCAGCCGGCGGGCCTTGTCCAGGTTGGCGTTGTCCGGCCAGCTGTTCAGCGGGGCGAAACGCTGCCCGCCGTCACCGGCGCCACCGCGGCCGTCCTCGATGCGGTACGTGCCCGCGGCGTGCCAGCTCATCCGGATCATCAGGCCGCCGTAGTGGCCGAAGTCCGCCGGCCACCAGTCCTGCGAGGTGGTGAGCACCTCGGTGATGTCCCGCTTGAGCGCCTCGACGTCGAGCTTGGCGAACTCCCTGGCGTAGCTGAACTCCGGGCCCAGCGGGTTGCCCTTGGACGAGTGGGCGTGCAGCACCGACAGGTCGAGCTGGTTGGGCCACCAGTCGCGGTTGGTGCGCGGACGACCGCCGGTCTTCGGGGTCGGCGAGTCGATCGCCGGGTTCTCGCTCTCGCTGCCGTGCGCGGTCACGGAGTCGTGCGCGACCGGGCAGCCGGCCGCCTCCTTGGCGTCCACGCCCTGCGGGCTGACGGGCCGGTTGTCCTGGGTGTCGCTCATCTGTTTCCTTCCGAACTGGCGGATCACTGGGCGGTGCGGTCGGCCGCGCAGCCGGGGCAGGTGCCCCAGTAGACGACCTCCGCCTCGTCCACCACGAAGCCGTGGTCGTCCGAGGCGGTGAGACAGGGGGCGCGGCCGACGGCGCACTCGACGTCGGCGATGGCGCCGCAGGAACGGCACACGACGTGGTGGTGGTTGTCTCCCACCCTCGACTCGTAGCGGGCCGTGGCGCCGGCCGGCTGGATGCGCCGGATCAGCCCGGCGTCGGTGAGTGCCCGGAGCACATCGTAGACCGCCTGGTGGGACACGGTGGGCTGCTCGGCGCGGACCAGGGCGATCACCGTGTCGGTGTCGACGTGCGGGTGGTCGCGCAGCGCGGCCAGCACCGCCAGGCGGGGCCGGGTCACCCGCAACGAGACCGCCCGGAGCTGCGTCTCGAAGTCGGCCGTCATGCGACGACCTTAGTCCGGTCTTTTGGAATGAATCAAGTTTTTGCCCGGGTGTGTCGGCTGTCACACGACAGTGGTCCGGGCACGCGAAAACGGGGGTGCCGCGCGCCTGACGCGCGGCACCCCCTCCCCGGAAAAGGGCTCAGGCGGCGGAACAGCTCGCCGTCGGTGTGTTGCTGTTGCCGTTCTTGTAGAGCGTGATGCCGAAGTTGTTGCCGTTGCCGTTCGGGCGCGCGGTGAGCGTGCCGCTGGTGCCGCTGACGGACGCGTTCCAGCTGTTCTGGAGGCTCTGCCCGCCCTGAGTCTGGATGCTGACCACCCAGTTGCTGGTGCCGCTGACCGAGAAGGTCACGTTGAACCGGTCGCCCCACTCCTCGGCCCGGCTGACGCTGACCGTGCAGCCACCGTTGTTCGGCGGCGGGGTGGTCGGGTTGCCACCGCTGGTCCCGCCGATCGTGATGTTGGAGTTGCCGCTGCTCTGGTAGCCCTCGGTGGCCAGGATCTGGTAGTCGTGCGAACCGAGGTTCATGCCGTAACGCGACCAGGCGTCGAAGTGGTTGCCGGCGGTGATGGTGCCGCCCACGCGCTTCGACTGCCGGACGCTCCAGTACTGGTAGAACGTCCGCGTCCCCTCGATCGAGGGGGCGTTGACCCGCTGGGTGCGGTAGACGTCGTACGTGCCGCCGTCGGAGGACACCGAGCCCATGTAGCCGCTGCCCGGCGGGCGCCAGCTGCCCCAGCTGTCCACGATGTAGTACTCGACGAGCGGGTTGCGCGTCCAGCCGTAGAGCGTCAGGTACGCGTTGCCGGACGGGTTGAAGCTGCCGGAGTAGCTGACCGTCCGCCGCCCGCCCGGGTTCCAGCCCTTGCCGGCGACGAAGTTGTTGATGTTGCTCCACTGGGTGCTGTACTGACCGCCGTTGCCCATGGTCATGGACACGTTGCCACTGTCTTTCCAGAAGGAATAGAAGTAGCCGTTGTTGGTGCCGGTCGAGTTCGACGTGACGGTGGTGTCGGCGTAGGCCGGAGCTGACGTGACCGCCGTCGCCCCGGCGGCGATCAGCGCCACGGCGCAGGCTCCGCCGAGGACCATCCTGAGGCGTCCGCGCCTGCGGATGCCCGTACGGACGGGGGCGTCTTTCATGGACGGGTTTCCTCCCTGTGACGGCTGGCGGGCGGCCAGCCGGGTGGCGCGAGCCGCGGGTGCTCGCCCGCCCGCGGACGGCGGGACCGGGGCGACAACCGCGCCACGGTGGTGGTCGGACATCGACGTCAATCGAGATGCGCCGATGGCCACAGTATTGGAGGCCCGGTTCATCCTGTCAACAAGTTCCGGAAATGTTGTGGTAACCGCGCGGCGGGCCCTGAACGGGCGTTATGGCTGCCGGAAAGGGCTCGCGATCAGCGCCGACGGACCGGCGCCAACCGTCTTGCCACCGCCAGGGGCGGCGAAGTTCCGAAACTTTTCGGGCTCGTTCCGGATCAACCCCGTCGCGTCTCCGCTGATGCCGGGACGGCGCCAACCGGAGCGTCCACATTTGACGGCTCGCCGGTCGGTCGGTTCAATGACGGCCGGACCGGAGTCGGACCCGATTCCGGCCGGGTGAACCGAGGACGTCGCGCACCCGTCCGGCGTACGTCATCACCGGAAGGACCGCCCTGTGACTGCCGATGCCCCCGGCCCGCGCCCGCGGCGGATCCCGCGCGGCCTGGTCGCCGCCGGCGCCGCCGGGCTGGTGGCGCTGAGCCTCGTGGTCGCCGCCCTCAGCGGGGACGTCGCCGCCGCCCGCGACGACGAGCCGGCCGGCCGGACCGTCTCCGCCGATCACCTGGCCGCGATCCGGACCGCGGCCCGCGCCTGCCCCGCGCTGACCCCGGCGCGGCTGGCCGGGCAGCTGATGGCCGAGTCGGGGCTGGACGGGCGGGCCGAGCGGACCGCGTCCGGCGGACGGGGCCTGGCCGGCCTGGACGACGAACGGTGGCGGACCTGGGCGCCGTGGCCGGACGCGCACCGCACGGACGCCGCCGCCAACATCCTCGCGCTGGCCCACCACATGTGCGACCTGGTCGGGCAGCTGCGCGCGGCAGCAGTCCCCGGCGACCCGTGGCGACTGTCGCTCGCCGCGTTCCACACCGGCTTCGACGAGGTACGCGCCGCCGAGGGGGTGCCACCGGCAGCTGTCCCGTACGTCGACGAGGCAAGCCGGTACGCCGCCTACTACGGGCGCCAGGACGGCTTCGCCGGGACCGGCCCGACCGGCGGCGAGGGTGAGCGCCGGCAGCCCAAGGCGGTCCCCGCCGCGTACGTCCGCCTGGTGGTGCGGGCCGGCTCGGTGTGCCCGCAGGTGCCGCCGGCCACTGTCGCCGCCCAGCTCATGGCCTCCTCCGGCTTCGACCCGAACCTGCTCGGCGACGGCGGCCGCAAGGGCGTCGCCCAGTTCCGGCCCGAGCTGTGGCGTGCCCACGGGCCGTCCGGCGCCTCGCCGTGGGATCCGCAGGCGGCCGTACCGGCGGCCGGCGCCACGCTCTGCGCGCTGCGGCGGGAACTGGCCGCGCTCGACGGCGACCCGGATCTGCTGGCGCTGGCGGCGTACCGCGACGGGACCGACGCCGTGCGCCACACCGGCGGCGACTTCGACGCCGAGACGCAGACGTTCCTGCGCACGGTCCGGGAGTTCGCCGACTTCTACGCCCTCGACGGCCGGCTGCGCGGCACGCCGGCGAGTTCCGGCGCGCCCGCCGGCCGGACGCCCACGGCGAAGCCGCCGTCCTCGTCGGCCGCGCGCCCGTCCACGCCGGCGCCGGCCGCGGGCACGTCGAAGGAGCCGGAGAAGCCGTCCGCGCCGGCCCGCCCGGCCGGCGCGAAGCAACTCGTCGGCAAGGAGACCGGCCTGTGCGCCAGCGGCGGCAGCGGGGACGGCGTACGCGTCGTCCTGCGGGCCTGCCGGGAGGAGCGCTTGCAGTGGTGGACGTTCGCGTCCGACGGCAGCATCCGGGTCAACGGCGACCTCTGCCTGGACGTGGCCTGGGGCGAGAAGCGCGACGGCGTACCGGTGCAGACCGCGTGGTGCAGCGGCAACCCGGCGCAGAAGTGGGAGTGGATCGAGAGCCAGGGCCGGCGGTCGCTGTTCAACCGGGCGACCGACCGCTGCCTGGACGTCGACGGGCACGCCGCGGGCGCGCCGCTGAACGCCTGGACCTGCGTGTTCAACGTGAAGCAGACCTGGTCGCTGCGCTAGCGGCGCGCGACCAGGTCTGCCGGGCGGACCGGATCAGGGAGTCGTGGTCAGGGCCAGCCCGAACACGCCGCAGCAGCCGACGCCGAGGACCGCGAGCAGGATCAGCATGACGCTGTAGTTGGACCACAGGCCGAACCGGGTGACGTCGGTGCCGTACCCGTCGTAGACCCGGTTGCGCCACCCCCCGAAGCGGAACGCGAGGTGGTGCGCGGCCCCCGGCTGGACCGCGAGCGTCGTGGTGACGATCGGGACGCCCATGAAGTCGGTGTACCGGACGTCGTGCGAGCCGGCCGGCACCGCGACGTGCCAGGTCCCCTCGCCGGGGATCGCCACCACCTGACGGTCGATCTTGAAGCGGCTGGTCACCGGCACGGGGATCAGGTACGGCCCGCGGTTCACCGAGACGACGAGCACCCCGCAGCCGGGCGGCGGGGCGATCGGGTGCGGGTAGGCGATCAGCGGGCTGACGGCGCCGGGCATCGGCGGGTACGGCTGCGAGGGGAGGTAGGACACGGCTGGATTCTGGCACGGCCACGCCAACCGTCGATCTCCCCCGGTCAGCCCGCGCCACCGCCGGCCCCAGCGCGGCCCGGACCCGGTCGGTGCGGTCCTGCGCCGGATCGGCGCCGTCGGCGAGCAGGAGCAGCACGTCCGTGACAGCCGTGCCGTCCTCCCCCGCCGCGAGGACAGTGCAGTCGCGGACGTCCGGGCAGTGCGCCGCCACCTGCTCGATCGTGACACCCGCGGGCGCCGGGTGGGCGCCGCTGACGTTGTGCGTCCAGCCGGTCTCCCGCATGTCCTGCATGATGGCCTTCTGCCCCCAGGGCAGGGGCGCGGTGCCGGCGCCCGGCCCGGCGAACGCCACGGGAACCTGGGCCTGGGCCGTCTGCGCGAACACCCGTTCATCAGAGCGACGCGTATCGGCGCGTGTCAACGTGACGGCGCACGGTTACGCTGCCGTCCATGCGGGACGCCGTCCGGGTCTGGATCGTTGCGGCAGCGGTGCCGGCGGACGAGCTGGCGCGGTACCGGGCGGTGCTCGACGCGGACGAGCGGGACCGGGCCGCGCGGTTCGACACCGAGGCGCTGCGGGACCGGTTCACCGTGGCGCACGGCGCGCTGCGCGTCCTGGCCGGGCGGGCCACCGGCACGTCACCGGTGGCGCTGACCTGGCGCCGGGGCCGGTACGGCAAACCGGCGCTGACCGCACCGTGGAGCGGCCTGCACACGAGTCTGTCGTACTCCGGGAATCTCGTGGCGGTCGCGCTCAGCGAGGGCCGTCCGGTCGGGGTGGACATCCAGCACGTCGCGCCGGGCGGGGATCCGGTGTCGGCGTCCACACGATTCTTCGACCTCCGGGAGGCGCGGCACGTCGCCGCCGGACCGGACCCGGCCGGCCGGGCGCTGCGGTTCACCCGGCTGTGGGCGCGCAAGGAGGCGGCCGTCAAGGCGGCCGGGGGCCGGCTGTGGCCCAACCTCGGCGTCCCGGTGCACGCGGGTGACGTGGTCGAGTGCGTCGAGCCGGCCGGCCCGCACCGGCTCGCCGACCTGCCCACGGCCGCCGGGTACGCGGTGGCGGTCGCGCTCGCCGGCGACCGGCCGTACACGGTGGAGTGGCGTACCGGCCCCGGTCACGATCGGTGACGACGGCGGCGACCCGGCGCGGGTGAGCGCCTGCGAGGACAGGTGCCAGCGCGTGCGGGTCGGCCGGCCGCAGCGCGACCGCCTCCCCGCCTCGTGCAGCCGGGCGTAGAACGGGTACGGGTCGCGCCGCACCTCGTCACCGAGCAGCTCGTCGAGGGAGACGGTCACGCGCACGGCCGCTCCTCGCGTACACCGGCGAGCATGTCGGCGGTCGTGTGCGCCCGGATGCCGGGCGGCACCGGGTCGGCGAACCGCGCGACGACCGCCCGGACGTGGGTCTCGGCGGCCTCGGCCAGGCCGTCGTAGACGGCCGCGAACAGGTCCCGGGCCGCCCGGCGCGGCCATCCGGCGGGCAGCAGTTCCAGCGGTAGCCGCGGGTCGAGCGTGGGAAACCGGCGGTACGTGTCCATCACCTCGGTCCGGGCCCGCACGGCGGCGGCGCCGTCGACGGAGCCGAGCCGCGACACCAGCGGGGTCCACCGGCGCAGGAACGCCTCGTAGTGCCCGCTGATCGCGTCGACGTCCCAGGCGTCCACGGGAGCGCGCTGGCCGATCGCGTCCAGCGCGTCCTGCCGCCCCCGGAACACCGTGACCGCGCCGAGGGCGAGCTCGGCGAGCCGGGCCCGCGCGGGCCCGGCCAGCTCGTACGGCGAGATCCACAGCCCGTCGTAGAGCGGGGCGAAACCGAGCCAGCGCAGCTGGCCGCGCAGCGCCCGGCGCTGGGTGCCGTGGTCCTGCGGCAGCGAGAAGGCGACGATGGTCCAGCAGCCGTCCCACGCCTGCGCCTCGGCGGTGGAGGCGGTGATCCAGTTCCCGCCGGCGGACAGGTCGGCGGCGGCGGCGCGGCTGAGCCGGTAGAAGCTGTTGCGGCCCTGCCGGGCACCCTCCAGCACCCCACGGCGGGCCAGCCGGCTGATCGCGGTACGCGCGCCGGCGCTGGTCACGCCGGCCTCGCCGAGCAGCGCGACGATCGCCGCGGACGGCAGCGCGGCGCGGGTACGCAGCGTGTAGTCGGTCAGGAGCGTCACCGCGACGCTCTGCGGCGAGGTGCCGGCCTGCCGCCGGGGCAGCCGCGGCGCCGGCCCCTCGTCCGGGTAGATCTCCTCGATGTCGAACGGGCTTGCCACACGCGCTCCGGGCTCGGCTCAGGGACGGTGCACCGACTGTAGACGAACGCCGCCGCAGCTCATCGGAGCGCATCGATTGACACTTGGACGTCCGGCCGGAACACTATGTGCCATACGACGGAGCCGGGCCGGGCGATCCACGTCAGTGGGTGAGGCGCGACACCGCGGCGGCCCGGGTCGCCGGCGCGGCGCGCACCCGCCCGTCCCCGCCCGCACAGGGCGATCGAAGGAGTCTCCGTGAGAATCAGAGCCAAGATGGTGGTGGCCCTGGCCGCGTCGCTGGCGGCGGCCGGTCTGGTGATCCCCGCCGTCCAACCCGCGTACGCGGCGTCGCTGACCGAGGTGACCAGCTTCGGCGACAACCCCGGCCGGATGCGCATGCACGTCTACGTGCCGGACGCCCGCCCGGCCCGGCCGGCCACTGTGGTGGCCATGCACGGCTGCGGCGGTTCCGGCCCCGGCTTCTACTCCGGCAGCGAGTTCGCCGGCCTGGCCGACCGGTACGGGTTCATCGTGATCTACCCCAGCGCGACCCAGCAGGCCGGCTTCGGCAACTGTTTCGACACCTGGTCCGACGCGGCCAAGCGGCGCGGCGGCGGCAGCGACCCGGTGTCGCTCGTCTCGATGGTCCGCTACGTCCAGCAGCAGTACGGCGCCGACCCGGACCGGGTCTTCGCCACCGGCAGCTCGTCCGGCGGCATGATGACCAACCACATGCTGGCGCTCTACCCGGACGTCTTCAAGGCCGGCGCGGCGTTCATGGGCGTGCCGTTCAACTGCTTCGCCGGCGCCGCCGACTACCCGCCCGGCTCCAGCCAGTGCACCGGCGGGAACATGAACCGCACCCCGCAGCAGTGGGGTGACGCGGTCCGCCAGGCGTACCCCGGCTACACCGGGCCCCGCCCCCGGGTGCAGTTGTGGCACGGCACCAACGACACGCTGGTGCCGTACTCGCTGCTCCAGGAGACGATCGAGCAGTGGACGAACGTGTTCGGCCTCAGCCAGAACCCCACGTCCACCGACACGCCGCAGTCCGGCTGGAACCGGCGGCGTTACGCCGACGCCAACGGCACCGTGCAGGTCGAGGCGTACAGCATCCAGGGCGCCGGGCACAGCCTGCCGTCGGCCGGCATGGCCGCGGTCGCGGTGGCGTTCTTCGGCCTGACCGGCACGCCCGGCCCGACCACGCCGCCGCCCGGTCCGACCACGCCCCCGCCGGGACCGACCACGCCTCCGCCCGGCCCGACCACGCCCCCGCCGGGGCCGACCACCCCGCCGCCCGGCACCGGCGCCTGCTCGGTGAGCATCGAGCTGAACGCCTGGAACAACGGGCTGACCGAGAACATCACCATCACAAACACCGGCACCGCCGCGGTGAACGGCTGGTCGCTGGCGTTCACGCTGCCCGGCGGCCAGACCATCACCTCCGGCTGGAACGCGTCCTACTCCCCCTCCTCGGGTCAGGTGACCGCACGCAACCTCGCGTACAACGCCACCATCCCGGCCCGCGGCTCGACCACCATCGGCTTCCAGGCCACGCACACCGGCAACACCGCCCGGCCCAGCGCGTTCAGCCTCAACGGGGCAGCCTGCACGCTCGCCTGACCGGCACCGCACACTCCGGCGTTTCTTCCCACGGCGCCGGGGACGGCCCCGCGACCCGCACCGGTCGCGGGGCCGTTTCGCGTGTCCGCCGCGCCCACCTCCGGCATAACGTCGACCCGGCCACGATCAGCGAGGCGCGCGCCGCGCCGTCACAGGGGTCGCCGCCTGACGCCGTTCCGGCCGCGCCGTCACGGCCGGTCGGCACCGTCACGGAGTGTGGCCGGGTAGACAGCCACGCCCGCCCTTTTTGCCGACACCGCGTTGTTAACATGACGACATGGTGTCGACAAGTCTGAGAGGTGGCGGCTGATGTTCCTGGCCATTCGCGAGCTGGGGTTCGCGCGGCTGCGATTCGCCCTGATGGGGGCCGTGATCGCGCTGATCTCGGTGCTGATGGTGATGCTGTCCGGC
Source organism: Micromonospora sp. C28ISP2-4 (assembly GCF_030519385.1). Taxonomy (NCBI): domain Bacteria; kingdom Bacillati; phylum Actinomycetota; class Actinomycetes; order Micromonosporales; family Micromonosporaceae; genus Micromonospora; species Micromonospora sp. C28ISP2-4. Next base: position 398,097 of record NZ_JAUMKG010000006.1, on the reverse strand, counting down.
CTGTCCGTCGGGCTGGTCCGCGACGGCGTCTCCGGCCTGCAGAACCTGCCGGTCACCTCGTTCGCCTTCGCACACGGCGTGCAGCACGACTCGGCGTTCTCGCGCAGCGTGGTGGACGCCTCGGCGGTGGACACCTGGCGTGACCAGCCGGGCGTGGCGGAGGCGGCCCCGTTCGGCAACACGCTCGTCAACGGGCGTACCGACGGCGGCACCGAGGTCGACCTGGCCCTGTTCGGCGTCGAGACCGACTCGTTCCTGTCGCCCGCCGTCAGCGAGGGCGACCGGCTCGGCCCGGCGGACGGGATCGTGGTGAGCCCCACCGCCATCGACGCGGGCCTGCGCGTCGGCGACACCGTGACGGTGGACCGGCTGGGCACGCGGCTGCGCGTCGTCGGCGTCACCGAGCAGCAGGACACCTTCGGTCACGTCGACGTGGCGTACGTGCCGCTGGCCACGTGGCAGGCGGTCAAGTCCGGCACCCCGGCCGGCGCGCAGGTGCCGGCGCAGGCGACCCAGGAGATCACCGCCGTCGCGGTCCGCGCGGCCGACGGCGACTCCGTGGACCTCGCCGCAGGCGACAAGGCGGCGGGTACGGAGAGCCTGACGCTCGACGAGTCGTACGGCGCCTCGCCGGGCTACACCGCCGAGACGACCACGCTCCAGCTGATCCAGGGCTTCCTGTACGCCATCTCGGCGCTCGTGGCCGGCGCGTTCTTCGCGGTCTGGGCGATCCAGCGCAAGCAGGAGGTAGCCGTTCTGCGGGCACTGGGTGCCTCGACCCGCTGGGTGCTGCGCGACGCCCTCACCCAGGCACTGATCCTGCTCGCCCTCGCCATCGCCGTGGGCATGGGGATCGGTCTCGGCCTCGGCGCGCTGATCTCCGGCGGTAACGTCCCGTTCGCGCTGCACCCGCAGAGCATCGCCGCCGCCGCGGCCGGACTGCTCGTGCTGGGTCTGGTCGGCGCGGGAGCCGCCGTCGTCCGTCTCACCTCCATCGACCCGGCGACCGCCCTGGGAGGCAACCGATGAGCAGCCGGACCACACCGTCCCCCGCGACGCCGGGGACCACGGCGACCGACCTCGGCCTGGTCATGCGCGGCGTGCACCTGCGGCACGGCGACGGCGCGGAGACCGTGCACGCGCTCGACGACGTCGACCTGACCGTGGCGCCGGGCGAGCTGGCCGCGATCGTCGGGCCCTCCGGCGCGGGCAAGTCCAGCCTGCTCGCAGTCGCCGGCGGGCTGGCCCGCCCCGACCAGGGCACCGTCACAGTGGCCGGGCACGACATGACCGTGCCCAGCCGCCGGGCACGCACCGAGCTGCGCCGCCGGCACGTCGGTTTCGTGTTCCAGTCGGGCAACCTGCTTCCCGCGCTGACCGCCGCCGACCAGCTGCGCCTGCCGCTGCGGCTGGGCGGGCGACGGGAGCGGTCCGGACGCGACCCGCTGGAGATGCTCGCGCACGTCGGCCTGGCCGGTAAGGCCGACCGCCGGCCGCACCAGCTCTCCGGCGGCGAGCGCCAGCGCGTCGGCATCGCCCGGGCGCTGATGACCGAACCCTCGGTGCTGCTGGTGGACGAGCCGACAGCGGCGCTGGACCGGGCCCGCAGCCACGACATCGTCCAGTTGCTCGCCCAGGAGGCGCGGGAGCGCTCGGTGGCCGTCGTGATGGTCACTCACGATCACGACGTGCTGCAATACTGTGACACCATCTACGAGATGATCGACGGCAAGCTCGCCACCAGCAGCTGACCGACGACCAGGGAGCGACGCGGGCCGGACACGGGCGGCGGGAGACACGGGGAGGTCGGTGTGCCGAAGATCCAAGCCTCGACCGTCGCGGAACACCGGGCCGCACAGCGGGCGGCGTTGCTCGACGCCGCCCGCGCCCTGCTCTCCGAGCACCCGGAACAGATTCCGAGCCTGGCCGACGTCGCCCGGCACGCCGGGCTGGCCCGGTCCAGCGCGTACTCGTACTTCAAGTCCCGCACCGACATGTTCGACGTGCTGGTCGCCGACACCTTCCCCCGGTGGTCGGCCTTCGTCGAGAAGCAGATGGCCGAGGCCCGCACGCCGGGGGCGAGGATCCTGGCGTACGTCGAGGCCAACCTGCAACTGGTTGCCCGGGGCGACCACGCACTGGCCCGGACGCTGGCGTCGGCGGGCAACAGCGACGTGCTGGCGACCTCCAGCCGGCTGCTGCACGACAGCCTCGAAGCCCCGCTGCGCGCCGCGCTCACCGAGCACGGGGCGAGCGACCCGGACCGGATGGCGGAGCTCGTCCAGTCGGTCGTCTACGCCCTCAGCCGGATGATCGAGAACGGTCTCGACCTCACGGCCGCCACCGGCCTCGGCCGCGAGCTGCTCACCCCGTACCTGCGCCCGGACGCGGCCTGACCTCTACCACCGCCACGCGGCCGCGGCCCTGACCGCCGCCCTCGGCCCCGCCGCATGCCGGCGCGACCCCCGAATGGCGGCGGTCCCTCCGAACCGGACGGTGCCGACCGGCCTGTCCGGATGATCGCCGCACGCCGCCGACCGGTAGCCGGTCGGCGGCACTGTCGTTCCTGCCGGACGGCCGAACGATCGAGCGGCGCATAGACAAAACTCACCGGCTTGCGTTCCGCCCAGTGGAACAGCAGGTCAGAGGAATTGCATCGGGCCAAGTTGCCGATCAGTAGGCCGTTGACGGAGACCGGTGTCACCCTACCGCTCCACTCAATCGAACGGCGTACGGTTCCTCCGAACGCTCTCGGCCTCGCCGAGTGCGGCCCGAAACAGGAAGTCCGAGGCATGCCCGACGACAAGCTTCTCGCTCTTCTCTCCGCCACCCGGCTCGGTCGTCTCACACTGCGGAACCGGGTCTTCGTCCCGACGCACCCTTCGGACTAGCGAACAATGTGCCCGCACTTGCGCTGCCGGCGCGGTAGGAACGACTGATGGCGGTGGCGCGCAGTTACCTGTACGTGCCGGGCGACCGGGCGGACCTGCTGGACAAGGCGGCCGGGCGGGGCGCGGACGCGCTCGTGCTCGACCTGGAGGACGCGGTCACGCCGGCTCGCAAGGCACACGCCCGGGAGACGGTCGCCGGGTTCCTGGGCGCCGCCGCGCCGTCCGGCCCCGGGCTGTGGGTGCGGATCAACAGCGACCAGGTCGAGGCGGACGTCGAGGTGCTCTCCCCCGCGGCGGCCGGGGTGTGGGTGCCGAAGGCCGAGCCGGAGCTGCTCGCGGAGGTCGACGCCGCGCTGACCCGGGTGCAGCGGCGACTCGGCCCGGACGCCCCGGCGTTCCGGGTGGTGGCGCTGATCGAGACCGCCCGGGGCGTGCTCACCGCGTCGCGGGTGGCCGCCGCGCCGCGGGTGCTGCGGCTCGGCCTCGGTGAGGCGGACCTCGCCGGTGAGCTGGGGTTGCAGCCCGGGCCGGACCGGGCGGAGTTCGCCCCGATCCGCTCTCAGGTCGTCGTCGCGTCGGCGGCCGCCGGCATCGCCCCCGCGGTGGGGCCGGTGGAGACGACGCTGCGCGACCCGGAACGGCTGGAGCGGACCACCCGGGCGCTGCTGCGGCAGGGCTTCCGGGCGCGCAGCGCCATCCACCCCGGGCAGATCGCGACGATCAACGAGGTGTTCACCCCCACCGAGGCCGAGGTGGCCTCCGCCCGGGCCGTGCTGGAGGCGCTGGAGCGGGCCGAACGCGGCGGCTCCGGGGTGGCCACCGACGCCGACGGGCGGCTGCTGGACCGGGCGGTGGTGCGTGCCGCCACCGAGGTGGTGCGCCGCGCCGAGGCGTCCACCGGCTGACGCGTGACGCCGGGCGGGGACCGTCGACAGGTGGCAGGCTCCCCGGCCTGAGCCGGCCGGCGCGAACCGGGCGGGGCGCTCCCGTGCGCCCCGCCCGGCGGCGTCTTCCAGTGGTTCCGGTCAGACCACCGCGGGCTGGGCCTCGGTGGCCATGACGAGCGCGCCGAGCAGCGCGGCGTCCTGCGCGAAGCCCGACAGCACGATCTCCGGCGGGTACGGCAGCGTGTGGGTGAGCCGCTCGGTCAGCAGCTCCCGCACCAGGTGGTTGCCGGCGACGCTGCCGACCAGCACGATCCGCTGCGGGTCGAGCAGCAGGCAGCATGTGACGAGCTGGCGGGCCAGCTCGTCGACGCGCAGGCGGAGCTGATCGCGTACCGGGCCGGGCTGCTCCGCGGCAGCGCACAGGCCGGCGGCCCGGCCGTCCACCCCGAGCCGCTGCGCCAGCTCGTCCAGGGCCCGGCCGGAGAACGTCGCCTCCAGCATCGGTTCCAGCCGGGGCGGCCAGCTGAGGTCGGTCAGTCCGTAGGCGATCTCGCCGGCCGCGCCGTGGCGGCCCGGCAGCACCTCGCCGTTGACGGTGACCGCCGCGGCGACACCGGTCCCGAGCCCGACGACGAGTCCCGGATCGGCGTCCCGCAGCGCGCCGAGCCGCAGTTCGGCGTATGCGGCGGCCTTCAGGTCGTTCGTCACCCGCACGTGCGCGAGGTTCAGGTGGGCGCGGACCGCGTCGGCCAGCCGCAACTGCTCCCAGCCGGGCACGTTCGGCGCCAGTTCGATGCCGTCGTCGTGGACGACGCCGGGCGAGGCGATGCCGGCCGCGACGATCGTTCCGCCGGTCTGCTCGGCGAGTTCGCACGCCCGGTCCAACGCCCGGGTGAGGGCCTGTTGCGCGCCCTGCTCGGCGATCGTGGGCAGGCGCTCGGAGACGAGCAGCCGGCCGTCGGTGTCGCCCACGCCGATCGCCATCTTGGTGCCGCCGAAGTCGATGCCGAGCAGGCGTGGGTTTGCCGGTCGTTCCATGGTGATGTCAGATCGCCCTTCGGGCCGTCGGTCCAGATCACGTGGTCGCCGCGACACGACGTCCGCGACCACGGCCAGCTGCGTCTGCCGCCCCGTCACGGGCCTACCCTCGCCGCGACCGCCTCGGCGAGTGCCGCGTCGGCACGGGTCAGCCGCTCGCGCAACGTCTGCGCCCGCTCCTGCACCCCGTCGAGCATTGTAGACAGTCGTCCGACCTGGTCCCGGACGGCCGCCTCGCCGGGGCCGTCGGCCTGGACGCGGCGCAGCACGAGTTCCGGGCGGACCGCGGCGGCCAGCAGGTCCCGTACCGCGGCGGCGTCGAGCGTCAGACCGAGGTCGGCGGCGGTGGACCGGACCAGCTCCTCGGTCCAGGTCGCGGGCGCGCCGCCGCGGACCAGCCGGCCGAGCAGCGAGTGGGCGCCCCGGAACGGCACGCCGTGGCGGGCCAGCGCGTCGGCCGCCGCGGTGGTGGTTGCGCCGGAGGCGACGATCTCCTCACCGGACGGCGGGCGCTGCGGGTCCAGCTTCTCGATCAGGCCGCCGAGCAGGGAGAAGAACCGGTACGCCCGGTCGTCGCCCTCCCAGAGCCGGGCCTGCACGTCGGTGGTGGCGTTGTTCGAGTCCTCCCACCAGGCGGCGCCGACGTTGTTGAGCACGCTCGCCGCGTCGGCCGCGGCGGCGCCGGCCATCGAGACGAGGTGTTCCAGCACCACCGGGTTGCGCTTCTGCGGCATGATGCTACTGCCCTGGGTGAACTCCCCGGGCGTGACCACCCAGCCCCAGCTCAGCCAGTCCATCAGGGTGCGGGCGAGGCGGGCGCCGGTGGCGAGCGCCTGCGCGTTGAGCGTGGCGACCCGGATCAGGTGGTCGGCGCCGGCCACCGCCTCGTACGAGTTGACGATGAGCTGGTCGAAGCCGAGCAGGTCGGCCAGCCGGCGGGGCGAGATGTCCAGGTCGGTGCCGGCGAAGGCGCAGGAGCCCAGCGGCGAGCGGTTCATCTCGTCGAGCAGGTCGGCGTACGCGGCGGCCTCGCCGGCGAGCGCCTCGGCGTAGCCGGCGAAGACGTGCCCGATGGTGGTCGGCTGGGCCGGGCGGCGGTGCGTGTAGCCGGTGACGACCACGTCGGCGTGCCGGTCGGCGCGGTCCAGCACGGTCCGGCCGGTGGCCAGCAGCGCGTCGAGCACCTGGAGCAGCTGGTCGCGCAGCACCATCCGGAAGACGCCGGCGTCGAGGTCGTTGCGGCTGCGCGCGAGCTGCACGCTCAGCTGCGACACCTCGATGCCGGCCGCGGCGGCGAGGCGCTTCTCCAGCGTGTAGTAGACGTCCTCGACGCTGCCGTCGTACTCCAGCTCCTCGGGCCGGTCGCCGGTGAGGGCGACCAGGCCGCGCAGCATCGTCGCGGCGGCCTCGTCGGAGATCAGTCCCTGCTCGGCGAGCATGACGACGTGGGCCTTGCTGGCCGTGACCATCGCCGGGTAGAGGTGGGCGACGTGGTGGTCGAACACGACGCGGAGATGGTGCTGTTGGTAGACGGTCAGTGACGGGCTCATGGTGGCCTCCCGAGGTGGTGCGTTGTCGTGCGGCGTGCCGCGCGTGGTCATCCGGTCGTCCGGTCGGTCCCGTCGGCGCCGGGCGGCCCGGGCAGGGGCGCGGCGAGCCACGCCCCGACCAGCTCGCGCAGGCGTGCGCCGGCGGTGGCGCGGATCCGGCCGCCGGCCTCCTCGCCGGCCAGCGAGATGTGGCCCGACCAGCCCTGCCAGGGGTCCGGCCGCGACTCCACCAGCACGTACGGGTACGGGGTGGGCAGCTTCGGCTTGGGCGGCAGGTCCGGTGCCGCGTCCAGGCGCACCGCGGCCGGGTCGAAGCCGAGCACCGCGGAACTCTCGTACGCGCCGCCGTGCCCGCGGGCGGGCAGCTCGCCGAACATCTCGGCCGTCTCGTCCGGGCCGACGAGCTGGAACCAGTTCACCAGCATCATGCTGGCCCGGTGCCGCCCGGACACCCACTCCATCGCGGCGCGGACGGTGGACATGTTGGCGTCGTGCCCGTTGACCACGAGCACCCGGGTGAAGCCCGCCTCGACGATGCCGGCGAGCACGTCGGCGAGGTAGCCGACGGCGATCTCCGGCCGCAGCGCCACGGTGCCGGGCCACTGCCGGGTCTGGCCGGGGCAGGCGGCGTACGGCGTGGCCGGGAAGAGCACCGCCCGGGCGGACCCGGTGGCCAGTTCCCCGGCGAAGCCCTCGGCCAGGATCAGGTCGGTACCGATCGGCAGGTGCGGACCGTGCCACTCGACGGCGCCGACCGGCAGCACCGCCAGGTCGGCCGCCTCGGTCACGGCGGCGAACGCGTGCCCGGGTACCCGGGTGACCGGGAGCAGCCCTCCCCCGGTCCGCCACCGCTCGATCAGTTCGTCCACTGCTCGGCCCTCCGGGTCGCGGTCCGGCTGCTCTCCAGCCGTCCGGAGAACCACATCACCACGAAGATGAGCAGCACCTGGAGCATGCCGTAGGCGGCGGCGGTGCCCAGTTCGAAGCTGTACATCCGGTTGTTGATGGCCACCGAGATCGGCACCGTCGACGAGGTGTAGATGAGCACCGAGGCGACGAACTCGCCGACGCCGTGCACGAACGCCAGCAGCGCGCCGGCGAGCACGCCGGGCAGCATGAGCCGAACGGTGATCGTGTAGAACGCCCGCAGCCAGGACGCGCCCAGGTTGCGCGCCGCGTCCTCCAGCGACGGGTCGATCAGCGCCAGCGTCGCGGAGCTGGACCGGAACACGATCGGCAGGAACCGTACGAAGTAGGCCAGCGGCAGGATCCAGAACGTGCCGACCAGCACCTGCCCGAAGCTGAACGCGTTGCCGGTGCTGAACGCCGAGATCAGGTTGATCGCCACGACCGTGCCGGGCAGCGCCCAGGCGATCATCACGGCCACGTCGAGCAGGCCGCGGCCGACGAACTTCAGCCGCCGCACGGCGTACGCGATGAGCACGCCGATCACCACGCACCCCACGACCGCGATGAGGCTCATCTGCACCGAGTTGAGGATCGGCTGGAACGCCTTGGGGTCGGTGAAGATGGTGACGAAGTTCTCGAACGTGTACGTCGGCGGCAGCACCTCGGTGGTCCAGGACCGGTCCGCGGAGAACGCGACGAGCGCGATCGCGCCGACCGGGGCGAGCAGGACCAGCGTGGCCAGCACCGAGGCGAGCGGGGCGAGCCAGCGGCCGATCGGGTTGGTGATCTCCCGCCGGACCGCCGAGATGCCCTTGGACTGCGACTGGTAGTTGCGCCGTCCCTCGTACCAGCGCATGGCCAGCAGGAAGATGATCGAGACGATGCCGAGCACCGAGGCATACGCCGAGGCCATCGGCAGGTCGCCGTTGGTGCGGTTGATGTAGATCTGCATCGTCATGGTCTGGCTGACGTTGAACAGCAGTGGCGCGGTGTAGGACGCCAGCGACGTCATGAAGACCAGCAGCGACGCCGAGATCAGCGCCGGGGTGAGCATCGGCAGCAGGACGGTGCGCCACACGCGCACCCGGCCCGCGCCGAGGTTGTACGCCGCCTCCTCGACCGAGGGGTCCATCCCGGCCAGCGCCGCGGAGGCGGCCAGGTAGAAGAACGGGTACATGGTGAACGTGTGCACCACCAGCACGCCGGCGATGCCGTCGAAGGCCAGGACCGGCTTGTCGGTGCCGAGCAGCGCCTGGAGGCCGCGCGGCACGATGCCGATGTTGCTGTAGAGCAGCTGGAAGGACACGGCGCCGATCAGCGGCGGCAGGGCCGCCGGCACCAGGATGAACGCCTCGATGAGCCGCCGGCCGCGGAAGTGGAAGCGCTTGAGCAGGAACGCCATCGCCACGCCGACGATGCCGCAGAGCAGCACGCTCGCCGCCGAGATGAACAGCGAGGTGAACAGCGACTCGCGGGCCACGCCGGAGGAGGAGAGGAACTGGAGGTAGTTGTCGCTGCCGTTGGCGCTGACGCTCTCGCGGAAGGTGGCGAACATCGGCTGGACGACGAAGCCCCAGAGCACCAGGACCAGCGGCAGCACCAGCAGGTAGGGGAACCATCGGGAGCCGGCTCCGCCGGTCAGGCGCCGGCCGAGGGCCGCCGCCCAGCCGGGGGCGGTCGGGGTCGCAGCGGTCACGGCTTGACCACCCAGAGCCGCTCCGGTACGAGCCGCAGGCCCACGACGTCGCCGAGCTGGATGCCGGCCGGCGCGTCGACCAGTGCGGCCATCACCTCGTCGCCGTCGACGTCGACGGTGATGTGGGTGGCCATGCCGGTGAACTCGACGTGGCTGATCCGGCCACGCATGGCCGCCGTGTCGTCGTCGCCGCCGAGCGCGATGTGCTCGGGGCGCGCGGAGACCAGTGCGGTGTCGCCCTCGGTGAGCCCGTGACCGGCGGGAGCGCCGACCTCGATCGTGGCGCCGCCGGGCAGGCGTACCTGGACGCGCTGCTCCGCCGCGCCGGTCACCGGCAGGCTCAGCACGTTGCTGCGCCCGATGAACCGGGCGACGAACGCGTTCGCGGGCTGGTAGTAGACCTCGTGCGGGGTGCCGACCTGCTGGACCCGGCCGGACTCCATCACCGCGATCCGGTCCGACATCGCCATCGCCTCGGCCTGGTCGTGCGTGACGTAGATCGAGGTGGTGCCGCTCTCCCGCTGGATGCGCCGGATCTCGGCGCGGGTCTCCTCGCGCAGCTTCGCGTCGAGGTTCGACAGCGGCTCGTCGAGCAGCATGGTGCGGGGGCGGATCACCAGGGCCCGCGCCAGCGCGACGCGCTGCTGCTGGCCGCCGGAGAGCGCGTCGATGCGCCGGTCGCCGTACCCGGCGAGGTGCACCTGGGCGAGCGCCTCCTCCACCCGGCGGGCCTGGTCGGCGCGGGAGACCCGGCGGACCTTGAGCCCGTACGCGACGTTCTGCGCCACCGTCATGTGCGGGAACAGCGCGTAGTTCTGGAACACCATGCCGGTGCCCCGCTTGTTCGGGGTCCAGTGCGTGACGTCGTCGTCGCCGAAGTGGATGTGACCGGAGGTCGGGAAGTAGAAGCCGGCCACCATGCGCAGCGTCGTCGTCTTACCACAACCGCTCGGTCCGAGCAGCGTGAAGAACTCGCCGGCTCCGATGGTGACGGTGACGTCATCGACCGCCGCGGAGTCGCTCGACTTGGCGAAGCGCTTACTGACCGCCGTCAGTCGGACATCGATCATTTCGTGGGTCCTTCCAGGACGAAGCCGGGCCGTGCCGGAGCACGGCCCGGTTCCGAGCGTCTTAGCCCTTGCCCTTGATCTGGGCGTTCCAGTGGGTGATCCAGGCGGTCTCGTTCTTGCCGATCACGTCCCAGTCGACGTCCATCGGCTTGAGGTCGAGCTTGGTCAGCCACTCGGGCTTCTCGGCGATGTCGACAGCGGGGATCTGGAAGTAGTCCTTGGCCAGGCTGGCCCGCAGCGAGTCGTCGAACAGGAACTCGAGGAACTTCTTCGCGCCCTCGCTGTTGCCGCCCTTGACCGCGGCCACGCCGTCGACGAGCACCGGGGCGCCCGAGGCCGGCATCACGTAGCCGAACGGCATCTTCTCGTTGGCCTGCAGCAGGATGTCCTGGAGGTTCCAGGCGCTGACCACGCCCTGCTCACGGGACATCTTCAGGTAGAGGTCGCTGGGGTTGGCGGCGTACTCGACGGTGTTGGCGTCGAGCTTGCGCAGCCAGTCGTAGCCGGGCTGCGGGTTGGACCCGTCGGCCGTGAAGCGCTGGATCATCGAGGCGTAGATCGAGCGCATGGTGCCGGAGGCGGCCACGTCCCGGATGATGATCTTGTCTTTCCACTTCGGGTCGACCAGGTCGTCCCAGTCCTTCGGCGCGGTCTCCGGGGTCAGCGCCTTGTTGTTGTACATGATGACCTCGGGCAGCAGGATCTCGCCGAACCAGCGGCCCTCGGCGTCCTTGTACCGTGCGTCGATCTTCGAGGCGAACGACGGCTGCCAGGCCTCCAGCAGGCCCTCGGACGCGCCGGCGGCAAGGCCCTGCTGGGTGCCGCCCCACCAGACCGACGCCTGCGGGTTGGCCTTCTCGGCGCGGACCCGCTCGAGCACCTCCTGGGCGCCCATGTTGAGCACCTCGACCTTGCCCTTGTACTCGGGGTTCTTGGTCGTGAACTGCTCGACGACGTAGTCGGTGACCGACTTGTCGCGGGCGCTGTAGATGACGACCTTCTCGGCCGACGCGGAGCCGGAGGAGCCGGCGTCCTTGTCGTCGTCGCTGCTGCCGCACGCGCTGACGGCCAGCAGCGCGCTGAACGCGACGGCCAAGGCCAAACGACGTTTCATTGGTACCTCCACTTTGCGGGGGAACTATCGGAAGCGGGAAAAGACGGTGTGCGATCCCGACCAGGGGCGCCGGCGGGTTCGCCGGTTCCCCGGGACGGGGTCGATATGTCAGCGGGTGGCGCGCCGGACCGGGGCGCGCCCTACCGCGCCGCGACCGGTCGTCCCGTGTGGGGACGCGGTCGCCGCGACGGTGGCGGTGACGGTGGTGGTTGTCGGGGGCGGGGGGGTCGAGGGGTCAGGGAAGCGAAGGTCGGGGCACCGCGGCCGAGAGCGCGTAGCTGATCGCTCCGTGCAGCACGGCCTGGTCGCCGAGGGTGGCCCGGCGTACCTCGGTGGGTGCCGGGGTCCGGGCGGAGACGAGGGTCTGAAGTTGGTCGAGCGCCGGGTCGTCGAGTTCCGCGGCGGCGCCGCTGAGCAGCACCAGCCCCGGATCGACCACGCAGGCGCAGGAGAGGATGAGCCCGGCCCAGGCGCCGAGGACCTCGTCGAGGTAGTCGCGGGCGGGCGCCGACGTGGCGGCGAGCCGGCTCAGCTCCCGTACCGGCGACTCGGGCCGGCGGCCCGGGTTGAGCGCGACGACCCGCTCCGCGATGGCGTTGACCGACCACCGTGCCTCGAACTCGCCGACGCCGCTGTAGCGGCGCTCGGTCGCGCCGCCCAGCGGCAGGAAGCCGACCTCGCCCGCGGCTCCGCTGGCGCCGCGGCGGACCTTGCCGTCGAGCACGAGCCCGGCGCCGATGCCGTCGGCGACGTGGATCAGCAGCAGGTTGGCCACGTCCGCGCCGGCGCCGGCGACGCACTCGCCGGCGGCCATGAGGTTGACGTCGTTGTCGACGACCACCGGTACGCCGAGCCGCCGTTGCACCGATTCGCCGATCGGCCACGCCTCGACCAGCCCGACCGACGGCGCGAGGCGTACCGCGCCGTCGCTGGACACGCCGGGCACCGCGATCGCGACACCGCGCAGCGACGGGAGGTTGTCGCCGACCAGGTCGAGGACGAACTCGCAGACGGTCTCCACCACGTTCGCGCCGAGCCGCGCGACGCGGTGCGCGATGACCGCGCCCTCGCTGTCGGCGATCTCGCAGCTGATCCGGGGCGGCTCCAGCGACACCGCCGCGACGAGCTCGGCTCGGGGGTTGAACTCGAGCATCTCCCGGGGCCGGCCGGTGGTGGGCGCGCCGGGGCCGCGTTCGATGAGGTAGCCCTCGGCGACGAGTTCCCGCACGAGCGCGGTCACAGTGGCCGCCGAGAGACCGGTCATCTCGGCCAGGTCCACGCGGGACAGCCGCCGGGCCTGCCGGGCGGCCAAGATCACCGAGAGACGCTTGATCTCACGGGACCGCTCACGGCTGACCGGGCTGGTCGGGGCTTTGTCAGACACACTTTCTTCCTAGTGAGAAAAAATTCTGCAGTCAAGTAACGAGATGATCTCGGTCCGCCGACCAGGGAAAATTCTGCGACCGACAAGCCGGTCGGGCCGGGGCCAGCCCGACATGACGCGCAAAACCGAGCCCTACGGTCCACATTGGGGTGCCAAACCTGGACAAAGGCTGCCTCCGTGTCATGGCCAGCCTCTCGGTGATCGCCCTGAGCAGGCACGATCGTTTATTCGGATAAGGAAGAAAGTCGTCCAGAGCTATTGACGACGCCTCCGCAAGATCCCTAGGTTACGGCCCGAAGGCCTTCCGGTGGACCGACGTCACCACCGTGCGTACCGCTCACCCCGTGACGGTGCGCGAGCACCACCATCCCGTTGTCGAGCACCACGACCCCCGAGGACCTGACAGTCCTCAGTGGACAGCTGTCTGCATCACGGCCCGGCACGAGCCACGTGTCAGCCGGCCCGTGCCGGGCCGACCGTCCCCAGCCGCAGCACTCTCGCTTCGAGACGAAGAGGTATGCCCATGAGATGGCGCACCAGCGCAGCGATCGCCATGTGCGGTCTGCTGTCGTTGGGCCTGGCCACTCCGGCCCAGGCCAACCCCCAGCAAGCAGCACCGAAGCCCCAGGCCAAGAAGTCCGACAAGCCGGTCGACCTGGACATCATGTTCATCGGGGCCCACCCGGACGACGAGGCAGGCCAGCTCGGCATGCTCGGATACTGGAACGAGTATCACGGCATGAAGGCCGGCGTCATCACCACCACCCGCGGCGAGGGCGGTGGCAACGCCACCGGCCTCGAGGAGGGCCCGGAGCTGGGCATCCTGCGGGAGGCCGAGGAGCGCAAGGCCGTCGGCTGGGCCGGCATCGAGCACATCTACAACCTGGACGCGCTGGACTTCTGGTACACCGCCAGCGCCCCCCTGACCGAGGAGGTCTGGGGCCACCAGGAGACGCTGTCCCGGATCGTGCGGGTCCTGCGGACCACCAAGCCCGAGGTCATCCTCACGATGAACCCCTCGGCGACCCAGGGCAACCACGGCAACCACCAGAAGGCGGCCATGCTGGCCGTGGAGGCCTTCTACGCGGCGGCCGACCCCAAGGCGTTCCCGGAGCAGATCAAGAAGGAAGGGCTCCAGCCCTGGCGGGTCTCCCGCATCTTCCAGACCGGTGGCAGCGGCACCACCGGCACCAACGGCCCCGCCTGTGAGACCACGTTCACGCCGGCCGAGGCCAGCAACGTCATCTTCGGCACCTGGCAGGGGTACGAGTCGGCGCGTCACGACGGCAACCGGTGGAACACGGTCCAGACCTGGGCCCGCCGGGAGTACGTGTCGCAGGGCTGGGGCAACAGCTCCTTCCCGACGACCAACCCGGACGCCATCGGCTGCAACCGGCTGACGCTGATCGACACCCGCACCCCGTACCCGGACCCGAACGTGGGCGCCGGCACGGGCGCGCTCCAGGGCGCCACCCTGCGCGCTCCGGGCGGCCTGCCGCTGGGCACCGAGGTCCACGTGCGTCCGCGCGCCTGGGAGGCCGTCGCGGGCCTGCCGATCAAGGTGGACACCGTCCTCTACGCCGAGAAGGCCATCCCGGGTGCCAAGGTCACCCTGGACGTCCCGGCCGGCTGGACGGTCAGCGGCAACGGCAACGTCGGCACGCTGACCCCGGGCAAGGAGGTCGTGAAGACCTTCACCGTCACCCCGCCCGCACAGGTCGAGGTCGGCACCCGCTTCAAGATCAACGCCACGCTGACCAGTAAGAAGGACGGCAGCGGCACCAGCAGCGCCCGAGTGCAGGGCACCGCTCCGGTGCGCGGCACCCTGGCGCCGCTGGAGGAGATCGCCGACTTCCGCGCGTGGACCGTGCGGAACAAGACCCAGCAGCTCGACGCGCTCATCGAGTCCCTGCAGAGCCTCCCCAGCGGTGGCACCCGGAGCATCGCGGTCAATCTGACCAACCACGGCACCCGGGTCGAGTCCGGAGCGGTCAAGCTGAACGTTCCGGCCGGCTTCTCGGTGGCCGAGCAGCAGGTGCCGTACAGCGGGCTGCAGCCGGGCGCCAGCACCTCGGTGACGTTCACCGTCACGAACACCGACACGTCGCTGCCGACGGCCAACCGGGCGCCGAACGACGGCGCCTACCGGGTGCAGATCGAGACCAGCTACACCGGTGGCAGCGCGAACGAGCCGGGCGTGTTCAACCTGGTGCCGACCACCACGATCCCGAAGGCCGCCACCGCGCCGACGGTGGACGGCCACGGGCACGACCACGAGTACACCGGCGAGGTCATCGACATCTCGACCCGCTGGGAGGGCACCGCCGCCCCGGCGTCGGACATCTCCGGCACCGCCCAGCTGACGCACACCGACGACGCCCTGTACGCCATCTTCAACATCACCGATGACGTGCTCGGCACCGTCCTGCCGCCGGAGGACTGCAAGCGTCCGCGGCGTAACGACAACATCGAGTTCGGTATCGACCCGCGCGGCAACTCGGCGAACACCTCCACCGTGTTCAACATGGCGCTCTTCCCGGCCACGAACGACCCGGCCAACGGGAACCCGCCGTGCTTCGCCCGGGAGCGGGACAACCACCAGGGCGGTCCGGAGACCGCGCCGGGTGTGGAGATCGCCTCCGTGGTGACCAGCAACCCGTACACGGGTTACCGGATCGAGGTCAAGATTCCGTTCAGCGTGCTGCCGGACACCATCGACCCGAGCCGGATGGGCCTGAACATCCTGGTCAACGACTCGGACACGCAGGACCTCAGCTCGCAGACCCGGGTCGGCTGGTCGACCTGGAGCGGCGTGCGGGCCGACCCGTGGCGCTGGGGCAACGCGCTCCTGCCGGA
This sequence comes from Micromonospora sp. C28ISP2-4, assembly GCF_030519385.1. NCBI lineage: Bacteria > Bacillati > Actinomycetota > Actinomycetes > Micromonosporales > Micromonosporaceae > Micromonospora > Micromonospora sp. C28ISP2-4. The sequence goes on along the minus strand of NZ_JAUMKG010000006.1, from coordinate 382,702 downwards.
CCTGCCGGCGAAGCCGTCGGCGCCGAAGGCTCCGATCATGCCCGACACCGCGGCGCTGAGCGTGGACTCGCCGCAGACCCTGCTGCAGTCCGTCTCGGACGGGGTCGCACCGGGTGGTTACGCCAAGCTGGCGGGCAACACCGTGAAGATCAAGAAGGTCACCCGCAGCGCGAGCAAGGTGTCCGTTCAGCTCCAGGTGAAGAAGGCCGGCACCGCCCGGGCCTTCCTCTGGGACGGCACCCGGGTCGTGGCGGACGCCAAGGCCGAGCTGCGCAAGGACGGCACCCTCGTCCTGCCGCTGAGCGGGAACCTTCCGGCCGGCACCTCGCTGCTCGTCTCGTACGAGCACGGCGGCGCCACCACCGCTCTGGCCGAGAAGATCTCCTGAGCGGCCACTGAACGCGTCGACCTGACGCACGCGATGGGCCGGGCCGGCAGGCCCGGCCCATCGTGCCGTCCGCGTGACACGCGCCGCGCCCCGCTCAGCGAACCGGCGCCGGACCGGTGGCGGCCGGTGACACCCCGGCCGGCTCGCGCCACCAGCGGCGCGACGCCAGCGCTGCCAGCCCGGCGCCGGCGGTGTTGAGCAGGACGTCGTCGACCGAGGACACCCGGTCCAGCCGCAGGGCGTACTGCGCGACCTCGACCAGGACCGAGCAGCCGGCCGCGAGCGCCAGGATCCGGGGCATCGACGCGAGCGCCGCGAACCGCAGCGGGGCGAACAGCCCGAGCGCCGCGAACACCAGCAGGTTGCCGACGATCTAGACCGTCACAGTCAGCGGCCCGCCCGTGAGGACGGTGAGCAGGTCCCGCAGTGGCACCAGGCTCACCCGGCCGGGAACCACGCCGGCGCCGTCCCCCGGCAGCATGATCATCCAGACCCACGGCACGGTCCCGTAGACGATGCCCACCTCGGCCAGCGACCTGCGCCACGCCGGCCGCGTGCCGCCGCGCCGGCGGGCCAGGAGCCACACCACGAGCGCGGCCGCCGGCAACGCGGCCACCGTGAGCAGCACGACCCCGTTGATCGTGCCGAACCAGCCGTGCCACCCCTCGGTCACGCCGCCTCCACCCGTCCCACCCCGGATCCGCAGGGCCCGCACCGGGCCCGCGGTCCGCTCAGGGTGCCACGGCCGCGCCGGCAGGTGGCCCCCGCCCGGAGGACATCGCGATTGCGGCGCCCGCCCTTCCTGCCACCGGATTCGCATTTCACCGCCCGGCCGAACCGCCGAATCCCCGCCGATCAGCTGATTTCCCGGACCTCATTCCGGCGGGACCCGAATGGCGTAAGCCGCGCCGGACCCACCGGCGTCACGCCCGCCCGATGCACCATCGGCGAACCCCGGAGCGACAGCGGCGTCCTTGCAGGTGAGCCCTGGTCCGGCGGCCACAAAATGCGCGTCGGCATTCGCCGTGCCGGTGAGCCAGGAAAGACTCACCTAACCAAGGTTAGCCTTATCTTCGTGCTTCGGTATTCGGCGTGGAAACGGCACCGTACGGCTGCCAACCCCGCATTCCGTTGTTAAGGTGAGCATGATCCGCACTGACGGCCGACGGGTTTGAGCACCCGGCCGCACGGCAAATACGAGATGGCATTCGAGCACGACGAGGCCGGCCGTTCACGTTCGCCGGCCCGCATGACTTGGAGGCACCATGAAGACCCTGTTGCAGTCTCCGCCGGTACGTGAATGCGCCGCCACCGCGTGCAGCTTCAACGACAACGGCTGTCACGCTCCCGCGATCACCGTGGCGGCGACCGCCGACGCGGCCTCCTGCGCGACGTTCGTCGAGTCGTCGCTCAGCGGTGGGATGAAGGAGGTCACCGGCGCGGTGGGCGCGTGCGCGCGGGCCGAGTGCGTGTTCAACACCAACCTCGCCTGCACCGCCGAGTCGATCACGGTCGGTCCGGGCGCCACGGTCAGCGACTGCCTCACCTACCAGCCCGCCTGACAAACCGGACGGCACGTCCGTACGGGTCACGACGGTCACCGTCGTGACCCGTACCGCGTCTGCGGCACCCGACCCGCCGTTGCACAGGTAAGCCTTACCTACTACCGTCTGACCTGGGCCGACTTCACCCCTTCCGGCCGAGGAGACAGACATGGCGTTGCACCCCGCCGGGCGCCCGGCCTCGCCGGCCGGCGTCGCCCCGGTCGCCGCAGGGCTGTCGGCGCTCCCCTCCACGCCCCGCGACGCCGTCGCCGCCCGGTGCGTGCTGAGCGCTGCCTACTCGCTGCGGCTCACGCTCGGCGACACCACCGCCGACCTCCTCTCCGCCCACGCCGTGCTCCCCGACGGCACGGTCGTCCTCGCGGTCGACGCGATGAGCCGCACCGGCGGCCTGCTCGTCGCCGCGCGCGGCCACAGCGGCGCGGTACGCCTCGACGTGACCCACCTCGCCCCGGTCGCCGTGCGCTCCCGGGTGCGCGCCCGGCTGCGGATCCTCGGCACCGCCCGCCGGTTCGACCCGGCCGCCCTCGACGCCTGCGATCCGGCCACCGTGATGTCGCTGCTCGACCTGCCTCCGGTGGCGCTGTGGTCGATCGCGCCGGACGAGGTCGTCATCGACCGGGCAGCCGATCCCGTCGCGGTGGACCTCGACGCGTATCGTGCCGCCCGCCCGGATCCGATCGCCGTCGACGAGGCCGCCCACCTCGCACACCTGTCGCGGTGCCACCGCGACGTCCTCGACCGGCTCGGCACGCTCGTCGATCCCGCCGTCAGCGCCGACGCGACGCGGATCGTCCCGGTCGCGCTCGACGCCGAGGGCATCGTGCTGCGGGCGGAGCGTCCGGACGATCACATCGACATCCGGCTGCCCTTCCGCGCGCCGGTCGTCGCGGCCGCCGCACTCACCGAGGCGCTACGGACGCTGGTCCGCTGAGGTCCGCAATCGGATCGCCCGCCCGCGCAGCGGTCGAGCCGCCGGAGCGCCGGAACAGCCGCCTCACGTCCGGGGCGCCGACTCGCCCGGCAACCGTCGACGACTGCTCTTCCGCGCGCCGCCGTACCACAGTCAGCCTGTCCTGACATGCCGCCCCAGGCACGGCGGCGCGTCGAGCCTGCTTCGAGGCCTCGCTGCTTCAGTCGTGGTTCAGGCTCGATCACGAGCCGCGAACCGACCGACGGGCGCGCCGGCGCGCGGTGCCGTCACAGGACCGGCGGAGGCCGACATTGACCACGGTAGGAACCAGGCGGAGAAGAAGCGTGGCAGCTCGCCTCGGAAGGTGGAGCGCACGTCACCGGTGGTGGGCAATCCTGATCTGGCTGGGCTTCGTGGCCCTCGCCACCGTGGTCGGCAGCACGGTGGGCACCACTGCGATGGAGAGCCATGAGGGCCAGAACGGCGACTCCCGCCGCGCCCAGCAGATCATCGACGAGGCGGGTTTCCCCGACGTGGCCCGCGAGATGGTGATCGTGCAGGCACGCCACGGCGGCATCACCGTGGAGAGCCCTCAGTTCCGCCAGGCCGTGCAGGAGATCCGCGGGGCGGTCGAGGCGACCGGCCAGGTCGAGAATCTCGTCACGCCATATGACCCGGCCGGCCCGGCGCCCCGGACCAGCGACGGTACGACGGCGCTGGTGCTGTTCGACATGGCCGGCGCCGGCGACACCGCCGACGATCGGGTCCAGCCGGTCCTCGACGCGGTCGCCGGCGTGCAGGGGCGGTACCCCGAACTCCGGGTGGAGCAGGCCGGCGGCGCCAGCGCGCAGCGGCTGGCCGGGGTGGCGGTCAACGAGGACTTCAGGCGCGCCGAGGCCCTGTCGCTGCCGATCACCGCGATCATCCTGCTGATCGCCTTCGGCACGCTGCTGCCCACGCTCATTCCGCTCGGGGTGTCCCTGTCCGCGTTCGTCGCGGCCACCGGCCTGCTGGCCCTGACCAGCAAGGTGTTGCACGTGGCCGACACCACCACCAACCTGATGCTGCTCATCGGGCTGGCGGTGGGCGTGGACTACTCGCTGTTCTACGTCCGGCGGGAACGCGAGGAACGCGCCAAGGGCCGCTCCAAGGAACGCGCGCTGGAGATCGCCGCGGCCACCTCCGGCCGGGCGGTGCTCATCTCCGGGGTCACCGTGATCGTGGCGATGGCCGGCCTGTTCCTCACCGACCACGGAGTGTTCATGGGCTTCGCCCAGGGGACGATCCTGGTCGTACTGACCGCCATGGTGGCCTCGGTGACCGTGCTGCCGGCGATGCTGGCGGTGTTCGGCGACGCCGTCGACGCCCGGGTGATTCACGGGATCGTGCGGGTCGCCACCCGGGGCCGGGTCACCTGGCGACGCCGGCTGGGGGGCCGCACCGGCGGTGGCCGGGCGTGGAACGCCGTCCTCTCCGCTGTACTGCGCCGCCCCTGGGCCTCCACAGTGGTCACCACCGTCCTGCTGGTAGCTCTGGCGGCACCCGTCGTCGGCATCCGGCTCGGACAGCCCGGCATCGACGATCTTCAGGGCGACTACCCGATCGCGGCCACCTTCAAGGCCATCGATCGGGCCTTCCCGGGCGGTAACGAGCCGGCGACCGTGGCGGTGAGCGCCCCGGACGTGTCCAGCCCGCAGATGCGGGAGGCGATCGAACAGCTCAAGAGCCGGGCGATCGCCGGAGGCGTGGCACACGAACCGGTGAGCGTCCAGGTGAACCCGGCCGGGACGGTCGCCACGGTCCAGCTCAGCATCGGGTACGGCGACCAGGGCCGGAGGGCGGTCACCGCGCTGCGCGAGCGGATCATCCCGGAGACGGTGGGCGGGCAACCCGGGGTGCGGGCGTACGTCACGGGCAACATGGCCGCCACCGTCGACTTCAACCGGCAGATGACCCGTACCGCACCCCTGGTGCTGGCCTTCGTGCTGATCTTCGCGTTCCTGCTGCTGCTGACCAGCTTCCGGTCGATCACCCTGGCGATCCAGGCGATCGTGCTCAACCTGCTCTCGGTCGCCGCCGCCTACGGTGTGCTGGTGCTGGTGTTCCAGCACGGGCACGGCGCGGAACTGCTCGGCTTCACACCGGGGCCGATCGTCAACTGGCTGCCCCTGTTCCTCTTCGTCATCCTGTTCGGGCTGTCGATGGACTACCAGGTGTTCATCCTCAGCCGGATTCGCGAGGCGTACGACAGCGGCATGACCACCGAACAGGCGGTCAGCACCGGGATCAAGTCATCCGCAGGTGTGATCACCAGCGCCGCGTTGATCATGGTGGCGGTGTTCGCCGTGTTCGGCACCATGTCGCTGCTCAGCTTCAAGCAGATGGGCGTGGGACTGGCTGTCGCCATCCTCATCGACGCCACTGTCGTACGCGCGGTACTGCTGCCGGCCACGATGAAGCTGCTCGGAGCCCGGGCGTGGTATCTGCCCGGCTGGCTGGCCCGGCTGCCCACGCTGTCGCACGGTGAAGCGGACATGGACGAGGGCGAGGGCGAGGAACGCAGGGCGTCACCGGCCTCCGATCCGGTGTCGGTCGGATGAGTGCGTGGAGCCCCTGCCGTCATGACGGCAGGGGCTCCCTGGTGCGGGTCGCGGGTGGGGTCGCCTCAACCGGCCACTTCCGGGACGGCCCCACCGCGTTCCACCGCCGGCCCCACCCCGTCGTCGTAGCGGGCCGCCGTGTACGACAGCGCGGCGAGCAGGCGGCCGCTGGTCATCTCACCTCCGCCGCCGCCGTGGTCCACCCGCACCGGCATCCGGCCCGACCGGGACCAGACCAGCCGGCCGGTGTCGGTGAGAAGGCCACGGGCCTGACCGGCGTTGTCCGGATGCAGGCAGTACGGGATGTCGAGCACGCCACGCTCGAAGGCACGGCAGAGCGCGACGCCCACGTCCGGGCTGAGTTCCCGCACCGCCCCGACGAGTGCCCGCGCCTCGGCGTAGATGCCGGTGTCGGCGACCGCGGACATGACCGGTGGCTCGGCGGCGGCCACCCGGGCGGCGTGCGCGAGGGCCGCCACGTTCTCCTCGATCGTGGGGATCCGGTGCGCCTCGGCGGGGGTCTTGACGATCAGGCGCGCCGCTCCCCCGCGCACGGCCAGCCGGGCTGCGGCGCCGAGCAGGCGCAGCGCGCCGGCCGGCGTACGCGGATAAACCCCCATGTAGGTGTAGAGCACCACGTGCGTGTCCAGGTCCGGCAGCAGCTCGCCGATCAGGCGGTGCAGCGCTGCCAGCGCCTCCTCGTCCTGCTGGGCGCAGGTCTGCTGGGCGTAGCTCAGCGACACGCTGCGCAGCCCGTGCTGCTGGAAGAACAGCCCCTCCAGCACGGTCACGGCGATCAGCAGGCTCGGCGGGCAGAGCTGCCCGAGCAGGCAGCCGCCGAAGCTCTCCAGGTGCGGCTCGACGCCGGCGTCGCGCAGGCGCGCGAAGCGCTCGCAGCAGCGGGCCCAGCTCCCGACGGCCTCGCGCAGCGGCACCCGGCTGTAGGGCAGGCAGTAGGAGACCGGGCCGCCCTCCGTGGCGTCCACCCCGGTGCGCAGCAGGGCTGCGAAGATCGCCTCGGGCAGCGCCGAGCCGTGCCGCACCTGCACCGGTACGCCGTACCGGCGCGCGCCGTCGAGCACCCGGCGGGTCACCTCCGGCGGGTGAGCCACGATCGGATACCCGTTGAGCGGCGCACCCTCGGCGAGCGCGCGGGCGGCGGCCGGGTGATCGCCGACGCGGGTGTAGCTGTCCAGGGTGACCGTTGCCACGGTGGCCGCCGGGGCGCGTGCCACCGCATCCAGCCCGGCTCGCATGACGGCCGGGTCGCCGAACCCCATCCGGGGCTGCACGACCAGTTCGCCGCGGGCCCGCGCGGCGGCGACGGCGGCGGCGAAGGGCCCTCGCGCCGTTGCCGGCTCCGCCCCGTTCATCCGGACCGTTCCGGTGCCGTCACTTCGATCCGGCCCAGGTACTCCAGGAACCGGCCGGCGTCTGCGCCGTCGTGGAAGACGGCGGTGTAACCGGCGGCGAAGAGTTCGGCCACCTGGGCCGCGCTCAGTCTCCCGTCGACGCCGAGCTTGCCGCCGATCACCACCGGCAGGCCGGCCAGCGCCGGATCCGCGCGCAGGACGGCGGCCAGCCGCTTGCCGTCGGTGCAGCCGTGCCCGTTGACGCTGGACACGACCGCCAGGTCCGGCCGATGCCGGCGGCACTCCGCGGCGAACAGTTCCTCCGGCACGCAGGCACCGAGGTTGATCACCCGGTGCCCGGCCTCCTCCAGGAGCAGTTGCAGGTAGACGAGGTTCCAGGTGTGCGCGTCGGAGGCGACGGTGCCGAGCACCACGGTGCGTCCGCCGTGGACCGGTGCCCGCTCGACGGTTGCCGGCAGGGTCACCCACGCACCCCCGCGGTCCGTACGGCGTCGAGGAACCCGTCGAGCCGGTCCAGGCCCCAGAACCGGTGCCGGCCCACGACGAAGTACGGCACCGCGAAGATGTCGTCCTGGTAGGCGCTGGCCAGCGCGGCCACGGCAAGTGCCCGCATCGCCGGGTCGGTCGCCGCCGCGTTGGCGCCGACCGGGTCGACGCCCGCCTCGGCCGCGGCGGCGGCCACCACGGCCCGGTCGCCGAGGTTCTCGCCGCGCTCCCAGCGGGCCCGCACCATCGCCTGGTAGAACTGCCAGCCGCGTTGCTGTTCGCAGGCGTACAACCAGGCCAGGTGCGGTCCGGCCCAGTCCACGTCCACCTCCGCCGGCCACACCATCCGGTACCCGAACCGCCGGACGAGCCGGTCGGTCCCGGCCAGCAGATAGGTGTGCTTGGCGCGGCTGACCGGAGTGTCCAGGAAACCCGCGTCCGCCTCGGCCAGCGAGGTACGCAGGGCGCCGTCCGGCACCCAGTGCGGTACGAAGGTGACCGCCTCCGGAGCGTCCGGCCAGCGTTCGGTGAGCTGCCGCACCGCCAGCCAGCTACGCGGACTGCGGAACGAGAAGTAGAGCCGGGGTGGCTTGCGCATGGGGGATGTCTCTCCTGGTGATCAGACCGCAACGGGCAGGGGCAGCGCCGCGAGGAACCGCCGGACCTCGCCGGTCACCTCGCTGACCTGCTCCAGGTGGCAGAAGTGGCCGCCGTCGGGCCGGGTGTGCACGTTCGCCGCCGGCATCGCCCGCAGGAGCGCGTCGGTGCGGTGCCCGGCGAGGGCGGGGTCGAGGGCACCGCTGATCACGAGGGTGGGCACGTCGACGGCGCTCAGCTCGAGATCGGCGGTGGTGACGAACTGGCGGAGCAGGGCGACGAAACCCAGCGGACCGACCCGGTCGAGCGCCTTCTCGACCATGGTGTCGACCAGTTCCGGCGGCAGCGCCCGCCGCCGCTGACCCAGCCGACGTCGCAGCCCTTCGCCGATCACGCTCCGGAACCGGGACAGCTCCCGGTCGAAGAGCTGCCAGGTGATCGGGTCGTCCGGGGGACGGTAGTAGGGCGCGAGCAGGACCGCGCCGGCCACCGCAGGCCGGTCCGCCGCAGCCAGCAGTTCCAACACCCCGTTCGCCCCGAAGGAGTGCCCGACCAGCAGGACGGGTGGCTCGGGCAGCAGGGCCAGCGCGTGCCGCAGCAGTTCCGCCGGGCTCGTGCGGTGCACCCAACCGTAGCCGGCACCGGCCCGCCAGGGCAGGTCCAGGGCGTACGGGGTGAACGGCCGGCCGGCGGCCAACTCCTCGACGAACGGCTGCCAGCTCTGCCAGGAGTCCTCCAGGCCGTGCACGAACACGAGCGCCGGGCCGCTGCCCGGCCCGCGGTGCACGGCGAGACGTTCTCCGTCGTGTCCGGTCTCGTCGACGTGGTACCAGGTCACGGCGTACCTCCGAGCCCCGGCCGCCGCGGGAGCCGGCGTCGGCTCCCGCAGCGGCGCGAGACGGTCGAGTGGGTCAGTCCTGCCAGCCGGCGTACTGCTTGACCACCTCGTGGACCGCCCGGAGGTTCTCCATCCTGGGCAGCTCGGTCTGCGGGATCTCGATCTTGTACATCTTCTCCAGGCGCGCCAGGATCTCGATGGCGCGCAGCGAGTCCGCGTCGTGGTCGTCGACGAAGTGGCTGGTCTCGGTGATCTCCTCGGGTTCGACCTCGAGCACCTCGGCGACGACCTCGCGCAGCTCGTTCATCCGGTCGCTCATGACCTGGGTCATCTGTCTTCCCTCTCGTGTGTCGGTTGGCTCAGCCGGTCGGTCCGGCGGCCAGTTCGGATTCCGGCCGGGCGACCGCGAGCATCGAGCCGACGACGGCGATCCGCCGATCACCGACCCAGGTCTCGCCGCGCATGACCGCGCTGTTCGCTTTCAGCGACTCCACCACCACCTCGTGGCGCATGACGTCGCCCGGGTACGCCGCGCCGACGAACCGGAAGTCGCGGGCCGCGCCGAAGACCAGGGTGCCGTCGAGCGTCTCGCCGCCGGCTCGCGCGGAGAGCACCCAGAGGGCCGCCCCGGCCTGCCCGAGCGACTCCACCAGCAGTGCCGGCGGATACCCGTACGCGCCCGGCGCCAGCCCTTCGGCCAGGCCTGCGAAGCACGGCTCGGTGCCGGTGACGGCCTTGACCGCGACGATGCGCCGGCCGGGCTCGACCTCCAGGACCCGGTCGATCTGCAGGATCGGGTGCCGGTGCGGCAGGATCGCGGTGAGCTCGGCGTACTCAAGCATCGGCCGGCTCCTCCGGCAGCACCAGCAGCTCCAGGCTCACCTTCGCGGTGACCCCGCCGTCGTGGCGGCGGCAGTCGGCGTCCACCCGCACCCGCCGTCCGTCCTCCGGGTCGTCCTGCAGGCGGCACACCGCCGTCAGCACGTCTCCCGGCAGGAGGGGCGCCTGGAACCGGACCGACCGCACGGCGGCCAGCTCGACCCGCACACCCGGACCGCGGCCGGTCTCGACGGCCCGCCGGGCCGCCTGGTGCACGGTCTCCACGGTGAACACCCCGGGGTAGATGGGGAAGCCGGGGTAGTGACCTTCCAGGTACGGGTCGGTGGCCACGATCCGCTTGACCGCGGTCACCCCGCCGGCGCGCACCTGCACCTCGTCGACCGCGTCCAGTGGCGCGGCGAAACTGCGACTCATGACCCTCCTTCGCGATCGGCTCCAGGTATTCCATCCGCGTCGGCTCGAGGCCGGCTCAGGGCCGGCTCAGGGCCGGCTCAGGCACCTCAGAGCACGATTCCGCCGTCGACCTGGAGCACCTGGCCGGTGATGTAGGCGGCCCGGTCGGAGGCCAGGAAGGACACCAGGTCCGCCACGTCGGCCGGCTGCCCGAGCCGGCGCAACGGGATCATGCCGGCGGCCTTCGCCCTGGCCTTCTCGGTCAGCCCGGCGGTCATGTCCGTCTCGATGAACCCGGGGGCCACCACGTTCACCCGGATGCCGTACGGGCCCAGTTCCTTGGCCATCGACCGGCTCAGCGAGTTGATCCCGCCCTTGCTGGCCGAGTAGTTGGCCTGGGTGGCGTTGCCGTACACGCCGGCCACCGACGACACGTTGATAACCGTGCCGAGCTTGCGCTTCATGAAGCCGAACGAGACGCTTCGGCAGAAGTTGAAGGTGCCGGTGAGGTTGGTGTCCAGCACCGCCTCCCAGTCGGCGAACGACATCAGCACCAGCGGCTTGTCCCGGATGATGCCGGCGCTGTTGACCAACGTCCGCACCGGCCCCAGCTCCGCCTCGGCGGCGGCGACGAACCCGCCCACCGCGTCCGGGTCGGCCACGTCGCAGGCGGCGTGGAAGCACCGCGCCCCCCGCTGCTTGATCCCGTCGACGGTCTCCGCGGCCGCGTCGCCGCCCGCCCGGTAGCAGAACGCCACGTCGTACCCGTCTTCGGCCAGCCGCAGCGCGACGGCGCGACCGATGCCCCGGGAGCCGCCGGTGACCAGCGCGGTGCGCTGCTCCATCAGGACTCCCCGGGGCCCGCGAGCGCGGCGTCGTCCGCGGCCATCGCGGCGATCAGGCTCTTCGGCCGCATGTCGGTCCACTCACGCTCGACGTGGTCGAGGCATGCCTGCCGGCTGTCCTCGCCGAAGGTGGCCTGCCAGCCCTGCGGCACCGGCACGAACGACGGCCACAGCGAGTGCTGCCCCTCGTCGTTCACCAGCACCAGATACCGTCCCTCTTCGTTCTCGAACGGGTTGCTGCTCATCTGTCCCCCTCGGGGTCGGCGCCGGCGCTGGTGCCGGCGATGGTCTGGAAGCCGGCGCCGACGTGCGGGTCGGCCGCGGCGTCGATCGCCGCGAGGCGGTCGGCGAGCACCCGGCCGATGGCGGCCAAGGGCTCCGGCTGGGTCATGTCGTTGTGCCGGCAGTCGACGTCGTGCGTCCGCACCCGGGACAGGTGCGGTCGCCACGCGGCCACCGGGTCCGGGCCGGACACCCGGTCCCGGGTGGCCACGAACAGCAGCGCATCGAGGTCGGCGTACGCCGGCCGGTGTTCGCGCGCCAGCCGCGTGTTGTTCGCGAACACCTCGTACAACGCGCTGAGGTGTCCCGCCTCCAGCCGGCCGAGCACCCCTTCGTTGCGGTTGAGCAGCTCAGCCACCTGCTCCTCGCCGGCCGGCGGTCCGTCGTCGTCGGCCGGGTACCCGGCGAGCTGGAGCATCCCGGCGAGGAACTCCGCCCGGTTCAGCGTGCCGCCGTCGGCCCGCTCCGCCTCGGTCTTCGGGAACGCGTCCAGCAGTGCCAGCAGCGCCACCCGCTCCCCCTCGGCACGTAGCCGGGCCGCGATCTCGTGGGCGACCAGACCGCCGAACGACCAGCCGAGCAGGTGGTAAGGGCCGCCCGGCTGGACCTCGCGGATCCGGGCCAGGTAGTCCTCGGCGACCTGCTCGACGCTGCCCGGCAGCTCCTCCTGCCCGGCCAGGCCGGCGGACTGGAGCCCGTAGATCGGCCGGTCGGTGAGGTGCCCCATGAGTCCGGAGTAGGACCAGCTGAAACCGCTGGCCGGGTGGACGCAGAACAGTGGCGGCCGGGCGCCGTGGCGGCGCAGCGGCAGCAGCACCTCGAACGCGCCCCGGCCGTCGTCGCCGGTGTCGAGCCGGTCGGTCAGCTCCGCCACCGACGGCGCCTCGAAGAGGGTACGCAGGGCCAGGTCCACCCCGAAGGTGGCGCGCACCCGGCTGATCAGCCGGCTGGCCAGCAGCGAGTGTCCACCGAGGTCGAAGAAGCCGTCGTCGATGCCCACTTCGGCCAGGCCCAGCACCTCGGCGAAGAGGCCGCACAGCACCCGCTCCCGGTGGCTGCGGGGGCCACACCGGTGCGCGCCCGCGCCGGTGTCAGCGACCTCCGGCACCGGCAAGGCACCCCGGTTCAGCTTCCCGTTCGGGGTCAGCGGCAGGTCGTCGAGGACCACCACGGCCGCCGGCACCATGTACTCGGGCAGCGCCGCCCCCACCACCGCCCGCAGCGCGGCCGGCTGCGGCGCTGCGCCCGGCGCCGGCACCACGTACGCGACCAGCCGCTGGTCGCCCGGCCGGTCCTCGCGGACGATCACCGCGCAGCGGGCCACCTCGTCGGCGGCGGCCAGCAGCGCCTCGATCTCACCCAGCTCGATGCGGAAGCCGCGCAGCTTGACCTGGTCGTCGATCCGGCGCAGGAACATCAGCTCGCCGGTGTCGGTCCACCGCACCACGTCACCTGTGCGGTACATCCGGGTTCCGGGCGGCCCAAACGGGTCGGCCACGAACCTGCCCGCCGTCTGCCCGGGCCGGGCCAGGTAGCCACGGGCCAGGCCGGCACCGGCCACGTACAGTTCGCCGGGCACGCCGGGCGGCACCGGGCGCAGCCGGGCGTCGAGCACGTACAGGCGGGTGTTGGCCAGCGGCCCGCCGATCGGCAGGGGTCCCGGCGACACCTGATCGCCCGGCCCGATCCGGTACTCGGTGCAGTTCACAGTGGTCTCGGTCGGGCCGTACATGTTGTAGACGGCCACCCCGGGATGCCGCCGACGCCAGTCGTCGACCACCTCGCCGAGCAGCAGCTCGCCACCGAGCAGCAGCTCGTCGGCCGGCGCGTAGTCGTCGGGCAGCGCGGCCAGCAACGGCAGATGACTGGGGGTGGCCTTGAGGAAGGTGCAGGCGTGCCGGGCCAGCCGTCGTCGGGTGGCCGGATCGTCGTCCAGGCCGGCGACGTGCACCGTGCCGCCGACGGTCAGCGGCACCCACATGCCGGTCACGCTCAGGTCGAACGACACCGACGAGTGCAGCAGCGCGCTGCCGCGTACGCCCCGGTAGTCGCTCCCGGCGAAGGTGAGGTAGTCGGTGAGCGAGCGGTGCTCGATCACCACCCCCTTGGGTCGCCCAGTCGAACCGGAGGTGTAGATGACGTACGCCGGGTTGGTCAGCCGGGCCGCGGCGCGGTCAGCCCCGGTCAGTGGCGCGGCGGCGAAGCCGTCCGGCTCCACCTGGTCCACCAGCAGCCGCGGCACGTCGCCGGTCGCGGGCGGCAGGACGGCCGCCGTGGCCGCGTCGGTGAGCAGCAGCGCCGGCGCGGTGTCCGCGAGCATGAAGGCGATCCGGTCCGCCGGGTAGTCCGGGTCGATCGGCACGTACGCGCCGCCGGCCTTGAGCACCGCGAGCAACCAGCCGACCAGCCGGGCGGAGCGGGGCAGCGCCACCGCGACGAACCGCTCCGGCCCCACGCCGTGCGCCACCAGCAGCCGGGCCAGCCGGTTGCTCTGCTCGTCCAGCTCCGCGTACGTCAGCTCGGTGTCGGCGTCGACCAGGGCCGGGGCGCGCGGGGTGCGCGCGACCTGCGCGGTGAACAGCTCCGGCAGGGTCGCCGCCGTCACCGGTGCGGCGGTGTCGTTCCACGTCACCAGCACCTGCCGGCGCTCCTGTCCGGTGAGCAGGTCGACCGCGCCGATCGGCTGCTCCGGGTCGACGGCCAGCGCGCCGAGCAGGACCTGGAAGCACGCCGCGATCCGTTCGACAGTGGCGTGGTCGAACAGGTCGGCGCTGTACTCGATCCGGCCGGAGAGGCCGGCCGGCGCGCCGTCGCCGTCCACCCGCTCGGCGAGGCTGACGTTCAGGTCGAACTTCGCCCCGCCGGTGCCCGCCGGCAGGCCGGACACCGCCAGGCCGGGCAGCGCCACGTCGAGCCGGGCGTGGTTGTGCACCGCCAGCACCACCTGGAACAGCGGATGGCGGGCCACCGACCGGGTCGGGTTAAGCACCTCGACCAGCCGCTCGAACGGGACGTCCGCGTGGGCGTACGCGGCCAGGTCCGTGGCACGGACCCGGTCCAGCAGCTCGGCGAAGGTCGGGTCGCCCGCGGTGTCGGTACGCAGCACCAGGGTGTTGACGAAGAAGCCGACAAGCCCGTCGAGGGCCTCGTCGACCCGGCCCGCGACCGGCGCACCCAGCGGAATGTCCTCCCCCGCGCCGAGGCGGGTGAGCAGCGCGGCCAGCGCGGTCTGGGCCACCATGAACAGGCTCGCCTGCCGGTCGCGGGCCAGAGCGGTCAACCGGCCGTGCAGCTCGGCCGGCACGTCGAAGGTGACGCTGCCGCCGCGGCGGGAGGACACCGCCGGCCGGGGCCGGTCCACCGGCAGTTCCAGCTGCTCGGGCAGGCCGGCCAGCACGTCCGCCCAGTAAGCGGTCTGCCGGCCGATCAGGCTCGCCGGGTCGGCCTCGTCGCCGAGGGTCTGCCGCTGCCAGATCGCGAAGTCGGCGTACTGCAACGGCAGCGGAGTGAACTCCGGCGCCCGCCCGGCCCGCCGCGCCGTGTACGCGGCGGCGAGGTCCGCCGACAGCGGTCCGGCCGACTGCCCGTCGCTGGCGATGTGGTGCATCAGAAGCAGCAGGACGTGCGCGTCGTCGGCGAGGCGGAACAGGTGGGCACGCAAGGGCGGCTCACCGGCCAGGTCGAACCGGTGCCCGACGGCCGCGGCCAGCGCGGCCGGCAGCTCCGCGGCGGTCACGTCCCGCTCGGCCGGCGTCGGTACGGCCGCCGGCGGGTCGAGGACCAGTTGGTACGGCTCGCCGTCGACCTCGGCGAAAACGGTGCGCAGGGTCTCGTGCCGGGCCACCACGTCGGCCAGCGCCGCGCGCAGCGCCGCCCGGTCCAACTCGCCGTCGAGGCGCAGCGCCAGCGGCACGTTGTAGCTGACGTCGGAGTCGTCGAACCGGTTCAGGAACCACAGCCGGCGCTGCGCGTACGACACCGGCACCAGCGGCGGGCGCGGGCCCGGGCGCAGCGGCGGCCGGCTGTCCCTCCCGGCCAGCAGCCGGGCGGCGAGGCCGGCGACAGTCGGGGTCTCGAAGACCGACCGGATCGGCAGTTCCACGCCGAAGACCGAGCGGACCCGGTTGGCGATCCGGGTGGCCAGCAGCGAGTGGCCACCGAGTGCGAAGAAGTCGTCGTCCACGCCCACCCGGGTGACGCCGAGCACATCGGCGAAGACCCCGCAGAGCAGTTCCTCCTGCGGCGTACGGGCGGTCCGGCCGGCACCGGCACCCGTGAACTCCACGGCGGGCAGCGCCTTGCGATCGACCTTGCCGTTGGCGCTCAGCGGCAGCGCGTCCAGGGCGAGCACCACCGAGGGGACCATCGCGTCCGGCAGCCGGCCGGCGACGTGCTCGCGCACCGCCTCCGGGTCGGCGTCGCCGACCACGTAGCCGACGAGCCGGTTCGTGCCGGCCGGGTCGGTGTTCACGGTCACCGTCGCGGCGGTCACGCCGGCCGCGTCGCGAAGCGCCGCCTCCACCTCGCCGAGCTCGATCCGCTGCCCACGGATCTTGACCTGGTCGTCAGCGCGGCCGAGGAACTCCAGCTGGCCGTCGGCGCGGTGGCGCACCCGGTCGCCGGTGCGGTAGAGCCGGGCCCCGGGCCGGGCGGAGAACGGGTCGGCGACGAAGACGGTGGCGGTGCGGGCCGGGTCGTCCAGATAACCCCGGCCGACCCCGGCGCCGCCGACGCACAGCTCGCCCGGCACCCCGGCCGGAAGCGGCTGAAGGTTCGCGTCCAGCACGTACAGCCGGGTGTTGCGCACCGCGCGGCCGATCGGCACCCGGTCGCCCGCGGCGTCGGCCGGCACCCTGACGACCGCGTGGGTGACGTCGTCCGAGCACTCCGTCGGCCCGTACGCGTTGAGCAGCGGGACGCACGGGTAGCGGGCGAGCCACCTGTGGCACAGCTGCGGCGGCAGCGCCTCGCCGGTCACCAGCAGCCAGCGCAGTGTCGACAGCTCCGGCGGCGGAGCGCCCGCGTCCCACGCGTCGAGCGCGGTGCGCAGCAGCGACGGCACCACCTCAAGCACTGTCACCCGGTTGGTGTCCACGCGACCGAAGAGCGCGCCCGGGTCCAGCGCCGTGTCGTCGTCGACGACGTCCACGGCACCACCGGTGAGCAGCGAGGCGAGCATCTGCCACACCGACACGTCGAAGGTGAGCGCGGCGTTCTGCACGACCACGTCGGCGGCGCCGAGGTCGAGATCCTCCACCTTGGCCAGCAGGTGGTTGAGCATTCCCCGCCGGTGCACCATCGCACCCTTCGGGCGGCCGGTCGAACCTGAGGTGAAGATGACGTACGCGAGGTCGTCGGGGCCGGTCGCCGGCGGCGTCGACGGCACCGCCGGACCGGTCCCGGCCAGCGGCAGCACGGTGACCGGCACGCCGAGGCGGGCCACCACCTCGGCCGCCACCGCCTCGTGCGCAGGGTCCACCAGCAGCCACCTGCTGCCGCTGTCGGCCAGCAGGCCGGCGTTGCGGGCCACCGGCGAACGCGGGTCCAGCGGCAGGTAGGCGCTGTCGGCGGTGAGCGCGGCCAGCACGCCGGTGACGGCGTTCACGCCCCGGTCGGTCAGCAGCGCGACGAGCGCGCCCCGCCCGGCGCCGGCGGCACGCAGCCGCGCGGCGAGCGCGTCGGCGCGGGCGAGCAACCCGGCGTAGGTGACGGTCTGCCCGGGGTCGGTCACCGCCACCGCGTCGGGTCGGGCGGCGGCGACCGCCCGGATCAAGGTCACCGTGTCCTCGCCGGGCAGCGGGCGCCCGGTGGCGTTCCAGTCGTCGAGCACGCGCCGCCGTTCGTCCCGCCCGACCACGTCGACGACGCCGATCGGCGCGTCGGGCGTGGACACGGCGGCCTCCAGCATCCGGACGAAACCGGCGAGGATCCGCTGCGCGGTGGCGTCGTCGAACAGGTCGGCGCTGTAGTCCAGCCGCCCGTCGATGCCGCCGTTCCCACCCGGCCGCTCGGTGAGGTCGATCGACAGGTCGAACTGGGCGGCGTGCGCGCCGACCTGGTCCACGGTCACCCGCAGTCCCGGCAGGTCCAGGTCCACCGTGGCGTTGTTCTGCAGCACGAGCATGACCTGGAACAACGGGTTGCGGGCCATCGACCGGGGCGGGTTGAGCACCTCCACCAACCGCTCGAACGGGGTGTCCTGGTGGGAGTAGGCGGCCAGGTCGGCGGTGCGCACCCGGTCCAGCAGCTCCCGGAAGGTCGGGTTGCCGGCCGTGTCGGTACGTAGCACCAGCGTGTTGACGAACATGCCGACCAGGTCGTCCAGGGCCTCGTCGGTACGCCCCGCGATCGGGCTGCCGATCGGCACGTCGGTGCCGGCGCCCAGCCGGGTGAGCAGGGCCGCCAGGGCCGCCTGGAAGATCATGAACAGGCTCGCCCCGGTCGCGTGCACCAGCGCGTTGAGCCGCTCGTGCAACGCCGGTTCGACGACGAAGCTCAGCATGCCGCCCCGGTGGGTGGCGACCGGCGGGCGCGGCCGGTCGACCGGCAGCGTCAGCTCGTCCGGGACGTCGGCCAGGGCGCCGCGCCAGAACCGCATCTGCTCGGCGATCGCGCTGCCGGGGTCGGACTCGTCGCCGAGCACCGCGCGCTGCCAGAGGGCGTAGTCGGCGTACTGCACCGGCAGCGGATCGAATTCCGGCTCCCGGCCGCCGACGCGGGCGGCGTACGCGGTGGAGAAGTCACGGCCCAGCGGCGCCATCGACCAGCCGTCACCGGCGATGTGGTGCAGCACCAGCAGCAGCCGGTGCTCCCCGGCGCCGAGGGCGAGGAGGCGGGCCCGCAGCGGCGGGTCCACGGCCAGGTCGAAGCCGCGCGCGGTCTCCGCGAGCAGGAGGTCACCGAGCCGGTCCGGGTCGGCCGGCTCGGCGATGATCGGCGGGCAGGCAGCGTCCGGTTCGAGGATCACCTGGTACGGGTCGCCGTCGGCGTCCGGGTAGACGGTGCGCAGGCTCTCGTGGCGGGCGATCACGTCGCGCAGCGCGGCCCGCAGGGCGGCGACGTCCAGCTCACCGGTCAGACGCAGCAGGATCGGGATCTTGTACGGGGAGTCGGCGCCGGAGAGCCGGTTGATGAACCAGAGCCGGTTCTGCGCGTAGGACAACGGGATGCGTTCCGGGCGCGGCATCGGCGCCAGCGCCTGCCTGGCCCGCTTCGCGCCGCCCAGGCGCTCGGCCAGGCCCGCCACCGTGGGTGACTCGAACAGGTCCCGGATGGCCAGTTCCGCGCCCAGCGCGGCCCGGATCCGGCTGACCAGCCGGGTGGCCAGCAGCGAATGGCCGCCGAGGGCGAAGAAGTTGTCCTCGATGCCGACCTCGGGCAGGCCGAGCACGTCGGCGAAGAGCCCGCAGAGCGTCTCCTCCTGCCCGTTGCGGGGCGCCCGCCGGGTGGAGCCGGCCGAGTAGTCGGGCGCCGGCAGGGCACGCCGGTCCACCTTGCCGTTGCCGGTCAGCGGCAGGACGTCGAGCGCCACCACCGCAGCTGGGACCATGTATTCGGGCAGCACCCCGGCGGCCTGGGCGCGCAGCGCCTCCGGGTCGGGGGCGGGCGCGCCGGCGGCCGGCACGACGTACGCCACGAGCCGCTTGTCGCCGGGCCGGTCCTCGCGTACCACCACGGCGACCTGGCCCAGGCCCGGGTCGCGGGCCAGCACCGCCTCGATCTCGCCGAGCTCGATGCGGAAGCCGCGGATCTTGACCTGTTCGTCGGCACGGCCGACGAACTCCAGCGCGCCGTCAGGGCGACGTCGCACCACGTCGCCGGTGCGGTACATGCGCTCCCCGGCCCGGCCGAACGGGTCGGCCGGGTAGCGCTGGGCGGTCAGCGACGGCCGGTTCAGGTAGCCGCGGGACAGCCCGGCCCCGGCGATGTAGAGCTCACCGGCCGTCCCCGGCGGTGTGGGACGCAGGAAGTCGTCGAGCACGTACAGCCGCATGTTGTCCAGCGGCCGGCCGATCGGCACCGAGTCGGGTACCTCGGCCACCGCCCGCATCAGGTGGTGGGAGGCGAAGGTGGTGGTCTCGGTCGGGCCGTAGCCGTCACCGACCACCAGGCCGGGGCAGGCGGCCAGCACCCTTCTCACCATCGGCGCGGGCACCACGTCGCCACCGGTCCACACCTCGCGTACCCGGGCGAACGCCTCCGGGCTCTCCTCGGCCAGCAGCCGGAACAGCCCGGCGGTCAGCCAGAGGGCGGTGACCGCGCCATCGGACAGGACCGCCCTCAGGTCGTCCATGGTCAGCTCGCCGGGAGGGGCGACGACCAGCAGGCCGCCGCTGAGCAACGGCACCCACAGCTCGTAGGTCGAGGCGTCGAAGGCCAGCGGCGAGTGCAGCAGGACGCGGCGCTGCCGGTCGGTACGCCAGCAGCGGTCCCCGGCGAGGCTCACCACGTCGTGGTGGGTGACCATCACCCCCTTGGGGGTGCCGGTGGAACCCGACGTGTACATGACGTAGGCGAGCTGCCGGGGATGGGCGGGCCGTTCCGGGTCGACGTCCGGCCGGGCGGCGATCTCGGTGGCGGTGGTCTCGTCGTCGACGGTCACCACTGTCATGCCGTGGTCGAACCGCACGCGCGCCATCGCGCGGTCGGTGAGGAGGACGGAACTGCCGGTGTCGGCGACGATGTGGGTCAGCCGGTGCGCCGGGTAGCGCGGGTCCAGCGGCACGTACGCGGCACCGGCCTTGAGGACCGCCAGCACCGACACGACCTGATCGACCGAGCGTTCCTGGAGCAGGGCGACCCGGTCCTCGACGCCGACGCCGAGCGCGACCAGGTGCCGGGCCAGCCGGTTGGCCCGGGCGTCCAGCTCACGGTAGGTCAGGGCGGTGCCGTCGACGGTGGAGACGGCGACCCGGTCCGGGGTCCGGGAGGCCTGCGCGGCGAACCGGCCGGCCACCCCGCCGGTCGACGCCGGCTCCGGCTGCCCGCTGGCGTTCCACTCGTCGCGGACCAGGCGCTGCTCGGCGGCGGTCAGCACGTCCAACCGGCCCACCGGCGTGTCGGCGTCGGAGGCGACCGCCCCGAGGAGCCGCAGCAGCCGGTCGGCGAGACGCCGCGCCGCGTCGGCCGGGATGAGGTCGGCGCGGTGGTCCAGGAGCAGCCGCAGCCGCTCCCCGGGGACGGCGGTGACGGTCAGTGGATAGTGAGTGGCGTCCCGGCCGGACACCCCGGTCAGCCGCAGGCCGGCACCGGGCAGGCTGAGCAGCTTCGGGTCCAGCGGATAGTTCTCGAACACCACCAGGGTGTCGAACAGCTCGGCGTGGCCGGCAAGCCGCTGCACCTCGGTCAGCGGCAGGTGCTGGTGGGCCATCAGCGCGGACTGCCCGTCCTGCAGGCGCGACAGCAGCCCCGCGAGCGGCTCGGCCGGGTCCAGTCGCAACCGCACCGGCAGAGTGTTGATGAACAGGCCCACCATGGTCTCCACGCCCGGGATCTCCGGCGGACGGCCGGAGACCGTGCCGCCGAAGACCACGTCCCGCCGGCCGGTCAGCGCGCCGAGCAGCACGCCCCAGACGCCCTGCAGGACCGTGTTCAAGGTGACCCCGTGCCGGCGGGCCTGGGCCCGCAGCGCGACGGTCAGCTCGGTCGAGAGGTCGACGGTGAGCCGCTCCGGCGGTTGCGGGGCCCGGGACGGATCGGCCGGCACGAGCAGGGTCGGTTCGGCCAGACCGGCGAGCGCGGCGGTCCAGGCCCGCGCCGCGGCCGTGCGGTCCTGCGCGCCCAGCCACGCCAGGTAGTCGCGGTACGGGGCCACGCGAGGCAGTTCCCGGCCGCCGTCCGCGTAGAGGGCCAGCAGCTCGCGCATCAGCGTCGGCACCGACCATCCGTCCAGCAGGATGTGGTGGTTGGTGAGCACCAGCCGGTACGTCGCGTCGCCGAGGCGCAGCAGGGTGAACCGCAGCAGCGGCGGGCGCGTCAGGTCGAAGCCCTCGGCCCGGTCGGCGGCCAGCACCGCACGGACCCGCTCGGCCCGCGCCGCGTCGGTCAGCGCGCGCAGGTCGTGTTCCCGCCATCCGGCACGCAGCCCGCCGACCAGCACCTGAACCGCCTCGCCGTTGGGGCGCTGCCGGAACCCGGCCGTCAGGTTGGGGTGGCGGGCCAGGAGGGCGTCGGCGGCGCCGCGCAGGGCGGCCCCGTCCAGTTCGCCGGCCAGGTCGAAACAGAGCTGCACGGTGTAGACGTCGCGGTCCGGTCCGTCGAACAGGGCGTGGAAGAGCAGACCTTCCTGCAACGTGGAGAGCGGCAGCAGGTCGGTCGTATCCGGCTGCGCCGCCTCGATCGACTCGATCTCCTCCTGGGACAGCGGCAGCAGCAGGTCCGACGGGGTGTGCCCGCCGGCGCCGGGCGTGGCGGCGTGCCGCACCAGGGCCTCCAGCGCGGCCAGCCAGTCGTCGGCGAGTGCCCGCACCTCCGCCTCGGCGAGCAGCGTCTGCGGCCAGGCGAAGGTGGCGGACAGGCGCGGGCCGTCGGCGTGGTCGCGGGTGACCGCTGTGACATCGACGACGTGCGGCACCGCCAAGTTCCCGTCCGCGCCGCCGCCGATCGCCTGGGCGTCCCCGGAAACCGTCCAGTCGGCGTCGCCGCGGTCGTCGGCACGGAACCGGCCGAGGTAGTTGAAACCGATCTGGGCCGTGGACGCCACCGCCAGCCGTGGGGCGGTCTCGGCGTTCAGGTGACGCAGCAGCCCGTACCCGATGCCGTTGTCCGGCACCGCCCGCAGCTGTTCCTTGACCCGCTTGACCGCCCGGCCGGCGGCGGCACCGCCGGCGAACGCCTCGTCGAGGTCCAGCGGTCCCGGGTCCAGGCGGACCGGATGCATGCTGGTGAACCAGCCGACCGTCCGGGACAGGTCCAGGCGGTCGCCGAACTCCTCCCGGCCGTGCCCCTCCAGGTCGATCAGCAGGCCGGTGTGCCCGGCCGTGCCGCGGCGTCGTCGCCACCTGCCGACGGCCAGCGTCAGCGCGGTGAGCAGCACGTCGTTGACCCCGCCGTGGAAGGCCGCCGGCACCTGGGTCAACAGCTGCGCCGTGCGCTCCGCGGGCAGGGTGACGGTCACCGTCCGTCCGCTGTCCACGGTGTCGAGGGCCGGGTCCAGCGGCCGGCCGGCCAACGGTGGCTCGGCGTCACCGATCCTGGCCAGCCAGCCGTCCAGTTCGGCCACCCGCTCCGGCCGCACGGCCTCGGTGGCGAGGCGGCCCGCGAACCGGCGCAGCGAGGTCCGCACCGGCTCCAGCTCGGGGGTGCGCCCCGCAGCCACCGCCTGGACGGCGGCGGCCAGGTCGGGCAGCAGGATCCGCCAGGAGACCCCGTCGACCACCAGGTGGTGCAGGCCCAGCAGCAACCGGCCGGGGCGGTCCGGGCCGAGGTCGAACCACATCGCCCGCACCATCCGTCCCGCGACCGGGGACAGTCCGGCCTGGACCGTCTTCATCCGCTCCTCGACCAGCCCGCGCAGCCCTTCGGCGTCCAGCCCGGTTGCGTCGACCCGCGTCACCAGTTCCGCGGCGGCCACGCTGCCGCGCGCGCCGACGACCTGCCGCCAGCCGCCCGACTCGTCGACGACCAGCCGCATCCGCAGGGCGTCGTGGTGGTCGAGCATCGCCTGCAGGCCGGCGACGAGGTGCTCCGGCCGCAGCCCGGCCGGCGTGTTCACCAGCATCGACTGGTGGAAACCGTCGATCGGCCCGCCCCGTTCGCGCAGCCAGTGCACGATCGGAGTCAGCGGCACCTCCCCGGTACCGTCGTCGACGGCCACCGCCTCGGCGCCGGCGACGACAGCGGCGGCGGCGAGGGCGCCCACCGTGCGGTGCACGAAGACGTCCCGGGGCGTGAACGACAAGCCCGCCTTGCGGGCCCGGCTGACCAACTGGATCGAGACGATGCTGTCCCCGCCCAGGTCGAAGAAGCTGTCGTCGACGCCGACCGTCTCCAGGCCGAGCACCTCGGCGAAGAGCGCGGCGAGCAGCGCCTCGCCGGCGGTGGCCGGCTTCCGTCCGCCGCCTGTGGAGCTGAATCCCGGTACGGGCAGCGCGCGGCGGTCCAGCTTCCCGCTGGGCGTCAGCGGCAGCGCGGACAGGCCGACCACCGCCGCCGGCACCATGTACTCGGGCAGGTCGGCGCCGACGTGGGCCCGCAGCGCAACCCCGTCGACCAACGCGCCGGGGGCCGGCACGACGTAGCCCACCAGGCGCTTCACGCCCGGCTGGTCCTCCCGGGCGATCACCGCGACCTGCGCCACGGCCGGGTGGCGCGCCAGCACGGCCTCGATCTCGCCCGGCTCGACCCGGAAACCACGGATCTTCACCTGTGCGTCGGCCCGGCCGACGAACTCCAGCGCCCCGTCACAGCGCCAGCGGACGAGGTCACCCGTGCGGTACATGCGTCGGCCGGGTGCGCCGAACGGGTCGGCCACGAAGCGGTCGGCGGTCAGCCCCGGCCGGTCCAGGTAGCCGCGGGCCAGACCCGGCCCGGCGACGTACAGCTCCCCCGGCACGCCGGGCGGGACGGGGCGCAGGAACCGGTCGAGCACGTACGTCCGGGCGCCGGCGACCGGGGTGCCGATCGGCGGAGGGCCGGCACCTGGCGACAGCGGCGCGCTGAGCGTGGCGGCCACGGTGATCTCGGTCGGGCCGTACGCGTTGACCATGCGCCGACCGGGCGCGAACCGTGCGACCAGGTCGTCGCCGCAGGCGTCCCCCCCGACGACCAGGGTGCGCAGCACCGGCGGGACCACGTCCGGCAGGCCGGCCAGCGCGGCCGGCGGGATCAGCGCGTGCGTCACCTGGTGGTTCACCAGCACCGTCGCCAGGTCGTCGCCGACCAGCGGGCCCGATGGCGGTACGACGAGCGACGCCCCGGCACCGAAGGCGGCACACAGTTCCAACACGGAGGCGTCGAAGCTGGGCGAGGAGAACTGGAGCACCCGGCTGGTCTCGTCGACGTCGAAGCCGCTGACCACCGCGTCGGTGAAGCTGGGCAGTCCGGCATGGGTGACGACGACGCCCTTCGGCCGTCCGGTGGAACCGGAGGTGTAGATGACGTACGCCGGGTGTTCGGTCCGCAGCGGGGCGAGGCGTTCGGCGTCGGTGAGCGCTCCGGCCGGTTGCGCCGACCAGTCGGTGACGGTCTCCGCCTCGTCCAGCCGCAGGTGCGGCACGTCGGTGCCGGGCAGCGCGGTCCCGCTCAGCGTCGCCAGCAGCACCGGCCGGGCGTCCTGGAGCATGAACGCGATCCGGTCCGGCGGGTAGCCGGGGTCGACGGGCAGCCACGCGCCGCCGGCCTTGCTGACCGCGAGCGCGGCGATGACGAGTTCCGGGCTGCGCGGCAGGACCAGCGCCACCGTCCGTTCCGGGCCCACGCCGTGCGCGATCAGCAGCCGGGCCAGCCGGTCGGCGACGGTGTCCACCTCGGCGTACGACATGGTGTCGTCGTCGCCGATCAGGGCAGGCGCGTCCGGGCGGGCCGCGACCTGCGCGGCGAATAGTTCGGGGAAGGTACGCGGCGGCGCAGCGGCCGGGCCGGTGGCCCAGGTGCCGAGCACGACGGCGCGTTCCGCGTCGTCGAGCACGTCGAGCGTGGCCACCGGGGTCTGCGGCTCGTCCACGACGGTGCTGAGCAGGCGGACCAGACGGTCGGCGATCCGGCGGGCGGCCGGCTCGTCCAGCAGGTCCGCCCGGTGGTCCAGCCGGAGGGTCAGTTGCTCGCCGGGCAGCACGGCCAGGGTGAGCGGGTAGTGGGTCGCGTCGTGGCCGGTGACCGCGGTGACCCGCAGGCCGGTGCCGGCCAGGTCCAGCGCGGACGGGTCCAGCGGGTAGTTCTCGAAGACCGTCAGTGTGTCGAACAGGTCGCCGGAGCCGGCCAGCCGGCGGATGTCGGCCAGCCCCAGGTGCTGGTGCGCCATCAGCGACGCCTGCTCGTCCTGCACCCGCCCCAGCAGGGCGGCCAGGGACTCGGCCGGGTCGAGGCGGATCCGCACCGGCACCGTGTTGATGAACAGTCCGAGCATCGACTCCACGCCGTGCAGCTCCGGCGGACGACCCGCCACGGTGGCGCCGAAGACCAGGTCGTCGTCGCCGGTGAGGGCACCGAGAAGGAGGGCCCAGGCGCCCTGCACGACAGTGTTGAGAGTGACACCGAGCCGGCGGGCGGCGGCGGTGAGCCCACCGGTCAGCTCCTCGGGCAGCGACACGGTGAGCTGCCGTGGGGTGGCCGGTCGGCGGCCGGGGTCGGCGGGCGTCAGCAGCGTCGGACCGGCCAGCCCCGCCAGCGCGTCCCGCCAGGCCTGCTCGGCGGTGTCGCGGTCCTGCCGGTCGAGCCAGCCCAGGTACTCGCGGTACGGCGTGACCGGCGGCAGCGTCCGGTCGTGCCCGCCCGCCGCGTAGTGCGCGAACAACTCCTTGGCCAGCAGCGGCATCGACCAGCCGTCGAGCAGGACGTGGTGGTTGGTGAGCACCAGCCGGGACCGGTCCGGTCCGGTGCGGATCAACGCGGCGCGCAGCAGCGGCGGGCGGGCCAGGTCGAAACCGGCGGCGCGGTCGGCGGCGAGCAGCCGGGCCACCTCGCCGTCGCGTCGGGTCACCGGATGGCCGCTGAGGTCGTGCTCCTGCCAGGCAGGCGTGACCTCGCGCGGCACCACCGCCACCGACTCCCCGCTGCGGCGGTGCCGGATGCCGACCCGGAGGTTGGCGTGGCGGGCCAGGATCGCGCCGACGGCGTCCCGCATCCGGCCGCCGTCGACCGGACCGGTCAGGTCCAGCACGAACTGCACCGTATAGAGGTCGGATCCCGCCCCGTCGTAGAGCGCGTGGAACAGCAGGCCCTGCTGCAACGGTGACAGCGGCAGGATGTCCTCGACGCGCGACTGCTTCACCACGGCTACTCCCACTCCGCTTCCAGTTCGTCCTCGAACTCGTCGATCTCGTCCTGGGACAGCGAGCCCAGGGTCAGGTCCGACGGGGTGTGCCCGCCGGTGCCACCGGACGCGGCGTACGCGACGACACCGTCCAGGGCGGCCCGCCAGTCGTCGGCGAGCTGCCGCACGTCCGCCTCGTCGAGCAGTTCGCCGGGCCAGCGCCACACCGAGGTGAGCCGGGGTCCGGCGTCGGTGTCGGCGGTCCAGGCGGCCACCTCGACCGGGTACGCCACCGGCTGCTGCGGATCCGCGCCGCCGCCGATGCCGGCACCGGCACCGTCGGCGCCGCCCAGCCGGCCGAGGTAGTTGAACATCACCTGCGCCTCGGCCGATTCGGCCAGCACCCCGGCGGTCTCCTCGTTGAGATGCCGGAGCAGGCCGTACCCGAGCCCGTCGTCCGGGGCGGCCCGGAGTTGCTCCTTGACCCGTTTCAGTGCCACGGCGACGGCGGGGCCGCCCTCGCGTAGCTGATGCCAGTCGACAGTCCCGGGATCGAGCCGGACTGGAGTCAGGCTCGTGAACCAGCCGACGGTGCGCGAGAGGTCGACGCCGGGCAGGTCGGCCCGGCCGTGCCGCTCCAGGTCGACCAGCACCGACGGGTCGTCGCCCAGCCCTCGCTGCGCGCGTCGGCGCGCCACCGCGAGAGCCAGCGCCGCCAGCAACGCGTCGTCGACCCGCGCGTGGAACAGTGCCGGCACGGTGGTCAGCAGCGACTGGGTCCGGTCGACCGGCAGTTCCACCCGGAACTCGGCCAGTGTGGCGACGGTGTCCCGGGCCGGGTCGAGCGCGCGGGCGGCCAGCGGCGGCTCCGCCTGGTCCAGCAGCTTGGTCCAGAACGGCAGCTCGGCCAGCCGGTCCGGGCTGTGCGCGTCCCGTACCAGGTACCCGGCCCACTCCCGTAGCGACGT
The DNA here is from genome assembly GCF_030519385.1 of Micromonospora sp. C28ISP2-4. NCBI lineage: Bacteria > Bacillati > Actinomycetota > Actinomycetes > Micromonosporales > Micromonosporaceae > Micromonospora > Micromonospora sp. C28ISP2-4. The sequence goes on along the minus strand of NZ_JAUMKG010000006.1, from coordinate 355,706 downwards.
CCCGGCCGGGGTGAGCCGGGGCGGCGAGCCGGGCGGGGCGGCGAGGGCGGCGGTCAGGTCGGGCAGCAGGATCCGCCAGGAGACCCCATCGACGACCAGGTGGTGGGCCAGGATCAGCAGGTGCCCCGGCTGCCCGGCCGCGCCCTCGCACCACACCACGTGCAGCATCCGCCCGGCGGCCGGGTCCAGCCGCAGGCGCGCCGCCTCGGCCAGCGCGGCGAGATCGGGTACCCCTTGTTCGGAGTGGGGGTCCGCCGCGGCCGGCCGGTGGGTGATCAGATCCTCCGCCGCCACGGCGCCGCGCGGGCCGATCACCAGTCGCCGCTGCCCCACCCCACCGATGAGCCGCATGCGCAGCGCGTCGTGGTGGTCGAGAAGCGCCTGCACCGCGTCGCGCAGCCGGTCGAGGTTCATCCCGGCCCGGGCGGGCACCACCACCGACTGGTGGAAACCGCCCAGCGGACCGGCCCGCTCCAGCCACCAGTGGACGATCGGGGTCAGCGGCAGTTCACCGATGCCGGCGTCGGGATCGGTGACGGCGACGCCGGCCGTCTCCCGCGCCACCGCCGCCAGCCCGGCGACGGTCTTGTGGGTGAAGACCTCACGCGGGGTGAGCGTCAACCCGGCCGAGCGGGCCCGGCTGACCAGCTGGATCGAGACGATGCTGTCGCCGCCGAGGTCGAAGAAGCTGTCGTCGACACCGACCCGGGGAAGCCCGAGCACCTCGGCGACCAGCGCGGCGAGCAGTTCCTCGCGTGGAGTGGACGCGGCACGGCCGCCGGTGGTGGCCTCGACGAAGTCCGGCGCGGGCAGCGCCGCCCGGTCGAGCTTGCCGTTCACGGTGACCGGCAGGACGTCGAGAGCGACCACCGCCGCCGGCACCATGTGGTCGGGCAGTCGCCCGGCCACGTGCTCGCGCAGCGCGGTCTCGTCGATCTCCCGGCCGGCTGCCGGAACGGCGTACCCGACGAGCCGTCTCACCCCCGGCTGGTCCTCACGGGCCAGGACCACGCACTGCCCCACCGACTGGTGCTCGGCGAGGACCACCTCGATCTCGCCCAGCTCGATCCGGAAGCCGCGGATCTTGACCTGGTGGTCGGTGCGGCCCACGTACTCCAGCACCCCGTCGCAACGGCGGCGGACCACGTCCCCGGTCCGGTACATCCGCTCGCCGGGGACCACACACGGGTCCGCGGCGGCCAGCGACGCGGCGAACGGGTCGGCGACGAACCGCTCGGCGGTGAGGCCGGCGCGGCCCCGGTAACCCCGGGCCAGCTGGACTCCGGCCAGGTACAGCTCGCCGGCCACGCCGGGCGGTACCGGGCGCAGGAAGGCGTCGAGCACGTACAGGCGGGTGTTCCAGACCGGCACGCCGATCGGCACGCTGCGCTCCCCCGGACGGCACGGCCAATACGTCACGTCCACCGATGCCTCGGTCGGGCCGTACAGGTTGTGCAGCTCGACGCCGTGCTCGCCGGTCGGGTCGACGGTGGAGAAGAACCGCTCGGCCAGCTCGACGGGCAGCGCCTCGCCGCTGCAGATGACGCGGCGCATGCCGGTGCACCGGGCGGCGGCCGGCTCGGCGAGGAACGCCGCCAGCATGGACGGTACGAAGTGCAGTGTGGTCACGCGCTCGGCGCGGATCAGCTCGGCCAGGTACGCGGGGTCCCGGTGGCCCTCGGGCCGCGCCATCACCAGGGTGGCGCCGACGACGGTGGCCCAGAAGAACTCCCAGACCGACACGTCGAAGCTGGACGGCGTCTTCTGCAGCACCCGGTCGGCGTCGGTGAGCCGGTACTCGTTCTGCATCCACGCCAGCCGGTTGACGATGCCGGCGTGCGGCACCACGACACCCTTGGGCCGGCCGGTCGAGCCGGAGGTGTAGATCATGTACGCCGGGTTGGCGGCGGTCAGCGGCGCGTGCCGGTCGGCGTCGGTCAGCGCGGCCGGGGACAGCTCCGCCGTCGCGCGCCGGACCTCGTCGGCGTCGAGCACCAGCACGGCGGCGTCACCGGCCCGCCCGGCGGTCGCCCGGGTGGTGAGGACCAGCGCCGGGCGCGCGTCGTCGAGCAGGTACGCGATCCGGTCGTCCGGATAGTCCGGGTCCACCGGCAGGTACGCCGCGCCGGCCTTCAGCACCGCCCAGAGCGCGACGACCAGTTCCCGCGAACGGGGCACCGCGACTGCGACGAACCGCTCGGGGGCCACTCCGCCGGCGATCAGCAGCCGGGCCAGGCGGTTGCTGTCCCGGTCCAACTCGGCGAAGGTCAGGCCGGTGCCCTCGAAGACCACCGCGACGGCGTTCGGGGTGGCCGCCGCCTGCCGGGCCAGCAGGTCGGGTAGCGTGGCCTCGGGGACGGGATGGGTGGTGGCGTTCGACTCCACGAGCACCCGTCGCCGCTCGGCCGGGGTGATCGGTTCGAGGCGGCCCACCGGGGCGGCCGGGTCGGCGGCGATGTCGCCCAGCAGCCGGCACGCCCGATCGAGCAACGCATCGGCGCCGTCCCGGTCGACGACGTCCGGCCGGTACTCCAGCCGCAGCCCCAGCCGGTCGCCGGGGACGAGCACCAGGCTCAGCGGGTAGTGCGTGGCGTCGAGCCCGTGCACGCCGCGTACGGCCAGGCCGGTGCCGGCGAGGTCGAGCACGCCCGGGTCGACCGGGTAGTTCTCGAAGACCACAAGGGTGTCGAAGAGTTCTCCGTGCCCGGCGAGCCGCTGGATGTCGGCCAGCCCGAGATGCTGGTGCGGTTGCAGCGCGCTCTGCCGCTCCTGGACCCGGCGCAGCATGGCGGTGACCGGTTCGGCCGGGTCCAGGCGTACCCGTACCGGGACGGTGTTGATGAACAGGCCGACCATGCTCTCCACCCCGGGCAGCTCGGCCGGCCGGCCCGCCACGGTGGCCCCGAAGACCACGTCGTCGCGGGCAGTGAGGCTGCCGACGAGCACCGCCCAGGCGGCCTGAACCACTGTGTTCAGGGTGACCCCGGCGGTCCGGGCCGTCCGGGTCAGCGCCTCGGTGAGCGACGTCGGCAGTTGCCGCCGCAGCTTCTCCGGCGGCGTCGGGGAGCGTCCGGTGACGGCCGGCGCCACCAGGGTCGGCTCGGTCAGGCCGCCGAGGGCTTCGCGCCACGCCGTCTCGGCCGCGCCGCGGTCCTGCCGAACTCGCCAGGCGGGGTACGCCCGGGCGTCGGTGACCGGCGGCAGCCCGTCACCCCGGCCGCCCGAGCGGTAGAGCGCGAACAGCTCACCGGCGAGCACCGGCATCGACCAGCCGTCCAGCAGGATGTGGTGGTTGGTCAGCACCAGCCGGTACCGGTCGTCGGGCAGCCGGACCAGGGTGAAGCGCAGCAGCGGCGGGCGGGCCAGGTCGAAGCGTTCCGCGCGGTCGGCGGCGAGCAGGCCGGCCAGTGCGGAGTCCAGTTCGGCCGGTGCGGTGGCGGACAGGTCCGGCTCCCGCCAGTCCACCTCGACCGCGGCCAGCACCACCGCCACCGGGCGGCGCAGCTCGTGCTGGGTGAAGCCGCTGCGGAGTCCGGGATGCCGGTCGAGCAGCGCCTGCGCGGCGGCGCGCAGGCGGATGGCGTCCAGCGTCCCCTCGAGGTCGAAGACGAACTGGACGGTGTAGACGTCGGGGGCCCGCTCGTCGTACGCGGAGAGGAACAGCAGCCCATCCTGCAGCGGGGCCGGCGGCAGCACGTCGGCCAGCGCCGGGTACGCCGCCTCGAGCCGCTCCACCTCGTCCTGGTCGAGTTCGACAAGCGGCAGGTCGGAGGGGGTACGGCCACCGCCGCCCGGCTGCTCCGCGTACTCCGTGATCGCCTCGACGGCGCGGAGCCACCCGTCGGTCAGCTCGCGCACGTCCCGGTCGGTGAGCACTCCGTCCGGCCAGGTCCACTCGGCGGTCAGCCGCGGGCCGTCCGGCCCGTCCACGACCACCGCGTTGATCTCCAGCGGGTGCGCCACCGGCAACGTTCCGACGCCGCCGAGGGCGACTGCGCCGTCAATCGTCACCACCGACCAGTCGCCGTCACCGACGGCCAGCCGGCCGAGGTAGTTGAACCCGATCTCCGGCCCGGACGATGCGGCGGAAGAGTCGCCGGAGCGGGCCGCCCGCAGCTGTTCCTTGATCCGCTTGACCGCCCGGCCGACGGCCGGGCCGCCGGTCCGCGCCTCGGCGGGGTCCACGTCGCCGAGGCCGAGTCGCGCCGCGTCCAGGCGGGTGAACCAGCCCACCGTGCGGGACAGGTCCAGATCGTCGATGTCGTCACGGCCGTGGCCCTCGACGTGCACCAGCAGGTCCGCGCCCGGACCCGGCTCGTGTCGCCGCCGGTCGGCCACGCTGATCACCAGCGCGGTCAGCAGCAGCTCGTCGATCCCGGCATGCCAGCGGGCAGCGGCGGTGCGCAGCAGCGTCTCGGTGCGGGACACGGGCAACCCGACGGTACGTCGCCGCGCCGTCGCCTCGATGTCGTCCGGGCGGATCGGCCGCCGCGCGAGCGGGCGGTCCACGCGGGACGGCACCGCCTCGACGGCCGCGGCGGTCCGTTGCGCGACGCGCCGGGCCCAGGTGCGGTAGGACGTAGGCACCGGGGCCAGCCGTGGCTGCGCGCCGGCCGCGGCCGCGGCCACGGCGGCGGCCAGGTCGTCCAGAAGGATCCGCCAGGACACGCCGTCCACGGCAAGGTGGTGGACGGCGAGCACCAACCATCCCCGGCGGTCCGAGCCGGCGTCGCCCCACACCGCCTGCACCAGCCGCCCTTCGGCCGGGCGCAGCCGGTCCACCGCTTCCGCGCGGGCGGCGCGGATCGCGCCGTGCGGCTCGGCCGGCCCGGTGGCGTCGACCCGGCGCAGGCAGTCGGCGGCGACGCCGCGCGGCGGGACCGTCAGCTGCCACGCCGCGCCATCCCGGTCCAGGATGATCCGCAGGGCGTCGTGCCGATCGACCAGCGCCTGCACGCCGGCCGTCAACTCGGCCAGGCCCAGACCGGCGGGCGTACGCAACACAACGCTCTGTGCCACCGCGTCGACCGGGTGGGCGGCGCCCGCCCGGTCGCGTAGCCACTCGACGATCGGCGGCAGCGGCACCTCGCCGAGAGCGTCCCCCGGGTCCTCGACGTCGGTCCCGTGGAGGTCGCCGGCCGCCCGGGCCAGGGCGGCCGGCGTCCGGTGGGTGAACACGTCGCGCGGTGTCAGCCGCAGCCCGGCCAGCCGGGCCCGGCTGGCGAGCTGGATGGAGACGATGCTGTCCCCGCCCAGGTCGAAGAAGCTGTCCTCGGCGCCGACCGTGGGCACCCCCAGCACCTCGGCGAAGAGGCCGGCCAGGAGCGTCTCACGGCGGCCGGCGGGAACCCGGCCCGCGCCCGCCGCCGCGGCGAAGTCCGGCGCGGGCAAGGCGCGCCGGTCCAACTTGCCGGTGGGGTTCAGCGGCAGAGCCGCCAGCGGCACGAACGCCGCCGGCACCATGTACGCCGGCAGCGCCGCGGCGACGTGGTCGCGCAGCTCGGCGGCGGACGGCACGGCGGCGGAGCCGGCCGGGACGACGTAGCCGACGAGATGGGTGACACCGGCGTCGGTGCGGGCCACCACCGCGGCCCGGCCCACCCCGGGGTGGGTCAGCAGGACTGCCTCGATCTCGCCCGGCTCGATCCGGTAGCCGCGCACCTTCACCTGGTCGTCGACGCGCCCGAGGTAGTCGATGTCGCCGTCGGCCAGCCAGCGGACCAGGTCGCCGGTCCGGTACATGCGCGTGCCGGGCGCTCCGAACGGGTCGGCGACGAACCGCTCGGCGGACAGGCGGGGCCGGTCGAGGTAGCACCGGGCCAGTCCGGCGCCGGCGAGGTAGAGCTCTCCGGCGGCACCGGGCGGCACCGGACGCAGCGCGGCGTCCAGCACGTACGCCCGGGTGTTCGTGGTCGGCCGGCCGATCGGCGGGGCGGTCCCGTCGGGGAGGTCCCCGCCGTGCCACGCGGTGGAGTAGACGGTCGCCTCGGTCGGGCCGTAGATGTTCGCCACCCGTGTCCCGGGCAGCGCGGCGCTGATATCGCGCACCGCCGCGGCCGACAGCGCCTCGCCCGCGAGCACGACGACATCGGCGCGAGCGTCGACTGCTCCCCCGGCCAGCAGCTGCGCGAAGGCCGACGGCACGGCGCTGATCAGGCTGCCGGACCAGCCGGCGGGGCGTTCGGCGAGGGCGAGCAGGTCGTCGACCACCTCGATCTCACCGCCGCAGGCCAGCGGGCCGAACATCTCGAACACGGAGACGTCGAAGTTGAGCGAGGTGCTGGCCAGCACCCGGCGCAGCGCGTCCGGGCCGATCTCGGCGACCGCCCAGCAAGCCAGGTCGACGGCGTTGTCGTGGCTGACCACGACGCCCTTGGGGCGGCCGGTGGAGCCGGACGTGTAGATCACGTACGCCGGGTTGGCACCGCGCAGCGGGCGCAGCCGGTCGGCGTCGGTCAGGTCGGTGTCGTCCTGCTCGGCGAGCGCGGCGACGAGCGCGGGCCCGTCGAGCGGCAGCAGGCGGCCGGCGGCGGACGCCGGCAGCCCGTCGGCGGCGTCGGCGCCGGTGAGGACCAGCCGGGGGCCGGCGTCGGCCAGCATGAACTCGATGCGGTCCGGTGGATACCGCAGGTCCACCGGCAGGTAGCCGGCGCCTGCCTTCAGCACGGCGAGCAGGGCGACCATCATCTCCGCCGACCGGGGAAGCGCCAGCGCCACCAGTTGCTCGGGGCCCGCGCCGCGGGCGACCAGCACGCGGGCGAGCCGGTTCGCGGCGGCGTTGAGTTGCGCGTACGTCATTGTGATGTCGCCGCGAGTCACCGCCGGTGCGTCCGGGGTGGCCGCCACCTGACGCTCGATCAGGGTGGACAACCGCAGGTCGGGCACCGGCGCTGTCGTCCCGCTCCACTCCTGCAGCACGAACCGGCGCTCGTCGGGCCCGGTCAGGTCCAGCCGGCCGGTCGGGGTGTCCGGCGCTGCCGCCGCAACGGCGGCGAACGTGCCCAGGAAGGCGGCGAGCCGGTGGGCGTGCTCGGCGACCTGGTCCGCGCCGTAGAGGTCGGCGTTGGCGTCCAGATCCAGCCGGGCGTCGCCGTCCCCGCGCCGGCCGTCGAGCACGACGGCCAGGTCGTCGACGGGCCCGCCGGCCAGGTTGTGGTCGGTGCCGGTGGCCGCGCCGAACCGGATGCGACCGCTGTCGGCGCCGAGCAGGATGTTGACGTGCGGGCCGAGCACCGACGCGCCGCCGGTGAGGCCGAGGTCGCGGTGCAGGTCCTCGAAGCGGTAACGCTGGTGGCGCAGCGCGCCGTGCAGCTCCCGGGAGACCTCGGCCACGAGCTGGCCGAGCGGCGTGCGGGCCCGTACCGCGACGCGCAGGGGCGCGATCGTGGAGACCGTCCCGGGAACGCTCCGCGCCAGGGTGCTGCGGCGGGCGGTCGAGGGCAGGGCCAGCACCACGTCCTCGTCGCCGGCGAGCCCGTTCAGGTACGCGGCCACGGCGGCGACCACGATCGCCGGCACGGCGACGTCCCGCTCGCGCGCGGCGGCGCGCAGCCGCCGCATCGTCGTGGCGTCGACCGGCGCGCTGCCCCGGACGAGCCGGCGCGCGGTGGTGGGCGCCCGGCCGGCGAGGCTGGTCGGGGTGGGCCGGTCGGCGAAGCGTCCGGTCCAGTAGCGACGGTCCCTGGCGAACCGTTCACCGGCCCGATCGGCGGTCTCCTCGGCCACGAGGGCCCGCAGGGAGCCGAACGGCGCCGGGCCGGGTTCGCCGCCCTCGCTCAGCGCGGTGTAGACCTCGGCCACCCGTCGGGCCACCAGGACCATGCCGTACCCGTCGAGGGCAAGGTGGTGGTAGCACTGGTACCACAGGGTGCGGTCGCCGGCCAGGCGCAACAGCGCGTAGCGGAAGACCGGCTCCCGGTGCGGATCCACGGCCCGGCACAGGTCGGCGCGCATCCACTCCGTCGCGGCCGCATACGGATCGGACTCCCCCCGCAGGTCGAGCACGGGCAGCGTCCAGTCGACCCGGGGCAGCACCGAGAGCACCGGGCGCCCCTCGGCGGGCTCCTCGACCCGCACACGCAGCGCTTCGGCGTCGGCGACGGTACGGCGCAGCGCCGCCTCGAACGCGACCGGGTCGACGGGGCCGGCCAGGTCGGCGTACTCGGCCAGGTTGTAGACGGGGTTGTCCGGCTCGAGCCGCTGGGCCAGCCAGATCCCGAACTGCGCGGTGGTCAGCGGGCAGGGGGTGTCCTCGTGATCGGGCACGGCAGTCCTCCGGAGTTGCGGACGCGGCGGTTCGTGGATGGCCGGCCGCGCCGTGCGCGGGCCGCCGGCCGCCCGGCCGGATCGGGCGCGACCCGGCCGGTGACGGTGCGGTCAGCGGCCCCGGGCCGCCGCGCGGTACGTGTGCGTGGCCAGCGTCGCGCTGATCAGCAGCAGCGCGATGGTGAGCAGCAGGGAGGCGGCGACCGGGTGGCGCATCGGCAGGGCGTCGCCGGTCGTGCCCGGGTTGCCGAACAGCTCGCGACAGGCCGCGACGACAGCGGAGAGGGGGTTCCACTCGCAGAGGACGCGCAGCCAGTCGGGAAGCCCGCGCAGCGGGATGAAGGCGTTGGACAGGAAGGTCATCGGCATGATGACGAGGAAGGCGACCGCGCTGACCGTCTCCGCCGAGCGGAGTCTCAGCCCGAGCAGGACGCCGATCCAGGAGGCGGTGAAGCCGAGGAGGAGCAGCAGGCCGAAGCCGGCGAGCACCTGCACCGGCCCGGAGTGGGTACGCCACCCCATCGCAAAGCCCACGAGCGCCATCGCGCCACAGGCGATCACCACGCGGGTGAGGTCGGCCAGGGTCCGGGCCAGCGGCACGGCGAGCCCCGCTATCGGCAGTGACCGGAACCGGTCGTCGATGCCGTTGCCCAGGTCGTCGACCACACCGAGCGCTGTGTGCTGAAGGTTGGTCAGCATCATCTGGGCGAAGATCCCGGCCATCAGGAACTCCCGGTACCCGCCCTCGGGCACCTCGATGACGCTGCCGAACAGGTAGCCGAAGATCACCACGTAGGCGACCGGCATGACTGTCACCCCCAGCAGCCGCATCGGCACCCGGCCCAGGTGGCGCAGATGACGGCCCACCAGGGCCGAGGTCTCGACGGTGAGGGTGGTCATGCCACTGCCTCCGGCTGCTCGGCGGCACTGCGTCCGGTGAGATTGAGGAATACGTCGTCCAGGGTCGGCGCGCCGCTGGCGAACGACTCGACGTCGATGCGGGCGGCTTCGAGCGCCGCCGCGGCGGCTGCGAGGCCGGTCAGCCCTTCGCCCAACGGCAGCCGCAGACTCACGCCGTCGGCGTCGAGCACCGGCTGGTGGGTGGTGACGACGGCCAGGGCGGCGACGGCCGCGGCGCGCTGCCCGGCGTCGCGTACCCGGATCTGGAGGTGCTCGTCGCCGACCTTGCGCTTCAGCTCGTCGGAGGTGCCCTCGGCGATGACCTTCCCGCCGTCGAGGACCAGGATCCGGCCCGCGAGCTGGTCGGCCTCCTCGAGGTACTGCGTGGTCAGCAGCACCGTCGTGCCCTTGGCGACCTGCTCCCGGACCATCGTCCAGAGCGTCCTCCGGTTGGTGATGTCCAGCCCGGTGGTGGGCTCGTCGAGCACCAGCACCGGGGGGTCCGCCACCAGGCTGGCGGCCAGGTCGAGGCGGCGGCGCATGCCGCCCGAGTAGGTGCGGGCGGTACGGCCGGCGGCATCGGTGAGCTGGAATCGCTCCAGCAGCTCGTCGGCGCGGGCGCGGGCCGCCCGCCGCCCGAGGTGATGCAGGACGCCGATCAGGACCAGGTTCTCCCGGCCGGAGAGCAACTCGTCCACGGCCGCGTACTGGCCGGTGAGACCGACCCGTTGACGCACCTCGCGCGGCTTGCGGACCACGTCGTACCCGCAGACGCGGGCGCTGCCGCCGTCGGGGGCGAGCAGCGTGGACAGGATCCGCACCATGGTTGTCTTGCCGGCCCCGTTCGGGCCGAGCAGGCCGAGCACGGTGCCCGCAGGCACCGCGAGGTCGACACCGGCCAGGGCGGTGTGGGTGCCGTAGCTCTTGCGGAGCCCTTCGGCCTCGATCGTCAGGTCCATGTGCCACCCCATCGGCGGTCGTCGTGCGAACTGTGCGCGGACATCAGGTCGCCGACGGGAAGAAGTCGGCGACGGTGCGACCGCCACCGGCGGCGCGTACCCGGTCGAAGGCCCAGGACCCGACGGCCAGGTCGAGGACGCCGAGGCCGAACGGGGCGAAGATCGCGGCCCGGCCGGGGTCCCGGCGGATACGACCACGCAGCACGTCGGCGAGGGTTCCGTCGACGAAGTCACGGTGCCCGACCCGCTGCTCGGCCAGATGCAGCGAGGTGCGTTCGCGGACCGCGTGCTCGACGTCGTCGGTGATGTTCTGCCCGGCCAGCACGATCTCCGGCGACAGGTCGCGCAGGGACAGATGCAGCACGGTCGGGCGGTGGGCGAGCAGCGCGGGGTCGTGCAGGTGCGGCTCGCCGGCCACGGTGGCCAGGACCACCAGGTCCGCGGCGAACGCGTCGGCCGATTCCGGCACCACCTTGACCGCGCCTACGCCGTCGGCGCGGACCGTCGCGGCGAACCGACCGGCCGCAGCCGGGTCGAGGTCGAAGAGCCGGTATTCGCCGATCGCCCAGTCCAGGTCGCGCAGGAAGCGGCGGACGTGCTCGGCGATCAGGCCGGTGCCGATGAAGCCGACGCTGGGCGCCCGCCGCCCGCCGACCAGCGCCTCAGCCCCCAGCACCGCGGACGCCGCGGTGCGGGTCGCGGAGATCAGCGACGACTCCAGACAGGCGTACGGGTAACCGGTGGCCAGGTCGTTGAGGATCAGGACCGCCGAGGCGCGCGGTATCCGGTGCGCGGTGTTGCCCGGAAAGCTGGCGATCCACTTGATGCCCGCCACCTCGAAGTCCGCGCCGAGGTAGGCGGGCAGGGCGATGATCCGGTCCCGCGGCAGGTCGGGGAAACGCAGGAAGCTGCTGTGCGGTAACACGCTGGCGCCCTCGTCGTGGGCGAGGTAGCCGCGGCGAACCGCCTCCAGGCAGGCCGCGCGGTCGGCTTCGACGGCTGCGGCGACCTCGGCCGCGGCCACCACCGTGAACGCGGGAACGGTTGGTCGGTCGGTCATGCTGTTCGGGTTCCTTTCACACCAGCGCGACGGTCTGGCCGCGGTCGTGTCGGGCGGCGAACCGGGCGACCCAGTCCGGGTCGTACACGGTGTCGGCGTAGCCGGTGCCCCGGTCGGCGCACAGGAAGGCGACAGTGGGGCGCGCCCCACTGTGGTCGGCGAAGTACCGTTCGATCGCGCTGTAGACGCTGCCGGTCGAGCCGCCGGCGTACAGGCCGTGCCGCTCGAACAGCTCGTGACATCCCTGTACCGCGTCCAGTTCGGGCACGATCACCACGTCGTCGATGTGGGCCCGGCCGACCAGCGGCGGGACGATGCTGGAGCCGAGACCGGGCAGCCGGCGCTTCGCCGGTGGGCTGCCGAAGATGACCGACCCCTCGGCGTCGACGGCGACGACCCAGGTGTCCGGGCGGAACCGCTTCAGCCGGGTGGAGAGCCCGGCGATGGTGCCGCCGGTGCTCACCCCGACGAACAGGTAGTCGAGCCGGGGCAGGTCCCGGCACAACTCGGCGCCGGTCAGCTGGTCGTGCGCGTCGACGGCGTCCAGGTTGGCGTACTGGTTGGGCCAGTAGGCTCCGGGTAGCTCGGCGCGCAACTCCTCCACCCGGCGCAGCCGGGTGGAGAGGTAGCCGCCGGTCGTGTCGTGCTCGGTGACCTTCTCCACCCGGTCGCAGAGCCGACGCAGGTACGCCTCGGTCGCGGCGTTGACGTTGGGGTCGATCACCGGGACGAAGGACAGCCCCAGCCAGCGGCAGAACGACGCGAGTGAGATCGCGAAGTTGCCCGAGGACGACTCCACGATGGTGGTCTGCTCGGTGACGTCTCCGCGCTCGACGGCCCGCCGCAGGATCCAGTACGCCGAACGGTCCTTGGAGCTGCCGTTGAGGTTCACGTACTCCAACTTGGCGAACAGGTTCAGCCGGTCGTGACGCAGTTGCACCAACGGGGTACGCGGCATCGCCCGCCCCACCATCGCCAGGCGTCCGAGCAGGGCCTCATGGCTCATGATCAACACTTCCGCACTGCGGCATCTGTCCGGCTCCCGATCGGGTTCGATGGTGGGCCCGGCGGCTCGGCGGTGAGTGCCGGCGGGCAGGTGGCTGAACGTCCGCTCAGCCTGCGCTACACGGCTCGGGGGGCACTTGGACCGTGATGGGGGCCGGCTAGCGGCCCGCTCGAGCCGGGCAGAACGGCCGGCGTAACTGCCCGGTGACGCCGCCACGGGCCCGCCCGGCGCCTGCTTGTGGCGGCGACGGGCGGACCCGGAGGCGTCAGGGGCAGTTCACCACCTGACCGGCGAAGGTCAATCCGCCGCCGAATCCGAGCAGCAGTACGGGTGCCCCGCGCGGCACCTCCCCCCGCTGCACGAGTTTTGCCAGGGCGATCGGCGTACTCGCCGCGGAGGTGTTGCCCGACGAGACGATGTCCCGCGCGATCACCGCCTCCTCCACGCCGAGGTCCCGGGCGATCGCGTTGATGATGCGCAGGTTCGCCTGATGGGGCACGAACCCGGCCAGCTCCTCCGGCTTGACCCCGGCTCGCAGGCAGGCCTCCTGGGCGATCGGTGTCAGCGCAGTCGTCGCCCAGTGGAACACCGTCTGGCCGTCCTGCTCGATTCGCGCCGACGTGCCCTCGATGCGGATGGCCGATCCGCGCTGCGCGGCCCCGCCCCACACCACCGGGCCGACGCCCGGCTCATCGGCCCCGACCAGCACCGCCGCCCCGGCGCCGTCGCCGAACAGGATGCAGGTGCTGCGATCCTTCCAGTCGACGTAGTCGGTGAGCCGTTCCGCCCCGATCACCAGGGCACTGCCCGCCGCCCCGGCACGGATGGCGTGGTCGGCGGTGGCGAGCGCGTAGGAGAAGCCGGAGCAGGCGGTGTTGATGTCGTAGGCCGCCTGTCCCTCCATCTCCAGCTCGGCAGCGACCCGACTGGCCACATTCGGCACGCGGTCCACGGACGTGCAGGTGGCGACCACCACCAGGTCCACCTCGGCGGGCCGGAGTCCGGCGGCGTCGAGTGCCCGGCCGCCGGCGCGGGTGGCCATGTCGGCCACCGACTCCGTGTCGGCGACATGTCGCCGCTCGATGCCGACGCGGCTGCGGATCCACGCGTCGTCGGTGTCGACCCGCTCGGACAGCTCCTTGTTGGTCAGCACCCGGGGCGGCTGGTAGTACCCCAGCCCGGCGATGCGGGATCCCTGCCAGTTGCGCACGGTCGTCTCCTCACTCACCCCGGTCAGCCGCAGCCGCCGGGCTCGTCGTGGTCGAACGAACCGACCGTGGCGAGCGCCGCCAACGGAAGCCGGTCCAGTGGGTTCGCGCCGTCACGCGGCCGGCCCCCCAGGTCACGTACCGCCGCCTCGACATCGGCCACCCGGTCCACGCCCCAGAAGCGCTGTCCGTCGACGATGAACAGCGGAATTCCGAACACCTCGTCACGGTGCGCGCCCACCAGCGCCTCCAGGCCCAGCGCGCGGATCCGCTCGTCGTCGACGGCGGCCATCAGCTCCGCGCCGGGCAACCCCGCCGCGTCGCAGGCGGCCTGCAGCACCGCGGGGTCGCTGATGTTCTCGCCACGGTCCCAGCGGACCTCGGTGACGATGCGGTAGAACCGGCGCTCGCAGCCCATCTCCCGCGCGCGCAGCCAGCCCAGGGCGGAGGGCTCCCAACGTGGTGCGACATCGACCGGCCAGGCCAGTCGGTAGCCGAAACCGGCGGCGAGCCGCTTGGTGTCGTGCAGGATGTACAGGTGTTTGGCCTTGCTCATCACGGTGTAGTGGAAGTCCGCTCCCCGGGCCGCGAGATCGGCGCGCATCCGGGCGTCCGGGTCCCAGAACGGCACGTACTCGAACCGGTTCGCGAAATCCGGCACCCGCTCTTCGAGCCGGCGCAACGCCATCCAGCTGAACGGGCTCTGGAACGAGAAGTACAGGCGGGGGCGATCCGTCACGAGGCGTCCCACAGCAGCGCGGCCTGCGTCCGGGCATCCATGACCGCGACCTGACCGGCGTCCGGGCCGCTGGCCACGCCGTACCCGTGGGTGATCGACCCGGTGGCGGTGTGCACGATCCGCCCGTCGCGGACCACGTAGCAGTCCATCCGTCCGCTGAACATGACGTCCTTGACGATGTCGTCCACGCTGAAGACGGTGTGCAGCTCCTCCTCCAGGTACGCGTCGGCGAGCAGCCGTACCTGTGAGCGCGTCACCGCGGGAATCCAGTTCCGCTCGGTGAGCATCCGCCGGATCGAGATGCCGCGCTCGGCGAGGTAGCGGTGCACCACCTCCTCCAGGTCGCGCACGTAGCCGGAGTGCTGCATCCGGTCCGAGAACTGGCAGTGCGGGTACGGAATGGTCCCGGTCCATCGGAAACCGGGACGGAAGTCCGCCGGCCCGGGTAGGGCCGGGCGCAGGTCGGCCAGGTCGGCCACCACCCGGCCGGCCAGCTCCGCCGCCAGCTCGCCGGTGAGTCCGTGCGGCGCGACGAAGGCGACCCTGACCTTGCCCTTGAGCACGGGAACGGTCTGCCCGTCGCGCCGCACGGTCAGGGTGACAGCGAAGGTGTCCTCGGCGCCGGCGCCACCGGCTACCGGCACCGCCTCGGCCCACACCTCGTCGTCGACGAAGACCGGGCCGGGCAGCCGAACCGCGTGTTCCACGAAGGACAGCTGTGCGCCGGTCTCGTGGAAGAGCCGGCCGGGCCCGTTCCCGCGGTCGCGGTAGTGCTGCAACACCGCGTCCTCGGCCAGGTACACGAACTGTTTGAATCCGACCCAGGTCCCGATGTTGCCGCCCTCGTACCGGGGGCGGCCGCGAGAGGTGGTGGGTTGGGCGTCAACGGCGACTGTCATACGGGAACCTCCATGGTCGGGCCGGCCGGCGCGGCTGCCGGCACGACGTGGTCGAGAAAGCCGGCACACTCCGCGGCGACCTCGGCCGCCTGAGTGATGTGGCAGAAGTGGCCGTAGTGGGCGTGCACGCGGACCTGCGCCGCGGGCATCACGGCGAGGGAGTCGGGCCGTACCCCGGCCAGCCGCTGGTCGTCGTGACCGGCCAGGACCAGGGTCGGGGTGGCGATCCGGGCCAGCGTGGGTCGCGGGGTGGCCAGCAGCCGGTCGAGTACCACGTCGGCCGCCCCGTCGGGGATCTGTCGCAGGGCCTTGCGAGCCATGGCCGCGACCACGTCGTCGCCGACGCGGCCGGCGCGTTCCCCGAGCCGGGCGCGCAGCCCGTCGGCCACCACCTGCCCAATCGCGGCCCGGGTGCGGGCGAGCAGGTCGGGCCGAGGAGCCCGGCCGGACGGGCGGACCAGCGGCGCGAGCAGGACGGCGGCACGCACCGGCGGCTGCGGGTGCGCTGCCAGGTGGTCCAGGACGACGTTCGCGCCGAAGGAGTGCCCGACCAGCACGTCGGCCGGTTCGGGCAGTTCCGTCAGGGCCGAACCCAGCCATTCGGCGGGCCCGGTCGAGCTGGTGGTCCAGTCGGCCGGTGACCGGCCGGCGTCGCCGCGCCACGGCGCATCGGCGGCGTAGCAGCGGTAGCCGGCGGGACGGAGCCGGGCGGCGAGCGCCTGCCAGGTGCCCGCATTGTCAGCCAGGCCGTGTACCGCGGCCAGCACCGGCCCGATGGCCGGGGCGGCCCCGGGCGCGGCCAGCAGTCGCCAGGTCACGCCCGTCCCCCGGTGCGGCTCAACCGGGCGGTGGCGTAGCCGTCGTCGGCCGATCCACAGGTGACGATCGCTTCGGTGGCGCCGTCCACACCGGACGGCCGGGCGGACGGGTCGGCCAGCCACCGGGCGCCAAGCGCGGTCTGGAGCACACCCGTGGCGCCGTAGCCGGAGCCGAGCACGGCGGCCAGGTCGGGATCGGCGACGTCGTCGCAGAAGATCCGCAGCGGGGAGTGCTCGTCGGCTGGGGCCGCCTCCGGCGATCCGTGCCGGCGCACCGAACGCAGCCGGATCCCACCCGGGCGCTGCCCCGCGGTGAGCACCACGCATGCGGCGAGCCCGGCCGGCGGGCCCGGGCGAAGCCCGGCCGCGACCCGCAACGCGGTCGCGACCTCGTCGGCCGGTTCCGCCCCTACCACCACCGCGCGGTGGGTACGGCCGGCACGGACCAGAAGCGCGCCGAGCCGTACGGCGTCGAGTCCGCCGGTGGCGCCGGAGCAGACCATCAGGTTCGGACCGGTGAAGCCGTACCGGATGGCGATGCTGCTCGCGATGATGTTGCTCGACGCGTTCGGGGCCTGCATCGGGCTCACCCCGCGCAGACCGCCCACCCGGACCTGGTCGACGATGTCACAGACGGTGGCGACGTTGCCAAGGTTGGAGCTGACCACCACGGCCGTGCCGGCGGCACCGGGCACCGCCTCGGCGGGCCGGCCCGGCGGCAGCCCGAGGGCACTGTGCACGGCGCACATCGCCATCCGCACCGCGGGTTCCTTGAACAGCAGACCCTTCCGCCCGAGGAGGCCGTGCGCCTCGTCCGGACCGCAGGCGGGCGTGGTGTCCGAGGCGATCAACAGGCCCGGGGAGACGGCGGGCACGTGCACGGCCGCCGCCTCGATCAGCACGCCGTCATCGGTCATGCCGCACCTCCACCAGACAGACGGCGTTCACGCCGCCGAAGCCGAACGCGTTGACCTGGGCCACGTGTGCGCCGGTGGGAGCCGGCCGGCCGATCACCAGGTCCAGCGGGGCCGCCTCGGCGATCGGCATCCGCAGTCCCGTCACCGGCGGCACCATGCCGTGCCGCAGCGCCTCGACCGCGACCAGCAGGCTCATCAGCCCGGCGCTGCCGGAGGTGTGCCCGATCGCGCCCTTGATCGCGGTGACCAGCGGCGGTCGGCGCACGTCGGCGAACAGCCCAGCCAGTACCCGGGCCTCGGTGGGGTCGTTGAGCGCGGTGCCGGTGCCATGCGCCAGCACCAAGCCGACATCGGCGGGGCTCAGGCCGGCCCGCTGGTAGGCGTCGGCCATCGCGGCGCGCAGGCCGTCCGGGTCCGGCGCCGTCTCGTGGTAGGCGTCGCAGGACATGCCCACGCCGCGCAGTCGCACCTCGGCCTCGCGGTCCGGCACGGCCCGCAGCACGACGGCCACCGCGCCGTCGCCGAGCAGGACACCCCGGCGGTCCGCGTCGAACGGCCGGACCGCGTCGCTGGACTCGTCGCCGACGCGTCCGATCATCGCGAGCATGCTCTCGGTCGTCGCGTCGGCCCCGCAGGCCACGACCGCGTCGGCCTCGTCGAGGCGGATCAGGTCGGCGGCGAGCGCCAGCGCGTGCGACGACGCCGAACAGGCGTTGGAGACCGTGATCACCTCGGTCACGCCGGGCAGCGCGTCGCGGACGGCGCCGGCGAAGTGCAGGGCGTGCGGTTCCACAGGCAGGCCGTCGACCCGCCACCGTTCCACCGCGCGCAGTTCCCGCAGGCCGGTGCCGACGATCGCGACGATTCGTTCCCGGGTGCCGTCCAGGCCGGCCTGCCGGGCCGCCTCGGTCACGCACCCGCCGAGCCAGGCGCTGGCCCGGTACGGGCGTTCCGGTCCGGCGGCGTCGACATGGTAGCCGTACCGGACATTCACCTGGTCGGGGTTGACGTACCGCAGCGGCTGCCGGCCGGACTGCCCGGCGAGCAACGCGGTGAACGTCTCCGCGGTGCCACCAAGGGCGGTGCGCATGGCGCTACCGGTGACTGCGAGCGGCATGCCCGGTTCCCCTCAGCAGGGCCGCGCCGACGGTGCCGTCGGCACTGCTGGCAACGATCAACGACAGCGAGCCGTCGTCAGGCGTGCGGCGGTGGTGGGCCAGCAGCGCGGCGACCTGGAGCGCACCGGCGGCGGCCGGGCAGTCGCCGACAAGGTCGGTGGCTGAGCTGCGGTCGGCATGCCGGCCGACGGCGGCGTCCAGGGCCCGCTCCTCGTCGCCAGCGCCACCGGTGACCACACGCGCGAGGTCCGTCGCCGCCACGCCCGCCTGCCGCAGCATCCGGCGTACCAGGTCGGCGAGCGCCGTCGTGACGTCCGCGGTCGCCCCGGTGTGCGCGAGTTCGACCGCGATGACCTCTGCCGACGGCGTGCGGCCGGCGGCCCGCATGGCGGCGGCATCCTCGACCAGGAAGACCGCTCCGCCCTCACCGCCGGCGGTCGCCGAGGCGCCGTCGGCAGCCGGGCCACCGGCCCAGGCCATGTGCGGCGTGTACTCCTCGACCGCCCCGGTCAGCAGCGCCTCCGCCCGACCGCGGCCCAACATGGTCCGGGCGTACCGCAGCGCGGTGAGGGTTGCCGTCCCGCCACCGGCAAGGGTGGTGTTGAGCCCGCGCAGCCCGTGCCAGATGGCCGCCTGCCCGGCGGCGCAGTTGAGCACCGTGTTCGGGAAGAGGATCGGGTTGACCAGGTAGGGCTTTTCCTGCACATGGGTGTCACGGCTGTAGTCGCTTGTCGACTGGAGGCTCCCGACACTGGTGCCGAGCACCACCCCGACGCGCTCCCGGTTGCTGTCGTCGACGACCAGGTCGCTGTCGGCCAACGCCTGGCGGCAGGCGAGCACGGCGAAGGCGGTCCGACGGTCGAGGAAGCTGGTGCCCTTGCGGCCGAGATGGTCCCGGGCGCGGAAGCCCGCCAGGGCGTACGCCCGCGCGTGCGGCACGGGCTCGTCGGTCAGCTCGACTGTGTCGACCGTGGCGTCACGGCCCTCGTACAGGCCCGCGGTGAACCCGTCGGCCCCCAGCCCGTACGGTGACAGCACACCCCACCCGGAGATGCCGAGCACGGTCGTCGTGCCGGGAAGATCTGTGGTCATGGTCATGCGAGCCGTCCCAGGATCGTGATGGCGTTGTTGCCACCGAAGGCGAATCCGTTGACCTGGACGATCTGCGCCTGTGCGGGGCGGGCCTGGTTCGGCACCACGTCGAGGCCGGGCATCGTCGGATCGGTCGTGAGGTGGTTGATGGTGGGAGCCAGGAAGCCGGACGACAGAGCCAGCGCCCCGGCGACGGCGCTGAAACCACTCGCCGCGCCCATGGTGTGCCCGAGCATCGACTTGACGGAGCTCATGGGGGGCAGCCGATCGCCGAAGACCTCGCGGACCGCCTCGTACTCGGCGGCGTCGTTGGCAGGCGTCGCGGTGCCGTGGGCGCAGATGAAATCCACCTCGTCGGGCTTGATGCCGGCGTCGCGGTGCGCCAGCCGCATGCACCGCGCCACGCTCGCCGCGTCCGGTGCGGTCGGGTGCCTGGCGTCGCAGGTGAGGCCGTAGCCCAGCACCTCGCAGTAGACACGGGCGCCGCGGGCCTGGGCCGAGTCGAGGCTCTCCAGGAACAGCGCCACGCCGCCCTCCGCGGTGATCACCCCCGCGCGGTCCCGGTCGAACGGCGCGCAACGCTCGGCGGCCAGAGCGCCCAGCCGGTAGAACCCCGCGTGCGCCCACCGGCACACCGAGTCGGCCCCACCGACGACCATGTAGTCCTGGTCACCGGTCGCGATGGCGTCGAAGGCGTATCCCAGGGCGTAGTTGCTCGCCGAGCAGGCCGTCGAGACGGTCATCGTCGTGCCCCGCAGGTCGAGTTCTCGGCTCACCGCCTCGGCGACCCGCCCGGCCGGCATCTGACGGGTCAGCTGCCGCGGCGTCTGCGGGTACCCGTGGCGCAGCCAGTGCTCCGTGAGCTTCTCCACCACCTGCGACTCACCGCTGGTGGTTCCCATGCAGACACCCACGCGGGCCGCGGCGCTCGCCGGCACGTCGAGCGCCCCCGCGTCGACGAGGGCGAGCCGGGCCGCCGCCGCGGCGAACAGGCTGCTGCGGCCCCATTCGGCAGGGTCGATGCGGCTCACCATGTCGTGCGGCTGGAACTCGTGCACCTCGCCGGCGCGCTCGGTCAGGAAGCCGGTGGTGTCGAAGCCGGCGATCGGCGTGATTCCGCTGTGTCCCGCGCGCAGCGCGGCCGCGAAGACGTCGATGCCCATTCCGATGCTCGAGACCGGCCCGAGCCCGGTCACCACAACCCTTCGGTTCATCACTGGGGTGTCCTCCGTGAGTCCTTGGGCCGCGGCCGCGGGAGCGCCGGGCGCCACCCCGCCATCCGTGGCGCGGTCGGATGCCACCCTCGGGCCAGGGCCTTGTGCAGGGCTCGCGGCACCCTCGACGTCACCTCGAGCAGGACTGCGGCGCGTCGAGCAGGCGTGGAGAGTGCTTCGAGGACCACGGGTGACCGTCGGGCGGACCGGTGCAACGCCGTGCGCCGAACTTCATCGATACCATCCGACGGACCGCCGCACCGACCGGGAGGAACACGTGAGCCGCACCACCGCAACCCACACCGACGGCCGGGGCGGCGACGGCAGCACCGGCGCACGGCCGGGCTCCTGGGCCGGGTACGGTGCCTGCATCTGGGCACTGCTGTTCGCGGGGCTCAGCTTCTACTGGGCGGCCGGCGGGCTGGTGGGCCAGGGCACGATCGGTCCGGCTGTCGAGGAACCGGCGCTGGCCCGGGAGCCGGCGTTCGTCGTCCTGCTGTGGGCCACCGCTGTGCTCAAGCTGCTCGCCGCGCCGCTGGGTCTGGCGCTGGCCACCGGACGCCCGCGCTGGGTGCCACGCTGGCTGCTGCTGCTCGGCGGATGGGGCGCGGCGGCGCTACTGTCTCTCTACGGGGTGGCCAACCTGGCGCAGCACCTGCTGATTGTGTCCGGAGTCGTCGATCTGCCCGCCGGGCTCGGCTCAGCCCTGCCCTGGCACCTGTTTCTCTGGGATCCGGTCTGGCTCTCCGGCGGTGCCCTGTTCACATTGGCCGCAATTTCCTACACTCGGTCACCGCGGGCAGCCAAGAACACAAAATGGTGAACTAGCGAGATTGTCCCGACGAGATCTTGCCGACCCGGCGGGGCCAATGGAAACTATCCTTCGCACGCGGGTCCGGTGGCGAAGGGACAGAGGGCTTATGGATACGAACGCGCTCGCGACAGGCTTGTCCGTAGCGAGCGCGTTCGAGGGCCGGCGCGCCACAATTATGGCCACTTTTCGCAAGCGCCTCCTGACGGTCAGCGGCGATCTGGGTCTCGACCAGGACCAGCTGGACCAAGTGCTCACCCAGGCCGGGCAGGTGCTCGACGATGTCACGGCGAGCTTGCGCACCGGAGAGCCCGAGATCAACGAAGTGAGGATCGGCCTCGCCTGGCAGACCAGCCCGGGGCGCACCCGGGCGGTGATCCACCCGGTCGACTCGCTGCGGGCCGCGAACGAACTGATCGAGCCCGTGCTGGACGCGGTGATCGAGACCGCGGCCGGTCTGCCCGACGCCACCTGCATCTTCCGAACCGCCAATCAGGCGCTCCAGCGCAGTGTCCTCACGCGCATCCGCTGGTCCTCGGAGTCGTACCTCGCGTTCCTGCTCGACCGGGTGCAGCAGGCGCAGATGGCGGAGCGGCGCCGGATCGCCCGGGAGTTGCACGACCGGGTGGGTGGGCCGGCCAGCGTGGTGAACCGCAATCTGCAGCTGGCCAAGCGGTACGCCGAGGTCGACCTGAACCGGCTCCAGGAGAAGGTGGAGGTCGCCTACGAAGCCAGCGTGCAGAGCATGGACGCGGTCCGGGGCGTGGCGACGGACCTGCGCCTGGAGTCCGAATTCGACAACCTGGAACAGGCTCTGCGCGGCTTCGTCGAGGCGATGGCCGACGGCAGCGCCGTGGTCGACCTCGCGATCAGCGGGGACGAGTCGTGGGTGCCGCCCGAGGTGCTCGCGGAGCTCTTCCTCGTGGTACGTGAGGCACTGCGCAACGCGTTCCACCATGCCGGCGCGAGCACGATCGTGAGCCACGTCGACATCGCGCCGCACGAGGTGCGCGCCTGGGTAGGCGACGACGGACAGGGCTTCGATCCGACCGACGTGCACGGTCACGGGCTGACCTCCATGCGCGAGCGGATCGATCTGCTCGGTGGGAAGCTCGTCCTGCACACGGCGCCGGAGCGCGGCACTCACATCGAGATATTCGTCCCCTTGTTGAGGAAGACATGACACCGTCTGCTGCATCCGACGCGTCGATCACCATCATGCTCGTGGACGACCACGCGCTGTTCCGGGACGGCCTGCGCGAGCTGCTGTCGATGGAGCCGGATCTGATCGTGCTGGGCGAGGCCGGCACGGGAGCCGAGGCGGTGGTGATGGCGGCGAAGCACCGGCCGGACGTGATGCTCCTCGACGCGGGCATCCCGGGTGAGCGCGCCGCCGCCACCATCGCTCGTACGCTCGCAGTCGCCCCGGAGACCCGGATAATCATCCTCAGCATGTTCGACGAGCCGGCCGTGGTGAAGGAGTTGCTCGGCGCCGGAGCCCAGGCCTACCTGGTCAAGACGGTGACGCGCGATGATCTCGTAGCGACCCTGCGCAGTGTGCGGGGCGACGGCGACCGGGTCATGCTGTCGATCTCACGGGAGAGCTTCGAGCGGGTCAGCGACGGGGGCTCCAGCATCCTGTCCGTCCGCGAGGCGGAGATCCTCGTCCTGGTGGCGCAGGCGTACAGCAACTCACAGATCGGACGGCGCCTGGACATCACCGAGGGGACCGTCAAACGGCACCTGCGCAACGTGTTCACGAAGCTGGGTGCGGTGTCCCGGCTCGACGCGGTGAACAAGGCCGTCGCGTTGAACCTGATCTCGCCGGAGAAGCCGGCCGCGTCGGTGCCCCGGGGATAGCTGTCGGCCCGCGGGCCCCCACCTCGGCGTGCGCGAGGTGGGGGCCCGGTCGGTTCGGCTCAGCCGGCCGGCACCAGCAGGCGTGCGTCCGCGCCGTTGAGCACCTGCCGTTGCAGGTCCTGCAACTCCGGCGTCGGTTCGAGGCCGAGCTCATCGGCCAGGGTCTGCCGCAGGCTCTGATATGCGCTCAGCGCTTCGGCCCGCCGCCCGCACCGGTTGAGCGACGAGATCAGGTAGGCGTGGAGCCACTCGTTGAGCGGGTGCACCGCGACCAGGGCGCGCAGCTCGGTGATGAGTTCGCGGTGCCGGCCCAGCCGCGCGTCGGCCTCGATGCGCAGCTCGAGCGCCCGCATCTGCAGCTCGGTCAGGTGGGTGACCTCCGCGCTGGCCCACGCCCCGACGCTGACGTCGTCGAGCACCGACCCCCGCCACATCGACAGGGCGCGGCGCAGCACCTGGACCGCCTCGGCCGCCCGTCCCTGGTCCAACAAGGAGTCTCCCTCTCGACACAGGCGGGCGAAGACGGTGGCGTCGAGTTGATCCTCCCGTACCGACAGCCGGTAGCCGGCCGGGCGGGTCAAGAGAAGCTGCCCGGAGGGGCCGGTAGCGCCGACCCGCTCGAACAGGTTACGGAGCTGATAGATGTAGGTCTGCGTGGTGGTGGCCGCGCTCCGGGGTGGCCGGTCGCCCCACAACCAGTGGAAGATCGCATCCTGGCTCACGGTCTGGTTCGCCCGTAGCAGCAGCAGCGCCAGAACTGCCCGGACCTTGGGTGCGGTGGGGGCGAAGTCGACACCGTCATGCCGTACTTCCAGGCCGCCGAGAATGTTGAAGCGGAGCAATGTGAACCCTCTTCTCTTCGCAACTGGTGTAGACGCTAATCGTCGACCAGCCGGAATCCGCCCCCGCTGCACCCAACGTGATCATCGCGGCTACCGATCGGCGTGCAGCGGTACGTCTTTAGAGGTAGTACGTCGAATCCGCCGGATGCGTCGCCGACATTCCCCGGATCAAATAAACCGTGCCCCCGAACCGGTTCGCGAATAGCATTCACACCACTTTCCCAGGGCTCATCCGGCGCGGAGCGGGCCGTCAGGTCCGGGGTCCCTCGCAGTCGCCTCGGCCAGCGACTTGATGGTGAGGAGTTGCTTGCGCCCCATGAGCGCGTCCCCGACCGCCAGCGCGCCCCGGCGGGCCCGCTCGAAGGCTGTGGACGCGCCCACGGCGAGCCGACCCACCAGCCGCGTGCCCCCGGGCGCGGAAGTGACCCGGTAGGTCACCGAGACCTCACCGTAGCTACGTCGGTGGCGTTCGGCGATGACGCCGGTGAGGTGGTCGTCGAGAGCGAACTCGACCACGTTGAAGATCAGGAACTTCTGTCCGACAGCCAGTTCGCCGGCGCCCGGGGTCAGGGCCCGCGGGCTGCGCCGACCGAGGTTGTCGATCAGGTCGTAGCTGTACGGTGCGACCTTCAGCTGACACAGCCACCGGTACACCACCGGCACCGGCGCCGCCACGTCCACCGCCCGGACGAACGAGCGGAACGGAACGTTCAGATACCTGTCGCAGGGGTATCGGGCGGCGATCTCCTCGGGCGTGGCGTTCCACACCCGAGGGTCCAACCGCCGCAGTCTCTCGCTCAGCACAGCTCTCCGCCTCTGACTCGATGAGCCGGCCGGGCACGGGCCCCGACCGGTGCGCGCATTCGCAGGTCGGCCAGTAGACAGTGCGCGAGTCGAGAGGGCGTCGACGGCGGCTGGAATCGGCCGGCCGGCGCGCGGTGCCGGCGCGCGGCCTCGCACCGGGAAGTGGCGGCGGCCCCGGGCCGACCGGGCAGCAGCCGATCCTTGCTGATCCGGGTCCGGCCCGGTAGAAACGGCGGGACCGACGGGAGATCAGCCATGACCGATACCGACGGGCGGTTGTCAGCGACGCCGCGTACGACCCTGCGCCGGATGAAGGAGAAGGGGCACCGCGACCGCGCCGCCCTGTTCGACGTGCTGCGGGCCGCCTTCGTCTGCCACCTCGGCGTGCTCGTCGACGGCGGTCCGATGGTGGTGCCGACCGTCTACGGCTTCGACGACCGGCACCTCTACCTGCACGGCTCGGTGGCCAGCCGGAGTCTCACCACCGACGCCGAGGTCTGCGTGACGGTCACGGTGGTCGACGGCCTGGTCCTGGCCCGCTCGGTGTTCGAGCACGGGATCAACTACCGCAGCGCGATGATCTACGGCCGGCCTCGGTGGGTGACCGACGCCGAGGAGAAGCTGCACGGCCTGCGGCTGCTGACCGAGCACGTGGCACCCGGCCAGTGGGACCACGCCCGCCGGCCGAACCGGCGGGAGCTCGCGGCCACCGCGCTGCTGGCGCTCCCGCTGGCCGAGGCGTCGGTCAAGACGCGCAGCGGTCCGCCGGACGACGGCGACGGCCCGGACGCCGCCCTCGGGCTGTGGGCGGGCGAGCTTCCGCTGGTCGCGCGCTGGGACCAGCCGGCGACCGACCCGGCGCTGCCGCCGACGACGCCGGTGCCGGCGCACGTCGCCGCGCGCGCCGGCACCCGCGCCGACCAGGGCTGACCGGCCGGGCGGGCCGCGCGGGCGGCGCGGCCCACCGGCCGAGCCCTACCGCAGCTGGCGGGCCACCTCCGCCAGCGGCAGCCGGGGCGCGACGGCCGCGCGGGCGGCCACCACCGCGAGCGCCCGGGGCACGCCGGCGCAGTGCGCGATGATCTCCCGTACCGCCGCGCGTTCGGCGGTGAGGCGACGCTCGCCGAGGCGGGCGGCCAGCAGCTCCCACGCCTCACCGGCGGCCAGCTCGTCGACCACGACCGGGCACGCGGCCTCGCCGACCACCAGGCCGGTGAGGCGGTTCCGGCTGGTCACTACCACCATGCAGCCGGGTACGCCGGGGAGCAGCGGCCGCACCTGGTCGGCGTCGCGGGCGTCGTCGAGCACGATGAGCATCCGGCGGCCGGCGAGCGCGCTGCGGTAGAGCCCGGTGCGCGCCGCCGGTCCGCACGGGACGCCCCCGGGTACGTCGAGCGCCTCGATGAGACCGCCGAGCGCCTCCGCGGGCGCCACCGCCGGCCGGCCCGGGTCACTGCCGCCGAGCTGGACGTGCAGCACCCCGTCGGCGAACCGGGCCGCCGACCGGTGCGCCCAGCGCAGCGCCAGCGCCGTCTTGCCGATGCCGGACCGGCCGGACAGCACGCACACGACGACGCTCGACATCCGCCGCGGTCCGCCGTCGAGCAGCCGGTCGAGTTGCCGCAGTTGGGCGGAACGGCCGGTGAAGCCGGGAATCTCCAGCGGCAGTTGCATGGGGCGGATCCGGGCCGACAGCGCCGGGTTGGCGGGCAGGCCGAGGACCTCGCGGAGCAGCCGGACGGTCGCGGGCCGCGGACGTGTCACCCGCGACGACTCCAGGTTGCGGATGCTCCGGACGCTCAGCCCGGTGCGGGCGGCCAACTCCTCCTGGGTGAGGTTGGCCAGCCGCCGCGCGGTAGCGATTTCATGACTCAGCGTATCCATGTAGCCGATCACAGCGTCGTCTCCGTACCGGTTCTGGTGGATTCGTGACCGTGAACCACCGCCGCCCCGACCGCTGAGCGGGCAGTCAGCAGCGACATTGCCGGTGATCTGCCGGTGAAGCTCCTGTTGGCCAGACGAGGTTAAGTCCACAGTGGGTCCGACGCTATCGACCGGAGTCGAATCGACGGTCGACGAGACGGGCCCTTCCCGGCATCGGTGCAGCGTCGCAGAAGCAGCACTTCCGGTCACTCTCCGCAAACCTCAGATCCGTCCGGCGCGGGCCCGGAGGGCAGCGCGCCGACCAGGAGGACGAACATGCGAAGGTACGTCAGCGACACCGCCGAACTCACCGACGAGTACGGCATCCAGATCGGCCGCTGGACCCAGTACCGCGATCTCGGCCCGTTGCCGTTCGACGCCATGTGGTGCGTGATCCCGCCCGGTGGCAGCAGCAGCGAGGATCTGCACCCCGAGGTCGAGTTCGCCGTGGTGACCCGCGGCACGGCCATCTACGAGGCGGGCGGCGAGAAGGTCGAGGTGCCGACCGGCGGCGTGATCCTGCTCGAACCCGAGCAGCGGCACGTCATCCACAATCCCTCGCCCGAGCAGCCGCTCACCATCCTCAGCATCTACTGGATGCCCCGGCCCGACGAGGCTGCGCAGGCCGGTACGGACGCCGGGCCGGGCGACGCGGCCGACGGAGCCGGCCATGACTGACGCCGCCTCCGCAGCAGGCGCGGTGCTGGTGGTGACGCCGCCGCCGACGCCGAACGGGCCGCTGCACCTCGGGCACCTCAGCGGCCCGTACGTCGCCGGGGACATCGCGGCCCGGGCGCTGCGCGCCGCCGGCCGGCGGGTGGTGACCCAGTGCGGGCTGGACGCGCACCAGAACTACGTGCTGGCCCGGGCGCAGGCGCAGGGCGAGACCCCGGCGGACACCGTCGGCCGCTACGGGTCGTCGATCCACGCCGCACTGCGCGCCGCGCGCATCCGGTACGACGTCATGGCCGACCCGCTGGCCGACGAGGGCTACCGCCGGGCGGTGGCCGGCCTGCTCACCGAACTGGTGGAGACGAAGGTGGTGGAGGTCGCCCCGGTGTCGCTACGCGCCTGCGGGGCCTGCGGGCGGACCGTGCACCACGTCCGGGTCGCCGGGCGCTGCCCGGCCTGCGGCGCCGGCGCGAACGGCGGCACCTGCGAGGGCTGCGGCGGGTTCTGCACCGCCGCGAACCTGGCCGGCGCGCGGTCGACCTGCTGCGACGCGGCACCTGAACCGGTCACCCGCACGGTCCCGGTGCTCCGGCTCGACGAGCACCGGGACCGGCTCGTCGAGTTCTGGTCCCGCGCGGTGCTGCCGCCCCGGCTGCGGCGCCTCGTCGCGTCGTACCTCGACGGCGGGCTACCCGAGGTGCCGCTGGCGTACCCGTCGGACTGGGGCATCGAGTGGGACGACGGCCTGCGCATCGACGTCTGGGCCGAGATGGCACTGGCCAACCTGATCCTGCCCGCCCGCCACCTGCGGCCGGACGCGGACACGCTGGCCGGGTACCTGGACGCGTGGCGGGACGTGGACGAGCAGTGGATCTTCCTCGGGATCGACAACGCCTTCTACTACGCGCTGCTCATCCCGGCAGTGCACCTGGCCGCCGGGCTGCCCGACCGGCCGACCGGGCTGGTGGTCAACGAGTTCTACCGGCTCACCGGTGCCAAGTTCTCCACCAGCCGCGAACACGCGATCTGGGCGCACGAGTTCCTGGCCACCGAGGACCCGGCGGTGGTCCGCGCGTTCCTGAGCTGGGACCGGCCCGACAGCTACGAGTCGGACTTCCGCCCGGAGGCGTACGAGGCGTTCACCGCCCGGTACGCCGCGACCCTGGCCGGGACCAGCGCCGGCCTGGACAGCGTGCTCGCCGACACCGAGCTGATCCGCGGCGAGCAGGCGCTGCGCCTGGAGCACTTCGACCCCGCCACCGCGGTCCGGGCGGCGCTGGCCGCGTACCCCGATCGGCCGGAGCGGGCGGCCCGGCTGCTCGGCATCATCGGCGGCGCGGAACCGGCGGAGTCCGATGGGTGAGCCGCGCGTGCTCGTCGTCGGCGCGGGCGTGAGCGGTGTCCTGCTGGCCCGGCGGCTGCGGGACGCGGGCGCCGAGGCGGTCCTGATCGGCCCGCACGGCGGCGGCGCGGCCGGACGGCCCGCCGACGCGACGGCCGCGTCCGGTGGGCTGGTGCGGGCCTTCGAGCCCGATCCAGCCGCCCGCTCCCTTGCTGCGGCGAGCCTCGCCGAGCTGCTGGGCGACCCGTCCCTCGCGGCCGCCGCCGGGTGGCGGCGGACCGGCTCGCTCTACCTGCTCGACGCCGGGGCGGCGGCCGGCGTGGACGGCGCCGAGGTGCTCACCCTGGACGAGGTCACCCACCGGTTCGGCTTCGCCGGACTCCCTGACGGCGCGGTGGGAATCTGGGAGGACCGGGCCGGCTACCTCGATCCGGACCGGCTGCGCCGGAGCGTCCTGCGTGGCCTGGACCGCACCGAGACGACACCGGTGGCCCGCCTCGACGATCGCGCGGTCGAGCTGCGCGACGGCCGCCGCCTCACCGGCGACCTCGTCGTCGTGGCCGCCGGGGCCTGGACCCCGCGCCTGCTGCGCGCCGCCGGGCTGCCGGCCTCGCTGCGCACCAAGCACATCCAGTACGCCCACCACGCCACCGGCCGCGCCGACCTGCCGTGCTTCGTGGACGAGACCAGCGGCCTCTACGGCCGGCCGGCCGGTCCCGGGCGGGTGCTGCTCGGGCTGCCGAGCGACAGGTGGGACGTCGACCCGCCGGCCCCCGAGCCGGACACCGCACTGGCGGCACGGGTCCGGGCGGTTGCCGTGCGGCGGCTGCCCGGCCTGGACCCGCGACCGGCCGGGCCGCCGGTCAGCGCAGCCGACTGCTACAGCGAACCCGCCGGCCTGGCCCTGCGCCACGTGGCCGGCGCGGTGCACAGCTTCACCGGCGGCAGCGGCGGCGCCGCCAAGACCGTCCTGGCCGCCAGCCGGCTCGCCGCCACCGCCCTGCTGAACACCCGAACCGCGATCCCTGTCCCCCACGGCCAGACAGAGGCAGACTCATGACGCAGACCTTTCACACAGTGGGAATCGGCGCCGGGCCGGCGAACCTGAGCCTCGCGGCGATGTACGACACCCTCGCGCCGCACGACATCGCGCTGTTCGAGGCGCGCGACCGGCCGGGCTGGCACGACGGGATGCTGCACAGCGGCGTCCGCATGCAGACCGGCTGGGTCAAGGACCTGGTCTCGCTCTACGACCCGACCCACCCGCTGTCGTTCCTCAACTACCTGGTCACCACCGGCCGGGTGTACGCACTGCTGGGTGCCGGGTTCGACACCATCCCCCGGATCGAGTACCAGCAGTACCTGGTGTGGGCGGCGGGTCAGTTGCCGCGCATCACGTACGGCACCCGCGTGGACCGGGTCGAGTTCGACGGCGCGCTGGTGAGCCGCAGCGGCGGGGAGGCCGTCGCCCGCTCCCGGCACCTGGTGCTCGGCAGCGGGACCGTCCCCTTCGTACCGGAGTTCCTGGGCGCCCTCGATCCTCGGCACCTGTTCGTCGCCGACGAGCTGCACCAGCGCCTCGCCGGCGTGCCGGACGAGCCGGACCTGCCGTGGATCGTGATCGGCAGCGGCCAGACCAGCGCGGAGTGCGTAGCGGCGCTGCTCGCCCGCGGATGCCGTGACATCAAGTGGATCGGGCGGCGGTCGTGGTTCGCCCCGCTGGAGGACTCCCCGTCCGCGAACGACCTGTACCGGCCCGCCTACCAGGAGGCATTCCTCACCCTGTCCCGGGACGTGCGGGAACGCCTCGTCTCCGGCCAGATCCTGACCAGCGACGGCATCTCCCCGGGCACGTTGCGCGGCATCTACCAGCACAACTACGAGGAGCGGCTGCGCACCGGCCGGTTCCCGGTGACGATCATGCCGAGCCGTACCGTGACCGGCGCCCGGCAGCTCGACGGGGAGGTCGAGCTGGAGTGCCTGACCGCCGGCAGCGGCGAGGAACGGCACCGGGCGGTGAACCTGGTCGTCGCGGCCGGACGCCGGCAGGCGCCGTTGCCCTTCGATCCGGAGCTGACCGCGCTGATCGACCTGGACGAGCGCGGCGAGCCGGTCATCGAGTCGGACTACTCGATCCGGTGGAAGCACGCCGACGACCACAAGATCTTCGTGCTGAACCGGGGGCGGTACGTCCAGGGGCTCGTCGACTCCAACCTGAGCATCCTGCCGATCCGCAGCGCGATGATCCTCAACTCGATCGCCGGCCGCACCGTCTGCCGGTTCCGGGACGACTACCTGAGCACCCGATGGGCGTGAGCGCGATGACGTCATTCGACTACGACGACCGGATCTTCGTCTCCGTCGACCACGCCGGTGACGCCGACCCCCTGCGGGGGCACTACCACCAGCGCGGCGACCTGGTCTGGGCGGAGATCTCCGGCGGCCCGGTACGGCACGGCCGGCTCGCCGGCACCTGCGACGCGCAGGGCGTGGTGCGCTTCGCGTACCTGGAGGTGCTCACCGACGGCAGCATCGTGGTCGGCGAGTGCGAGTCCCGGCCCGAGCGGCTGCCGGACGGCCGGATCCGGCTGCGCGAGCAGTGGCGCCGGCACGGGCCGCGCCGCGACAGCGGCGTCTCGGTGATCGAGGAGGCCGCCCCAGCCCACGCCGAGGCGCGGGAGGAGCAGCGTGTCTGACATCCAGATCGTCAGCTTCGTCGCCGCGAGCCTGCTCATCATCATCGTGCCGGGCGTCGACTTCGCCCTGGTCACCCGACAGACCGTCCGGTACGGGCGGCGGGCCGGGTTCGTGGTGCTGGCCGGGCTGTTCGCCGCCGCGCTGGTGCACGCGTCGCTCGCCACCGCCGGCCTGTCCGCCCTGCTGGTCTCCTCACCGGCGCTCTACACGGTGCTGCGCGTCGCCGGCGCGCTGTACCTGCTCTACCTGGGCGGCACCATCCTCTGGGCCACCCGGCCCCGCCGGGCGGCAGCGGTGGCGCAGCCGGTCCCGGTCGGTGCGGGTGGGGCCGGTGCCGGCACAGACGCCGCGCCGGTCCGGGACACCCCGGCCGCCGATGAGCCGCACGTGGCGCGGCGCTCCTTCGTCATGGGCGTCACCAGTCAGCTGCTGAACGTCAAGGTGGTCGTCTTCTACGTCTCGTTCGTGCCGCAGTTCGTCAAGCCCGGCGACGGCGCGGCGGCCCGCACGGCGGTGCTGGCCGCGACGTTCATCGGCCTCGCCGTGCTCTGGTGGGCCTGCTACATCCTGCTCATCGACCGGTTGCAGCCCTGGTTGACCCGGCCGTCGGTGCTGCTGGTGATCGAACGGCTGACCGGCCTGATCCTGATCGTCCTGGCGGTGCGGATCGCGCTGAGCCACTGAGCCGCACCACTGGCGCCCGCCGGGCCCGGCCGCATCCAGCCGGGCCGGTGGGCGCCAGTGGTGTCAGGCGTTGCGCGGGCGGTGGGCGACGGTGAGGACGTGGGTGGTCGGCCAGTCCAGCGGCCGGCCGTCCAGGTCGGTGAGCGACGCGACCGGCGCGATCCGGTTGTCGATCACCCAGTCGTTGCGGACCGGCGCCGAGGCCGGGCCGATCTCGAAGCCCGCCTCGGTGAGCAGCGCCGTCCAGTCGGCGAAGCTCAGGCCGCAGAACTGCTCCTTCGTCTCCGACAGCCAGTTGTCCGTGTAGTCCTTGCGGGTCAGGTAGTCCATCGCCGCGCCCAGGCCGATACGCACCGCGCCGTCGGCGAGC
Organism: Micromonospora sp. C28ISP2-4; assembly: GCF_030519385.1. Taxonomy (NCBI): domain Bacteria; kingdom Bacillati; phylum Actinomycetota; class Actinomycetes; order Micromonosporales; family Micromonosporaceae; genus Micromonospora; species Micromonospora sp. C28ISP2-4. Next base: position 323,506 of record NZ_JAUMKG010000006.1, on the reverse strand, counting down.
GGCTCGTACGCGAAGCCGAACGCGAAGTCGACGGCGAACTGGTCCAGCCGCGCCCGCGTCGACAGGCCCGAGACGTACCGCCTGACCTCGGCCGAGGTGAGGTCGGCCAGGTCCCGGCGCGGCGAGGCGGGATTGTCGCCGTCGTCGGCACTCAGCCGCAGGATCACCTGCCGGCCGGGGTCGTCCGGCCCGCACACGTCGCTGTTGATCCAGACGCCGCCGGGCACTGTGTGGTCGTGGATGCGGCGGGCGAACTGGAGCAGCGACTCCCGCTGCCGCCCGTACGACCAGATCTCGTGGGTGAGCGCGAAGGTGAGCGTGGTGTCCACGGAGCGGTCCTTGAACACCGCGCCGCCGAGGACGTTGCGGTGGAAGAAGTACACGTTGGCGTTGCGGAACCCGCCCTGCGCCTTCTTGTGCAGGCACTCCTGGTACAGGTGGCGGGCCACCTCCACGCCGATCAGGTCGCTCTCCCGCAGCGTGACCTCCCGGTCGGCCAGCTCCAGGACCGCGCCCGCGCCGCAGCCGATGTCCACGATGCGCCCGGGCTGCACGTACCGGCGCACCGAGTCCCACTTGCGTTGCGCGGCCGAGGCGAACGCCTCCACGTACGTCCGGTAGTCGCGGGTCACGGTGAGGCCGCCCTCGTCGCCCACCAGCGGGTCGTTGACGACCGACCGGATCGCCTCGACGAGGCGGTAGCGCTCGAACACGTCGATCGTCGCCGGGTGGGTGAGCGTACGCCAGGTCTCGTCGCCGGCGGCCAGGCGAAGCAGCACGTCCCACGGGCGTTCCGGCGTCTCGCGCAGGTCCGGGTCGGCCTCGACCTGCGCGATCGCGAAGCCGAGCCGTTCGTACAGCTTCGCGACCTCCGGCGTGGAGCAGGCCACCACGGTGTCGGCGGGCGCGAGTTCGAGCCCGGTGGCCACCGCGATGCTCTTGAGCGTGACCTCGGCGAACGCGTCGGTGTACGCGGTGTCGAAGATCGGCACGGCCAGCGAGCGCAGGCCGGTCAGCACGCTGAACCGCTCGATCGCGGCCTCCCGCCTGTGGTACGCGACCGGGTTGCGCCTGGTGTTCTCGTGGTTGGCCGACGTCACCGCCCAGACCACCGTGGCCTCGTCGCCGGCGAGCCGGCGCAGGTAGTCGGCCTGGAACCGGGTCAGCAGGTGGTGCCGCCCCGGGAACAGCACGAAGCGGGTCGGCAGGTCGGTCATGGGCACCTCGCCTGGGCGGTGGAGCGGTCGGTGATCATACCGGGACGCGCCAGGAACGCCACAGGTGCCCGTACCGGCCGTCGGCGGCCAGCAGCTCCTCGTGCGTGCCCTGCTCCACGATCCGGCCGTGGTCGAGCACGACGATCCGGTCCGCGCCGACCGCCTGGCTGAGCCGGTGCGCCACGATCAGCGTGGTACGCCCCCGCGTGGCCGCGAGGGCCGCCCGGTCCAGGTCGCGGGCCCCGGCGCTGCCGGCCTCGGCGGTCGCCTCGTCCAGGACCGCCACGGCGGGCGCGGTCAGCACCAGCCGGGCCAGGGCGACCTGCTGGGCCTGCGCGGCGGTGAGCCGGTGGCCGCCCTCGCCCACCGGCGTCGCCAGCCCGTCCGGCAGGGCACGCAGCCAGGAGGTGGCGCCGACCCGCTCCAGCGCGTCGAGCAGTTCGGCGTCGGTGGCGTCCGGGGCGGCCAGGCGCAGGTCCTCGGCGAGCGGCCCGGCGAAGACGTGCACCTCCTGGCTGACCAGTGCGACGTCCCGCCGGGAGGTGGCCTCGCCCGCCCCGGTCAGCGGCACGCCGTCGAGGCGTACCGATCCGTCGGTGGGCGCGATGATCCCGGCGGCGATGCCGGCGAGCGTGCTCTTGCCGGCGCCGCTGGCGCCGACCAGCGCGACCCGCTCCCCCGGCGCCAGGCGCAGCTCGACGTCGGCCAGCACCAGCGGCCCGTCGTCGTAGTGGTGCCGGCGCACAGTGACGTCCAGCGCGGCCGGGCCGCGCGGGCCGGAGGGCCGGGGGGCCGGGCCTGGCACAGCGGCCGGGCCGGCCGCGGCGGGCGGTGCGGTGTCGGGCAGGTTCGCCACGCCGACCAGGCGGGCGAGGCTCGCGCCGGCCTGCAACACCGAGTCGGACTCCAGCAGCAGCAGGCCGATCGGGTTGAACAGGCGGTGGAAGTAGAGCGCGGCGGTGGTCGCCGCGCCGACCGTGACCAGGTCGTCGCGGACCAGGAAGAACCCGGCCACGAGCACCGCGGCCAGGCCGAGGAACTCCGACCTGTTGATCCGCAGCCCGAAGCGGGTGTGCAGGTTGAAGATCTCCAGCGACAGGTCGCGCGCCACGCCCGAGCGCTCGGCGATGGCTGCCACGTGCGCGTCCTCGGTCCGGTACGCGCGCACCGTCGCCGCGCCGCGCAGCGCGCCGGCCATCGCCTGCGTCCGCTCGCCGGTGGCGACCCGCTCACGGGCGTAGTAGGGCGCCGAGCGGCGCAGGTACCAGCGCAGCGCGAGCGCGTACGCGGGCGCTGCCACCAGCCCGGCGAGGCCGAGCCGCCAGTCCAGCGCGACCAGCCCGAACACGGTGAGCACGACCGACAGCAGCGCGCCGACGAACGCGGGGCCGCTCACCGCGATCACGTTCGTCACCACCGCCACGTCGTCGCCGACGCGGGCCAGCAGGTCGCCGGTGCCGGCCCGCTCCAGCGTCGCCGACGGCAGGTGCAGCGCCCGGTCGAGGACGCGCTCGCGCAGCCGGGCCAGCACCGTCTCGCCGAGCCGGGACGCGAGCGCGGCGCCGAGCGCGGTGAGCAGGCCGGTGAGCACGGCGGCGGCGGCGATCACCGCCACCCGGCCGGCGATCCGGGAGACCGGGGCGTCGGCGATGACGTCGTCGACCAGGCGGCCGAGCACGAAGGGCGCGACCAGGCCACCCGCGGCGGCCGCGACGAGCACCGTCGCGGCGGCGGCGCCGAGGCCGGGCCGGTCGCGGAACTGGGCCCCGAGCGTGGCCCAGGTCTGCCGGGCGGACGCGACCGGGAGCAACGTCCGACCGGGGGTACGCGGGTCAGCGGTCACCGCAGTGTCTCCTCGCGGTAGCGGGCGTCGGAGGCCAGCAGGTGTTCGTGCGGTCCCTCGGCGGCCACCCGGCCGTCGGCGATCACCACCACCCGGTCGGTGATCCGCAGCAGGGCCGGGCTGCTGGTGATCAGCAGGGTGCCCCGGGGCGCCACCCGGCGCGCTTCGGCCAGTCCGTCGGCGAGCTGCGCCTCGGTGGCCGCGTCGACGGCGGTGGTGGGATCGTGCAGCACCAGCACGGGCGGGTCGGCGTGCAGGGCCCGCGCCAGCCCGAGCCGCTGGCGCTGCCCACCGGAGAGGTTCGCGCCCCGCTCGACGAGGCGGTGGTCGAGGCCGTCGGGGTGGGCGTCCACCACGTCCTCGGCGGCGGCCGCGCGGACGGCGGCGTGCAGCCGCGCCGGGTCGGTACGGGTGCCTGCGGCGAGGTTGGCCGCCACCGTGCCCTCGAACAGCGTCACGTCGTGCGGCTCGACCAGCACGGTGCCGCGCAGCGCGTCGACGTGCAGCTCGTCGGCGGGTACGCCGTCGACACGCACGGCGCCCCGGCGCGCATCCGGCGGGACCCGCCCGGACAGCAGCGCGACCAGCGCCTCGGCGTCGGCCGGGTCGTACGCGAGCACACCGACCACCTCGCCGGGGCCGACGCGCAGGTTCACCCCGTCCAGTCCGGCGTGCCCGACGTCGTCGAGGGCGAGCCGCGGCCCGTAGGGTTGTGCCGGGGCCGGCGCGTCGCCGGGGCGGGTCAGCGGCTCGGCGCCGAGCACGCGCGCCACCCGGGCGGCGGAGGCGCGGGCCATCGCGAACAGCTGCACGCACCAGCCCATGGTCTGCACCGGCTCGGCGACGAACTGCGCGAGCCCGACCACTGTCACCAGCTCGCCGATGGTGAGCCGGCCGCGCAGGGCGAGCCAGCCGGCCACCCCGGCGACCGCCGCGAGGAACAGGCCGTTGGCGGCGGTGGTGAGCCCGAGGTGCAGCCCCTTGGTGTTGGTGGCGCGCAGCGTGACCGCGAGGGCGTTGCGGCTGGCGGCGGCGTACCGGCCGGCGGCGTGGTGCTGGGCGCCGATGCCGCGCAGCACGCGCAGGCCGGAGACGAGGTCCACGGCGAGCGCCGTGGTCTCCGCGAGAGCCTCCTGCTGGGAGGTGCTGCGCCGGGACAGCAGCGGGGCCATCCGTTGCAGCACCAGGACCAGCACCGGCACGCCGACGAGCACGCCGAGCCCGAGGGGGACGTCGATGACCAGCAGCGCGGTCGCCGCGACGGTGAGCGCGGTCACCGCGGCCACGCCGAAGCCGGCCACCCGCACCACGAGCGCGGAGAGCTCGGCGTCGGAGGCGGCGACCGAGAGCAGTTCACCGTCGCGCAGGCCGGAGCGGTGCCCGCGCGGGTCGAGCGCGCGCTCGGCGATCTCCACCCGCAGCAGGTGCGCCTCCCGCTCCACCGCGGCGAACGCCTGGCGGGCGCCGTTGCGGTAGGCGAACGCGAGCACGGCGAACAGGGCCGCGAGGCCGGCGACCGAGTAGGCCAGCGCCCACGGGTCGCCGGTGACCACGGCGCGGTCGATGACGAGGCCGATCGCCACCGGCACGAGCGCCTCGGCGACCTGGTGCAGGCCGAGCAGCGTCACGCCGATCAGCACCGGCCGTCGCTGGCGGCGCAACGCCTGACGCAGCACGTACCGGGCCGTGACGGCGCTGCCGGCGGGGAGCGGGGACACGAGGGGATGCCTCCAGTGATCGAAGTGAGGACAGCCTAACCTCAGCCTCGACGGGCGAATCGGGTGGCACGGCTCACCACGGTCTCCGCCAGCGGGGCACGGTAACCGCCGGTAATGTTGATCAGGCCGAGAGTGCACCCATATGTCCGCTGCCCCGAGGAGCGACCATGCTCGATCACGCGTCCGGCCGCATCGACATCGCCCGCCTTCAGGAGACGCTCGACGGACCGTGGGCCGAGGTCCGTCAGGCTCACCGCAAACACCTCGACGAGCGCTTCCTCCCGGTCTACGGCGAGACCGGCGACCAGGCGCGCGAGCGGATCACCCGGCTGCTCGGCGAACTACCGGTGGAGCTGGGCATCGCCGCGGGCTTCCCGGCCGAGTACGGCGGCCGGTCCGACGTGGGCGCCTCGATCGTCGCCACCGAGATGCTGGCGCAGGTCGACCTGTCACTCATGGTGAAGGCCGGCGTGCAGTGGGGCCTGTTCGGCGGGGCGGTCGCCGCCCTCGGCACGAAGCGGCACCACGACGCCTATCTCCGGGACATCGTCGAGGGACGGATCTTCGGCTGCTTCGCGATGACCGAGACCGGCCACGGCTCGGACGTGCAGCAGCTGCGCACCACCTGCGTGTACGACCCGCGGACGCAGACCTTCGACCTGCACACGCCGCACGAGGCGGCGCGCAAGGACTACATCGGCAACGCGGCCCGGGACGGGCGGATGGCTGTGGTCTTCGCCCAGCTCATCAGCGGCGGGCGTCGCCACGGGGTGCACGCGTGGCTGGTGCCGATCCGCGACGAGCACGGCAACCCGATGCCCGGCGTGACGATCGGCGACGCCGGACCCAAGGCCGGCCTGCTCGGCGTGGACAACGGGCGGCTCAGCTTCGACCACGTACGGGTGCCGCGGGACATGCTGCTGGACCGGTACGCCCAGGTGGCCGAGGACGGGACGTACTCCAGCCCGATCGAGAACGACTCCCGCCGCTTCTTCACCATGCTCGGCACGCTGGTGCGGGGCCGGGTCAGCGTGGGCGGCGCCGCCTCGGCGGCCGCCAAGGCGGCGCTCGCCATCGCGGTGCGGTACGGCGACATCCGCCGCCAGTTCAGCGACGCCGAGGGCGACCGCGAGGTGCTGCTCAACGACTACCTGGCCCACCAGCGCAAGCTGCTGCCCGCGCTGGCCACCACGTACGCGCTGCACTTCGCCCAGACCGAGCTGGTCGCCGCGCTCGACGAGATCCAGGGCGGCGACGGGCCGGTCGACGAGCACCGGCAGCGGGAACTGGAGTCCCGGGCCGCCGGGCTCAAGGCGGCGCAGACCTGGCACGCGACCCGCACCATCCAGGCGTGCCGGGAGGCGTGCGGCGGCGCCGGTTACCTGTCGGAGAACCGGCTGCCCAGCCTCAAGGCCGACACCGACGTGTTCACCACGTTCGAGGGCGACAACACGGTCCTGCTCCAGCTCGTCGCCAAGGGGCTGCTGACCGGCTACCGGGACGAGTTCGGCTCGCTGGACGGCTGGGGGCGCGCCTCGTTCGTCGCGGAACAGGTACGCGAGATGGTGCTGGAGCGCACCGCCGCCCGGGCGCTCATCGCGCGGCTGGTCGGCACCGTGCCCGGCCGGGACGACGAGGTCGCCGTGACCGACCGGGGCTGGCAGCTCAAGGTGTTCGAGGACCGGGAGGAGCACCTGCTGGACAGCGCGGTCCGCCGCCTGCGCGGCGGCGCGTCCAGCAAGAAGGACCGCCCGTTCGACATCTTCAACGACGTCCAGGACCACGTCCTCGCAGTCGCCGCCGCGCACGTCGACCGCGTCACGCTGGAGGCGTTCGTAGCCGGTATCGACGCCGCCGCCGACCCGGCGGTCAAGGAGCTGCTGTCGCGGGTCTGCGACCTGTACGCGCTGAGCGTCATCGAGGCGAACAAGGGCTGGCTGCTGGAGCACGGACGGCTCACCCCAGCCCGGTCGAAGGCGATCACCGGGGTGGTGAACGGGCTGCTCAAGGAGCTGCGCCCGTACATGCGCACGCTCGTGGACGGTTTCGCCATCCCTGATGCGTGGCTGCACGCCGCGATCCTGCGCGAGGAGCCCGCCCGGCAGGACGAGATGGCCGCCCAGGACGCCGCCGACCGGCAGGACGCCGCCGCCGGCTCGCATTGACACATTTCGTTACGGCGGTGACAGTAACTGCAAAGCTCCCGCCGGTCCCTCCGCTGGGACGCATCGCGGCGGCGCCACGCCGACGTGGCCGACACACCGCCACCACCACCATCCAGGGAGCGCCGTCACGACGTCCCCTGGAGGGCGCATGAGAAGAAGATCGAAGATCTACGCCGGGCTGGCGGCCGCCTTCGTCCCGCTCGCCTCCGTGGTAGTGGCGCTCGGCGCGGCACCGGCGGGCGCCGCGATCGGCGGGTCGGGGCCCTACCCGGCCGACTACGAGACCTCGTCGAGCCTGCCCAACCACACCATCTTCCGGCCCCAGACGCTCCCGTCCGAGCGCCTTCCCGTCCTGGTCTGGGGCAACGGCGCCTGTTCGGCGAACGGCCTGTCGCAGGGCAACTTCCTCCGCGAGATCGCCTCCCACGGCTTCCTCGCCATCGCCAACGGCGCACCGAACGGCTCCGGCTCCACGAACTCCCAGATGCTCACCCAGTCCATCGACTGGGCGGTGGCCGAGAACTCCCGGTCGGGCGGCAAGTACTACAACCGGATCGACACCACGAAGATCGCCGTGGCCGGGTTCTCCTGCGGTGGCCTGGAGGCGTACGCGGTCTCGAACGACCCGCGCGTCACCACCACCGGCATCTTCAGCAGCGGCCTGCTGAACGACGCCGACGACTACCAGCTACGGAGACTGACCAGACCGATCGCGTACTTCATCGGCGGCCCCAGCGACATCGCATACCCGAACGCGATGGACGACTGGGGCAAGCTGCCGGCCGGGTTGCCCGCCTTCATGGGCAACCTGAACGTCGGCCACGGCGGCACGTACGACCAGCCCGACGGCGGCGAGTTCGGCCGCGTCGCGGTGCTCTACCTCAAGTGGCGCCTGAAGGGCGACATCAGCGCCGGCGCCAACTTCGTCGGCCCGGACTGCGGCCTGTGCCGCAGCCAGTGGAGCGTCCAGCAGAAGAACCTGACGCTGGACGGCCCGCCGCCCACCACTCCCCCGCCCACGACCCCGCCACCCACCACGCCGCCGCCCACGACGCCGCCGCCGACCACGCCCCCGCCGGGCGGGGCCTCCTGCACCGCCGTATACGCCGTCCAGGACCAGTGGAACGGTGGCTTCGTCGCCAACGTGACAGTCGCCGCCGGGAGCACCGCGCTGACCGGCTGGCGCGTGACGCTCGCGCTGCCGGGCGGCGCCGCGGTCAGCTCACTGTGGAACGGCGTGCCCAGCGGCACCAGCGGCACCGTCACGGTGGCCAACCAGAGCTACAACGGACGGCTCGGCGCGGGGCAGACCACCACCTTCGGATTCCAGGGCACCGGAACCGGCGGCGGCGCCACCGCCACCTGCGCCGGGATCTGAACCGCCTCCCGGGGGCCGGCGCCGGACGCCGGCCCCCGGCGAGGTGAGTATCGTCTCGCCGCCACCCCCGGCCGCCTGCCGGTCCGTCGTGGACGGCCCGGGCCGAGCCCGGGAAGACTGCCTGCTAGCGCGACCGGCAGCGGGCCGCGCCGAGCGTCGCATGCACCGTGAAGTCCTGCGCCGTAAGCCTTTCCGTCATCCACACGAAGTTGACATGATTGATGGTTGGGCTAGGGTTCCGCCGAACGGTTGTCACCGAGGCAGGTATCCGGTCACCACGAGGACGGCATGACGGCACAGTGCAGTGGCTTCGACATCCGCTTGCTGGGCAATCTCCGGATCACGTACGCCGGGCGGGAACTGCCACTTCGGTCGGCACAGCGCCGGGCCGTCTTCAGCGCGCTGGCGCTCACCCCGGAGCGGGGCCTGTCCCGGGACGAGCTGATCACCGCCGTCTGGGGTGACCACCCGCCGGCCAGCGCGACCGGCAACCTCTACACGTACGTCTCCGCCCTGCGCCGGATGCTCGAACCGGACCGTGACAGGTGGTCCTCCGGCCGGGTGCTCACCTCCGAGGGCGGCAGCTACCGACTGCACCTCGACGCCGACGCCGTCGACGTGCACCGCTTCGAGCGGTTCCGCGAACGCAGCCGCGCGCCCCGCGCCACCGGCGACACGGTTGGGGAACTGGCCGCCCTGGACGCCGCGCTCGCGCAGTGGCGGGGCGACGAGGCGCTCGTCGGCGTACCGGGACCGCGCGCCGCCGGCCACCGGATCCGGCTGGGCGAGCTGTACCTGACCACAGTCGAACGGCAGGCCGAGCTGATGCTGGGCCTCGGACGCGGCGCCGAGGTCGTCGACCGCCTGCTCGCGCTCGTCGACCGCCACCCGGCCCGGGAGAGCCTGTACGCGGTGGCGATGCGGGCGCTCGCCGCGCAGGGCCGTACCGCCGAGGCGCTCGCGCTCTACGCCACGCTACGGGACCGGCTGGTCGAGGAGTCGGGCACCGAACCCGCCGCCGCCGTCCGGCAGATCCACGACCAGCTGTCGGCCGGCAGCCCGGCCCCGGCGCGTGGCCCGGTCCCGCAGCGGCACCCCGGCTTCCGGGGCCGTTCCGCGGCGCTGGCCCGGCTGCGGTCGGCGGTCACCGGCCTGGCCGACGGGCGCGGTGGCAGCGTCTGGATCAGCGGCGAGGCCGGCATCGGGAAGTCAGCGCTGCTGGCCGAAGGACTCAGCGGCGCGGCACCGCTCGGCGTCCAGGTCGGGTGGGCCGTCGGCGACGAGCTGGCGTACCGGATGCCGTTGAGCATCGTGCTGGAGTGCCTCTCCCTCGGCAACGACGCGGACGGCCTGCCCGCCTCGCTGCACGCCTGCTCGGGTGGAGCGCCACCGACCCTGACCGTGATCGACACGGTCCAGCGGTTCGTGGTGGCGCGGTGCGCCGAACGGCCGCTGCTGCTGGTCCTGGACGACCTCCAGTGGGCCGACGACATGTCGCTGCTGGTGTGGCACGCGCTGCACAAGCTCACCACGCGGCTGCCGCTGCTGCTCGTGTCCGCCGCCCGCCCGGTCCCGGCCGGATACGAGGTGAGGCTCCTGCGCCGGGTGCTGCCCCGCGACGGCACCACGCTCGTCGAGCTCGGCCCACTGGACGACGACACCGCGACCGCGCTCGTACGCGACTGGTCCCGCCCGCCCGGTCCGGGCGCCGGCACCACCCGCTCGTTCGTCGCGGCGGCCGCCGGGAACCCGTACTACCTGCGGCATCTCGTGCTCGCCGACCACGACGGCCGGACCGCCGACACGCCCGGCCCCGAACTGACCGACGCGGTCTCCCGGCACCTGCAACCGCTCGCCGACGACACCCGCCAACTGCTGCGGGCGATCGCGTTCCTCGGCAACAACTACCTGGTCGCCGACCTGGCCGCGGTCACCGGCAAGTCGGCGCCGCAACTCGTGCCCGCAGTGGAGGAGGCGCTGGCCGCCGGGTTCCTCGTGGAGGACGGGCGCCGCCTGCGGTTCCGGCATCCGGTCCTCCGCCGGGTCCTGCGCGGCGCGATCCCGACCGCGCTGCGGGTGCTGATGCACAGGCAGTTCGCCCAACGGCTCGCCGAAGCCGGCGGCGACCTGGGCCGGGTCGCGGGCCAGTTGCTGGCCGGGCCGGTGCCGGTCGACGCCTGGGTGCAGGACTGGCTGACCACGCACGCCGCGCAACTGGGCGCCGTCGCCCCCGCGCCCGCGATCGCGGTGCTGCGGCACGCCGTCGCCGCGCCCGGCCTCTCCCCGTCGTCCCGCGAGCTGCTCACCGCGGAACTGGCCCGGGTGCTGCACCGCTGCGGGCTGCCCGCCGAGGCCGAGGCGAACTGGGTGTCGGCGCACACCGGGGACGCCGCGACGCGCGCCGAGATGAGCCGGATCGCCGGCGTGGACGGGCCGTCCCCGAGCGTCGGACCGGCGGTCGTCGGGCACCGGTGAGGAAACTGCGCGTCACCGTTCTGGGGCCGGTACGCGCCTGGAACGGCCAGGTCGAGATCGACCTCGGGCCGGCCCGGCGGCGGGCCCTGTTCGCGATGCTGGCCGCGAACGCCAACCGCCCGGTCACCCGCGCCGAGCTGATCCGGGCACTGTGGGGCGAGTCGGCGCCGAGCACCGCGGCGGGCAACATCTACACCTACGTCTCCGGGCTGCGGCGCAGCCTGGGCCCGGCCGGGGGGATGCTGCGTTCCGGCCGGGCCGGATACACGCTGCGCCTCGAACCGGGCGCGCTGGACGCCGACCGGTTCGAGGCGCTGTGCGAGGCGGCGGTGGCGCCGGCTGCCGCCGGACGGCCCGGGCAGGCCGTCGCCCTGCTCGACGAGGCGCTCGCGCTCTGGCAGGGCGAGGCGTACGCGAACGTCACCGGACTCTTCGCCGACCTCGACCGGCACCGCCTGACCGAGCTGCGGATCGCCGCGGCGGAGCGGCGGGCCCGGCTGGTCCTGACCGGCGGCGGCGACGACGCGCTGATCGCCGACCTGGCCGCCCTGGTCCGCGACCACCCGCTGCACGAGCCGTTCCACGAGCTGCTGATGTGCGCGCTGCACCGGGCCGGCCGGGGCGCCGAGGCGCTCGACGTCTTCCACGCGGCGCGCCGGGTGCTGGTGGGCGAACTCGGCGTCGAGCCCGGCCCGGCCCTGCGCGAGCTGCAGAGCCGGATCCTCGCCGAACCGGCCCCGCCCGCACCGGCCGTACCCGTGACGCCGGCGGCGGTGGTCGCGCCGGACGTACCGCGGCGGGGTCGCCTGGTCGGACGCGACGGCGAACTGGCGCTGCTGCGCGGCCTGCTGGACGCGCTGGGCGAGGGCCGCAGCGCGATCGTGTGGATCGAGGGCGAGCCGGGCATCGGCAAGTCGGCGCTGCTCGACGCGGCGCTGCACGAGGCGCGGGCGCTGGGCCACCGGGTCGCGCGCGGCAGCGCCGAGGAACTCAGCAGCCGGATCCCGCTACACGTGATGCGCCGGGCGCTGCACCTGGAGGACGCGCCGCACGACGACCCGGCGAGGGCCGTCGACCGGGTGCTCGGCCACGTCCGCCGGCTGACCGCCGAGGGCCCGCTGGTGCTGGCCGTCGACCATCTCCAGTGGGCCGACGAGGCGAGTCTGCTGGCCTGGGAGCGGCTGGCGGCGCTCACCCGGTGGCTGCCGCTGCTGCTCGTCGCGACCGCCCGGCCCGAGCCCGGCCGCCGCGACCTGGCCCGGCTGCGGCGCGGGGTGGGCACCCGGGACGGGCACCTGATCCGGCTCACTCCCCTGCCCCCGTCGGACATCGAGCAGATCTTCGGCCGGACCGTGGGCGTGCCGCCCGGCGCCACGCTGCGGTCGCTGGCGCCGCTGGCCGCCGGCAACCCGCTGTACGCCCGGGAACTGGTCACCGGCCTCGTGGCCGAGGACGGGGTACGGGTGGTCGACGGGCTCGCCGAGGTCAACGCGCGGGCCGACGAGATGCCGCGGTCGCTCCTGGACACCGTGCGGGCCAGCCTCGACCACCTCTCCTCCGGCGCACGGGAGGCGCTGCGCTACGCCGCGCTGCTCGGCGACGCGTTCGCCGTCGCCGAGGTCGCGGCCGTCACCGGGCGCACGCCGTTCGACCTGATGGCCGACCTGGAGGAGGCGGTCGCCGCCGACGTCCTCGTGGACGCGGGCAGCGAACTGGCGTTCCGGCAGCCGGTGCTGCGGCGGGCGCTCGCCGCCGGCATCCCCGCCGCGCTGCGGCCGACGCTGCACCGGCACGCGGCGCAGGCGCTCGCGGACAACGGGGGCCCCGCCGCCCGGGTCGCCGAACACCTGCTCGCCGGGCCGCCCGAGGTGGACGAGTGGCTGGTGGGCTGGCTGGTCGCACACGGCGCGGAGCTGTCCCGGCAGGCCCCGGAGCCGGCGCGGGAGCTGCTGCGCCGCGCCCTGGCGAGCCACCGCCTGCCGCAGGCGGCGCGGGCGACGCTCGCCGCTCTCCTCGACGGCCCGGACCGGTAGCGCCTCGACGCCGGGACGGCAGTGACACCGGAGGCCGGCTGATGCGGATGCCGGACAGCGCCGGTCGCCGCGGTGCACGAGCCGAGACGCCGCGACTGGCGCAGGGTCCGCGCCCACCGGACAGCCGTGGATCACACCCTGCCGAACGGCGTGTTCGCCGACCCGGCCTCGGCGGCGCTGCCGCAACATCTGCCCGAGATCGGCGGGCGGACCGCGAAAGGGCAGGCATGAGTCGCCGGTGACGGGGGAAGCGGCGGCACGCAGCGTACGCCTCACGGCGTACCGAAGGGAGTGCCCATGACCGCGTCCAGCGAGCCGGCCCCCGGGGCCGGCGTTCCGACCCGTGCCGGCCGGACCCGAACCGGCGGGGCGGCCAAGACCAGCGCGGCCGCCGCCTTCGCGCTCGTGTTCGGCGTGGCCGCGCTGTTCAGCGTGCTCACCGCCATCCTCGCCTGGATCGGCGTGGTGCTGGCCATCGTCGGCATCATCCTGGGCGTCGTCGGGCTCAAGATGGCCGCGCGACCAGGGGTGACCGGTCGTGGTGTGGCGATCGGCGGGCTGGTGCTCAGTGTGATCGCCCTGCTGGTCGGGCTAGCGCTCGGCGCGGGCCTCACGACGTTCCTCAACAACGAGGGCGCGGTGGACCGGCTCCAGCAGCAGGTCGACGACCTGCGCGAACGACTCGACCGTTAGGTGTCCCGCCCTCGCCCACCACCTCGCCGGGCAGCACGGACGGCACTCCCAGCGGCTACGGAAACCGACGAGAGAGGAGTGTTCGATGCCGAGCACCACCAGGCCCATGCTGGAGACGTACCCGAAGTCGATCAACCTGGATCGGGCGAAGCTGGCAGCGGCGGTCGATGCCCTCAACGACTGCGCCCAGGCCTGCACCGCCTGCGCGGACGCCTGCCTCAGCGAGGACATGGTCGCCGAGCTGACGAAGTGCATCCGGACGAACCTGGACTGCGCCGACATCTGCGCCACAACCGCCCGGGTGCTGTCCCGGCACACCGGCTACGACGCCACCATCAGCCGCACGCTGCTGGAGGCGTGCGCGACGGCCTGCCGATCGTGCGGCGACGAGTGCGCGGCGCACGCCGACAAGCACGAGCATTGCCGGATCTGCGCGGACGCATGCCGCGCCTGTGAGCAGGCCTGCCGGGACCTGCTGGCAACGATCAGCTGAGGACGGCACGGGCCGCCGGCACGGGGAGGGTGCCGACGACCTCAGGCGCAACATCACCGCTCGGCGTCCTGTCTGGCCCTCCCCGTGCCCAACCGGCGGCGGCTCCGTCCGGATTCCGGCAGACGCTCGTCTCCAGCGACTGCCCTAGAAGCACGGCCCTTGGTCCGGAGCGAAAGCGGACAGATGCCCGCAGGACGTCTAGCGCAGCCCGGGCACGGCCACGAACCGGCGTGCGGCGGCCGCCGGGACCGGCGTCCCCGGTCCGGTCCGGCGCGCGAGGTGCTGGCGCAGGGCGGCGAGGGCGAGGGCGTCGAAGCGTACCCGCCCGTCGACCGGCGGCTCCTCCACCGCCAGTTCCCGCAACAGCAGCCGGGCGGGGGCACCGGCCTCCGGCTCCTGCACCTGGAGCACGGTGAACGCCGTACCGGGAAGGAAGAGGACACGGGCCGGTACGCCGTCGCCCGGCTCGAACGCCGCCGTACGCCGCGCGGTGGCCGACCAGACCAGCACCTCGACTGTGCCCGGCAGGTCGGCGGGCGGCTCGGCGAGCGCGTTGGTGAACCCCCAGTCGGTGAGCACCCGGCGCTGCGCGATCCGGCGCAGGTCCGCAGTGGTCAGCTCGGCGGCTGCGTACGCGACGCCACGGTGCGCCGGTAGCCGGCGTACGCCCGCGGACACGCACCTGGCGAACGGCACGTGACCGCCCGGCTCGGCGGACCGCAGCGCCTGGTCGAGGCCGTCGCCCGCGGCGGAGAGGTAGAGGCGGACCGCTGTGGCGTACTCAGTCGCGTCGGCGCCGCCGCCGAGCCCCGGATGCGCGGCGAGCACGCCCGCCACGTCGGCGGCCACGGCGGCGATCTCCCGGCGGAACGCGCGCCGGAACCAGGTGCGCTCCTCGTCCAGGTCGGGCCCCGGGCGTACGCCCCGCGCGTCGTCGGCCGGGGTGCGCTGGAAGCGGACGGGCGCCGGTGCGGGGCGGTGCACCGGCAGTGTCATCGTCGGGCTGGTCGCCCAGCCCGCGCCGCCGCCGAGCACCGGCCCGGCCGGCCCGGCCACGTCGGGCACCGCCACGTGCGGACCGGCAGTGCCCGACCCGGCCACCCGAGGCCCGGCGTCGTCCGGCAGGGCCTCGTCCGGCCCTGCCCCGTGGAGCCGGGCCACGTCCGGCCCGGCGCCGTGCAGCCCGTCCGTGTCCGACCCGGCCCCGTGGAGCCGCGCCCCGTTCAGTCCGGCCCCGTCCGGCCCGGCCCCGTCCGGCCCGGCCCCGTTCAGCCCGGCCCCGTTCGGCCCGGCGGCGTTCAGCCCGGCCCCGTTCGGCCCGGCGCCGTTCAGCCCGGCGCCGTTCAGCCCGGCCCGGATCGGCCCGGCCCCGTTCAGCCCGGCCTCGTCCGGCGAGGCGGTGGAGCCGGCGCTCGCGAGAGCGGCGCCGACGTCGGCCGCCTCGTCCGTCGCCGGCGCGGCCGGGCCGGCCACGGCGACCGGCACGGCCTCCGGGACGGGCGCCGGCACCGACGGCGCGGGAAGCAGGTCGGCGGCGTGAGCGGTCGCGTGCCGGTACGTACCGGCCTCGATCCCGCGCGCCGATAGCCCCGGGCGTCCCGGCGCCACGAGCGAGGACGGCTGCACCGCCGCGCGCCTGCGGGTCGCCGGGTCCAGCCGTGCCGCCAGGTCACCGGCCAGCTCGCGGTGGCGGTCGGCCACGGCCGATGCCGGATCGTCCACGACCAGCCGGACGCGGTCCGGGTCCATCGGGACCGCGCGGATCCGGTCGGCGTGCCGGGGCGGCTCCGGGGCGCGCAGCCAGAGGCCGGACGGGATCACCTCGACCACCGCGTCGTGGGCGTACTGGTAGACGCGAGGGCCGACCGGCTCGCCGAGTTCCGGCGGCGCGCGGTGACGCAGGATCCGCGGCGTCACCGCCTTCGCCCCGAGCGTCTCCCGGGGACGGTAGGCCAGTTCCTCGGCGAAGACCTGCCAGCCGGGCCGCCCGTCGGCGTCGACTGTGAACATGGCCGGGCCGCCGGGCCGGCCGCTGGGCACGCCGGTGAAGACGCGCACCGGGCAGCGCAGCAGGTCGGCCAGCGCCTGCCCGAACTGCTCGCCGTCGGGCAGCGCGACCGGGCCGTACTGGACGAAGCGGGCGTGCTCGCGGCCCTCGGGCGCCAGGCCGCGCCAGAACCGGGCGATGTCGTCGAGACGCAGCGGCGCCGTCCCGGGGCAGCCCACCAGGACCGGCATCGCGTCCGGCAGGCACGGCATCGTCGAGGTGAGGTGGCTTCCGTGTACGGCGACGGCCGCCTCGTCGCGGCTCTCCCGGAGCCAGACGCCGCCGGGCAGCGGTTCGGCGGCGCAGGTCGAGCTGATCGTCAGGTGGTCCACGGCGGCGCCGTCCCAGGCCGGTACGGGATAGCGCTTCGACTGCCAGACCGGCGTGTGGCCGCGCCGGTAGCAGACCCAGCCGCCGAGATCCTCGGCGTGCACGAAGAGCAGCCCCGCCGCGCCCGGGATCATCCGTCCGAACGGGGCGATCACCGGCCGGCCGAGCCGGTCGGAGAGCCACTGGCCGGCGAGCGCCCCGGTCTCCGGGCGGGCGCCGCAGACCACCAGCCGGATGCCCCGGCGCAGGCGCTGCCGGCGCAGCTCGGTCGCGACCGTGTCCCAGATGTCGAACGGCAGCTCGTGTTGCAGGTCCAGGATCACGATGTCGTTGTCGGGATCCCGGTCCACCGACAGCGCGACCGTACGGGCCTCCGTGCTGATCCGCTCGCTGACGTGCAGCACCAGGGCGTTGCCGACGGTGTGGCGCGTGATCACCTCAGATCATGCCGGAGCGCAGGGCGTAGGCCACCGCGTGCGAGCGGTTGCGCAGCTTCAGCCGGTGGTTGAGGCCGTAGATCACGTTCTTCACGGTGCGTTCGGAGTAGCGCAGCTCGTCGGCGATCTCGTTGGTGTCGAAGCCCTCGGCCATCAGCCGCAACACGTCGATCTCGCGCGCGGTCAGGCCGGAGGCGTTGAGCCCGTTCGGGTTGAGCACGTCGCGCTGCAGCCGCTCGATGTGCTTGAGCAGCTCGCCCACCAGGTTCGGGGGCAGCACGCCGCCGCCGGAGGCGGCCGCCCGGACGCTGTGCACGAGGCGTTCGGCGGTGACCGTCGCGCGCGGCAGGACCGCCACGACCCGGCACTCCACTGCGGTCAGCAGTTCCTGCTCGCTGACCTCCGTGGTGACCAGGACGACCGGCGCGCCGATCTCGGTCGCCGCGAGGCGCAGCATGGCGATCACGTCGGTGGTGAGCCGCTCCGCCGCGACGACCAGGACCTGCGCCCGCGTCCGGTCCGCGCTGTCCAGCAGCGTGATGTCGGAGCGCGACCTGAGGTGGGCGGTCAGGCCGGTGTGGGTCAGCGGGTCGGGCGCGTGCACAAAGACGGCAACTTGCTCCACAGCCATCTCCATCACTGTCAGTAGGGGCTGACAGTCTCATGGAGAGCCCTTCAGGAAATCTCCACACTCTCCTTCCCAATGGCACCGAACCGTGAAGATCCGAACGAAAGCCCTGGTCAGACTTTTTTCAGTCAGTGAAGATTGATTTCTACAGGACCCATCTTCTCCGTGGCGAGCTTGCCGGCGTTCGCGGCGGCGGCCTGGATCGCCTCCATGATCGCCGTCTGCAGCGACGCTGCGTCACGCTGCTCGTAGACCCGGGGGTCGACCCGGACGGCCTGGACCTTGCCCAGGCCGCTGGCCATGACCACCACAGTGGCGTCCTGCGAGCGGCCGGTGACGATCGCCCGCTCCAGCTCCGACTGCGCGTTGCGCATCTGGTCCTCCAGGCGCTGCGCGTTCTCCATGAACTCCTGGAACGAGGGTGGGATCGGCTTGGACTCGGGCTGCATGCCGGGCCTTTCTGTGCGGGACGGGGAATGGTCAGCCGACGGCGGCCAGGCCGCCGAGCCGCTCGCCGACCGCCGGGCCGGGCGCGGCCAGGTCGGCGAGCGCGAGGGTACGGGAGCCGGTGCGCCGGGTCAGCGCCAGCGAGAACTGGTGGGCGGCGTGGACGGTGCGCTCGGGCAACCGGCCGGCCATCTGGGTCAGCGCGGCCCGGACGTCGTCCGGCACCTCGTGGCCCCGCCGCACCAGGTGCCGCAGCACGATCGTGGCCAGCTCGTCGGTGCTGAACTCGGGTACCGACCACTGCTGGCCGAACACCTCGTTCACCGCCGGCACCGCCGCCCGCAGGCTCGCCAGGGCCGCCTCCTCGCCGGTCAGCACCACCACCGGGTCACCGAGCCGGGAGCGCATCCGGCCGACGAGCGCCTCGGCGATCTCCGGCGCCACGCCCGAGGAGTCGTCGACGTAGTCGAGCTGGAGCACGCCGCCGGCCGCGTCGTCGAGGACCGCGTCCACCAGGCTCCCGGCCTGGCCGGGCCACTGCGGCGCCAGCTCCCGGCTCGTGCTCACCCGCACCAGATGGCCGACCGGCACCAGGCTCAGCTCCGACAGGCAGGCCGCGTACAGCCGGGCGTACTCGCTGCGGCCGCTGCCGACCCGGCCGGCGAGGAGCACGTTGCCGGTGCGGCCGGGGCCGCGCCGGCGGTTGCGACCCTCGCAGAGCTGCAACAGCGTCTGCCCGGCCGCCTCCTTCACCCGCTGGCCGCCGACGAGGCCGCCGATCCGCTTCCAGCTGCGGGCCGCGTTTATCGCGCCGGTCGGGTCGGTCGCCGCGTCGGGTTGCTCGGCCTGCTCGACCGGCAGGTCCTCCAGCAGTGCCAGCTCGGGCTCGACGTCGGCGGCGGTGAGCCGGTTGAGTTCGCTGTCCTTCGTGGGCGGCGTGGTGGCCAGGCGCGACGCCTGGTTGTTGATCAGCGCCTCGAACAGCTTGCGGGCCACCCGGCCGTTGCCGAACGTGGCGTTCTTCGGCACCCGGGTGAAGTACGCGGTGAGCGCCTCCACCGCGTCGTCGGTCAGCTCGTAGTAGTGCTTGCTGACCAGGTTCGAGGTGATGGTGACGAGTTCCTCGACGGAGTAGTTCGGGAACTCGATGGTGCGGGTGAAGCGGGACGCCATACCGGGGTTGGAGGCGAGGAACTGCTCCATCAGCTCGGAGTAGCCCGCGACGATCACCACCAGCTCGTCGCGGTGGTCCTCCATCATCTTCATCAGCGCGTCGATGGCCTCCTGGCCGAAGTCCGGCCCGGAGCCGCCCGAGCCACTGGACAGCGTGTACGCCTCGTCGATGAAGAGCACGCCGCCGAGCGCCTTGGTGACCAGCTCGGTGGTCTTGATCGCCGTGGAGCCGATGTACTGGCCCACCAGGTCGGCCCGCGCCGCCTCGACCATGTGGCCCTTGGACAGGATGCCCAGTTCCTTGAGCACCGAGCCGTAGAGGCGGGCCACAGTGGTCTTGCCGGTGCCGGGCGGGCCGGCGAAGACCAGGTGCCGGCTCATCGGCGGCATCGGCAGGCCCATCTGGAGCCGGACCTGCGACATCTTGATCAGGTTGATCAGCGCGGTGACCTCCTGCTTCACGCCGCGCAGACCGATCAGCCCGTTCAGCTCGCGGAGCGGCTCGCTCAGCTCGTCCGCGCCGCTCTCCGCCGCCGTACCCCCGTCGTCGGCGACCGGGACCGGCGCGGCGGCCGGCGGGCCGGCGGGCGCCGGGGCGGCCTGCGGGCGGCCCACAGTCATCGCCTCGATGGTCACCGTGGCGCCGGGGCAACGCCGGACGTCCTCGCCGCCGCTGTCGCGCACCACGCACCGGGCGAGCGACACCGGCTCCACCGTGTCGACGGCGATGCCGGCCGCGCCGCTGCCCAGCACCTCCCCGTCGCTGACCGACCCTCGGGAGCCCGCCTCGAAGACGATCCCGTCGGCCCGGGCGTCGCGCACCCGGATCTGTGTGACGGTCGCCGACCCGGTGACCCGCAGGCCGTCGCGGATCGCGCCGGCGATCTCGCTGTCCCCGAGCTGGAGCGTGCCCTCGGCCAGCACGCCCGAACCCCGGAGCAGGGCCGCGCGCAGCGTCAGGTCGGCGCCGGCGCCCACCCGGACGGCTGCCGCGCCGGTGCCGGTGAGGCGGGCCTCGTGCACGACGCCCCGCGCGGGCCCGGTCAGCGTGAGCGCTGCCGCCTCGCCCGCGTCCACCACGAGGTCGGTGCCCTCCAGCGAGGCGCTGTCCTGGACCAGCACCCCGCCGCCCGTGGTGATCTCGGCGCGCAGCCGCTGGAGCACGACAGCCGACTCACCGGCGAGCACGGCGACGTTGTCGCGCGTGCCCCGCACGGTCAGCCCGAGGAACCGGGGCGCGCCGCCGTTGACGGCGATGCCGACCGGCGCGTCCTGGACGGTGCAGTCGGTGAAGGTCGGCCGGCCGCCGCCGAGCACCTGGACGGCGGTGTGCCCGGCGCCGCCGAACGTGCAGTTGCGGAACGACGGCGACGCGCCCTCGGCGATGTGCGCCGACTGCACCGCGGCGCCGGTGAACGTCGAGTCGCTGATCTGCACGTCCGCCTCGCCCCGGACGAAGACGTCGACGTTGCCGCTGCCGGTGACGGACAGGCCGCGGATCCGGGCCCAGGCGCGCTGCTCGACCACCAGGGCGGGCTTGCCGGCCCCGGTGATCTCGCACTGCTCGATCGTGAGCCGCGCGTCGCCGCCGGCGCACACGCTGTTCGCGCCGGCCGTGCGCAGGCGGCAGCGGCGCAGCGTCAGGGCGCTCTGCTCCCCGGCCACCACGCTGCTCGTGGCGACGTCGTGGACGTCGGTGTCCTCGATCGTGCTCGACCCGGCCGACATCACCACCACGCCCGCGCCGGCCGAGCTGGTCACGTCGCAGCCGCGCAGCGCGACGGTGCCCTGCATGCGGGCCAGCAGCGTCACCCAGGAGGCGCCGCTGACCCGGCAGTCGTCGAGCGCCACCTCGCCCGCGTACACGTCGACCGCCGCCAGCGTGGTGTCGGCGCTGCTGAGCGTGATGCCGCGCAGCTGGGCGCCCTCGCCGCGCACGACGAGGACGCTGCCCTCCTCCACGTGCACCTCGACGGTGCCGGGCTGGGCCGCGCTGATCGTCACCCGGTCGCCGACGACGAGCTTCTCGACGTACCGGCCGGGGTGGACGTCGATCGTGGCGCCGGGCTCGGCCCGGGACAGCGCGGAGCCGATCGTCGGATAGGAACCCGGCTTCCGGTCGCCCACCACAAGAACCTGCCGACTCACCGCGTCATCCCTTCCGGTCCAGGCCGGGCAGCACCCGCAGGCGCCCGCGGGCCGCCGCGCCGACGCGCACCCGGGGCTCGGCCGTGGCCCAGCGGTCCACGCTGCGCCGCAGCGACGTGATCGCCAGCTCGTCCAGCGACACCCGGTTGGGGTCGACCCGGCCGGTGTCGTCGATCTCGTTGGCGCCGATCTCCCGCAGCAGGACCGCGCCGCGCTCACCCGCCGAGGGCCGGCGCAGGTCCAGCACCTTGAAGTTCGTACCGGGCAGGAACAGCACCCGGTCCTCGACGTGCTCGTCCCCCTCCGGCTCCAGCAGGCTGGTCCGCCGGGCGGTCATCGACCAGATCAGCACGTCGGTGTCGCCGTCCTCGGACGCGCACGGCTGGGTCAGCGCGTTGACGAAGCTCCAGTCGGTGACCAGCCGCCGGTCCTGGTAGAGCGCCCACTCCCCGGCGGTCGGGGACAACCGGTAGACGGTGGTGCCCCGGAAGGACGGCATCCGGGAGACTCCGGCGACCACGCAACGCGCGAACGGCACGTGCGGTCCCTTGCGACCCGACCGCAGCCCGGCGTCGACGCCCGGTCCGCGGCCGGTCAGGTAGAGCCGCAGCGCGACCGAGTCGGCCAGCACGTCCTCGGTGGACGCGCCGGAGCCCTGCATGCCCGGGTGCTCGGACATGATCCGGGACACCGAGCTGGCCATCACGTCGAACTCGCGGCTGAGCGTGCGGCGCAGCCAGGCGCGCTCATCGGCGAGCCCTTTCTTCTCCGACAGCAGCGCGCCCGCGCCGGCCGAGGGCACCGGCTGCACCCGCGCCTCGGCGGCCACCTCGGCCGGCTCGGCGTCCTGCGCCGGTTCGGCGTCCTGCGCCGGCTCGGCGGCGTTCGAGGGTTCGGCGGCACTCGACGGCTCGGCCTGTCCGGCGGGCTCGGCGGTCCGCGCGGGCGTGGCCAGGCGCGACGGACCGGCTCCGGCGGGCGGGGCGGGTGGCAGGTCGACCGCGACGACCGGCACCGACGGCAGAGCCGCGACCGGCGCCCCCGGCCCGGCCGCCACCGGTGTCGTCGAGAGCGCCTGACCGAAACCGGCGGGCATGGTGGGCGGCGCCGGCTCGCGGAACCCCGCCGGCACGGCGGGCGTGACCGGCTCACCGGCGGCGACCGGCGGCGTGGGCGCGGACACCACCACTGGCGCCACCGGCGGTGCCGTCGGCCGTGGCACAGCCGGTGGGGCCGGCAGCTCGGACGCGATCGGCACCGTCTTCGCCGTGGGCGGCTCGGACACCACCGGCGGGGGCGGTTCGGCCACGACCGGAGGCGCTGCCGGTACCGGCGCCGCCGGCGGATCCGGGAGCGCGGACACGATCGGCACCACGGGCGGAGCCGGCAACTCGACCCCGGGCGGCGCGACCGGGGACGGCGGCGGTGCGGGCGCGACCGGGAGCGGCACCGCGGGGGGTGCGGGCAGCGGCGGCGCGGAGGACGGCCGTGACGCGGGCGCCTGCTCCAGGTCGGCGGGGAGAGCCGGGACCGGGGCGGGCACGGCGACCACCACGCTGTCCGCGGCGGGCGGGGCGACCGGCGCGGGCGGAGCGACCTCCGCGTACGCGGGCACCGGCACTGTCGTGCCCACCGCGCGCGTCTCGGCTTCGAGGTCGATGACCACCTCGGCCCGGCTGGCCGGTTTCGCGCCGGGCACCAGCACCGACGCGGGCATCAGCGCGCGGCCCGCACCAGCCATGCCGTCGACCCGCGCGGCCAGGTCGAGCGCCAGTTCCCGCATCCGGTGGGCGGTGGAGTGCACGGTGTCGTCGAAGACGAGCGTGCCGCTGCGCGCGTCGAGCATCGCGGACCGGACCTGCTCGGCGTTCCTCGGCTCGGCCGTGGAACGTACCCAGAGACCGGTCTGCACCACCTCGACCACGGCGCCGGGGGCGAACCAGTAGACCCGGGGCGCTACCTCCTCGGCACCTGGAAGCGGCGGGCGGTGGCTGAGCACCGCAGGGCGGCGGGCGCGCGAGTTGGGGTGCGCCCGGGGCGAGTAGGACAGTTCGAGCGCGTACGGCGCCCAGCCGAATGCGCCGTCCGGCAGCACGGTACGGATCTCGTACCGGTGCGGGCTGCCGATCGGCACGCCGGTGTAGCAGGTGACCTCGGTGTTCAGCAGGTCGGCGAGCGCCTGGCCGAACGCCTCGCCCTCGGGGATCCGGACCTCGCCGAACTGCACGAAGCGCACCCGCTGCCGGTTCTCCTCGTCGAGCCCGCGCCAGAAGCGCACCACGTCGTCCAGCGACAGCGGCGGCGTGCCGGGGCAGCCCAGCAGCACGGTCATGGTCTCCGCCTGGCAGGGCACGTACGCGGTGAGCCGCTGCCGCTGCGGGTCGACCACCTGCGGGTCGCGGTTGCTGTGGATCCAGACCCCGGCGGGGATCGGCTCGATCTCCGCGGTGGCGCTGGACGGCCGGGTGTCGATCGCGGCCCGGTCCCATCGCGGCGTCGGGTAGCGCTTGGCGTCCCAGGCCGGCGGGCGGCCGGGCCGGAACCGCACCCAGCCGCTGCCCGGCGCGGAGTGGACGAACAGCGTCCCGGCCGAGCCGCGTACCAGGTCGCCGTCCGGGGCGATGACCGTGCGGTTGAGGCGTTCGGAGAGCCACTGACCGGCCATCGCCGCCGAGTTGCCGTGCCGGCCGCAGGCGATGAGCCGGATGCCGCGGCGGCGGCGCGGCAGCACCCCGGCCATGGCCTCCCACGCGCTGATCGGCATGCCGTCGCCGAGGTCGAGCACGACCACGTCGTTCTCCGCGTCCTCGATCACGGACAGCGCCAGCGACTGGGCCTCGGGACTGATGGCGTCCTCGGCGTGCACCACGAGGGCGTTGCCGACCGTGTGCTGGACGACGCCCCCGGGGCGGTCCTTGCCGCCGCCGAACAGGTCCCGGATCCGGGTTGCCATCGACCTACCCCACTTCTGCGGCCGCGAGGGCCCTCGTGCTCAGCGCCGGCCCCTGGGGCACCAGCGCGAGCAGCTGCCTCGGGAAGGGAACGCTCACGACCCGGTCGAGCTTCAGCGCCCGTACCGCGTCCTGGTCGCCGATCGGGTACGCCTTTCCGTCGTCCGCGATGTACGTGGGCAGGGGCTGCGCCACACCGGAGCCGACCGGCGCCGGGAGCACCGCCATGCCGCTGCCGGGCGCCAGGAGCACCGTCGTGCGGCCGTCGGGGCGGACGCCGGAGCGGGCCGGCGGGACGAGCACCGCGGTGCTGTCGAACCGCGTCCCGTCCACCGGGCTCTGCCGCAGGCACAGCGCGTACGGGCCGGGCTCCTGTGGGGTGAGGCCGGTCAGGTCGGGCAGCCGGGTGAGCAGGGACCGGTCGGCCGACATCCGCGCCGCGGCGAGTTCGGCGGCGCTCAGCTCCACCGGCTCCTTCCCGGAGGCGGCGGTGGCCAGCAGGAACTCGGTCCGGCTCAGTGGCGCGAGGCCGTCGCGGCGCAGCACCAGCAGTTGCTCCGCGCCGGTGTCGGGACGCTGGCGGAACAGCGTGCCGATCGGGTACGTGCGGTCGCCGACCCGGCCGGAGCGGCCCTCGCCGGGGACAGTGGCCGGCGCCAGGTCCGGTCCGTCGGGCAGGAAGTCGAGCCAGTCCCGCGGTGCGGGCACCTTGCGGGTGGTGGTGGCGCCGAGCGCGGCGAGCACTGCGGGGTCGGCGACGCGGTGCTTGCGGCCGGCGGTCACCAGGTAGGTCGGCCCGTCGGCGCGGCGGACGACGGCGAAGCGGTCGGCCGGCACCGGTACGGCCTCGGCACGCGGGTCGAGGTTGATGCCGAGCCGGTCGCCGGGTTCGTCGGCGACGGAGCCGGGCAGGCAGGCCAGCCACGGGCCGGCGACCATCGACCCGGTGGCGACCGACTGCGGGGCGCCGTCGATGCCGATCGACGGCCCGCGCGGAACGTCCTTGATCGACTCCTTGGAGATCAGCTTGACGGTCGCGCCGCCGCCCTGGATCAGCATGGCCGAGGTGAGGTTCGGCGTCGGGCGCAGCACGCCGTCGAGGTAGACGTACCGGTTGCCGCTCTCCTTCTCCACCAGGATCACGCCGCTCTTGGTGTACGCCTTGCTGCCGCCAGGGACGATCCAGCCGTAGACGGCGAACCCGGCCACGACCAGGACGCTGATGAGCACGCCGAAGGCCAGGCCGGTGACGGCGCGCTGCCCGGGTATCTCGGCTGTGGACGGGTCGCCCTGCACCAGGGCCGAACTCAACCGGCCCATCATGAACTGGTGGGCGTGGACGTGGTCGCGCTGGGTCTGCACGGCCGGCTACCCGAAGAGTCCGCGGGCCCAGGCGTAGAGCCCGAGCACCTGGGCGAGCACCGGCAGCACGGCCAGGCCGGTGGCGACGTCCAGGCCGCCGGCGGTGTACTCCCAGAACGGCAGCATGCGCCGCGGCCACGGCCGCAGCGCGGCCATCACCAGCGGCACCAGGAGGGCGACGAGCCCGCCGAGCAGGACGTACCGGCCGGTCGGGGCGAGCTTGTCGGAGAACATCAGGGCCACCATGAGGTAGCCGACGGTACCGGCCCCCACCAGGGCGACCCGCTGCCAGAACCCGAAGAAGGTACGCGAGCGCAACAGGATTGCACTCGATGTCACGAGCACGAGCGTCCACCCGGACCAGCCCGGCGCCCGCATGGTGTGGTGCATCAGCACCGGCAGGACCAGGGCGGACGCGGTCATGCAGGCGGTCAGGTAGGTGTCCGCCTCGTCGGCGCGCGACTTGACCAGGTCGGAGTCCTCCGGCTCGATGTCGTACGACATGTCGGCGCCGGTCTTCGGCAGCTGGGGCCCGCGCAGCCGGGCCAGTTTCACCGCCACCCGGGGCGCGATCACGATCAGCACCAGGATCACCGACACGGCCACGGCGGAGACCTCCGGCGCGGTGAGCGCGAAGCCGTCGCCGGCCAGCAGCACGAGCACCACCATCGCGGCGGTCAGCCCGGCGATCAGCAGTGGGGCGAACGGCATGACCGGCGTGACGGTGCGCTGGGCGATCAGCAGGAACGCGGTCACCGCGACGATCGCGACGGCGGCGGCTAGCCCGGCAGTGGCGTTCCAGGCCACGCCGTCCGGGTCGCCGTCGACGGCGCTGGACGCGGCGACCGCCGCGAAGAAGGCGGCGCCGCCGCCGAACAGCAACGGGAACGCGCCGTCGGTCTGCTGGCGGGCACTGACGATCGCCGCTGTGAACAGGCCGACCGCGAGCACGGCGCCGGCGACCACCTGGGGCAGCACCGGCCCCCGGTCCACGAGCACGGCGGCGATCAGGCCCATCGCCACCAGGGAGAGCAGAAGGAACAGCACCCGGCGGTACTCCGGCTGCCACCTGTCGGCCCGCCGGTTGACCACCGTGGCGACGCCCTCGGCCAGGTCGTCGAAGTCGAGTTCGGGCAGCGGGTCCTGCGCCGGGCGCAGGTGCAGTTCCTCGCCCTCCAGCCAGTCCAGGCTCTCCGGCGTGCCGGACAGCTCGAACGGCGCCTGCCCGAGGCGTTGCAGCACCCACGACTCGTCGGGCACCTCGCCGTCGGGCAACCGGGCCAGGTCGGTGGTGTGCCGCACCAGCAGCGGCATCAGGTTCGCCACCGGCATCCGGGCCGGCACGGCCAGGTCGGCCCGGCGCGCCGGCCCGATCACCGTGATCCGGCACAGTTGGTCGTTCAGCGCTGCGGTCACCAGCGAGCCTCTCTCATCGGGCCGTGTCCGACACGAAACCGGTCTGCATCAGGCGTACGCCGCGCCGGGTGACGAGCTGGGCGCGCCCGGGCGGCAGTTGGCGGGGCTTTGCCTCGCCGAGGAACTTGCCCTCCTCCTTGGGGTAGGAGAAGAGCGTCGCGGGCGTGCCCAGCTCCCACATCCGCCGGATCACCGGGTCCATCATGGCCCGCATCGCGCCGGAGGTGCTCCGCGCGACGATCACGTGCAGCCCGATGTAGGCGCCCTGGGCCAGCAACGGCAGGAGCGGGTCGAGCGTCGAGCCCATCCCGGTGCTCTTGGTCATCAGGTCGTAGTCGTCGACGATGACGAACAGCTCCGGCCCCTCCCACCAGTCGCGTTTGCGCATCCGCTCGGACGAGACGTCCGCCCCGGGCATCCGCCGGTTCATCGAGACCGACGCGTGGCCGGCCAGTTCGTGCATCTTGTCGCCGGTGAAGGCGAAGCCCACCTGGTACGCGGCGCCGATCGCGGTGTCCAGGTCGCGGCGCGAGTCGCCGAGCACGACCTTTGCCCGCTCCGGCGGGTAGTGCTGCTGGATGGACCGCAGGACGAGCCGCAGCAGGTTGGTCTTGCCGGTCTCGCTGTCGCCGAAGACCAGCATGTGCGGGGTGGCCATGAAGTCGTGCCACACCGGGGCGAGACGCTGCTCGTCCTGGCCGATGACGAACTTGAAGTCGGACGCGGGCGGCGGCAGTGTCTCGACCATCAGATGCGCGGGGAGCATGCGTACCGGCGGGGCGGCCGGGCCGGGCCAGAACGTGCCGATCTCCTCGACCACCGACTTGGTCGCCTCGGCCAGGTCGCCCACCTCGGAGCTGCCGTCCATCCGGGGCAGCGCGGCCAGGAAGTGCAGCGCGCCCGCGGTGAGGCCGCGGCCGACCTGGTTGGGCACCGTGGCCGCCTTGCGGGAGCCGTGCTCGGACTCCATCGCGTCGCCGAGCCGCAGCTCCAGCTTCGTGCCGAGCAGGTCCCGCATCCAGGTGCGCAGCTCCGACCAGCGGGTCGCGGTGACGATCACGTGCACGCCGAAGGACAGGCCACGCGAGGCCAGTTCCTGGAACTTCTGCTCCAATTCCTGGAAGTCCTGCTTCATCGTGTACCAGCCGTCGATGACCAGGAAGACATGTCCGAAGCCGTCCTCGATCACCCCCTCGGCGACCTTGGCCAGGTAGCTGGACATGGAGTCGAGGCCGTGCCGCGCGAACTCGGCCTCCCGCTTCTCCATGACCTGGAGGACCTCCTCGACCGTCCGGACGACGCGGTCGCGTTCCATCCGGGTCGCGATCGAGCCGACGTGCGGCAGGCCGGCGACCGAGGCGAGACCGCCACCGCCGAAGTCGAGGCCGTAGAACTGCACCTCGCGCGGCGTGTTCGCCAGCGACAGCGCCAGGATCAGGCTGCGCAGCAGCGTCGACTTGCCGCTCTGCGGTGCGCCCGCGATGCCGACGTGGCCGTCGGCGCCGTTCAGGTCGACCACCAGCAGCTCGCGCAGCTGCTCGGCGGGCCGGTCCACGACGCCGACCGGGACCCGCAGGCCGCCCTGGACGGCCGGGTCGGCGATTGTCATGCCGCGCACCGGGTCGGGCAGCACGCTCGGCATGAGCGAGTCCAGGCTGGGCGCACTGGACAGCGGGGGCAGCCAGACCTGCCGGGCCGGCGGACCCGAGCCGGCGAGCCGGTCCAGCAGCACCTCGACCAGGCTCGGCCCGTTCGCGTCGGCGGCGGGCTCCTCGACCTGCTCGGCCGGGCGCTCCGGCCCGGGGTCGTGGCGCACCGCGACCTGCCGGGTGGTGAACGGCACCACGTCCGCGGTCGGCTCGTCCCCGGCGTCCGCGACGCCGCCGCGGCGCCCACTTCCGGTGTACGCGCCGGAGACGTACGCCGCCTTGAAGCGCACCAGGTTCGTGGTGTCCACCTTCAGGTAGCCGTTGCCGGGCTCGGGCGGCAGCTCGTACGCGGCGCCCACGCCGATCACCGACCGCGACTCCATCGAGGAGAACGTGCGTAGCGCCAGCCGGTACGACAGGTGCCCCTCGACCCGGTTGATCCGCCCCTCGTCCAGGCGCTGGGAGGCGAGCAGCAGGTGCACGCCGAGCGACCGGCCGAGCCGGCCGATGGACACGAACAGGTCCATGAACTCGCTCTTGCTGGACAGCAGCTCGCTGAACTCGTCCACGATGATCAGCAGCACCGGGAAGGGCACGAGCTGGGCGCCGTTGCCGCGCGCCTTCTCGTAGTCGAACAGCGAGGCGTAGCCGCTGGCGCGCAGCATCTCCTGCCGCCGGGTCATCTCGCCGTTGAGCGCGTCCTGCATCCGGTCGACCAGCGGCAGCTCGTCGGCCAGGTTCGTGATCACCGCCGAGGTGTGCGGCAGCTTGTCCATGCCGAGGAACGTGGCGCCGCCCTTGAAGTCGACGAGCACCAGGTTGAGGATCTCCGAGCTGTGCGTCGCGGCCAGGCCGCAGACGAGGGTACGCAGCAGCTCCGACTTGCCCGAGCCGGTGGCGCCGATGAGCAGTCCGTGCGGTCCCATGCCGCCCTGCGCGGACTCCTTCAGGTCCAGCTCGATGACCTCGCCCTCCTCGGTGACGCCGATCGGCACCATGAGGCGGTTGCGCTGCGGCGTCCGCGTACGCCACAGGGCCTGCACGTCGAAGGTCATCGCGTCGCGGATGCCGAGCAGCGTGGTCAGCTCGAAGCTGGTGTCCAGCGGCTCGTCGGAGACCTCCAGCGTGCCGCTGGTCCGCTTCGGCGCGATGATCCGGGCGAGCGCCTCGCACTGGGTCTGGTCCAGCCCGTCACGCGTGGCCGTGCCGGTCGTCGCGCCGGCCGGGAACTCCACGACGTCGTCGGTGACAGTGAGCCGCAGCACCTTGGGGCCGCCGGGCATCGCGCCGGTCAGGTCGAGCAGCACCACGTTGCGGATACCCGCGCCGAGCAGGCGGGAGCTGTCCGGCAGGTCCACCAGATGCGCGACGATCACCAGGAACGGTTCGCTCGTGGTCGGTTTGACGGCCCGGTCGTGGTCGCCCCGGTCGGTGATCTCGGGGCCGAGCATGTCCATCAGCGCGTCGTGGCTGCCGGCGAACATCCGGACCGGGCCGGCCGCGTCGTACGCGGTGGGGTGCGCGTTGTGCGGCAGCCACTTGACCCACTCCCACGGGCCCCGGTGCACCTCGGCGGCGAGCACGGCGATCCGCAGCTCGTCCGGGGCGTGGAAGGTGGCGAGCTGCGCCACCATGGCGCGGGCCAGGTCGATCGCCGGGTCGATCGCGCCCTCGAACTCGACGCTGGTGAAGCTCGGCAGGCCGACGGAGGTGGGGATGCCGGACACCGTCCGGTACGCCTCGGAGAACCGCCGCAGCGAGATCGACGACAGCGGTTCGAGATCCTCGATCGGTTTGGTGGACGGCGGGTCGAACTTCAGCATCGCGGTCTGCCGGCCGAGACCGATGCGGACCCGGCCGAAGTCGTCGTGGCTGGGCCGGCGCTCCCACAGCCGGCTGCCCATCGCGATCGACCACAGCCAGCCCGGCTGCGGGTTGTTCCACAGCACGTGCCGGCGCTGCTGGTCGGCCGCCTCGCGGGCCTGCTTGCGCAACTGCCCGATGTAGCGGAGGAAGTCGCGCCGTTCGCCGCGCATCTTGCGCTTGCGCTCGGCGGCCGCGCGGCCGATCTGCATGACGCCCATGAGCAGCATGCCGCCGGCCATCGCGCCACCCATCACGTACATGATCGGGGTGCGGTTGTAGAGGCCGAACATGGCGAGCATCGCGCCCATGCCGAGGCCCATCGGCACGACCATCGCGAACGAGCGGAAGTCGAGCGGGGCCTCCTCCGCCATCAGCGGCGGCTCCTGAAGCTCGATCGAGCCTTCCGGCGCCTCCGGGCCCGGCGCGCGGGGCGGGCGCTTGACGGTGACCGTACTCATCCGATCGTCCCCGCGTCGGCGCCGTCGCCGCCCCAGACGGTGCGTTCCTGGCGCAGCAGTTTCACCGCGTAGCGGTCGTTTCGGTAGCGCTCGGCCACCTTGACGTCGTCGTCCTCCTCGGCCTGGCGCTTCTTCTCCTTCTTCGCCCGCTCCTCCTCGTCCCGGCGCCGTCGCTCCTGCTCCGCCCAGAACGCCTCGGCGCGGGCGGCCGCCGCCTTCTCCTCCTCGGCGAGCGACGCCGTGAACTCGGCGTCGCTGACGCCGGGCTCGCCGCACCCGCGCATCTTCTCCAGGTCGGCGCTGAAGAAGTCGAACCTGCCGTCCGCCGGCCGGGGCGCCTTCGCGGGCGCGACCCGCCGCCACACGGCGCGCGGGCGCTGCGGTGTCTCCGACATGGTCACCCTTCCCTGCCGTCGTCCGCTGACGGACCGGTCAGCCAGTCGGCGTCGCTGAGGTCGTCCCAGCCCGTCGTGTCGTCGGGGTCGTCGTCCGGACGGACCAGCGGCACGTGGTCGTCGGCCGCCGGCCGGGCACTGTCACCGCCCCAGACGGCGTCGTCCTCGCGCAGCCCGGCGGCGGGCTCCCGGCCGGCGCCGGGCTCGCGGTCGTCGTCGCGATCGGAGCGACGCCGGACCGTACCGGCCCGGGCCGGGTCGTCGGGGTCCGCGCCGGCCGCCGAACGGCCGGGCGCCTGCGGGCCGGCGACCCCGGCCACTGCGGCGGCGCCGGCCAGACCGAGCGCGCCGGGGACCACGACCGCCACCTCGCCCTCGGCCACGACGACGGCGACGCCGGCCTTCCGGTGCGTCCCCTCCGGACTGCCACCACCCGGCGGGGCCGGTTGGCTCGGCTGCGCGGGCTGGTTCGGCTGCGCGGGCTGGTTCGGCTGCGCGGGCGGGTTCGGTGCGGCTGCCTGGGCGGGTGGGTTCGCCACCGGGCCGGGCGGGGCGGGCAGGCCCGGCTGGGCGGGCACGCCCGGCACGCCCGGCGGACCGACGATCACCGGAGCCGCCACGACACCGCCGACCGCCGGCTCGGCCGGAGGCGACACCACCGCCGGAGGCGTCGCGACGGCTGGGGGCGGCACGACGGCCGCGGGCGGCTCGGCCCGCGGCGGCGGTTCCACCGCCGGGGACAGGTCGACCACAGTCGGCACCTCCACCGCCGTCGGCGGTGCGATCACCTCGGGTACGGGCGCGCCCGGCGACGTACCGCCGATGCCGGACCCGGGCGTTGCCGGAACCTCCGGCGCGGCCGGTTCCTCGACGGCGGCCTCCGGCACGCCCGGACCCGGGCCGACGGGCGGACCGTCCGGTCGCGGGGCGGGCACGCCGGCGACCGGTACGGAGCCGTCGGGACCCGCGCCGTCGCCCGCTGTGGCGTCGCCCGGCTCCGGCTGCGGGGCGGGCACGCCCGCGACCGGCGCGGAGCCGTCGAGTCCCGCGCCACCGGCCGCCGTGCCGCCGCCCGCCTCCGGCACGCCGTTCCCCGCTCCGGCCGGGGTCCAGTCGGCCGCGTCCGGGCGGATCAGGCCGGACGCGTCGGGCGCGGTCCGGGGCGTGGTCCCGGCGGGTGCGTTGCTGCCCGCCGGGCCGGCCATCGGCGGCACCACACCGGCCGCCGGCGGCGTCGCACCGGTGCTCGGCAGGGAGGGCGGCAGGGCCGGCTCCACCAGCCCGGCGCCGCCCGCGTCCGCGCCGGTGGGCGCCTGCGGTACGCCGGTGTCGGAGGCCGACGGTCGCCAGTCGTCGACATCGGCCTGGATCAGCCCGGAGGCGTCGGGTGCGTCCGGCACACCGGCGCCGGACGCGCCCGCACCGGCGCCCGGCGCACCCGGCGCTCCGGGCATCATCGGCATGGCGGGGCCGGCCGGCGCCGCCACCGGCGAGTCGACGCCGACGCCCGGAGCCACGGGCGGGGCGGCGGGGATCTGCGGACCGTCGACGCCGAGCCCGTCACCACCGGCCGGCGCACCGCCCGACCCGTCCGGTACGCCCGCGTCCACGCCCACCGGCCCCCAGGTCTCCGGATCGCCGCTGACGAGTCCCCGGGCGTCGGGCGACTCGGTCCCGCCGGGATTGTTCCCGCCACCGGCGGGCCCCGGCATGCCGGGCATGGGCGGCATGCCGGCGCCCAGCCCGGCGCCGCCGGACGAGGCGCCCGCCGGTGCACCGGGAATCTGCACGCCGTCGAACCCGGGTGACCGCCAGTCCGCCTCGTCGCCCTCCACCAGGCCCTTGGCGTCAGGCGCCTCGGGGACACCGGATCCGCCGCCGGCACCGGGAGCGCCCGCGCCGGGCATGCCCGGCATCATCGGCGACTGGAAGCCGCCGCCACCGGGCACGGCACCACCGGGGGCGGCCGGGATGTCCACACCGCCGACGGCGCCGGGGGCGAAGTCGTCGCTGTTGCCGAGCAGACCGTTCGCGTCCGGCTTCTCCGGCAGGCTCGGACCACCGCCCGCGCCGGGGCCGGCGCCGCCGGGTGAGCCGAAGCCGGGGATACCCGGAGCGGTGAAGCCGCCGCCCGGTCTGCCGATGCCGGCGCCTGTGCCGGCCCCGGGCTTCAGGCCGCCCACCTCACCCGGTCCGGAGAACGACGGCGGCTTGACCGAACCGGCGCCGCCCGCGCCGCCGCCGAGGTTGGCCGAGCCGGGCGGCTTGATGCCCGGCGGAACCACACCGGGGACGAACCCGCCCGGTACGCCGCTGCCGGGCAGACCGCCGCCCGGGAGGCCGCCCGGCCCGTTGATGCCGGGCGCGTCGAAGCCGCGCGCGTCGAAGCCGGGACCGTTGATGCCGGGCGCGTCGAAGCCGGGCAGCCCGCTGCCGGCGCCCCCGCCGCCGGGCGTGGGACCGCCGATCCCGCCGGGTCCGGAGAACGACGGCGGGGTGAAGGTCCCCGGTCCCTGGCCGGCGCCCGGTCCGCCGGTGCCGGGCCCACCGGCCAGGTTCGGCGGGGTGATCGTGGGCACCGTGATGTTCGGCGGCGCGTTCACCGGTGGAGTGGTCACGCCGGCGATGGAGGGCGTGGTGAACACCGGAGGGGGAACCGTCGACAGGGCCGAGAGGTTCGGCGTCGTGAGGTTCGGCGACGAGATCGGCGGGCCCGTCGGCACGCTGATGCTCGGCGTCGGCATGGTGACCCCTGACGTCCCCGCCCTGTCGGTGGTCATCCTGTACTTCTCGGCGACCGTGTGGACGACCTCGGACATCTGCTGTGCCATCGGTTTCTCGTACTCCGTGCCGCTGATCGGCACCGGGCCGCTGCCGCTTCCCACGCCGTTGTCCGAGGCGATCGTCGCCCAGGCGCGGTCCAGGTAGGCGATCGTCTGCTGGGCCCAGGACAGGTGGTTGGCGGCGTCGTAGAGCTGCGACGGCAGCGAGTTGCGGTTGGTCGAGGAGTTGATGCTGTTGGCCGCCGTGGTGGAGTCCGGGATTGCGCCGCCGGCCAGGTGCTCTGCCTGCTTGCCGAGCAGGTCGGCGTAGAAGTTCATCTTGTCGCGGAACCCGTTGGCCGCCGGCCCCTTCCACGCCTTGTCGTCGCCGACCATCGAGGTGACAGCGGTACGGATGGTCTGTTCGAGCCAGATCAGCAGGTCCTGGGTCGCCTGGAAGGCCTGCGCGGTCTCGACGACGGACCGGACGCTCACCAGCGTTTCGGCGTGGTCCCGCCCGGTCTCGGTGGTCAGCGCGGCGCCGCCGTTCACCGCGGCCTCGAGCTTCCGCCAGCCCCGGGTCTCCTTCGCCCAGGTCTGGTAGTCGTACAGGTCGCTGACGGGGACCACCTTGGGTGGGAAGGTGGCCGCCTCCTCCGCGGGGTCGTTCCACCCGTCGAGCTTGCTGTCACCGAGACCGTTGCCCATGCCCTGTCCCTCTTCGCGAGCGGCGAGACCTGTTCGCCCGCGTCAGTTTCCGTCGGTCTTGACGATCTTCTGGCCGTAGGTGCTCAGGTTGTCCAGGCCCTTGAAGGAGTCACCCATGATCTCGCCGAGCTTGTCGGTGGTCAGCGCGTTCAGCTCTTCGAGGTTCTCGTACTCCGCGGCCATCTTCAGCAGGGCGGCCTGCACCGCGAGCAGGGCGGTGTTCATGTTGACGAGCATGTCCTTCATGTCGCCCTTGACGCCGCCGTCCTGGGCCGTCGCCCCGACGATCGCCTGCCGCAGCACCTCGGCCCGGGCGAAGGCACCGGGACGCGGGTCGATCGCGCCCACCTGGTCGGCCGTGGTGAGCAGGATGTTCCCGGCACCGGTGACCTTGGCCAGCACCTCCTCGGCGAACCACTTCAGCGCGGCGGTGTTGACCGCCACGCCACCGGTCGAGGCGGTGTCACCCTTGAACGTCGGGTTGATCGCCGGCGGTTTGAAGCCCGAGCCGGTCGAGATCTCGTCGTCGATCCAGTCGGACTGGTCGGTGAACGCGGGCGGCTTCACGTTCGACGGGTCGGTGATGTTGTCCTTGTACGTCTTGACGAGGTTCTTCCAGCCGTCGGTGTCGAGGATGTTCTTGTCGTACCAGTCGCGGGCCTCGATCCACTCCGGATGCTCGGCGCGGACCTCGTCCTTCCACTTCTCGTAGTTCACGCCGGTGCGGTTGTTCTGGTTCTTGTTGTAGAAGGCCATCCAGGAGTCGTGCGCCGCCTGAACGGTGCCCTCCGGCTTCTTGAGGGCGGCGTCGCCCATGCCGTAGGCGTTCATCGCGCTGATGGCTTTGTCGTTGGGGTATCCCCAGTCAATGCGGGCCATGGAGCTCACTCCACTCGAGAGTCGACGGCGGAACGTTGGCACAGACCCCGGCGGCCCGGGTCGTCCAGCTCACCGGGCCGGGGACGGACGACGCGGGCCGCCGCACCGCGTCCGCGGCGGCCGTCCGGCGGGTCAGCCGCCCCGGACGTCGTTCCAGATCATGGCGTGACGCTGCTCGGTGGTGCCGTAGTTGTCCGAGATCTGCAGCAGCGTCATCCGGGCCTGCTCCAGATAGCCGACCATCGAGTCGGCGGCCTGGTTCCAGGCCAGCTTCGAGACCTTGTACTGCTCCTGGGCGGCACCGGTCCACTGCGCGAGGCTGGCCTCGACGGTGCGCTCCATCTCCTCCAGCGACGACTGGATCTGGCCGTTGATGCGGTTCATGTCGGTCAGCACGGCGTCTGCCTGCACGAAGTCGAAGGTGTAGTTGGACACGTCAGTCCTCTCGGGAGATCGGGGGTCGGGGTGCGGCTCAGATACCGGGCAGGGCCGCGCCGAAGGAGTTGGCCACGCTCGACGCCTCGTCCTCGGCCGTCTGGTAGCCCTTGGTGGTCACGCCCATGACCTCGAGCATGTTCAGCAGCTCGTTGATCACCCGCTGGAACGCGTTCTCCCAGTTGTCCATGGCCTGGTTGAAGCCCTGGGACGCCTGGCCGGTCCAGGAGGAGATCAGGATGGCCATCTGCCCGTTGACCGCGCGCAGCTGGCCGGTGAAGGCGGTGGCCTTGTCGGAGAACTCCTGGGCAGCCCGCTGCATACCCTCTTCGGTGGTGCTGACGGTCGGCATCGTCACGGCCGGACTCCTCAAGTCAGGGAAAGGTGGCAGGGAAGAGTGTTGATGCGCGGTCGTGTCCCGCGGAAACCCGGTCGCGCCACCATGTCCGAACGTCACCCAACATTGCCCGGCAGCGCCCCCGGAACGGGCGGCGACGGCCGACAGCCCGGGAAGAGTGGTTGCACTTTCATGCACTGATCCCCGGCCGGAGTTCCGGCGCGACCGCGGCGGCGTCTTCACTGGACCGCGACGTCGAGGGAGTGGTCCGTCGTGAACTACAGCGAGCGCATCGAAGGCCTGTTCCAGGAGTACGAACGGCAGCGCAACAGCCTCGCCGAGATGCAGGCCC
Organism: Micromonospora sp. C28ISP2-4; assembly: GCF_030519385.1. Taxonomy (NCBI): domain Bacteria; kingdom Bacillati; phylum Actinomycetota; class Actinomycetes; order Micromonosporales; family Micromonosporaceae; genus Micromonospora; species Micromonospora sp. C28ISP2-4. Next base: position 286,711 of record NZ_JAUMKG010000006.1, on the reverse strand, counting down.
GGATGAGCGCGCTCTCGGCCACCGCGACGTCACCGCGGCGCGAGGTGAGCGTCACCGTCGGCCAGAACGGCGTGCTGACCGACATCCAGTTCCCCTCCGGCGCCCACAAGCGGCTCACCACCGCCGACCTGACCCGGCTCATCCTGGAGACCTACGCCGATGCCAAGGAACAGGTCATGAACCAGGCGGCCGACGTGCTGGCGCCGATGCTGCCGGACGGTCTCGACGCCCACAAGCTGGTCCGGGGCCAGGCCGGGGCGGACGCGTTCCTGCCCAAGGAACCCCGCATGGTGACGAGCGTGCGGGAACTCCTGACCCGGGGGCCCGAATGATCAGCAACAACCCCGGCGGCCGGCTGTGGGTCGACCCGGACGGCGTCGAAGGGCTCGGCAAGGCGTACGAGTCGCACGTGCAGCTCTACGAGTCCTACCTGTCCCAGCTGACCGCCCTGCGGGCCCGGTACGCCAACGCCTGGGGCGACGACGACATGGGCGAGCAGTTCTCGACCAAGTTCCTCGAGGGCCTGGACAACCTCGAAGCGATCATCGGCGGTGTCAAGGGCACCCTGCGCTACACCGCCCAGGGCCTCACGGAGAGCGGCCGGGCGTACCGGGAGGCCGACGAGGCGGCCCTGGACGTCAGCCGGAAGATGGCAAAGGACTTCGACGGCCTGGACGGCCCCACGTACGCGACGCGGGCGGCCCTCGCGGGCCCGGTGCTGGAGCCCGCCGCGGAGGGTGAGCCACGCCGGCCCCATCTGCGGTCCCGCCGCCTCGCGCTCAGCGAGCCGGCCGGTGAGCCGGTCACCGAACAGGCCCGGCTCCTCCCGCAGCAGCAGGGCACTCCGCTGCTGCCGATGCAGCCCGCCGAGCCGCTGATCCCGTTCACCGCCGCCCTGCCGGCCATCTCGTCCTACTTCGTGCAGCCGGAGTACGCGACCGCGCACGTCGGCGGCCGGCCGCTGCCCGAGGAGTACCGGCTGATCGCGCTCAACCCGTTCGAGGACGGCAGCGCCCGGGTGGACGCGAACCTCTACGACTCGATCACCCCGCTGACCGGCACGCCCGTCACCACTCCGGACGGCAGGACGATCGATCCCGGACAGGGCCGGTTCTTCGTCGTCAAGGAGAACCCGACAGTCGACCCCACCGCGCCCGACTACCAGCCGCTGTACCTGAGCTACGCGCCGGACGGCACGCCCACCCCGATCATCCCCGGCGCCTGAGCCACCCAGCCGCGCCCCGGTAGGACATGCCCGACTTCCACATCCCCAACGACCCGCAGTGGCAGTGGGCGTACGACCTGATCCTCGTCGCTGTCGGCGAGGAGTACCCGAAGGCCGACCCCACCGCGCTGCGGGCCATGGGCGACGAGCTGTACGCGCTCAGCAGCACCATCCTCAACGGGATGGGCGCCACCGCCAACCTCGGCTACGGTCTGGCCGGGAGCCTGTCCGGCCCGGCGATGGACGCGTTCCAGCAGTACCAGGTGGGGATCACCAAGAACGTGCCGGCGGGCGGCAACATCGCGCTGGCGCTGGGCGGCTCGGCCTACAACTTCGCGCTGGACTCGGAGAACACCCAGTACAACATCGTCATCGCGGCCTTCACCCAGGTCGTGGAGATCGCCATCGCGCTGGCCTCCGGCTTCGGCGCGGCAGCGGTGCCCGCACTGATCAAGATCGGTCAAGAGATCGTCGGGGCGCTGATCAGCCTGTTCCGCCAGCGCCTGCAGAACATGCTGATGCGGCTGGCCTGGGAGGCGTTCCAGGAGGGTCTGGAGGAACTCTGGCAGAGCGCCGCCGCCCAGGTGACCCAGATCATCGAGGGCAACCGCAAATCCCTGGACTACAAGGACCTGGCGATCGCGTTCGCCGGTGGCGCGTTCATCGGCGCGGGCGTCAGCGGCGTGCAGATGATCGGCGGCAAGTTCTTCCCGAAGATCAACAACAACGTCCTGTCGCGGGAAGGGCTGTCGGCGCTCGCCGAGACGCTGTTCGAGGGCCTGTTCACCATGATGGTCGGCGGCGGCGGCTTCAACCCGTGGGCCACCATGACCTCGTCGATGATCGGCGGGATGGCCCACCACTACGCCACGGTGGCCGGCCAGAGCTACGGCCCGGGCGCCGCCGCCGGGGCGCCGCCGCCGACGATCGAGACGAACAACCTCACGACGACGGGACCCACCCCTCCGCCCACGGCCGTGGACGGGCCACCCGTTCCCCCACCCGTCGGCTCCTCCGCCGGCCCGGGCAGTCAGAGCGGCGCCCCGGGGCCGCAGCCCTCGGGCGGCCCGGTCGCCGGGGGTGGCGGTGCCGGCCAGGGCGACGCCGGGGGTCAGGGGCCGGCGCATCAGGGCTCCGGGGACCAGGGCACGGGCGGCCAGGGCTCCGGTCAGGGCTCGGGCGGCCAAGGTTCCGGTCAGGGCAGCACCGCGCCGGGCAGCCAGCCTCCCGGGGGCCAGACGGCGGGCGGTCAGACCTCCGGCGGTCAAGCCGCAGGCGGTCAGGCGCCGGGCGGCCAGACGCCGGGCGGTCAGGCACCGGGCAGTCAGGCATCTGGCGGTCCGCCCTCCAGTGACCAGACCGCGGGCGGGCAGACTCCGGGCAGTCAGACCGCCGACGGCCAAGCCGTTGGCGGACAGACCTCGGGCGGCCAGGCCTCCGGTGTCCAAGCGCCCGGGGGTCAGACCTCGGGCGGGCAGACCTCGGGCGGGCAGACCTCGGGCGGTCAGACCTCGGATGGGCAGACGGCCGGAGGTCAGGTCCGCGACGGGTCGCAGGGCGGCGTACAGAACGGGAGCACGAGCCCGAACGGTGCCGGAAGTCAGAGCCCGAGCGGGCCCGGCACGGCCGGTCCGAGCGTCGGCACCGATCCGCGCGGGGTCGGGGGTGTCGCCGCGGGACCGGGCCCGGCCGTCGGCGGCGAGGTCACGACCCCGCGCGCCGACTCGACGGGTACGCCGGGCGGCAACCCGGCGAGCACCGGCACCGGTACGCCCGCGACAGGCATCCCGGCAGCGGGCGCCGACGTCGCCGCGCCCTACGGCGGCGGACTTCCCGGCTTCGACACTCCGACGTCGAGCGGCGGGCCGGCCGGTGTCGACACCCCAGCGCCCGTGACCTCGCCCGCCACCACCGCCGGCCCGGCTGACGTCCCGGCCGGCCCCGCACCGTCCACCGCCACGCCGAGCGCGGGCACGCCGAACGCAGGCACGCCGCAAGCAGGCACGCCGACAACCACCACGCCCGGCACAGTCGCGCCGAGCACCGGCACAGCCAGCACCACCGCACCTCCGACCACCGTCACGCCGAGCACCGGCACCGGCACCGGCACCGGCACCGGCACCGGCACCGGCACACCGTCCACGAACACGCCGACCGGCACGCCGAGCACCGGCACGTCGAGCACGGGCGCAGCGACCACCGGTACGCCGTCGTCGAGTCCGGCTCCCAGCGGCCAGCCGACCACTCCCCCGCGCGACGTGGTCGGCGCCGCGCCCCCACCACCGATGGCGCCCGTCGACGGCATCTCGGTCGACGGCCCGGCCGTGATCGCCTCCCCGGCCACAGATCCGGGCGTCGGCACGACGTCCACAGGGGAGCAGGCGGTCGCGGTGCCCAGCCCGATCACCGCCCCCGCCGTCGACACCACGCCGAGCGACGCCCGATCGGACACCCCGGCGGGCCCCGACGGCCACGGCACGGCGACGGACCGGACCGCCGCCACACCGACGGGTGCCGTCGACACCACACCGACGCCGGACGGACCCACGGCAGGGCAGCACGGCACCGCCGAACCGGCGCCGGACGGACCGCAGAGCATCTCCGCGCCGCTCGCCACAGCGGGGCTCGCGACCCCAGCCGGGCCGAGCCCGCAGTTCCGGCAGGCCAAGGCGAGCGCGGAACCGAAGCGGCTGCGCACCGAACGGTACGTGCCTTGGAAGGACACCGTCGTCCCCGGCACGCACCTGCTGCGCGGCGAGATCACCACGATCGACTTCACCACCCGGGAGTTCACCGCCGACGGCCGGGACTACCGGTCGTTCGACGTACACCTGGATCTGGTCTCGAAGGACGACCGGATGTCCCCCCGGGAGCTACGGGACTTCGCCGACGCGGTGCAGCGCACCGTCGACGAGATGGTCAACGGCCGGTACACGCTGCCCGACGGCCGCCTGCTGCACATCGACCTGGTCGTCGACACCCCGCCGTGGCGCGACGGCATGACCCGCGACTGGCAGGACGACCCGCAGCGTAACCCGCCGGTCGAGGTGACCTCGGAGACCGGGGTCGGCACCGACCAGCACCTGTGGAACACCGGCGACCGCCTGCCCGTGATGGTGCACGAGGTGATGCACTACCTGGGGGCCAAGGAGGGTCACCGGGCCCCCGAGCACCTGTTCACCACAGTCGACCGCCCGGGGGTGATGGGCCTCGACGTCGACACCCTACCGGCGTCGTCGGAGCGGGCCGCGACCTCGACCGGGCCGACCGGCTATCTGACCGCTGTGGATCTGGCGACGATCCACGACGCCGCGCTGACGGCGGGACCGGTGCGCGAGCTTCCGGTCCCGCGGACGCCGCACGACCAGACGCCGGACCCGCGTCCGAACCCGCAGGTCCCGTCCCGCGCCCCGGCCCCGCCGCCACCGCCGCCACCGCCGCCCGGCATGACGGGCATGCCACCACCGCCGCCACCACCGCCCGGCATGACGGGCATGCTCCCGCCGCCACCACCGCCCGGCATGCCGCCACCGCCGTCGGCCGGTACCACGACCCAGGCCGTCGACCTGACCCCGACGGACCTCTCAGCCGCCACGCTGCACAGCCGAGCGCCGCGGCCCGTGCCCACCCCCGTGGGCCAGAAGCTGACCGAGAAGTACGACGTCGTGCACGTCGTGGACCAGGGGTCGCCCGGCCTGGGACACCAGGCCGCGACGGTCGCGATGCTCGACGGGCTGGCCGCCACCGGCTACCGGGGCACTGTCGTGCTGACCTATCCCGGCAACAAGACGCCCTACTACGCCGAGCAGCTCGGCCGGCAGGAGGAGTTCGAGACACCGGCGGGCTCGTACGACCTGTTCCACCGGGAGTGGACCGGCCACCGCGGTGGGATGGACGTCGTCATGCGACCGCAGGGGCCGTCCGGCACCAATGAGGAGGCCTGGAAGACAAAGGACTGGCCCGGCGCGCCAACGACCAGGGCGTGGCAGGTGGACCGGCAGAAGGGTGTCCGGGAGCAGAGGATCCGCGAGCAGGGCAACACCCAGAGCCTGCGCATGGACGAGCTCGCCACCCGCCCGCTCCCCGAGGGCGACGTGCTGACGGTGCTGCCGGCCGTCGACGTACCGAAGAACGACGACGGCTCGGAGTGGAGCGCGGAGCAGAAGCAGGAGTGGTTCCAGCAGGCGTGGGCCGGTCCGCTGCGCGACGCCGCCGGTGGCCGGGACCACGACGTCGTCACGCTCCAGCCGTTCCTGTGGGACCAGTTCCCCCGGCAGGTCCGCAGCACCACCGGGACGGTCCGGGCGGAACTCGACGAGACCTCGACCGGAGTGCCGGCCTACCGCAGCCCGCCACCCGCCACCCGTCCGGCCGCCCGGGACGTCGTCACCGCCACGGGCATTCCCGGGGCCGGCGACCTCGCGACCCTTGTCGACGACGACGCCACCGACGTGGTGCTCGTCTACTACGGGGACACGCCCGACACTCCCCCGCACCAGGAGGTCGTCGACCGGCTGGCGGCCGGCGCCCGGCCCGACCGGAAGACAGTCGTGCTGGTGCTCGGCGACAGCGGGCGCGGCGTCACCACGAGCAACGCCGACGTCCACGTCGCCGCGCTGCCCCGTGTCACACCGGAGCAGATGGCCGGGCTCCGCGACCGCGCCACCCTCGTGGTCACCGAGGGCGCCAACACCTGGCAGGAGTCCCTCGCGGAGGGCAGGCCCACGCTCTCCGTGACCGGCTCCGACGGTGACACCAAGCCGTGGCGCCACGAGCCGGCGTCGGTCCGGGACGACGACTCCACCCGGAGCGGCCACGACCGGCTCGTGGTCGCGTCGGAGTACCTGCGGCACGGCGGTGATCCGGCCGCGCTGCGGGACTTCGTCCAGGACGACGACGGCGGTGTCCGCACGTACTTCGACGGGTGGCGGGACGCGCTCGGCCGGACCGGCTCCGACCAGGTCGACCAGGCCCTCGCCACGGTCACCGGGCTGCCGCTGGACCCGGACGCCCGCCCCCGCACCGACACCGCGCCGGGCGCTCCCCCGGTCGACAACACGTTGCGCGTCCCGGGAGCCCCGCCGCCCCGGCTCGCCGCGCCCAGGACCCGCGACGAGATCGACCGGGCACGCGCCGCGCAGCACGACACCGCGCCGCGGCGGGTCGCGAACACCAGCGCGTACGACGTCATCGACCGGGGGCTCCATCCCGACACCCGCGTGCCCGACGTGGTCGCGCGCTCGTACGAGCAGGCGGGCCTGCCCCTTCCGGCGGGCGACCGGCCACGCCTGCGCCTCGACGCGGTCGACAACCGGATCGCGTACGACCATCGGGTGCTGGACGTCGACGGCCGCACGGTGCAGGACTTCACGGTCAAGGTCTTCCTCGACGCCCGGGACGACACGGCGGCGGCTGCCCGGCCCGACGTCGAGACCCGGGTACGCGACGCGGTCGACCGGATCTACAACCAGGGCTTCCGGATCGGCGCCGACCAGCTGAACGTCACAGTGGAGTTCGTGACCCGGCCGAGCGACGCGCACGCCACCGTCGCACTGCACGGCACCCGGTCGCCGACCACCCAGACCAGCTGGTCGACGCACTCCTCCGACCTGGATCTCGCGCACGAGATCGGGCACTTCCTCGGCCTGCGCGACGAGTACGCGGTGGCGGGCCGCGCCCTGGACGGCACGTTCGTCAAGGGCGACAACTCACTGATGGCAACCACCACGCCGGGCCAGGATCCGCGGCTGCTGGGGCGCAACGTCGACCGGATCGCCGGTCAGCGGGCCGGCGTGCTCTCGCCCGACCGCGGTGCGCTGCCGCCGCGCACCGCGCCGGTCCGGTTCGAGCCGGTACGGGTGGCCGGCGGCCGCAACGCGCGGTTCGACGAGCTGACCCGGCACACCCGCGAGGTCGGGCCCGGCAACTACCGGCAGGAGACGGCCGACCTCAAGGACGACGGGGCGCCGATCGGGTTCGTCGTCAACTCGATGCTGCCCGCCGACGACGTCGACCAGATCCCCGAGGTGGTCCGCGCCGTCACCGAGGGCCTCGCCCCGGGCACCACTGTCGTGTTCGTCTTCGGCGTCAACACCACCGCCGAGGTGCCCGACCTCGCCTTCCGGGACGCGGTCGCCCGGGCGGCCCGGCTCGCGGAGAGCCTCGACGTGCCGGTGGCGGTGAACGGCTACGCGGTCGGCACGAAGAACGACAAGTTCCCGTACGGCCGCACCCGCAACCAGGTGCTCCGCGACCCCGACACGGTCGCCGCGATCCAGGGACTCGCACAGGGCGGCCCGGACGGCCGGGACCGGCGCTACCCGTACGTGTCGATCCAGGACTTCGACAGGGGCGCCCGTACGACAGCCGACGGCACCCACGTCTTCGACCACATCGACAGCCGGACGCGCTTCGACCCGGACGCGACCGGCCCGCGGGACGAGCCACCGGCCCGGCCCTTGATGATCTCCGGCGGTTACCGCGTGGGTGACCCCGAGGAGCTGATCCGGCGTACCCGGGAGCGGCTGGAACGACGCGCGCGCGACCACCGGGCGACGATCGCCGGCCTCGCCCCGGGCGACGGCCGCACCACCGAGGAACAGAAGCTGGCCGCCGTGCGCAAGGGCCTCGCCAAGCTCGACACGCAGGCGGGCCGGGACGCCTTCGTCCGGGACTTCACCACCGCCGTGGACGAGGACATGCGGTCCCGGGACCGGCAGGCCGCCGTGCACCCGATGCTCCCGTACTCGCCGGAGCCGAACCTGTTCGTCGACGGCCTGCTCACCCTCGGCCGGCCCGACGTCCGGTTCGGCGAGGCGGGCGCCGAGTTCCTCCTGCTGGCCGAGAGCCTGCACCGGGCGTACGGCGAGGAGCTGGCCGTCGCCCACGGCGCGGCGACGCCGGCCGGCCTGCCCGCGGACGCCCTCACCGTCGACGTCCAGGTCGAGTCGCAGAACAACAGGCATCCCGACCGCGACCTGGCCTTCATGACGGACTTCGTGGGCGCCGCCACGCCCACCGACCTGTCCCGGCTCGCGGCCGACTTCGCCGTCGGCAACTTCCTGCCGCAGTCGCACGCCGTGCCGACGAACGTCAACCGGCAGCTGTTCTACACCGAGGGCACCGGCTTCAAGGAGTACCGGGCCGAACTGCGCAAGCCGGCCGTCGCCGCCCCGAAACCGTTCGCCGCGCCCACCGAGGTCGGACCCGGCTCGCAGACGTGGCAGCAGACGCTCACGCCGAAGCAGCTCCGGCAGCTCGGCGCGCAACCGCACAACCGGTACCTCACCGCCGTCTCGCTGCCGGCGCCGGGCGCCGCCCCGGCACCGGCCGTCCCACCCGCCGTCGACCCCGACCTGGACCCGGCGCGGCCGGCCCGGACCGTGGGCCTGCCGAACAGCCAGCGCCTCGTCGCCGCGCACCTGCTGGCGACGTCCGACGACGCCGGGACCGTCCAGCAGGAGTTCGCCGCCGCCACCGCCGTCGCCGACCGCGGCGGGCTCAGCCGGCAACCGGGTTCGCTCTACGACACGATCGCCGCCGAGCTGCCCGGCGACGACGCGGAAGACCTGCGGATGCGCACGCTGCGCGCCGGCCGGGACGCGATGAGTCTCGACGAGGCCGCGGCGATGCGGCAGCGCAACCCGTACGACAACGGTCACTTCGTCCGCGCCGTGCTCGCCCCCGACTCCGGGCCGCAGCGCCGCGACACCCCGATCGGCGACGCCGAGCGGCAGCGCATCGCCAACGCCCACGACGTGGTCGAGTTCGCCGCCGCCCGCGGCACCCAGGTGCACCTGATCGTGTACGACGACCAGGGCGGGCCGCCGCGGGACTACCCGGTGGCCGGCGCCAGGGCGCGTACCCGGCTGGAGCTGCTCCGCACGATCGACCCGACGGGCCACGTCACCTACGCACGCCATGTGCCGCAGCCGTCGACCCCGGCGAGCGACACCGACAGCGACAGCGATTCCGGCGGCTTCGACCTGTTCGGCGACGGCGACGACACCACCGCAGAAGAGACCGCCGAGGAAGAGACCGCCGCCCGGGAGGACACCGCGGGCGGGACCGGCACGTCGTCGGCCACCGGGACCACGCCGGCGCTTCCGTCGCCCGACGCGGTACGCCGGAGCCTGCCGTCGTACCTGCGGGAGAGCCGCACCCTGGGCCTCGCCGAACAGTTGCGGGCCACCGAGAACCCGTCGCTCGGCACGGCGCTGCGGACCCTCGACCCCGGCCTCTCCGACGACGTGGTCGTCGCCGTTGAGGCGGACACCCGCGACGACGTGGACCAGTTCCTCGGCGAGGGCCGCCCGTACCCGGTCACGATCGGCGGGCGCCCCGCCGAGCTGCGGGTCACCGCCGTCCTCGACTGGGACGCGCTCACTGTGGACCGGGCCCACGACGACCCGCGCAAGGTCACCGCCAAGACCCGGGAGAACGTCACCCACACGCTGCGCCACAACCGGGACCGGCACGTCGAGCCGAAGGTGACCGTCACCGCGATGCCCGGTGTCGTCGTCGGGATCGGCGGTTCGGTGCCGACCGCCCCCACCACCGAGCACACCGCCGCCCACAAGGACACGTACACGTCCACCACCACCGTCAAGGTCACCGGACTGACCGAGGTGACGGTGCCGATCCGGTTCGCCGCCCGGCTCGTGCGGCCCGGCCGTCCCGCCGCCGAGCCGGTCGAGGCCGCCGGCCGCGTCGCTCTCGCCGTACACACGGAGTTGCGGACGGCAGATGCGACCGCGCCGGCCGCCGCGGAGCGCACGCTCGACGCGCCGGTGCCGGCCCGGTTCGGGGTGGAGAGTGTCCGGAGCCGGCCCGCCGATCCGGGCGCCACGTTCTTCGAGCAGGTGGAGGCCATCCTCGCCGAGGACGGCATGGCCGACCTGGTCCGGATCGGCGCGCCCGGCCGCCCGGTGATGCAGAAGCTGCTCAGCGACGCGACGTTCTCCGGCAGCCTGCCGGCGATGGTGGTCACCGACCCGGCGAACGTACACGACGGCTGGGTCCGTTCGGGTTCGCTGCCGCGCTCCGCGCGCAGCGGCTGGCGGCGCTTCTTCCCGGGCCGTGCCCGGCAGGTCGAGGTCCGCCTGGTCGCCCGGCACGTCGAGGAGGTGGAGCGGGTCGACGGGCTCACGCATGTCGACACGTCCGCGCTCGGCGCCGAGGGCACGAGCGCCGCCGCCACCAAGCGGCCGTGGGGTCTGTGGGGCCTCGCCGGCGCCGGGGTGGACGCCGCGCCGCTGAGCCTGGTCGTCGGGCCGCGCGTGGGCGGCGGCCGGGAGCGTGGCGCCACCCAGACGATCGCCGAGCGGACCGGCGGCAAGCAGACGGTGACGGGCACCGCGCCCGGCGTCCGCTACCGCGTCGAGTACGGCGTCCAGGTGCGCGTCCTGGGCCGCGCGCCGCGGATGCTGTCCGGTTCCGTCGACGCGCTCCAGTGGACCACCCCGGACCGGCTGCCCGGCACCGCCCTCGACCCGGACGCCCGGGAGTGGCGCGGACGGCGCGGCGCCGACCGGACCCACTTCGCACCGGCACGCGTCGAGCGGGGCGAGTCGTTCGGAGGCGCGTACCTGACCCGGGTCGGCGACCGGAGCCTGTACGAGACGGTCGCCGACGCGGTGCGGTCGGTGCCCGGTCACGACCGGTTCCGGCTGGCCACCCGCGACGAGATGCTGCGGCACTTCGGCGACGAGCAGCTCGCCGACGGGCTGACCCCCGAGCTTCAGGCGGCGCTGAGCCGGTCCACCGATCTGCGGACGCAGCTCTCCCCCGACCAGCTGCGCCACCTGGCGGACCGGATCGTCGGCCCCGGGCTGAAGATCCCGCTGATCCGCACCGGCACGTTCCACGACCACGTCACTGTGGTGACCATCCGGGGCAGCCTCGGCGACGTGTCCGACGGCGACCTGCTCGACCACGACAAGATCGGCACCGCCGCCAAGCGGACCGCCAGGTCCACCGTGACCAGCGCCCGCGACGACAGCCGGTCGGCCGAGCTGAGCCTGGAGCCCCGCATCCTGGGCCCGCTCGGCCAGGCCGCCTCGACGCTGCTCGGCGGGCCGCGCGCCGCGCTCACCTGGGGCACCACCGACGAGAGCGCCGGCACCGGCGGGCAGTCGACCGAGAGCGACCACGGGCCTGAGCTCGACGACGAGGGCAAGCCCACCGGGGTACGGCTGCGCGAGTTCGCCGCCACCCTCGACCTCACCGTCAGCACCCGGTCCACCGTGCGGGTCAACCAGGCGGGGCGGCAGCTGTCCCTGGGTACGTACGGCCGGGACGTGCCCACAGTCGTCGCCTCGTCCGAGCAGCGCCCCCGCACGCACCGTCTCGACGTGCGCATGCTCGTCCCGGAGACGCTCGTGTCCCGGCAACGCCCCGACGCGGAGCCCAGCCCGGTCCCCCGCGACGTGGAGACCATGGCGTACCCGCCTCCGCTGAGCCGGATGACCGGCGGGCCGCACGATCTCGACGGACGCCGGGTGGAGTCGTTCGTCGGCGCCGACCGGCTGCAGGAAGCGGTAGTCGACACGCTGCGCGAGGCGGGCCGGGACGACGTCTACGCCGTCGAGGACGGCCTGATCTCCACGGCGGTCGCCGACGAACTGTCGCCCGAACGTCTCACCGGTGACGCCGAGCTGTTCAGCCGCCCGCTGGCGCTGAGCAACCTGTGGCACGGCCGCCGGGCCGCCGACGCCCGCGCCGACGTGCGGGTACGGCTGCGGCCCACAAATCCGACGGTGCTCGACGGCGCCGAGTTCGCCCGGGTCAAGCGGACCTTCGCCAGCGGCACCGCCCGCAAGACCACCGACGCGCGCGCGATCGAGCTGAGCGTCTCCGGCACCGGCGTCGCCTCGGTCAGCGGGCCGGTCGCCGACCACGGCGGCAGCATCGGCCGGCCCGGGGGCGCTGTCGTCCTGAACGTCACGCCGTGGCGGCGGGCGTGGGGCCGGATCAGCGAGCGCAGCGTCTCGGGCGTCTCCAAGCTGCGCCTCGGCGGCGGCCGGGCCGAACGCGAGCTGCTGGTCCGGGTGGACGTCGAGGCCGAGGTGGTCGCCGAGGCCCGGCACGACAGCAACCTGCGTCCGCTGGGCCGCTGGCCCGGCACGCCGGCCCGGCGTGCCGGCCGGCGGCTCACCCTGCCCGGCGCGGTCGTCATGCGGATGACCCCGGCGGAGCTGAAGCGGCTCCAGGACCGCGACCGGGCCCGCCGGCACGGCACCGCCGACGTGCGGCTGCAACTGGAACACGCCGAGCGGGCCGGGACGCTCCGCGCCGACCAGGGCGAGCAGCGCGCCCGGATGGCTCGCGAACAGGCCGCGGAACACGGGAACCTGCTGCGGCGGCAGCACGCCGAGCAGCGCGACGCCCGCGCGTACGTCGACCGGGTCCACCGGGACCGCGCCGTCGACGCGGTGGCCCGGCAGCTCGTCGACGGCTCCTTCGCCGCGCTTCAGGACCGCCACCGGCGCGAACTCGGCGAGCTGACCGCCGCGCACGACGCGGCCACGCAGGCGCTGCTGGCGGCCCAGGAGCAGGAGCGGGCCACGCAGGCCGAGCACCAGCAGCGCGAACGCGACCTGGTACGCGAGGCACAGCAGCGGCAGGACGAGGACGCGACCGGCCCCGGCACACCGGCCCACGCGGCACAACCGGAGTTCCGGCCCGGACCGCGACGATCGCTCGGCGTCGGCGGCGTCACCACCCACATCGACCTCACCGACCGCATCCCGCACCTGCGACGTGCCCTGGCCCGGGAGTCGAGCGAGGAACTCGCCCAGGCGATCCTGCCGTCCAACCGGGACGGCAGCCCGGACGATCCGATCCGGGGGCTCGGCAGCACCGGCTTCCTCGGCGCCGCCCACCTGCACCTGGCCGACGCGCTCAACGGCGGCCGGGGCGAGACGGTACGGCTGGAAAAGCGTTTCCGGGGCTCCACGTACCACGTCACGCTCACCGCCGAGCCGGTGGGCGAGCCGAGCTTCACCGGCATCGACCTGGTCGACGAGCTGTCGGTCACCGACCGCGCGGTCGTCGGCGAGGCGCACACCCGTACCACGTCGCGGACGGCGGCTCAGGTCACGCTGACCGGGCGGGCGCAGGGCACCGAGACGGACCGGGTCCAGGACGACGCCACCCGCACCACCGGGCACGGCCCGGCCTCCGGCACCGTGGCCGCCGGCCTGACCGGCACCGCCGCCCTCGGCAACCAGGCCACCAAGTCGACCGAGCGCACCGGCCGCACGTACGAGCAGTCGCTGACCGTCTCCGGCCCGGTGCCCACGTACCGCGGGCCGGTGCGCCTGACCGTCACCGTCACCGGCAGAGGGCTGCCCGAGGGCGGCGTGTCGGTCCACGCGGTCCACGACGTCACCACGTACTCGGCGACCGAGGGCAGGGAACCGGCCGCCTCCGGCCCGGTCGCACCGGTTGCCGCCGGGCAGACCACCGACGAGGGTCGGCGGCGATGGCGCGACGAGGCCGGGTTCGACCGGCTGCCCGAGCCGGGCCGGTTCGCCGTCGAGGACGTCCTGGTGGACCTGTCCGACCTGCACGACGCGGCCCGGCAGGCGCTCGTCGCCTCCGGCGCCACACCCGGCAGGGACGTCGACGCGGCGCTGCGGGACACCCTGACCGTGAGCCGGATCAAGGCGCTGCCGGCGATGCTCGACGGCGCGTTCCCGCTGCCGATGCCGGCCGGGCTGGGCCGCGACCTGTTCCTCGACGCCCGCTTGGTGGCCCGCCCGAAGCTCCTGCGCGCGGACGCCACAGTGAAGATCGGCGGCTCGGCGAAGCGCGCCGCGGACACCGAGTACGAGCAGACCGCCGGCCGTTCGTTCGCGCTGAAGACGGCCGGGCCGCTCGTCGTCGGCGGTGTCGGCCATCCGGGCGGCGCGAGCCGGGTGGGCGAGCGGCAGGACTTCGCCGCCGTCAACGCGGCCACGCTGGTCGAGCAGCAGCTCTACCGGACCGACCCGCGCGCCCAGGTGAAGGACGAGGGCAAGGTCGCGGTCAGCACGACCGGCAAGCCGGCCCGGCGCACCGACCCGGACGACAAGCTCACCGCCGCGGTCGAGTACGACGTCGAGTTCCGCTTCGTCGCCCGTTCCCGCGACGCCGCCGGCAGGCACCGGGGCGGCACCGAGGTCCGGGTGCCGGGCGGCTTCGTCGTGCGGCTGGACGAGGCGGCGGCCCGGGACGTCACCGGCCGGGACCTCCCCTCGGATCTGCGCGCGTCGGCGCTCGCCGTCGCCGACGCGGCGAAGACGTTGTCGGCAGCGGCGGCCCGCCTGGACGGGCTGACCTCCCGGACGGACGCGGACGCCGACGCCGTCGCCGAGGCCGAGCGGGCAGTGACGGAGGCCGAGAACGCCTGGTGGGACGCCTACCACGCGCACGAGGCCGAGGTGGCCCGGCCGCCGGCCCCGGCGCCGCCGGTGGAGGTCCCCGCCGCCGAGGTGGCGACGCCGACCGCTCAGGCCCCTCTGGTCGGCGACCCGGTCGACGTCACCACCGGCCGGGTCGTCTACACCGAGGTGGACGCCCGGCTGCCCGGGCTCACGCTGGAGCGGACCCACCGCTCCGACTACCGGTGGGGCCGCTGCTTCGGCCCGGCGTGGGCCTCCACGCTGGACCAGCGCGTCGTCACCGACGACACGTACGCGCGGTTCCTGGCCGCCGACGGCTCGATCCACACGTACCCGATGCCGGCCGAGGGCGACGAGGCGCTGCCGGTCGTCGGCCCGGGCCTGCCGCTGCGCCGGCTGGCCGGCGGCGGCTGGCTGCTCACCGAGCCGGGCCGGTCGCTGCTGTTCGCGCCGGCCGACGTGCACGGCGACGCCTGGCTCACCGACGTGGTCAGCGACCGCACCGGGTGGCGGATCGAACGCTCCGGCGACGGCACGCCGGAGCTGCTGGTCTCCGCGTCCGGCCTCGTCGTGGTGCCGCACCTGGCCGGCGGCCTGGTCGTCGGCGCGCACGTCCGCGCCGGCGACCACACGGTCCACCTCCCCACCTTCGGATACGACGACCGGCGGCGCCTCGTCGCGGTCGGCAACTCCTCCGGTCACGAGACGCGGCTGCGCTACGACGACGCCGGCCGGCTCGTGCGCTGGCAGGACCGCAACGGCGAGTGGTTCGGATACGACTACGACGAGGCGGGCCGCTGCGTGCGGGCCGGCGGCGGCGGTGACTGGCTGCGCTACTCCCTGCGGTACGACGACGGCGTCACGCACGTGACGAACTCGCTGGGCCAGGTGACCCGGTACGAGTTCGACGAGCAGCGCCGGGTCACCGCGATCGTCGACCCGCTGGGCGCAACGGTCCGGCAGGAGTGGGACGCGGCGCACCGGCTGCTGTCGCGCACCGACCCGCTCGGTCGCGTCACCCGGTTCGACCACGACGCCCGCACGCTCACGCTCCCGGACGGCTCGACCCGCGCCGTCGCGCCGCGCCGGCCCGCGCCCACGGACGACATCGAGTTCGACGCGCTCGGACGGGTCCGGGCCACCCGGGCCCCGGACGGCGCGGTCACGACGTACGGCTGGACCGCCGAGGGGGATCTCGCGTGGCGGGTCCGCCCGGACGGCTCCACACAACGGTGGTTCTACGACGGTGAAGGGAATCTGGTGGACGTCATCGACGCATCAGGAAGGGCGGTGAGCTTCGAGTACGGCCCCTTCGATCTGCCCACGGCACGGGTGGATCAGGCGGGGAACCGCACCGAGTTCACGTACGACACGGAACTGCGGCTGACCGCTGTGACGAATCCGGCGGGCCGGACGTGGCGCTACGAGTACGACGCGGCCGGCCGGCTGTGCGCGCAGACCGACTTCGACGGCCGTACCCAGCGCTACGAGCACGACGACGCGGGCCGGCTGGTCGCGCACACGGACGCCGCCGGCACCGTCACGTACTACCGCTGGGACGCGCTGGGCCGGGTCGTCGAACGCCGGGTCGGCGACGCCGTCACCCGCGTCGAGTACGACGCCGACGGCCGGGTGGCCGCCGTGCTCAGCCCGGACGCGCAGGTGCGGTTCACCCGCGACGCCGAGGGCCGGGTGGTGTCCGAGACGATCAACGGGCGGACGGTGCGCACCTCGTACACCGCCTCCGGCGCGGTCGAGACGCGCACCACGCCGTCGGGCCGGTCGAGCCGCTGGACGTTCGACGCCGCCGGACGCCCGGAGAGCCTGGCCGCCGGGGAGCACCTGCTCGGCTTCACCCACGACGACGCCGGCCGCGAGATCGGCCGGACCATCGGCGGCCTGGTCGCGCTGCGGCAGACGTTCGACGCGGCCGGTCGCCTGACCGGTCAGCACATCGCCGAGGGCGCCGAGCGCCGCTACACCTACGACGCCGCCGACCGCGTCACAGCGATCGCCGACTCGCTCACCGGCGACCTGGCGTTCACCGCCGACGACACCGGCCGCATCCGGGCCGTCGACGGGGACGTCCCGCAGCGGTACGACTATGACGAGGCCGGCAACCTGGTCGGCGCGGGCGGCGGGCGCTGGGAGTTCACCGGCACCATGCTCGTGCGCTCCGACGACGCGACGTTCTCCTACGACGCGAAGGGCCGCCTCACCGGCCGGGTCGACGACGCCGGCGCGTGGCGCTTCGAGTGGGACGCCGAGGACCGGCTGGTCCTGGCCGTCACCCCCGGCGGCGACCGCTGGCGCTACCGCTACGACGGTTTCGGCCGGCGTATCGCCAAGCAGCGCCTCGGCGAGGGCGACCGGGTGCTGGAGGAGGTGTCCTTCGCCTGGTCCGGCGACCTGATGCTGGAGCAGACGCACCGCGACGCCACCGGCGCCACCACCACGACCACGTGGGACTACCGCCCGGACGCCCCGGTGCCGGTCGCGCAGACCGACGACGGCACCCTCCGCGCGGTGGTCACCGACACCATCGGCACCCCGACCCACCTGGTCGAGCCGGGCGGCGGGCTGCGCTGGTGGTCGCGGGGCGACCTGTGGGGACGCGGCGGGGACTCCAGCGCGACGCCGCTGGCCTTCCCCGGCCAGTACGTCGACGCCGAGACCGGCCTGCACTACAACCGGTTCCGCTACTACGACCCGGCCACCGCCCGGTACGTCAGCCCGGACCCGCTCGGCCTGTCCGGCGGCCCGAACCCGACCGCGTACGTCAGCGACCCGCTCACCGTCGCCGACCCGCTGGGCCTGACCAGTTGCACGCCCGCCCCGACCACGCCGCACCCGCTGGCCGCTGTGGAACCGGAACTCGCCGCGCCGTCCGACCAGACGCCCAGCAGCCTGCCCACGAACCCGGCACCGCCGCCGCCGAGCGCGCTCTACGGCATGCCGTTCCAGGTGCAGGTCGCCATCCGGGACGAGCACGGACGGGTGCTGCGGTACGAGACCCGGATGCGCGACACGCCGTCGCCGCCGCCGGTCTCCACCCCGGCCGGCACCGTCGGATACCACGCCCGCCAGTGGTTCGACGACGTCGCGCCGGCGTCGCGGACCGAACTCCAGGATCCGAACTCCGCCGCGTTCCGGAGCTACCAGGAGATCCGCGAAGCGGTGTTCCCGCACATCGGCACGCGGCCCTACACCGGTGTCCGGTCGGACGAGATCGGTCACCAGAACGAGCCGCTGGTCGGCGCGCTCAACTACTACAACACCACCACGACCACGCGCCGGGGTGTGACGCGGACGCACATCGGCCTCGGCAACCGGATCGCCGAGGAGCGCGGCGGCGGCCGGCGGACCGCGAGCCAGATCGCCAGGTATCTGCGCGGCCAGATCAGGCTCGACCAGATCGAGTCCGAGGCCGGGCGGGACTTCGCCCGGATCGTGAGCTTCGCGGAGAACGCCCGCGGCTACGAGTCGGAAGTCAACTCGCTGCCGATCGCGCTTGACTACATCGCGCACGCCGAGCGCGGGCGGGACGCCGCCGACAAGTGGCGCGACATCCCGTCGTGGTTCCCCCCGGCCGCGCCGGGATACGCCGGCGACGAGTTCGTGCCCCGCGAGAGCCGGCCCCCGGTGGCGAGCATCATGCCGCGGCAGCGACCCAACGCGATCACCGACACCGCCCCGTACTACACCGAGACCGAGTTCACCGGCGCGCCCGCGCCGGCAGCGAGCTCGTCGAACGCCCGGATCGTGACAGTCGCGCCGCGCAGCGACAGGTCACGCAGCCCGGAGCGCCGGGGCGGCAGCAGCCGCCGCGGACGCCACGGCGACCCCCGGTACGGCTTCCAGGGCCCGCAGACCGGCACCACCGACGTACGCGGCGCCGCCGCGCCGGTCACCGACCCGTTCCGTACCCCGCTCGCCGACCAGTTGACGGCGGCGCAGGGCGACCCGAACGCGCAGGCCCGGATCCTCGACTCGTTCCGGGACCAACTGTCCTACGAGTACACGTTGAACGACGGGTCGACGCTGCGGGTGCTGGCCGCCAACCTGCACGGCGCCACCGCCGACACGGACGCGGACCTCGGCACGCTCAACGCCGTCGACCGCGACCACCTGCGCCGCATCAACGACAACCGGGACGCCGGCAGCGTCGCCGCCAACGTCGACTGTGTGCCGCTCACCCTGGCCGTCGACGCGTTCCGGCAGACCGGCGCGGTCACCCAGGTGCCGGCGCAGACCCAGCCGATGGAGATCGGCGAGGTCATGAAGCGGTACCCGGGCCGCAGTGTGGACGAGGTCGGCAGCATCCGCGGCCTGATGGAGGCCCTCGGCGCCATGCCGAACGGCACCACCGCGATCGTCGGCCTGCGGCCCGGTGGTCCGGGGACCGTCGGACACGTCATCAACGTGTCGAAGGACGGGCAGGGCCGGGTCACCTTCGAGGACGCCCAGGTCCCCGGGCTCGCCACGCTCCCGGCGATCTCCCCGGACGGCTCGGTCGTCGTCATCCGGACCAGCGACCCGGCACCGGGCAGCGACGTCGACATGGCCTCGGTCCGCGACAGCGACTCCGACACGGACATGGCCTCCGTCCGCGACGTCGACTCCGACGTCGACATGGCCTCCGTCCGCGACGCCGACTCCGACGTCGACATGGCCTCTGTCCGCGACGGTGACAGCGACGTCGACATGGCGGACTTCTCGCCGACCACCGAGACGTTCGCCGGTGTGGCGCCGGAGGCGGTGGCGAAGACCACCGCGCAGACGCCGACTGTGGGTGACCCGATCGACGTCACCACCGGCCGGATGATCCTCACCCACACCGACGCGGTCATGCCGGGGCTCACGCTGGAGCGGACCTACCGCTCCGACTACCGGTGGGGCCGGTCCTTCGGGCGCGCCTGGGCCTCGACGCTCGACCAGCGGATCGTCGTCGACGGCGAGCAGGTCCGCTACCTGGCCGCCGACGGTTCGCTGCTCACGTACCCGCTGCCCGCCGAGGGCGAGGTGGCGCAGCCGGAGACCGGCCGGACGCTGCCGCTGCGCCGGCTGGTGGGCGGCGGATGGCTGCTGACCGACCCGACGTCGGGCCGCAGCCTGCTGTTCGCCGCGGCGTCGCGCACCGAGTCGCTGCTCACCGACGTCACGGAGGCGGGCGTCCGCTGGACGGTCCACCGCGACCGCCGAGGTACGCCGACGCAGCTGCTGTCGTCGACCGGCGCCGCGATCGCGTTCACCTCGTCCGCCGGGCTGATCACGATGGTCTCGCTGCCGAACGCGGCGGGTGACCTGATGGCGGCGTCGCAGTTCGGCTACGACGGCGACCTCAACCTGATCGAGGTGACGAACTCCTCGGGCGACCCCGAGCGCTTCACGTACGCCGACGGGCGGCTGGTGCGCTGGGAGGACCGCAACGGCGAGTGGTACACGTACACATACGACGGGGCCGGCCGGTGCGTCGCCACCGACGGCAGGGGCGGCTACCTGCGCTACCGGTTCGACTACCAGCCGGGCCGCACAGTGGTGACCGACTCGCTCGGCGCGGTGCGCACGTACGAGCTCAACGACCGCTTCCAGGTGGTCGCGGAGACCGACGCGCTCGGCGCCACCACGCGCAACGTCTGGGACGAGGCGTACCGCCTGCGGTCCACCACCGACCCGCTGGGCCGCACCACGTCCAGCGAGTACGACGCGCTCGGGCGGCTCGTCGCGGTCACCCGGCCGGACGGCAGCCGGTCCACCACCACGTACGACGAACTCGGTCGCGCGGTGTCCTGGACCGACTTCGACGGCAGCACCCGCAACCGCCAGTTCGGCCCGGACGGGCTGATGATCGCCGAGGTGGACGCCTCCGGCGAGGTGGTCCGGTACGAGCAGCCGGCCGCCGACGGCCGGGGCACGACCACCCACGTCGGCCCGACCGCTGTCGTACGCGGCCCGGCCGGGCAGATCACCTCGGTGAGCACCGGTCAGGGCGAGACGGAGTACGTCTACGACGCGCTCGGCCGCCTGTTCAGCATGCAGGACGACAACGGTCTCACCGAGTTCGGCTGGACGCTGGAGGGTGACCTGGCCTGGCGGGAGAACCCGGACGGCTCGGTCGAGGAGTTCCTCTACGACGGCGAGGGCAACCTGGTCGAGTGGGTCGACGCCGCCGGCCGCCGGACGTTCCGCGAGTACGGCGCGTTCGACCTGGTCACGGCCGAGGTCGACGACGAGGGCAACCGCACCGAGTACGCGTACGACACCGAACTGCGGCTGGTCCGCGTCACCAACCCGGCGGGTGCGACGTGGAGCTACACGTACGACCCGAACGGCCGGATGGTGTCCGAGACCGACTTCGACGGCCGCACCCAGCGGTACGTCTACGACGCCGCCGGGCAGCTCGTCGAGCGCACCGACGCGGCCGGCGAGGTCACGCGCTACACGTACGACCTGCTCGGTCGCGTCGTGGAGCGGCGCGCCGGCGAGTCGGTGACGCGCTTCGCGTACGACGCGGCGGGGCGGGTCGTCCCCGCCGAGGGTGACGACTCGCCGATCCGGCCGGAGCGCGACGCCGCCGGCCGGATCGTCACCGAGCCGGTGAACGGCGCCACGGTGTCCACCTCGTCCGGCGCTCTCCTGCCGGAACCGCGCACCGCGCCGGCACCCCGGCGGTGACCCGCCGCCCGCCCCGGCCGTCACGGCGGCCGGGGCGGGCACCCGTCCGACCACCATCGACAGAGAAGGACTATCTGATGAACGCCGACGACGCCCGCATCCGGGCGCAGGACGCGCTGCGCCGGCTGGAGAACCCGGCGCAGCCGCTGACGCTGCTCGCCCCGGACGCACCGGCCGAGTACGAGTGGTGCTGGGTGTACCCGTTCAACACGGTCCGGGCCACCGAGACCGGCAACATCATGGACACGCTCGCGGTGGGCCCGCTGGTCGTGCCGAAGAACGGAGCCGAGCCCTGGGTGGCGCCGTCCGGCCCGCCGCTTGAGCGCTGGCTCAACGAGTACGCCGAGCGGGAAGGGCTGCCGGCGGTGCCGGTACCGGCCGCGCCGGACCCGTTCGCCTGAGCCCGCACGGGCGGCCCGCTGTGACCGTACCGTCGCGGCGGGCCGCCGCCACCTGGAGGAACCATGACCCACAGCGCCGAGCCGCTCGACGTGCTGCTGCGCCGGATGATGCGCGGCGACGCCACGATCGAGCAGGTGCAGTCCGCGCTGCGCGGCTCCCGGCTGGACCTCGCGATGAACGGCGACGGCCGTCCCCTCGTCGTCCGCTCCTTCGACGACTCGCGGTGCGTGGTCGTGGCCACCTCGGCCGACGAGCGCGCACGCACGTTCGCGCCGCAGTGGCGCCGGGTCGAGGCGGCCGAGCTGGCCGAACTGCTTCCCGACGGCATCGACGTCCTGGTCGACCCGGGCGGCCCCGAGCCGGTACGGCTGGCCGCCGCGATCCTCTGGCACGCCCTCCAGGACGCGGACGAGGACGCGGGCGGATGAGCGACGACGAGTTCCTGTTCCTGCTCGACCCGGAATGGCCGGCGGACGACGAGGACGACGAGCCCCCGTTCGAGGCGGTCCTCGGGGTGTGGCAGGCCGGCGAGGACGGCGAGGTGGGCGAGTTCCGGCACAACCCGGACTACCGCCGGCACTTCCCGGACTCCCCCACCGACCCGCTCGACGCGCTGCTGCGCCTGATCGCGGCCGGTGCGGCACAGCCGGCGCACCTGCGGTCGGTGCTCCGCGCGTCCACCCTCCACCTGGCCGTGAACGGCGACGGGCGGCCACTCGTCGTCCACGCCTCCGACGACGAGCGGTGCGTGGTGGTCGCGACCGGCGAACCGCACCGGGAGCCGGTGCCGGCCCCCGGCTGGCGGCTGCTCGACCTGGCGGAACTGGCCGACGTGGCCGGTGACCGCGACGCGCTCGTCAACCCCGGCGGCGCCACGCCAGCCCGCCTGGCCGCAGCCTTCCTGCGCGACACGGCGGCGACGCCATGAGCACGGGCCTGCTGCACCTGCTCTGCCTGCGCGCCGCCGGCCGGATCCCGGACGACGACCTCGCCGGTCTGCGTACGCTGCTCGCCCGCGGCGACCACGGCGCCTGCGCGGCCCGGCTGCTCGGCGCGTTCCCGCAGTCCGCGGCGGAGATCGCGGCCCTGACCGCGCTGCTGCCCCCGGAGACTCCGCTGCTGCCCGAACCGGCGGCCGACGAGGACGTGGACGCCGACCCGGCAGCCCTGTTCGTCCCGTTCCCGCCGGCCGACCTGCCGCTGTACGCGACGACCGCGCCGCCCGTGGTGGACGAGACAGCGGGCGGCACCGTGGACGACCTCGACCGGGTGCTGCTCGACGTGCTGGACCCGGCGCGCACCACCGGGGTGTGGCGCTGCTGGCGGATCACGCGGGAACCGGACGACACGGTGGACGCGGTGCGCGTCTACCTCGTCGAGGCGACGGTGCCCGACGACGAGCTGCCCGAGATCGCCGACCGGGGGCAGCGGGCGCTCGCCGACGCCGGGCACACCGCGCCGGTCGAGGTGTACCGGCCCGACCTGCCGCTGCCCGCGTACCAGTGGGCCGCCCGCTGCCGGTCCGCGCTGATCTGGGCGCCGCAGCCGCCCGGCGAGGTGCGCCTGGCCGCCGACGGGGCCGCGTGGCTGCCGGTCGACGACGACGAGGTCGGGCCGTTCGTCACCCACCTGCGGTCCGCGCCCGCCCTGACCGCGCACCTGCGCACCGACGGCGCCTGGGTGTGGCCGGTCGCCCTGGCCGACCGGCTGCTCGACGAGGGGGCGCTGGCCGACGAGGGTCTGCTGCGGCACCTGCGGCGGTGCCGGGCCGACCCGCCCCCGGCGGCCGACGCGGTCGCCGTCCACCGGGCGCTCGCCGCGCTGGTACGCACGGGGGCGCCGCTCTGACCGGGTGCACGAACGCCTCGGGTCGCGGTGTCCTTCGGGCACGAGCCTCGGCGCTGGGCGGTGCTTCCGTGGGCCGCCGTGGTCGAATGCGCCGACGCCCGCCGTCGAGGACGCGAGGAGGCCGGGGATGACGGAGCAGGACGAGCTGCACAGCGCGCTGCTGCACCTCGGTGGCCGGGTGCCGGACGCGATGCTCGCCGGTGCGCGGCTACGGCTCGCCGACACCGGCACGGTGTCCCTTCCCGAGCCGCCCGGACCGGTCGACCTGGAGTTCACGTTCGCGTCGGCCGTACCCAATCCGCGTGTCTTCGGCGGGCGGGTGCCGCCGCTGGCCGACCTCACCGGCCGCGAGGGCCTGATGGACGACACCGACCGGGTCGCCGTCGCCGCCGCCCGGCAGCAGCCCGGCGCGGTGGCGCTGTGGCGCGGATGGCGGATCGCCCCGGAGTGGGCCGCCGCGGTGATCCCGCCGGCGCCGGTCTACGTGCTGGAGACGGACGGGCCGCAGGCGGAGACGGCGGCGACAGTGATGCGGGCGCTCGCCGCGGCCGGGATCTCGGCCCCGCTGGTCGAGGTGTACCGCCCCGGCGAGAAGCTGCCGCCGTACTCGGCCGCGGCCCGCCGGTCCGGCGCGCTGCTCTGGGCCGACCGGGACACCGGGCCGCTGCGGATCGCCCGTGTCTTCGACGAGGTGGACGACGACGGGGCGCGCTTCGCGCCGGACCGCGAACGGCTGTCCGGCACCGGCCTCGCGCGGGCGGCGGCGTACCTCGACGCGGGCACGCCGGTGCTCGCCACCTCCGCGCGCGGGCTCGACGTGGTGGAGCCCGGACGCGGGCAGGTCGTGCCGATGACCTACCGCACCGACGGGCGCTGGCTCTGGCCCGAGTCCGTCGCCTACTACCTCCAGGCGTACGGGCTGGCGCCGGAACCGGACCTCCTGGCCCACATCCTGGCCCACATCCGGTCGCGCGGCGACCGGCTCCCGGCCACCGACCCCGCCGACGAGCACCGCGCGCTGGCGCTGCTGTTCCAGTCGTACGCCCTCGTCCCGGCGGAGGCGCAGGCATGACGATCTTCGTGGCGATCGCGTCGTACCGGGACCGGGAACTGGTGCCGACGGTGCTGGACTGCCTGGCCAAGGCGGCGCACCCGGACGACGTCCGGATCGCGGTGTGCTGGCAGCACCTCGGCGACGAGGACATCTCCGCCATCCGGGACCTGCCGCAGGTGGACGTGCAGGAGTACGACGCCCGCGACAGCCGGGGCGCCTGCTGGGCCCGGGACAAGACGTTCCAGCGGTATCGCGGCGAGGACTGGCTGTTGCAGGTGGACAGCCACACCCGGTTCGCGCCGGACTGGGACGTACGGATGATCCGGATGGCGCGGGAGACGGGTGCGGCGAAGCCGGTCCTGACCGCGTACCCGGCGAGCTACGAGCCCGATCAGGAGTTCACCGGCGCGGGCGCGCCCGCCGAGATCGTCGTCAGCGACTGGACGACGTTCGGCGTGCCGGTCTTCGGCCAGCGTCTGATCGAGGGGGCCGCGCCCGGCGTACCGCCCAAGCCGGCGCTCTTCCTGGCCGCCGGGTTCCTCTTCGCGCCCGGCTCGTTCGTCGACGAGGTGCCCTACGACCCGGGCATCTACTTCCACGGCGAGGAGATCACCCTCGCCCTGCGCGCCTTCACGTGGGGCTACGACCTGTTCCACCCCACCGAGGTGCTGACCTGGCACTACTACATCCGCCAGGACAGGCCGCGGCACTGGAGCGACCATGTCGAGTCCGACTGGGCCCGTTACGAGGAGCTGAGCCGCCGCCGGGTGCTCTACATGCTGCACACCCCGCCGACCGATCGGCTCGGCATCGGACCGGTACGCACGCTGGAGCAGTTCGTGTCGCACACGGGCTGCAACTTCACCCGCCGCACCTGGACCGACATGCTGGCCCAGGAACTCGTGCTGCTCTGATCAGCTCCCTCGCGCCGGCTCCTGGGCGCCGCTCGACCAGCGCGTCTCGGCGATGGCGGTGGCGAGGCGTGCCAGCTCCGGATGCTGCTGCGCGTACGACGTGACGTGCTCGGCCAGCTCGTGCTGGGACTGCCACCGGATCTTCCCGGCCCGCACCAGCGCCCGGTCCAGCGCGAGCGGGTCGCCGCGCAGGTGACGCCGGACGTCGACCAGGACGCCGGTGAGCGACTGCTCCTGCTCGTCGGTGCCGGGCAGCGCCGTCACCATCGCCGGCAGCGCGGCCACCGTGTCGTCGTCCATGCCCGGCACCAGGCCGATGAGCGCCTTCTCCCGCGCCTCCGGCCGGGTCTCCGCCAGGTATGCCATGCCCGCCTCGTCGGCGGCCAGGTGCCGCAGCGCGGGGTCACGGCTCAGCTCCGCCACCGCCGCCGTCACGTCCGGCCTGGCGTCGGCCGGACCCGTACCGGCCGGAGCGGTGTCGTCGACAGCGGCGTCCTCGGTGGCAGGCACGACGGCAGGGCCGGCGAGGACCGGATCGGCGGCGGCCGGACCGGCGAGGGCCGGATCGGCGGCCGTCCGGACGGCCGGGGCGGCCACGGCCGGGGTCGGTGCGGCCACGACCGGATCGGTCCGCGTCGCGGCGAGGTCCGCCGCGACGGTGGGGACGGACGGCGATGCCGCCTCGGCCTCGGCGGGTGCCGTCTCGGGCCGCCCGGCACCGCTCCGCGCCAACCTGCGGGCGCGCAGACCCAGCAGCAGGGCGGCGAGCGCCGCCAGCCCGGCGAGCGCCAGCAACGCCGCCCGGCGGCCGATCCCGGTGGTGGCGCCGGACGCCTGCTCGGCCGCCTGTGCTCGGGGCGCCTCCTCGGGCAGCACGGCGGTGACGGAGGCCGTCAGGTCGATCTCCGGCGCGACGCCGCCGGTGGTCTTCGCGGTCTTCAGCACCCGGTTGCGGACCTGCGCCGGGTCGAGGTCCGGGTACGCCGACCGGATCAACGCCGCCTGCCCCGCCACGTACGCGACGGCGAGGTGGGTGCCGGTGCCGCTCACCGGTCGCGCGCCGCTGATGCCGAGGCTTGTCACGTCGACGCCGGGTGCGACCACGTCCACGCCGCCGGTGCGGTAGCCGTCGGCCGTACCCCCGTCGGCCCCGATCCCGCCGACGCGCAGCACCGCGTCGTGCAGTGGCACGTCCGGTTCCGGCGGCGCCGACTCGCCCGCGGCGCCCACCACTACCACCACGCCGGCGTCGACCGCCTCGTTGACGGCGGACACCACGTCCGCCTGACCGAGGTCCACCTGTGGCCCGACCGCGATGACGGAGGCGCCGGAGCCGACCGCCGCCCGGATGCCCGCCACGCTCGCCGCGGTCGAGGCGCCAGGAGTCCGGCCCGCCACCCGGACCGGCATGACCGCCGCGTCCGGCGCGACGCCGGCCACTGTCGACCCCTTCACCGGCTGCGCCACGATCAGCCCGGCCATCGCCGTGCCCGTGCCGAGGCAGTCGGCGTCACCGCGAGTGCCACCGGTCGCCCGGTCGACGCCCGTCGTCACCCGGCCGGCGAGCGACGGCACGCCGCCGGCGACACCGGAGTCGACGACGGCCACGAGCTGGTCCCGGCCCCGGCTGTGCGGCCACGCCTGGTCGGCGGCGACGCGCGGACCGGCCCACTGTGACCGGGCGCGCGAGGTCGCGGCGGTGCCGCACCCCTTCGGCGGGCGGGCGGCCGCATCGTCGGCGGGTTGCCGCCCGGCCGGCGTGGACCTGCCGGGCGCCGGCTTCCCGGCCGGCGCAACGCCCTGGCGGACCTCGCTGCCGTGCGCGTCCCACGGCAGCACCAGCACCCAGCCGGCCCGGAGCCGGGAGCCGTCGGTCAGTGTGGCGCCGTCCGGCTGGATCCGCCCGGTGTTGAGGGCGAACAGCTCGGCAGCGCGCGAGCCGTCGCCCAGGAACCGCTCCGCGATCTCGGTGAGGTTCTCCGGCTCGCCCTGGTGGGTCACCTCGACCGTGTAGTACTTGACGTGGTCGCCCTCGGCGCGGGCGGCGGGCGCGACCGCGCTGACGCCGCCGGCGGCCCACGCGGGCGGCGTCAGCGCGAGCAGCGCGGACGCGACGACTGCGGCGAGCACGGCCCGGACGACCGCAGGTGCGGTCCGGGTCACCCGCGACCACCTCGGGTGCCGGTCACGGGCGTGGCCCCGGACGTTGCGTGGTGCCGCGAACGCCCGGCGTCCGAACCATCCGTCATCGATCCACTCTTGAACCCGGTCGAGGAAGCTGTCCATACCAGACGGGCAGGCTAGCATCGCGGATCCCCGATGCACGAAGGGCCGCCGGACGGTTCGGACGCGGCGTCACCGCCGCCCGCATCCGCCGTGAGACGCAGACCTCCACGATCGACACCGCCGCAGGGGTGTGCCGGCCGTCGCCGCCGGCACACCCTCTCGACCGTCCTAGGACATCAGTCCGGTCCGGCCGCGGGACGTCACTTCGACGTTGCCTGCGCCGCCGTGACGATGAGGTCCGCGACGGCGGCCGGCTGCGAGACGGTCACCGCGTGGGACGCGTCGACCTCGACCGTCGTCGACCCGGCCCGCTGCGCCAGGAAGCGCTGCAGATCCGGCGGGATCGCCAGGTCCTGGGTGGTGACGAGCGTCCAGGACGGGATGCTCTTCCAGGCGGCCCGCGTCACGCTGTCGGTCAGCGTGTTCGCCGCGGCCGGCCGCTGCGTGGCCGCCATCACCGCGGCGGTCTCCCGGGGGACGTCGGGGGCGAAGAAGTCCGGATAGGTCTCCTGCTTGACGTACTGGTCCATGTCCGCGCTGCCGTCCTGCACGGGGATCGGCACCGCCTGGATGTTGTCGGCGAGCCGGCTGCCGGGGAACCTCGCGTTCAGGTCGGCAACCGACTCGCCGGCATCCGGGCTGAAGCTGGCGACGTACACCAGGGCCCGGACGTTGGCGGCGCCGTCCGCGGCCTCGGTGATGATCGCTCCCCCGTACGAGTGGGCGGCCAGCACGACCGGTCCGGACAGGCTGTCCACGAGGGCACGCAGGTAGGCGGCGTCTCCCGCCACGCTGCGCAGCGGGTTCGCGACGGCGATGGCCGGATAGCCCCGGCGCTGGAGGTCGGCGATCACCCCGTTCCAGCTCGACCCGTCCACGAATGCCCCGTGAACGAGCACGACAGTCGGCATTCCGGTCTCCGGCATGGGTGCGTTCATCTGACATCCCTTTCGACAGGCCCGGTAGAGACTCCAATATCGGGCACGCACGGAATCGCTGTCAGCGGAATGCGGAAACGCCAGCGAATGGTCACACAGACCCTCCCGTCGCTATCCGAGGAGCCCGAATCCCGCAACCGATTCCCACGGACGCCCGGCTGAGAGAATGCTGAGAACCGGCCCGCCCCGCGGGGGCCGGCGGCCCGGCCCGGACCGAACGTTCTGTTCGTTACCATGGAGCCCATGGCGCGTGACAGCTCTGGCACCCGGCCCTCGGAGGCACGGCTCCGGCTCCTCGACACGGCGACCAGAGTCTTCTACGCCGAAGGCATCCATTCCGTCGGGGTCGACCGGATCATCGCGGAGGCGAAAGTCACCCGCGCCACCTTTTACCGGCACTTCCCCGGCAAGGACGACCTCATTCTCGCCTATTTGCGTCGGGTGCACGAAATGGACCGCGCCCTCGTGGAGGCGGCGATCGCGGACAACCCTTCTCCGGTCGATCGCCTGCTGGCCGTCGCCGACTCCGTCGCCCAGGGCATCCGGTCCCCCGGATTCCGCGGCTGCGCATTCCTGAACGCGGCGGCGGAATATCCGGACGACGAGCATCCGGTGCACCGGGAGATCATCGCCCACCGCCAATGGTTCCTGGACACGCTCACCGCCCAGATGGCGCAGGTCCACGAGCCGACGGCCGACGCCGCCGCCCGCCACTTCGTCATGCTCCGCGACGGTGCCATGGCGGCCGGCTGCCTCTTCGACCCCGCGCTGGTGGCGGAGACGTTCCTGCACGGGGCCGAAGGGCTTCTGCGGGTCAACAGCGAGCGCGGGACGGCCGGATCCACCGGCTGATCCGGTGCTCAGGCCACCTCGGGCGAGGCGCCCACGCGCGCCGCGCGGCCGAGCCGGACGGCCGAGACGAGGAAGAACACGGCGCCGGGAACGGCGTAGCCGATCGCGCCGGTCAGCGCCGGATCGTCAGCCGACGCGGCCGCGACGAACGACGCTCCGGCGAGGACGGAGATGCCGCCACTGAGGATCATCGGCCACTGACCGCCCAGCCGGCGGCGGGGCACGGCCACGACCAGCTGGACGAGTCCGGCCACGATCGCCCAGGCGCCCCACACCCGCAGCACGGCCGGGACGCCGGACGTACCGGCGACGGCCAGGCCGACGGCGGCCAGCAGGCTCACCGCGACGTTCACGTAGAGCAGGGCCGGCGTTCCGGTGGTCCGCGAGGCGCGGATGTCGGCCACGGCGGCGGCCACGTCGAACAGCGGGTAGATCACGAGCAGCGTCACGGTCACCGGGTCGAGGTGCCCGGCGAGCGGGAGCGTCACGGCGGCCCACACGGCGGCGAAGACGAAGCGGACGAAGTACAGCCGCCGCAGTCCGGCCGCGGTGGCCGGGACGTGAGGGGTGGTGACGGAGGTGGTCATGGACGTCCTCTCGGTGGTTCCTGAGCGCGCGAACGCCCGGCGGCCGTCGGGGCCGCAAGTAGAACGAACGTTCTGTCTTCCACCAGCATGACGGTGCGCCGCCCCAACGTCAAGACCGATCGTTCTACCTCTGGTGGCGAACAGCAGCCGGCCGGGCCTGGTGCCGCGCAGGCGAACGGCGGCTACGTCACGGGCAGGGACCGCCCGCGCAGACGTCGATCACCTTGCCGGTGAGCAGGAACACCGCCTTCTGCCGCTGGGCGCCGGGCTGGGCACGCGGGAACTCGTGCGAGTCCTCGCCGTACTCCGGTCCGGCCGGTGCGAGGTTCGTCGGCGGCGGCGCGTACGCCGCACCGCTGTTCCACACCACGATGGCCGAGCCGGCGTACGGGTACCTGCGGATCGGCGCGATGCCCCAGAACGGCCGCACGTCCGGCGACCACCCGGGGGCGAGCGCCGGGGTGTGCAGGCGGGCGCCGATGGTGCGCGCCTGGACCTCCGCCGCGGCGGTCGAGACCTGCTGGTCGGCGAACGCCACGTGCATCAGCACCCGGTGCGCCGGGGTACGCGGTAGCGGCCGGTCGGTCATGTGCTGGGCGTACCCGTTGGCCTCGGAACGGTCCCACAGCATCTGGAGCAGACCGAAGACGATCTGCTGGTCGATCTTGTCCGGGTAGTAGCCGTCCATGACGGTCTGGAACGGGGCGAAGTCGACACTGCGTTGCAGCAGCGTGGAGTAGTTCATCCCGGGCACCCCGAGCACCGACCGGGTCCAGTCCTGGGCGATGGCGGTGAGCGCGCCGCCGTTGATGCCGCCCTGGCTGTTGCCGTCGTAGTGCAGCCCGCCGGCCACGTCGATCAGCGGCCGCCCGGCGGCGTCGCGGAACGCCGGGTGGGCGGCGAAGCCGTTGCGGTGGATCATCGTCCGGCCCAGGAACAGGAAGTTCAGGAAGCTCTGCTGGAGCCGGTCGGCCACCGCCGGGAAGGCGCTGAGGTCGGTGAAGGCGCCCGCCACGTACGGCACGTCGGCCGCGGCCATGCCGATCCAGCTCGTCGCGCAGAACGTGAAGTCGTACGTCTGCGACATGGTCTTGACGTTGCCGGCGTTGATCTCGGTCGGCCGGCCGAGCAGGCCGTGGCCGTAGAGCGAGAGGTGGGCCGGTCGCGCGGCGGACGCGCTGCGCGGGATGTTGCAGACGAAGTCGGCCGCCACGGTCGTGCCGGAGGGTGTGGGCAGGGCGCTCGGCGTCGGCGGGGTGCCGTCGCCGCCGGGCGGCCCGTAGTGCAGGCGGGAACCCGGTCCGCCGTCACCGGTCAGGTAGGACGGTACGGCGACGGTACCGGTCACCTGCCGGGCGATCAGCGGATCCTGCTCCGGCGTGTAGTCGGTGACCTGGCTGACGGTGAACGAGGGCGCGCGGCGGCCGAGCGCGGCGAACGCGCCGTCCCGGACCGCCAGCATCCGCCCGGTCAGGCCCTGCCGGCTGGCGACCGTGAAGTCCCACGCGAGGTAGAGGCTGTGCCGCTTGACCCCGGCCCGGCTCAGGTCGGCGAGGATCCGCTTCATCTGCGGCGCGCGCGGGTCCCGCCGGTCCAGGCCGGCGCCGGTGACGTACGCGCGGAACGCCTTCGGCGCCGGGATCAGCGCGCCGTCGCCGTCGCGCATGCCGCGCAGGCCGACGACGTACCGGGCGCCCTCGGTCAGCGCCACCGCCGGCCGGATGATCAGCGCCTGCCGGTCCGGGCTGCCGGTCGCGTGCGCGTCCAGTTCCGCCCAGTACGGCGTACGCCGGCCGGTGCGGGCGTCGAGCAGCACGATCGGCGCGTCCGGCGCCAGCGAGCGGCCGACGTCGGTGACCGGCGCGATCCGCGTCCGCGCGGCGTCGAGGCCGGGTACGCGGGCCAGGATCGGCGAGCCGGGGCTGAATCCGTCCTGCCGGTTCCACTCGGCCGGGTCGATCGGTACGCCGAGCACGTTGGCGGGCATCGCGGAGGCCGCGAACCGGACCCGCTTGCCGGTCGGGGTGCTGCGGTCCGGGACGGTGAAGTAGTCGTTGGGGAACGGCAGCAGGCAGGCCGCCGGGTCGATCGGGTCGCAGGACCGCTGCCCGGCCGGCGCGGGCGGCGCGGACGGCGCCGCGGTGGCGCCGGAGCCGAGCAGCACGACCGATGCGGTCACCAACGCGGACACGGCGAGACGGAGCCGTCTGGTGGTGGGCACGCGTGTCTCCTTCGACATCGGACGGTGGTGTTCTTCCTACGCTCGTGAACGGATCTCGGCAAGGCCCCGCACATCGACACTGCCGGATCAACGACGAAGAATCCGCAGGTCAGGCGCATGGCCCTACGGTGGGTCGCGAAGCATTCACGTCCAGTGGAGGACGTCATGACCACTCCCGCTCCCACCCCACCGCCTCAGCTCCAGGTCGCCCTCGGCACCGCCGCCGATCCCGGTTCCGTGCACGCCATCACGGGCACCGGCACGGCGCTGCTCGTCACCCACTACCCCGCGTCCGGCGCCGGCCGGCTGCACGTGCTCGACCCGCGTACCCTCACCCCGGTCCGCCCGTCCCTGCCGGTCGGTCACGAGCCCCGCGCGGTGGCCTGGCACCCCGGCCGCGGGCAGGCGTACGTGATGAACCGGGGGGTGCAGAGCTACAGCGTCTCCCGGTGCGACCTGGCCACCGGCACCGTCACCGACATCCCGATCGGCTTCGGGCTGATCGCGATCGCCGTGGATCCGGTGGCCGACCTGCTCTACACCGCCGACTGGGCACACAAGCGGCTGCACGTCATCGAGCTGGCCGACACCACGCAGCGGAGCACAGTGCCGCTGCCGTCGGCGCCGATCCGGCTCGCGGTGGCCCCGGACGGCACCGTCTACGCGTCGCTGTACGTCAAGGGCCTCGTGCCGGCCGACGACGCGCTCGCCGTGCTGCGTCCGGACGGGACGCTCACCGTGGCGCCGATCGAGCCCGCCCACCTCCAGCCGGGCGGGGTGGCTGTCGCGCACGACGGGATGATCTACGTCGGCTCGCTCGGCGGCGGGACCGTGCACCCGCTGTTCGGCGTGCACGACCCGGACACCGGCCAGCGGCTCGGCGCGGTGCCGTGCGCGGCCGGCGTCCGCGACCTCGCGGCCGTACCGGGACTGTCCCGGGCCTGGCTGGCCACCGACAAGGGGGTCCAGCTCGTCGACACCACCAACCCGTACGCGCCGCGCACGCTCGATCCGATCACCACCGGCCACGCTCCGTACGCGGTGGCGGTCACCGCAGACGGCACGGCGTACGTGGGCGACGTGGTGGACGGCACCGTGTCGCTGATCCGGCCGGACGTGGCCGACCTGCCCCTGGACGCGGTCGCCACACTGCTCACCGAGGCGGGCTTCGCCCCCGCCACCGGGCTCGGCGCGGCGATCCGGGCGTACCAGACGTTCCACGAGCTGCCGGTGACCGGGCGGCCCGACGCCGTCACCGCCGCCCACCTGACCGCACCGGGGTGCGGCACCCCGGACCGGACGACCACCACCGGTTTCGTCCTCCAGGGCGGGCACTTCCGGCACACGAACCTGACCTACCACCTCGGTGACATGACGATGCCGTACGCGCGGGACGAGTTCACCGACGCACTGAAGCACGAGCTGATCCAGGTGTCGTTCGACGTGTGGCGCGAGGTGCTGGGCGAGAACTGGCACGGGCCGTTCGAGTTCACCCGCGTCTTCGACCCCGCGCAGGCGGACATCGTCCTCTCCGTCGGCGACGACCCGGTCTTCCACGACACCGGCTGGTTCCGGACCGTCTACGCGGTGACCAAGTGGTCCGCCGCCCCCGGCTGGCCGGATGCCGGCGGCCAGCTTCCGGTCATCTTCAACCGGAAGATCAACTGGGACGCGCACGGGTACTTCGACGTCGACCTCCACGGCCCCGACTTCCGGCACGTCGCCACGCACGAGATCGGCCACGCGTTCGGGCTCAACCACGGCAAGAGCGGCAACGTGATGCACCGCAACGCGAGCTGGTACCGGGTGCCGAAGTCCGACGACCGCAACGGCTTCTTCGCCATGTACGGGCGGCTGCCGTTCACCGACGGCGTCGGCATCCGGGTGCTGCCGGACGTCGACCACGTCGCCTACTCCGACTGCGAGCGGCACCTGGTGGTGCACTACCCCGAAGGCGACGGGTGGACGTGGACGAGGCTCACCGCGGACGTGGGCGCGCCCCGGATGGCCCGCGGCAGTTCCCCGTCGCCGTTCTTCGCCCACGACGGCGTGCCGTCGTACGTCTACGCCGGGGACGGCGGCCACGTCTACCAGATCTGGTACGACCAGGGCCAGTGGTGGTGGGGTGACCTGACGCAGGACAGCGGCGACCCGCCCGCCGTGCGGTACGGCCCGCACGCCTACCGCAACGGCGACACCCAGCGGGTCGTGTACAGCGCCACGGACGGCCGGACGATCCGGCTGTCCCAGGCGCCCGGCGAGGGCTGGGTCTGGCAGGACGTGTCGGTGGAGGGCGCGGTCGCCGCCGACGGCACGCCCTACGGGTACGTCGACGGCGTCACCGGCCTGGACGTGATCGTCTACCGGGACGCCGAGGAGCACCTGCGGATGCTGTGGGAGGGCCCGGAGGGCTGGGGGCAGATCTCGCTGACCTGGGCCACCCAGGCGGAGAACCCGCTACCGCTGACCATGATGCCGGTCTGGGGCGAACACCGGGCCGGCGAACGGCACCGGGTGTTCGGCCTCGACCACCGGCAGGACATCCGGATGTACGCCGTCGGCGACGACGGCGCCTGGCACACGCGTTCGCTGACCGCCGAACTCGGCCTGCCGGAGTGCAGCGCGTCGGCGGTGCAGCGGCTGCCCGGCACGGACGGCGCACCCGACGGCTGGCTGCTGGTCTTCGCCGACTTCGACGGCGGGCTGTGGGAGCTGACCGGCGACGGTGACACGTGGCAGGCCGAGCGGGTGCAGATCGACGGGATGCCGCCGGTGGGGAACACCCTGCTGTCGGTGTGGCTGGGCGGCGGCCGGCTCCAGATCACGTACACGGCGGCGAACGGCAACATCCAGCTGCTGTCCCGTTCGCTGGGCGACCACGACTGGCAGCGCACCAACCTGACCCGGGTGTCCGACGTGGTGTGAGCGGCGCCGCCTCCCGCCGTCCGCCACCGAGGAGGGGCGGACGGCGGGAGGGCCGGCTAGCCGACGACCACGACGCGGCCCTGGTTCAGCGGTTGCAGGTGCGCCGGGTCGAGATCGTCCGGTGCGCCCCGGCCGCTGTCGTAGACGACACGCCCTCCGTCGCTCTCCCAGATCCTGATCCGGAACCGGTCCACGTCACGTCCGTCCGGGGCGTCGGCGACCGTGAGCTGGTACGCGTACCCCGGCCGGCCGTTCACCGTGCCCTCGCCCTGGTACCGGCCGACCGGCCCGGCGACGGTCAGGCGCTCGTGTGTCGTACCGGCGAAGGTGAACTCGCTTCCCGGCAGCCGGAAGGTGGTCGCGCCGAACGGCGTGGGCGAGCCCTTCACCAGGCCCGCGACGAAGGCGAACTCCCCCGGCCCGGTGGCGGCCACGTCCGCGCTGAGCGCACCCGCCGGTGAGACGATCGCGCCCGAGCCGGCCACGGTGACGTCCGACGGGTCGTAGACCACGATCCGTACCTGCTGCTGCCCGGTTCCGCCGTCGTCGCCGGTCACGGTGAGCCGCGCGACGTGCACACCGGGCCGGAGATCGCCGGTGGCGACGCAGCCGCCCTCGTTGCGCTCCCCGGTGACCACACCGGGCGTGGCCGGGGCCGGACCGTCGCCGTCCCAGTCGACCGCGCACCGGTGCGTGTCCGGCACGCCCGGGTCGGTGAACGTGGCCCGCACCGTGACCGGTCCGGCCACCCGCAGCTCCTCGTCGAGCGCGATCGGGCTCACCTCGATCGGCCGGTTCGCCACGGTGACGGTCACCGTGTCGGTGGTGGTGCCGTGTCGGGCGTCGGTGGCGGTGAGTTCCAGCCGGTACGTGCCGGCCCGGTCGGCTCGGAACGACGGCGTGCGGGCCGGGCCCTCCAGCTGCGGGCCGCCGCCGAGCCCGCCACCGTCGGGCTGGGCGAGCACGGTCCAGGACAGGGTCACCGGGTCGCCGTCCGGGTCGGTGGTGCCGGTCGCGTCGAGGGTGACGGTGTCGCCCTCGACGGCGGTCCGGTCCGGCCCGGCGTCCGCGGTCGGCGGTCCGCCGGCCGGCAGGACCCGGCCCACCGTCACCTCGGTACGCGCGGTGGCCCGGAGGCCGTCGGCGTCGGTGGCGGTGACCGTGACGACGTGCCGTCCCTCGCTGAGCTGCCCCGGGGTACGGGTGGCGCCGGTGCCGAGGTCACCGTCGCGGTCGGAGGTCCAACGCACGGCCGATCCGTCCAGGTCGCCCTGCTCCGGGTCGGTGACGGTCGCGGCGAGCGTGACGGTCTGCCCGGTGGCGAAGAACGTGCCACCGATCGGGGCGGTGATCCGTACCGAAGGGTTCTTGCCGGCGACGGTGAGCGGGCCGCTCGTCGCGTCGGCGGTGTTCACCCCGTCGGTCACCCGCACCCGCAACCGGCCGGTCGCCGCGCCGCCGGTGCCCGCGAGCTGCGCGGCGTCCAGTGTGTACGACGTCCCGGTGAGCCCGGCGGCCAGCACCCGCCAGTCGTCGGCGCCGTCCGGGCTGTACAGGACGCTCGCGGTGACCGGACCGCCGTCGGCGTCGCCGGCCGTCCAGCCCACCGTGACGGGCCCGGTCGCCGGCACGGACGCGGGCGGCGCCTCGCCCGCCAGCGCCACGACTGGCGGGTTCGCCGACACCGGGAGCGTGGCGAGGTTCCGCCCGGCGCGGGTGTCCACGAGCGTCACCCGGCGGGTGCCGGGGGCGAAGTCGACGACCTCGTGGAACGGGCGGGTCGCGGCGTGCTCGGTGGCCGCCGCCGGGGTGAACGGGTGCTCGGCGAGTGTCGCCCCGGCGGCGTCGAGCAGCCGCAGCGCGTACGGGCCGGGCGTCGTGGCGGGGCGCTGGGTGGTGCGGGTCAGGCGCTGCCCGGTGAGGGTGGCGGCGCCGTCGCCGACGGCGCCGGACAGCGCCAGCAGGTCACCGGTCGCGCCCTGCTGGGCGGGCGGGTTCTGGACGCGGTTGCGCCACAGCCGCCACAGGTCGTCGGAGACCCACGTGCGCGGGCAGTAGCTCATCAGGTCGGCGACCGGCGGGCTGGTGTCCGGCGCCCAGACGACCCGGCGCGGAGCGCCGACCGAGTAGTCGCCGATGTCGTAGCCGGCGAAGCTGGGGTTCGCCGGGTCGGGCCCGCCGATGGTGCCGCGCGGGTACGGGTAGGACCGGGGCCCGGTCTCGTCGCCGGGATTGTCCGTGCACTCCACGTGCTGCGCGCCGAGCAGGTGCCCCAGCTCGTGCTGGATGGTCGTGGGGTTGTGCGAGCCGCCGACCGCCACCCACCCGGGGATGTTCTCGGCGACGCCGCCCATCCGGTCCCGGTTCACCATGACCAGGTGGTAGACGCCGGGTTCCCGCGTCCCTGCCGTCGCCCGCCGGTAGCTGTCGAGCACCGAACGCGCGTCCTGCGCGTCGAGATAGAAGCTGTCGTCGCCGATCCAGAAGAACGGGGTGTCGTCGCGGTAGTCGGCCCGGGTGACCTCCAGCCGGCTCGTCGGCAGCGTGCGCCGCAGCAGAGACTCGGCCCGGTCCAGGTCGGACTCGGGAGGCAGCACGGTCTGTCCGTCGCGCTGGTAGCCGAACCGGATCAGCTTGACGCGCACCGGCTTGGACGCCTGGAAGCGCACCGTGCGTTCGACGACGTTGTCCAGGTAGTCGGGCTCGGTGACGCGGCGGTCCGGGTTGATCTCGACCCGCAGTCTGACCTCTCCCTCGCTCGTCCACTGGGTGGGCAGCTCGAACAGGAACCCGCCGCCCAGCTGTCCGCGCCGTACCGTCCGGTCCGGCACCAGCAGGCGGCCCGGGTTGGCCGGGGCGACCGGCAGGCCCAGCGACGTGCCGTCGGGCCGGAACCCGTGCAGAGCGGCCGTCACCGCGGGCGTCTGTGCGTCGGTGCCCACGTACGCCCGCACGACGGTGCGGCGGTCGGCGACCAGGTCCACGGAGTTGCCCAGGTCCTGGATCACCTGGGTGGCCTCCACCCCGCTCACCCTGAGGTTCGGACCGGGTGCGGTGCAGGTGTTCAGGTAGACGCGCAGGGTGTTGTCGACCTCGTCCAGGACCGCCACGTCGAGGGACTGGTTGTTGTCGAACCGGCCCACCGCCGCCTGCACCGGCCGGCTGCCCGCCGCGAGCACCGCCGGGCTGCCGAACGTGCCGTCACCGTTGCCGGGGAAGACGTAGACGGCGCGGCTGGCGTAGCCGACCACCACCAGATCCGGACGGCCGTCCCGGTTGACGTCGGCGACGTCCACGTCGTGCGGGCCCTCGCGTCCCGGGGTCAGCGGCCCCAGGTCCAGCGACGGCAGCTCCCGGGGCGCCGGCGGGAAGCCGCCGGCCGGCGGGTCGCGGAAGTCGCTCCACAACCGGATCCGGTCCTCGCCGAGGATCGCGACGGCCGCGTCGAGCCGCCCGTCGAGGTCGAAGTCGGCGATCACGGGCTTCCACGCCTCGCCCAGCTCTTCGACCCGGGGCGCGGGGCTGTTGCTGCCGTCGCGGATCACCGACACGGTGCTCTGCACGCGGCTGCTGAACAGCACATCGGGCACGCCGTTGCCGGTCAGGTCGCCGGCGGCGAGGAAGTCGGGCCGGACGTACGCCGCCTGGTCGCCGAGGAGGAACCTCGCGTCGAAGGCGCCGCCGTTGAGGTTGCGGAACACCTGTACCCGGTCGTCGTCCGGATCGCTCTGCACGGCGGGGTCGACGGCGGCGAGGTCGGGCAGCAGGTCGCGGTCGAAGTCGGCCACCGCCACGTCCGCCACACTGCGCCCGGCCAGCACCCGCCCTCCGGGACCGAACCTCGGGTCGCCACCGGCGGCCCCGAACCAGACGCCCACCCCGTCGGTGGTGGCGACGGCGTAGTCCGGTTTGGCGTCCCGGTTGAAGTAGCCCACCGTGATGGCGCGTGGCGTGCCCGAGGTGGGATAGACCTCGGGCGGACCACCGGGCGTCGTCGACGTACGGAACGTCCCGTTGCCGACGGCGATGAGCTGGTGCACGTCGCCGTCACCGCTCGCCGACGCGACGAGCAGGTCGTCGAAGCCGTTCTGGTCGGTGTCGACCGCCTCGACGTCACGAGGAGCGGCGATCCCGGCGACCGCCGGCATCGCCGTGAACCCGAACGTCTCGCAGCCGGCGGCGAGGCCCGCTCCCGGCGGGCCCTGGGCCCGGCCCGCCGCGGCCGCGCCGGGCATGCCCGTCCCGGGACCGAGCAACGCCACGGCCAGAGCGGCCGCGGTCGCGCCGGCCCACGGGCCGAATCTTCCTGATCGCATCACTGTCACCTTTCCGTGCGCACCGGCCGCAGGGCACGGCTGCGCACAGTCGTTGGAGGAGATGAGGGGTCTCGATGAGGTCCACGGGGCCGGCAGCGACCCGGACCGGGCGCCGCGCGCACCGGCCGCCCGGTACGAGTCTCGTCCGCCCGGCACGTCCTGAGGCAGGGTCGGCGGTCCACGACAGCGCGACGCCGTGCCCGAGCTTTCTGCCCGGACGCGAGGCAACCCCCTGCCCGTGCGTCCAGATCGGGCGTACGGGTCGGGAAGCCGATTGCGCCGTCGCTGGTCGTGCCGCCCGTGTCCGGACGGTGAGCCGCTCACCGGGCCGGTGCCGCCGCCTCTGGGCTCTTCGGCTCGCCCGGCGCATCGGACAGTGCACCGAGGGCGGCCGACAGGTCCCGCGCGGCCCGCTCGGCGCCACCGGCCCTGACCAGCGAGAACACGAACCGGTCCGGCCGCAGCACCACCAGCTCGGCGCCGTGCCGCCGCAGCCACCCGCCGAGCACCCCCTCGGCGTCGACGACGTCGACCCGGTCGTACCCGCCGTCCCCCGACTCGTCCGGCAGCGCGGTGAGCGGCGTACCGGACGGGTGGACCGCGACGAACCGCACCGGCAGCCCCTGCCGCGACGGTAGGGACGGACCGTCCACGCCGACGGCGCCGAGCACGACGAAACCGTCGCCGAGCACCTCGTCGAGCAGGCGTTCGCCGGGCGCACCCGGGACGAGGACCCGCGGCTGCGGGAACATCGTGCCGACCACGCCGTCGCGCCGTCCCCCGGCCATCAGGCCCCGCCGGTACGCCGGGACCGGCTTGAACTCGAAACGCTCCACGAACCGCCGTACCCGGGGAATCGTCTGGACCGCCCGCAGCGCGGTGTCGCGCAGCGCGGCGGTGACCCGGTTGCGGGCCAGGAAGACGTGCCCCAGCCGAACGCTCGTCCGCGCCATCTCCACCGTGTGCGGGCGCCGCTCGGTCTCGTACGTGTCGAGCACGGCGGGGTCGGCGGCGCCGGACAGCACGAG
The DNA here is from genome assembly GCF_030519385.1 of Micromonospora sp. C28ISP2-4. Lineage (NCBI taxonomy): Bacteria > Bacillati > Actinomycetota > Actinomycetes > Micromonosporales > Micromonosporaceae > Micromonospora > Micromonospora sp. C28ISP2-4. The sequence continues at coordinate 246,055 of NZ_JAUMKG010000006.1, read as the reverse complement.
CGACAGCTTCCACGACAGGTTCGCCGCGTCACGCAGGCCGCTGCACAGTCCCTGGCCCATGAACGGCGGCATCTGGTGGGCCGCGTCGCCGAGCAGGAAGACCCGTCCCTCCCGCCACCGCTGCGCGACGAGGTGGTGGAAGGTGTAGACCACCGCCCGGGTGACGGCGAACCGGTCCGGGTCGACGTACGGCGAGACGAGCGCGGCGATGGTCTCCGGCCGCTGCATCTCGTCCTCGGTCTCGCCCGGGCGCAGCATGAACTCCATCCGGTAGCTGCCGGCCGCACCGGGAGAGACGAACGCCGGGCGCCGCCAGTCGCAGACGAACGTGGTGTCGGGCACCCGTACCGCGCCGGACGGCACGTCGCCGGAGACGGCCAGCCACGGTTCGGCGTAGCTCGCCCCGGACAGCGGGATCCGGACGGCGGCGCGGGTGGCGCTGCGGGCGCCGTCGCAGCCGAGCACGTACCGGGCGCGGACCGCGCGCCGCTGCCCGGTGGCCGGGTCGGACAGCAGCACCGTCACGCCGTCCTCGTCCTGGGTCAGCCCGACCAGCTCGGTGCCGAGCGCGAGCCGGACGTGCGGGAAGCGGTCCAGCCCGGCGCGCAGCGTGCCTTCCAGCCGCGGCTGGTCGAAGAAGCGCAGCGGCGCGTGCCCGTACCCGAAGTCCGTCTCGGACAGCTTCATCCGGGCGAACACCCGGCCCGCGCCGTTCACGTACTCCACCAGCGGCGGCGCGATCGTGGAGTCGCGTACCTCGTCGAGAAGGCCGGCCTGCTGGTAGACGCGCAACGCCTCGTCGTCGCAGGAGAAGGCCCGCGGCTGACCGTGCGGCGTGGCGCTGCGCTCCACGACGAGCGTGCTGACGCCGCGGGCGCCGAGCAGGTTGGCGGTGAGCGCGCCCACCGGCCCGCAGCCGATCACGGCGACCTCGACCTCCTGGTGAGCCGGCGGCTGAACTGATTCCATGGTGGTGCCCCTTCGGAACGTGGTCCCGGACGGCTCCGGCCGTCCTACCCGACACCGCCCAGGGCACCAGCCGGGCGTGGAAGGGGTGTGGAGACGGCGTGGAGGCGGGCCTCCACAGCGGTCAGAAAGCGGCGAACCGGGGCAGCAGCAGCGCCGCTCCCTGGTCGGCGGCGATCCGCGCGCCGAGGTCCCACTCCGCGCGGTCGCGCCGGGCCGCGCCGCGGATCCGGTGCAGCTCCGCCACGAAGACGCGCTCGCCCACCCGGTCCGCCAGCTCCAGCGCCTCCCCGGCCAGCGTCGCCGCGGTGTCCGGACGGCCGCCGGTGAGGTACGCCTCGGCCATCGCGCAGAGCGTGATGGTCCGGGTGGACCGCAGTCCGGGGCGGTAGAACTCCTCGGCGGCGGCGCGCATCGCGTCGAGCCGGCCGTGGTCGCCGCCGCGCGCGGCGGCCCACTCCAGGAAGTACACGCCGGCCGCGGTCATGTGCGGCAGGTCGGTGGCCCGGCCGACGTCCCGGCACCGCCGCCCCGCCGCGTCGGCCGCGGCGACGTCGTGTTCCTGCATCGCCAGCCAGGCGGCGTAGAGCGCCGCGTTGGCCCGGCCGTACGGGTCGTCGAGTTCCTCGGCGAGGGCCTCGGCGGCGGCGATGTCCGCCCACGCGCCGGCCGGGTCGCCGCGCATCGAGCGCACGAGCGCCCGGAAGTTGTGGCAGGCCAGCACCGGACGCCGCCCGACCTCGCGGCGCAGCAGCGCCCGGTCGACGGTACGCAGCCGTTCGATCCCCGCGGTGAGCCGCCGCTCGCCCTCGGCCTGCCGTCCGGTGAAGTAGCCGATCGCGCCGAGCAGGTACTCGCCGGCCACGGCGATCAGCCCGCTGCCGTCGTCGGGCGCCCGTACGAGCTGCCCGGCGAGGTCGGCGCAGATGGCGAACTCGGCCCGGTTGGCGGCGAGTTCGCCGAGCGCCCAGAGCGCGTGGCGGACGTCGGCGTCCGGCCCCACCAGCGTCAGCAGCTCGCGGGCCCGGGCGCAGACCCGGTCGACCGCGTCGCTGCCGACGCCCACGGTCATCTGGAGCAGGGACGCGCGGTGCAACTGGACGGTCAGCTCGGTGACCGCCGCCTCGGGCGTGGTCCGCGCGGCCGGGGCCAGCCGCAGCGCGGCGCGTTCCAGGTGACCGAGGGCGTCCTCGTAGGCGACCCGGCGGGTGGCGTCGTCGGCGGCGCGCAGCGACCACCGCAGGTGATCCTCGCCGTGGCCCAGCCCGACCGCCTGGCCGTAGTGGTGGGCCAGCTCCGCCGGGGAGGTGCCGGCCGACTGCTCGTACGCGGCGGCCAGCCGGGCGTGCAGCGCGGCCCGGCGCGGCGGGGCCAGCTCGGCGTAGGTGACCTCGGCGATCAGCGGATGGCGGAACGCGAGCGCGCCCGGCCCGGTCTCGACCACCAGCGCGGCCGGATAGGCCGGGGCGAGGTCCTCGGCGATCACCTCGGCCGTGCTGTCCAGTGCCGCCGCCAGCACCGCCAGGTCCAGGTCGTGTCCGGCCACGCTGAGCAGGTCGAGGCAGCGCCGGGTCGGGCCGGGCAGTCCGGCGAGCCGCAGCCGCACGGTGTCCCGGATGCTCGGCGGCAGCACCTCGTCTGCGCCCGGGTCGGCCCGGGACCGCAGCAGCTCGGTGAGGAAGAACGGGTTCCCGCCGGTCCGGGTGACCAGCCGGGTCACCACCGGCTCCGGCGCCGCCTCGCCGGTGCGGTCCCGGACCAGGTCGGCGACCGCCGAGGCGTCCAGCCCGGCGAGCCGGACCTGGCCGGAGCCACGTCCGCGCGCCAGCTCGGCGACGGTCGCCACCAGGGCCGGATCGTCGCCGTACGGCCGCAGCGTGGCGACCACCAGCGCCCGGGACGTCGGCAGTGCGGCGGCGAGGAACCGCAGCAACAGCAGCGAGTCCGGGTCGGCGGCGTGCAGGTCGTCGAGGACCACTAGCAGGCCACGATCCCGAGCCGCCGCGTGCACCAGCTCCGACACCGCCTCGTACACCTGGAACCGCGCCGTGGGGTCGAGGTTGCGACCGTCCGCCGGCCCGCTCGGCGCACCGGCGGCGAACCCGTCCAGCCGGCTCGCCGGGCCGGTGGCGCCCGGCTGCGGCATCGCCACCAGCGCGCGTACCACCTGGCTCCACAGCCAGAACGGCGGCGCCTGCCCGACGTCCGGGCACCGACCCCAGACCACCGGCACGCCGGTCGCGGCGGCCCGCGCGCCGAGCGCCGCGGCGAGGCTGGTCTTGCCGATGCCGGCCTCCCCCACCAGGGTCAGCACCCGTCCGCCGTGCCGGGTCGCCGCGTCCAGCGTCTCCCGCAGCCGCTCCAGTTCCGCGTCCCGGCCCACGAGCGGTCCGCCGTCGCACTCCGGCGGGGCCGGACGGCCGGCCGCCGGGCCGCCGGGCTCCGCCGGGCTGCTCCGGTCCGGCGGTACGGCCTGCTCCAGGATCAGCCGGTGCGCCGCCCGGATCTGCTCCCCCGGGTCGAGCCCGTACTCGCCGGCCAGGATCCGGCGCCCCTCGTCGAAGACGGCGAGCGCCTCGGTCTGCCGCCCCGAGCGGTACAGCGCCAGCATCAACTGCGCCCGGGCGCCCTCGCGCAGCGGGTGCGCCGACACGAACCGGCGCAGCTCCGGCAGCAGCGTCGCGTGCCGGCCCGCGGCGACCGCCGCGGACAACCGCCCCTCCTCGGCGCTCAACCGCAGCTCGGCCAGCCGGGCCGCCTCCGGACGCACCGCGGCCAGGTCGGCCACGCCCGCCAGCGGCTCGCCGCGCCACAACGCCAGCGCCTCGGTGTACGTCCGCTCGGCGTCCGCCGCCCGCCCGGCCGCGAGCGCGTCCGCCGCCCGGTCCACCAGGCCGGCGAACCGGATCGCGTCCACGGCGTCGGCGTCGACCCGCAGCTCGTACCCCCGGGGGTGGCTGCGCAGGACGCGCGCCGGCTCGCGGTGGGACCGTTGCGGCTCCACGGCCCGGCGCAGCCCGGCGACGTACGTGCGCAGCGTCGTCTGGGCGCTGGCCGGCGGCCGGGAGTCCCAGAGCGCGTCGACCAGCCAGTCGGCGGCGACGAAGCGGTTCGGCCGCAGCAGGAACAGGGCCAGCAGCGCCTGCTGCTTCGGCCCGCCGAGGGGCACCACCCGCCCGTTCCGGACGACCTCCGGCGGACCCAGCACACGGAACTGCACAGTCACGTCGACGACGACCCCATCGTGCCGAGTATGGCAGCGCCCGATCCACTCCGGACACCGACGATCGGTCAGGGCACGGTCAGCGGGGTGCCCGCCCTCCGCACCTCCCCCATGAAGTGCAGGATCTCCTCGTGGTTCGTCGACATGACAGCGGTCATGGCGCCGGTGCGGTAGTAGATGTCGACCCGCACCGGTTTCGGCTCCAGCGAGACCGGCTCGTCGGCGCGCATCCGCGCGAGTACGTCCGGCACGTCGTACGCCAGGGTCACGTCCGGGCGGTGGAAGTACTCGACACCGCCGATCTCGACGACAGGGAGCCCGTCCGGCTCGCAGACCGGCTGGGTCAGCAGGTCGTAGCGGTACACCTCGTCGAGGAACGGGCGGACGTCGGCCGCGAGCTGCCGCGAGACCACCTCCTGCCACCACAGCTCCAGCGCCCGCCGCCCGTCCGCCTCGGTGAAGAGGTAGCCGATGGCGGCCGCGTACGCCGGCGCGCCGCCGCCGTGCCCCCGCATCGCGGCCTCCCGCAACGGGATCGCCTCCCGCGCCGAGGTGGTGTCCGCCCAGTCGGCGAGGCTGTTGAGGACCCGGGACTGCTCCCATCCGGCCAGCCGCCGCAGCGGCAGCCAGCAGTGACGCAGGACGGCGTTCTCGGCCATCACGCGGGCCCAGAACAGGAACCGCTGCATCACCGCGTTGTCCTCGAACGTCATGGTGCGGTGGGCGAGCACGTACTCGAAGTCGTCGTTGTCGCCGCGCAGCGCGACGATGCCGTACAACTCCTTGTTCTCCGCGTACTCGGTGTTCGGCAACAGCATGATCGGGTAGACGGCGATGCGGGACACGTGCTGGGCGAGTTCGTCGTACCCGGCCAGGAACGACTCGACGGTGTCGCCCGGCGCGCCCCAGATCAGCTCGGCGTAGCAGTCCAGCCCTTCCCGGTTGAGCCACCGCACCAGGTCACGCCAGTCGTTGACCTTCATGTTCCGCCGGCGCATCAGCGTCAGGGCGTCCGGGTTGAGCGACTGGAGGGCCAGGGTGAAGGAGCTGCGCAGCCCGGCCTCCTTCATCCGCCGCACGATCTCGTAGAACACCTTCGACTTGTTCTTGGCCCACGAGCTCTCGAAGGCCAGCGGGAAGCCGTGACGCCGTTTGATGTCGATGAGGTCGTCGACGAGTTCCAGGTCGATCGGCAGCATGCCGAAGTTGGCGTCGCAGGCGACCACCGTGTGTACGCCGCACCGGGCGAACAGTTCCAGCTCGGCGCGCAGCCGTTCCCGGGAGAACGCGCGTACCCGCTGGCCGACCGCGCCGCCCCAGTAGCAGAACGAGCACTTGTACGGGCAGCCGCGGTTGGTCTCGAACAGTGCGACGTCGTAGCGGAACCGGCCGTCGGCGTCGAGCAGTTCGACGGCTCCGGTGAGGAACGGCGACGGGATGACGTCGAGGTCCTCGATCCGGGGCCGGTCCGGGTTGGTGACCACGCTGCCGTCGGCGCGGTGCCAGGAGATGCCCAGCACCTCGCCGAGGTCGTCCGCGGGCACGCCGGCCAGCCGGGCGCGGAGCAGGTCGAGGAAGGTCAGCTCACCCTCGCCGTTGACCACGACGTCGATCTCCGGGTAGAGCCGGAACACGCGATCGGCCTGCGCGCTGACGTGGGTGCCGCCGAAGAGGACCCACCCCTGCGGGTTGAGCTGCTTGTAGGTGGCGGCGAGCGCGCCGAAGGCGCGCTGGTTCCAGCCGAAGACGGAGAACCCGATCACGTCGGGCAGCGGGCCGGCGAACAGCCGGGCGGCCATCTCCCCGTGCGTCACCCGCCCTCGGAAGTTGCAGATCTCCACCGACACCCGGGCGTCCAGCTCGGCGTCGCCGGACACCATCGCCTTGAGGTACGCCGAGGCGAGCGGCAGCGACTCCAGCGGCATGTCCCAGACGCCCTGCTGCACCAGGACCACCCGAAGGCGCCGGTCCGCACCGCCGGCGCTCGTCTGGCTGTGCTCCACCGATCCGCCGCCCTACTTGCGGTAGACGGTGATGTGCCGCTCGTCGGAGTCGCGCAGTGGTCGTCCGTCCCAGTGGCCCCAGCGCGACTCCATGGTGAGTCCGCCGAGGCGGGCCATCAGGTCCATCTCGGACGGCATGACGGTGCGGATGCGCATCGGGAAGAACCGGATGCCGTCGGGCCGCAGGACCGCGAACTGGATCGACGAGCACTGGGAGATCCGCTCCCGCCGGGTGAACGTCATCACGACGTGGTCCTTCTCCACCCGTACGGTCTGGGTGCGCTGGTTGCGGTCGTACCGCGCCGGGTCGGGGATGGACGTCTGGATCACGAACCGCCCACCCGGCTCCAGGACGTCGGCGACCTTCTGGAAGCAGCGGATCTGCTCCTCCTGGTCGGTGATGAACGGCAGCGTGTCGAAGACCGCGTACGCCAGGGAGAACTTGTACGGCAGCGTGAAGTCGGTGAAGTCCTGGACGTGCACGTGCACCAGCTCGCCGCCGGGTTTGTCGCGCAACTGCGCCAGCATCCCCTCCGACGCGTCGATGCCGTGTACCTCGATGCCCCTGCGGGCCAGCGGAACGGCGACCCGGCCGGTGCCGACACCGAGTTCGAGAACGGGCCCGCCGCCGGAGTTCTCGGCGAGCCACTCGATCGTCTCCTCGGTGTCACCCGGGTCGCCGGCCCATCCCGTCCCGTCGAAGACGTCGGCGACGGCGTCCCCGTAGGTGAAGATCTCGAAGCCTTCCACCGTGTTCTCCTCCACGCCGGTCATTGGGGTACCGGCGAATCGTGGCGGACGAGTGCGCTTGACGCTGCGCTGTTCTGAGCACGAAGTGAGAGCAACTCGATTGGCGTGACGGTGGCGCCGCCGACGGTTCGGCCGGTATGCTGCGGAACCTTCGGCGTGCGCCGTCCATTCGCAACCGTCTAATGAGCAGGGCGGCCGCGACACACCCGGTAACCGTGGCGTGGACGACGGCGGATTGCTAGGCTCGGGCCACGCTTTCGATCGGACGACAATCTCCAGGAGACGTGAATGGCTGTCGGTCGCTTGGCGGCGGTAACACTGGATTGTTCCGAAATAGCCCCGCTGGTGGCCTTCTACCGGGAAGCGGCCGGCCTGGAGCCGGTGCACGAGTCGGAGTCGGGCGCGTTCCTCCGCAACGGTGACGGCGTCGCCGTGGCGTTGCAGCGGGTGGAGAACTACCGGCCTCCGGAGTGGCCCGGGCAGACGGTTCCCCAGCAACTGCACCTCGACCTGGCCGTCGACGACATCGAGACGGCCGAGACCGAGTTACTGCGCCTGGGTGCGACGAAACCCGCCGACCAGCCCGGCGACGCGAAGTGGCGGGTCTTCCTCGACCCGGCCGGTCACCCGTTCTGCGCCTCGGTTTGGGACTGAAAAAGAACCACGGAAGGAATGAGACAAGGTGAGCACCGCGACCGCTTCATTTACGCTCGACTCCTGGGACGAAGACGAGTGGCAGGAGACCCCCGACGGCATGAAATTCTCGCGGGCCTCGGTCACCAAGACGTATTCCGGTGAACTCGAGGGCACCAGCCGCGCGCAGTTCCTGTTCGCCTATGGCAAGGGCGGCGCCGGATACGTCGGTCACGAGGTGATCGAAGTGTCGATCGGCGGTTCCAAGGGCAGTTTCATGCTCCAGCACCAGGCCGTCGGATTGATGAGCGACGAGGAGGGCGGCGCCGAGTGGCACATCGTGCCGGGGACCGGCACCGAAGGGCTCGCCGGCATTCAGGGCACCGCCACCATGCGCAAGCTGGAGGACGGCAGCCACACCTTCACGCTGAACTACGAGCTCCTCGACGAACTCGTCTGACGTCCTGAGACCGAGACGGAGGGCCGCTCCCGGTTTCCCCGGTAGCGGCCCTTCGTCTCGGGCGCTCACGGCACGTCCGCCGCCGCCGCCGTGACAGGCCGCGCGGCGTCCAGCAGCATCCTGCTCGCCTCGTGGCGCGGGTTGCCGAACACCTGCTCGACAGTCCCCTCCTCGACGATCCGCCCCCCGCTGAGCACGGCGACCCGGTCCGCGTTGCGGGCGATCACACCGAGGTCGTGCGTCACGATGAGCACCGCCAGGCCCAGGGTCCGCCGCAGCGAGTCGAGCAGCGCCAGGACCGAGGCCGCCACCTGGGCGTCGAGGTTCGACGTGATCTCGTCGCAGACGAGCACGTCGGCCCCGGCGGCGAGCGCGCGGGCGATCGCGACGCGTTGCCGCTGCCCGCCGGACAGCTCCCGCGGCAGCCGCGACGCCAGCTCCCCCGGCAGGCCGACGAGCCCCATCAGCCGGCGGGTCTCCGCCGCGGCCGCCTCGGCCGTCAGCCCACCGGCCAGGCGGACCACCCGGCCGATCGCCGCGCCCACCGGCCGCCGCGGGTTCAGCGACCCGCCGGAGTCCTGCGGGATGAGCTGCAAGCGGCGTCGCTGCTGCACCGGCCGGCGCCCGAGCGTCGGCTCCAGGACCTCGCCGGACAGCGTCACCCGGCCCGAGCTGGGGCGCAGCGTTCCGACGACGGCCCGGGCGAGCGTCGTCTTGCCGCAGCCCGACGTGCCCAGCAGGGCCAGCGCCTCGCCGGCACGCAACCGCAGGGACACGTCGTCCAGGACGACCCGGCCACCCCGCGGCACCGTCAGCCCGGACACGGTCAGGACCTCCGCGCCCCGCTCCGGAGTGGCGGCGCGACGGCGCATCTCCGCCGGCAGGTCCGGCACCGCGGCGAGCAGGTCCCGGGTGTACGCGGCGGCCGGTCGGGTGAGCACCTGCGCGGTCGGTCCCTGCTCCACCACGACACCGCCCCGCAGCACGATCAGGCGATCGGTCATCCGGGCCGCCGCCGCGAGGTCGTGGGTGACGAACACGACCGCCAGCCCGCGGTCGGCGGAGAGCCGGTCCAACTGGTCGAGCACCTGTTTGCGCACCAGCCCGTCCAGGCCCGTGGTCGGCTCGTCGAGCACCAGGCCGCGCGGGTCGCCGGCCAGCAGCCGGGCCAGCGCCAGGCGTTGCTGCTGACCGCCCGAGAGCTGGTGCGGGTACCGGCGCAGGAAGGCCCGGTCGCCGGGCAGGCCCACCTCGACCAGCCCACGGCTCACGGCCGCGTCGGACCGGTCCGCGGCCAGCTCGCGGATCTGCGCCCGCACCCGCAACGTCGGGCTCAGCGCCGACGGCGGATCCTGCGGGAGGTACGCCAGCACCCGCCGCCGGACCCGGCGCACCTCGGCGCCGGAGGCCGTCAGCACGTCGTGCCCGTCGACCACGACCGTGCCTGCGGCCACCCGCAGCCCGCGCCGTACCGCCCCGACGAGGGCCATCGCCAGCGTCGTCTTGCCCGCCCCGGACTCGCCGACGACGGCGACCCGCTCGCCCTCGGCGACGCGCAACGACAGGTTCTCCAGGACGGCCCGCCCGGCGGTGTCCTCGACCCGCAGCCCACTGATCTCGATCATCGCAGCACCCGCCCGACGATCCGGTCGATGCCGAGGTTCGCGGCGACGGTGAGCACACCGAGCAGGACCGCCGGCACCGCCACGCCCCACGGGGTGAGCTGGATGCCCTCGACGTTCTGGCTGATCATGGCCCCCCAGTTCGGGCCGCTGGAGCCGAAGCCGAGGAACGCCGCCGCCGCTGTCAGCGTGACCGCGATGGCGAGGCGGGTGCCGAAGTCGGCGAGCACCGGCCGGACGATGTTCGGCAGGATCTCCCGGACGATCACCGACAGGTGCGAGTCGCCGCCGGCGTAGGCGGCCACCACGTAGCCGTCCTCGACCGCGCGGAGCGTCTCGGCCCGGGTCACGCGGGAGACGAACGGCGTGCCGGTCAGCACCACCACGATGGTCATCGTCGTGGCGCTGTACCCCCAGCCGTGCAGCAGCACCAGCAGGATCAGCACCGGCGGCAGGCCCAGCAGCAGGTAGTCCAGCCGGGACACCACGGCGTCGGTGATCCCGGCGAAGTAGCCGCCGAGCAGGCCCAGCACCAGGCCGAGCACGGTTGCCAGGATCGTCGCCACCACCGGCACGGCCACCAGCGGCCGGCCGCCGGCCAGCACCCGGTCCAGCACGTCCCGTCCGGCGCTGTCGGTGCCCAGCGGGCTGCCCGCCGTCGGCGCGCTGTAGGGCAGCCCGACGATCCGCTCCGGCTCGCCGGCGAACAGCGGGCCGAACAACGCGACGCCCAGCACGAGCAGCACCACGGCTGCGGCCGTTCCGGCGAGCAGCCACCGCGCGGCCCTCATCGGGCGGCCACCCGCAGCCGGGGGTCGACCGCGAGGACGAGCAGGTCGGCCACGACGAACGAGACGAGGATGATCGCGGCGAGGAGCAGCCCGACCCCCTCCAGGACGGCGGTGTCGTGGTTGCGGACCGCCGCCACCAGCGTCTGCGACAGGCCCGGGTAGTTGAAGACCACCTCGACCACTGTGGTGCCGCCGAACAGCCCGGACAGGAGCCACGCGAACGTCTGCGCGCACGGCGGCGCCGCCGCGGGCAGCAGGTGCCGCGCCACGACCACCCGCTCGGGCAGCCCGGCCAGCCGGGCCGCCTCGACGTGGGGCATCGCGTCCGCGTCGATGACCGTGGCCCGCACGATCCGGCTCGCCCACGCCGCGCCGAACAGCGTCAGCGCGGCCACCGGCAGCACCAGGATCTCCGGCCGGTCCAGCGGTCCGCCGCCCAGCGGCGGGAGCGAGATCGCCGGCAGCAGCGGCCACAGGTCGGCGAAGACCAGCACGAGCAGGCCGGCGGTGACGAACTGCGGGATCGACACCGCCACCACCGCGACCGCCGACACCGCCCGGTCCACCCGGCCGCCCGGCCGCAGCCCGGTGAGCAGCCCCAGTCCCATCGCCAGCGGCACCGTCACCGCCGCGGTGAGGCCGACCAGGAGGCCGGTGGCGGCCAGCGGCTCGGCCACGACGTCCACCACCGGCCGGTGCATCGAGGTGCTGGTGCCCAGGTCGAGGCGCAGCGCCGCGGTCCCCCACTCGACGAACCGCACCGGCCAGGGCCGGTCGACGCCGAGTTCGGCACGGCGCTGCGCGACCTCCTCGATGGTGGCGTCGGGCCCGAGTGACGCCGACGCGGCGTCACCCGGGAGCACCTCCGAGCCGGCGAAGAGCACCACCGCCACCGCGAACAGCGTGGCCACCGTCGCCAGCAGCCGTCGGGCCAGGAACCCGAGCGCGGTCACGCCGGCCCGGTCGCCCGGTCGAACAGCTGGATCGACTGCATCGTGCGGACCCCGCTGATCCCCTTACGGGCGGCGTCGAGCTGCTCCTGGAAGCCCCACAGCAGGTCGCCGCCCTCCTTGTAGAACTCCTCCTGCAACGCCTTGAACGCCTCCGCGCGGGCGTTGTCGTCGACTGTCGCCTGGGCCTTCGCCAGCCGCTCCTGGTAGGCGGCCGACGTGCCGGTGACGTTGAACGGCGCCTTGCCGTGGGTGACCGCCGACAGGTGCACGGCGGCCGGCCGGTTGACGTAGTAGAACGCCTGGAACGGGTGCGTGGCCAGCGTGGTGAGGTCGGCGTAGTAGGCGTCGGGCGAGATCTCCTGGAGGGTCAGCTCGACGCCCGCCTCCTTGAGCTGCTGGGCCAGCAGCCGGCTGGCGTTGAGCATGCCGGGGACGAGCTCGCCGGTCCGCAGCGTCAGCTTCGTGATCCCGGCCTCGGCGAACAGCCGCTTCGCCTGCTCCACGTCGCGGGCGCGCGCCGGCAGGTCGGCGTAGCCGGGCAGGCTCTTGCCGACCACGTCGTCGGCGGTCGAGCCGAGCCCGAGCAGCGCGTTGTCGACCAGCGCCTGCCGGTCCACCGCGAGCCGGACCGCCTGGCGGACCCGGGCGTCGTCGAACGGCGCGAGCTTCTGGTTCATCGCGAACGACAGCGCGTTGGCGTTCGCCGGGCCGCCGCGGACGACTGTCAGCTCGCTGTTCGCCGCCTCGGTCTTCGCGCCGGTGGAGCTGATGCTGACGGCGTAGTCGACCTGCCCCGCCTTCAGCGCCGACAGCCGGGCGCCGGCGTCGAGGATGCCGACCACCTGGAGTTCGGCGACGCTCGGCTTGCCACCCCAGTACTGCTCGTTGGCGACCAGCCGGGTCGTGGTGCCGTTACGCTCGGCCAGCCGGTACGGGCCCGACCCGATCGGCTTGCTGAACTCGGTCATACCGGCCGGGAAGACCGGCGAGAAGACGACGAGGACGGCTTCCTTGAAGTCACCGCGCGCGGTGAGCAGCGGCACGGTGACCGTGCGGTCGTCGACGGCCGTCACCTTGGCGAGGTCGACGTTGGCGTAGACGGAGGCCCGGTTGCTGGGCTTGGCGCCGAGCGTACGGATGCTGTGCACCACGTCGGCGGCGGTGACCGGCTTGCCGTCGTGGAACGTCACCCCGGAACGCAGGTTGATCGTCCACACGCTGCCGTCGGCGTTGGGCTGCACCGACTCGGCGAGCTGGTACTTGTACTCGCCGTTGTCGAGCACCATCAGCGAGTCGTACACGTGCCGCATGACGATGAGCGTCGCGCCGATGCTGGTCAGCAGCGGGTTGCCGGCCTCGGCGTCGGTGACCGCGTTCGGCGCGCCCACCTTCAGCACCGCCAGCGACCCCCCGCCGGCCGCCGCCGGCGACGGCTCCTCGTCGTCGCCGCAGGCCGACAGCAGCGGCACGCCGGCCACCGCGGCGCCCGCGACGAGGCCCATCCGGAGCAGCGCGCGGCGATTGAACGGCGAGTCGTACGGGGTGGGCGACATGGTTCCTCCACAAAAAGTCGTGCCGGTGAAATCGGATCGCAAGACGTCTGCGGATCTGACGGTCGCCGATCATCGGCACGGGTGTCTGCTCAATAGGGCGCGGTGTCAGGTGGCCGTCGGGGCGGACATCAGCGCCATCAGTTCCGGGGTGTACAGCTCCCGCAGCGAGACGATCCCGGCCACCGCGTCGAAGTAGCGGGTGGTCAGCTCGGGACTGCTGCCGACGGCGCGCAGCAGCGCCCGGCGCTTGTCCCGCGCCTCGGCCTGGGCCACCAGCAGGGTCGCCTGGTAGTTCTCCATCAGCCGCTGCTCGCGTTCCCGGTCGTAGTCGGCCAGCGCGGCGTCGAGCCGTGTCCGGTCCCCCAGGTACTCGCCCACCGTCTCGGCGAGCAGGTCGGCCTGCATGAACGCGTCGGAGATGCCGCGCGCGGTCAGCGAGTCCTTGTGGTGGCCGGCGTCGCCGGCGAGCGCCCAGCCGGGGCCGTGCGCACGGCGGAAGAAGTTCTGCTGGTCGCCGGTGCCGTGCACGGCCCCGATCTGCCGGCCGCGCTCCATCTGCTCGTACAGCCGCGGCGCGTTGGTCCGCACGTTGTCGAGGTAGGCCGCGCGCGCGTCGTGCCGGACCTCGTCGAAGCGCTGCTGCGGGTAGTAGGCGGCGATGAGCACCGCGCCGTCGTTCGTCGGCACCGCCGACACCCAGCCGGTGTCGCCCTCGTACATCTCGAAGTGCGTCTTCGGCCCGTCCCAGAACGCGTAGTACGCGCAGGTCAGCGGCGGGTGGGCGGTCGTCGTCGGCGCGTTGACGAGCCCGGCGACCGTGGAGCGCATCCCGTCGGCGCCGACGACCAGCGCGGCCCGCTCGTCCCCGCGGTCGGTGCGCACCCCGACGACCCGGTCGTCCTCCCACAGCAGGCCGGTGACCCGGCAGTCGTCGCGGAACTCGGCGCCCGCGTCGACCGCGGCACCGGCCAGCAGCGGGTCCAGGATCGAGCGGCGGGGCGCGTACGCCGCGCGGATGCCGTCGATGCCGCTGCAGCAGCCCTCGACGCGTACGTCACCCAGCTCGTAGACGACGTGGTCCAGCGGCGGGCAACCGGTGGCCCGCAGCGCGTCCAGCAGGCCCCAGCGGGCCAGCCGTGCGACGCCCGGCTGCTGGATGTAGAGCGTGGAGAGCTTGTCGGCCGGGAAGCCGCTGCGGTCCAGCAGCAGCACCCGGTGGCCCTGGCGGGCCAGGAGCATGGCGGTCGGCGCGCCCGCACAGCGGGCCCCGACGACGACGACGTCGTACATGATCGTTCAACCTCCATCGGCGGTACGGGCGAGGACCACGGCTGTGTTGACGCCCCCGAAGCCGAAGCCGGTGGACAGCGCGTACCGCAGCCGGGCGGGCTCGGGCCCGGCGCCGGCGAACCGGATCCGGGCGTCGATCGGTCGGGCCAGGTTCGGGTTGGGGTGCACGAAGCCGCCGGTGAGCTGCGCGACCGTGGCGACAGCCTCGACCACCCCGGCCGAGCCGAGGCAGTGACCGGTCAGCGCCTTGGTGGCGTTCACCCACGGCCGGCCGGCGGCGGCGCCGAGCACGTCGTGCAGCGACGCGAGTTCCGTCTCGTCGCCCAGCCGGGAACCGGTGGCGTGGGCGTTGACGTAGTCCACCTCGTGCGGGGCCAGCCCCGCGGCGGCCAGGGCGGCCCGGATCACGCGGGCCTGCCCGGCCGCGTCGGGGTCGGCGAGCCGGTTGGCGTCCAGGCCGAGCGCGTACCCGGGCACCGTCGCCAGGACCTCCGCACCGCGCCGGGCCGCGGCAGCCGGGCGTTCCAGCACCAGCGCCGCGGCGGCCTCGCCGGGTACGAAACCGTGCCGGTCCCGGTCGAACGGCCGGCAGGCGGCGGCCGGGTCGCCGCCCGGCTCGGCGAGCGCGCCGAGCACGGCGAAGCCCCGGTGGTGCATCGGTGTCAGCTCGGTGACCGCGCCGACCAGGACGCAGCAGTCCACCGCGCCGGCGGCGACCAGCCGGGCGGCGTGCACGATGCCGACGTTGCCGCTGGCCGACGCCCCGCCGACGGTGAACCCCTCGCCGGTCGCGGACAGCACCTCGCTGAGCGTGCCGACGTGGTCGGTGTCCTGGACGTGCAGGGCGAACCGGGCCGGCAGGTACGCCGGCCGTTCCTGCCACGTCCGGTACAGATCGTGCGTGTAGCGCGCGGTCAGGTTGTGCCCGGCCACCACGATGCCGACCCGGTCGCCGGGGATCCGGGCACCGGGCAGGCCGGCCCCGGTCCACGCCTGGAGCGCCGCCGCGACGGCGGCCCGCACCGGCCGCGGCGCCCGGGCCGCGGCCCGGACCGCCCGGCGGCGCAGCGGCTCGGGTGCGCCGGCCACCGCGTCCTCGAACGACCACCCGGTGATCGGCGCGGCCAGGCCGTCAGCGGTGCCGACGACACCGCTGCGGCCCGCCCGCAGCGCCGTGGTGAACGACGGGACGTCCGCCCCGATCGCGCAGACGATCCCGGTGCCGGTCACCGCGACCGTGCTCACATGTGTGTCCGCAGCAGCTCGACGATCCGGTCGAGGTCGTTGACGTCGCGGAACTCGGAAATCGGCACCACGATGCCGAGCCGCTCCATGGCCAGCGTCACGACCTCGGCCCGGTCGATGCTCGTGCAGCCGAGGTCGCTCAGCGTGCGCCCGGCGGTGACACTCGCCGGGTCGACGTCCGGGACGACCTCGACGAGGCTCGCCTTCACG
Organism: Micromonospora sp. C28ISP2-4; assembly: GCF_030519385.1. NCBI lineage: Bacteria > Bacillati > Actinomycetota > Actinomycetes > Micromonosporales > Micromonosporaceae > Micromonospora > Micromonospora sp. C28ISP2-4. Next base: position 230,356 of record NZ_JAUMKG010000006.1, on the reverse strand, counting down.
ACCTCGAAGACGGTCATGCCGGTGACACCCGCGCCCCGGAGCGGTCCCGCCGGGTGAACCGGTGACCCCGAGTGGTCTCGGTCGCCATCCGGTTGTGCGGGTTGCCGTTGTCTCCCGCGACGAGCACCGAGCCCCAGCGGTCCAGCGACACGGCGCCGCCGTACTCCTCGATGACATCGGTGTCCGGGTAGACGTCCACCGACACCGGCACGTACCGGCCGGCGAAGCCGAGCCGCATCTCCTCGGTCCGCCCGGCGTGCGGCAGCGACGCGTGCATCAGCGTGGACCAGAACATGATCGCCTCGCCGGGCCGCATCACCATCGACACCGCCTTGGACTCGTCGGGCTTCCAGTCCGGGTCGATCTGCAGCTCGCGGTAGTCGTAGCCGAAGAAGCCGCGGCGTACGCCGTCCTTGTCGGTGCTGTTGATGGAGGACGGGTCGTAGTGCATGCGCTTGGTCTCGTCGTAGAACATCGTCCGGTGGGTGCCCGGGATGAACTGGAGGCACCCGGTCTCCTCGTTGGCCTCGGTGAAGGCCGTCCAGACGGTGATCGTGCCGCCGAAGTCCTTCGCGTCGCCGGGCCAGAGGATCTGCGGCTTGCCGGAGGCGTTGGCGAACGTGTCGGCCTGGTGCCAGTCGGTGCCCTCGTCGCCGGGGTACTTGGGGAAGAACTCCGACCGCCAGCACTGCACGTCCGGGCCGAGCACGCTGACGACGCGGTCGACGATGCGCGGGTGGCAGACGTGGTCGGCCAGGAACTCGTTGTCCAGGTGCCGGTCGTAGTTGGAGATGTTGGTGTTGCCGGAGAGCGCGGCCTCGTCCTGGTAGACCGCGTGCGAGCGGTCCAGCAGGCGCAGCCGTTCCCGCCGCCACCGACGCTGCATCTCCTCGACCTCGTACACCGGGAACGGGCCGAAGTACCCGTTGCGGTGGAAGTCGGCCAGCTCCTCGTCGGTGAGGGTGTAGTCGTCCTCCATGTCATCCTCCTACCTGTTGCAGGGAATGGTGGCGTCGGGACGCGTCCACCACCTCGGCGAGGCACCCGACCGTGGGTTCCTCCATCTCCGCGCCGGTCAGCGCGATGCCGAACCGGTCGTTCACCATGGCCACGATCCGGGTGAGGGCCAGCGACGTGGCGCCGAGGTCGAACAGGTCGCCGTCCACCGGCACGTCACGGCGCAGCACCTCGTCGGCGATCGCCTTCACCCCGGACACGGCGTCGTCGCCGGCCGGTTCGGTCAGGCGGTCCAGGACCGCCACGTCGGCCTTGCCCTGCACGGTGAGCGGGATGTCGGCGACCACGTGGAAGCGGGACGGCCGCAGGTAGCCGGGCAGGTCCGCCACGGTCGCGGCGAGGTCCGCCTCGGTGAGCGTGTCCGGGTCCGCGCCCGGCGGGGGCGTGACGTAGGCGACCAGGCGTACGTCGCCCTCGCCGAAGTCCTGGGCGGTCACCAGCGCGGTGCCCACGCCGGGGTGGGCCAGGACCGCCGCCTCGACCTCACCCGGCTCGATCCGGTAGCCGCGGACCTTCAACTGCCTGTCGACCCGGCCGAGGTAGACCAGGTCGCCGTCGGTCCGCACGGCCCGGTCGCCGGAGCGGTACCAGCGCTCACCTCCGGACGTGACGAACCGTTCGGCGGTCAGCTCCGGCTGGTGCAGGTAGCCCCGCGCAAGCCCGGCGCCCGCCACGTACAGCTCCCCCGGTGTGCCGTCGGGCACCGCCGCGCCGGTCTCGTCGCGCAGCTCGATCCGGACGCCGGGCAGGGGCCGGCCGATCGGGCTCACCGACGGCCGGTCGAGGTCCGCCGCGACGATCCGGCGGGCGGTGGCGTGCACCGTCACCTCGGTGATGCCGTACATGTTGACCAGCTCCGGCCGGTCGTCGCCGCGCCGGGCGATCCACGGCGCCAGCACCCCGACGTCGAGCCGCTCGCCGCCGAACACCACCAGGCGCAGCTCGTCCGGGCCCTCGTCGGCCAGGTAGGCGGCGGCGAGCTGGCGGAACGCCGACGGGGTCTGGTTGAGCACCGTTACCTGTTCGCGCCGCACCAGGTCCAGCATCAGCGCCGGGGTCCGGGCCACGCGCCCCGGTACGACGACGAGCCGGCCGCCGGACAGCAGCGCGCCCCACAGCTCCCAGACGGAGAAGTCGAAGCCGATCGAGTGGAACAGCGTCCACGTGTCGTCGCTGCCGAAGCCGAACCGTCCGATGCCGTGCTCCAGCAGCGCCACGACGCTGCGGTGGGTCACCTCAACGCCCTTCGGCGCCCCGGTGGAACCCGACGTGTGGATGACGTACGCCGGGTCGTCCGGCCCGGCCTCGGCGGCGGGCTCCCGCACGGCGTCGGTGCCGCCGGTCCGCTCCGCCGTACCGTCGGCGGCCGTGACCCCGGCCGCCGTGACCCCGGCCGCCGTGACCTCGCCCTGCGGGTCCTCGCCGTCGGTGTCCCCGTCGTCGGCGGCGTCGTCGTCCTCGCTGTCGTCGGCCCACAGCACCGGGCCCGACCACTCCGCGAGCGAGTCGGCGGTCCGGGTCACCGCCACCGTCACCGGAACCCGGCTGCCGGCCAGCACCGCCGCGACCCGCGCGGCCGGATGCTCGGCGTCCACCGGCACGTAGGCGCCACCCGCCTTGACCACCGCCAGGACGGACACGACCAGGTCGACCGAGCGGTCGACGCACACTCCGACATGGACGCCGGGGCGCACCCCGTACCCGCGCAGCCGCTCGGCCAGCTCACCGGACAGCCGGTCCAGCTCGCTGTAGGACAGCCGGTGGTCGCCGCAGGTCACCGCGATCCGGTGCGGCTGTTCCGCCGCCCGCCGGGCGAAGATCGTGTGCAGGCAGTCAGTCACGGGCATCGGTCACCGCTCCGTCTTGGTGGCGTACATGCCCCAGTGCTGGGGCGTGAGCGACAGGTCGGACAGGCTGGACTGGACGAACATCCGCTCCCAGCCCCCGCCGCCCTTCTCCTCCGGGATCCACTGGCGGGTGAACACCTCGCGGGTGGCCGGGTCGCTCATCGCGCGGACGCCCATCAGCGTGTAGTACGAGCTGAGCGACTTCAGGTGGATGAAGTGGTGGATGCGGTCGGACCGGCCGAACGCCTCCTCGTACAGGTAGATGGTGGCGTGGCCGGCCAGCGCCCGGTTCCAGCTCTCGCACAGCGCCCGGGCGAACGCGCGCCCCTCGGCGCGGAACTCGTAGCGCAGCTCGCCGGTGCGGTGCATGAGGATGCCGCAGGTGGCGGAGTTGAGCTGGTCCTCGACCGGCACGTCGGTCTGGAGCTGCGCGGTGGGCACGGTGAACGTGGCCGCGCCCTCGGTGGTCCGCACCGAGTCTGGCGTCTCGTCCGACGTGCCGTACATGCCGAAGGCCGACGGGATGAGCACCGTCTCGTGCAGGTCCCCGTCGAGGAACATCCGGTCCCACGTGCCGCCGCCGCGCGCGGGGTCGATGCGCTGGCGCATGATGATGTCCCGCCACCCGGCGTCGCGGCTGCCCATCTCGATCAGCGTCTCGTACGCGTGCAGCGACTTCAGGTGCATCAGCCAGTGGAGGCGGTCCTTCGTGCCGAAGGTCTCCTCGTAGACGAACACCGTGATGATGCCGGCGTAGTTGGTGTTGAGGTACTCCGACAGCTCCCGGGCGAACTGCCGGGCCTCGGAGCGGAACTCGGCACGCAACTGACCGACCCGTTCGACGATCACGCCGGCGTTGCCCGAGTGCAGGATCGCGGCCCGGTCGATCGAGGTCTGGGCCTGGGCGGTCGGCAACACGAACGGCGGACTCGATGTGGTGGTCATCGGAGACTCCTTCGCTTCGGCTGGTTCGGTGGGCGCCCGGACACGCTAGTCAGCATCGGAGCAGCCGCTCTGCTCACTAATGGCCACCGGCGGACAGTGCCGGCGCAGGACGTCGGCCGCACCGCGCATCAGCAGTTCGGCGATGACGTCGACATGCCGCAGCCGCCAGTCGGCCAGTTCGGTGCCGCGGACGTACCTGTTGAAGGCGCCCATCGCCGGTCCGGTGTGGACCTGGAAGTTCGCCCGCTCCGTGGTGTCCCCGCGCAGCGCCACGTCCGTGGCGTGGGCGAAGTACCACTTGAACGCCAGGGCCATCCGCCGGCGCGGGTCGGCCCGTTCCACCTCCGCGGCCCGGCCGGTGGCCCGGTAGTGCCGCTCGGTCTCCCGCCACACCTGCGCGAACGGCCGGCGGAAGGTGGTCCGTTCCACGGCGTCGCGGATCGCGGCGGGCACCTCGTCCCAGGTGCCGTAGCGGTGGTAGAGCTGGAGCAGCTGGGTGGCCCGCGCCGCGAACATCGTGCCGCGGCGCAGCACCTGCACGCGGGAACCGAACTCGAACGTGTCACCGGCCGGCGCGTACGCCGTGTCCTGGATCCCGGCGCGCGCCAGCAGATCCTTGACCTCGGGTGACGTCCCGGCCTCCGGGGTGGCCTGGTTGACCGACCCGGTGACCACGAAGTCGGCGCCGAGCACGAACGCCGCGGCGACCGCCTCCGGGGTGCCCAGCCCGCCCGCGGCGCCGACCCGGATCCGCTCCGGGTAGCGGTGCCGGAGCATCTCCGCGTCACGCAGCAGGACGAGGTCCGGCACGAGGGTCAGCGCGGACCGCGCGTCGGTGTGCCCGGCCGAGTCGGCCTCGGCGCACAGGTCGCCGCTGACCGGCAGCCGCGCCGCCGCCGCGGCCTCCCCGGCGGACAGCGCGCCCTCGGCCACGAGAGCGGCGAGCACGGACGCCGGCGGTGGTGCCAGGAACGCGGCCGCGACCTCGGGCCGGGACACCTTCGCCACGACGTGCCGGACGGCGACCGGGGTGCCGTCGGCGCTCAGGTGCGCGCCGGCGAACCGGAACCGCACCAGCGCCGCGGTGACGCCGGTGTACCCGGCCGCCTCGACGTAGCGGACGTCGTGCCGGACGTACAGCTCCGCCAGCGCCGACTCCAGCGCCGGGTTGTCCGGCATCGCCAGCAGGTTCATGCCGAAGCGGCCCGGGCCGGGATCCGCGGTGAGCGAGCGCAGAACCGCCTCGACCTCGTCGCGGTCGAAGCCACCCGCGCCGAAGAATCCGAGCAGGCCCGCCCTGCCCAGGCGGGCGACCATCGCCACCGAGCTGATGCCGCGGTACATCGAGCCGGCGAGGTAGGCCCACGTGACGCCGTAGTCGGCGCGGAACCGCTGACAGCCGAGCGCCGCCGGTCCCGGCTCGCCGCCGTCCGGCACGGCCGGCGCCGCCGCGAGCACGGGGCGGAACAGGTCCGTCAGCACCCGGCCCGGACCCAGCTCACGCACCGTGCGCACGCCCCGGTCGACCAGGTACGCCATGGTCTCGCGCCACCGCACCGGGCGGCGCAGCTGCACGGCGAGCAGGTCGGGCAGCAGCAGCGGGTCGTGTGGCCGGGCGGTGACGTTGGAGATCACCGGCACCCGCGGCGGCGCGAACCGGACCTCCGACAGCACGTCGGCGAACTCGGCCGCGGCGGCGCGCATGTACCGCGAGTGGAACGCGGCGGCCACCGGGAGCGGGACGCAGCGGCCCAGACCGGCGGCGGTGACCGCCCGCGCCGCCGCCGACAGCGACTCGCGCGGGCCGGAGAGCGTCACCTGGCCGTCGGCGTTGTCGTTGGCCACGTCCACGTCGTCGACACCGGCGTCGGCGAGCACACCGGGCAGCCGGTCCAGCCGTTCGCCGAGCACGGCGAGCATGCCGCCGCCGGCCGCCCGCGCCATGATCTCGCCGCGGCGGCACACCAGGCGCAGCGCGGTCTCGAAGTCCAGGCAGCCGGCCGCGAACAGCGCCGCGTACTCGCCGAGGCTGTGCCCGGCGAGGTAGTCCGGCGGCGGCTCCTGGTCGCGTGCCGTCAGGTAGGCGAGCGCGCCGACCACGAACAGCGCCGGCTGCGCGTACCGGGTGTCGCCGAGCAGGGCGTCGTCGCGGCACAGCCGGGCCACCGGTACGCCGATGATCCGGTCGGCCGCGGCGCACTCGGCCGGGAAGCGGTCGAACAGGTCACCGCCCATGCCCCGGCGCTGCGCGCCCTGCCCCGGGAACACCCAGGCGGACTTCGGTCTGGTGGACACGACTTGGACTGTCCGGCCCGGCGGACGCACCGGCTGCCCAGAGTTGAGCAGCACGCCCGGTCCGGCGCCGCTTAGGTTGCGGCGACAGGGCCGGCCTTCGGAGCGGGGAGCGCATGAACGAGCAGACCGCCATCCCGGACCGCGTGGAGATCGTCCTGAACGTCCTGTCGGGCGTGCTGCCGGCCGGAGTCACGGCGGACGCCGACACGGACCTGGGCGACCTGGGACTCGGTTCCCTCGCCGCCGCGCGGGTGCTGCTGGAGGTCGGCGCCGCGTTCGGCACCGAGCTGCCGACCGACGCGCTGCGCCGCTGTGCCACCGCCCGGGAACTGGCCGAGCTGGCCGCCCGGGCTGCGCCCGCCGGCGCGGGGCTGCGTCCCGACGTACGCGCCGAGCCCGGGCGGCGGCACGAGCCGTTCCCGCTCACCCCGCTCCAGGAGGGCTACCTGCTGGCCAAGGCGACCGGCGGGCCCGGCTGCCACCTCTACCGCGAGTACGACGTCGCCGACCTGGACGTGGACCGCCTGCGCACGGCGTGGGGGCGGCTCGTGGGGCACCACGAGGCGCTGCGGCTCGTGCTGACCGCGGACGGGCGTCAGCGGGTGGCCGAGCGGCCGCCGGACTGGACCATGCCGGTCGGCACCGACGCCGAGGAGGTACGCCGGCGCCTCTCCCACCACTCCTACGGCCCGGGCGACGAGCCGCTGTGGACGGTCGAGGTGACCCGTGCCCCGGACGGCGGCGGCGTGCTGCACCTCAGCGTCGACGCGGCGATCGTCGACGGCGCCGGGCTGGAGCTGCTCGTCGAGCAGCTCCGGACGCTCTACGACGACCCCGGGCGTGAGCTGCCCGCCCCCGGCGCCTCGCTGCGGGACCTCGGCGTGGCGCTCGCCGCCCACCGCGACGGCGACGGGTACCGCGCCGGCCTGGAGTACTGGGCCGACGCGCTGCGACACCTGCCGCCCGGACCCGCGCTGCCCACCTCCGGCGCCGAGCCCGGCCCGGTCCGGGTGCCGTACACGGCGGCGCTGACGCGGCGCGAGTGGGCCGCGGTGGCCGCGTACGCGGGCGGTCTCGGCGTGTCCCCGACCGCTGTGGTGCTCACCGCCTTCACCGAGGCGTTGCGGCGGGCCGGCGCCGACGCGGCGTTCTCGCTCGTGCTCACCACCAGCAACCGGCTGTGGCTGCCCGTCGACGCCGCCGGTGTGCCCGGGCCGTTCACCTCGACCACCGTGTTCGTCGCCGAGCCGGCGGCCGGGCGACCGTTCGCCGAGGCCGCCCGGGCGGTCCACGACCGGCTGCGCCGCGACCTCGAACACGCCGACGTGCCCGGCGTGGCCGCGCTCCGTGAGCTGCGGTCGCGCCGGCTGCCGGTCCCGGCGCAGCTGCCGGTGGTGTTCACCAGCCTGCTCGACGTGGGCGGGACCGGCGCCGACGGCCGGTACGCGGTCAGCCAGACCACGGGCGTCACGCTCGACGCGCAGATCGGCGAGCGCGACGGGGAGCTGCGCGTGCGGTGGGACGTCGCGGAGGACGCCTTCGCCCCGGGCGTGGTCGCCGCGACCTTCGCCTGGTTCGTCAACACGCTGCGCTGGCTGCGGCCCGTCCCCGACGACGCCGGCCGCCCCCTCAACGACCTCCAGCAGGCGTACTTCGTGGCCCGGACCACGGGCGGCACCGGGCCGTGGAGCGGCTGCCAGGTGGTGCACGCCTTCGCCGTCGACCGGCTCGACCTGTCCCGGCTGGAGTCGGCGTGGCTGGACCTGCTCGCCGCGCACGAGCCGCTGCGGACCGTCGTCACCCCGGACGGCCGGCTGGTCACCCGCGACGACGTGCCGGACCGGTGGCACATCCCGGTGACCGGACCCGGCGGGCCGCCGTCCGACGCGGTGCAGCGGGACATGGTGGGGCGGGCCTTCCCGCTCGGCCGGCTCCCCCAGGGTGAGCTGCGCGTCCAGGTGGACGAGGCCGGCGCGGCGACCGTGCACGTGGCGCTGGACCTGCTGGTGGCCGACGGCCGCAGCATCCACCTGCTGCTGCGCGAGCTGATGCGCCGCTACGCCGACCCGGGCACGCCGGTGGCCGGGCCGCCCCGCGCGCCGCAGGCACCGCCGGACCCGCACGCCCGCCGGTACTGGCAGGACCGCCTGGCCGACCTTCCGCCCGGCCCGCCGATCGAGGCGCGGACCGGTCCGCGGCGGCGGCGTACCGCCCGGGTGCCGGGCTGGACGCGGATCCGCCGGCTGGCGCGGGAACGCGGTCTCGCGCTCAACGCGCTGCTCATGGCCGCGCTCACCACAGCGCTCGGCACCTGCCACCACGACCGCTTCGCGGTGCCGCTGGTGCGGTGGACGCCGCGGTCCGAGCCGTTCCGGCCCGCCGAGCTGACCGCGCTGAGCTGGCTGGCCGCGGGCGAGCCGGGCGAGGGCCTGCTCGACCTCGCCGAGCGCTACGACCGGCAGATCACCGCCGACGCGGCGGCGGACGGCGCCTCGGGCCTGGCCGAGCTGCGGCGGCTGGTGCTGCGGCGGATGCGCGACGGCGGCGCCGGGTACCCGGTCGTGTGCACCGGGCTGCTCGAACTCGGCGACGTGCCGCTGCCGGACGGTGTGACAGCCGGCCCGTGGCTGACGTGCACGCCCGACGTGGCGCTGGACTGCATCGCGATCGACGAGGGCGACGACACGCTGCGGCTGTTCTGGGACGCCACCGAGGACGCGATCGGCGACGACGACCTGGACCGGATCTTCGACGCGTACCGGTCGGCGCTGGCCGAGCTGGCGGACCTCGGCGACGTCCTGTACGGGTGGAACGACACCGCCGTCGAGTTCCCGCACGCCGGCCCGGTGCACCTGCTGTTCGAGGCCCAGGCCCGGGCCCGGCCCGAGGCGGTCGCCGTACGCGGGCGCGGCGGGACCACGTCCTTCGGTGAGCTGAACGCGGTGGCGAACCGGATCGCGGTCCGGCTGCGCGCCGCGGGCGTCGGCGCCGGATCCGTGGTCGGGATCAGCGTCGCCCGGGGGCCGCTCATGGTCGCCGCCGTGTACGGCGTGCTCAAGGCCGGTGGCGCCTACCTGCCGGTGGAGCCGTCACTGCCGCCGGCGCGGGCCGCGCTGATGCTCGCCGACGCGGGCGCGATCGCGCTCGTCACGACCGGTGACCTGGACCTGCCCGCGCCGGGCCGGCCGGACGGGATCGCCGTGGTCCACGCCGACCGGGTCGGTGCGGCCGACGTACCGGACCCGGAGCCGTGCACCGGCGAGGACGACCTCGCGTACGTCATCTTCACCTCCGGCAGCACCGGCCGGCCCAAGGGGGTAGCCGTCACCCACCGGGCCGTGCACAACCTCCTGCACTGGGCGCGCCGGACGTTCCGCTTCGGACCGGAGGACACCGGGCTGTGCGTGACGTCGCTCGGCTTCGACCTGTCCGTGTTCGACATCCTCGGGCTGCTCGGCTACGGCGCCTCGATCTACGTGGCCGACTCCGAGCAGCAGAAGGACCCGGCGCTGCTGCTGGACGTCCTGCTGCGGGAGCCGGTCACGTTCTGGAACTCCGCGCCGACCACCCTGGCGCACGTCGTACCGCTGACCGCCGCGCACCGCGGCGGGCCCGGCACCACCGGCCTGCGACTGGTGTTCCTCAGCGGCGACCACACGCCGCTGTCCCTGCCCGACGAGCTGCGGGCCTGCTTCACCGCCGCCGAGATCGTCAACCTCGGCGGGGCGACCGAGGCCACCGTGTGGTCGAACTTCTACCGGGTCGGGACGGTCGACCCCGGGTGGCGCAGCATCCCCTACGGCCGGCCGATCGACAACGCCCGCTACTACGTCCTGGACGACGACCGGCGCCCCTGCCGGCCCGGCGTCGAGGGAGACCTCCACATCGCCGGGGAGGTGCTCGCCGTCGGCTACCACAACCGGCCGGACCTCACCGAGGACCGGTTCGTGCCGTGCCCGTTCGGGCCGCCCGGCGACCGGATGTACCGCACCGGCGACCGGGCGGCGTTCCTGCCGGACGGCAACCTGACCTTCCTGGGCCGGGCCGACCACCAGGTGAAGATCCGCGGGTTCCGGGTGGAACTCGGCGAGATCGAGCACCGGCTGCGCGGCCATCCGGGCGTCAAGGACGCGGTGGTGGTCGCCCGCGAGGAGGGCGGCGAGCGCAAGCTGGTGGCGTACCTGCTGTCCTCCGGCGGGACCGCCCCGGCCGTACGCGACCTGCGGGCCTTCGCCGCCGAGACGCTGCCCGACTACATGGTGCCGAGCCACCTGGCCGTGCTGGAGCAGTTCCCCGCCACCGACAACGGCAAGCTGGACCGCGCCGCCCTGCCGTGGCCGCTGCCGCCGGTCACGCCGCCCGCTGCACACACACCGGTCGCGCCGCCGGAACCGGCGGACGCCCCGCGCGAGCCGGGCGTCCGCCAGGTGCTCACGGAACTGTTCGCCGACCTGCTCGGCGAGACCGTCGACCCGGTGGCCGACCTGTGGGACCAGGGCGCCACGTCGTTCACCATGGTCCAGGTATCGGCCCGGCTGCACGAGCGTCTCGGCACCCGGGTGCCGGTGGCGGCGCTGCTGGAGAACCCGACGATCGACGGCATCGCCGCGCACCTGTCGTCCGGCCCGCCGGGACCCGTACCCGCGGACCCGCCCCCGGCCGCCGCGCCGTCGCCGCGGACGGTCGACGTGCTCTCCCCCACCGAACGGTCCGCCTTCGCCGCGGCCCGGCTGGACCTGCGCGACGACGGCGAGGCGGTGCCCCTGTCCGGGGAGCGCCCCGCGCGGCGGCGGTACCGGCGGCGGGCCTCGCGCCGCGACTTCCTCGACCGGCCGGTGCCGCTGTCCACGGTGGCGGGTCTGCTGGGCCTGCTGCGCCCGCTGCCCGACGGCGACCGGACGCGGCGGCTGTACCCGTCGGCCGGCGACACCTACGGCGTGCAGGTCTACGTCCACGTGCCCGGCGACCGGGTCACCGGGCTGCCGGCCGGCGTCTACTACCACCACCCCGACGAGCACACGCTGCGCCGCATCGGCGACGGCGCCGCCCTGGAACGCACCGCCCACTTCGTCTACAACCGGCCGGTGTACGACCGGGCGTCGTTCCAGATCCTGCTCGTCGGGCAGACGCGGGCGATCCGCCCGCTCTACGGCGACGACGCCGAGCGGTACCTCGCCCTGGAGGCCGGCTACCTCGGCCAGGTGCTGCTGGGCGCCCAGGCCGACCACGGCCTCGGGCTGTGCCCGGTCGGCGCGGTCGCCGAGGCGCCGGTGCGGGCCGCGTTGCGGCTGGACGACGACCACGTGTTCCAGCAGGCGTTCCTGTGCGGTCCGGTGACGCGCGACGACGAGACCGAGACGCCCGCCGCCGGTCCACCGCCCACCGCGGGGCCGCACGAGATCGCCGTCGTCGGGGTGGCCGGCCGCTACCCCGGCGCGGACGACGTCGGGGCGCTCTGGCGCAACCTCGACGCCGGCCACTGCGCGATCACGCCACCCCCGCCCGGGCGGGGCGCCGGACCGGCCGGCGGCTACCTGTCCGGCCTGGAGACGTTCGACAGCATGGTCTTCGGCATCGCACCGGCCGAGGCGGCCGTCCTCGACCCGCAGGTACGCGTCCTGCTCGAAGTGGTGTGGGCGTGCCTGGAGGACGCCGGCCACACCCCGGCGTCCCTCGGCCGGGTCGGTGTCTTCGTCGGGGTGATGTGGCACGACCACCGCCTGGCCGGCACCGACCGGTGGCGCGACGGCGACCCGGCCCGGATCTCCGGCACCGGCTCGGAGATCGCCAACCGGATCTCCCACACCTTCGACTTCCGCGGCCCGAGCGTCGCCGTGGACACCTCCTGTTCCTCCGCGCTGACCGCCCTGCGTCAGGCGGCCGAGAGCCTCGACCGGGGCGACTGCGACGCCGCTGTGGTCGGCGCGGTGAACCTGCTGGCGCATCCGTACCACGTGGCGGTGCTGCGCGGGCTGGGCCTGCTCGCCGAGACGCCGCACCGGGCGCTGGACGCCGCCGCCGGCGGCTGGTCGCCCGGCGAGGGCGCCGGCGCGCTGCTGCTGCGCCGGCTCGGCGACGCGCGCCGGGACCGCGACCGCGTCGACGCCGTGGTGGAGAGCACCTGGGTGGGGCACAGCGGCGCGACGAGCCGGTTCGGCACGCCCGACGCGGCCACCCTGGCCGGCTCGCTCGCCGAGGCGGTGGGCCGGGCCGGGCTCACCCCCGCCGACATCGGGTACGTCGAGTGCGCGGCCTCCGGGGCCGCCCTGTCCGACGCCGCCGAGATCGAGGCCGTGGGCCGGTTCCTGGCCGCCGCCGTGCCCGGTCCCGAGGGGGTACGCGTGCCGATCGGCACCCTCAAGCCGAACCTGGGCCACGCGGAGGCCGCGTCCGGGCTCGCGCAGCTGACCAAGGTGCTCCTCCAGCTGCGGCACCGCCGGCTCGTACCGACCCTGGTGGCGGAGACGCCCCACCCGCTCGTCGACCTCGGCGCGCTGCCGGTGCGGTTCGTCCGCCGATCCGAGCCGTGGACCGGCGTCCCGCTGCGCGCGCTCGTCACAGCGGTCGGCGCGACCGGCACCGTGGGCCACGTGGTGCTGCGGTCCGACGAGGAGGAACGATGAGCAACCGGTGGATCAAGGGCCCGGCCGACCCGGACGCCCCGATGCTGCTGTACTGCGTCCCGCACGCGGGGGGCGGTGGCTCGTTCTTCCGCCCGTGGCGCGCCGCGCTGGAGCCGCACCTGGGCGTCTGCCCGGTTGTGCTGCCCGGCCGGGAGTCCCGGCTGTCGGAGCCGCCGTACACCAGCATCGAGCACGTCGTGCCGCCGCTGGCCGCCGCGATCGGGGCGCACGCGGACCGCCCGTACGCGTTGTTCGGCCACAGCATGGGCGCGGTGGTCGCGTACGAGACCGCCCGGCGGCTGTCGGCCGGGCCGAACGGCCCGGCGCGGCTGTTCGTCTCCGGCCGGCGCGCGCCGCACCTGCCCGCCCGCCGGCCGGACCGCCACACGCTCGGCGCGGACGAGTTCCTGCCGGCCGTCGCGGCGCTGGGCGGCACGCCGGACGAGGTGCTGCGACGGCACGACCTGATGGCGTTGTTCCTGCCGGGGCTGCGCGCCGACTTCGCGGTCAACGAGACGTACCGGCAGTTGCCCGGCCCGCCGCTGCGCTGTCCCGTGTCGGCGTTCACCGGCGACGCCGATCCGGAGGTCGACGTGATGGAGATGCGCTCCTGGGCCGAGGTCACGTCGGCCGGCTTCAGCCTGCGGGTGTTCAGCGGCGGTCACTTCTATCTGGCCGGCCCGCCCGCCGAGCTGGCCGAGGCGCTCCTGGCCGATCTCGCCGTGCGGTCCTGAGCCGGTCCTGAAGACGACGGAACGGGACGGGCCCGCGCCCGTCCCGTTCCCGTTCCCGTTCTCCCGCGCTCAGGCGGACAGCGAGGCCACGACCTCCTGCGTCGCCTGGAGCAGGATCCGCGACATCGTGCGCAGCTCCTCCTCGGTCATCACCAGCGGCGGCACGATGACGATGGTGTCGCTCGGCGCCGAGTGGATGATCATGCCGAGCTCGCGGCACCGCTCGGTGATGCGGGTCGCGACGCCCAGCTCCATCGGGAACGGCTCGCGCGTCTCCACGTCGGCCACCAGCTCGACGGCGGCCAGCAGGCCGCACTGGCGGACGTCGCCGACGTGCGGGACGCTGCGGAACTTGTCCAGCTCCTCGGCCAGGACCACGGCCTGCGCCTGGCCGTGCCGGATCAGGTCGTCCTTCTCGAACAGGTCCAGGCTCGCCAGCGCCACGGCGACGGCGAGCGGGTTGCCGGAGAACGTGTGCCCGGACAGCAGCATCTTGCCGTCGCCGCGGAACGCGTCGAACACCTCCGCGGACGCCATCGTCGCCGTCAACGGCATGTACCCGCCGGTCAGGCCCTTGCCGACGCAGAGGATGTCGGGCGACACGCCGTCGGCCTGGCAGGCGAACATCGGGCCGGTACGGCCGAAGCCCACACCCAGCTCGTCGGCGATGAGCAGGACGCCGTAACGGCGGGCGATCTCGGCGACCCGGGCCAGGTGACCGTCGCGCGCCACGATCATGCCGCTGACGTTCTGCACGCGCGGCTCCACGAGCACGGCGGCGACCTCGTCGCCCTCACGCTCCAGCACCTCCTCCAGCGTGTCCGCGCAGGCCAGATTGCAGTTGTTGTTGCACAACCCGCAGCGGTACGCGTACGGCTGGGCGAACGAGCTGGTCTCGCGCAGCAGCGGCTGGTAGAAGTTCTTCAGGATCGTCATCTGGCCCACCGACAGCGCGCCGATGGTGTCGCCGTGGAAGGCCCCGCCCATGGACACGAACTTGTTGCGCTGCGGCGATCCCTTGAAGACCCAGTAGGAGTACGCCATCTTCATCGCCGTCTCCACGGCGCTGGAGCCGGACTCCAGGAACAGCACCTTGTCGATGCCCTCCGGGGCGAGCCGGACCAGCCGGTCGGCGAGTTCCGCGGCGCCCGGGTGGGTCATGCCGTACAGCGTGGTGTGCGCGATCTTCGCCGCCTGCGCGGCCAGCGCCTCGTTCAGTTCCCGACGTTGGTGGCCGTGGATGTTCACGCCCAGCGAGGAACCCGCGTCGAGATAGCGGTTGCCGTCGCTGTCGACCAGGTAGACACCCTCGCCGTGGGTGATCACCAGAGGCTTGGCGTTGAGGTAGGCGTCGGTGGGGGTGTACGGGTGCCACACGCGCTGCTGGTCCAGCGTGCGCAGGCGTTCGGTCTCCGTGGTTTCGAGGTCCATGCGTCGGCGCTCCGTCATCGAAGGGAACCAGGACAACAGCACGCAGTCCACCGGAAGAGGGCCGGTGACGTCTGCGCAGTAGTGCGCAGGGTGGCCGGTGCTCAACTCTGAGCAGAGGTGTCGCCAGGGCCCGGAAATGCTCATCCGGAGCCGGCGCCGACCGGTGCGGCCGAACGCTGGAGAGGGGACGCCGACGTGACGACCTCCGAACAACCGGACCTGATGTCGCCCGCCGCACGGGAGACGGCCTACGACACCTACGCCGCCCTCCGCGACGCCAACCCGGTCTCCCGGGTCCGGATGCCCACCGGCCAGGACGTCTGGCTGGTCACCGGCTACGACGAGTGCACCAGCTTCCTCACCGACTACCACCGGTTCAAGACCAGCCCGACCGTGACGCCCGAGGGCATGGAGGCGCCGGCGCTGCCCGAGGCGGTGGTGCGGCTGCTCGGCGGCAGCATGGGCAGCGTCGACCCGCCCGAGCACACCCGGCAGCGCCGGCTGGTGCAGCAGGCGTTCACGCCGCAGTACGTCGAGCGGCTGCGGCCCGGCGTCCAGCAGATCACCGACCAGCTCGTCGACGGGCTGCTCGAACGCGAGGGGCGGACCTTCGACCTGGTCGAGGACTTCGCGGTGCCGCTGCCGCTCACCGTCATGTCGGACATGCTGGGCATCCCCCGCGCCGACCGGGACCGGTTCCGGCTCTGGTCCGAGCTGCTGCTGTCGCTGGACCCGACCTCCGCGCAGTCCGCGCCGCAGGGCATGGACCCGGCCCAGGTGATGGCGGAGATCGAGGAGTTCGTGCGCTACCTGGACGCGCTGATCCAGCGCAAGCGCGCCGAGCCCGGCGACGACCTGATCTCCGGGATGGCCCTGGCCGAGGCCGACGGCGAGCGGATGAGCGACGACGAGCTGCTGAAGATGGTGGCGCTGCTCGTGGTCGGCGGCCTCGGCACCACGCAGCACCTGATCGGCAACATGGTCCTGGCGCTGTTCCGCAACCCCGACCAGCTGCGGCTGCTGCGCGACAAGCCCGAGCTGGCGCCGGGCGCCGTCGAGGAGATGCTGCGCTACCACGGCCCGATCGAGATCAGCTTCCCGCGTTTCGCCGCCGAGGACACCGAGATCGGCGGCGTGCCGATCAGCCGCGGCGAGATGGTGATCGGGGTCCTCGCGGCCGCCGACCGCGATCCGGGCCGCTACTCCGAGCCGGACCGGCTCGACATCGAGCGGACCGCGAACCGGCACCTCGCCTTCGGCCGGGGCGCCCACATGTGCCTGGGCGCGCCGCTGGCCCGCGTCGAGGGGCAGGTCGCCATCACCACGCTGCTCGCCCGGATGCCCGACCTGCGCCCGGCGGAGAGCCTCGACGAGACGCCCTGGCGGCCCGGGCTCACGCTGCGCGGGCTGACCGCGCTCACGGTCGAGTTCTGACCGGGCCGGCGCGACCGGCTCCCACTGCGGTTCGGCCGGCCGGCCGGTGAGCATCCCGACCGAACCGCAGAGGGAGGAGACGACGTGGCGAACGCCATCGTCGCTGACGGGCTACGCAGACAGTTCGACAAGGTGACCGCGCTGGACGGCCTGGACCTGGTGGTGCCGGAGGGCACCATCACCGGGATCCTCGGGCCGAACGGCGCGGGCAAGAGCACCGCCGTCCGGCTGCTCACCACACTGCTCGCCCCGACCGGCGGCCGGGCCGAGGTGGCCGGGTTCGACGTGGTCACCCAGGCCGCCGAGGTACGCCGGGTGATCAGCCTGTCCGGGCAGCACGCCGCCGTCGACGAGAACCTCTCCGGGTTCGAGAACCTGGAGATGCTGGGCCGGCTGCTGCACCTGGGCTCCCGGCAGAGCCGGCAGCGGGCCGACGAGCTGCTGCAACGCTTCGACCTCGTGGACGCCGCGGGCCGCCGGGCGAAGGAGTACTCCGGCGGCATGCGGCGGCGCCTCGACCTGGCCGCCGCGCTGATCCGTACGCCGCGGGTGCTGTTCCTGGACGAGCCGACCACCGGCCTGGACACCCGGAGCCGGACGGCGCTGTGGGACACCATCGGTGAGCTGGTCTCCGGCGGCATGACGCTGCTGCTGACCACCCAGTACCTCGAGGAGGCCGACCGGCTGGCCGACCAGATCGTGGTGATCGACCACGGCCGGGTGGTCGCCGGCGGCACGCCGGACGAGCTGAAGCGGCGGGTCTCCGGCACCAGCCTGGAGATCACCCTCGGGCCGGACGCGGACCTGACCGCCGCACAGGCGGTGCTCACCTCGCTCGGCACCGGACCGGCCAGCGTGGACGAGGCCGCCGGCCGGATCTCCGTGCCGGCCGGCGACGGCGTGGACACGCTCCTGGCCGGCGCGCGGCTGCTGCGCCAGGCCGGCATCCCGGTCCGGGACGCCGCGCTGCGCACGGCGACGCTGGACGACGTCTTCCTCGCCCTCACCGGCCCCGGCCGGCGGACCGGCGACGAGCCCGCCAAGGAGACCGTGGAGGAGAAGCAGTGAACGCCGTCGTACTGGCCTTCGGTGAGGGCGTCGTCGTCGCGAAGCGCAACCTGAGGATGATCCTGCGCGTACCGGAGATGCTGCTCAACGCGGCCATCGCGCCGGCGATGATGACGCTGCTGTTCGGCTTCGTCGTCGGCGGCGCGATCGACGCACAGGGGGTGCCGTACCGCGAGTACCTGCTCGGCGGCATCTTCGTGCAGGCGGTCCTCTTCGGCGCCGTCAACACCGGCACCGCGATCGCCGCCGACCTGCGCAACGGCATCGTCGACCGGCTGATGTCGATGCCCATCTCCCGGTCGGCGGTGCTCGTCGGCCGCACCACGAGCGACCTGGTGAACAGCGGTGTGGTCATCACCGTCACCGCGCTGCTCGGCCTGGTCGTCGGGTGGCGCAGCCGCACGTCGGTGACCGAGGCGGCGCTGGGATTCCTGATCCTGCTGGCGTTCGCGTACGCGCTGTCGTGGCTGATGGCCGTGGTGGGGCTGGCGTCCCGGGCGCCGGAGGCGGTCAGCAGCACCGGCTTCACCATCGCCATCCCGCTGGGCTTCCTGTCCAACGCCTACGTGCCGATCGGCTCCATGCCGGGCGTCCTGCAACCGGTCGCCGAGTGGAACCCGGTCTCGGCGATCGTCCAGGCGGTCCGGGTCCAGTTCGGCAACGTCGACCCGTCCACCGCGCCGGACGTCTGGCCGCTGCAACACCCGGTCGCCGCCTCAGCGCTGTGGATCGGCGCTCTGCTGGCCCTGTCGATCCCGCTGGCGATCGCCCAGTTCCGCAGGTCCGCCGGGCGCTGAGACGCCAGCCGGACGACGGCTCCGCCCGTGCCGTCGGGCGGAGTCGTCGTCCGTGGGGGGCCTACTCCACCAGGACGCGGTCCGGCGCGCGGCGGCGCAGCCGGCTGGAACGTCGCAGCGATCGCAGCCACATCAGGGTGCCGCCGCCGTCGAGCAGGAACGACAGCATCGCCAGCGCGAGCACGTCGGCCCAGGTGAACTGGCCGGTCATCTCGTCGCCGCGGAAGAAGGCGACGACCCGGACCAGGTAGAACCACAGCAGCGGGATGGTCGCGGTGAACAGGACGGCCAGGGCCACGACGCGGCCCAGGACCCAGACGACCGCGTAGATCCGGATGGTGCGCATCTCGCCGCGCCCGACCCCGGACTGGTCGATGAGCCGGCGGCGCAGCACCCGCCGGACGAGGTTGCGCAGGTAGGCGCCGGTGTCGGCCATCAGGCTCCGGGTGTCCAGCGCCGTCGTGATCAGGTAGTAGAAGTCGGTACGCAGGAACAGGAACGTCTGCCAGAGCAGCCGGATGAACGACGTGAACAGCACGCCGGCCACCACCAGCCGCACCGGCTCCGGCAGCCCGAGTACGCCGACGTCGTTCAGCCACAGCGTGATGAACAGCAGCGCCGCGCCGATCACGTCGACGAGCGGCCCGACCAGCACCGCGACGAAACGCTCCCGCTTGGACGCCATCCACATGCCGGACAGGTCGGTCTGCGCGACGATGGCGTACATCTGGTTGCCGACAGTCATGCGGGCCGACGTGCCGGCGGCGCGCGCACCCACGACGTGGGCCAGCTCGTGCAGCCACACGCCGATCACCGCGATGCCGAGGACGACCAGCAGGTAGGCCCAGAAGTGGGAGTGGAACATGAGGCTGGACGGTCCGGGCACCAGCCCGGGCCGGTCGACGGCCATTGCGACCGCGACTCCGACGACCACGCCGCAGACGGCGAGCACGGGCCGGCTCAGCAGGCGCCGTGCGGCGTGCGGGGACAGCCACTCCAGATGCCCGGCGCGCGGCGGCCGGGCCGGTTCGGCGTCCGGCGGCGGGTCGTGCGCGCCGGCCGGGGCGAGGAACCCCTCGTCGGCCAGCGCCTGGAGGAACGCGTCGGCGTCCGGTGAGGCCGCGTGCGTCGCCTCGAAGCGGCGGACGGCCTCACCGACCGTGGCGCCGTCGCGCAGCCACTCCAGCAGGTCGAGGCCCTCGGCCGGGATGGACAGGTAGACCTGACGACTGTCGTCACCGATCACGGCGAAGTCACCGTCCCTGCGGGCGGTGTACGGCCGGACCAGGACCGGTGCGTCGAGGGCGAACTCGGTCACTGTGGGACCTCTCCTCTGAGGTGCGGGACTGGGCGCAGGGGCGGGGGTCCGGCAGCCGGACCCCCGCCCCCGTGTCACCGGGTTCAGTTCAGCGCGGGCGCGCACGGGGCGACGGTGCTGGCCTTGATGGACTCCAGCTTGCGCACCGGGAGCGACTTCTTGGGCGCGGTCTCCTTGGTCATGGGAACACCTCCTCTCCACCTCTCGTCGGGACGGGGGGCACCCGCCGGCCGGCTTCGGCGGGAGATCGTGTGCCGAGGGCGTCGTCGCCGGCGACGAATCGCGCGGCGAGGTCGACGAGGCTGTCCTCGGCGTGGAACAGCGCCAGGTGGTCGCCGTGCGGGGCGACGTGCAGGACGGACCCGGCGATCCGGGCGGCCACGGCCCGCGACCCGGCGGGATGCGCCGTGTGGTCGTCCTCGCTGGTGACGACGAGCGCGCGCGTGGCCAGACCGGCGAGGTACGGGCGCAGGTCCGTGCCCATGATGGCGCCGTTGAGGCGGCAGTACCGGCGCAGCAGCTCGGGCGTCGCGTACGGGTAGGTGACCAGGTGCGCCAGCCGTGGCGGGGCGACGCCGAGCATGGTGTTGGTGAGCACCGCGTGCACCGCCGCGGCCTGCTGCGGGCTGCGGGCGGCCATCGCCATCAGGGCCTGCAGGTTCTGCTGGTGGTCGGTCTTCGGGCTCTCGCCGCCGAGGTCGAAGTCGCCGTGCCAGAGGCTCAGCGACGACACCCGCTCCGGCGCCCGAGCGGCCGCCACGACCGCGAGCACCGCGCCGCCGCACAGGCCGATCAGGTGCGCGCGGCGCAGCCCGAACCGGTCCAGCACCGCGAGGAGGTCGTCGGCCTGGGCCACCACGCCGGTGTCGCCGGTGAACCCGTCCACGTCGGCGAACAGGCCCCGGGTCTCGGGGACGAGCACGTGGAAGTCGCGGGACAGCCGGTCGGCCCAGCCCTCGGCGAGCCGGGCGGGCATCCCGCACGCGGACACCAGCAGCACCGGCGGCCGGTCCGGGTCGCCGCCGGCGTACGTCGGCAGCACCGCCCCGTCGCCGGTACGCACGTCGGTGCGCCGGAAGCGGCAGGTGAAGTCCCGCTCGCGCGCCTCGGCGACCACCCGCGGCTCGTCCACCGCCGGCGGTGCCGGGTTCGCGTCGAGGTCCAGCAGGTCACTCAGCACCCGCTCGAACGGGCCGAGATCGGCGGCGTCGGTCACCGGAGTCGGCGCCGGCACGTCCAGCCGTTCGCACAGCCGGACCAGCGTGGCGGCGGTGGCCGGGTCGGCGCACCGCACCCGCACCGGTGGCGGCAGCACCCGCAGCAGCGGGCCCGCCGCCAGCAGCGCGGCGGCCGTGTCCAGCCCCGACGTCACGCGCCCGCCCCGATCCACTCGTAGGCGCGGTGGTAGGCGCGGGCGCCGGTGCAGGCGAGCAGCGTGCGCGGGCCGGCCACCCGGTCCAGCACCTCGGCGTACCGCCCCGGGTCGATCCGCTTGTCCGCCACCGGCACGAGGCAGTCGGCGTTGTCGGCGAGGATCCGCTTGTACTCGTCGAACGTCAGCTCGCACCGGCCGGCGAGGTGCTCGCCGATGCGCATCCGGCCCACCTCGGCGGTGGATCGCGCGTCGACCAGGCCGCTGTAGAACTCGGCGGCGCAGCCGGAGCCGTACGAGTACATCCCGACCCGTACCGGTTCGTCGGGCCGCAGGTGGTCGATCAGGCTGGCCAGGGCCAGGTAGACCGAGCCGGAGCAGAGGTTGCCGACCAGCCGCGGGTACTCCAGCCCGGGCGCGACGCGGCGGGCGAAGTCCGCGTCGGCATCGGGCAGCCGGTGCTCGCGGGCGAGCTTGCGGTGCGCCGCGCGGACGATGCCGGCGAACGGCGTGTGCATGGCCAGCCCGCCGAAGGTGGCGCCGAAGTCGACGTCCGCCACCTTCTCCGCGTAGTGGGCGTAGGCGTTCGTCAGGCAGTCCAGGTAGGCGAACAGCGAGCGGTCGGCGTCGGCGACGTCGAACGTCGGGCCCGGCCGGGCCGAGTCGAACGTCTCGTAGCTGTGCGTCCCGAACGCCCCGAGGTCCACGTCCAGCACCCGCGGGTCGTCGCCGAGCAGCACCGCGGCGGCGCCGGTGCCCATGGCCGGCTCGGTGTACGAGGCGTTCTCGTTCACCAGTGACACGTCCGTGGCGATCACCAGCGCCTTGGCGCCCGGCGACAGGCCGGCGGCGAGGTAGCCGCACGCGAGCTGGAGCGCCCCGGTCGCGGCGTAGCAGGCCTGCTTCACCTCCAGCATCCGGCAGCGGCGGCTCAGCCCGAGGTGCCGGTGCACGTACGAGGCGATCGACTTGCTCAGGTCCAGGCCGGACTCGCTGGAGGTCACCAGCAGTTCGATCCGGTCGCGGTCGGCCTCGTCCATCGCGTCGAGGATCGGCTTGGCGGCGTTCACCGCGTGCGTGACCGGATCCTCGAACGGCAGCGCGACCGACTTCGCGGTCATCATCAGGTTGCCCAGGCGGGTCGCGTCCAGACCGCGCCCCTCGAACAGGACCGGCACCGCGACGGAGGCCACCCCGCAGTACACGTTCAGGGCCTCGATGCCCACGTTCATGCCGTCACCTCGCAGAGGTACGCGACCAGGTGGTCGATGTCGGGCAGGTCACTGAAGCTGCCGAGCGGCTCGTCGACGCCGAGCCGCTCCCGGAGGGCCAGGATGATCTCGACCCGGTCGATCGAGTCGGCGCCCAGGTCGCGCAGGTGCGCGCCGCCCGGGATGCGGTCGCCGGGGACCGCCGGCAGGATCTCGGTGATCACCTCGTGGACCACCCGCCGGACCGCTTCGTCGTTCGCGCTCACGTCGTCGCCTCCGTCCGGGTCTGGGCAAGGGCCACCGCGAGCGGCCGTCCGGTGTCGCGGTCGGCGAGCACCACCCGGACCGTCTCGTCGGCGCCGGTCACGTCGCCGCCCGGCCGCCGGGACACCCGCACCCGCAGCACGGCGCCCACGTCGGCGTTGCCGAGGTAGCTCATCCGCTGGTCCAGCACGATCCGCCGCAGGAAACCGGCGTCGGTGCCGCCGCGGTGCCGCCACAGCCGCAGCGACGCCCAGTCCACGATGGAGAAGTAGGACGCGAAGTAGAGCAGCCCCACGCCGTTGAGGTCCCGGCTCGGGTCGACCGGGTAGTCCAGCGTCAGCCGGTCCAGCGGGTCGGGCGGGTCGGGCTCGGCGCCGAGGGCGCGCAGTTCGGCGTACGCGCGCCGGGGCGAGTGCTGCGCGGGCAGCACGGGCAGGTGCGCGTGGCGGAACCCCGGTGGGGACGCGCTGCGCAGGTCGCCGTTGCCGCCGGACGGGCCCCGGACCACCCAGCGGTTGAAGTTCTGCGCGTACAGGCATGCCGGGTCGGGGTGGGCGTAGAACACGTCCGGGTCGACGACCCGTCCGGGCCGGTCGCCGCGCCGGATCTCGTGCAGCGTCAGCACCGACTCGCTGCCGGACGCGAAGGACCGCGAGTCGACCCGCAGCACGTCGCCGAAGGTCATGCCGCGTACGTGCAGGTCCGCGCCGCCGCGCAGGTGGATGTAGTGGAACGCCAGGTAGGTCGGCATCCCGTCGGCGTCGCGGGCGGTGTAGACGTTGGTGTCGCAGAGCGCGCTGACGGTGTCCCAGGTCCAGTCGCCGACCTGGCCGACGAACAGCGACCCCGGGCCGCACATGCCGGGCCGCACCACAGTCGTCCGCGTCGTCGCGTCGGGACCGAGCAGTTCCAGCTCGGGAGTCAGGACGGTCACGACCCCTCCCCTCCGGCGCCGCGCAGGAAGTCGGTCAGGATCCGGTTGCACTCCTGCGGGCTGGTCAGATACGGGAAGTGGCCGGCGTCGGCGATCTCCTCGTAGCGGGCGCCCCGGATGCCCTGGTGCAGCAGCCGCGCCGTCTCCGACGGGATGACCGTGTCGTGCCGGCCCTGCACCACGAGCGCCGGCAGGTCCAGCTCGGCGAGCCGGTCGCGGAGGTCCGGCCGGGCCGCGAAGACGTCGAGGTAGCGCAGCCCCGTCTGGGGGTCCATGCTCTCGCAGCGCAGCAGCAGCGCCTCCACTGCGGCCCGCTCGTGCCGCAGCCGGTCGGCGCCGGACCCCTCGATCGTGCGGTCGAGGTCCTGGGCCGCCACCACGGCCAGCCGGTTGATCTCACCGACCCGGTTGCCGATCTTGTAGGAGCTGCCGAGCAGGATCAGCGACGCGGTGTCCTCCGGGTGGTTGAGGGCGAACGTGAGCGCGACCAGCCCGCCGAACGACGCGCCGGCGACGTGGACCGGCCCGTCGACCCCGATCTCCCGCAGCACCCGCCGTTGGAGGGCGGCGATCCCGTCGAGGGTGAGGTCGGCCGGTGCGGTGCTCGCCCCGACGCCGGGGTGGTGGACGCTGATCACCCGGTACCGCCCGGCCAGCGCCTCGAACTGCCGCGCGAAGACGCCGGCGCCGATGTTGAACGGGTGGGCGAGCAGCAGTGGCGGGCCGTCGCCGGCGGTGAAGACCTCCACCTGGGCGCCGGCCGCCGGCACCACCCGCCGGCGTACGGCCGGCTGGTGTTCCCGCAGCACGGTGCCGTTGTCGTCGGCCGGAGCCTGGTCGCGCAGCGCCTGCCGGACGTCCTCGGGCACCCGGTCGGCGGGCTGGTAGACCGCCCGGGCCGCCTCCCCCGGCGTGCGGATCCCGCCGGTGACCAGTTCGGGAACCTCGCCCGGTGCGGCGGCGAGCGCGGCGACGGCGGCCACCACCGCCTCGGCGTCGTCGGGCCCGAAGCCGACCGGCACGGCGAGCCGGACGGTGCCGGCGAGCGGCCCGCCGACGGCCAGGTGCGGGCCGCCCCGGACGCCGGCGCCGGCGTAGAGCCAGGCCAGCCCGGACATCGTGGGGTGTTCCTGACCGGCCAGTCCGGGCATCCGGGCGAGGTCGAGCAGGACACAGTGGGCGCCGTCGACGTCCACGACCGGCAGGCCGGCCGCCCGCAGGCCGTCGCGGAGCACCGCGACGGCGGCGACGCGCCGCCGGACCAGTTCCGTGACGCCGTCGCGGTCCGCGAGCGCGGCCCGCAGCGTCATCCGGGTGGCCCGGTCCACCTCGGCGCCGCGCCGCGCCACGTGCTCGCGCAGCCGCGCCGCCAGCTCCGGGTCGCGGGTGGCGACCAGCCCGCCGGCGGTGACGCCGAAGTCCTTGGACAGGCTGAGCGTCGCCGTGTCGGCGACGGCGAGCATGTCCCGCACCACGGTCCAGGGATCAACGCCGGGGCCGGCGAGCTGGACGGCGTTGTCGACGACGCGGCTGGCGTCCAGGACGAGCGGCGCCCCGTGCGCGGCGGTGACGCGGCGCAACTCCCGGAGGGCGGCGGGTTCGACGGGTACGCCACCGGCGGCGTTGCTGGCCGCCTCCACCACCACGAACGACACCGATCCGGGGGTCCGGCGGGTCAGCTCCGCCGCGAACGCCTCGATCGTCTCCGGGTCGAGCCGGCCGATTCCGACGGCCACCGGTTCGTAGCCGAGGTCGGCGAGCGTGGACAGCCAGGTCGGGAAGGCCGCGGCGTGCAGCACGACACCGCGCGGGCCGGGGCGGCAGCGGCAGAGCAGTTCCTCGGCCGCCCGCCCGGACCGGGTCGGCACCACCTCGGGCATGGGCAGCCAGTCGTGCGCGGTGAGCTCGGGCGGGGCGGGCCGCTCGGCGAGCAGCCGCGCCCGGGCCGCGACGAAGCCGTCCGCCCGCTCCGCCCAGGAGTCGGTGAGCAGGTCGAACGGGACCAGCTCGGTCGGCACGGCCAGCGCGTTGTACCCGTGCGCGGCCAGCAGGCCGGCACGTCCCGGCCGCAGCGCCGGGTCCGGCGGCGGTCCCGCGTCCTCCGGCGGCGACGGCGGGGCACTCTCCGGCGCCACCGTGGCGCGCGGCGGCGTCGCGGCGGCGTCCGACGGCCGCGCGGGGCCGTCCGGCCGTGCGGGACCGGCGGGGGCGCCGTCCACGAGGTCCGGGTTGGCGATCATCAGGATGATGTCGGTGACCGACGTACGGTCACCGGTCGCCGGCTGGCACAGGTAGATCGGCGTGTTCTCGGGCCGGAACTTGTTCTTGAACTGGAAGTTGCCGGGCCCGAACACGCCCACCGAGTGCAGCTCCGCCAGCGCGTCCGCCACCGCCGGGTCGGCGTTCGGCGACTCGGTGATGGCGACACCGAAGCTCGCCCCGAAACTGAACGACGTGCATCCCTCGGCGGCGGTCAGCTCGATGATCCGGACGATCGCCCACTCCAGACCCCCGGCGGGCATCTCGTCGGCGTAGAACTCCAGGTCGAGCAGGTATCCCCGCTCGGACGGGATCCGGGTCACGATGACCGCGTTGACGAGGACGTCGTCCACCCGGGTGAGGAAGACCCGGTGCCGGGGGTCGAGCGTGCCGCCGCCGATCTCCTCGCGGACCACGCCGACGTACGGGTTCACCATCTGCTTGCGGCGCCCCCAGGAGTCGATCAGGCCGACGATCTGCCGGTCGGTCTCCGGCGACGCGCCGGCCCGGTACTCCTCGATCCGGCAGTCACCGGCGCGCTCGAACCGGTGCAGGAGGCTGCGCAGCCGCTGCATCCGGCCGCCCCGTACGGTGAACGAGGCCAGGTCCGTCAGGCGCTGCACCGCCCCGAACGGGGTCGCGGTGACCGGTTCCCCGGCGACCTCGGTCAGGTGGGCCAGGGACAGGAAGTTGGGCCGCAGGCCGTGGCGCCGCGCCCAGGCGATCCACTCCGCGACGAGGTCGTGGAAGTGGTCGTGGTGCCCGACGAAGCTCCAGGCGAACACGTCGTCGCCGCGGACCGAGAAGTTGACGTAGCCGGCCCGCGCCGAGTCGACGAACGCGTACGGGGCGATGTCCCGGCCGGCCAGCCCGCCCTCCTTGGCGTGGCGGCGGTCGAGGTCGGCCAGGAGGTCACGCAGCGCCGGGCGGCCGGGCAGGGCCCGCTTGCGGACGACGACGGGCTCGCCGTCGACCTCGGCGCCGCTCTCGATCGTCCGGCCGGTGGCCCGCGGACCGTTGCCCGGGTCGGTCCGGGCGCCGGTCCCGGCGGACCGCCCGGCCAGGAACGCGGTGAGGTCGGCCATCGTCGGGTGGTCGAACAGCAGGGTCTTGGGCAGCGCGCCGTAGCGCTGTTCCAGGGCGCCGACGACCCGCAGCATGTCGAACGAGGTGAGGCCGCTGTCGGCGAACGTCCGCCCGGGCTCGACGGGACGCTCCAGCACCCCGGCCACGATCTCCTCGACGCCGTCGCCGGGTGTGGCCGGGCGTGGTGCCCGCGTGCCGGCGGCCACGAGCGCCGCCACCGCCTCGACCGTGTCGTGCTCGTACAGGTCGGCGGCGGTGATCTCCACGTCGAACGTGGCCACCACCAGCCGGGCCAGTTCCATCCGGAAGATCGAGTCGAGGCCGAGGTCGGCGAACGCCCGGTCGGCCGTGATCTCCGTACGGTCCGCGCCGAGCACCCGCGCCACGCAGTCCCGTACCGCCTCGGCCACGTCCGCCGGCGCGGCCGGGACCGTACCGGCGGGCTCCTGGGCGACGGTGGCGGCCGGCCGGTCGACGCGGTCGTGCGGTTGCGCGGGGCTGGTCCGCGCGGGTGCGGCCGGTGGCGCAGCGGCGGCGGGTGGCGCCGTAGCGGCCGGACCGGCTCCGGCCGGGCGGGGGGCCGGGCGGGCGAGGACGCCCACCGGGGCCGCGCCGTTCGGCGTGTGCCCGCCGTTCACCGCTTCCGCGCCGGCGGTCGCGCGCCGGCCCGCGCCGTTGCGGCGCAACGCCGACGGATCGCGCAGCACGATCCGGTCGGCGGCGGTGCGCCGGACCGGGGCGGGCAGCTCCGCCGGGACACGCGGGGCGGGCGGCTCGGCCGGGACGGGCCGGGACGCCGCGGCGGCTCGGACCGGGCCCTCGTCGAACCAGAACGGCCGTGCCGCCAGCGGCGGCGCGGGCACGGAGATCCGGGCCGGCCGGTGCTCCCAGGTCGCCGCCCAGTCGACGTCACCGCCGGCCAGCCAGGTCTCGGTCTCCGCGTCGAGGCGGGGCGGCGCCTCGCCGCGCAGTACCGCCACCGCCTCGGCGGCGTCGGCGACCACGGCGGCGAACCGGTGGGCCAGGGCGTCGCGTCCCACCTGGAGCGTGTACGTGGCACGGGCCAGGTCGGCGCCCTGCGCGAGGCGGTCCGCGACCCGGTGCCGGTACTCGGCCAGGGCCGCGGGACCGGACGCGGACAGCACCAGGCGCCAGGGGCCCGGCGCCGGGGACGCCGGCAGCGGCGGCGGCGACTGCACGACCACGTGGGCGTTGGTGCCGCCGAACCCGAACGAGCTGACCCCGGCGACCCGGTCGCCGGTCCAGGGCACGTCGCGGTCCAGCACGGTGAACGGGGTGCCGTCCAGCCGCAGGTACGGGTTGCGCCGGTGCTGGTGCAGCGTGCGCGGCAGCCGTCCGTGCCGCAGGCTCAGCAGCACCTTGAGCAGCCCGGCGATGCCGGCCGCGGCCTCCAGGTGGCCGATGTTCGTCTTCACCGTCCCGACCGCGATCGTGGCGTCCACGCCCTCGAAGGCCTTCTTCAGCCCTTCGATCTCGATCGGGTCGCCGAGCCGGGTGCCGGTGCCGTGGGCCTCGATGTAGCTGACGTCGGCCGGGTCGACGCCGCCGGCCCGGTACGCCCGGCTGACGACCTGTGCCTGCGCCTGCGGGTTCGGCGCGGTCAGCGACGGCCCGCGGCCGGCGTGGTTGACCGCGCTGCCCCGGATGACGGCGATCACCTGGTCCCCGTCGGCGAGCGCCGCGCGCAGCGGCTTGAGCAGCACGACGCCGCAGCCCTCGCCACGCCCGTACCCGTCGGCGGACGCGTCGAACGTCTTGCACCGGCCGTCGGCGCTGAGCATGCCCGAGGACTGGAACGCCACGAACAGGCCGGGGCTCAGCAGCACGTTCACCCCACCGGCGAGCGCCGTGGAGCACTCGCCGGCCAGCAGCGCCCGTACCGCGCGGTGCACCGCGACGAGCGAGCTGGAGCAGGCGGTGTCGACGGCCTCGCTGGGGCCGCGCAGGTCCAGCAGGTAGGAGACCCGGTTGGCCAGGATGCAGTCGGCGAGGCCGCTCGCGGTGTGGGCCTCGACCGGCACGTCGTGCGCGCGGAGCAGGTCGTCGTAGTCGCAGGCGGACACGCCGACGAAGATCCCGGTGTCGGTGCCGGCGAGGTCGGCCGGCCGGTAGCCCGCGTCGGCGACGGCCTGCCAGGCGGTCTGGAGGAACAGCCGCTGCTGGGGGTCCATCAGCGCGGCCTCGCGCGGCGCGATGCCGAACAGGTCGGCGTCGAACGAGCGTACGTCGTCGAGGAAGCCGGCGCGGACGCCCGCGGTGGCGGGGTCGCCGAGCAGGTCGGTGCGGTCGGCCGGGACCGCGCGGACGAGGTCGTCCCCGGCGGCGAGGTGCCGCCAGAAGGCGTCGAGGTCCGGCGAGCCGGGCAGCACCCCGGCCATTCCCACCACGGCGACCGCGTCGGCCGGCAGGTCCGCCGGGGGCTCGGCGGCGTCCGCCCCGGGCCGGTCCGCCGCGAGCCCGGCATCCACTGTGACCGGTGCCGGCCGGGCCGGGAGTACGGTGCGCAGGTACGCGCCGAAGGCGGCGAGCGTGGGGTGCTCGTAGAGGACTGTGGGCAGCAGGTCGACGCCGAAGCGCTCGTTCGTCTCGTTCACCAGGCCGGTCAGCGAGATGGAGTCGAAGCCCAGGTCGAGCAGTTGGATGTCCGGGTCGACCTCGTCCGGTTCGACGAGCAGGAACCCGGCGGCGAGCGCACGCAGCTCCGCGTCCAGGTCCAGCTCCGGGTCCGGGCCGCTCTCCGGTACCTCCGGCGCCACGTCGGCGGGGCGCTGCACCGCCACCACCGGTTCGGTGCCTGAGACGACGCGGTCGAACGCCCGTACCGCCTCGGCGGTCGGCAGCGGGGCACTCCCCCAGCGCCGCGCGAACAACCGCCGGGTGGCGTCGTCGACGGCCATGCCACCGTCGGCCCACAGCGGCCAGCAGACGGACACCGTGCCGGGCCGGCCGGCGGCGAACTCGTCCAGGAACGCGTTGGCGTAGGCGTAGTCGACCTGCCCGAGGTTGCCGGTCCGCCCGGCGATCGACGAGCACAGCGCGAGGAACTCCAGCGGTTCCGTGCCGAGCGCGTCCACCAGGTGCCGCAGGCCGAACACCTTCGGGGCCAGCACCGCGTCGACGGCGGCGGCCGGCTTCGTCAGGGCGCGGGCGTCGTCGTGCACGCCCGCGGCGTGGACCACCCCGTCGATGCGCCCGTAGCGCCGGCGGATCTCGGCCACGGCACCGCGCACGTCGGACTCGACAGTCACGTCCGCGCGGACGAACGCGAAGGCGTCGTCGGCCGGCGCGGTCCGGCCGACCAGCACCACCGCCGACGGCGCGCGGGTCGCGGCGAGGTGCACGGCGAGGTGCCGGCCGACCGCGCCGGTGCCGCCGACCACGACGTACACGCCGCCGGTGCGCCGGACGGCCGGGCCGGGCCGGAACGGCACCATCCGGCGTACCTCACGGACGCCGCCGCTCCAGCGGACCTCGTCCACCCGCTGCTCCGGCGGTCCGGAGACGTGCCACAGGTCCGCCTCGGCGGTCACGCCACCCCGGACCACCGCGCCGGAGAAGCCGCTGTGCTCCAGCGCGAGCGTGCGCAGCGCCGCCGCCACGGCGGTGTACGCGGGCCGCTCGTCCGGGCAGCCGACGACGATCCGCAGCGGCGCGGCCGGATCCGGGGCGAGCACCTCGACGGCGGTCCGCAGGACCGTGTGCAGGCTCTCGCGCACCTCGTCGGCGAGCCCGCCGGCACGAGCGGGCAGGTGCACCACGACCACGTCCGGGTCGGCCTGGTCGTGGCGGCCGCCGAACGTCGGGCCCTCGCCGACGACCCGGATGCGGGCCGGCGGTCGCCCGCCCTGCGGGGGCGGCTCGGCCCGCCACTGCGGCCGCAGGTACACGCACGGGTCGCTCTCCGGTGCACCGGTCCCGGGCACGTCGGACTCCGGCGCCGCCGTCTCCGGCACGACGCTCCCCGGCACGGTCCTCACGGGCACGGCGTTCTCCGGCACCGCCGCCTCGGGCACGGCGTTCGCCCGCGCCACCGCCTCGGGGAACGCCCGGCTCGGCGACACGGCGTCTCGGCGGTCGGCGGTCCGGTCATCGACCGGTACGGACGACGGCGCCGGTGGCCGTGTGGCACCGGCGGGCTCGGGCAGCCACAGCCGCTGCCTGTCGAACGGGTACGGCGGCAGCGACACCCGTCCCGGCGGGACCGGCCAGCGGCCCGCCCAGTCGACCGGGACACCGCGTACCCACAGCTTCGCCGACTGGTCGAGCCGGCCTCGGCGCAGCAGGTCGGCGGCGATCTCGGCGCCGCCGTCGCCGTCGAACAGCGGATCGGTGCCGGCGGTGCCGGTGGTGACCTCGCCGGCTCGCAGGCGGCGGACCAGCTCGTCGACGTCGGACACGACGACGGCGAGCCGGTGGTCGAACTCCGCCCGCCCGACCTGGGTGCTGTACGCGAGCTGGTCGAGGCGCGGGCGCGTCCGCTCGGCCAGGTCCGCCACGGCGGCCGTGAGCGTCCGCAGCTGCTCCGGCGTCCGCGCCGACAGCACGACGACGTGCGGCCCCGGCTGGACGGTCGTGGGCGCCGGCGCGGGATGCTCCCGGACCACGAGGTGCGCGTTCGCGCCGCCCGCCCCGAACGAGCTGACCCCGGCGCGGCGCGGCGCGGTCCACGGCTGCGCGCTCGTCGGCAGCAGGAACGACCCGGACAGGTCGATGCGGGAGTTGACAGTGGACAGGTTCGCGCAGGGCGCGATCGTGCCGTGCGCGAGTTGCAGCAGCACCTTCGTCAGTCCGGCGATGCCGGCGGCGCCTTCGAGGTGACCGATGTTGGCCTTGACCGAGCCGACCGGGATGCGCCGGCCGTCCGGCAGCGCGGCGCCGAGCGCCCGGCCGAGGCCGGCGATCTCGATCGGGTCGCCGAGTGCCGTGCCGGTGCCGTGCGCCTCCAGATAGCCGACGTCACCGGGTGTCACACCGGCCGCGGCGAGCGCCCGGACCACCAGGTCGGCCTGGGCGGTGGGGTTGGGCACGGTGTAGCCGGCGGTCCGGCCGCCCGCGTTGACGAAGCCGCCCTCGATGACGCCCCAGATCCGGTCGCCGTCGCGCAGGGCCGCGGACAGGGGTTTGAGCAGCACCGCACCGACGCCCTCGCCGGGCACGAACCCGTCCGCGCGCTCGTCGAACACCTTGCAGGCGCCGTCGGCCGACAACATGGTCATCGACGACAGCGCGATCAGGTGCGCCGGGTGCAGGACCAGGTTGACGCCACCGGCGACGGCCGCCGAGCACTCACCGCGGCGCAGGCTCTCGCAGGCCAGGTGGACCGCAGTCAGCGACGAGGAGCAGGCCGAGTCGACGGCGAAGCTCGGCCCGGTCAGGTCGAGCGTATACGACACCCGGTTGGCGATCGACCAGTACGCCGAGTGCCCGTCGGTGTAGCGGCCCTCCGGCCAGCCCTGCGCGGCGGCGATGCGGCCGTACGAGCCGTACATGGTGCCGACGAAGACACCGGTGTCGCGCGGCAGCACTCCCCCGAGAGCGCCCGCGTCCTCCAGCATCAGCCAGACGGTCTCCAGGAACAGCCGCTCCTGCGGGTCCATCGCGGCCGCGTCCTTCGGCAGGATGCCGAAGAAGCCGGGGTCGAACCGGTCGACGTCGGTGAGGAACCCGGCCCACCGGCTGTACGTGTGCCCCGGCCGGCCACGGCGCGGGTCGAAGTGTTCGCGCCAGTCCCACCGCTCCGGCGGCACCTCGGTGATCGAGGTGGTGCCGGTGACCAGGTTCTGCCAGAACCGTTCCAGGTCCGGCGCGCCCGGGTAGCGGCCGGCCAGGCCGACGACCGCGATCGCGTCCGCGTCGCCCCGGGCGGCGAGGGCCGGGACGGCAGGGGCGACCGGGGCTGCCGGTCGCTCCGGTTCCGCCGGGTGCACGGGCGCCGGCACAGCCTCCACCGCTGCGGCGCCGAGCGTGGCGGCGAGCGGTCCGGGCCGCTCCCGGGCCAGGTGGTCGGCGAGCTGCTCGATCGTCAGGTGCTCGAACAGCAGGGTGGCCGGCAGGTCGCCGAGGTCGGCCGAGAGCCGGCGTACGAGGTGCTGGCCGACCAGCGAGTCGACGCCGAAGTTGTCGAACGTGACGTCGTCGTCGAGCTGGTCGGGGCGGTACTTGAGGACCTCCGCGAAGACCGCGCGGACGTAGTCCCGGGCGGCGCGGGCCGGCACCCGGCCCACCGGCGGCGCACCGGCCGTCGCCACGAGCACGCACTGCTCCTGCTCGTCGCCGGGGACACCGGGCATGCCGAGGATCCGGCCGGTCAGGCCCGCCTCGGCGAGCGCCGCGCGCCACCCGGCCGGTGACAGCAGCGGGGAGTGCGGCAGCCGCCGGTGGGCGTCGGTGAACCGCCACCAGCCCGGCAGCAGGCCGAACGTCGCGGTGAGGAAGTCGGAGGCACGGGTGACCTCGTTGAGCAGCAGCACACCGCCGGGACGCAGCAGGGACCGGGCGTGGCGCAGGCTGCGGACCACGTCCTCGGTGGCGTGCAGCACGTTCGTGGCGAGCACGACGTCGTACGAGCCGGCCGCGAAGCCCTGCCCGGCCGGTTCCCGTTCGATGTCGAGGACACCGAACCGCAGGCCCGGGTGGCGTCCGCCGAAGCGGTCCTCGGCCTCGCGGAGGAACGCGGTCGAGAGGTCGGTGAAGTCGTACCGTACGCCCGGGCAGGCGTCGAGGACGAAGGCCGAGCCGGCGCCGGTGCCGGCGCCGATCTCCAGCACGCGGCCCGGCCCGCCCGTCCGGTCCAGCACGGCGGCGGCCTCGGCCGCCACCAGCCGGTGGTAGAAGTCGGCGGCCCGCTGTCCCCGGTAGACGGCGGCGACCAGGTCGGTGCTGCCGCCGGGAAAGAGCACCTCGGTCGGTGCGGTCCGCCCGTCCAGGACGCCGGGCAGGGCGTCGACGCACCGGGCCAGCAACGCCACGTGCGGGGCGAGGTCGGGATGCCGGGCGAGCACGCCGGCGGTGGACAGACCGGCCGGGGGCGCGGACACGGCGGCGGCGACGGCGGCCGCCAGCGGCCCGGAGGCCGGCGCGGGGCGGCGGTCCCGGAGCCGGTCGCGCAGCAGGTCGCGGGCCAGCCCGTCGAGGGTACGGAAGGCCGCGCTGGACAGGTCCAGCGACGGGTCCGTTTCCCCGGCGGCGCCTCCCGGTGCGGGCGGCGCCACGGCGGCGTCGGCGGCGGGCGCGGGCGGGTGGACGCCGAGCGCGGCGAGCCCGTCCCTGGTGCCCTTGAGGACTGCCACCTGCGGGTGCGGGCCGGCGAGGATCCGTTCCAGCGCGGCGACGCCCTCGGCCGGCTCGATGGAGCCGATGCCCAGCGCCGCGAACCGGGCCGCGTATCCGGGGTCGGCGACCACGCCGACGCTGCCCCACCAGCCCCAGTTGACCACGCGTACCGGTTGTCCGCGGCGGTGCAGCGCCAGCCCGTACGCGTCCTCGAACGTGCTCGCCGCGGCGTAGTTGGCCTGCCCCGGGGCCGGGGCGAACGACAGCGCCGAGGAGAACAGCGCGAGGAAGTCCAGCGGTTCGCCGGCCAGCGCGTCCGCGAGCACGCCGACGCCGGCGACCTTCGGTCGCAGCACCTCGGTGAACGCCGTCTCGTCCATCGCGGACAGGGCACGGTCACGGAGCACGAGCGCGGCGTGGAACGCGCCGTCGACCGGCCCGAACCGCTGCCGCGCCTCGGCCACCGCGCGGCGGACCGCGACCGCGTCGGTGACGTCGGCGCGCAGGTAGACGGCCTGCCCGCCGAGCGCCTCGATCTGCGTCACCAGGGACCGGATGCGCTCGTCCTCCGGGGACCGGCCGAGCCACACGAGCCGGGCACGGCGGGTCCGGGCGAGGTGACGGCTGACTTCGAACCCGATGCCGCCGGTGCCGCCGACGACGAGGTAGACACCGCCGTCGCGCAGCGGCGCCGGGCCCGCGGGCCCGGCCACCGGCTCCAAACGCCGGACCAGGCGGCGGTCACCGCGCAGCGCGACGAACCGGTCGGTGCCGCGTTCGCGGCGGATCGCGTCGGCCGGGGTGAGGTCGCCGGGACCGGCGTCGACACAGGTGACCCGCCACTGCGGGTACTCGGCGGCGATCGCGCTGGCCAGGCCGGCCAGGCCGGCGGCGTGCGGGTGGACCGGCTCGCCGGGCAGACCGGCCACCCCGGACACGACGAGGGTGAGCGTCAGCGGCCCCCGGTCCGCGCCCAGGTCGAGCAGCCGGCGCAGCAGGCGGAACGCGTCGAGCGTCGCGGTGTCGTGGTGCGGCGGGGCGGCCGGATCGGCCGTGCGGGCGAGCACGTACACGGTGTCGTACCGGCCGGTGGGCAGCTCGCCGAGCGGCAGCGTGTCGTCGGCGCCGAGGGCGGCCGCCAGCGCGGCGTCGCCAGGGGTGTGCACGGCGAGGACCCGCCCGGCCGGCGGTGCTCCGGAGGGGGCGGCGGCCGGCCGCCAGGCCGGCACGTACAGCAGGTCCGGTTCCCCGGCGGCCGGTGGCACCGGCCCGACCGGCGGGCTCTCGGCGACGGAGGGCGTGGTGCCGGACGGGTCGTAGGGGCGCAGCGCCACACCGTCGAGCCGGGCCCGGACGTCGCCGGTCAGGTCGGTGACCACCACGTCGAACCGTCCGCCGTCCCGGCGTACCACGTGGACGCGGGCGGTCGTGGGCAGCCGGTCCGCGACGACGGCCGACTCGACGGCGAACGGGACGAGCATCCGGTCCGCAGGATCGACCACCCCGGCGATCGCCTGCAACGCCCCGTCGAGCAGCTGGACGTCGCCGTCCGCGCTGAGCGTGCCGAGCGCCTCACCGGCGCCCAGCCGCAGCTCCGTCAGCACCCGGAAGGACGGCCCGTAGCGCAGACCGGCCCGGGCGAACCCCGCGTACAGGTCGTCGACCGGACGGCGGCCGGGGCAGCGGGCCTCGACCGACGGCAGGTCCACCCGGCCCGGCGGGGCCGGGTCGGCGGCGCGGCGGGTGGCGACGGCGTGCGGCGTCCCGCCGACGGTGAGGGTGATCCGGTCGTCCCGGGTGACGACCGCCGTCACCGGCCCGGTGACCACGACGGGCCGCAGCCAGGTCACGTCGGCGGCGCCGGCCGACCCACCGGCGGTGGCCTGGCGCAGGAACGCCGCGCCGGGCAGGACCGGGACGCCGTGCAGCGTGTGGTCGGCCACGAGCGGGTCGGCCGGCGTGAGGGCCGTCTCCCGCCGGTCGCGGCCGGTCCAGAAGCGGTCGCGGGCGAACGGGTACGTCGGCAGCGGGACGCGACGCCCGGCCGGCATCGCCGTCCAGTCCACGTCCGCGCCGGCCACCCAGCGCTCGGCGAGCGCGACCAGCTCGGCCGGCGCGTCGGGCGGGGGCGGCCCGCCGGCCAGCTGCCGGACCAGGTCGGCGGTGTCGGCGGCGACGAACGCGGCCCGGACCGCCAGGTGCGCCCGGCCCCGCGCGAGGGTGACGGCGACGTCGTGGACGTCGGCCGGTTCGGTACGCAGGCGCTCGGCCAGCCGGTCCGTCAGGTCACGCAGTGCGGACGCGGTCCGGGCCGAGACCGGCACCACCACCGGCCCGGTGCCGGTGCCGCCCGTCGCGGCCGGTGCCTCGGCGACCACGAGGTGGCAGTTGGTGCCGCTGAAGCCGAACGAGCTGACGCCGGCGACCAGCCGGTCGTCGTGCCAGGCGGTGAGTTCCCGCACCACCGGCAACCCGGGGATCGGCTCGGTGGCGTGCGGGGTCGGTGGCAACTGCCGGTGCCCCAGGCTGAGCAGCACCTTGATCAGGCCGGCCACACCGGCGGCCATCGTGGTGTGGCCGATGTTCGCCTTGACCGAGCCGATCCGGCAGTGCGGGCCGACGACCTGGGCCAGCGCCTTGACCTCGATCGGGTCACCGAGCGCGGTGCCGGTGCCGTGCGTCTCGACGTACCCGACCTCGACGCCCGCCCGGGCGTGGACCTCACGCAGCAGACGGGCCTGGGAGACCGCGCTCGGCGCGGTGATGCCGTTGGTACGGCCGTCGCCGTTCACGCCGCCGGCGAGGATGACCCCGTGGACGTGGTCGCCGTCGGCGAGCGCCCGGTCCAGCCGCTTGAGGACGACCACGCCGACGCCCTCGCCGAGCACGATGCCGTCGGCGGCGGCGTCGAACGGCAGGCACCGGCCGGTCGGCGACAGCATCCCCGTCTGGCTGGTCCAGACCTGCATCTGCGGCGTGCACATGACTGCGACGCCGCCGGCCAGCGCCGTCTCGCAGTCGCCGGAGCGCAGGCTCTCGCAGGCCAGGTGCACCGCCGTCAGCGACGACGAGCACGCGGTGTCGATCGCCATCGTGGGGCCGGTCAGGTCGAGCAGGTACGCGATCCGGGCGGGCAGGATCGAGCTGGCCCCACCGAGGAACGCCTCGCTGGTGTCGCCGCGGCCGTGCCGTTCCAGCAGCCGGGGGTAGTCGCCCGCGCCGCAGCCGACGAAGACGCCGCACCGCATCGGCCGCCCGGCGTACCCGGCGTCCTCCAGGGCGGCCCACGCCTGTTCCAGGAAGATCCGCTGCTGCGGGTCCATCGCCTCGGCCTCGAGCGGCGAGACGCGGAACAGCCCGGCGTCGAAGGCGTCCACGTCGTCAAGCAGTGCCGCCCACCGGCTGCGGGTACGGCCGGGTACGGCGGGGTCCGGGTCGTAGAGCTCCGTCAGGTCCCAGCGGCCGGGCGGAACCTCCCGGATGGCGGACCGGCCGGCGGCGAGGTTGTCCCAGAACGTGTCGAGGTCCGGGGCGTCCGGGAACCGCCCGGCCATGCCGATCACCGCGATCGCGGTGGGCGCGTCCGAGGCCGGCGCCGTGTCCGGTGCCGGCGCCGCAGCAGCCGGTGTCCCGGTCGTCGCTGCCGCAGAGGGTGTTGCTGTCCCGATCGGTGCCGGTGTCCCGGTCGGCGCCGGCTCCGCGTGGGAAGGCGGCACCGACGGCGGGCGGACGGCGAACGTCAGCGGCGGCGGCTCGAACGCCGTGGCGGGCACGGTCGCGGGCGTCGGGGCAGTAGCGGGCGCCGCGGTGGCCGCGGTCAGGACCAGTGGCGGCGGGCCCGCGGCGGCCGGGGCCGGTTCGTCCACGCCGGACGGTGCCGGGGGCGCGGTGGCCTGGGCGCGCAGCGAGGCGGACTCGGCCAGGTTGCGCCGCACCGCCTGGGCGAGGTCGGGCACCGTGGGGTGGTCGTACACGGCGGCCGAGTCCAGGTCGGTGCCGAACCGGCGGTTGAGGTCCCGCACCAGCTCGACGGCGCCGATCGAGTCCAGTCCCAGGTCGGCGAAGGTACGCGACGGCAGCACCTCGTCCGGGCGCAGGTACAGCAGGGCGCCCACGATCTCCGTCACCGCGTCGCTCACCGTCCCGTCGTCCGGGCCGGGCGCCGGCTGCGCGGCCGGCGTCGCCCGGCTGCGGAACTCGTCGACCTTGGTGAAGTGCTCCCGCACCAGGGCGGCGGACTCCGCGCCGAGGACGTTGCCGTGCATGCGGACCTCGCTGGCGATGACGTCGGGCAGCCGGTCGAGGATGCGGCCGGCGAGTTCGTTCTTGAGCGACCGGATCACCGCCGGTGGCTTGTCCGCCATGGACCGGGCCAGGTCCAGCGCGGCCGGAACGACCTCGTGCGGCGGCAGCACGGTCACGCCGGCTCCGCGCCGGCTCAGCTCGGCGCCGGTCATCGACCGCCCGGTCAGCATCATCTCGGCGGCCAGGGCCGGGCCGAGGCGTTGCTCCAGGATGTAGGTGGCGCCCATGCCCGGGGTGAAGCCGTAGCGGGTGAAGTTCGCGCTGTACACCGACGTGTCGCCGAGGACGACCACGTCGCCGTAGCAGGCGAACGCCAGTCCCCCGCCGGAGGCGTGCCCGGCGGCGGCGGTGACGACCGGCCGGGTGCAGCGCAGGATCCCCTCGTACACGAGCGCGGCGTCGGTGAACGTGCCCTCGCCCTCGGCCAGCGCCCGCAGGGCCTCGGGCGTGCCGCCCATGCTGAAGACCGAGCCGTGGCCGGTGATCACCACGGCGCGTACGTCGTCGCGCCGCTCGATCTCCGCGAACGTGTCCCCCAGTGCCGCGAGCAGCCCGTCGGTGAACATCGGCGCGCGCATCGACACCAGCGCGACGCCCTGGTCCAGGACGCGGAACTCCAGTTCCGGCCCGTCCGGGACGACCACGTCGCCGTCGACGGCCGGTGGCGGGCCCGCCGCCGACGCGACGTCGTCGCCGGTCCCGGCTCGGACCGCGTCGACCGAGCCGGCGCGGGCGGCGTCCCAGCCGCCGAGCCAGCACGGTTCCTCGGGCAGTGGGCAGGTCGGCAGCGGGACGCGACGGGGATGCCCGTGCGGGTAGCAGGCGGACCAGTCGACAGCGCCGCCACCGACCCAGTGCCGGGCCACCTCGTGCAGGTCACCGGCCCGGAACGCCGCCACCGGATCACCGGTGGCGGGCGCGCCGGTGGTCACCACGTCCCCGGTGTCCTCGTCGCGGGCGAAGCGTTCCAGCGCGGTGCGCAGCGCGTCGGTGCCGGACGTCACGACGGCGATGCGGACCGCCTGCGGCGCCCGTCCCACCTGCGTCGTGTAGGCGATGTCGCGGACGCCGCGGTCCCCGGCGAGTTCGTCGAGGCGCGTGGCCACGCTCAGCCGGCCGATCGCCTCCACCCCGACCAGGTCGGCCAGCCGCGCCGGGTCGAGCCCGAGGTCGCCGAGGGTCGCCGACGGTTCCAGCGCCTCCTCGGGTACGCCGAGAAGGTCGGCCACCGCCGCGGTCGGGCCGGTCGACGCCGGCAGGCCGGCCGCCATCGCGCCCGCGTACGCCCGCAGTGTCCCGGCGGTCGGCGCGGAGAGCACCACGAGCGCCGGCCCGTCCGGCGCGGGTGCGGCGGCGGGGGCGAACTCCTCGACCAGCACGTGCGCGTTGGTGCCCCCGGCGCCGAACGCGCTGACGCCGGCCCGCCGTGGGACGCCGGGCGGCGGGGTCCACGGCTCCAGCGTGCGCTGGACCCGCAGCGGCAAGGCGGCGAAGTCGATGTGCGGGTTGAGTTCCTCGGCGTGCAGCGACGGCACGAGCGCGCGGTGCCGCAGTTGCAGCAGCACCTTCGTGAGCCCGGCTATGCCGGCGGCGCCCTCCAGGTGCCCGATGTTCGACTTGACCGACCCGATGGCGCACGCCCCGGCCGGCAGGTCCGCACCGTCGAACGCCTGCCGGAGGCCCTCGACCTCGATCGGGTCGCCGAGCGCGGTGCCGGTGCCGTGGGCCTCGACGTAGCCCACTGTGGCGGGGGCCCAGCCGGCCGATTCGAGGGCGGCGCGGACGAGCGCGGCCTGCGAACCGGGGCTCGGCACCGTCGCCCCGGCGGTACGTCCGGTGTGGTTCACCGACGTCGCGCGGATGACGCCGTACACGTGGTCGCCGTCGGCGAGCGCGCGCGACAACGGTTTGAGCAGCACCGCGCCCACCCCCTCGCCGGGCACGTAGCCGGTGCCGTCGGCGCCGAACGCCCGGCACCGGCCGTCGGTGGACAGCCACTGACCCTGCGCGAGCTGGAGGTACTTCTGCGGGTGCACTGTCACGTTCACCCCGCCGGCCAACGCGAGCGTGCACTCGCCCCGCCGGATGCTCTCCACCGCGAGGTGCACGGCCGTCAGCGACGAGGAGCAGGCGGTGTCGACGGCCAGGCTCGGCCCGGTCAGGTCGAAGGTGTGCGAGACGCGGTTGGCGATCGCGCAGTGCATGGCGGTCGGGGCGACGCCGTCGGTGGCCCCGCCGACGAGCTGGTAGTGGTTCCACATGACGCCCGCGTAGACGCCGACGACCTCGCCGCGCAGGCTCTCGGGCGGATGCCCGGCGTTCTCCAGCGCGTGCCAGCAGGTGGTGAGGAACAGCCGTTCCTGGGGGTCCATCCGCTCGGCGTCACGCCGGGACACCCCGAAGAAGGCCGGCGCGAAGCGGTCGACGCCGTCGAGGAAGCCGCCCCACCGGCCGTACGTGCGTCCCGGGGTGCCCTTCTCCGGGTCGAACAGCGCCGCGTGGTCCCAGCGGCCGGCGGGCACCTCGGTGATCGCGTCGACCCCGCCGGCGAGGTTGCGCCAGAACGCGTCCAGGTCGTCCGCGCCGGGGTAGCGCCCGGCCATGCCGACCACCGCGACCGGGTCGTCGGTCGGATCGCCCATGGCCGACTCACCGACGGCAGGTCCGCGGTCGGACAGGACGGCCGGGCCCGGGACGGTGGCGGCTTCGGTGGCAGCCTCACCCGCGGCCGGCACGAGTTCCCGCAACCGGTCCGCCTGCCCGTGCAGGACCAGGACCGCGTCGTACGGACCGCGCAGCACGTCCCGCAGGACGCCGAGCGCGGTCCCGGTCGGCATCGGCTCCTGGCCGGTGCGCTCCGTCGAGCGGCGCAGGGCGTCGGCGGGTGCACGCATGCCGCCCTCGGCCCAGTACGGCCAGCCGATGACGACGGTCCGGCCGCGGCCCCGGCGTTCGACGTGCCGCAGGCCGGCGTTGGCGTACGCGTAGGCGGCCTGGCCGGGGTTGGCCACGTCGGCCGACGCGGAGGAGAACACGACCAGGAAGTCGAGCGCGTCACCGGCGGTGGCGGCGTCGACGTGGCGGAGGCCGTCGAGTTTGGGGGCGGCGACGGCGGCGAGGTCACCCGGGTCGCCGCGGAAGAACAGCCCGTCCCGGGTGACGCCGGCGCAGTGCAGGACACCGTCGATCCGGCCGAACCGCTCCCGTACGCCGGCCACCGCCGCGTCCACGGCGGCGGCGTCGGTGACGTCGGCGATCGCGACGTGCACCTCGGCACCCGCGGCGCGGCACCGGTCGACGAGCGCCGCCGCGGGCGCGGTGCGCGACAGCAGCGCGATCCGGGCCCGGTGCCGGCGCGCCAGGTGCGTCGCGAGGACGGCGGCGAGACCGCCGGATCCACCGGTGACGAGGTAGACGCCGCCGTCGCGGAACGGCTCCCCGCCGGTGGCCTCGACGGACAGGTCCACCTCGTGCCAGCGCCGCACGAGACGCCGGCCGCCGACGTAGCGGACCTCCGGCTCGGCGTCGGCCGCGCGCAGCTCCGCGCGTACCGCGGTGGCGAGGTCGCGGGCGTGCTCGACCTGGACGAACCGGCAGCGCAGGCCGGGGACCTCGGCGGTCACGGTGCGGGCCAGCGCCGCGGTCGCCGCCTGCTCGGCTGTGGCTTCGCCGGCGTGCACGACGAGCAGGTCGCGCGGTCCGGCGTCGACGAGGGCGGTGGCGGCGCGCCACAGGTCGGCGGCCGGGTCGCCGGTCAGCAGGACGACGGCGGGCGGCAGGTCACTGGTGTCGCGGAGCCGGTCGACGGAGTCGACGTGGGCGGCGGCGAGCCCGGCGGGGAGCACGCCGCCCACGACCAGGGCCTCCGGGGTACGGGCGGCCGGCGGCACCGGGTCCGCGGGCACCCAGGCGTCGACGAAGGACAGCACCGCCGGATCGGGGGCGGCCGGAGCCGGGGCCGCGCCGGCCACCGGCGCGTCGGACGGCGGAGGGACGGCCGGGGCGGGCCCGGTGGACAGGTGCGCGGCGAGCGCGTCGATGGTGGTGTGCTCGAACAGCAGCGTCGGGTAGAGCTTGCGGCCCACGAGGTGCTCGACCCGCTCGGTGAGCCGGAGCAGCGCGACCGAGTCGAAGCCGAGGTCGTAGAACCCGGCCCCGGTCGCCACCTCGGCGGGCGGGCGGCCGAGCATGTCCGCGACGGCGGCGCGCAGCGTGTCGGTGAAGCCGTTCGCGGCACCGGGCGAGGACGCCGCGGGCCGTCCGGGCGTCGCCGCCGACGACCCGGCGGCGGGCCGGACCGGTGCGGCGTCGGCCGACACGTCGGCGAGCAGCCGGCGTACCAGCCCGGATTCGCGAATGCGCTTGCAGGTGAGACCGGTGAACCCGGCCACGAACCGGCCGTGCTCGTCGCGGATCGTGTAGTCGGTGGTGATCACGTCGCCGGACGGCGCGAGCCGTTCCGGGGTCGGTACGTGGACGTGACACGTCGGCGGCAGCGGCTCGGGTGCGCGGAACTCCCGGACGAACATCGGCACGAACGGGTCGTCGGTCGGCATCTCGACCTGCCCGAACCCGGCCAGCGTCGAGGCGTCCAGCGAGGCCGGGTGCAGGTGGAACCCGACGGCTCTGGCCGCCGGGTGCTGCTCGCGGGTCAGGTCGGCCAGGAGCGCGCCGCCGCCGATGTGCAGGGTGCCGCGGCAGCGCATCGCCGGGCCGTGGCGGATGTTCTCCCGTACCGCCCGCTGGTAGAGCACGTCCACGTCGTCGTGCCGGTCCGCGGCGGCCCGCA
Organism: Micromonospora sp. C28ISP2-4; assembly: GCF_030519385.1. Classification (NCBI taxonomy): domain Bacteria; kingdom Bacillati; phylum Actinomycetota; class Actinomycetes; order Micromonosporales; family Micromonosporaceae; genus Micromonospora; species Micromonospora sp. C28ISP2-4. Next base: position 187,334 of record NZ_JAUMKG010000006.1, on the reverse strand, counting down.
CCGCGGCCAGGTCGAGCGGCGGCGGGACCGGCTCGTCGGTGAAGCAGACCAGCCCGTGCGCGTTGTCGTGCCAGCCGGACACCGGGTCGTCACCGCGCAGCCAGCGGCTGCGTACGGTGAACGGGCGCCCGGCGTCCTGCGGCTCGCCGATGGTGAGCACCACTTCGCGGTCGAAGCCGTCGCTGGTGACGATCGCCTCGGCGAGCACGGTGTCCCGGACGCAGAGCCGGCGGTGGTCCCAGCCGGCCGCGACGGCGGTGCGGTAGACGAGGTCGAAGAAGACGACGCCGGGAAGCACCGACACCTCGTGCAGCCGGTGGTTCCGCATGACGAAGTCGTCGTGGGTGAGCCGGAACCGGCTCTGGACGTCGGCCATCGGGAACCTGCCTCCGGTTCGCTGGTCAGTCGGTGGTGACGAGTTGCAGTCGCAGCAGGGACGCCGTGAGCGGCTCGTCCGCGTCCGGCCGGGCCGGGGGTGGCGCCCCGGCCGGCGCGTCGCCGTCGAGCCACAGCCGCCGGCGCCGGAACACCGGCCGGGGCAGCGGCGCCCGGCGGACCGGACCGGGTGGCGCGCCACTGAGCACGAGGTGGGCGTTGGTGCCGCCGAGACCGAACGAGCTGACCCCGGCGACGCGTTCGGATCCGGCGGGCCAGCCGACCGGTTCCGTGGTGGGGTGCAGCGGCGAGCGGTCGAAGTCGAACCGCGGGTTCGGGGTGTCGCAGAACAGCGTCGGCGGGATCGTGCCGTGTTCCAGGGCGAGCGCCACCTTGAACAGCCCGGCCATGCCGGCGGCGCTGAGCAGGTGGCCCAGGTTCGACTTCACGCTGCCGATCTCGATCCGGCCGCCGGGCCGGTCGCCGAAGACGTCGTTGAGGGCACGCAGCTCGATCGGGTCGCCGATGAGCGTGCCGGTGCCGTGGGCCTCCAGCATCGCGATGTCGGCGGGACGGCGACCGGCGGCGGCCAGCGCCTGGCGGACCACGTCGGCCTGGGCGGCGGGGCTGGGGGTGGTGACGCCCATGGTGTGCCCGTCGTTGTTCACCGCGACGCCGTCGATCACGGCGTGGACGCGGTCGCCGTCGGCGAGCGCGGCCGCCAGCGGTTTGAGCAGCACCACGCCGCAGCCCTCGCCGGGTACGAAGCCGTCGGCGCGTTCGTCGAACGTCCGGCACCGGCCGGTCGGGGACAGCGCCCGGGCGGCGCTCAGATCGAGGTACGTCTCGGGGTCCAGCAGCACCTCGACGCCGCCGACGACCGCCAGCTCCGACTCCCCCGCGAGCAGGCTGCGGCAGGCCACCTGCACCGCGACGAGCGACGACGAGCAGGCGCTGTCGACGACCAGGTTCGGGCCGCGCAGGTCGAAGTGGTGGGCGACGCGGGCGGCGATGAAGTTCTGGTCGGAGCGCAGGACGTCGGTGCGGATGGGGACGCGCCGGCCGTAGTCGGACAGCCGCGCTCCGGCCACGACGGCGACGCGCCGGCCGCGCAGTTCGTCCGGGGCGTACCCGGCCTCCGCGAGGCACTCCGCGGTGCCCTCCAGGAACATCCGGATCGCCGGGTCCAGACAGCGGGCCTCGTCGTCGCCCATGTCGAAGTAGCCGGGGTCGAACCACTCGATGCCCTCGACGAAGCCGCCCCACTTGCTGATCGACCGCCCGAGGCCGGGCTCCGGCGAGTACCAGCGGCGGTGGTCCCAGCGCTCGGCCGGCACCTCGGTGACCGCGCAGCGCCCGTGCAACAGGTTGTCCCACAGCGTCGCGACGTCGGTCGCCCCCGGGAACCGGCAGGCCATGCCGATCACGGCCACCCGTCCGTCCAGGTCCGCCCGCGTCCGGCCGCCCGCCGCCTGCGCCGCCGTCGGCGCAGGCTCATCGACGGGTACGGGCGCAGGCACGGGTACCGACGCCGTCACCGCTTCGGGTGAGGCCACCGCCTCGGGCGGAGTCACGGGTACGGGCGCGGTCACCGGCTCGGGCTCGGGAGTCGCGGCCTGCACGCCGAGATGGGCGGTGAGCCGCTCCAACGTGGGGTGCAGCAGCAGCGTCGCCGGGTCGAGGTGGTTGCCGAGCCGTTCCTCGATGCGGACCAGCAGCTCGCCGAGCAGCACCGAGTCCACGCCCAGGTCGCCGAACTCGACGGTCGGGTCGAGGTCGCGCTCCGGGATGCCCAGCGCCGCCGAGAAGATGCCCACGAGCCATCCCGGCGGAGCCGCCGGCCCGCCCGACGCCGCCGCGGCAGTGTCCGTAGGCAAGGCCGGCGCCGAGGGCAGGACTGAGGCCGAGGGAGAGACTGGGATCAAGGTCGGGGTCGGGGTCGAGCCCGGGGCGGGCGTGCCGGCAGGCGGAGCGCCGGTCACGGCGGCGGATGACGCCGGCGCCGGACGACGCGGGCGCAGCCGCAGCAGGGCGTCCGGGTCGGGGGCGTCGCCGAGCGGGGGGCACGGCAGCACCACCGCGCCGGCCGGCAGGGCGAGCACGCGGTCGACGACGCGTAGTCCGGCGGCGTCGTCCAGCGGGGCGAGCCCGGCCGGAGCGCACGGGTTGGGGCGTCCGCTCGTGGACCCGGTCTGTGCCCACTGCGGCCAGTCGACCGACCGGAACTCGGTACGGCCGGCGGCGATCCGCGCGCGGACCAGCTCGTCGACGGCGATGTTCGCGGCGGCGTAGTCGGAGACTCCGGCGGCCAGCCCGGTCACCGTGGCGCACACCGAGGAGAAAACCAGGAAGAAGTCGAGCGGGTCGGCGGCGCACAGCGGCGCCAGGGTCTCGAACCCGTCCAGTTTGGGCGCCATCACCGCACGTACGTCCGCCAGGTCCTTGTGCAGGAACGCCGGGTTGCCGCGGCTCTCCACACCGGCGCAGTGCACGACGCCCCGCAGCGGGCCGAGTTCGGCGCGGACCTGCCGCAGGAACTCCTCGACACCGGGGAACCCGCCGGCGTGCTGGAGCACGCGCACACCGCGGGCGCGCAGGTCGTCCGCGACCCCGGTGTCCGCGTGGACGCCGACCAGGGCGATCGACCGGGCGCCGCGCGCGGCCAGGTGCCGGGCGACGAGCGCGCCGACGCCCCGGGTGCCGCCGGTCACCAGGTACGCCCCGGCCGGGTCGCACCGCAGCGGCGCATGGGGCGCCGGTACGAGGTCCAGGCGCGGCCGGTAGCGCCGGCCGCCGGCGTACCGGACCTCCCCGTAGGCGTCGGCCCGTACCCATTCGGCCAGGACCCGGGCGGCGAGGTCGGTGTCGTCGCCGGGACGGTCGGTGTGCAGCACGGTGGCGGTGACGCGGGCGTACTCGGCGCCGAGGACCTTGACGAAGCCGGCCGTGCGGACGTCGTCGACGGCCGTCTCCAGGATCCGCAACGGCGTGGTGGGACGCTCGGCCAGCAGCCGCTGCACCATCCGTACCCGGGTCTCCCAGCCGGGTCCGCCGGGCAGGCCGACCAGTCCGCCGACGCCGGGCACGCGGGACAGCACGGCGGCGAGGTCCGCCACGTCGTGCACGGCCAGGCCGCCGAGGCGGGCGACGAGATCGGGACTGCCGCCGACGCACAGCATCACCCCGGCCACCGGCGCCTCGGCCGGTCCGGGATCGGGGTCCGGTTCCCACCCCTTGGCGTAGAGCGGCACGTCGGCGGCCGGCGCGGGCTCGACGATCGACGTCGCCGCGGCGTCCGGCGACGCCCCGGCTGCCGGCGTCGGCACGGCGTCCGGCGACGGCCCGGCAATCGGCGTCTGCGTGCCGGAGGGCCCGGCACCGGCCGGTACGTCCTCGGGCACCCAGCAGCGCATGCGGGCGAACGGGTACGCCGGCAGGTCCACGACGGTGCGGCCCGGCTCGTGGAGCGCGGCCCAGTCGACGGCTCCGCCGTTCACCCAGTGCCGGGCGAGGTCGGTCAGGCTCGCGCCGGCCGGCGGCGCGGCGTCCGGGTCGGGCGCCGCGGGGGCGCGCCCGCGCAGCACGGCGGGGTCGGTGCGGTAGGCGGTGAGGCGTTCGCACAGCGTCGCGACGTCCTCGACCACGACCGCCAGCCGCTGCCGCAGCGGCTCCCGGCCCACCTGGAGCGTGTACGCGATGTCGGCGAGGGCCGGCCCCTCGTGCGCCAGCAGCGCGGCGGCGTGGTCGGCGGCCGAGCCGGCATGCTCCCCGGCGGCGATCCGCCGGACCGCCGCGACGAGGTCCGCAGTGCTCGGTCCGCGGTCCTGGCGCAGGTACGCGAGGAGCCGCCGCACCATCTCGTCGAGGCGCTCCTCGTCGTAGGCGGACAGGACGACGAGCTGCGGTCCGGGCGGCGCGACCGGCCGGGTACGGGCGGGTGGCGCGGCGACGATCGCGTGGGCGATGGTGCCCCCGGCGCCGAACGAGCTGACGCCCGCGACCCGGGGGCCGGTCCACTCGCCCCGCTGCCGCTGCACCCGGAACGGCACGGCGTCCCAGGGGATGTTCGGGTTGAGTTCGTCGGCGTGCAGCGACGGCGCGAGCACGCCGTGCCGCAGTTGCAGGATGACCTTGGTGAGACCGGCGAGCCCGGCGGCGGCCTCGGTGTGCCCGATCGTCGACTTCACCGAGCCGATCGGGATGCCGCCCGGCGGCAGGTCGGTCCCGGCCGCGTCCCGGTACGCCCGGGTCAGGCCGTCGATCTCGACCGGGTCACCGAGTGCCGTGCCGGCGCCGTGCGCCTCCACGTAGCCGATCTCGGCGGGTCCGGTGCGGGCGTCGCGCAGCGCCCGCCGTACCACGTCGGCCTGCGCGACCGGGCTGGGCACGATGTAGCCGTTCGTCCGTCCGGCGTGGACGACCGCGGTGCCGCGGATCACGGCGTGCACCGGGTCGCCGTCGTCGAGCGCCCGCCGCAGCGGCTTGAGGATCAGCGCGCCGACCCCCTCGGCCGGTACGAACCCGTCGCCGCCGGCGCCGAAGGTCCGGCTGCGCCTGTCGCTCGCGGTGAGCTTCATCCGGTGCTGCTGGATGAACTTGTTCGGGTGCAGCGACAGGCTGACGGCGCCGGCCACCGCCAGTTCGGCGTCGCCGCGCCGCAGGCTCTGCACGGCGAGGTCGAGCGCGACGAGCGCGGAGGAGCACATCGTGTCCACGGTCAGGCTGGGGCCGTGCAGGTCGAAGCAGTACGACACCCGGTTCGCGATGCCGCCGAGCGTCGCGCCGGAGTCCTGCGGGACGCCGCGCAGGGTCCGCTCCGCCCCGAACAGCGGGTACTCGTTCCACATCGCGCCGGCGTACACGGCGACCGAGGAGTGGTGCCGCTCCCGGAGCCGGGCGCGGGTGTACCCGGCGCTCTCCAGCGCGGCCCAGGTCACTTCGAGGAACAGCCGCTCCTGCGGATCCATCAGGGCGGCGTCGCGGGGGGTGATGCCGAACAGCAGCGGGTCGAACCGGTCGACGTCGTCGAGGTACCCGCCGTCCATGAGGTGGGTCGGCCATCCCGGTCGCGCGCGCTCCGGCGGGTGCGGGGTGACGCAGTCGCGGCCGCCGGCGAGGTTGTCCCAGAACGCGTCGAGGTCGGGCGAGCGCGGGTAGCGTCCCGCGACTCCGATCACCGCGATCTCCGTCTCGCGCTCCTCCCCCGGCTTTCGCTCCACGGCGAGGGCCGGGGCCGGCACGACTGCCGGGGCGGGCGGTGTGGCGGGTGCGGCGGAATCGGTGGGTGCCGCGGGTGCGGCGGCGGGTTCGGCAGGCTCGGCGGGAACCGCGCCGGCGGGCGCCGTGCGGCCGGCCGCCGCCAGCGCCGCGGCGACCTCGGCGAGCGTGGCGTGCTCGAAGAACAGCGTCCGTGACCGTTCGCCCAGGTCGCTCTCCAGCCGGGCGGTCAGCCGCGTGACGAGGAACGACGACAGGCCCAGCTCGGCCAGCGGCAGGAGCGGGTCGACGGACTCGGCGGGCAGGCCGGACACCTCGGCGTACACCTCGACCAGGTAGGCCCGCAGCGACCCGGCCGGGTCGCGCGGACGTGCGGCGGGCGGGGACGGCGGCGGCGCACCGAAGGGGTAGCCGGGCAGCGGCACCCGCGGGCGTGGTCCCGGCCAGTACCGCCGCCAGTCGACCAGGCCGCCGCCGACCCAGTCCGCCGCGGCGTCGGCGGCGGTCGGCGCGGCGGCCGGCGCGAACGGCGCCCCGGCGACGCCGTGCAGCACCCCGTCGCGGGACTCGCCCCGCAGATAGGCGTCGAGTCCGCCGACCAGCTCCGCGACGCTCGCGCACCGCACGGCGAGCCGGTGCGGCAACGGCATCCGGCCGACCTGCGTGGTGTACGCCACGTCGGCGAGGTCGAGCGTCGGCTCCGTGGTGGAGACGTGCACGCGCAGCCGGTGCGCGGACCGGCGTAGCCGCTCCGGATCGGCGGCGGAGAGGACAACGGCGTGGGCTGGATCGGTCTGTTGCGTCACGGCACCTGCCCGCCTGGGAAGGGTCGACGGCCGTGGATCCCGGCCGAGACATCACGCTAGGCAGTCGTACCGGCTTCGCCTGCTCAACGTTGAGCAGGCCGGTTGCTTGCGGCGCCCGCTCAACCGTGAGCAGACACGCCGTCGGCCGTCCCCGTAGAAACGGGCCGGAACCGGCGATCTCACCTGAGGAGCGAACCGATGACCACGACGGTCGAGCCGTACCGCGCGCTGAACCAATCGTCGCTGCCGTTGGAGCGGGTGCTGCACACGCTCAACTCCGGCTTCATCCTGCACCGGGTCGGCCAGATGGCCTACGGGTTCGCCGCCGAGGGGCGCCAGTTCAGCGTGGACCTGCTGCAGTACATCAACACCTCGCAGGAGGGCGTGGCGACCTCGTTCGCCTTCGAGGAGGTGTTCGGCGGCCGGGACCGGATGCACTGGTTCATCCACCTGAAGTCCCCGCAGGACTACCGGATCCTGCTCAACATGGTCGACCACGACCTGGAGTTCCGCCGGATCTCCGACGAGGACCGGCTGCCGCACAAGGGCGGCGGCAACTGGGACCGCATCTTCGTCCACCGCAGCCTGCACGAGGACGTGCTCGTACCGCAGCACGGGATGGACCACGACGGCGACGACGCGGAGCCGGCGACCTTCGTACCGCCCGCGTCGTCCCAGCTCAACCAGCCGCCGGAGCAGCAGATCAACTCCGCGACCGCGGGCGCGATCGTCATGCGGACCTCGGACGTCAAGTACGAGTTCCGCGAGGAGGGCCGGATGTACGCGGCCCACTGGCAGCACTTCGTCAACGAGCGGCTCGCCGGCCGGGTCACCGCGACGCTGTACGAGCAGACCTGGGGCCAGCAGGACCACCTGTTCCAGCTGATCCACCTGCGCAGCGTCGACGACTACCACGAGCTGGCCGACCTGGAGCGGAGCAAGGAGATGGCCACCGAGGTGTTCGGCCGGCGCCGGCTGCACGAGTCCAAGGGCGGCGGCACCTGGGACCGGCTGTTCATCGAGGGCAGCATCCGCGACACGCTGCTGCTGCCGCAGGTGCCGAGCGGCGCGGCCTGAGCACCGATGGCGTACCGCACGATCGAGCTCCGGCGCGAGCCCGGGCTGTTGCGCGTCACGCTGGCCCGGCCGGAGCGGCGCAACGGCATCGACGACGAGACACTGCGCGAGCTGCACGCGGCACTCGACGAGGCCGAGGGCGACGCCGCCTGCCGGGCGGTGGTCCTGGCCGGGCGGGACGGCGTGTTCAGCACCGGCATGGACTTCCAGAGCGCCGCCGGCGACGGTGGCGCCTCCGACGGCGGTGCGGCGTTCTTCGCCCTGCTGGAACGCTTCACCACCGTGCCACGGGTGGTGGTCGCCCAGGTGGACGGGCAGGTCGCCGGTGGTGGTGTCGGGCTGGCCGCCGCGAGCGACTTCGTGCACGCCACCGCCCGCAGCACGTTCGCGCTGCCGGAGGCGCTGTGGGGGTTGCTGCCCTGCTGCGTGCTGCCGTTCCTGGTGCGGCGGGTCGGATTCCAGAAGGCGTACGCCGCGACGTTGAGCACGCAGACGATCTCCGTGGCCGAGGCGTACCGGATCCATCTCGTCGACGAGGTGGCCGAGCGTCCCGAGACGGTGCTGCGGCAGCTGCTGTTCCGGCTCAACCGCCTCGACCCGGTTGTCGTCGGCGACGCCAAGCGGTACTTCCGGGCGTTCTCCGGCGTCGACGACCGGCTGCGCGAGCACGCGGTGACCGAGTTCGGCCGGCTGATGTCGGCGCCCGCGGTCCGGCAGCGGATCACGGAGTTCGTCGCGCACGGCCGCTACCCCTGGGAACGGTGACCGCCGTGCGCGCGTGGGTCTTCCCGGGGCAGGGCTCGCAGCACCCCGGCATGGGCGAGGGTCTCCTGGACCGGTTCTCCGCCGAGTGCGCCACCGCCGAGCGGATCATCGGCGTACCACCGGCGCAGCTGTGCCGGGACGTCCGGGGCGAGTACCTCGGCCGCACCCGGTACGTGCAGCCCGCTGTGTTCCTGGTCAGCGTGCTGGCCGCCCGGGCCGCGCTGGCGGACGGCCGGCCGCCGCCGGAGGTGGTGGCCGGGCACAGCCTCGGCGAGTACGCCGCTCTGCACCTCGCCGGTTGCCTGGACTTCGACAGCGCGCTGAGTCTGGTCGTCCGCCGTGGACAGTTGATGGAGAGCGTGACCGGCGGCGGCATGGTGGCGGTGCTCGGCCTGCCGCTGTCGCGGGTGACGGAACTGCTGGCCGAGATCCCGGACGTCGACCTCGCCAACCACAACCTGCCCGACCAGTTCGTGCTGGCCGGCAGCGCGGCGGGCATCCGTGCCGTCGTCGACGCCGTGCGGCGGCACGGTACCGGCCGGTGCGTGCCGCTGGCGGTCAGCGTGCCGGCGCACTCCCGGTTCATGGCCGGCGCCGCGGAGGCGTTCGCGGTGGCCCTGCGCGACGTCGTACCGGCGCCGCCGTCGATCCCGGTGGTGAGCAACGTGACCGGGGCGCCCCACGTCCCGGGCGAGATCCCGGGCACGCTGCTGCGGCACTTCGTCGAGCCGGTCCGGTGGTGGGACACGATGTGCCTGCTGGCCCGGTCGGGGGTGACCGAGCCGGTCGAGGTCGGTCCCGGTGAGGTGCTGACCAAGATGTGGCGCCGGGCCGCCGGGAGCCTGCCGGCGCCCGCCCCCGGCGGGCCGCTCGCCCGGGTCGCGCCCGTCCCGCCGTCCACGCCGGCCACGCCCGTCCCGCCGGTCGCGCCTCCGGTGGCCGCGCCGGTGGCCTCTCCCCCGGCCGCGCCGCCGCAGTCCGCGCCGGCCGTGCCGGTGGCGCGCGGTCCCGCTTCCGGGCCGCCGCCGGCCGCGGCGTCGCGTCCGCGCCCGGCGGGCTCGCCCGGGCTGCGCTCCGACTACGGCATCCGGTACGCCTGCCTGGCCGGGTCGTCACCGTTCGGCGTCACGTCACCGGCGTTCCTGCGACGGCTGTCGGGGGCCGGGCTGCTCGGCTTCTTCGGCGCCCGGGGCCTGGCCCTGCCGGAGATCCGGGCCGCGCTCGCCGAGCTGCGCGACGTGCGCAGGTACGGCATGGCCTGGCTGCCCGGTGGCGACGAGCGGGCGTTGTGCGACCTGTACCTCGCCCACGACGTGCGCCATGTGGAGGTCACCGGTCCGCTCGCCGTGGTGTCGCCGCAGCTCGTGCGGTTCCGGCACGGCGACGATCCCCGGCAGGTCCTGGTCCGCGCCCCGGATCTGGCCACCGCGGTCCGGTTCCTGCGCCCCGCCGACCCGGCGACGGTACGGGCGCTGGCCGCCGCCGGGCACCTGGACAGCGCGTCCGCGGGCGCGGCGGCACGGGAGGCGGTCGCCACCGACGTGGCCGTCGAACGGGACGCGCACGCGCTGGTGCCGGCCCTGGTGGCCCTGCGCGACCGGGAGGCGCCGGGGGCGCGGATCGGGATGGCCGGGGTGGGCACCCCGGCCGCCGTCGCCGCCGCCTTCGCGCTCGGTGCCGACTTCGTGGTCACGACGACGGTGAACCAGTGCACCGCCGAGGCCGCCACCTCGGACGCGGCGAAGGATCTGCTCGCCGCGCTCGACGTCACCGACGTCCGCGAGGCGCCCGATCCGGACCTGTTCGAGCTCGGCGCGCGGTCTCCGGTGGCGCACCGGGGCACACTGTTCGCCGCCCGTGCCGAGGAGCTGTACCGGATGTTCCTGCGTTACGACCGGCTGGCCGACGTCGGTCCCCGGCGGCTGGCCGAGCTGGAGCGGACGCATTTCGGCCGCCCGCTGGACGAGTTGCGCGCCGATCTCGGCGTCGCGGGGCGGGACGACCGGGGTGTGCTCGCGTCGGTCTGCGCCGCCTACTGCCGGGAGGCCACGGCCGCGGCCCTGCGCGGCGCGCCGGGTCAGCGGCTGAACTACCGGGTGCCGGCCTCCACCGACGTCGGGGCGTTCAACCGGCTCGTCGCGGCGGAGCCGCTGGCCGACTGGCGGGCCCGGCACGCCGAGCTGGTCACCGAGCGTCTGTTCAGCGAGGCAAATTGACCTAAATCCTTAAAAAGGCCAGCCGGTTCCCATTCCGCTGACAATCACCCCCTACGAACCGACCCGAGGTCACAAAATGCCTGGTCATTGCTCCGCGTAGACACCCGTCACCCAATTAGTTACGATGGCGGCGGGCATTAATACCGCTCGATCGAGCAGTATGCGCAACCGTCGCCCGCACCCTCCGGAAGGCCCTTTGCATGCATTTGCTCCACTGGACGAACGCGTCCCGAACGGGGAAGGAATCAGACACGACGGATCGATGAGCATCGCAGGTCGCGCCATGCCTCCACCCGGCCTGACGCTTTTCACCTGCGGATATGTGGCGAAGCCGCCCCTACGCCGGACACACGGCGCACAGAAGGCGGCGAATGGGACGAACGGCCGGCACGGGCCGTAATGCAATTCTGACAGCATTCCGACAGCAGGCTACAAAATTACTTGCCGACGCTGCGGCTGCACTGTCAACGATTGATAGCGTCACGCATTTCACCAGCGAATGTTCAGGAACCTGACAACACGCCCGAGCACCGACATCGGGCGCCAGGAGGCCTCCTTGCGAATCGCCGGCGCCACCACCAGTTTGCGTAACGAGCTGAATCGGCTGATCCGGGACGACCCGACTTTCGCCGTCCGCACACACGTCCCCCGAGGCGGGGCCGCGTACAACTCCGGCGACCACGATCTGCGGATGTACCTCGTGGAGGTCGGGCAGTTCAAGACGATCGCGTCCTCCGCCGACGGCAAGCAGTGCCTGCTGTCGATCCACACGCGGGGCGACATGTTCGGCGAGCTCGGCCTGCTCGGCGGACCACGCCACGACACCGCCCGGGCCATGCGCGACAGTGTGATCAGGAGAGTCAACTCGGTGAAGCTGTTCGACGTGCTGAGCAGCGACGAGCAGCTCAACTGGCACTTCACCCGGTTTCTCATGGCCAAGCTGCTCGACCAGCAGCAGGCCATCACCCAACTGGTCACCATGGACAGCGAACACCGGCTGGCCGCGACCCTGCTGCGACTGGCCCGCAAGGTGGGCCGGCGGCTCAACCTCGGCATGCAGATCGACGCGAAAATCACCCAGGAGGAGCTGGCCAGCATGGTCGGCACCACCCGGTCCCGCGTCGGGCTGTTCCTCAAGCACTTCCGCGCGGCGAAGCTGGTGGATCAGCTGCCCGGCGGATATCTCCTGATCAACGAGCCGGCGCTGACCCGGTACGTGGAGTGCGGGCAGTACGAGCCCGCCCGGTGGGGCGCCGACCCGATCCGGCCCGTGAACGGCGCGCGCCTGCTGCGCAGCGAACGGGAGCTGTCCGCGTGAGCGCCGTCCTGGTCTCCCTGCACGGAGCCGCGCTGCTCGTGGCGCTCCTGCTCGTCGGCGGGACCGGACGGGCCGCGGCGCGACTGCTGCGGCAGCCGCCGGTGATCGGGGAGATCGTCGCCGGCCTCCTCGTCGGCCCGGCCCTCGTCCTGTTCGCCGGTCACGACGGGCTGGCGGCGGTGCTGCCGGAGGACGCACGCGCGCTCCTGCGCATGGTCGCCGAGGGCGCGCTGGTGCTCTTCCTGGTCGGCCTCGCGCGTGAGCTACGGGTCGGGCCCGCGCGCGACGACCGCAGGCTGGCCTGGGTGACCGCCGGGGCGCTCGTCCCGGCGCTGACCTGCGGTGTGCTCGTCGCGCTGTGGGTCCAGTTCGCCGCCGGACCGGCTGTACGCGGCGACGCGCCGATGCCGGCCTTCGTGCTCGGCGTCGCGGTGACGCTGTCCATCACCGCCGTACCGGTGCTGGCGCGGCTGCTGACCGAGCGGGGCCTGACGGAGACGGCGGCCGGGGCGCTCGCGCTGGCCGCCGCCGTGGTCGTCGACGTCATCGGCTGGCTGCTGCTGTCCCTGGCTGTCGGGCTGGGCGCCGGGGACCCGGCGACCTTCGGTCGCGCGATGGCGGTCCTCGCCGGAGCGTTGCTGCTGGCCGGCGGGATCCGATGGGTGCTGCGCCGCGGCCGGGCGGCACTGTGGTGCGGCCGGTGGCCGGCCGCCAGTGCCGTGGTTCTCGGCGTGGTGGCTCTCGTGGTCGGCTTCGGCGTCCACCTCCTCGGGCTGACCGCGGTGTTCGGCGCGATCCTGGTCGGCCTGGCGGTGCCGCCCGGCGAGCCCTGGGACGCGCCGACCGCCGCCGTGTCGCGGCTCGGGCGGTCGCTGCTGCCGATCTTCTTCGTGAGCGCCGGGCTCACCGCGCTGACCGGCGCGGTCGGCAGCACGCCGTGGTCGCTGGTGGCCGTCGTGCTCGTCCTCGGCCTGGTCGGGAAGATCGGCGGCGGCTATCTCGGCGGCCGGCTCGGCGGCTGCGCGCCCGCGGAGGCCGCGCGGATCGGCATCCTGCTCAACACGCGCGGGCTCACCGAGCTCATCGTGCTCCAGGTCGCGTTCCAGGCCGGCATCCTGAGCCCGCCGCTGTTCCTCGCCCTGCTCATCATGGCGCTGGTCACGACGCTTCTCACCGGCCCGCTGCTGTCGCTGGCGGACCGGTTCGGTCAGGGCGCCGACGCCGGCGACAGCGCCTCCGGCGCCGTGTCCGGCCCGTCAGTGGTGAGCCCCCGATGACGGGCACGCGGTCAGGCCGCCGCCATGTCGCGCAGCTTCAGCACCGAGCGCCAGTTGCGGGTCGTCCCGACCACGCCGGTCTTCTTCTCCACGAAGGCGTTGCTGAGCTTGCTGCGCCCGTACCCGTCGGGAACGTGCACGAACACGTCCCGGCCGAGCAGCGTCAGCGTGCCGGTCTCGCCGGGCGGGGCGGCGAGCGCCGCCTGCTTGTCCGGGCCGGGATCGCTGCTGAGCATCGTGACGAGCAGCTTCGTGTGATCGGTCTGCACGTCGAGGTACGGGTTGGCGGCGATCATCGCGTCGAGTTCGGCCAGGCTGCGCAGCAGCACCGGCACGTCACGGCCCCACCGCTGCTTGATGCCCCGGTCGATCTCGGCCAGGATCGCGACCTCGTCGGTCTCGGGGCAGCCGAACACGACGTTGCCGCTCTGGATGTACGTCGCCACGCCGTCGAAGCCGCAGGAGACGAAGACCTCCTTCAACTCCGTCATCACCATCGAGCTACCGCCACCGATGTTCACCGCGCGCAACAGAGCGACGTATCTCGTCATGACCCGGGATGGTAACCGGCCGGGCCGGTCGCGGGCGCTCAACTCTGAGCAGACACGCCCGGCCCGGGGCCGTACAACGTCAGGGACCGCGACGGTGGGGAATCCACGAAGAGGAGAGGCCCGAGGATGATCACCACGGCGGTCGGCATCGAGGATCTCCACGTCTACCCCGGGCGGGCGTACGTCGACGTGCCGGGCCTGTTCGAGGCGCGCGGCCTGGACCCGTCGCGGCTGCCGAACCTGATGATGCGCCGCCGGTCGGTGAGCCTGCCCTGCGAGGACCAGGTGACCCACGCCGTCAACGCCGCCCGGCCGCTGGTCGACGCGCTGTCGCCGGAGCAGCGGGAGGCGATCGAACTGGTGGTGGTGGCCACCGAGTCGGGGCTGGACTTCGGCAAGCCGATCAGCACCTACGTCCACGACCTCCTCGGCCTGCCGCCGCGCTGCCGGTCGTTCGAGGTCAAGCACGCCTGCTACGGCGGCACCGCGGCCCTGCAGAGCGCGGCGGCGATCATCGCCGCGAGCCCGGCGCCGGACGCGCGGGCGCTCGTGGTCGCCACCGACATCGCGGGCGTCGCGGCGGCCGGCAGCTACTTCGAGCCGTCGGAGGGCGCCGGCGCGGTCGCGATGCTGGTCAGCCGGACGCCCGACGTGCTGCGGCTCGACCTGGGCGCCAGCGGGTACCACACCCAGGAGGTGATGGACACCCTACGGCCCCGGCCGGACGTCGACGTGGTGAACTCCGACCTGTCCCTGCTCGCCTACCTCACCTGCCTGGAACGGTGCTTCGCCGCCTACCGGGACCGCGTCGAGGGCGCCGACATCGTCACCACGTTCGACCACCTCGTCTTCCACATCCCCTTCGCCGGGATGGTCAAGGGCGCCCACCGCACGCTGCTGCGCAAGACCAAGCGCATGGCGCCGGCCGACATCGACCGGGACTTCGCCGCGCGGGTGGCCCCGTCGCTGTCGTACACCAGCGAGATCGGCAACCTCTACTCCGGTTCGCTCTACCTCGCGCTGTGCTCGCTGATCGACCACGCCGACTTCACAGTGGCCCGCCGCATCGGCCTGTTCTCCTACGGCTCCGGCTGCGGGTCCGAGTTCTTCAGCGGGGTCGTCACGGAGCGCGCCGCCGGCCGGCTCGCGGCCCGCCCGCTCGCCCGCGCCGTCGAGGAGCGCCGCCGGCTCACCGTCGCCGAGTTCGACGAGTGGAGCCGGCACACCGCCGACCGTGCCTTCGGTGTCCGCGACGCCGTCCTGGACACCGGCCCCTACCGGTCCGTGCTGGACAGCCACGTGGCCGGCCGGGGCCTGCTGCTGCTCGACCGGATCGAAGACTTCCACCGCGTGTACCGGTGGAGCTGAGCGCGCCATCCGAGGGAGGACCCATGAGTGTGCCCACGTCCGCGGTCGTCGTGCCCGACCTGCTCCGGCACCGCACCGGCCTGATGCCCGAGCAGGAGGCGATAAACGTCCGCGGCAAGACGGCGATCACCTACGGCGACTGGGACCGGCGCTCGAACGCCGTCGCCCGCGCGGTGCTCGACCGGCTCGGCGGCACCGGCCGGGGCGCCCGGGTGGCGCTGCTGTTCGGCGGCGACGACTGGATCGACTACGCGGTCGCCTACCTCGGCGTGCTCAAGGCCGGCGCAACCGCCGTACACGTGAACGACACGATGCCGGCGGTGGAGCTGCGCCGCCGGTTCGACCAGTGCGCGGTGGCCGGCGTGATCCGCGGCGCGGCGCTTCCGCCGTGGCGCGACGACGCCGGGCGCTGGTCGGTGGTCGTCGCGGACCTCGACCAGGGCGACACCGGCGCTGTCGACACCGGCGTCACCCCCGACGACATCTCCGACATCCTCTACACCTCCGGCACCACCGGCCCCGCGAAGCCGTTCACCAACCCGCACGGCAACCTGACGTACGGGCGCGGATCCGCCGCCCTCGGGCAGCTGGTCGACCCCGCGCCGCTGCTCGCGCCGATGCCGCTGGGCACCACGTCGAGCGCGACGACAGTCGCGGTGCTGGCCACCACGACGCCGTCACCGCTGATCGTGTGCTCGCCGGACGACCCGGAGGAGATCGCCCGCCTGCTCGCCACGCACGGCTGCGCGACCCTCATCCTGACCCCGTGGACCGCGATCCGGCTCGCCGCCATCCGGCCGCAGGACCGCTACGACCTCGGCTCGGTCAAGACCATCGGCAACGCGTCGGCGATCATGCCGCCGCGCATCGCCCGCGACCTGCTCGCCGCCATGCCGAACGCCACCATCGCCAACGCCTACGCGCAGTCCGAGGCGGTGCCGGCGATCATCCTCGGCAACGTCGACCCGGACCGGCCGATGTGGCTGGGACGCCCCGGACGCGGCACCGAGATGCGCGTCGTCGACCCGCAGGGCGAGCCGCTGCCGCCGGGCGAACTCGGCGAGGTGTGGCTGCGCTGCGAGGCGCCCAAGCGGCTGTACCTCGACCAGGCGCTCAACGCCCGCGTCCACGCCGGCGGATGGACCCGCACCCGCGACCTCGGCCGCGCCACCGCCGACGGCGAGCTGTTCCTGTTCGACCGGATGACCGACGTGATCACCACGGACGGGAAGCTCGTGTCGTCGCTGGAGGTCGAGGCCGCGCTCTACGACCACCCCTCGGTACGCGAGGCCACCGTCATCGCGCTGCCCGACCCGGAGCACGGCGAGATCGTCGCCGCCGTCGTGGCCGCCGACCCGGCCCTGGACGACGCGACGCTCGCCGCGTTCCTCTCCGAGCGGCTGGAGCCGCACCAGGTTCCCGCCCGCATCCACCGCCTCGACGCGCTGCCCCGCGGCGGCACCGGCAAGGTGCTCAAGTTCCAGTTGCGGCAACGCTTCGGCGGCTGACCGTCGCGGTCGTCGCCGGCGCACGGCCTCCGCCGCGTACCCTGTCGGGGCTGGTGACGGCGCGAGCCGGCTGCCGCCGACCACCTCGGCCACCGGGGTGATCGGGCCTTGAGCGGTGGCCACGGACAGACATCGAGGTGGGAGATGCCGCAGTTGAACCCGGTCGCGGCGCAGCGCGCGGAGGCCGTCGCCGTCGCGGTCCTCGCCGTCGTCGTGACCGTCGCGGCCGGGTACCCGTGGTGGTCGCTGCTCGCCCTGTTCCTCGTGTTCGACCTGTCCATGCTCGGCTACCTGCGCGGGCCGCGCGTCGGCGCCCTCTGCTACAACCTGGCGCACTCGTACACGCTGCCGGCGGTGCTCGGCGCGGTGGCCGTGGCGGCAGCCGCGTCCGGCGACCGGATCGACTGGCTCGGCGTCCTGGCCGTCGCGTGGGCGTTCCACATCGCCGCCGACCGCGCCCTGGGCTACGGCCTCAAGACGGGTGAGGGGTTCGAGCACACCCACCTCGGCCTGATCGGGAAGGCCCGCCGCGCCCGGACCACCACCGACGGACGCTGAGGTCCGGTCAGGGGCGCGGCGGGTCGCAGTTCGCGCTCGTCAGCCGCACCGAGTACTCGCGGTCGTCGGACGTGATCCCGGATGGCACGCCGTCGAAGTGTGCCTCCACCTTCTCCCAGCCCCGGCGCTGCTCGTAGTGCAGGTGCGGGGCGCCGGAGTTCCCGGTGCTGCCCACGCGCCCGAGCTGGTCGCCCCGGGCCACCCGCTGGCCGGCCTGCACCGACGGCGGTTCGAGCAGGTGCAGGTACTGCGTCTCCCACCTGCCACCGTGGTCGATCTTCACCCAGTAGCCGCCGCCGCGTCCGCGCGGCCCGTCCGGATCCTGCGGGGTACGACCGCCCAGCGAG
Source organism: Micromonospora sp. C28ISP2-4 (assembly GCF_030519385.1). Taxonomy (NCBI): domain Bacteria; kingdom Bacillati; phylum Actinomycetota; class Actinomycetes; order Micromonosporales; family Micromonosporaceae; genus Micromonospora; species Micromonospora sp. C28ISP2-4. Next base: position 169,951 of record NZ_JAUMKG010000006.1, on the reverse strand, counting down.
CCGTTGATCCCCGCCACCGTGACGGTGCCGGCGGCGGAGGCGAGCACCGGCCGTCCCCACGCCTCCCCGGAGGTCGGGAAGAGGTCGACGTCGTAGTCGTCGTGCCCCGGATAGGTGGACAGCCGCCACGTCTCGCCGCAGGCCACCGGAAGCTGGAAGTCCGGTCGCGGGCCGGGTGGCCGCACCAGCGGCACCACTACCGCCGCGGCGGCGACGAGCACCGCGAGGACGCCGACGACCAGCAGGACGCGCGGGGCGCGGCGGCGCGGGCGGCCGGAACCGTGGGGACGCTGGGTGGTCATCGTTTCGAGCATGACAGGCGGCGCTGTGGACAGCCTGACCGGCTCGGCTACGGGCGCGGCTCGATCGGGCCGCTCAGCCATCGCGCGACGAGCCGGTGGTCCTCCTCGGTGACGCCGCGGCGCGCGTCGACGCGGTGCAGGAGCGCTGGCGCGCTGTGGTTGCCTGCCACCCACCTCCGGTCGGCGTCGGTGATCTCGTCGTCCAGCCAGACGAACCGGCGTCCCGCGGCCCACTCGACCAGTCGCCGCGTCTTCCAGTGCAGCCGGCCGTCGTCGTCCTCGTCGTCCGGCCAGTCGACGACCGGCAGCGAGGGCAGGCCGAGCCGCGGCGCGAGCACCTCGTTGGCGTCGTGCATCCAGGTCGTGGCCCACACGAGATCGCACGGCAACGCCGCGAGCCGGCGGCCGTGCCCGGCGTCGAGACCGGCCAGCAGCGGGTTGTCGCCGTCGTCCGACGGCCCGGCGGAGCCGCCGAAGGGCAGGAGTGTCCCGTCGACGTCCAGGAACAGCAGCGGACGGCCGGTCCCCGCCGGCTGTGACGAAGGGTTCTCGGGCCCGGTCGTCATCCGGGCGTCAGGTCAGCTCGATGACGGGCCGGGTCAGGATCTCGTCGGCGTACCCGTCCTCGGAGGCGGACCACTGGCCGAACTCCTCGTCGCGGTACGCGGTCGCGAGGGTGAGCCAGCCCAGGAAGAAGCCGCTGCCGCCACAGGTGGCACCGCCGCCGTCGCCACCGCACACGACGGTGCGCTCGGTCGTCGCCTCGTGCCGGTAGGGGTCCTGCCCGATCGCCAGGCCCCAGAGGTTCTCCTGCCGGTGCGGGCCGGTCTTGTGGTCGTACGGGTAACCGTCGTCGGGGCAGTCGTCACCCCAGCGGAACAGGGTCGTCGCACCGGCGCCACACGCCCACTCCCACTCGTCCGGGGTGGCCGTGCGCAGGCCGAGGCTCGCGAGCCCGGCCATCGCCTCGTCGTAGGAGACCTCGCGGATCGCCCGGGCCCGCACCACCTGCCCGGTCCGGTCGAACTCGACGGTCAGCCCGTCACCACCCGATCCGACGGTGCGCACCCCACCGACCCGCCCTCCGGCCGACGCGACCAGCTCCCGCACCCGGGGGTCGTCCGGCGCCAACGGAATCTCGCACGGGTCGAGCGCGTCCACCGCCACCAGCATCGCCGGCATGTCGACGTCGCGTACCGGCGAGGTCATTGCCTCGACGTACTCGGTCAGGGACGGAAGCCCGAACTCGGCGGCGCTGTCGGCGTAGTCGGCGGTCTGGCGCGGACCGGGCCGGAACCGGCCCGCGTCGTAGCCGAGCGTGGGCCGGCCGGCGGGTACGAGAGCGAACCGCATACCGTCGCGGTCGAACAGCGCCGTCCGGTGCGATCGCCCCGCATACGCCGTGTTCCGCACGACGAGCGCTGTCAGCTCGTGCCGCTCGGCGATGTCCTGGACGATCCGGCCGGCAGCGCCGTCGGAGAGGTCGTTCCACTGCTCGAAGCTGAGATCGGCGTACGGCACCGCGAAAGGATAGCCACGGGCTCCGACAACACCGGATCACGCCGACATGAGCCGCGCCGCGGGGCGTCGACGACGCGGTCAGGCTCCGTCGACGTCCGTGCTGAGCGCGAGGTCGCGGCCGGCCTCGACGTCGGCGAGCAGCGCCGCCACGCGGGCCTTGGCCAGGTCGTAGGAGTCGGAGCCGAGCACCTGGTGCAGCGGGGCATCGCCGCGGACGGCCACCTCGATGATGGCGGCCGCGGCCTTGGCCGGGTCGCCGAGCTGGGTGCCGGGCATGGCCAGGTGCGCCTCGGTCATCTCGCGGATCGCCTCGTAGCCGTCGGCGGTGCGCGCCGGGAGGCCCAGCGACGACGGACGCAGGAAGTCGGTACGCGTGTACCCGGGCTCCACGACGTTGACCTTGATGCCGAGGTGCGCGACCTCGGCCGCGAGCGAGTCCGACAGGCCCTCCAGGGCGTACTTGGCCGCGCAGTAGAGGCCCCAGCCGGGGAAGGCGGTCAGCCCCAGGATCGAGGAGACGTTGACGATGTGGCCGCTGCGAGCGGCGCGCATGCCGGGCAGGGCCGCGCGGAGCACGTTCCAGACGCCGAAGACCTGCACCTCGAACATCGTCCGGACCTCGGTGTCTCCTGCCTCCTCGACCGCGCCGAGGAAGCCGTAGCCGGCGTTGTTGACCACGACGTCGATCCCGCCGAAACGGTCGGTGGTGGCCCGGACGGCAGCCGTCACCGCCGCCGCGTCGGTCAGGTCGAGTTCGAGGGCGAGCAGCCGCTCGCGGTCGACCGTTCCGAGGGCCGCGCCGAGGCGCTCGGCCGACCGGGTCGTCGCCGCGACGTTGTCACCCCGCTCCAGCAACTGCCGGACCAGTTCGAGGCCGATGCCGCAGGACGTGCCGGTGACGAACCACGTGGCCGGACCTGCGGTGGGGTAGGGCATGGAAACTCCCGGATCTCGATGTCGTCGTGTCCCCGGCCGGGGACGCCTCTCCATCGTGGGTACGAGGGAGGGCCGGGAACACGGCGAGGCAGGCCCAGCGCTGCCGGGGAACGGCGTACCCACCCAGGCGGTGTCGTGGACGGCGGTCGCGGCGGATCATCGAGTCATGACGGGACAATCGGACCTCGGCCGGTTCCTTCGTCGGTGCCGGGCCGACCTGACGCCGGAAGCGGCCGGCATCGCCTCCGACGCGCAGGGACGCCGCGTCCGCGGACTGCGCCGCGAGGAGGTGGCGATGCTCGCCGGCGTGAGCGTCGACTACTACACCCGGCTCGAACAGGGCCGGCACACCAGCCCGTCGGCCGCGGTGGTCGACGCCCTGGCGCGGGCCTTCCGGCTCGACGCCGCCGCCCGCGCCCACCTCGCCGACCTCGCGCGGCCGGCCAGGCGCGGCAGCAGGCAGACGCCGGCCCAACGGGTACGCCCGGCGATGCACCAGCTGATCGCCTCGATGACCGAACACCCCGCGCTCGTCCTCGGGCGCCGCACGGACGTGCTCGCCTCCAACGCGCTCGCGCGTGCGCTCCTCACCGACTGGACGCTGCTCCCCCCTCGGCACCGCAACTACATCCGGTGGGTCTTCCTCGACCCGGGCGCCCGCGACGCCTTCCTCGACTGGTCGACAGTGGCCGCCGACGTGGTCGGCACCCTGCGCCTCGACGCCGGGCGCCATCCCGACGATCCGCAGCTCAGCGAACTCGTGGGCGAGCTGACCATCAGGAGCCCGGAGTTCCGGACCTGGTGGAACGGCCGTCACGTCCACGAACGCACACACGGCACCAAGCGGATGAACCACCCGGCGGTCGGGCCGATCACCCTCCGCTACGAGGCCCTCGCCCTGCCCGGTGACCCGGACCAGACGCTGTTCGTCTACACGACCGATCCCGGCAGCCCGTCGCACGACAACCTGCGCCTGCTGGGGTCGCTGGCCGCCCGGACCGGGCCGGCGCCGGGCCGTACGCCGCCGCACGAGGCGCCCGACGCGAGCAGGACCGAACCCGCAAGCCCTGCTTGACGCCGATCTCAGGCGTCCGCGGCGCGGGGCACCCCGGCCGACCGGTCGCGGCAGAAGTCCCGGAACGATCGGGGCGGCCGGCCGGTCACGTCCGCGACGGTCGTCGTCACCCGGTCCTCCGAACCCGCGGCGGCGGCCGTGTCCAGGGAACGAACGACGGCCGCGGCGGCGGCTGTGGTCAGGCAGCGCGGCGGGCGCGGCGACGGGCTCGGAGGAAGACGGCGTCGCGCCGCTCGTCGCCCCACCAGGCCCACGGAACGTCGGTCATGTACCGGCCGATCGACGCGAAGACCGGCGCGGCCTCGGCGTCGCGGCCGGTGCGCACCAGCCCGTAAGCCAGGAAGTTCGCGTCGTCGAGCCAGTCGGCGTGCCGGGTCGCCGGCTGGTGGAACCACCGGTTCAGCGCGTTGTCGAGATCCGACTGCATGACCGGATCCTGTCGCCACCGCTCGCCGATCTCGTCGCCGGTACCACAGTGGGGTTCGCGATCCTGCTCCCACAGCGCCCACTCCGCGGCGGCCCGAACCGGCAGCACGAGTAGTGGCGAGCCGGTGGGCGAGGTGGCGGCTACCGAGCGGGCGAAGCCGAACATCGCCTCGTGCGAGCCGCTCCACTTCCGGCAGTGGTAGGTCAGCCGCAGCACGTGGCCCTGATGGTGCCGGGGATCCCGCTTGGTCAGCTCACGCCACGTCTCCTCGACCTCCTCCAGTGGCGCACTCTCGTCGATCATGAGATTGAGCCGGTGCGCCCACGGGGTGGGGTCGTCCGGTGCGAGCCGCATCGCGACATCGTTCACCTGCCGGGCCAGGTCCAGCAGGCGGTGGAACTCGGCCCACTGCTCCCGGCGTACGTTGGAGGCCCAGTCGCCGCCGCGCACCTCCCACGCCCGTGCCATCAGGGAACGGGCACGGACGAGCTGGGCGTCCGGATCGGCGGGCGCGCGAGAGGCCCAGCGGTCGGTCCACGCGTCTGTGGTGTCGACCCGGCCGGTCGTACGGTCGACCCGCGTTCCCAGCCCGCGAGCGGTCGATTCGGCCAGCACACGGACGTACCGTGCCCGGCGGTCGTAGTCGTCCCGGGTGGCGGCCAGAGCCTTCCGGGCCGGTCCGATGTCGGAGCCGTACCGCGCCTGCGTGCACGCCTCGCGCAGCACGGCGTCGTCCTGTGCCGGGTTGGGGTCGATCTGGCGGGTGAGTATCCGCCACATGGTCGAGAGCATGATCAAGGATGGTAGATGTCAGCGAACAGCGTGTGGGCCGCGCATTGCCGTTCTGCCGCGAGCTAACCCGCTTGTCGTGGTGCGGGGCGCCGGAGAGGATCGGCGGATGGATCTCCGTGCTGCGGAACGGCGGCTCCAAGCCGCTCAGCGTGCCGCCGATGTCGAATCCCTCGACGCGCTTCTGCATCCCCGGGTCGTGGGTGCCGGACCGGACGGCACGGTCTTCACCAAGGAGGACGATCTGGGGAGCTACCGCTCGGGCGCCCTGCGGATCACCGGCCTGGTGGAGGAGTCGCTCGACGTCCAGGACGACGGTGAGACCGGGGTGACCCGCACGGTCGCCGCGGTGGATGCGGTTCAGGGCGGGGCCGTCGTGTCCGCGCGGTTGCGCTACACCCGGCTGTGGGTGCGGGAGGACGGCAACTGGCGGGTGCTGGCCGCCACCTTCGTCCCGGTCCGGTGAGCGCTCCGCCCGCGGCCGGTCGGACGCTCAGGCTCCGGCGGTCGGTTCCACCGTGTAGTGGATGGTCTGCGCGACGATCCAGCCGTCCTCGATGACGTACGAGTCGGCGCCGTCGCGGACCCGCGCGCCCGATGCGTCAGCGGTCCACTCCAGGAATCCGATCCGATCCTCGATCAGCACCGTCGTGTAGGTGAAGTGGGCGCCCGGAAGCTCCGCGCTCAGCCACTGCGCCAGTTTCCGCACCCCGGCGTGCCCCCGGAACACTCCCCTGCGGTCGAGGACGAGGCAGTCCGGCGACACGTTGCGCTCGATGTCCTCGGCGAACCGGCCCTCGTTCGACAGGCGCAGATGCTCGTCGAGCACCTCGCGTGGCGGGCGCGCCCGCAATTGCTCGGTCATTCACCGCAGCCTCTCGTGCATGGACGACTCACCTCATCATCCAACGCCGAGCGGGCGCCGCGTCGCCGATCACGGATCCTTGACGCGCGGTCGCAGCGAGCAGACGGCGCCCGCGCCGGCTCGCCCGGTGGCCGACGTGTCATCCGTCGTCCTGCCGGTGGCGGGGGCGACTCCCGGCCGGCCCCCGCCGCGGTCGCACGGGCGGTCAGCCCTTGCGCCGCTTCTGGTTGGCCGTGCCCGAGCAGTCCCAGAGCTGGAGCCTCGCGCCGTCCTCGCCGTTCCAGTCCTTGATGTCGACGCATTTGCCGGCCTGAAGGTTGACCAGGTCTCCGGCCGCGTTCAGGGTGAACTGCTGGGCGCCGGTGCCGTTGCAGGTGTAGAGCTGCACCACCGCGCCGTTCGCGGTGGACCCGGCGTCGATGTCCATGCACTTGTTGTTCTGGCTCTTCAGCGCCGTGCCGCTGAACGTCCACTTCTGCGCGTTGGTGTTGTTGCAGTTCCACATCTGCAGCGGCGCGCGGTCGGCCGCCTCCTGCGCCCAGCCGAACCAGGCCATCCCGAAGAATCCGAAGATCGCGGCGGTGGCCGCGGCGTTGGCCGCGAATTCAGCATCCATCGGCGCAGTCCAGGGGCGGACGACAGTCGCTCCGGACGGCGCACGCGCAGGCGCCACGACGCCTGGTCGATGACGCCAGGTCCAGGCGCTCCGAGGCGCGCATCCGGTGAGCGGGTCAGCCGGCTGCCGTACCGGCGGGACGGATCACCGCGTCGAGCCAGCGCAGCTGCCGCCGGACGTGGACGGCCTCCCCGCCCTCGTGGCCGTTGAACGGGTACGTGTGCATCTCCCGTAGCGGCGCGGTCGAGCCACTGGCGGCGGCGTACTGGTTGTAGGCGGCGAAGCCGGTGCTCGGTGGGCAGACCTCGTCCCGCAGGCCGATCCCGAAGTGCGCCGGAGCGGTGGCCCGCCGGGCGAACGTGACGCCGTCGACATAGGACAGCGTGTGCCGGACCTGCTCCTCCGCCTCGCGGTGCACGGCCAGGTAGCTGGCGATCTCGCCGTAGGGGGAAGTATCGGTGAGCTCGATGGCCCGCTGGATGTCGCACAGGAACGGGGCAGTGACCAGGAGCGCGGCGAGGCCGTCGACGAGGCCCGCCACCGCGAGCGCGAGTCCACCCCCCTGGCTGTTGCCGACCGCGGCGACGCGGGCCGGGTCCACCCCGGGCAGTACGCGGACGGCGTCGATCGCGCGGACCGCGTCGGTGATCAGACGGCGGTAGTGGTAGTCGTCCGGGGCCAGGATTCCCCGTGTGGCGGGGCTGGGCCCGCCGGGCGCGTCGTGCGGATCCGGGGTGTCCCCGCGGCTGAACAGTCCGGCCTGCCCCCGGTTGTCGACCAGCAGGTGCGCGTAACCGGCCACCGGCCAGATGAGCCGCTCGCCCGGCAGGCCCCGGCCGCGTCCGTAGCCGGGGTACTCCACCACGGCCGGCAGCGGGGTGGATAAGCCGGCGGGGCGGGTGTACCAGGCCCGGACCGGTTCGCCGGCGAAACCGGCGAACGTCACGTCCCATACGTCGACCAGCCGCAGGCCGGTGGGTTCGGGACGGACGCTGACGAGCGGCGGGGTGGCCGCGGCGGCGGTGAGGGTGGTGCGCCAGAACCGGTCGAAGTCGGCGGGCTCGACGACGGCCGGCGTGTAGCGACGGAGCTGGTCGAGGGAGTTATCAATCGACGCTCTTGACACGCGATAACGATACCCATAAATTTCCGAAAGGCTTACGGCGTATTACCGGAAAGTTCCGGTCGATGGTCAGGCGGGAGGATGAGCTTGGCATCCCCGATCCCGCGCGGTCGCCGTACGCCCTGGCGGCGGGCCCTGCGCCGGGACTGGCAGCTCTACTCGCTGGCCGTCCTGCCGCTGCTGTTCTTCCTGACGTTCCGTTACCTGCCGATGCTGGGCAACGTGATCGCGTTCCGGCGCTTCCAGCCCGGCGGCAGCCTGTTCGGCGAGTACTGGACCGGACTGCGGTACTTCCGGCTGTTCTTCACCGACCCCACCTTCTGGAACGTGTTCACCAACACGCTCGTGCTGGGCGCGCTGACCCTGGTGTTCTGCTTCCCGCTGCCGATCGTGCTCGCACTGCTGCTCAACGAGGTGCGTAACCGGGCCCTCAAGCGGTTCGTGCAGTCGGTGTCCTACCTGCCGCACTTCCTGTCGATCGTGATCGTGGCCGCCATGGTCCTCCAGCTGCTGTCGGTGGACGGCGCGGTGAACCAGATGCTGCGCGCCGTGGGCGGCGAGCCGGTCCCGTTCATGCAGCAGGCCGGATGGTTCCGGACGATCTACGTCTCCTCCGAGGTCTGGCAGACCGTCGGCTGGGGCACCATCCTCTACCTCGCCGCGCTCACCACAGTCGACGGCGACCTCTACGAGGCGGCCCGCATCGACGGCGCCAACCGGTGGCGGCAGACCTGGCACGTGACGCTGCCGGGGATCCGGCCGACGATGGTGACCCTGCTGATCCTCAACATCGGCACCTTCATGGCCGTCGGCTTCGAGAAGATCCTGCTGCTGTACAACCCGCTCACCTACCCGACGGCGGACGTGATCTCGACCTACCTGTACCGGGTGGGCATCGTCTCCGGGAACCTCAGCTACGCCGCCGCGATCGGCCTGTTCGAGTCCGTGATCGGGCTGACGCTGGTGCTGTCGGCGAACGCGATCTCCCGGCGCACGGTGGGGACGAGCCTGTGGTGAGCACGCAGGACCGTACCCAGACCTCTACGCGGGAACCGGCGGCCCGCCCGCGTGGCCCCCGGCCCACCCGGGGCTACCGGGTCTTCCAGGTCGTCAACGCCGTCGTGCTGACCGGCGTCGTGGTGGTGACGCTGTACCCGTTCCTCACCATCGTGGCCCGCTCGCTCAGCGACAACGCGTACATCGTCGCCGGTGAGGTGAACCTCGTGCCGCGGGGGTTCAACCTGACCGCGTACCGGGTGGTGACGTCCGACCCGGCGTTCTGGGTCAGCTACCGCAACACCGTCTTCTACACGGTGGTCGCCACGCTCATCTCCGTCGTGCTGACCACCTGCTACGCGTACGTGCTGTCGAAGAGACACCTGCGGGGCCGGACCGCGCTGGTCGGGATCGCCGTGTTCACCATGTTCTTCACCGGCGGCCTGATCCCCAACTACGTCCTGGTCACCAGCCTGGGGTTGAAGAACACCGTGTGGGCGATCGCCCTGCCCAACGCCATAAACGTGTTCAACCTGCTGGTGATGAAGGCGTTCTTCGAGAGCCTGCCGGTCGAGCTGGAGGAGGCCGCCGCCGTCGACGGCCTGAACACGTACGGCACGCTGCTGCGGATCGTGCTGCCGCTGTCGAAGGCGATGGTCGCCACGATGGTGCTGTTCTACGCCGTCTCGTTCTGGAACTCCTGGTTCGCCGCGTTCCTCTACATGGACCGTCAGGACCTGCTCCCGGTGACCGTCTACCTGCGCAACCTCATCGCGGGCGCGACCGACGCCACGCAGACCGGCGGCGGCCTCGGCAGCGCCGGCGACGTCGTCCAGTCCGCCGCCACCATCCAGTCCGTGACGATCGTGCTGACGATCCTGCCGATCCTCGCGGTCTATCCCTTCATCCAGCGCTACTTCGTCTCCGGGGTCATGCTCGGCGCCGTGAAGGGATAGCCGCCCACGCACCCCCACCACCGGAAGGAAGAACCCATGGCCAAGCTGTCCCGGCGCCAGGTGCTGCTCGCCACCGGCGCGGCCGCCGTCGTCTCCCTGGCGGGCTGCGGCGACGACACCCCCGACAAGAAGGACCTCGACCGCAACCGTGCCGGCGCGATGGAGAAGTACGGTGTCGGGGACCAGTTCAAGGCCACCGAGCCGGTCACGTTCTCGATCCTCTACAACAACCACCCGAACTACCCGCTCAAGCCCGAGTGGCTGTTCTGGACCGAGCTGGCCGGGCGGACGAACGTCAAGCTGGACCCGGTCGCCGTGCCGCTGAGCGACTACGAGCAGAAGCGCAGCGTGCTGGTCGGCTCCGGCGACGCCCCGCTGATCATCCCGAAGACCTACCACCCGCAGGAGAACTCGTACGTCTCCTCCGGCGCGATCCTGCCGGTCAGCGACTACCTCGACCTGATGCCGCACTTCAAGGACAAGATCGAGCGGTGGAACCTCAAGCCGGAGATGGACACGCTGCGGCAGGAGGACGGCAAGTTCTACCTGCTGCCCGGCCTGCACGAGAAGCCCTGGCAGGACTACACGCTCGCGGTCCGCACCGACGTGCTGGAGCAGCTGAAGATCCCGTCCCCGACCACCTGGGACGAGGTGTACGCCATGCTCAAGGCGATGAAGGCGGCCCACCCGGACGTCATTCCGTTCTCCGACCGGTTCGGCAAGCCCAACCCCGCCGGCAACCTGCTGAACATGCTGGCGCTCGCGCACGGCCTGCCCGGCGCCGGCTGGAACTACCAGCCGACGGCCTGGGACGCCGGGGCCGGAAAGTACGTCTTCACCGGCGCCTCGGACGGCTACCGGCAGGTGGTGGAGTACCTCCACAAGCTGGTCGCCGAGGGGCTGCTCGACCCGGAGACGTTCACCCAGACCGACGACCAGGCCCGGCAGAAGCTCGCCAGCGGCAAGTCGTTCGTGATCAGCACGAACGCGCAGACCCTGGTGAACGACTACCGCCCGGACATCGCGAAGATCAACCCGAACGCCCGCCTCGGCAAGATACTCTTCCCGGTCGGACCGGCCGGCCCGGTCAACGCGGCGAGCCGGCTGGAGAACGGCGTGATGATCTCCAGCAAGGCCCGCGACGGCAAGAACTTCGTGGCCATGATGCAGTTCGTCGACTGGCTCTGGTATTCCGACGCCGGCCAGGAGTTCGCCAAGTGGGGCGTCGAGGGCACCACCTACACCAAGGACGGCTCGGGCAAGCGCACCCTCGCCCCGGACGTCAACGTCATCGGGCTCAACCCCAAGGGCAGCAAGCATCTGCAGAAGGACTTCGGCTTCTACAACGGCGTCTTCGCGTACGGCGGCAAGCTCGACCTGGTGCAGTCGTTCTTCTCGCCCGAGGAACTGGAGTTCCAGAAGGAGATGAACACCCGCAAGGCGGCGCCCTGGGTGACTCCGCCACCCGCGCCGCTCAGCGACGAGGAGCGGGAACAGACGACGCTCTGGGCGACCGCGCTGAAGGACCACGTAACCCAGAACACGCTGAAGTTCGCCCTCGGCCAGCGGCCGCTGAGCGAGTGGGACGCCTACGTCTCCGAGCTGAAGGGCAAGAACGCGCAGGCCTACATCGACCTGGTCAACAAGGCGTACGAGCGGTACCGCAAGAGCCACGGCTGAGCGGCGATGCGCGGCACCGTTCCCGAGCGGCCCGTCGGCCGGCTGACCGACGCCTGGCGTACCTGCGTGGGCACCGGCCGGTTCGACCTGGCCCTGCGACGCGACTATCAGGACTCGCTGGCGCTGGTGCAGCGGGACATCGGCTTCCGGCACATCCGCGGGCACGGGCTGCTCAGCGACGGCGTGGGCGTACACCGCCCCTACACGTACCAGGGCGAGCGCCGGGTGCGGCACGCCTTCACCTACGTCGACCAGGTCGTCGACGCCTACCTCGCCCTGGGCATCCGGCCCTTCGTGGAGCTGGGGTTCATGCCCTCGGCGCTCGCCTCCGGCGACCAGACGGTGTTCTGGTGGCGGGGCAACGTGACGCCTCCCCGGTCGTACACCGAATGGGGTGACCTGGTCCGCGCGACTGTGGCCCACCTGGTCGGCAGGTACGGCCTCGACGAGGTGCGCGGCTGGCCCGTCGAGGTGTGGAACGAGCCCAACCTGACGGCGTTCTGGGCGCGCGCCGACCAGGACGCCTACCACCGCCTGTACGAGGTGTCGGCGCACGCCGTCAAGGACGTCGACCCGGCGATCCAGGTCGGCGGCCCGGCCCTCTCCCCCGGCGCCGACGAGTGGCTGAAGCCGTTCGCCGAGTTCGTCACCGACCGCGACGTGCCTGTCGACTTCGTCAGCCGGCACGCCTACACCTCCGGCCCGGCGCGGCACCTGCCGTTCGGCACCCGGCAGACCCTGGCCCCGGCCGCGGAACTGCTGGAGCAGTTCGCCGCGCCCCGCCGGCACCTGGCCGGCACCGCGCTGGCCGACCGCCCGGTGCACATCACCGAGTTCAACTCCTCCTACCGGCCGGACAACCCGATCCACGACACCGCCTTCCACGCCGCCTACCTCGCCCCGGTGCTGGCCTGCGGCGGGGACCTGGTCGACTCCTTCTCCTACTGGACCTTCAGCGACGTGTTCGAGGAGGAGGGGGTGCCCACCGCGCCGCTGCACGGCGGCTTCGGCCTGCTCACCCACCGGCAGATCAAGAAACCCACCTACCACCTGTACGCGTTCATGGCCCGGCTCGGCGACGAGGTGCTCGCGCGCGGGCCGGACCACCTCGTCACCCGGCACCCCGACGGCCGGGTCGCGGTGCTGGCCTGGGCCCCTGTCGACGTCACCGGCCGGGAGCCGGCACCCGAGCGGCACACCGTGTCCCTGTCGGTGCCGATCGGCCCGCCGGGCACCGTGTCGGCGTTCCTGCTCCGCTCGTCGGTGAGCGAGGACGCCGGCAACGCCTGGGCGGCCTGGCGGGAGATGGGCAGCCCGCACTCGCCCCTGCCCCGGCAGCTCGACGCGTTGCGGGAGGCCGCCGAGCCGGCCCGTACCCATCGGGCCCTGCCGGTCGCGGGCGGGCGGGCCGACCTCGACCTCGTCCTCGCCCGGCACGAGGTGACCCTCGCCGAGCTGACTCCGGTCGTGGACGAGACCCCGCCGTGGTGGGACGGCGACCGGTTGCTCGACCCACCCGGGGAGCGATCATGAGCAGCCACCCGGCCGGCGGGCTGCGGGAGTTCGGCGATGGGCCGTTGTCGCGGGCCGCCGCGAGGGTCCACACAGTGCTCGTGGTCGAACTGCTGCTGCTGGTGAGCATGCTGCCCGGCCTGGCCGTGCTCGTGCTGCTCGAACGCGACAGCAGCAACGTCCCGCTGGTCGCCTTCGCCGCGCTGCCGGCCGGTCCGGCTGTGTCGGCCGCGCTGTACACGCTGCGGCACCAACGCCCCGACCTGACCGATCTCCGTCCCGCCGCCGTGTTCCGCCGGGCCTACCGGGCCAACCTGGCGGGCGTGCTGCGCGTCTGGGCGCCGACGCTGCTGTGGCTCGCAGTCATCGCGGTCAACCTGGCGAACCTGCCCGCCGCCGCCGTCCCCGGCTGGTGGGCGGTGCCGCTGGTGGTGGTCGGGGCGGGGGTGGTCCTGGTCGGGCTCAACGCGCTGGTGATCGTCTCGCTGTTCACCTTCCGCACCCGCGACGTGCTCCGGCTCGCCCTCTACTACGTGGCGCGCAAGCCCGGCGTCACGTTCGGCAACCTCGTGCTGCTGGCCGCCACCGCCGGTGTCACAGCGGTGTTCTCCGAGGCGGTGCTCGCCCTGCTCGCAGCGCTCGCGGTGCTGGCGCTGCTGCGGATCGGCGACCCCATGATCGACGACATCCGGGCGGAGTTCACCGCATGAGCGTTCCGGTCACCGGCCGCGCGTCCGCCGACGCCGGCGAGTCGACCTGGCACGCCGCCTGGCTGCCGCCCGCCGCGTTCCGCGAACTCGGCTCCCGGCCGGTGCTGGTGCACGGCGACGGCCCCCTGGTCGGCACCGTCCTCGACGAGGTGAGCCGGGCCTGCGCCCGGTACGGCGGACGGGTCTGGCACGGTCCACCGTGGCAGGTGGACGCCGACCTGGTGCTGGCCCTGCGCGGGGCCGGCCCGGTGCCGAACGCGGCAGCGGAGGCGGCCCGGCTCGGTGCGACACCGGCGGTGAACGGCGCCGGCGACGGTTCGCTCGGCGACGAGGGGTACCTGCTGGCTCGGGTGAGCGGCGTGACGGTGGTCCTGGCCGACGCGCCGGCCGGCCTGCTGTACGGGATGTTCCACGTGGTCCGGCTCGGCGCGGCGGCCTTCGACGACGACCTTCCGGCGCGGCGGCACCGGCCGGCACTGGGCCGGCGGATGCTCGACCACTGGGACAACGTGGCCGTACACCCGGTGTCCGGCCAGGTCGAGCGGGGCTACGCCGGTGGCTCCCTGTTCTGGCGCGACGGCGCCGCCCGGCGCGAGACCGCCCGGCTCCGGGACTACGCACGCCTGCTCGCCGCCTGCGGCGTCAACGCGATCTCGGTGAACAACGTCAACGTGCACGACACCGAAGCGCTACTGCTGACCGACCGGCTCGGCGACGTCGCGGAGATCGCCGAGGTGCTCCGCCCGTACGGCATCCGGGTTCATCTGTCGGTGACCTTCGCCGCCCCGGTGGTCCTCGGCGGCCTGCCCACCGCCGACCCGCTGGACGAGCGGGTACGGGCCTGGTGGGCCGCCGCCACCCGTCGGGTCTACCAGCGGATCCCCGACTTCGGCGGCTACCTGGTGAAGGCCGACTCCGAGGGTCGACCAGGCCCGTTCGCGTACGGGCGCGACCACGCCGACGGTGCGAACCTGCTCGCCGAGGCGCTCGCCCCCCACGGAGGCGTGGTGCACTGGCGGGCGTTCGTCTACGACCACCGCCAGGACTGGCGGGACCGGTCGACCGACCGGGCCCGCGCCGCGCACGACCACTTCGCGCCGCTCGACGGACGATTCGCCGACAACGTGATCCTCCAGGTGAAGTTCGGCCCGATCGATTTCCAGCCACGCGAACCGGTGTCCCCGGTGCTCGCCGCGATGCCGGCCACCCGGCTGGCGGTGGAGGTGCAGGCGACGCAGGAGTACACCGGCCAGCAGCGGCACGTCTGTTACCTGGCACCCTGGTGGAGCGAGGTGCTGCGGTTCCGCCCCTGGGGTGAGGCCGGCGGCACGGTCGCCGACGTGGCGGCCGGCCGGGCGGGCACCGGTGGCGGCCTGGTCGCCGTGGCAAACGTGGGCGACGACCCGTTCTGGACCGGGCACCCGCTGGCCCAGGCGAACCTGTACGCCTTCGGCCGGCTCGCCTGGGATCCGCTGCTGGATCCCGGCGCGATCCTCGACGAATGGATCGACCTGACGTGGCTGCCGGTCACCACCGGCGATCCGGAAGCGGTGCGGCGGACGATGCACGCGATCATGGACGATTCCTGGCGCACCTACGAGCGCTACACCGCCCCGCTCGGCGTCGGGTTCATGGTGCGGCCCGGCCACCACTACGGCCCGGACGTGGACGGCTACGAGTACACCCCGTGGGGCACCTACCACTTCGCCGACCGCGACGGCGTCGGAGTGGACCGGACCCGGGCGACCGGGACCGGGTTCACCGGCCAGTACCCGCCGCCGTGGTCGGAGGTGTACGAGTCACGCGAGCGCTGCCCCGACGAACTGCTGTTGTTCTTCCACCACGTCCCGTACCGGCACGTGCTGCACAGTGGCCGTTCCGTCATCCAGCACATCTACGACACGCACTTCGCCGGCGTGGAGGAGGTGGCGGCGATGCGGGAGCGGTGGCGGCTCGTCGCCGGAGCGGTCGACCCGGCCGTCCACGACCGGGTGGCCGAGCGCCTCGACGAACAGCTCCGCAGCGCCGTCGAGTGGCGGGACCAGATCAACACCTACTTCTTCCGCAAGTCCGGGGTGCCGGACGCGCACGGTCGCCGCATCCACTGAACCGGCACGTTCACCAGGGGTGCACGGTGCCGTCCGCCAGCCGGTTCACCGGCAGGTAGGCCGGTGCGTAGGGATAGCGGGCCGCGGCCTGTTCGTCGATGTCCACCCCGAGCCCCGGGGTCTCGGCCGGATGCAGGTAGCCGCCGTCGTAGTGGTAGCCGTGCGGGAAGACCTCGTCGGTCGCCTCGGTGTGCCGCATGTACTCCTGCAGGCCGAAGTTGGGGATGGCGAGGTCCAGGTGCAGCGCGGCGGCCATGCAGACCGGGGAGAGGTCGGTGGCGCCGTGCGAGCCGCTGCGGACGTGGTGCAGCGCGGCGAGGTCGAAGATGCGTCGCAGGTGGGTGATCCCGCCGGCGTGGACCACTGTGGCGCGGATGTAGTCGATGAGCTGTTCCCGGATGAGCTGGGCGGCGTCCCAGATGCTGCTGAAGACCTCGCCGACGGCGATCGGCGTGGTGGTGTGCGAGCGGATGAGCCGGAAACCCTCCTGCAGGTCGGCCGGGACGGGATCCTCCATCCAGGTCAACGCGTACGGCTCCAGGCTCTTGCCGAGCCGCGCCGCCTCGATCGGGGTGAGCCGGTGGTGCACGTCGTGCAGCAGGCGGAGGGTGGGGCCGAACTCCTCGCGGACCCGGGCGAACACGCTCGGCACGTGGGCCAGGTACGCCTCCGTCGACCAGGCCGTCTCGGTCGGCAGCGCGGCGTCTGCGGGCTCGTAGAACATCTTGTCGGCGCTGACGCCGTACGTCCGGGGCAGGCCCGGCACACCGCACTGCACCCGCACCGCGCGGTAGCCGAGGTCGACGAAGCGGGCGACCTCGGTCAACACCTCGTCGACGGTTTCGCCGTTCGCGTGTCCGTACACGGTCACGCCCTCGCGGGACCGGCCGCCGAGCAACTGGTAGACCGGCAACCCGGCGACCTTGCCCTTGATGTCCCACAGCGCGGTGTCCACGGCGGCGACGGCGCTCATCGTGACCGGCCCGCGCCGCCAGTACGACCCCTGGTAGAGGTACTGCCAGGTGTCCTCGATCCGGGCCGGGTCGCGCCCGATCAGCAGCGGCACGACGTGGTCCCGCAGATAGGACGCGACTGCGAGTTCCCGGCCGTTGAGGGTGGCGTCGCCGACGCCGGTGAGGCCGGCATCCGTGACGACCTTCAGCGTCACGAAGTTCCGGCCGGGGCAGGTCACGATCACCCGGGCGTCGACGATTCTCATCCGGTCTCCCCTGCGGTCGGCGCGCCGGTCACCACAGGATTATCCATAGTCGTCGATGAATCGGTTGCCCCGCGACGGTCAAGCCGGTTCGGGTACGCCCCCGGGCTCCCCGTCGTCGGGCATCGGCTCGACCGGCGCCTCGGGCAGTTCGTCGGGCGTGTCCGGGAGGAGTTCGCCGGGGTCGTCCGGCACGTCCTCACGCGGGTCGATCGGCGGGTACACCTCGGGATCGAGGTCGGGGTTGGTCATCGGCCCAGTATCCGACGCCGCCGCCGGGACCGCCCGCCGAGCGCGCCCGCCGGCATTCCCGGGTGACGCGTCCGCCCGCCGATCGCCCCGGCCCGCTACCCCTCCGATGGACTCGGGGTCACGGGCGCTCACCGTCGCCGGCCGCGGGCGACCGGTCCGCCGGCTTGCGCAACCACAGCCACACCCCCGCCAGCAGGAACGCCGCGCCCGCGATCGCGACCGCCGTCTCGGCCGGTTCGGAGAGATCGTCGAGGAACGGGAAGGCGCGGGTGGCAGCCATCGCCAGAAGCCCGATCAGCAACAGGAAACCGGCGGTAACGCGCTGGAGAACCATGTGCGTCATTGGATCACGACGTCGATCGCAGTCCGCAGGCGCCATGGCGTCGGCGCACGGCCGCGACCCCACCTCGTCGTGAGCGGCGAGGACCGCCGGGCGCACCCCCGACGGCGAGCAGGTTTCGCCGGAGCCGCGAGCGGAGACTGTCGGCGCATGTCATCGCTGTCCACACGGGCTCGCGGCGCCCTCTCCCGCGCCGCCGACAACCCTGGTCTGGAGCGCCTCACCCGGGCCGGCTTCATCGGCTACGGAATCCTGCACCTGCTGTTCGCCTGGGTTGTCGCGCGGATCGCCTCGGGCGGACCGACCGCCGACGGCGACCAGTCGGGCGCGATGCAGGAGATCGCCGACGAGCCGTTCGGGCTGGCGCTGATCGCGGCGATCGTCGTGGGGCTGGTGGCCATGGCGGCCTGGCAGGTGCTGGAGATGCTCCGGGATCGCCGGCCGGCCGAACGGATGGCATCGGCCGGACGCGCCGCGTTCTACCTCTACCTCGCCGTGAGCGGGGTCAAGGTGCTGCGCGGCAAGAAGTCGTCGAGCGCCGACACCCAGCAGAACACCGCCGAGGGTCTGCTCGCGTCGAGCGGCGGTCGCGTCACTGTCGTGGCGGCCGGTCTGGTCCTGGCCGGGATCGGCGGATGGCTGGCGTTCGTCGGGCTCACCAGACGTTTCGAGAAGCACCTGCGAGCCGGCGAGATGGCCGCCGGGACGCGGCGGCTCGTGCGCCGGCTCGGCGCGGCCGGCTTCGTGGCCAAGGGCCTCGCGTACGGGATCGCCGGCGCGCTGTTCGTCATCGCGGGGTGGCGGTACGACCCGGACAAGGCGCGTGGACTCGACGCGGCGCTGCGGACGCTGGCCGGCGAGGCGTACGGCACCGGCCTGCTGCTCGTGATCGCGCTCGGCTTCGCGGCGTACGGCGTGTTCGCGCTGACCGAGGCGCGCTACCGCAAGGTCTGACCGGCCGGGCGCGTACCTGGTCGTCCCGGCGCGGCCGGGTGAGCGGGTCGCGAGGGACGCCCGGTGACGACCGGACGTCCCTCGGGTGGTCACGTGTCGGTCAGCGGGCCCGTGAGCCGGTCACCGGCGGAACGGCCCGGTGACGCAGTACGTGATGCCGCCGGAGGACGAGCCGGTCGTGCCGCGCTGCGACGAGAAGTACAGCCGGTCCCCGGCCGGGGTGAACGCCGGACCGGTGATCTCCGAACCGCTCTGCCCGGTGATCCGCAGGAAGACGGAGATCTTGTCGTCCGGCGTGATCATGCAGATCTCCATGTTGCCGCCGTCCTCGGCGACGTACAGGTCGCCGGCCGTGGACCCGGTGATGTTGTCGACGCCGGTCAGCGGAGCGGTGCCGGGGCTGACCAGGTTGTCGTCGTAGGCGAGCTCGTACGTCCCGGCGGCCAGGTTGACCTGCCACACGCGGTTGTCGCCCTTCGTGGTGAACCAGACGGTGTCGTCCGCGTAGTGACAGCCCTCGCCACCGTTGAACGTCTTCGCGCCGGACACCTGCTGCCGAGTGGGCGTGGGTGAGCCGTCCGGGTCGGGCACCGTGGCCCAGGTGAACGTGCCGGAGGTGGCCGTACCGGCGCGGAAGACCTGGAGGGTTCCGGCGGAGAGGTCGCCCCAGGTGGTGGGCACGAAGCGGTAGAACTTGCCGTCGGTCTCGTCCTCGGTCAGGTAGACGACCCGGCGGACCGGGTCGGCCGCGGCCGCCTCGTGCTTGAACCGGCCCATCGCGGGACGCGCCACGGCGGTCCCACCGAGGGGGTACGTCTCGAAGACCCGACCCAGGGACACCTCCTCGCAGGAGAGCCAGGTGTTCCACGGCGTCTTGCCGCCGGCGCAGTTGTTGTCGGTGCCGGAGAGGATCCGCGACGCACCGATCACGGCACCGCTGGAGTTGAAGACGAGGCGTGAGGCACCGCCACCGGCCCCGGCGGACACCTCGGAGTTCGACACGTAGACCCAGCCGGTGCCGTTCGGGAACACGGCGCCACCGTCCGGAGCGTCGTGCCATGTGTACGACGTTCCCGGCACCGTCCGGCGGGACCGCGCGACGATCGAGCTGGTGAACCCGGCCGGCAACTGGATGCCGTTGGCGTCGGCGGGCTGGAGCCCGCCGTAGGGCCCCGCCGCGTTCTGCGCCGGTGCTCCGTACGCCGCCGACCACGCAGTGAACGGCAGGGCGAGGGCGCCCGCACCGACAACGGTGGCCCGCAACATCGCTCGACGATCCATGGAACCTCCTCGGTAGGTTCCCCAGATCTGACCGTGCGGACCTTACGCACATCGATCTGTTGGATGAACGTCGATGGACGGCTCGGTGTGCGACGTCGTGCCCGCGCCGCTACGGACGCAGATCCGTCCGCGCCGTCCCGGTCGAAGGGTCGTACGGGTAGGAGAGGTGCTGGTGGGTCATCAGCCAGGCCCCGTCGCGTCGCTGGAAGACCCGGGTGCCCCGGGACCAGCTCTCGATCGGCGGGCCACCGCTCGGGCGTACCGAGACGCGGTTGAGGCCCCAGGCGACGGCGAGGTCGCCGTCGACCACGATCGTCAGGCCGGGCACGTCCCAGGCGACTGATCCGTCACCCGACGCCTCCAGACCCGCCGCGCAGACCTCGCGGACAGCTTCCACGCCGACGTATCGCAGCGGCTGTTCGTGCTCGTACGAGACCACGTCATCGGCGACCGCCTCCATCAGGGCATCCAGGTCCTTGGCCGCTGTGCCGTCGAACCAGCGCTGGTGGAGCCGGCGCACCTCCGCCTCGGCGGCGGCCGCGTCCCGGGCCGGCTCGGTACGAGCGAGCGGGAAGGAGTGGTGCTCGTGGGCGACGATCCACCGGCCCTCCCGCCTTCGCAGGCCGAAGGTCACCCGCAAACGGTTCTCCGGATCCGCGGCGAAGTCGGCCGGCATGCCGCACCGCAGGAGCGCGTACGCGAAGGCCACGTCCTCGCCTGCGACGACGTCCAGCGACTCGACGTCGAACGACGCGCCCTGCGCCTGCCATCTGAAGAACGGCGGCCAGATCTCCCGGTAGGCGTCCAACCCGCGCACGCCCTCGTACGGCGGCGGCACGTCGAACATCACCATGTCCTCGGCATGGTCGGCCAGGACGCCGGCGAGGTTCCCCTCGTGAACCGCGGCCGCCCAGCGCTCGACCATGGCCCGGATCTGTTCTTCGTTGCTCGGCATCGTGGCTCTGCCCTTCGTGGTGGTGAACCCGTCAGGACTACAACCCCGGCCGAACCGCGAACTCATCGCCTCCACGCGAACTTTCCGGCAGCCGCTCCGGCAGGTCGAAGGCAGGCAGGCGCGCCTCGAGGAACGAGACGACCTCGGCCACCCGGCGCCCCCGCAGCACGAGCAGGTCCAGTCCCGCCGGCAGGTAGGCGGCGGCCGCTTCGTTCCACAGGTACGTCCCGAACGCGAGCTGCCCGTTGGCACTCGTCGGCAGGAACCGCCACCTCCGCCCACCCGTCACCTCGGCCAGGAAGCCACGGAGCTGCTCATGGCCCTCGTACCAGACCGTCAGCGGCGGCATCGAGTACCGCGCGTCCTCCGTCAGCATCGCCACGATCGTCTCGACGTCCCCGGACTCCCACGCCGCGGCGTACCGCCCGGCCACCTCCCGCTGCCCCGCGTCGCCCAGCTCGGCGAGGATCCGCCGCTGACTGTCCGACGGCGTCAGCCCGGCGACGATCCGGCGGGCCCGCTGCATCGCGCTGTTGACGGCGGCGACGGTGGTGACCAGCATCCCGGCGGTCTCCTCGGCGGAGTAACCGAGAACGTCACGCAGCAGCAGAACGGCACGTTGCCGCGGTGGCAGGTGCTGTAACGCGGCGACGAACGCGAGTTCGATGGTCTCCCTCGCGATCGCGCGGGCCTCCGGATCCGGTACGACGGACGGGGCCGCAAGGCGGTCCGGATACGGTTCGAGCCAGCTCACCTCGGCCCGGGACACGCCTTGGGCGGTGAAATCGGTGGGCAGTTCACGCCGCCCGCGTGATCGGAGGGCAGACAGCGCCCGGTTGGTGGCGATCCGGTAGAGCCACGGCCGGATCGACCCGTGCCCCTCGAACCGGGCGACAGCCCGCCACGCCCGGTCCATGGTGTCCTGGACCGCGTCCTCCGCGTCGTGGAAGGAACCGAGCATCCGGTAGCAGTGCGCATGGAGTTCGTCCCGCAGGGGCGCGACGAGGCGGCTGAAGGCCGCGCCGTCGCCCGCGCGTGCCGCCGCCAGCATCCTCGCCGTCGCGTCCTCGCCCGACGGACCGGCCTCCGCCGATGGTTCGCCCCGGCTCACCCGCCTCAATCTAGTGCCGGGCACCCTCCCGGGTGCCCGGTCTCTGCGCCCACCCGGCGCAGGCCGGCGGGCCGGAGCGCAGAGGGAACGACCTTGGTCGATTCCTTGACTCGCCAGATGAGACCGCTAACACTTGTCTGCAACACGCCCTTGACACCGAGTACACGTCTGCCCGCCTCGCCGTGACTGGCTTGAGTGTGGTTGAGCGATGTTAGCGCTAACGAACTCGGGCCCAGGGCAGCAGCCGCTCGGCGATCAGCCTGATGCCCGAACCCAGAGAGGCCAGATCGGTGACTCACCACTTCCTGACGCGGACCACGTCGTCGCGGTGCCACGCAGCCGGGCCACCGCGGAGCATCCGGTCGTCGCGCCGGCTGCTGATCGCGCTGGTGACCGCGATGACGGCGTTGGTCGGCGGCGTCGTCGCCGTGTCGTCGCCGGCCGTTGCCGCCACGAACCAGTTCCGAGGCATGAACTGGGCTGTGCTGGGTGACAACTTCAGCACCGGTCCCCTCGTCGTGCAGGGCCTGAGCTCCTCCGACAGCAACGCGACGGTGCGAGCCAAGGCCAACGCCCTCTACGACGACATGGTCTCCACCATGGGGGTCAACACCGTCCGGCTGCCCATCAACACCCACACGGTCGGGACGGCGTGGTGGGACGCCTACCGGGGCGCCGTCGACGCCGCCACCGCGCGCGGGTTCAAGGTCATCCTCGCCTACTGGGAGGACGGCGCCGCCTCCGGCGGCAGGATCACGAACCTCGCCGCGTGGAACGCGATGTGGTCCACGGTCACCAACACGTACGGCTCGAACCCCAATGTCTACTTCGAGCCGATGAACGAGCCGCACGGTTACAGCTCGGCGGAGTGGCGCAACGTCGCGGCCGACTGGCTCAGCTACCACTACTCGGCGGTGCCCAGCCGGGTGCTCATCGGGGGCACCGGCTTCAGTCAGGACCTGCGGGACGTCTGCAACGACACCCGCTTCGCCTCGACGCTGCTGTCCTTCCACCACTACGCCTTCTTCTACGGCGAGATGACCTACGACGCCTTCCGGAGCCACATCCAGACCCGCCTCGGCAACTGTGCGTCGCGGGCGGTCGCCACCGAGTTCGGCGCACCCATGAACGACGGCCGCAACTACGCCGACGCGAACAGCACCGACAACTTCGTGCGCCACATCCGCGCCATGGCCCAGGTCATGCGCGACAACCGGATGGGCGGCACCTACTGGCCCGCGCTCGGCGGCAAGCCCGGCAACATCGGCTACGACTGGTACTCGATGTACTCGCTCAGCGGTGGCGGCACCGACCTCGACCTGACCGTCCGCAACACCTCCGGCGCCGACCAGATCCGGTACGCGTGGGGCGACACCATCGGGGGTGGCCCCACGACGCCCCCGCCGTCGACGGGAACGTTCTACCGGATCACCGTGCGGCACAGCGGCAAGGTCATGGACGTCCAGCAACCGAACACCGACAACGGCGCGCGCGTCGGCCAGTACACGTACAACGGCAATGCGTGGCAGCAGTGGCAGTTCCAGGACGCCGGCAGCGGCTACTGGCGCCTCGTCAGCCGCAACAGCGGCAAGTGCCTCGACGTGGTGAGCGCGTCCACCGCCGACGGCGCCGAGCTGATCCAGTACACCTGCGGCACCGGCACCAACCAGCAGTTCCAGATGGTCACGGGCGGCAGCTACTTCCAGCTCCGGGCACGACACAGCGGCAAGTGCGTGGACGTGCCGGCCGCCTCGACCGCGGACGGTGTGGTCCTCAAGCAGTATCCGTGCAACACCGGCGCCAATCAGCAGTGGTCGCGTACGACCGTCTGACGGCTCCGCCGGCCCCCTCCCCCGGTCCTACTGCTCGCTCGCGGCGCCGGCCGACTCCCACAGCGCGGCAACCGCCGTGCGTACCGCCGGGGTGTGCTCGACCGCGTCGTGCACCACCACGTGTATCGACCGGATCGGCGTCGGGCGGACCACCCGCACGCAGGTCACGTCGTCGGGCAGGTGCGCTGCCCCGAGCGCAGGGAGCACAGTGAGGCCGATGCCGGCCGCCACGAAGGCGAGCGCGGTCGGGTAGTCGTGCGCCTCGACCTGGAAGGCGGGGCTGAACCCGGCGGCGGTGCATGCCTCGATGAGGTTGGCGCGACACCAGCCGCGGGCGAAGTCGTTGTCGATCCAGCGCTCGTCGGCGAGGTCGGCCAGGTCCACCTCCTCCTGCCCGGCGAGGCGGTGCCCGGCAGGAACGACGGCCACGTAGGGGTCGTCGAGGAGGTGACGGGTGGTGAAACCCGGGCCGGGGTCGAAGCCGTTGCCTGCCACGGCCACCTGGACGTCAGCGCGTTCCTCGCGGCTGCCCGGAATGTGTTCGCGCAGCTGCAGGTCGAGCCGGACACCGGGGAACTCGGTGAGGATGCGCCGCACCACGAAAGGCATCCAGGCGCCGCCCACTGACGCGAAGTACGCGATGGACAGCGCGCCGGTGCGTCCGGTGCGCAGGTCGGCGATCAGCGACTCGGCCGCTCCGATCCGAGCGAGCACCCGGTCCGCCTCGGCGGCGAGGGCATGCCCGGCGGCCGTCGGTCGCAGGCCGCGTCCCACTCGGGCGAGGAGGGTCAGGCCTGTCTCGCGTTGGAGTGCGGTGAGGTGCTGGCTGATCGCGGAGGGGGTGTAGCCGAGGTTGGCGGCGGCGGCCTGGACGGACCCGGAGGCCACGACGGAGCGGAAGACGCGGAGGCGGTGGACGTCGAGCACCTCACGACAGTAAAGCCCTGCTGAATGGTTGTGAAGAAATAGTCGATGGTGCTGAACATTCGGGCGCATGAGGATCGTGACATGAGAAGTGCACCGCTGACCACCGCCCCGAGCCGGCCGACTGCCACCGAGAGCGACCACGCCGGCACGGCGCACCCCCGGTCCTGGCCGACGGTCGGTGCCGCCGGTGTCACCGTGCTCCTGTGGGCGTCGGCGTTCGTCGGCATCCGCTTCGCCGGGCACGACCACTCCCCCGGCGCCATGGCGTTGGGCCGCATGGCAGCGGCGTCCGTCGCGCTGAGCGCGTTCATGGCGGTGAGCGCCGCCGTCCGACGCCGCAGCACACGACCGCAGCACGCCCAGCCCGGGGCGGACGCCACGGCTCCCCGCCGGACCGCCCTGCCCCGTGGCGGAACCCTCGCGCTGATCGCGGTCTGGGGCGCGGCCTGGTTCGGCGGATACAACGTGGCGCTCAACGCTGCCGAGCGGCTGGTCGACGCCGGGACGGCGGCACTGCTGGTGGCGGTCGCGCCCATTCTCGTCGCGGTCGCCGCGGTCCTCGTTCTCGACGAGCGGCTCAGCGGCCGGCTCGGCGTCGGGGTGGCGATCGCCTTCGCCGGCGTCGCCCTGATCGCCGCCGGCGGCTTCACCGGACACGCCGACAAGGCCGGCGTCGCCCTGGCGGTGCTCTCCGCCCTGCTGTACGCCTTCGGCGTACTGCTCCAGAAGCGCCTACTGGCGCGGGTGGACGCCGTGACGATGACCTGGCTCGGCGCCCTGGCCGGGACCGCGGCCCTGCTGCCGTTCGCCCCCACGCTCCTGGCAGAGCTCGCCACGGCCCCACCGGCGGCCACCCTGGGCATGCTGTACCTGGGCGTGTTCCCGACCGCTGTCGGCTTCCTCACCTGGGGCTACGTCCTGTCCCGCTGGACCGCGGGTCGCACCACCGCCGCGACCTACCTGGTGCCCCCGGTGACCGTCCTGCTGTCGTGGACGCTGCTCGGCGAGGTGCCGGCACCGCTCGCCCTGGCCGGCGGCGCGCTGTGCCTGGGCGGCGTGGTCCTCGCCACGCGCCGCTGACGTCGATGCTCTCGCGCCGATCGCCGGCTGTCGGGAGGCGGCCGGCGGGTGCCGTACTGCAGGAATTGGTGACCCGGTCGCTCGGCGTGGTCAGAGGCCGGCGGCGGCGTCGTACCGGCGCCGCAGGTCGGCCATCTCCGACGGGGGCAGCGCTTCCCTGAGGGCCAGTTCCTCGTACTTGTCGGGGAACATCTCCCGTAGCCGGTCGACGAACCTGACGTCGGCGCTCGCCTCGACCACCTGGATGCCGGGAGGCCGGGTGGTCATGTCCATGATCACCGGGCCGACGAGTTTGACCGCCCCGTCCCACTGGCGCTTCTGTTCGGCGACGCCGCAGAGGTGGAAGCCGTAGACCGTCCGGACGTCGGCCAGTGTGGCGGCCCCGGTGGGCTCGTAACCGTAGACGTGGACTCCGCAGACGACCGCAGGCGCGGCCTGCTCTCCGGCTGACACCTGTGGGGCGGTGTGCCCGGCGTGCTGGTGCTGTGCCGGGTCCGCCTGCTCGAGGGTCGTCCGCATCCGGGTCAGGATCTGCCGGTGGAGTTCCGCCGGGTCCGTCTTCGGGGTGGTCGCGGTGATCACGGCGGCCACACCGATCGACGCGGCCAGCAGGCACACCTCGATCCACACGAAGCGGCTTCGGTACCAGCCGCCGACGCTCACCCGGGAAATCATTGTCGTCCTTCACCTCGTCGCGGTTCCTGGTGGTGGCGGAGGGCAGCGCACGGCACACTGCCGGCCCGGCAATGCCCGACGGTGGGGTGGCGCGTGCCGCGCCACCCCGACGCCGATGCTGTTACCGAGCGGTGCAGGTGAGGGTGGGTGTGGAGTTGGTGCCGTTCCAGGAGGCATTGAAGCCGAAGCTGGTGCTGGCGTTGGCACTCAGGGAACCGTTGTAGGCGACGTTCGACGCCGTGACCGACGAACCGCTCGAGGTGATCGTCGCGTTCCAGGAGTTGGTGATGCTCTGGCCGTTGGGCCAGGTCCATGCCACAGTCCATCCGGAGATGGCGGCGTTGCCGGCCCGGACGGTGACCTCGGCACCGAATCCACCGGACCACTCGTTGGTCTTGCGGAAGGTGGCGGTGCAGGCGCCGTTTCCGGCCGGCGGCGGCGTGGTCGGCGGCGGGGTCGTCGGCGGCGGCGTGGTGGGCGGCGGGGTCGTCGGCGGCGGGTTGTTGCCGCCACCGAAGATCACGTCACTGCAGAGGTAGTACGGCTGGTCGAGGTGGGACGCCTGCCAGATGGTGTAGACGACGTGCCGCCCGGTGCGGCTGCCCGCGTTCACCTGCGCCTCGTAGAGCCCGGTGGTCGGGTAGCTGCCGGTGCGGAGCACCAGTTCGAGGCTGTTCCAGGTGAGTGGCTGGGTGGTCGGGTCGAAGCCCTGCTTGGTGATGTAGATCAACATGTAGTCGGCACCGTGCTTGGCGCCGTCGGTCAGCGTCAGGGTGAAGTTGTTCGGCATCGGCTTCGCGGTCCACGCGCCGACCGCGTCGAGCGAGGCGTACAGGCCGTTCTGGGTGCGACCGCCGCTGCACAGCTGTCCGTCCGGCACGGCGGCCTGGTGGTTGCCGCCGACGTTCTCGCGGTACAGGCCGTTCCAGTTCCACATGGTGTTCGGGTTGGCCTGCCACGCCTGCCAGCACATCGGATCGGTCTGGGCCATCGTGGGGTTGAGGTGGTCGGAACCCCAGCGCTCCCAACATCCGTAGTTGCGTGACGGCGGGTTGGTGACCGATCCGTGGGCCGAGGCCGGACCGGCCTGGTTGACGACGACCATCGTGAACGAGGCGACGAGAACTGCTACCGCGCCCAGTCCCAGACGGCGTGCTGTCCGTGAGATTTTCATGATGCTCCAGTGGATGCGCCGGCGCCCAGTGGCCCTCGCTGGGTGCCCACCCCGGAGAAGGTGACGCCGATCGATTCAAGCCGTCCCAGGGGTGGACGGCACTGCTGCCCAGCAGCGCATGGCGACTCCCAGCCACGATGTTAGTAAAGACCGCAGTCAATGTAAATCGATACCGACGTACCGGGTCAGACCGCGAGGCCGCGCGTACCTCCCGCTCCACCGTGACTCCCCCGTCGCCGTGCGAGGTGGCCCGGCCGGATTCGAGGACGTGGTAGCGGTTCGCCACCCGCAAGGCGAACCGAGGTGCTGCTCGACGAGCAGCACGCTGAAGCCGGACTGCCGGGTCAGCTCCACGCTGCGCTCCTGGATCTCGGCGACCACCGACGGCTGGATGCCCTCGGTCGGCTCGACGAGCATGAGCAGCCGCGGCCGGGTGATCAACGCGCGGGCGATGGCGAGTTGCTGACGCTGGCCACCGGAGAGCAGCCCGGCCCGCCGCCGCAGCAGCGGACGCAGCGCCGGGTCGACCACCGACCGGCCGTCGCGGGCGCCTTCTATGCACATCTCGGATGCCGTCGCTCGACTGCGATGCCACACTGCGGCAGTGGAGCGCTTTCGGTGTACGGGCTGTGGGAACACGCTGAGCGTCCCGGTCCGGTTGGTGGAGTTGCCGGCGGAGCCGCACTGGTCGCTCCTGGACTGCCACCACGTGAACCCGCAGCTCCTGGACCCCGGCGCCTACGCGATCGACGATGCCGCCTACGGCCGTGATCACGTCACCGGCACCTTCGTCCTCTCACCCGGCGACGTACGCGGGACACACTTCGTCCATGACCGTGTCCACACGGGCTGCTGGTCGATGGTGGGATGGATCCCTTGCGTCGCCTGTCAAGGCTGCGGTGCCGTGGTCGCCTCGCGGGCAGACGACTGCAACCTGGCGCAGGAACTGCGCTTCTATCCGGCGATGGTTGTCCGGGAGCGATGTGACGATGAGCCGGACCTCGGCACCGATCCTTTCGCCCTGGTAGCTGATTGGGACCGCCCTGCGCCCGACACAAGACGACACCGCGGGGTGCCCGAGCCGACCCGTCCCCGTCCCGAACTCGTCGCCACCCGCTGGGGCGGTCCAGGTGTGAAGGAAGCCCTCTTTCGAGACGATCCGCCGGCCTGACCCAGCCGCCGGTGAAAGCGTCGACTGCCGCACGGTCGCCAGGCGTCCGTGGTGGGCGCAGACGGCTCGGACGTGTCGGTCACTGAACGGGCGCCGACCGGATCGGCCGGCGGGTTCGATCCCCGGGTGTCCGCACCGGCCCGGAACGAGCACCCGGGGACAAGCGCGATTCAGACGGCGGTCCGGCGCAGGCCGGTGATCTGGAGGGCGGTGAATCCGGCGACCACCACCGCCTGTGCGATGACGAGCGCGACGCCGAGGGTGGTCAACGGGAACCAGCCGGCGACGAGCAGCTCGACGCTCGCGGCGACCCAGGCGATGTTGAGGGCGATCACGACCGCCACGGCGGGCCGGCTCACCGTCTGCCTCGACGCGAGGAAGAGCAGGGCGGCCGCGAAGGCGACCAGGAAGGCGCCAACGGGGTAGAGAAGACCGGCGGGAAGACCGAACATCCGGCCGAAGATCGCCGCGGCGGCGAGGTAGACGACGCCGTTGGCGCCGGAGCCGATCGCGTCCTGCTTGAGGGCGAAGCGGAGCAGCTTGGCGTCGACGGCGGTCCGGGCGGTGCTGGCGATGGTGGCCATCTCGAAGTCCCTTCGTGGTGCTGACGTGCGTCTGATCACGAAGCTACGGAGCTGGGGGCCACGCCGAATCTGTCATCGTGACGGTAGGTTGCCAGTCGTGCTGCACGGGCGGGTCGAGGAACAGGCGCAGATCGACCGGCTGGTGGACGGTGCCCGGGAGGGTCGCAGCGGCGCCCTGGTCCTCCGGGGACCGGCGGGGATCGGCAAGTCGGTGCTGCTGGAGCACGCCGCGCTGCGGGCGATCGGCATGCGGGTGGTGCACGGTGTCGGCATCGAGTCCGAGGCGGCGTTGCCGTTCGCCGCGCTGCACCTGCTCCTGCGGACCGGGCTCGACCGGATCCACGCGCTGCCCGACGCGCAGGCGAGGGCGCTCGGCGCCGCCTTGGGGCTGCGCGACGCGCCACCGGAGAGCCGGTTCCTGGTGGGCCTGGCCAGCCTCAGCCTCCTGTCGGAGCTGGCCGGGGACGGCGGGCTGCTCTGCCTCGTGGACGACGTGCAATGGTGCGACGAGGCGTCCGTCGACGCCCTGGTGTTCGCGGCGCGCCGGCTCGGGGCCGAGGGTGTCGCCATGATCTTCGCCGCCCGTCCGGACCTCCCGGTCACCGGCCTTCCCGAACGCCGTCTCGCCGGGCTCGACGACACGGCGGCCACCGCCCTGCTCCCCGCCGATCTTCCGCCGCAGGTCCGGGAGCGCCTCGTCCAGGAGTCGGCCGGCAACCCGCTGGCGCTCATCGAGCTGCCGGCCGCGTTGACCCCCGAACAGCGGACTGGCCGGTTGTCGCCGGTGGGGGCGATGCCGGTGGCGGAGCGGATCCAGGAGGCCTTCCTCGCGCAGATGGCCGCGCTGCCCGAAGCCGCGCGCACCGCGCTCCTGGTCGCGGCGGCGGAAGGCTCCGGCGAACTCGCGACGCTGGTCGCCGCCGGCGCTCCGCTCGACGGTCTGGAAGCCGCCGAGCGGAGCCGGCTGATCGGGATCAACGGGACGGCCGTCGGTTTCCGTCATCCCCTCATCCGCGCTGCCGCCTACCAGAGCGCATCGGTGAGCCGGCGCCTCGCCGTACACCGGGCGCTCGCCGACGCGTTGAACGGCTCGGCCTCGCCCGACGCCGCCGACCGGCGCATCTGGCACTTGGCCGCCGCCGCGCTCGGTCCCGATGAGGGCGTCGCGCGGCAGCTGGAGGAGACGGCGGGCCGGGCCCGTACCCGAGGCGGTCACGCCGCGGTGGCGGCCGCCTACCAGCGGGCCGCCGAGCTCACCGTCGATCCGGTACGCCGATCCGCTCGGCTGGCCGCGGCGGCGCTGGCCGCGAGCGACGCCGGTCTGACCGACCGCGCCGCCGCGCTCGCCGCAGACGCCACGCCCGACGTGGACGACCCGGCGATGATCGTGGCGTTGACCCAGGTCCGCGCTCACCGCGAGGTCGAGCTGGGCACCCCGCTGGCCGCCGGCCGGATCATCCTCGACGCCGCGCCCCGGGTGGCGGAGCGCGACCCCGAGCAGGCGACCTGGCTGCTGGTGGAGGCGGTTCGCTGCGCCTGGTTCGCCGGCGACGCGCCGCTGGCCGAACAGGCGGCGACGGCGCTCCACCAGCTGCCGGCGACCGGTTCGCCGCTGGTCGGCCAGGCGGTCGGGCTGGCCCGGCTGCTGGCCGGCGACCTCACGGGCGGGCTGCCGCTCACCGGCCGCGCGCTGGACCCGTCCGGGCTCGCCGGGCTGGGCGTTCCCGGACTGACCTTCGCCGCAGGCGCCGCCCTCGCGACGGGCCGCGCGGCCCTCTGCGAGGAACTCACCGGGCGGGTCGTGGCGGACTGCCGGACGAGCGGGATGATCGGCTGGCTGGCGTTCGCTCTTCAGGACCAGGGATTCGCGCAAGGGCTACAGGGCCGCTACGGGGAGGCGAGGGCGACCCTCGACGAGGGGCTGCGGCTGTCGACCGACCTGGGTCACGAGCACCGGGTCATCCACCTCACCTGCTGCCTCGCCTGGGTGCTCGCTCATCAGGAGGACGTGGCGGGGTGCCGCGCGAGGGCCGAGAACGGCGTCCGGCGGGCCGACGACCGCAAGCTGGTCCTCGCGGCGACCCTCGGACGCTGGGCGCTCGGCCGGCTCGAACTCGGGCAGGGGAACGCGGACGCCGCGCTGGAGCAGTTGGAACGGATTCCGCCGACCGGGTTCGGGGCGCTCGCCGCCGCCGATCTCGTCGAGGCGGCGGTCCGCAGTGGCCGGCCGGAGCGGGCCGCCGAGCCGCTGGAGCGCTACGTGACCTGGGCCCGTCATGTCAGTCAGCCCGCCTCGGACGCGGTCGCCCTGCGCTGCCGGGCCCTGGTGGAGCAGGACGAGGCGCACTTCGTCGCCGCCGTCCGCGCCCACGACGGCGACGACCAGCCGTACGAGCAGGCGAGGACGCGACTCGCCTACGGCGAGTGGCTGCGGCGGGCCCGGAGGCGGGCGGATGCGCGCACGCAGCTCCGCGTCGCGCTGGAGGTCTTCGACCGGCTGGGCGCGGAGACGTGGGCCCGGCGGGCCCGCGCCGAGCTGCGCGCGACGGGGGACGTCCCGGCCGCGCCCCGCCGGGCCGGCGACCCGCTCAGCGTGCTCACGGCGCAGGAACGCGAGGTCGTGCGGCTGGCCGCCGCCGGCGCGTCCAACCGCGACATCGCCGCCCAGCTCTTCCTCAGCCCACGGACCGTGGGCTACCACCTCTACAAGGCGTTCCCCAAGCTGGGCATCACGTCGCGGGCTCAGCTGGCGGCGCTGGTCGGGGTCACGTCCGCCGACTGAGGACGGCCGCCCGCGGGAGCGGGCGGGGCCTCTTCGGTGTCAGCGAAGCGCGCTCCTACTGCGCCGATCGCGCCGGGCAGCGCGGAACAGGCGTATCGACGGACACTTGTGTCATGGACCTCACCCCGGATCTCGACACGCCCAGCCCTGCCCGGGTCTACGACTACTTCCTCGGCGGGTCGCACAACTTCGCCGCGGACCGCGCGCTGGCGGCCCGCATGGAGCAGGCCATGCCCGACATCGGACACATCATGCGGGCCAACCGCGCGTTCCTGCGCCGCGCGGTCCGCGCGCTCGTCGACGCAGGCATCCGGCAGTTCCTCGACCTCGGCTCCGGCATCCCCACGGCGGGCAACGTGCACGAGGTCGCCGGCCAGGCCGCCCCGGACACCGTCGTCGCGTACGTCGACATCGACCCCGTGGCGTACAACCACAGCCGACGCCTTTTGGCCGACGACCCCCGGACCATGGTGCTGCACGCCGACCTCACCCAGCCCGACGCCGTCCTCGGCGACCCGACGCTGCGCGACGTGCTCGACCTCGACCGGCCGGTCGCGGTCCTGCTGGTGGGCGTGCTGCACCAGCTCACCACCGACCCGGCCCCGATCATCGCCCACTACCGCGACCGACTCGCCCCGGGCAGCTACCTCGCCCTGTCGCACGCCTCCTCCGACGAACGTGCCGACGCGCTGGCCCTACGCGACACCTACAACCAGGGGTACGCCAACACCGCCCGGATGACCCTGCGGAGCAGGCCCGAGATCGAACGACTCTTCACCGGCTACACCCTCGTTTCGCCAGGACTGGTGCAGCTGCCCGAATGGCGGCCCGACTGGCCGGTCGACCCGGACGAGGACCCGCGCCGCTTCGCCACATACTGCGGGGTCGGCCGGCGCAGCTGACCAGCAGCGTCGGGGACAAGCCCCAAGATCGCCGGCTCCGCAAGGCGTCCGGACGACGGCTCGCGCTACTACGCCGCCGCCGCCCCGGCCACCCCGCGACGGGCCGACAGTGGCGCTGGTCACGATCTTCGGGCCGGAACGTCGTGACCAGCGCCTTCCGCCGGGAGCGTCCCGCACGTGCGGCCACAAAGGGCGCAGGCCGCGTAGCTTTGCGCCGTGCGTGGGTATCGGATCGGCATCCTCGGGCGGATCGAGGTGAGCGTCGACGGGGTGGCCGTGTCGCTCGCCCCGCTGGAACGGGCACTCGTCGCGAGCCTGACGGCCCACCAGGGACGCATCGTCTCCGTCGACCGCCTGATCGACGGGCTCTGGCCGTACGATCCGCCCACGGGGGCGCGCAACCGGGTCCAGGCGGTCGTCGCCTCGGTCCGCCGCGGCGCGAAGCCGGAGCTGATCCTCACCCGCTCGCCCGGCTACCAGCTGAACCCCGTGGCGGTCGTCGACTCGGCGGAGTTCGCCGCCGAGGTAGGGGCCGCCGCGGCCACCGCCGATGCCCGCCGCGCCGTGGAGCTGCTGGACCGGGCGCTGGCGCGCTGGCGCGACGACGCGTTCGTCGACGTCGGGTCGCGGCTCGTCGAGTACGAGCGCGATCGGCTCCGTGAGCTGCGCGAGCACGCGACAGAGCTGCGCGCCGAGGCACTGCTCTCGCTCGGTCTGCACCGGGAACTCGTGCCCGAGCTGACCACGCTGGTCCGCGACCGACCTTTGCGGGAGCGGCTGCGCGGCCAGCTGATGGTGGCCCTGCACCGCAGCGGCCGACAGGCGGAGGCGCTCGCCGTGTACCGGGCCGGGGTCCGGGTGCTCTCGGAGGAGCACGGCATCGACCCGGGGCCGGAGCTGCGGCAACTGCACCGGGAGATCCTCGGCAGCGAGCAGGAGACGCCCTCGCGGGGGTGGGTGCGCCCCAACCAGCTTCCCGGAGTCACCGGTGACTTCGTCGGGCGGGACAAGGAGCTGGGGCTGCTGCTGTCGTTGCTGGGGCGCACCCCGACGGTCGCCGGGGTCGCCCAGGTGATCGTCGTGACCGGGCTGGCGGGAACCGGCAAGACCACGCTGGCGCTGCGCGCGGCCCACGAGAGCCGGCACCGCTTCCCCGGCGGATGCCTCTACGCGGACCTGCGCGGCAACACCCCGGAACCGGCGCGGCCCGGCACGGTGCTCGGCGCGTTCCTGCGCGCCCTCGGCGTGGCCGGCGAGGCCATCCCGGCAGCGGCCGAGGAGCGCGCGGCGCTGTACCGCTCCGTGCTCGCCGACCAGACCTTGCTGGTGATGCTGGACAGCGCGGCGGACGCGGCGCAGGTACGTCCGCTGCTGCCGCCCGGCGGCAGCGCTGTCGTCACGAGCACGGGAGCGCTGCCGGGGCTGGCGGGCGCCGAGGTCGTCCCGCTCGACGTGCTGCCGATCGACGACGGCCTGGACCTGCTGGCCGGGCTCGCCGGCGGCGAGCGAATCGACCGGGATGCCGGGGCCGCCGCCGACGTCGTGGAGCTGTGCGGTCGCCTGCCGCTGGCGTTGCGAATCGCCGGCGTGCGGCTGGCCGAGCGGGAGGCGATGACCGTGGCGCGGTTGCGCGAGCGGCTACGCGACGAGCGACGCCGCCTCGACGAACTCTCCCTCGACGGGCTCGACGTGCGCAGCAGCTTCACCGTCGGGTTCGAGCGGTTGCCGCAGCCCGCCGCGCGGCTGCTCGCGGTGCTCAGCCGCACGTCGCTGCGCAGCTTCGGCATGTGGGACGAGACCACCGAGCCGCTGCTGGAGCAGCTGTGCCGGGCCCACCTGCTGACCGACGACGCCAGCGGCCGGGTCCGCATGCACGACCTGGTCAGGCTCGTCGCCCGGGAACGCACCGAGGTCCCCGTCGACGAGGTCGTCGCCTGGTACGCACGGCTGCACGCGTACGCCGAGCGGGCCGACGCGTCGCTGCCCTGCGGAGCCCTGCCGGTGGCCGACGCGGGGCCGGCGCTCGACGCCTGGGAGGCCGTCGACTGGTTCGAGGCGGAGCGGGAGAACCTGGTCGCGGCGGTGCAGGACCTGCTGCGGCTGGGCGCCGTCGACCTGGCGGGGCGGTTGGCCTGCACGATGGGCAACTTCGCGACGATGCGCAGCCAGCACCTGCCCGAGCTGGTCGACTGTCTGCGCGCCGTGCTCGACCGCCACGCCGAGCTGCCGCCGGCGACCCGGATGTCGCTGTGGCTGCACCTCGGCACGGCGTACCGGTCGCTGAACCGGCACGCCGAAGCCGTGCCGCTGCTGCGCGCGGCGCAGCGGGCCGGCCGCGGGCGGTGGGTGGCGCACCGCCTCGTCGCCCTGCTGGGCTACTCGCTGTCCTGCCGCCACCTCGGCAGGTTGCGGCAGGCGGACGCCGCACTGCTGGTGATGGTGCAGCTGTGCGCCGTGCACTGGCCGGTCGGCCGCGTCGGCGGGCACGTGCTGCTGGCACTCGGCATGCAGCACGGGCAGTACCGGCTCACCTCCCCGTTCGCCTTCGACGCCTGCGCCGCGGCCCTGCGGGTCTTCGTCGACGACGGCGACCTGTGGGGCGAGGCGCTCACGCGGGAGACCATCGGGCTGCTGCACCGGCACGCCGAGCAGTGGCCGCCGGCCGTGGAGCAGCTTCGGCAGGCGGTGGCCGCCGCGCGCCGGCTCGGCGACCGGATGAGCGTGACCACAGCCGAGCAGGCGCTGGCCGCGACGCACCTCGCGGCGGGCGACGGCGAGGCGGCACGGCGGCTGCTGCGGCGTACGGTGCTTGCGTTCCACGAGCTGCGTCACGAGTGGGGTGAGGCGATCTCCCGGCGGCTGCTCGGCAAGGCGCACCTCGAGGAGGGCGACGCGGACCGGGCGGTGGTGGAACTGGAGAGCTCGGTGGCGATGCTGCGCGGCGTCGGGCAGCCGTTCCCGCTGGCGAACTCGCTGCACCTGCTCGCGCGGGCGCAAGCCACCCTCGGCAGGCACGACCGGGCCGTCGCGCTGGGCGAGGAGGCGCTGCGCATCTTCGAGCACTTCGACTCCGCGTACGTCGACGACCTGCGCGAATCGCTGCCGCGTTGGCGGAGCGCAGCCGGCGCGCAGTAGGAGCGCAGGGCGCGCGCAGCGGCACCCGGCACAGTGATGGCAGTCACCCACCAAGGAGGTCTGCCATGACCAAGCTCGTCAACCGCGTCGGCGACGCGATGCTCAGCAAGGTGCTCGGCCGCGAGGTGGCCGGCGCCTGCGTGCCGGAGCACGGCCAGTCGTGCTGCGCGGTGTCCAACGGCTACTGCTCGGGCGGTTCGTACTTCCGCTACTACCGGCGGAGCACCCTGTCCTGCACCGGCGTGTGCTCGGTCACGACGTCGTCGCCGATCTGCTACACCAAGAAGGTCGGCGTCTGCTGACCTGGCACATCCTCGGGGGCCGCGCCGTCGGCGCGGCCCCCACCCCGCTGACTCGCTGAGGAGTTCCCATGCCGGGTTTCGCCTACGCCGCCATCGCCGTGATCGGCACGGTCGCCGTGCTCAACCTCGTTCTGACCCTGGCCCTCGCCCGACGGCTCCGGGAGACGCGGACCGCCACCGCCCACGACGGCGGGGCCGCCCCCGAGGTGCTGCCGGGCCCGGGCCTGGAGGTCACCGGCTTCCCGCACGTCGACCTGACCGCCGGTCGGCGCACGGTGGTCATGCTGACCCCCACCTGTCCACCGTGCCAGACCATCCTGGACACCCTCACCGCCGATGCCCGGCGCTACCGCCACGACACCTTCGTGTTCATGATCGGCATGCCGGAGGACACGGTGGAGATGGCTCCCCGCCTGGCCGACTTCGACACGGCGACCATCGACGAGGACCAGGCCGAGAAGGAGTTCGGGGTCAAGGGCTTCCCCGCCGTCCTGTCGGTCGTCGACGGCGTCGTCGTCAGCTCCAGCCACCAGCTTCCGGTTCTGGCCTGAGACGTGGCCACGCTGCGAGCCGCCCTGCGACTGGGCTGCGCGGACCGCAGGGCGCTCGCCGCCACGGTCGCCCTCGTCGTCATCGGCGCGGCGCCCCCGATCGGCGTCGCGTGGTTCACCAAGCTGCTGTTCGACGAGGTCGGCAGGGGCCGCTCGGCCGACCCGTCGACCGCCACCTGGTACGCCGTGGCGATCGCCGTCCTGGGCGCGCTGGCCGCGATCGCCAGCCGGGTGTCCGGATACTTCACCACGGCCCTGCAGAACGCGATCACGATCGCCGCCGACGTGCGGCTGTACCGGAAACTGAACACCTTCGTCGGGCTGGTCCCGTTCGAGCAGCCGGCCCTGCGCGACCGGCTGGCGCTGGCCCAGCAGGCCGCCACCCAGGCGCCGTACGTGGTCGTCATGTTCGCGGTCGACGTGGCCCAGAACGTCGTCACCATCGGCGGCTTCGCCGTGATCCTGACGTCCCTCTGGCCGCCGGCCGGTCTGCTCCTGCTCGCCGTTGCGGTGCCCGACTTCCTCATCCAACTGCGACTGTCCCGGCGGACCGCGCGGGCCGTGGAGGAGAGCGCCGGCCTGTTCCGGGCCCGGTTCCTGTTCCAGACCGTGCTGACCGACCTGCGCGCCGCCCGGGAGGTGCGCCTCTACCACCTCGGCCGGTTCTTCCACGACCGGCTCACCGGCGCGGTGCGCTCGGCCGCCCGGATCGAGCTTGCCGCCGCCCGGCACACCACGACGGTGCAGGCGTGCTGGGCGTTGGCCGGCGCCGCGGTGACCCTCACCGCGACGGTGTTCGCGGTGAACGCCACGGTCCGTGGCCGGCTCAGCCTCGGCGACCTCACCCTCCTGCTGGCCGCGTTCACCGCGGCGCACAGCGGCCTGGCCGGCATCGCCGCCCAGCTCGGCGAGGCCGGCGCCGCCATGCGGCTGTTCCGGCACTACGTCGCCGTCCTCGACAGCCCCACCGACCTTGTCGACGGGCCGCTGCCGGCGCCGCCGCTGCGCACCGCGATCAGGTTCGAGGACGTGTGGTTCCGCTACGACGAGGGCGGCCCGTGGGTCCTGCGGGGCGTCGACCTCACGATCACCGCCGGGCAGGCCGTCGGGCTCGTCGGACTCAACGGGGCCGGCAAGAGCACCCTGGTCAAGCTGCTCTGCCGGTTCTACGACCCGGACCGCGGCCGGATCACGTGGGACGGGGTGGACCTGCGCGAGCTGCGGATCGAGACGGTGCGCCGGCGGATGGGCGCGGTGTTCCAGGACTTCATGTGCTACGACCTCACCGCCGAGGAGAACGTCGGCATCGGCCGGCTGCCGCACACGACCGAGCAGGTCGCCGAGGCCGCCGCACGCGCCGAGATCCACGACCGCCTCCGCGCCCTCCCCCACGGGTACGCCACGCTGCTCAGCCGCACCTTCGCCGGCCAGGACGGCGAGCCCGGCGTGACGCTCTCCGGCGGGCAGTGGCAGCGGGTCGCGCTCGCCCGATCCCTGATGCGCGCCGACGCCGACCTGCTCATCCTGGACGAGCCCAGCTCCGGTCTCGACGCGGACGCCGAGACCCGCGTGCACGCCTCGCTGACCCGGATCCGCCAGGGCCGCACCGGGCTGCTGATCTCCCACCGGCTCAGCACCCTGCGCGACGCGCGGCGCATCGTCGTGCTGGACGCCGGGCGCGTCGTCGAGTCGGGCACGCACGACGAGCTGATGGCGGCCGACGGTGAGTACGCCCGGCTCTTCCGCCTCCAGGCGGACGGCTACCAGCTGGCGGCGACGTGACCGGCTGGCTGCGCCGCCGCTGGCGCCTCGTGGTGGTGAGCGGGCAGAGCATGGCGCCGACGCTGCGCGACGGCGACCGGCTCATCGTCCGCGTCGGCCGGGCGCCCGCCGTCGGTGACCTCGTCGTCTTCCGGGCCCGCGACGTCGTCCCCGCCTCGGACCTGACGTGGATGGTCAAACGGGTGCACCGGGTCGAACCGGACGGCGCCGTGACGGTACGGGGCGACAACACCCACAGCCAGGACTCGCGGCATTTCGGCGCGGTGCCACCCGAGGCAGTCCTCGGCGTGGTCAGAGGGAGGCGATGACAGATGTACGTCGAGATCGGGTGCCGGGTGCTGCTCGGCACGGTCCTGCTGGCGGCGGCGGTCGGGAAGGTCTCCGGCCGCGACGCCTACCGCGAGTTCACGCGCTCCGTGCGCGACATGGGCTACCGGCCCGCCGGCCCGCTCGCCGCGGCCGTGGTCGCCGCCGAGTTCACCGCCGTGGTCCTGCTGGCGGTGTTCCCGCTGGCCGGGTTCCTCGCCTCGGGCGCCCTGCTGCTCGCCTTCACCGCCGCCGTCGTCGCGAACCTGCGGCGCGGCGGCGGCACCTGCCGCTGCTTCGGCCGCACCGCCGCGCCCCTGGGCCGGCACCACGTGTGGCGCAACGCGTTCCTCGTCGCCTGTGCCGTCGCCGGCGCGCTCGCGCCGGCCGGTGCGGTACGCCCCGGCGAGGCGGTTCTGGCCGGCGCCGCCGCGCTGGCCGTCGGCGTACTGGTCGTCATGCTGGACGAGCTGCGCTACCTGTTCGGCGCCGCCAGCCGCACGTGACCTCGCAGGTTCCGGTGGCCCGGATCCCGGTGCTCGTCGTGGCCGCGCGCGAGGCGGAGGCCGTCACCGCAGGAGCGGGGCGAAGCCGTCGAGGAGGCGCTGGAGGCCGAACTCGAAGAGTGTGTCCAGGTTCCAGACCCCGTCGTCGGCGGCGACGAAGCGGGCCAGCAGCGGGAGCCGCCCGTCGGCCAGGACCGCGCCGATGCGTCCTTCCTGGGCCTCCAACCACTGGGCGTCGGTCAGGCCGCTGTCCTGCTCGGCCTGCGCCTCCTCGGCCCGGTTCACCGCCGTGCCGCGAACGTGGTTGGCCACCGTCACCGCCGCCGTGAACTGTGCGTTCAGGTCGAGCCCGCGTCCGTCCAGGGCCCGCATCATCCATTCGGTATGGACCATCGCGTGCGGGGCCGGCAGCGGCCGGGTGAAGGAGACCGCCTCGGCCAGCCAGGTGTGCCGACGGTACATCGCCCATTGCAGCCGGGCGATGGCCTCGAGGCAGGCCCGCCAGCCGTCGCGCTCCGGGGTGAGGGCCGGGGGCGGATTGTCGGCCATGACCTTGTCGATCATGAACATCACCAGCTCGTCGCGGTCGGCCACGTACCGGTAGATCGCCATCGTCGGGATGCCGAGCCGACCGGCGAGCCGGCGCATCGACAGGCCGTGCAGCCCTTCGGCGTCGGCGGTGGCCACGGCGGTGGCGACCACCTGCGCACGGTCCGGGCCGGGTGCTCTGCCCACATCGGCGGCCACCACGGTGCCGACGCCCCGTACGGGCTCGACGAGACCCCGCTCGCGCAGGGTGGCCAGGACCTTCGTCGCGGTCGCCATCGCCACCCCGTACTCGGCTATGAGCTGCCTCGTCGACGGGATCCTCGTTCCGGGGGCGAATTCGCCGGACGCGATCCGGCCGGCGAGATCGGCGGCGATCCGGCGGTACGGCGGTTCCTCCACAGCGGCCTCCCGTGCACTAGTGCAGTGACGATACCCCGAGAGCGAATACGGGGGACAGCCTCACTATTGCCCTCCATAGTGCGCTCGTACGGTGTACGCCATGACTGATATCGTGCAGCTGGACCCGGAGCGTAGGACCCACGACGACCCGGTGGCCGCGCTCGACGGCGTCGCCGTCGACCTCGCCCCGGGGGATGTTCGCCGACGGCACCGAGCCGACGGCCACCGGAATGCCGCGACGAAGAGGCGGCACGTGCCCCTCGCGGTCGCGGGAGGCTCGGCGTCATGAGCGCGCTCCGACCCGACCGGCAGGGCCGCGCCCGCGGTGCAGCCGCCCACGACGACGACGCCCGGATCAACGTCGTGGACGCGTTGCGCGGGATCGCGCTGCTGTTCATCCTGCTGGCCAACGTGTGGTATTTCAGCTCCGGATTCGAGTTCCACCTGGTCGACGATCCGGCGCACGGCACGGTCGACCGGCTGGTCGCAGGTGCGGCGGAACTGCTGTTCGCGATGAAGGCGTACCTGCTGTTCTCATTCCTGTTCGGCTACAGCTTCACCCTGCAACTCGACTCAGCGGCCCGGCGTGGGGTGGCCTTCGGCCCGTCGTTCCTGCGCCGGCTGTCCGGGCTGTTCGTGCTCGGGGCGTTGCACGCGGTGCTGCTGTACCACGGCGACATCCTCACCACGTACGCGTTGCTCGGTCTCGTGCTGCTCACCGCCCGGCGGACCGAACCGCGCGCCGCACTGGTCGCAGCGGCGGCCATCGTGGGCGTGGTCGCGACCGTGATCGGTCTGGCCGCGGTCCTCGGCGCCACAGTGGTCCCGGACGAGGCCGCCGCGCTCGCCGCCGGTGCGCGTTCGACGGAGGCCCTCCGCGGCGGGCTCGGTGATGTCGTCCTGGAGCACCTGCGCTCGTTGCCGGCAATGCTCGGCGCGCTCGCCGTGCAGGGGCCGTTGGCCTTCGCCGCGTTCCTGGTCGGCCTCGCCGCCGGCAGGCACCGGATGCTCGCCACCGTGCCCACCCACGAGAACCTGCTATGCCGCTGCGAGCGGGTCGGCTATCCGGTCGGTCTCGCCGGCGCCGCCGTGTTCGCGGTCGGCGGCGGCTCGGCGAGCATGACCGGGCTGATGGTCAGCGCCGTCACCGCGCCGTTCCTCGCCGCGGCCTACGCCGCGACCCTGCTGCGCCTGTTCACCCGGCGACCGCGCGTCGCGGACGCCCTGGCGCCCGCCGGACGCATGGCGTTGACGAACTATCTCGGCCAGTCACTCCTCTGCGTGCTCGTGTTCACCGGCGTCGGGCTGGGCCTGGCCGGCCACACCTCGCCGGCGCAGACGCTGCTGATCGCGCTGACGATCTTCGCGGTGCAGGTGGCGACCAGCGCGTGGTGGATGCGGCGGTTCCGGTACGGCCCCGTGGAGTGGGCGTTGCGCGCATGGACCCACCGCCGCTGGCCCGACCTGCGGCGATAGCCACTCCGGCCGCCGAACAGATCGACGAGCCCGGCCGCGCGCTGCGTGGCCGGGCTCGTCGTCGGCGGTCACCGTCCTGGAGGCCAGGGGTGCCGGTCCGCCGGGCACGTCCGCGACGTGCCCGGCGGATCCGACAGCGCGTCAGCGCGCGGTGAGGCGGAAGGCGTCGAGGACGGTCTGCTCGACGGTGTTGCCGGCGGCGTCCTCCGCCCTGGCCCTGATGCTGACCGTGCCCGTGGTGGCGGCCAGGCGTGGGGCCTGGTAGCTCGCGGTGTAGTTTCCGCCGCCCCGGGCGGTCGTCGGGAGCCGCCGCCAGGTGACCCCGCCGTCGGTGCTGACGGAGAGCGTCAGGCTCTTCACCGCCGGCGCGGCAGGCGCCTGGTGGTACGCGGCGACCCTGATCTGATGCCGGCCGGGTGCGGTCACCGCGTCGTCGAGGCCGGTGCCCGCGTCGTACCGCAGGAACAACAGCGGGTCGGCGTGGCACGGCCGGCCCGATCCCTCGACGCACTTGAACCCCTGCGGCGGCTCGTTCCGCGTCGGCGTGGCGGACGTGAACCGCCATTCCGTCGTGGTCCTGCCGTCGGCGGTCCGGGCCGTCATCCGGTAGCGCCCGGGCGCGGCCGGAAGCTCGTAGGTGGGACCCCACACGGTGGAGCTGCCCTGGGGCAGTTCCCGGCCGTCGTCGGCGTACATGTGCACGTTCGCCGGCTCGAACACGTACGAACCGATGAGGTGTCCCGGCTGCGTCCCGGAGACCAGGTAGGTGATCGGGTAGAACGTGTCGCCCTGCCGGCAGAAGGCGCAGATCTCGGTGGACCAGTCGCCCTCCCACTTACCGGGTTGGGTGCGGAAGATCTTGGGCGACAGCTCCGGCGGCCCGGGCACGACGGGTCGCGCCGCCCACCGCGCCGTGGCCGGTCCCGCCCGGTCGATGACGTCGATGGTGCGGACGCCGAGCTGCGAACCCGAGGGCTCGTAGAACTGGTTCCGCACGAGGTCGGGCGAGACCGGCCCGCGGTAGGTGGTGAACCGGACGCTGTCGGTGACGTAGCCGTGGAAGACTCCGGCGACCGCGGTCTCGTTCGGCCGGAAGGCCGAGTAGATCATGCTCGCCGGCTCCGCCCGCGTGCCGTGGAGCGCGGTGTCGACCGTGGCGAGCTGCCGGTCGGTGAGCTTGGTGTGCTGCGAGGCCCGGATCCGCCCCTCCTGGTAGACGTGCAGCGCGTAGACGTACGGACTGACCGAGTCGTAGCCCGACACGTCGAGCTTCACCGGGCCGCGGCGCAGCAGCCCACGCAGCCGCTCGGCCTGTGCCAGCGGGATGGAGGCGTACGGGATGTCGGCGGCCTCCTGCGTCTCGTGGTACCACCAGTCCGGCTCGACCGGGAGGAGGCAGGTCGTGGTGGGCCACGGCCCGCCGGTGGAGGTCGGGTCGACGAGCACGCCGACGGCGCCCGCCGCCCGCGCCCGCGTCAGCTGCGCGGGCCCCACGCGGCACTGCCCGCCGGCGGGTTTGTCGGCGTCGATGCGCAGCAGGACGAGCTTGCCCCGGGCGTCGATCCGCCGGAGGTCGGCGTCCCGCCCCAGCCCGCCGTCGACCAGTTGGACCGTCTGCCGGCCGTCGAACCGCACCACCTCGAAGCCCGGGCGCTTGTACCAGTCGATCGGCAGGGTCGGCGTCAGCGCCAGCCGCTCGGGGGCGGTGGCCGCCATGGTCAGCATCGGCTTGCCGAGCACCCAGTTGACCCCGAAGTGGAAGGTGCCGACCGTCACCGGGGCGCTGGGGATGGCCCAGAACCTGGAGTTGCTGTAGCCGGTGAAGCTGAGGACGCCACCGCCGGCGCCGTTGCTGAACGTGCGGAAGGTGGTCCGGGAGCCGATGAACGTCTCGGTCGGTCGCGGGGTGCCGACCGTCATCTGCTGGGCCGCGTCGCCGTCGCGGGTGATGGTGGTGTCCCCGGCGACCTCGAACTCCGGCAGTTCCAGGTTGAGGTGCTGCTCCCGGCCGTCTATGCGGAAGATCGTGTAACCGGCGGACTCGTAGGTGCCGGGCGGCACCTCGTAGTTCACCTCGAACGTGGTGCAGGGATCCTGGTCCAGGCACCGCGCGCTGACCGACTCGTACCCGGTCCCGACCGCGGCCCCGGCGACCTGGGCGAGCACGAATCCGGCGATCGGGCAGATGGTCATGAGGCGGTTGTCGCAGTAGAACCGCTCACCCTTC
Source organism: Micromonospora sp. C28ISP2-4 (assembly GCF_030519385.1). Lineage (NCBI taxonomy): Bacteria > Bacillati > Actinomycetota > Actinomycetes > Micromonosporales > Micromonosporaceae > Micromonospora > Micromonospora sp. C28ISP2-4. The sequence continues at coordinate 125,866 of NZ_JAUMKG010000006.1, read as the reverse complement.
TGCCGCTTGACGATCTGGGTGACCCGGTACGTCGGCTGCCCGGTGTCGGTCTGTGGCCCGGCCTTCGCCGAGCGGAGCCCGGTGGGCCAGATCGCCACCGCGCCGCCGGCAAGCTTCGGAGTGGCCCGGTCGAAGAGGTAGCTGCTCAGCCCGCCCCGCTGCTCGCCGTTGACGGCGGCCCAGAAGGCGGCGGCCCGGTGAGGTTCGACACGCAGGTCCACTGAGCCGTCGTCCGGGTGCCTTGCGGTGGTCTTTGCGCCGGGCAGGCCCGACACCCGCTTGTCCAGCGCCGCCTTGTCCAGCCGGTCGCCGTACTTCACGGTGACGGCGAGCGGGCTGCCGCCACCGCGCTCCGACTGGCCGGCGAGCCATCCCAGGTCGAAGACCTTACGGTCGACGACGCCGCCGGCCACCAACGCCTGCGCGTCGCTCGGCACCGCGTGGAGGCTGGTGTCCGCTCCGCCCGGCCCCGTCCGGACAGTGACGTCGATCGTCGGGCGGGTCCCGTCGGCCCGCGCCGACGGGACGGCGGTGACTGTGTAACGGCCACCGGTCCGGGCCAGCGTGACCTCGTCTCCGGTGATCAGGGTGACCTTGTAGGTGGGCTTGGTCAGCCCGGGTAGCGAGACCGCCCGCAGGCCGTTCTCGGCCGCGGCTCCGGTCGGCGTCGGGACCCGCCCGGCCGGCTCCTCGGGCCGGGCGGCGGCGGCGACGGGCGCGGTGAGCACGGTGAGGAGGGCGGAGCCGGCGGCGAGCAGCCGTAGCCGACGGCGTCTGCGGGGGTGAAGGTCGCTGCGTGGTGTGGTCACGAATTGCTCCTTGTCGGGCGAGCTGGTGGGACCGCGCTGCACGGCGTCGTCCGGCATGTCAGCCACCTGCCGGGGCCAGCGACCAGTCCCGGGTCACGACCGCGTCGGCGCGGACCGGGACCGTCGCGGTGCCGGTCTGGTAGCCGGACGCGCGCGCGGTGAATTCGGTGCCGCCGGTCGCGGAGCTGAAGACCCAGTACAGGCCGTCGCCGAGGGCGGGGTCCGCCGGTGTGGTGACGCCCGTGCCGGCCTCCCCGGGCTGTTCCGCCCGGGACACGGTCGCGAAGACCGGCGCGCCGGTGTCGCGGTCGGTGACGAACCCGACGACCAGCCCACCCTCGACCGGCCGGCAGGCGCGGTCGCCCACGAAGACGTCGTCGACCGCCCACCACCACGCGTCGCGGCCCTGGTAGTGGAACCGGATCCGGACGTCCGCACGGTTGGCCGCCTGCGGCAGCGGCAGCGTGACCTGGCCGAACGCGTGCCTGGTGGTCTGCCGCCACACCGTCTTCCAGGTCCGGCCGCCGTCGGTGGACACGCCGACGGCGGCCCGCTGCCCCGCGTCGTCGGGGTAGTAGGACGTGCGGAAGGTGAGCTTCGGAGAGGCGTCGCCGGACAGGTCGATCGCCGGGGAGGTCAGGGTGGTGTCGAACCGCTTCCCGGCGCCGACCGTCGAGTCGGCGACGGCGAACCTGCCGCCCCCGCCCTCGGGCACCGGTCGGTTGCCGGGATTGTCGAACCGCCAGCCCGGCCTGCCGGAGGTCCGCCAGCCGTCGCGCGTACCGCTGTCGGTCCAGTCGTCGAAGTCCTCGCCGACGCCGCTGAAGCGGTAGCCGGGGGCGATGCAGGTCGACTCGTCGACGGTCAGCGCCGCGTCCTGGGTCAGGTCCGCCCCGCCCAGCTCGAACGTCCGCTGGACGCCCCGGTATCCGGGGTACTGGGCGGTGACCCGCATGGTGTACGACGCGGATCCGGGCAGCCGCACGCTGTACCGGCCGGTCACCGGGTCGGTGAAGACCGGTCCGAGTGGATAGCCGTCGATGACGACCTTGGCGTACAACGGCCAGCCGTGCCCGGATCCGTCGGTCACGGTGCCGCTGACCGTGCTCATCGGCCGAGGGGTCAGCCTGACGTCGGCGGTGGCGGCTTCACCCTCGCGGACCTGCGCCTGGGTCGTGCCGGCCGCGTAGCCGTACTTGCGTACACCGATCGTGTAGCTGCCCAACGGCAGGGCACCCGACTGGTAGGCGCCCTCCGCGTCGGTGGTCACCTCACGACTGACCGGGCCGGTGATCGTGACGGTGGCATCGGGCAGCGGCTTCGAGGTTGCGGCGTCGCTCACGGTGCCGCCGATCCTGCCGGTGGGTCCGCGCGGCGCCTGCTTCATCAGGGCGAGTGCGTCCAGTCGTCCCTCGCCGAAGGCGTTGTTGTCGTCGTCGGTGCCGCCGCACTGACCGTCCGGGTTGTCGACGGCCGTGCCGTCCAGCAGGGACCTGGTGGCCTCGGTGTCGCCGACCATCGACGTGGCCGCCGACCAGACCAGGGCGACGGCGCCCGCGACGTGCGGGGCCGCCATCGAGGTGCCGTTGAAGCTGGCGTACGTGCCTCCCGGCATGCTCGACCGGACGTTCACGCCCGGCGCAGCGACGTTCGGCTTGATCTCGCCGTCCTGGCCGGCCCCGCGCGACGAGAACGGCGCGATGGTGCGGTCGGAGTCGTACGCGCCGACCGAGTAGTTGATCTTCCGGCTGCCCGGGGCGCCGCTCGTCCGGCAGCCCGGCCCGTTGTTGCCGTTGGCCCACACGCCGAAGATGCCCGACGCGGTCCACGCCAGGCTGATGTCCTCCAGGAACGGCGCGTCCGACGGGGCGTTGGTCCCCCACGAGTTGTTGATGACGTGCGGTCGCTTGCTGGCGTCCGGGTTCTGGCCGTTGAGGTCCGTCGGCTCCAGCAGCCACTGGCCCGAACTGATCAGCGCGGCGTCGCTCGGGCAGCAGCCGTTTGCCGCGATCCAGCGGGCCTTCGGCGCCACCCCGACTCGGTTCTCGGCGCCGTCGTCGCCGACCATCGTGCCCATCGTGTGCGTGCCGTGCCCGTCACCGTCGCAGGGCGCTCCCCCGCAGGTGCCGGCCGCGTCGAACCAGTTGTAGTTGTGGTCGAACACGCCGTCGCCCTTGTTGCCGCGGTACTGCCGCGCCAGGGCGGGGTGGTCGAACTGGACCCCCGTGTCGATCGAGGCCACCGTGATGTCCTCGCCGCGTACGTCGAACTGCTCCCACGCGTCGTCGGCGTTGATGTTGGCGACCCCCCACTCGACCGCGTCGACGGCCTGCCGGCTGACGCCCTTGGTGACCGGGGGCGGGGCGACCTTGAACGACGGCAGCAGCGAGCTGACCTCACGCTTCGCGGCCAGCCGCTCGGCGAGGGCCTGATCGCCGGTCACCTTGATCGCGTTCGTCGCCCAGAAGCTCTGGTGCGCGACGCCGGAGGCGGTGAGTTCCCCGCGTACCGCCCGCTGGCTCTCCTCGGCGGCCTGCCGCAGCGCCTTGGCCACCGCCGTGCCGCGCGCGTTCCAGTCCCGCATCGACCGGGCCGCGCTCAGGTCCGCCTTCGCGTCGAAGTAGACCCAGAAGTCGACGGGGGACTCCTGAGCGTTGAGCTGGGTCTGGAGCTGTGGACGGATCTTGGCCTTCGCGGCCGCTGCCGTCGGCGGCTCCGGCGCGGTCGAGGGCAGCGCGGTGGCCGCGCCGTTCAGTGCGAGCACCGTGGCCACGGCGGCCACCACCACGGTCACGATTCTTCGTCTCGACGGATGGGCTGGGCGCATGGCGGATCCTCCTCCGAAAGGGTGTGAGGGCTGCTGCCGCGACTGGTCACAGCGGCAGGTATCGGTCGTCGTCCGCGACGTCGGTCTCGTCGCCCGGTCCGGCCCCGGGGCGGGACTCGACGCGCGTGTCGGCGGGGCGGGCGGTCTCCGGCGACGTCGTCTCGTCCTCGTCCTCGTCCGGGTCGTCTCGATGCGGCATGCCAGCATCGTGGTCAACCGCGAGATGGCGCTGCGATCCCTCAGGTGAGTGAAACAATTCGCGACCGTCGGCGGCGAGTCACTCCCCCGCGCCCGTGCCGGGCTCGGAGACCAGCCCCGCGCCGATGGCCCGTGCGGTGAGCGCCGCCCGGGAGGAGACCCCGAGCTTGCGCATCGCCGACTTCATCTGGCTCGCCACCGTGTGGTGCGAGCGGTGCAGGGCATCGGCGATCTCCCGGTTCGTCCGCCCCTCGGCCGCGAGGGCGACGACCTCCCGCTCGCGGGGCGACAGGCTGGGACCGTAGCCCTTCCGGCCGCCGCGCCACACGCGCGGCACCTGGCGGCCGTGCGCACGCAGGGTACGGGCGACGCGGTCCACATCGAGGCTCGCCGGCAGGGACGACAGTCCATCCAGGACGTCAGTGAGCAGGTCGAGCCCCTCCGGAACGGCCCCGGCCCGGATCAGGCACCCCGCCTGCCGCTCGCGGGAGAGCGCCGCGCTGTACGGCCGGGGAAGCGCCGCCCAGGCTGCGGCGGCCCGCCCGAACAGGCCCGCCGCCGAGGCGTGGTCGCCTGCGGCCTCGGCAAGCAGGCCCCGGCAGTCCAGCACGGCGGCCCGCGGCGCGGGCAACCGCCCGGTGGGCAGCCCCCGGGCGAACGCGTGGACCAGGTCCTGCGCCTGTGCGGTGGCTCCGACGGCGAGCAGGGCCTGGACGCGGGCGGGCACCACGTCGGTGCCCCACAGCCAGACCCCCTTCTCCGCAACGACCTCGCACGGGTCGCGGGAGATCGTCAACGCCTCGCCGGGTCGGCCCTCGCGCAGCCGGATCTGCACCAACGTCGCCACCGCCTCTGCGACGGTGTCCCAGGCCCCGGCGTCGCGGGCACCCGACACCGCGCGTTCGATCTCCCGCGCCGCCTGGACAAGGTCACCGGTTGCCATACGCAGCAGGCCACCGACCATGATCGGCTCGACCCGGCTGACCGGGTGGAGGTCGTCGGTGTCCGCCAGCGTGGCCGCACGCTCCGCGAGACCGTCCCAGGCGCCCGTGAACCAGTCGAGGTGCAACCGGGTGGAGTCGACGAGCTCCCTGATCCTGACCTGCTCGTACTCGACTGCGAGCCGACGGGCGGTCGCGAGCCAGCCGCCGGCCGCCGCGTACCGCCCCCACCGCATGGCCGCGTCGCCGATGTTGAGGTAGCCGACGGTGATGATCCGGCGGTCCCTGGCGGTCCGGGCCGTCTGCGGGATCTGCGCCGCCTCCGCCCAGCCGCGCTCGTCACCGAGTTGCAGCAGGGCGGGCGCGCGGCCGGCCGCGACCCGTAGCCGGTCCGACGGCTCCAGCGACCGCGCGAACTCCGCCGCCCGGTCCAGCCAGGTCAGGTGCCGGGCCGCCGGCGAGCGGCCGCGCGGCCAGCCGAGCAGCATCATGGCGACGGCGGGTGAGGCATGCCGACGGTCGAGGTGCGGCAGCGCCCGCTCCAGCTCCGCGTGGGCCTCGTCGAACTCCTCCATGTCGTTGAGGATCCGGGCGAGCTGGAAGCGGAGGTTGGCCTCCAACCCCGGATCGGGGACACCTCCGTCGAGCACCCGGCGCACGGCGGCGGTGAGGTCCCGCAGGCGGTCCGGGCCGGTGAAGGAACCGAACGGCACCTTCTCCACCAGCGCGCACATCTGCGCGGCGGGCACGTCGCCGTTGGTCAGCACGTCGTGCAGCAGTGCGCCCGCGGTGGTCTCGTCGCCGGTCTGCAGCGCCACGTCCGCGGAGAGTTCCGCGTACCTGCCCCACCGCTCGCCGTCGCCGGCCTGCCGGAAGTGCCGCGCGAGCTGCGCCAGCGGTCGTGGGGTCACGGTCTCGAGCACCCGCCCCGCGCGCTCGTGCAGCGTACGGCGGTCCCGTTCGTCGATGGCGTCGTAGATGGCCCGGCCGGCAAGCACGTGGCGGAAGGACACCCGATGGTGGTCCCGTCGGTGCAGCAGGCGGCGGGCGACGGCTTCGGCCAGGCCGGCGGCGAACTCGGCCGGCGGCAGTTCGCTGATCCGCGCCAGCAGGTGTTCGGCGACGGGATCGGCGACGACCGCGGCGGCTCGGAGCACTGCCCGGGTGGCGCCGTCGAGGCGGCCGGCGTGCTCCAGCACGGTGTCCCGCACCGTCGGGGGCACCACGATCTCCTCCAGAGGAAGCCGCTTCCAGCCCTGGCCGCGACGAACGAGGTCGCCGCGTCGGGCCATCAGCCGCACGCACTCCTCGACGGCGAGCGGCACCCCTTCGGTGCGGGCGTGCAGGTGCTGGGCGAACTCGCCGGAGACCTCCTGGTTGGCCAGCATCGACGAGGCGAGCGCCGCGGTCTCGGACTCGTCGAGCGAATCGAGGACGACTCGCAGCCGTGCGCGGTGCGGCCGGAGGCGTCCCGACAGGCGCAGCAGCCACGGGTCCCCCACCAGGTCCTCCGGGCGGTAGGCCACCACCAGGCTGGGCGCCTGGCCGTGCCGCTCGGCCAGGAACAGCAGGAACTCCCGGGTCGCGTCGTCGGACCACTGTGCGTCGTCGACGACGAGCAGGCCCACTCCGAGCCTGTCGAGCAGTTCGGCGAGGGCCCGGAGCACCCGGTGCCGGGCGGCGCTCGCGTCCCCGGCCGGCTCGGGGGCCGGCGGCAGGTGCTCCGCCCACTCGGGGAACAGCGGTCGCAGTGCGCCGGCCAGGCCGCTGAGGCCCAGGTCCGCCACCGTGCCGACGTCGGTGGCCAGCAGCGCCTCGACGATCGGTCCCAACGTGTACGGCTCGCGCACGGGCGGACATACCGCCGTCAGCGCGCAGTGCACACCGCCGGCGGGGGAAGCGAGGAACTCCTCCAGCAGCCGGCTCTTGCCGACGCCGGCCTCCCCCTCGACCAGCACCAGCGCCGAGGCGTCGGTGAGCACCTGCTCCAGCCGGGCCAGTTCCCCCTCGCGGCCGATCAGCAGCGGGGCCGCCACACCGTCGACGTCCGGCTCCGCCGCGCCACGGCGGGGAGAGTCGCCGCCGACCACCGCAGCCTCCACAGCTCGTCCGCTCGCACCTGCACAGCTGTCAGTGATCATCGTTTATGTGATGGTCGGCAGCAAGGCGTTTCGTCCTCTCGCCCGGCACCACGGGTCTCGCCGTGACGCGTGGCGGAGCCGTCCACGCCAGTGCGGCCGTCCGTCCCTCGTGCGCGCCGGCGGGCCTGATCAGGCGCCGACGGCCGCACATGGTGCCGGCGAATCGTTCGACGCCCGGTGCTTCGACCGGATGACGAGGGGAACGCAGGCCGCGCCGACGAGACCCGTCGCGATCGCGGTATCGGTCATCCACCGCATGGATTCATCGGCGTTCGAGAAGGCGACGAGTATCCCGGTATTGACGCCCCAGTGCAGAACGGTAGCCACAAGGATGCGAGCCCACCATGAGCGCCCGACCGTGATGGCTGCCGCGGTGATGGACAGTCCGATGGTCGAGACGACGAAGACTGAGTAGACCGCGATTCCGGCGCCCGCCACGTGGAAGTGGCCGAGCCCGAAGAGCATGCCGGTAACGGCGGCGGCCGGTAACGTCGGCATGCGCGTTTCGAGCAGGGGTTGCACGAGGCCCCGCCAGCCGACTTCCTCGCCGGCCGCGCCAAGGAACTGCGCGAACAGGATCAGGGCCAGCGGTGCGGGAAGCGTCGAGGTGTCAAGCGACTGCCAGCGGCGCGGCTCGACGATCGCCAGAAGCCAGAGGAGGAGGATGACCGCCAGCGACAGCCCGACGGCGGCCCAGAGTGGGGCCAGGACGCCTCGCCTGGTCGTACGCGGGTAGGGCAGGCGGCCTCGCCAGATCGCGTACATGACGAGGCTGCCGAATGCGGTGGAGAACTGGGTGAGCACCAGGATGGTCGGGTCGAGCCCGGTCACCCCCTGCGCCAGCGTGAACAACGGCGAGGCGGCGGCCGACACCACCAGAAACGCGACGACGATCGTTCTCATGCGCGCCCTACCCGCTCCCACCGGAGGGACAGTGTTCGTCTTCGTCATGCGTCCAGCCTCGGCCAGGCGACGGCTTCAGACACTGGAGCTGGGCGTCCGGCTGGGTGCAGTTTTCCCTACCGCGGGCTCAGCGTTCGTTGAGGTACGCCAGTACCGCCAGGACCCGTCGGTTGTCGTCGAGACTCGGGTGCAGACCGAGCTTCGCGAACACGTTCGAGATGTGTTTGGTCGTCGCGCTCTCGCTGATATGCATCTCGCCGCCGATCGCCGTGTTCGAGCGCCCCTGTGCCATGAGGTCGAGGACCTGCCGCTCGCGTTCCGTGAGCCTGCCGACGGGCCCGCGCCGTTCGACACGGTTGATGAGCGCGCTGATGACCGTGGGGTCGAGTACGGTGCCGCCGGCGGCGACCTGGGTGAGGGCGTCCATGAACTGACGCGGATGGGACACCCGATCCTTCAACAGGTAGCCGATTCCACCGGCCTCGTCGGCGAGGAGTTCGCGTACGTACATCTGCTCCACGTACTGCGAGAACAGCAGGACCGGCAGCGCGGGTTGGACCCGTCGTGCCGCCAGCACGGCGCGCAGCCCCTCGTCCGTGTGCGACGGAGGCAGGCGGATGTCGACGATCGCGACATCGGCCCGCCAGTCGCCGAGAACCCGGCACAGCTCGGGTCCTGTACCCGCCTGCTCGACCACCTGATGGCCGGCGGCCTCGAGCAGGCCGACCAGGCCGGCGCGCAGCATCATCTGGTCCTCTGCGACTACGACGCGCACGGCACCTCCATCACGATTTCCGTCGGGCCGCCCGCCGGGCTGCTGACGGCGAGGGTGCCGTCGAAGGCGGCCAGCCGCCGACGGATACCGTCGAGCCCGCCGCCGGGCACGATAACCGCGCTCCCCTTGCCGTCGTCGCGCACCCCGATGCGGAGATGGTCCTTCTGGATGTCCGCCGTCACCACGAGGTGAGCCGCGCCGGAATGCTTCGCGGCGTTGGTCAGCAGTTCGCGGGTGGCGAAGTACGCCGCGACCTCGAGCGAGGAGTCCAGACGTCCGGGTAGCCGTACCTGCGTGGTCGTCGGCAGTGCCGACTCGATGGCCATCGCCTCGATCGCCGGGCCCAGTCCGCGATCGGCGAGGACGGGAGGGTGGATCCCGCGCATGAGATCGCGCAGTTCGCCGAGGGTGTTCGAGGAGTCCTCACGCGCCTGACAGATGAGGGCGAGCGCCGCGTCCGGGTCGCTGGCCATGAGGGTCTCCGCGGCTCCCAGCTTCATGCCGATCGCCACGAGTTGAGCCTGAGCGCCGTCGTGCACATCCCGTTCGATGCGGCGAAGCTGCGCGGCCGCGTCGTCGCGGACCTCGTCGCGGGTGGCCGAGAGGGCGGAGACCCGAGCCTGCAGGTCGACCAGGTGGCTGCCGATCAGTACGGACGACCAGCGGCCCTGTACCCGCAACCACCAGGGTCCGCTGCGGGCGCCAAACACGATGAGAACGCAGCCGAGGACGGCGGCGTACGGCACCGTGCTGGCCGAATTGACTGGGACGAACGCGTACCACTCCGTCGGTTGCAGGCCGAGACCGAGGTAGAGGACTGGCATGGCCACGCAACCGTACAGACCCCAGGCGACAAGTCCGAATGGTGCGATCGCGAGCACGATACCGGTGTACGGGTCGAAAGCCGCCCACAGCATCAGATGCCAGAACGCACGGTCGGTGAGGAGTCGCCAGCACTGACGTGCCTGAGCGGCGAATCCGGAACCGGCGGGGTCCGGCAGGCTCGGCACCGCGAAACCGCTGCCGGCGAAACGCTGAGCCGCCCGGCTCAGTCGCTCGGCCCGGCGATGCAGCACGCGTACGCAGCCGGGAAAGATCAGCACACCGACGCCCAGCGCGACGAGACAGAAGGCGGCGACGGTGACGACCGTCATCGCCATCACCGCGACCAGATGGGCCGTAAGGACCAGCGAGCCACGCATGGCCGTCCGCCGCCTGGCCGGCCCGCCTTCTTCCCTGTCCGACGTCGTCCCGTTCCTCTCCTCCACAGACACGCAAACGATCATGCCCGACTCGCCCTTTACGGGGCATCCAGGTGCGGCCCAGTTCGGCATGTAGCTTCCCCACCGTCATGGATCTGGGCCACACGTTCCGGCTCATCGGAAAGAACGGGCGTCGTGCTCATCTGCCGCCCACCGGAACGGTCCGAGATCCGGGTTTCCCGGCGTCCGAGCGCTCGTGAGTGGCATATGGCACTTCCGGTCAGGGCCGTAACGATCGCTTCACCAGCCAGCCACCGCACCGGTTGGACGCGATCCGCGTCGACGAGCCGGGACCGGGCCGGCCCCGCAAGCGTCCCGACGTACTGATCGCGGACAAGGGCTACGCTCACGACTCCACCAGACGCGCCCTGCGATCGCGCGGGATCCGGCACGTCATCCCGGAACGCTCCGACCAGGTCACCCGCCGGACCGCCAAGGGCAGCGCCGGCGGCAGGCCACCCGCCTCGTCCTCATCGCCGCAATCACCTGGCTTCCATGATCGACGGGACAGGCCCTAGTCGACCCGCGGTCCGCCGGTACGTCCGCGTTTGAGCTCGAAGAAGCCGGGCGTGCCGGAGACCAGCAGCACCCCGTCCCACAGCCGGCCGGCCTCCTCGCCGCGCGGCACGGGGCTCACCACCGGGCCGAAGAACGCGTTGACCGTGCCGTCCGGCCCGGGCACGTGGATCGCCGGGGTGCCGAGGTCCTCCCCCACCGGGTCGAGCCCGTTGTGGTGGCTCGACCGGAGCGCGTCGTCGTGGTCGGTGGACTCGGCGGCCTCGGCAAGGGCGGGGTCGAGATCCAGCTCGACCAGCGCGTCGCGGTACAGGTCGGGCCCGATCGGCGTCTTCTCATGGTGGATGCGGTTGCCGAACGCGGTGTACAGCTCCCGCAGCACCGGTGTGCCGTGCTTCTGCTCGACGGCGGTCATCACCCGGACCGGGCCGAGAGTGTTCGACAGCCACCGTTCGTACCACGGCTCCAAGCCGTCGCGGCCCTGGTTGAGCAGCCACAGACTCATCACGTGGAAGCGCACCTCCACGTCCCGGACCCGCTCGACCTCCAGCAGCCACCGGGAGGTGTTCCAGGCCCACGGGCACTTCGGGTCGAACCACACGTCAACGACGGTCATCGAGGATCCCCCCTTCCCGCAGTCATTCAAGACCCGGGAATTGGTGTGAGGAAGCGCCGATTCTGACCGTTCTGATTGGGCCAATCTGGGGTCACCCCCGTGGACATCCACGTCAGCCTCGCCGGCCCGGCGACCGTGCGTCGAGGATCTACCGGTAGTTGCTGGACGCGATCGACTGTGGCACCGGCGGTCTCACTGACCTCGTGGGGCTGGCCGAAGAACTCCGCTGCGGTCGAGTCGCGACCGCCTCGAAGACGGCGCGCGCATCGGCGCACCATCTGGCGGGGTGGCGGTTCACCGAGCCAGTCACCCATTCAGGCCTGCGCAGCCATCAGCGCATCGGTCTCGGCGAAGCCCAGGGAGCCGTCGAGGGCCTGGTAGGTCCCAGCGGTCAGCAACTCGCGGGCGACGCGCCGCGCCGCCGCGTACGCGGCCAGGGCGATCGCCGGGCCGAGGCTGACCCTCGTGACGCCCAGGCCGGCAAGCTCACTGATCGAGGGTGAGCCCGGCCCGGCCATGACGTTCAACGGCACCGCGAGCTCGGCGGCGAGCGCCGCTATGGTTTCGGCGTCGGTGACGCCGGGCACGAAGACGCCGTCCGCGCCGGCGGCGATGTAGGCCGCCGCCCGGTCAAGCGTGTCCCGCAGTCGGGTGGCGGGATCTCCGAGGGACATCAGGTAGGTGTCGATCCGGGCGTTGATGAACAGCGCCGAACCGGCAGCCTTCCGCGCAGCCGCGATCCGTTCGACATGTTCGGCGGCCGGTCGCGGACCGTCTTCCAGGTTGACACCTACCGCTCCGGCGTCGAGCACCCCACGGATCGTCTCGGCGATCCCGTCGGGATCCTCCGCGTACCCGCCTTCGATATCGGCGCTGACCGGCACGCTGACCGTGGACGCTACGCGGGCGATCAGGTCGAGCGCGCGGTCACGGCCCATCGCCTCGCCATCGCCCGCGCCGATGCTCCAGGCCACCCCGGCGCTGGTAGTTGCGATGGCGACTGCTCCTGCCTCCTCGATCAGCCGCGCGCTCGCGGCGTCCCAGGCGTTGGGCAGCACCAGCGGTTGTCCGGGGCGGTGCAGGGAGCGGAAGTGCACTGCTTGTTCGTCATGCGAGTTGGTCATGGACCTAAGCAAACCGCCGATCGGGCAGCCGGTCTGGCGGGTATCAGACCACGCCGTCACGGGTCACGCCGCTGCCCCTAGTCTTGATGCCTTGCCATCACGTACGCCCTCGACCCGCGCGCCCCCTCGGGAGCGGGCCGCCCCGCACCTCGTACGTGTTCCGCGGCCTCATCTACTGCACAGCCTGCGACCGACGCATGCAGGGCCCGTACAACCACGGTGACGCCTACTACCGCGGCTCCTGCGCGCCGTATGGACCTGGCCCCGGATCATTCGAGCCACCGCCGGCCGCGACCTCGCCCAGGCACGGGTGTGACGCTCGAGGCAGGCCCGGTTGCGGGGTCGGTGACAGCGGCTCCGGCAACAGCGACCGCGGGCAGCAGCACGATCCAGAGCGGGACGGCGCCGACGGCGCGCGGTTCGGGTCAGGTGGTGCCGCGGACGACGAGCGTCGTCGGCAACACGGTCGGCTTGGGCGGGTCGTCGCCGCCGTGCAGCATGGCGACCAGCGCCTCGGCGGCGGCCGTGCCGAAGCCGGGTTTGTTCTGGGCGACGGTGCTGAGCCCGGGCGGGATCAGCGCGGCCACCTCGATGTCGTCGAAGCCGACAATCGCAATGTCGTCGGGAATCCGTAGGCCGGCCGCCTGGGCCGCGCGCATCGCGCCGACAGCCATCTCGTCACCGGCGACGAACACTGCGGTAGGGCGGTCGTCGAGGGCGAGCAGCCGGTCCATCGCGGCGTGACCGCCGTCGAGGTAGAAGTCTCCCTCGATGACGTGGCCGTCGGCGAGCGGCAGGCCGGCCCCGGCCAGCGCGGCCCGGAAGCCGACGAGCCGCTCGGATCCCGGCCAGGTTCGCAGCGGGCCGGTGATGGTGGCGATGCGCCGGTGGCCGCGTTCGACGAGGTGGCGCACGGCGAGCGCCGCGCCGCCGGCATTGTCCGAGGTGATGTAGGTCGACGTCGGGCCCTCGACCCGCAGGTCGAGAGCGACGCACGGCACCTGGGCTTCGACGAGGGCGAGCACGGCTGGGTCCCGGGTGCCGTTGTCGATGATGACGGCGCCGTCGAGATTGTGCTGGCGGACGGCGCGCACGTATCGCTGCCCGTCGTCGGGCCCCGCCGCGTCGTGGCCGGCGAGCAAGAGCAGGTTCAGCCCGTGCGCGCTGAGCGCCGTCTTGAGCGCGACGAGGATCTCCTGCAGGAACGGGTGGCGCCATCCAGGGCGGCGATGGTCGGTGTCCCATACCAGGCCCACCATGTTGGATTTCTTCGTGGCGAGCGTCCGGGCCGACCCGTTCGGCAGGTAGCCGATCTCGGCGGCCAGGTCGAGGATGCGCTGGCGGGTGTGCCGGCTGACGACCTCGGGGGTGTTGAAGACGCGGGACACGGTGGCGACGGACACGCCGGAGCGGCGCGCCAACTCCCTGATTGTGGTCAATGTGGTGCCTTCTCTGTAACCGGTTTCACGACCCTAGCGTCGGCGATGCCCGCCGGTCAACCCGCATCGACCGTTACCGTTTCTTAACTTGACACTCCCTAGCCGAAACCGTTCACACTTCCCAGGAAAGGCGCTCGCCGACGGTCACCCGCAACTTGGCCGGCATCCGATCTTCATCCAACTCCACCCACCCCCACCACCATCGCTTCGCCGACAATGTAACCGGTTTCAGGTAACCGGTTACATCGCACGAAAGGGCTCCCTGGCATGCACCCAAACCGACTGTTGCGACTGGCGGCGGCCACCCTGGCCGCCGGAGTTCTGCTGACCGCGTGTGGCACCGGCACCGAGGGAGGCTCCGGCGGCGGCAACGAAAAGATCACCCTGAACGTCAATCTGTTCGGCAACTTCGGGTACCAGGACCTGTACGCCGAGTACCAGAAGTCGCACCCGAACATCACGATCCAGGAGCACACGGCCGCCTACAACGACCATCATCGCGACCTGATCACCCACCTGGCCACCGGCTCCGGCGCGGGCGACATCGAGGGCGTCGACACGGGCTTCATCGCGCAGATGCGCGAGCGGGGCAACCTCTTCGTCGACCTGGGCAAGGACCGCCAGTCCGAGTACCTCGACTGGAAGTGGACGGCGTCGCTGGCCAAGGACGGCAAGCAGATCGGGTACGGCACCGACGTCGGCGGCCTGGCCATCTGCTATCGGCGTGACCTGTTCGAGAAGGCCGGCATGCCGTTCGACCGCGACCAGGTGTCGGCCGCCTGGGGCAGCGGCTGGGACAAGTACATCGAGTTCGGCAACCGGTACGCGGCGAAGGCCCCGGCCGGCAGCGCCTTCTTCGATGGCGGAGGCCAACTGTTCAACGCCATCATCGGCCAAGCCCCGGTCGGGTACTACAACGAGGACAACGCCATCGTCGTGGGCACCAACCCCGATGTCCGAAAGGCCTGGGACCTGACGGTGAAGGCGATCCAGAGCAACCTGTCGGCCAAGCTGATCGGCAGCTCGCAGGAGTGGAACAACGGCTTCGCGAAGGACCAGTTCGCCACCATCGCGTGCCCGGCCTGGATGATGACCAAGATCAAGGACCAGGCGAAGCACGCCGCCGGCAAGTGGGACGTGGCGAGCGTCCCGGGCGGCGGCGGCAACTGGGGCGGCTCGTACCTCACCGTTCCCAAGCAGGGCAAGCACATCGAGGAGGCGAAGAAGCTCGCGGCGTGGCTGACCGCCCCGGAACAGCAGGCCAAGGTGTTCACTGCGCGGGGCAACCTGCCGTCCATCCCGGCTCTGTACGACAAGCCCGACATTGCCCAGTACAAGGACGCCTACTTCAACAACGCTCCGGTGGGCCAGCTCTTCACCGCCGCGGCAAAGCAACTCAAGCCCCAGTACCAGGGCCCGCGAGCCGGGGACGTGCAGACCACCATCCGCGACGCCCTCGTCCGCATCGAACAGGGCAAGCAAAGCTCCGACGAGTCCTGGAAGCAGATGGTCAGCGACGTCGAGCGCCTCGCCAAGTAACTCGACCCGCGCCGCCGGCGGTCGCCCCCTGACCGCCGGCGGCCCCCGGCGACGAAGGATCGACGATGGCCACCTACCTCCACCAGGCCCGGCGGGCCGGCCTGAGCCGGCTCGACACCAAGGGCTCGCCCTACCTCTACATCCTGCCGTTCTTCCTGCTGTTCGGCGCGTTCGGGCTGTTCCCGCTGCTGTACACGGCGTACGTCTCGTTCAATGACTGGGACCTGCTCGACTCCGGGTCGCACCGCTGGGTCGGCCTCGCGAACTACCGCGAAATGCTGCAGGACGCGTACTTCTGGAACGCCCTGGGCAACACACTCAGCATCTGGGTGCTGTCCACCGTGCCGCAACTGCTCGCCGCGCTCTGGATCGCCCACCTGCTCAACCACCGGCTGCGGGCCCGCACCGCGCTACGGATGGGCGTGCTGCTGCCCAACGTCACCTCGATCGTGGCGGTGACGATCGTCTTCACCCAGCTGTTCGGCCGCGACTTCGGCATGGTCAACTGGGCGCTCGGCCTCGTCGGCGTCGGCCCGATCGACTGGCAGGCCAACACCTGGAGCTCCCACCTGGCCATCTCGTTCATCGTCGCCTGGCGGTGGACCGGCTACAACGCCCTCATCTACCTCGCCTCGATGCAGGCGATCCCGCACCACCTGTACGAGGCCGCCGACCTCGACGGCGCGTCGCAGGGTCAGCAGTTCAGGCGGATCACCGTCCCGATGCTGCGGCCGACGATCATCTTCACCACGGTGATCTCGACGATCGGCGGCCTGCAGATCATGGCCGAACCCCTGCTGTTCGCCAGCTCCCAGACGCCCACCGGCGGCTCCGACCGGCAGTTCCAGACCGTCGCCCTGTTCATGTACGAGCAGGGGTTCCGGGAGTTCCGCTTCGGCTACGCCTCGGCGGTCGCCTGGACGCTCTGTCTGGTCATCGCCATCTTCGCGATCATCAACTTCCTGCTCACCCGGCGCATCGCCAAGGACGAGGACTGAGGAGGACGCCGTGACCACCCTCGCGGACCCCGTACAGACCGGCACCACACCCTCGCCGCCGCAACGCCGGTCCCACCGGCGCAGGAGCTTCGGGTACCCACGCAAGGGCTCGGTCTGGAGCTACGGCGCCCTGCTGGCGGTCGTAGCCGGGTCGGTCTTCCCGCTCTACTGGTCCATCGTCGTGTCCTCGCAGACCAGCGACGCCGTCACGAAGGTGCCGCCGGCCCTGGTGCCCGGCGGGCACCTCTTCGACAACATCGCGCGCGTGTTCGACACGACCGACTTCGGCCGGGCCCTGGTGAACTCCTTCATCGTCAGCGGCTCAATCACCGTCTCCGTGGTGTTCTTCTCGACCCTGGCCGGGTTCGCCTTCGCCAAACTGCGGTTCCGAGGCCGAAAGGCGCTTCTCGTCGTGGCCATCGCGACCTCGATGGTGCCGCACCAGCTCGGCATCATCCCGCTGTACATCCTGATGGCCGACCTCGGCTGGACCGGACGCCTCACCGCCGTGATCGTGCCTGGGCTGGTAACCGCGTTCGGCGTCTTCTTCATGACCCAGTACCTCGGCCGCGCCGTGCCCGACGAACTGCTGGAGGCCGGCCGCGTCGACGGGTCCAGCACGTTCGGCCTGTACTGGCACATCGTCCTGCCGGCGGCCCGCCCCGCCGCGGCGGTGCTCGGGCTGTTCACCTTCATGCAGGCGTGGAACGACTTCTTCTGGCCGCTGGTCGTGCTGCAGAACAACGCGACCGTGCAGGTGGCGCTCTCCGCACTGGCCAGCGGCTACACCACCGACTACACCCTGACGCTGACCGGCACGTTGCTCGCCACGCTGCCGATCCTCGTCGTCTTCATGCTCCTCGGCCGGCATCTCGTCGACGGCATCATGCAGGGGGCGGTGAAGGGATGACCACCACATCCCAAGGCGCCGCCGCGGCCGCAACCCAGCCGGACCTGCCCGAGCTGCCGGACCTGCCGGCCGGCTTCAGCTGGGGCGCGGCCACCGCGGCGTACCAGATCGAGGGGGCGGTCGACGAGGACGGCCGCGGGCCGTCGATCTGGGACACCTTCTGCCGCCGCCCCGGTGCCATCGACGACGGCACCTCCGGCTCGGTCGCCTGTGACAGCTACCACCGCTGGCGGGAGGACGTGGACCTGCTGGCCGGCCTCGGCGTGGACGCCTACCGTTTCTCGATCGCCTGGCCACGGGTCATGCCGGCCGGGCGGGGCGCGGTGAACCGGCGGGGCCTCGACTACTACGACCGGCTGGTCGACGCCCTGTGCGGGCACGGCATCCAGCCGTTCGTCACGCTGTACCACTGGGATCTGCCCCAGGCGCTCGAGGACGAGGGTGGCTGGCGGGTACGGGATACCGCCGAGTGGTTCGCCGAGTACGCCGCCGCGGTGGCGGGCGTCCTCGGTGACCGGGTCCAGGACTGGATCACGCTGAACGAGCCGTACTGCTCGTCGATGGTCGGCTACGCGGAGGGCCGACACGCTCCCGGCGCCGCCGAAGGACACGGTGCCCTGGCCGCCGCCCACCACCTGCTGCTCGGGCACGGCAGGGCGGTCGCCGCAGTCCGGTCCGCCGCCGGCCCGCGGGCGCGCGTCGGCATCACGCTCAACCTCTCCCCCGCCGTGCCGGCCAGCGATACCGAGGCCGACCGGGCGGCGGCGGATCGGCAGGACCTCATGCTCAACCGGCAGTTCACGGATCCGGTGCTGGGCGGCGCGTACCCGTCCGGGTTCGAGCGGCTCTACGCCGGGGTGAGCGATCTGTCGTTCCGCCGGGACGGTGACCTGGGGGTGATCTCGACACCGCTGGACTTCCTCGGTGTCAACTACTACTACCGGGTGCACGTCGCCGACGCCCCGTACGAGCAGCCCGACCCGGCGCTGCGCAGCGCGTTCGACATCGGGGTCCGGCAGCTACGGCCGGACGGGTTGCCCACCACCGACCTGGGCTGGCCGGTGGAGCCGCAAGGGCTGTTCGACACCCTGACCGGGCTCGCGGACCGTTACCCGGGCCTGCCTGCCGTGTACGTGACGGAGAACGGCTGCGCCGACCTGCGGGACGAACCCGAGCCGGACCCGGAACGGATCTCGTTTGTGGTCGGGCACCTGGCGGCGGCGGCCCGTGCGGCCGCCGTCGACGACCGGCTCGATCTGCGGGGGTACTTCTACTGGTCGCTCATCGACAACTTCGAGTGGGCCCGCGGGTACGGGCCCCGCTTCGGTCTGGCCCACGTCGACTACGGCACCGGATCCCGTACGCCCAAGGCCAGCTACCACTGGCTGCGTGACCGCTTGCGGGCATGGCGGAAACGCACCTCCACCTGACCATCGTCGACCTGCGCCTGACGGACCCCCTTGCGCAACGTCTCGGCCGTGCCGATCCCGAGCCGGGCCGCCACCGCCGTGATCGCCGCAGTCCGACTCGTAGTTCAGCCGCACCTCCGCCACCATCCGCACCGCCCGCTCCCGCAACTCCAGCGGATACGGCTTCGTTTCTGCCATCTCTCGATCCTTCCCAAGCAGGGAAGGCCGAGGTCTACCGACAACTCGGACTCCGACTGAACTACCAGCCGGAAACGCAAACGGTGCGCGCTGAAGTCGATCTCAGCGCACACCGTGGGGTTATCGTTTGTGTCCGAGGGGGGATTCAGACACGTCTACGTAGCACCCATATTCGAAATGGGTGTTCATGCGCCAACAGTAGCGAACTACGTTGCGTAACACTAGACCACAAGCAAGGATCGCCGGGGGAAGTCCCTCTAATTTGCTGTCCCCACGCTACGGCACGATACGGAGCCTTTGGTCAGGTCACCTTGCCCTGCGTTCCACCGACGCCAGCCATGGCGGCTGTAGCCATCTGCGGCAGGATGTTGTGGGTGTGGAGCGAGTGGGCGAGTGGCTTCGTGCCGTCGTCGATCGATTCGCATCGAGTGACTGCACTGCGGGCTGCGCCGCCGTCAGTTTCGTCGAATCCGATCCAGTGCTTCGGTCAGCGCTGCTTTCACGGTCGCCTCCTGTTCGATGGCGTAGCCACGATCCAGGCAGTTGCGGGCAAAGGCTCCGATCTGATCGTTCCGGGTCGCGAACGGTTCCAGATGTGCCCGGCTGTGAGCGGAGAAAGCCCGGCCGGGTTGGTGCCGTGCAGCGCCGACGTCGATGACGTGGACTGTCAACTCTGCGGCGAGGTGGTCGTGGATTCTCGCGGCGATACGCACTCCGCCAAGGTCGGCGTCGGTGCAGATCAGTGTTGACGAGGCCTGCACTGCTGCTTCGGCAATCAGGTTGAGGACGGGCTCTGGTGGCTGGCCGTGGCACCAAATGACCGGCACGCCCGCGTCGATATCGCATAGCGTTTCGGCGGCCTGCCGGTTTTCGATGATCAGAAGCGGCCCCGTCCCGCGGCGTATGTCGATGGAGATCGTGTGCTGAGGGCTGAGCCGGATGTCATGCGGGCCAGGCAGCGGGGAAAGATCGATGACGGCATCTGAGACCTGCAGCCGGACCGGGCCGCCGATGCCGATGTATGGGCTGCGGGATAGGCCGAGTGCAGCGAGGGCGTCGGGTTCGAATCCGAGCTCGGTCAGCAGCCGCTGAACGTCATCGCGGGCTTTGGTGCTTCCCGCGTGGGTTTGCACGAAGGCGCGGACGGAGTTGTGGACGACGCCGGCGGTCAGATCGGTTGCGGCGGTGACTGCCCAGCCGAGCCGGTCCGGGTGTTCGGTGGTGTGCAGGGCTTGGGCGACGCCGGGCCATTCATCGCGCAGGTCGGCGGCGAGTTCGGCGGCGCGGGACTGCAGGGTGGACCGCTGGTCGCGGCGGACTGCGCGGCGGTACTTCTCTGCGGCAGAGAGGTCGGGGTGCGGGTACACCCGCTTCGGACTCGGTGCTGGCCGGCTGCCTGTCAGGTCGTAGCCGATGGTGACGCACGCGGCCCGGGCGAGGGCGAACACGATCGTCTCGGCTTGGGCGCCGAACTTGTCGGCGACCTGCCGCCAGGCGTGTTCGCTGCGGGTCATCCACGCCCAGTCGGTGTCGGAAAGCAGGCCGGCGGGCCGGCGCGGCGGCTGACCGGGGTTTTCGGCCCGCAGCCGCACGCTGCGGTAGTACGGGTCGCCGTTCCGGTCGCGTGGATACCGGCCACTGGCTGGTAGCGGCGCGTACACGACCAGTCCGGGATAGTCGGTGATCCAGGTCAGCACGATTTCACGATCCGGTTCTGCGTCCGGGACGGCGTTGTCGGATGCGGAGCCGCCTGGGATCGTCACGCTTGTGTCTCCCCGCGGTAGGAGGTCATCCACATGCTGAGCAGCTCGACGCGGGCTGTTTCGGACTCGCTGCCAACGACGACGGGTGCCTGGTTGTAGGCGTATGCGTCCGAGGTTCGCCGTAGCTTGATGTACAGGCTGGAGGAGCCGACGGCGTACCGTTCCATGTCGTCCTGCAGGGCGCCGACGACGCTGATCGCCCGGTCCCGGCCGATGTTCTCGAACAGGGCGACCGCGTCACGGCGGTGCGCAGAGCCGAGGTTGCGTCCGAGTTCGTCGAGGACGAGCAGCAGCGGCCGGTCCTGCGAGCCGGCAAGCGCGGCCGCGCAGACGAGTTTGACGGCTTTGTCGTCCATCTGGGCGGTGTTGCCGCGCAGCTGGTACGACGACAGTGGTTTCCCTTCGCCGCGTCGCCACCGTGGGGTGATCGCCCACTGCCAAGGCTTCTGCGGGTCTGCTGGTGGTTCTGGTTCGGGGAAGTCGAGGGCGCCGCCGTACCCGCCATACGCCTGGTCGAGGGCGTCGAACTCGTCAGAAACCTGCTTCAGCTTGGCTTTGATGGCCTTCGCGAGGGTGGCTCGCACTGCGGTCGCCGCGAGTTGGGCCTCCCTCAGGTGGTCTTCGGCGCTCTGCAGTGTCCCGGTGAGTCGTTCCCGTTCGGCGCTGATCTCGTCGAGTTGCTGCCGGTCGATGCTTTCAAGGTCGTCGAGGTGCTGGCCGATGATCCGCAGTACCTGCGGGATGAGCCGGATGTAGGCGCTGAGCCGGCGGTCGCGGCGCTGCTGGTCGACGACTTTCAGCTCCTCCGGCAGCTGCTCGTCCGGGGTGCCCGGCGGGAAACACGCCTGCTGCAGCCGGTCGGTCTGCCCTGCACACAGGTCGTCCCATTCGGCGACACCGCGTTTCTGCTCCGTTTCGGTGAGGGTGAGCAGGTGCTGTTCCGCGGACGCGAAGGTGCCCGCCCACGCTTCCTGCCGACGTGGCAGGTCCAACTCCGCCCGCGCGTCGATTTTCGCCTGCCACTGGTCCTGGTTCTGCTGCAGGTCCCGGCTCAACCGTTCCTTCTCCGCTTTCGCGGCGGCGATCCGCTCGTTGCGGCCGCTCTTCTCCGAAAGCGCCGTCAGGTAAGCCTTATTCGCATGGGCATGTGGGGCAGCGAGTTCGTCCAGCTCCTCATCGATCTTCGCGTTCTTCTTCCGTAACTTCCCGACCTGGGAGTCGATCTCGTCGGCCTCGAGCGCCGCCTTGGCTCCCTCGACCCGCCCATCAGCACGCTTCTTGGCCCGCTGCGCGTCCCGCACGCTGTCGTCCGCCTCACCGTCGTCAGCGGACGCGGCGGTGAGGGCGTCACGGGCAGCCTGAATCCGGCCGGCGCGGCCGGTCATGGCTTCTGCGTACCCAGCAATACCATGCACCCCGGCGGCCGTGTCGATCAGTCCACCGGTGCCGGCACGGTCCCGCAGAGCGGTCAGGAACCGGGCCACGGTCACCACCGCGTTCGCCGCCGCTGGCAGGTCTGGGCCACCCGCGAATCCGTCCGGGTCAGCTTCGACGAGCAGCGAGCCGGGGACGTCGGTGAGCGCCGCCTGGGCGGCAGTCGCATCGGTGACGACGACCGCATGCCGATACGGCAGCAGCCGTGCTTCCCAGACAGGGCGCTGCTCGTCGGTGAGACTGACCACGTCGACAAGCGGGACGGCCTCGGTGAAGCCAGCCGCGCGCAGCGCCTGCACCTGGGCGACCGCGACGTCCTCGCCGCGTTCTGCGGCGGCCAGCGCCTTACGTGCGTCCTTGACGGCTTGTTCGGTGATGCCTTTGCGGCGTTGCGCGCGGTCGACCGAGGCGTTGGCGTCGCGGAGCTCATGCTCGGCCTGGGCGACGGTCCGACCGTCCGCGACGACCGCCTTCTCCCGCAAAGCGCGGCTACGTGTGGTGAGGAGCTCGACCTGGGCGACGTAACCGGTCTGTTCTTTCCGCAGACTGTTCACCTCGGCGTCGATGTCGTTGTACGCCTTCACCCGCTGCCGGTAGCTCTCGTCGAACGCCTTGTCGTCAGTAAGTTGACCGACTTTGACGTCGGCAGCGTCGATGGCTGCTTGGAGCTCTTTGCGTTTGGCTTCGAGCTGAGTGATGTCATGCCGCAGCTCCGCGTCCGTGGCGACACCGTCGACGAGGTAGCGGGCGCACCGCGACCGCCAACTGTCGAGCGCGTCGGCCTTTACCGTACGGGCTGCTTCGCGGGCCCGGATCATGTCTTCGGTGACGGTGACCCGCTCGTCCCACCGCTCGTACTCTTCCTTCGCGGTGTTCGCGGCGAGCGCGGCTTGGTACTGATTCTGCCGGGCCGCCTGTTCGTCGTCGATCTCGCGGGTCAGGCCGGTCAGCGCACCGATCGCATCGAAAATCCGCTCCGGGGTCAGCTCGTTCAGTGGCTGGGCCAGCAGGTTCGCTGTAGGGCTGGCTCGCACCGACGTGGACAGGAACGACACGCATCGCACGGTCTGCCCATACAGGGTGCGGGCGAGTTTGTTCGCCCGGATGTCGGTACGACCGTTGCTGCGCGGTAACTCGTCCCACAAGCCGTCGGCGCTGCCGGCCCGGTCGTTTTCGCTGGCACCGTACGCGACGTGCAGCTGCGGCTTCCATCGCAGTTCGACGTGGGGCGCCTGCCGGTTGATCCGCAGCCACACCGTCAGCACGTCCGCCTCAAGTTCGGCGAGCGCCCGGGCGGTGGGCGGGACGAACACGCCGACGATGTAGCCGTGGTCGGCGTTCGCGTGGACGACTTCCTGCCCGGCGAGTTCGGCGGTGAACAGCAGTTCGGCGGCTGCCTGCGCGCCGGATTGCAGCCGCCACTGCTCGTCGGCGTGCAGCAGGCTGAGGCCGGCGATGAACGACGACTTTCCAGCGCCGTTGGAGTCCGACGGTCCTTGGCCGGCGATGGTGATCAGGCCGCGGGAGGTGATCGGGACCGGGTGGGTCGACAGCCGGGAGATATTGATCATTTGGATGCCGGCGAGGACCCGCGGTCCGACGATGTCGGTGGCGCCGTCGTCGACGGGGTTACCTGCTGCGGTCAACGAATGTTCTCCCTGCTGGCGGTGCGGTTGCGGCGTTCACGGATTGCGGCGGCGAGCGGATGGTTCGGGGCGGCGGCGAGGATCAACTGTTCCTGCAGCCGGGCCCGAGCGGCCGGGGTCAGGCGCAACAGTTGCGGGCCGGGCACGTATCCACCTTCGGCGTCGGCGCGGTCGCGGACCCGGGTGAGCAGCCCGGCGGCGACGAGTTTGCTCGCTGCGGCTTTTGCGGCGACCGCCGGGAGTTTGCTGGCCTTCAGGATGTCGGCCTCGGTGGTCGGGTACGGGCTCGTCCAGGTGTCGGGAGCGAGGCGTTCCTCGCTGCGGGCGATCGCGACCGAGTAGATGAGCACGAGAGCGAGCACGGCTCGCTCGACGGTGGTCAGTGGCTGCCAGCCGGCGGCGGTGAGCTGCGCGGCAACTGTGTCGTCATATCCGGAGGTGAACCGCAGCCCGTCGACCTGGACGAGGACCCGGCCGGTGTGGCGCAGCAGTTGCTCGAGTCGGTCCCGGCTGGTCGGGTCCTGCAACGCGTGCAGTTCCTGCCGGTGGACGGGTTCGCGGCTGTGCTCCAGCAGGGCGTACGCCGCTTCGACGTGTTCGCGCTGCCGGTCGGTCAGGGTCGCAAGGACGGAGTCGAACAGCGGGTTCTGGTTGCGGTTCACGGCGCCTCCCCTCCGCCTGGGTCAGACTTCGGCTGGGGGTCGGGGATCATCCGCCACAGTTCCCGGAGCGTGGACAGCTCCAGCGACCCCCACCCGGTGACGCGAGGCCCCAGCCGGACCCGGTCGGCCGTCTGCAGCACCCACCGGGACGCTTCCAGCCGGCGCAGGCTGGCGGACAGCAGCTTGCGCCGGCTGGCCCGGTCCCGGCCCGGGGTCAGCTGCTGTAGCACCTGGTCGACGTCAGTAAGATCGGCCGGCTGGCCCGGCCACAAGTCGGTGCCCGGGTCCGGCCAGCAGCAGCGCAGGCAGGCGGCGAACACTCGTAGCGTGCCGGCCGAATCCTGTAGCGTCGCCGGTTCCTGTCGGTACTCGGCGAGGACCTCCGGCGCAGCACTTGGCGGCAGGTTCGGCAGGAACCACACTGACTGGGCGTCCGGCTCGACCAGGCGCCGCATCCCTGCTGGGGATGGGCTGCCCGCGGGTGCCTGTTGCGGGCCGCCGGAGCGGATCTTCGCCCACCACAGTGCGGTGTCGTGTTCGTTCACGCCGGCGCCTCCGCCGGTGTCCGGCGCCTGAACCAGCCGTCGGTGATCCAGGTCAGGTCTCCGACCACGTTGATCCGCAGCCCGTCCCCCCAGGTCAGCAGGTAAGGCAGCTCGGGTCGCAAGCCGATCGCGGTCAAGTCCGACAGCACCCGACGGCTGGCCGCCCAATCCCCGGCCGTGTCCAACAGCTCGGCGACGGTGACCTCGTCGCGGCCGGCCAGCAGCTCCTCCGCCCGAGTGGCAAGCAGTTCCGCCTCCATATCGGCACCGACCTGTTCAGGGCCTGGTTCATCGTCAATCCGCGGCCGAGGCGGCGGTGTCCGCCCCGTGTCGGTCCGCAACCCTTCTTCGACCGCGTCGAGCAGGTCGTCAACGGTGAAGTGCGGATTCGGCGCGTCGAACAGCAACCCGTCCAGCGCGGCCGCAAGCTCGTCGCCGGTGGCGTCGCGGGCGAAGCTGCGCCACTTCTCCGCTGGCAACAGCCCCAACGCCCGGGTTCGGCCGGCCCGGTCGATCAGTCGCCGCGCCGCGGCGTTCACCGCGTCCCGATACGCGGCCAACGCCATCCGCAGCTGCGTGCACTCTGGCAACAGCTGCGGCCACTTCTCCGTCGCCAGGTTGTGGAAGACGGTCGCCTTGTCGATGAGTTCGCTGTTGCCGAGCATCGGCTGCGCCGAGCTTCGCAACGATTCGACCGTCCCGGACTTCGCCATCTGCATGATGGGGTTCGCCAGCAGCCGGAACACGTTCGCCAGGTCCTGCAGCTGCGCTTGGGCCTGCTCGAGGGTGGTATCGGCGTCCTCGATCGAGAGGCGGGCGATCGACAGCATCTGGTGCAGCTCGCCGAGGCCGCCGGTCTGCGCCAGCCGGCGCAGGAACAGCAGCATCACGTACGGCGCGAACGCCGCCTGGTAGAACATCTCGTTCGGTCGCTCGTTGACTTTGGTAATCGCACGATAGGAGCGCAGCACCTCGAACCGGCGCCGGACCGCGACGGGCGAGGTGTCTCCGAACGCAGCGATCACCTGCTCCACCGTCAAGCCGGCCGGGCCCGCGGACGCGAATGCGTTCAGGATCAGCTCGTCGACGCGAACGAGCGCCGGGTCGTCGACCATCTGGTTCGCGTCACGGGCGAGAACGGCGAACACCTGCCGGTACAGCGCAAGCACGGCAGAATCAGCAGCGTGCTCCTCAAATGGCAGCTCTGCGATCTCGGTCACCAGTTGGTGCCTCCGTTGCCCCCCTTGGATCGGGTGCCGGGGCGGGCTGAAGTGATCGTCGGCGCGTCCGGGATGCCGGTGGCCTCGGCGGCTAAGGTTCTCGCCGGCCGCGAGCCGCTTGGAGCTGCGTCCTCAGGCCTCGGCTGATCGACGGCATGTGCCCGGGACCGCCGTGGCCGGCGTAGCTGACCGCACGCGGGGGTTACTACCAGTACTCTCCGGGTCACCGGAGGATTGTGCATTGCCATCGACAACACAGTCCTCCCCCGCTCAGCCAGATCACACTGCCGCGTCGGCACGAGAGGCCACGCCCGCAACCGTGGTACTCGCGCATCATCTCGGTCTGGAGCCTTTGCGTGGCCAGCTTGGCGCCCTGTCAGCCTATTCAAGCAGGCCACGACCAAGGTCATCGTTGATGATCCTCTCTCGTTCCGAGGCGTCGGCCCAGTGGGCGTGACTAGTTGTCAGGGACTTCTCCACGACTAGTACATGTTCAGCGTTCTCGGTGATGGAACGCATGTGGCTGATCACCGTGACCAGCCGGCCGGTTGTGCTGTGGTCGGTCAGCGTATTGAGGGCATCGCGCAGGAAGGTGGTGTCAAGGGTGCCGAAGCCCTCGTCGAGGAAGAGCGCTTCGACGTGGCCGGTCGCACGGCTGGCGAGTTCGACTACGGCGAGCGCCAGGGCGAGGCTGGCGAGGAAGGTTTCGCCGCCGGAGAGCGTCTTAACATCTCGGGCAGCCATGGTGTCCATATCGATGATCCGGAAGTCGGCCGCGAACCTGTAGCGGCCACCGGAGATCGAGAGCAGGATCTCGCTTGCCTGGCGAAGCAGCGCTTGGAGGCGCCGGCTGACAGCGTCAGCGATGAACTTGCCCTCGGCCAGCACTACCGACAGTTGCGCAAGAACATCGACTGTGCCAGCCGCAGCATCAATCCGCTCCTGCAACGCGTTCACCACGGGGAGTTCCTCCCGGGCGCGCTCGATCTGCCTTTTCAGGTTCTGGACCGTACCGTGGGCGGCAAGGTATTGCTGCTCGAGGTCTTCTTCGCCGGCGGCACCAGCCGTATGGCAGGCAAGGCCGATGGCCTCTCCGGCAGCCTTCTCGGCACGCTGCTGTTCGTCGATTTTTGCGGCGCAGATGCCGAGGAGTTCCTTTGCCTGAGCGAGAAGATCAGCAGCCCAGTGCGCCTGCGTGTCCAGGTCTACGTGCGCGGCGGGCGCGGCCGCCGGTTCTTCGAGTCCGAATGCCCCTGCGGCGTCGTTAACCCGCTGCGCCAGGGTCAAGAGCTTGTCTCGCAGCGTCGCCGCCGGCTTGGTGATCTTCTTGGCGTAGGTCGTCTCCAGCGCCGCGCTCCGCGAGCGCAGGCCGGCGAGCGCTTGTTCGGCGCCGGTCCGTCGGCCGGCCAGCTCCTGAAGGAGTCGCTGATGGGCTTCGGCTGCTGCCTTCTGTTGCTGGACTTCCGCGACGTCCAGGGGTGTGGCGAGAGTGAAGCGGGCGGGTAGGCGGCTGGCCGCCTCGTCGATCGATTGGCGCAAGGCGACGTTGTCGCGTTCCTGCTCCTGATGGGCAGACATGCGCTTGGCGTGGGCCTCTGAGAGGGTGACGAATTCGGTTCTGGCGGCGGTCGCGGTATCGCGGGTGTCGTCGCGAATCTTTCCGGCGCGCTCGACGTCTTGCTGCGCTTTGGCAGCGTCATCGGTGACCAGTTTGAGGATCTGCTCGTCGGTTCCCGACAGGTCGGCGTCTCCAACGACTTCCTGGAGGCTGATCAGCGCTTCACTGAGCAGGCTCTCGGCTGTGGTCACGCTCTGCTGCGCCGCAGGCAGGTTGTCTCGTTCCAGGGTTTCCACCCGGGCGGCCGCTACGGCGGCCGCCCGACCCGTCTTCTCCGCCCGGACTCGGGCTTTCTTGTGGGCGTCGTCGGCGGCGGTGAGGTCGGGTGCGATCGGTGCCGTGAAGTCGGCAGGCAGGGGACGAGTACAGATGAGGCATGCCGCGCCGGGTTCGAGGTCCGCGGCGGCGTGCGCTGCGGCGTTCGCCTTCAGCAGCGCGCGGTGCGTTTGTTCGCTCTCGCTCCGGTTGTGCTCGGCCTCTTCTGCGATACCCGCCGCTTCTCTTGCCTTGGCTATGGCGGTGCCGAGAGCCTCTTCCGTCGTGGCGAGTTCTGCGCGTGCCTTCTCTAGGTCTGCGGCGGCTCCGCGCCAGATCCTCAGTCGTTCGACGGCCTTGTGCTGCCGATCCTGGGCTCGTTTGAACGCCGTTTCCGCGTCTGCATGCGTCTTGTTGGCCGCCGCGACGGCTGGCTCAAGATCGGCCAGGCTCTGTTGCACGCCTTGTAGCCGGAGCTGCTCGACGGCAAGGGCTGCGGCGTTCTCCGTAAACTGCCGGTGGCGTTTCCGCTGCTGGGGTAGCTGTTCGGCGAGGTATTTCAGAGTGTTGATCGTCGTGGCGGTGCCGGCCACATTCCCGCCGTACTGCTCGGCCTGTGTGAGCTGACCTTGCAGGAGGTCTTGCTCGATCTGCAGTTGGTGGGTCAGTTGGTTGATGTCGGCGCGCTGGCCGTTGAGCGTTTGAGCCTGCAACGCCAAGGCGTGTAGCTGGTCGGCGGCGCCGGCAGGAACTGCGGCCGCCAGGGATTCCTTCAGCTGGGTCAGCGTGCTGGCCGCCCCGGCGGCTCGTCGCTGTTCGGCACGCGCATCAGCGATGGCGGCCCGAGCATTCTGGAGATGTTCCAGGCCCTGCTGCTGCACGCTGTGCTGTTCGGCCGCGGCGGCCAGCGCCGCGGCCGGGTCGTCGAGGAACCTCCTGCGGTGCAGCTGGTACTCGTTGAGCCGGTCCTTGAGCCGCGCCTGAAGGGTTCGGGCGTGCTCGCGGACCTGGCCCAGTTGCTCGAGACCGAGGACGGAGTCGAGGACTTTGCCTCGGTCACGGTCGCTCATGCGCAGCAGTTCCTGGAAGCGGCCTTGGGGCAGGACCACGGCACGTAGAAAGGTGTCGCAGTCGAGCCCGACAATCCGCCGGATCTCTGCGGTGACCTGCCTGGCCCCGGTGGTTAGGGCGCCGGTGTCGAGGCAGGTCAGCCGGTGCACTGACGTGGCGGTGTGCCGGCTGACGGACCGTGATACCTGCCATCGGCGGCTGCCGACGGTGAACGTGAGTTCGACGGCGAGGGTGCCGTCACCGCCGTCGGCGATCAACGGGGATGCGGTGGCAGCGTAGGTGCATCGGTTGTAGAGGGCGTAGCAGATCGCTTCCAGAATCGTCGATTTCCCGGCGCCGGTGTCGCCGACTATCGCGATGAAGCGCTTATCGGTGAAGTCAATGGTCTGCTTCGCGGTGTACGTGCCCAGGCCGCAGAAGGTCAATGTCTGTGGTCTCATGCCGCCCCTCCGATGGTGGCCGTGCTGGTTGCCGGCAGCGGGAAGGCGATCTCGGGGTCGGCCGCCAGTAGCTGCTCTTCCGGCAGCTCGGGTGGTTCGTGTTCGCTGGCGTGCGGCAGCAGGGTGCTGAAAAGCTGAAGAACCTGTTGCGCCGAGACGCCTTGGACACCGCGGGTGGCGAGGTATTCGCTGAACAACGTCGTGGTGTCGACGTCGGTGGCGTCGTCGACAGGGGCGAGCAGTTCGAGCCTGCGGTCGGCGGCGTTCTCCCGTAGATCGGCGATGGTGGCCTCAGGCAGCAGGCCGCGGATCTGGCCGGCCAGGTTGTCGATGTGGTTTTCGGTGTTGACCGTGACCAGGCAGATGTCCGTGGCCACGGAGGCCGCCGTGGTGCGGATCTCGTCGAGCGTTCCGGTGATGTAGTGCAGCCGGCGGCCGCGCTTTAGCGGAATTCGTTCAAGGACGGCGCCTTGGCCGGGCTGCAGCGTCGCGATGACGACGCTCTTGTCCTCGCCGACCTCACCGAAGTCAAGCTGCAGGGGTGAGCCTGCGTAGCAGCCCGTTACGCTGGTGGTCGGCAGTGGCTGCGGTTTGTGGATGTGACCGAACGCCGCGTAGGTGACCACCGGCAGGTGCTGTGGATCGGTGGCGTAGAAGTCGCAGGTGTGGCTGGGGTTCTCGGTCCGCGACGGGATGGCGCCGGCGATGTACTGATGTGCGGCAAACACGCTCACGTCGCGGGACGCGTCGAACCCGTCTCTGAGCTCGCGCATGAGGCGCTGCTGCAAGCCGGCGATGTGTCCGGCGTAGGTGATGCGCCGCTGGCCGGGTTCGTCGAAGACGTTGACGATGCGGTTGGCGCTGATGAACGGCAGTGCGGCGACGTGAATCGCCTGCTCGCCGGCTGGTAACCGCAGGACTTCACCGACGGCGTTGTCGTGGCTGGTGACGAAGTGGATCGGCGCGGACCGGCTGAGCAGGTCGTGCAGCCAGTGCAGGTATGCAGCCGAGTCGTGGTTGCCACAGACGACCACGACTGGAGCGATCTCGGCGAGGTTGTGCAGCGTGCTGGTGGCCAGTTTGAGCGAGTGCAGCGGTGGCCGCTGCATGTCGAACAAGTCACCCGTGTTGAGAATCAGGTCGGGGCGGGTGGCGGCAGCGATTTCGGTGATCTCGGCGAGCACCGCTTCGTGGTCGCTCGCCCGGGAGTGGCCATAGGTGGTACGTCCGAGGTGCCAGTCGGAGGTGTGCAGTACTTTCACGTGCGACCTCTTCGTCGTCAGTGGCTGCGATCGGTGGGAGGACCGGCATTGTGAACCCGACAAGGGCCGGCCAGAACGGTGCCAGGGGTGAGCTCAGAGGGCCCGGATGCGGTGGGCAATGAGATGTTCAAGCAGGGCCTGGTTGGCTTCCCAGCCGTTGGGAAAGCGCGGTTGCGTGTTAAAGGGCACGGGGTCGGCGGACGGGTGGGCGTCCAGCAGGTCGGAGATGCCGTCGCGGGCGACCACGATGCAGGCATGCCGGTGCCGTGAGGTCAGGACGCACAGCCGCCCGGATTCGAGGTGGAACGCCGTGGCGTCGCGGCGGCCGGACAGCGGATGTAGCACGATGACGATGTCGTACTCGCTGCCCTGCAGCCGGTTCGCGGTGTCGACGCGGATGTTCGGATAAGCGGTCTCGGCCAGCCCGCTTTTGATGGCAGCCATCTGGTCGCGGTGTGCCACACCGATCGCCACTCGGTCTGCCGTCACCCTGGCACCATCGGGGTGGCGTTCATCGCGGAGCATCGTGCCGCGCTCGAGAACACGCACAGCGAGCGCAACCACCGCGGCGACCGCTTCAGCGTCGGTGCGCACCGTGTGCCGGCGCGGCAGTTGGTAGAAGGCCCAGCCGTTGGCTGCGGCATGTTCGATCGCCCGGTCAGCGGGGCTATTGCCGAGGCTGCGGGTCGGCAGCCACATCTCCCGCGCGCCCTGTTCGGGCGCGGATTCGAAGGGTGCGAACGGATAGAAGGCGTCCGACACCGGGATCGCGGTGTGAGGGGCAAGCCGCCACGAGCGCGGCAGCTGCCGTTCCGGGATGTCCGGATTGTTAGCGAGCATGGCGGCCACCGCGCTCTGCAGCGGGCTCCAGGCCAGGCCGGTCCATCGGTCGACGTTGACGACGGAGAACGGGTCGAGTTGCCCAGGGTCGCCGACGAACGCAGCCCGTTCGAACGTCGAAGCGAGTCGCAACAGGGTGTCCGAACGCATCTGGTACGCCTCGTCGATGATCGCCCACGGCCCGCGCTCGGTGATGACGGGGTCGAGCCACTTCGCTGCGGTGGCAACCAGGATGGCTGCCTGACGCAGATCGGGGAACCGGTTCGCAATCAGGATGTTGGAGGCGGCGAGGGTGGCCGGCACCGGGTAGCCGTAGGCGGTGTATCGGCCGATGGTGATCCCCGGATCCACGGCGGCGATCTTGGCGACGAGATCGTCGACTTGGGAGTTGGTTTGTGCGACGACGCGCACCTGGTCGCCGTGCCGGGCCAGGTGGTGAGCCATGTAGGTGACGGCGGTGCTCTTGCCAGCTCCGGGGGGTGAGTTGAGCACCACGCCAGGTTGCGGACCCTCGGTCAATAACCGAAGTACGTCGAGGACCGCGGTGGGCGGGACATAGGTGACGGTCATGACCACGGCTCCTGGGCATCCTGCTCCGTCGGCAGGTAAGGCTTGGGCGGGCCGCCATGAGTCCACGGGGTGTCCTCCTTGCGCGGCAGCGTCGGCGCCCGGCGGTAGTCGTCCTTGAAGAGGCTGTAGCACACGGAGTCCCCTACGGCGGGGACGGTGCCGGGCCGTGGTTCACGCCCGCTGCCCATGCCCTCGCGAAGTTCCAGCTCGACCATCACCGTGTCGCCGTCACGAGTCACCGAGACGACCTTGGTCTTCTGGTCCAGCAACTCAGGCCGGCGCAGACCGCTCTCGCCGGCGGCGAGGCTGATCGCGTCGGTGGTCGATACGGTGATCAGCGGCCGCAGGCTCCTGCCGACCCGCCGGTTCGGGACGGCGGCGATGACGGTACCGACGAACGCCTCACCGATCATCCGAGCCTCGGCCATCACCATCGGGTCGTCGAAGGCGCGCTCCGCGTCATACTGCTGCTGGGCCCGTTCCAACCAGTACAGGCGCCGGGCGGCGTACACCGCTGAGTCACGTTTGGGCTGCGCCCCAGGGCTGGTCGCGATCCAGTCGGCGGCCTGCGTGAAAGCGTCAAGGTCCCGTTCCCAGCGAACACCGACATGAGCACCGGCCGGAAGACTAGGGTCACGCAACAGGGTGATCGCCTGCCACATCCGATGCCAGGTGCCGTCGAGCTGCTTTCGCAACTCCTTGCGGATCTTGTCCTCGGCGATGCGCGACGCCGCCGGGCTCGCCGCCTGGTGGTAGGCGGCGAGCAGCGGCTCGAGGATGCCGTTGTCGAACGACGGATCCGTGGCAGGTCCGGCAGGCGGTACCTTCAACGGATTTTCGCAGGCACGCGCGGCATCCCGCCCGGTCATCCCGGGTGGCGGCGCGATCCAGCCGAGTACAGCGGGAAGATGCTGGTCCTCCTCGGTGCTCTGCCCGGTTGCCCAATGCAGGGTCAGCGCGTCGGTCGCCGCGACCAGCATGGCGGAGCCGGCGTATTCAGCACGGTCGGCGAGGAACGTCAGCCATTTACCCATGACCGGGATGTTGCGTGGCACGGCCCACTCGCCTGTACTCCTTCGCAAGCGGGTGGAGCGCCCGAGGATCCGGATGAACTCGACGCCGGCACGGTTCGGCACCCAGACCTGCGGTGCGTCCGCGCACCGGTACTGCACGCCGGACGCGCCGGCGCGCACCGGAAGACGCCGGTTCGTGCGCGGCGTGATGTAGGCGGCGAAGATCTTGGCCAGCTCATAGGCGAAGGCAACCTGCTGGTCACGGTTCCGGGGCTGCGCAACCGTCAACAGCTCCGGTGTATCAGGGCTGGTGCCAATCATGACGGCGAGCGGGGCGTGGGCCTCGCCCGCCATCGCCAACGGCACGAACACCAGCGGCTCACTGCTCACATGCAGATGCCGGACAGTCGTCAGGCGCTGCGCCACCGCCTGGTCGCTGGCATGGGCACGGGCCAGGGACGTCAGCAGGCTCACATCAAGCTCCCGAGCAACTCGTCCCGATACTGTTGGGCCCGCCGCAGCAACTCAGCTTGTTCGACCTGGTCCGGGCCAGGAAGGCGCGTACCGCGAGCCAGACCGACGACCTCACCGATCGTGTCCAGCGCCAGCTCCTCACGGACCTGCCGGCCGAGCACCGCCGTGGAACCTTGTTCCTCGGAGCGGCAGAACCGCGCCATCTCACAGGTGTCCAAGCACGACGGTGCGTAGCGTGCCGGCACCAGACGCAGTCCCACCTTCAGCTCCTCGGCGGAGCGGGAACCGGCCGGGCCACGCAGAGCGAACGTCAACCCTGCCGGCAGGTTCGACAGAATCGTGTCGAGGTCATGCATCCGCATCAGCATCCGCCGGACCGCCGCGACCTGGTTCCGGACGTTGACCCGGGCCGCGAACGGCTTGTTGATAAAGTTCTGCGGGCACACGAAGATCGCCTCGTCCGCCACCAGGTCCTCGTCGAACCCGTGGGAACGAAGCAGTTCCCGAAGGGCGTAGACGTAGACCGCAGCCTGCAACTCTGCGCCTTCCACCGCGGCCGCAGGCGCCTGGCCGTCGATCACCGAGAACGACTTGACCTCGACGATGTAGAACTTCCCGCCCGACTTCACAGCCGCCAGATCGGGCTCGAGGAAGACGTCGTAACCCGCGACCGTGATCTTCAAGTACGGGTGGTCGAACAGCGTCCCGCCATCCTGCGCCGAGCGGGCCACAGCGGTCAGCCGCTGAACCGTGTTGCGGTACCGGGCTAGCTTGCCCTCGTTGCCGCCGATGGTCTTCAAGTCCTCGTGTTCGGCTTCGGGAATGGATAGCCCGATGTCCTCCCGCAGCAACGTCAGCAGCTGCGCACCGCCACTCGCCTTGACCTGGGCTTCGAACTGGGCGCCTCGGGCAAGCACCATCCGCGACGGCTTGGCGTACATCGGGTGCCGGATGGCTCGGGCCAGCTCGTCCTTGTCGATACCGGCTGCATCCAGCAGATTCCGGCGGCCGCAGCCCGGGTTGCCGACAATCGAGGAGATAGCCCTGGCGTCGAGGCTCTGTGGTTCAGTGTCCCCCCGCAGCGCGTCAAGACGCGCCGTCAGTTCTTTCACGTGCTCTTCCTTCGCGTGGGAAGTGCGGATTCAAGATCAGGTGTCGCTCGCAGCATGCGACGCCACCTTGAGAGCGGCGCCGAACAGCTGGTGAAGATCGTCGAGCTGGTCGACGGCGCGCCGGGCTGCCGCTTCGCGCTGCGACAGGTCTGCGTCACGATGAACTTCCAGCTCGGCCTGCGCCGCACGCCGCACGGCGTCCGGCCTCGTCGTGTCGAATGAGGTGGCACCGCCGGGGATGTTGGCGGCGAACTGCCACAACAGACGCCGGGCGGGCAGAGTCGCCCAGTCCGGGTGGCTCAGGTGCTCGGCGATACGGATCGCCGAGGTCAGAAAGTGAACCCTGGGACTCAGCGGCCCGACGATACGGGTGGAAAGCGGCCAGGTGGAGACAGCCAGGAGACCGCGGGCAGGCGAGAGCCGGTCAGCGGTCAGGGCCGCACACAAGTAGTACGGCCGAGCCCACGGCGCCGTCTTGAAGGATCTTTCCTCGTCTCGGCGAAGGCTCGTCAGCTGCTGCCCGTTCAAGGCTCCAGCGAAGACCGCCTGGTGCAGGGCGACGATGAGCTTCGGCGCCGCCGGGACGCCCAGGAACGTCAAGGCCTGGTGGACCTGGTCACGAATCGACAGCAGGCTCCCGGCGTCCTGCGGCTCGGTCCGCGGTTGCGAAGCCAGCTTTTCCGGTTCGATCGCCAGAAGCGCGTCATCCCACTGCACCTCCGCCTGACGAAGGTCGGATCGCAGACGCCGCGCCTCGGCCCGATCACCGGCCATCAGGGCACGACGCACGGCTGTGCGCAGCTCGTCGATGCGCGCCTCGAGATCGTCGAGAGATTCAGCCACGGACACACCGTAGCCGCTTCCACGCGTTCCAGCAAGTTCCAGTTTTCTCCAAGAGTCCGCCGTGGACGGAACATCGACTGCACCAGCAGAGCTTGCAACGAAGGCGACTCAGCCGATCAGCACTCCGCCACGCTCCATAGGAGGCACGCTGGACCCGGCTCGACGCTCCGATCCACGCTGCGCTCACGTGCGCTGTTCAGGCGCTGCTTCTCTGGTCGCCTGGCATTGCTGGCCTAGGTGACGTCATGCACTGATGAGGTGTGACTGGCCCGGACTTGGCAGCGAGCGGGCGAGGATTTCCGTGCCCGCGGCAGGAACACGCCTTCTAAGACGTCCTAGGAGGATAGGGTTCCTGGCCCGACCGTCGCTCCTCCTTCTTCGACTGCGGCCCCCATCCGTGTGCTGGCAGCGAGGGGCATGGCGAGGGCTGCGGCGGCATGGATCGCGAACACCGCGACGACGATCGTGGTGACCGGTAGGCGGCGTCGGGCGCCGGTGAGGACGAGTCGTCCGGTGACAGACAGAACGCCGAGCAGGCCGGCGGCGGTGGCGGCGAAGGTGGCCGGGTGGCCGCGGCTGATGAGGTAACCGACCACGGGGACGCCGATGGCGCTGGTGGCGGCACCGTGGGCGATCAGGGCGGCAACGAGGATCCAGAACCGGGGGTCGCGCATCACGGCACGCGCCGCAATGCGTCGCAGGGTGTGGTCCGGTCGCGCCACGGGGCTGGGTGCCCTCGCATGCGGCGGCCCGTCTTTCCCGGCAAGCGCTACGAGAACTGGAATCTCGAAGACCCCGCCGGCAAGGGCGTCGAAGCGGTCCGCCCGATCGGCGACGAGATCCGCACCTGGGTGGAGAAGCTCCTCACCGGACTGGGCCCCACCGCCTGACCAACCCGCCGGCGCTGCCCGTCGCTAGTCACCCCTCGGGCGGGGCCGACAACTCGCTCATCCGGCCGCTGACACGGCCGGGACAGGTCAACACGGCTCCCTGCCCGCAACCTGACGGTGACCCGGTACTGGTTCAACCGGCGCATCGATGGTGTTGGTGCAACGATGTACGGCGTGCCAACTGCGAAAACTGCTACACCTGCCGTCTCGCCGCTGGCCGGCGAGCCGATCAAGCGTGCCGATGCCGAGCGGCTCGCGGGAGTGCTGAAGGCATTCGCCGACCCGGCCCGGCTGCGACTGCTCAGTCTGATCCAGTCCGCCCCGGAGGGCGAGGCGTCCGTGAGTGACCTCACCGCGCCGCTCGGTCTCTCCCAGCCGACCGTGAGTCATCACCTTCGGATCCTCACCGAGGCCGGCCTGCTCGAACGCGAAAAGCGCGGCGTCTGGGCGTACTACCGGCTCGTGCCGCCCGCGATCGCGGCGATCGCCGACCTGCTGACGCCACCCCGCAAGCGAGCGACGAAGAAGGCCCGCTGAGCGGCACCCGCGAAGGCCGGCGCCCAATCCTGCGGGTGCCGGCACGGGCGTCCGCTCTGGTCGCGGGTGCGTCGGCCACGCCGGCAAGGTCTTGCCTCATCCACGGTGCCGGGCTGGTCGGATCGGTGGCGACACCGTGGTTAGGAGTAGGGACACCAGTTTTTGCCCGTGGTCGGCCAGCCGGCGCCGCTGGCCGTGAGCCGCTTTAACGGTGGCGATAGCCGACCGGGCGTCAGACCAAGCGGTGGTCGAGGGCGGTGTGGGGGGCGAGCAGCGGTTCGAAGATGTCGCGGCCGAGGGTGACGGCCTGGTCCTGGTCGAGAACCGTGGCGGCCAGGCTGGGGTGGGCGTCGATCCACGCCTGAGCGCCGGATGCGCTCGTGAAGAAGTTGATGGTGGAGCAGCAGGTGTCCACGGAGCGACCGGCGTCTCCGGTGGCCGCGTACACGATCACCGCTTCGGCCGGCTGGAAGGTGGCGGCACCGTTGGTGATGGTCACGCGGACCGGTTGGCCGGTGTGCGGATCGGCGGAGGTGATGGTCGCGTCGGTGCCGAGCATGAACGGCATGCCCAACGCGTCGATGGCGCACATCGCGTACACCTCGACATCGCCGAATGAAACCCGGTGCGGCGTCGGCGTTGGGGAGAACGGGTAGGCCGCGACCAGACGCCCGCCGCTGTCAAGGGCGACAAGGTCTTCCCGGGCAAGTTCCCGCAGCGCCTTCGCGGTGTCCAGGTCCGCCTCGCTGGCGGCAGCGCGGATGTCGGCATCAGTGGGGGCAGCTCCGGTGGCGGCGAAGTGATGCAGGATCGCTCGATGCACCTGCTGGAGGCTGTCGGGGAGCTGCTCGGCGCGGCGGGGCCGATCTGTCCGGATCGCATTGCCCGGCTGCTGGCAGCAATCGACCCGGCTCTGCTCCCTTGCGGTGGTAGCGGGTCCGGCGCCTATCGCCTGGCGCAGGGCAGCGCGGATGCGCTCGCCAGTGGGGATATCTAAGCGACAGGCCGCTGAACCGTCGCCGGTGGCGCCCATCACGTCCACGCCGTTGACCAGGATCGACGGAGACGGATAGTCGCCCACGACCTCGGTGACCCCCGTGATGGGCAGACCGACGTCGGCCAGGGCCGCGCGCAGCTCATGCCGAGCCGGCGCGAGGTTCGGACAGTCCGGCACCGAACGAAGCTCAACAGCCACCCGGCCCTCTGCGGTGCGATCTGCTGCCGCGGTCATCACAGCCCTCCTAACAAACGGCCCGGGTGGCATCACGCGTCGCCGACTGGCCGGCACGGCTCTACCCGTACCTGACTGAACCTTTCAGTCAGGGGAAGGTCAAGGCGCGACGATAGACGCCAGATGCGGATCGGGGGAACTTGCGTGATGCCGGAGATGGTGAGCCGGCCGCGTTGACCGGTGCACATCGGGTCTTGCTCGCCGTCGCGGTGGCGGTCCACGCCGTGTAGTACCTGGGTCAGATTGGGATGACCGGGCCGCCGCCGGCGATGCCGCCGTACAGGCCGGGCTGGCCGGTCAGCACGCTGCAACCGAGGTCGATCGCGGCGAGCACCGCGGTGGCGGCGTCGACCCTGCCGACCGTGTCGAGGGTGACTGCGAGGGCCTCCCAGCTGTCCGGCGGTGGCGAGAGGATCTCGGCGATCGGGTGGTTGACGAGCAGCTGCAGGCGGTCCGTGTCGACGACCACCCGGGCGGCTTCGGCCACGCACAGTACCGGCAGCCCGAACACGCAGTTCTCTTCGTCGGCGACCTCGGCGATCACCTCACCGACGTCGATCGACCCTCGGGTGAAGGCGATGATCGCAGAGGCGTCGAGGACGACCCGGACGGCCGGTTCGGTCACGCGGCGCGGGCCGGCAGGCCGAGCTGCTCGCGAGCCTGGGCGTCGAGCTCCGCCGTCCACCGCTCCCGGGCCTCGTCCAGGCGGCGGCGCGCGCGAGCCTTCCCCTCGTCGGAGACGACGATGCCGGCGGCGGCGAGGATCTCCTCGCTGCGGGCGCCGGTGTTGGGGCTCCTGTCGGCCATGCCCGCAGGATACCCCCTGGTAGGCGCGGGAGTCACCAGCACGCCGCCGGCGCTGCTGCCGGGCGCTGGGGCTACTGGTGCTGGTGGGGCAGTTGAGCGTGGCACGCGAACGGCGGGAGCGCGACCTCGAGGAGAGGCGTACCCGGTCGCCAAACGCATCACCGACTCCGGCCCATGCCTGGTTCCCGGTTAGCATCCCGACCGGCCGGTCCTGCCCGCCACCATCACCCACCGGCTCCAACGCCTCGGCCTCCAGCCCAGCAGCTACCGCGCTGCCGCCCCTGGTTCACCTGGCCGTCGAGATGCCCCCGGCCGTCCTCGGCGACATCCTCCCAGTTAACCGGGCCGTTGCGGCGAGCTGGAGACAGCCCGGCGTTCGCGGAGGTGCTGCGAGAGCGAGTGGCGGGGGTACGGAATGGAGTTGCCAACGCTGCGTGGCGGGCCCTGTACTGACGGCGCCCTCCCCGCCTCTACCAGGTCCGCACCCGCACCGCGCCCAGATCGACGACCGGTGCCGGGCAGGACAGTGCCGAGCGACGCAGGGCTTCTGCGTCGCGGGCCGGTATACGCCGCTAATCCGGACCGGCGCCGCCGCGACCGCCTACTCCGGTGGTCCCGCAGCGACGTCGATGCCGGCCCTGGCCAGTAGGGTCAGTGCCTCCGGGAAGGCGCGGTTGAGCGGGCCGTGGTTGATGCGGACGCGGCTAGCAAGTTCATTGTCCCGGGCGATGCGGGTGGCGTCGCCGAGCACCGTGAGCCGGTAGTGCCACCATCGCACCGCTCCGTCGCGCTGCTCTACCCGGATCAGGTCATCTGCGGCCCGGGCGGCGATCGCCCATCTGCCGTTCGCGCCGGTGGCCCACACGGCG
This sequence comes from Micromonospora sp. C28ISP2-4, assembly GCF_030519385.1. Taxonomy (NCBI): domain Bacteria; kingdom Bacillati; phylum Actinomycetota; class Actinomycetes; order Micromonosporales; family Micromonosporaceae; genus Micromonospora; species Micromonospora sp. C28ISP2-4. The sequence goes on along the minus strand of NZ_JAUMKG010000006.1, from coordinate 86,159 downwards.
ACGACGCCGGCGCCGTCGATGGCATCGAGAGCCTCGGCCGCCGCGTGGAACGGGTTGGTGAAGGTGCCGCCGACGTGGAGTGCGGTGTCAGCGTGCCGGTTCACCCGCCAGGCCGGCCGGCGGTCCTCCAGTTTGTCGATGGCGGTGGCGAGCGGGTCGTCGTCGACGATCATCGCCGCGGTGCGCATGACGTCGTCCGGGTCGATGGGGAAGCCGCGGCTGTTGCTTATGGCCTCCGCGTAGTCAGCCACGAGGGTGGCGTCGGCGGCGACCACGAGGTGCGCGGCCCGTTCGGCGGCCTCCTCGTAGCGCAGGTACTCGGCGGGGCGGCCCGCCGTGGGTAGGTGGTCGCGGATGAGGTAGAGAGCGACGGCGGCCACGCTCGCGACGTTGGCCTCGATGGCCGCTGGCATGTCGTCCAGGTCGAGCGTCTCGACCACCTGGGCGAGCACGGTGATCCACCCCTGCTCACCGTGCGGCGTCTCCCAGGCGCCCAGTTCGACGCCGACGAGCACGAGCGTCCCGACCGCCAACCGGTCGATGGCGGGCAGGTGGGCGAGGTCGACGCGAACGGCACGGGTGAGCGCGCGGCCGACGCGGCGCAGCTCGTACAGCGCTCGCTCGTCGTTGTCGTCGTTCGGGTCGCTCTCGTCGTCCGCGTTGCGGGAGCCGCCGAGCTCGGCGTTCTGCCCGGTCGAGGGGTCGATGTCGTCGTTGACGGTGTTCGCGTCGTCTCCGTCGAGTCCGGCGGCGCGTTCGTCGCTGAGGAGGTCGGTCGGCTGGAGCAGGTCGCTGCCGTAGCTCGTGCTGGTGGCGGAGAGGGCCGCAAACCCGCCGAGTGAGAAGTGGAACATGGCTGTGCCGAGCCGGCTTTTGGCGTCGTCGCTGTAGCGCAGCCAGTCCTCGGGGTCGGTGTCGAGCCTCGGCGTGCCGGTGGCTGTCTCCGACTCGCCGGTGGGCCCGCTGGTGCCGCCTGCGGCGGGTAGGGCGATGCTGGCGCGGGCGGCGGCGAGCTGCTGGACCCCGTGGAGCCACCGTTCGGCCAGGCGCGCGTCGGCGAGGATCTCGATCGGTCCCTGGGAGCCTCCCCGCGGCTCGTCGCTCACCCGGAACATGGTCCGTTCGGGATCGGTGACGAACACCAGGTTTCCGTCGCGCGTGACGCCGTGTTCGGTCCATGCCGTCCGCACCCGGGATCCGCCGGGCAGGTCGACGCCGGCGATGAGGTGTTGGACGGCGCCTTCGGGGACGGCACCGACGTCCGCCCAGGTGTCGAAATCGGTGTGGGCGGAGGCCACGATCCGTACCGGGCAGGGTGTGGGGTGCGCGAACGTGAGGTGCAGTCCGCCGGCGGCGCGGGTCGCCGCGAGGAGCGTGGCCCCGGTGGCCGTGTCGACGTGGTTGGTCGTGCTGATCCGGACGGCGGGCACCTCGTCGAGGCGGATCGGCACACCGCCGGGAAACAGCGGTGCGGAGGGCCGGGCAAGAACGGCGAGCTCGACGTTTCCGCCGTCGGCGACGGGCTTGAGCAAAGCTGCCGAGGACAGGTTGGGGCTGCCGGTGAGCGTCCAGCATGCGCCGTCGTAGCCGATGGCTTCGACGAGCTTGCCGTGTCGGTAGGAGCGGTGCCGGTCCTCCACCACCTCGAGGTCGATGCCGAGGTCGCCGATCACACGGGCTATCGCCTCGGGTTGCACGACGGTCCGGTGCCCGGATTGCACGGCGAGCGTGACACGTGCCGGGGCCAGACGCAGCGTCAGCTCCTGGATTGCCTCGGCGCGCGCGTCGTGAAACGGCGCATAGAGCCGCAGGCACTCCACGGGCGTGACGGGAAGCTGGTCGATGATGGGGGCGTCGGAGGTGTGCACCAGCCGGTGGCCCGTGTCAACGACCTGGCCGCCGCTCAAGGCTTCGAGGGCGGCGGCGGTGCGACCCATCGCGTCGGCGGCGGGCGGGCTGATCGCGCAGAGCCGGGCAACGCTCCGCAGCCATTCCGCCGCGTCGACGACCAGCCGGGGACACCTGTCCCGATCCGCGGCGGCGATCGTCCAGGTCTCGGCGTTGAGGTGCCAGCCGCCGACCGAAAGGTTGCCCGAGCCGACGGCCACCAGCGCTCGCGCGGGCCCCACGATGACGGTGAGCTTGGGGTGGAAGGCCCTCCCCGCGGTTGGGGGTACGGCGAGGCCGTGCACGTAGCGGGTGCCGGCGTTTCGGGCGGCGCGCGGGTCCGGGTTGGACATGCGCAGATCGCCGACGACCGTGACGCGGGCACCGGTCGCCTGGGTGACGCCCAGCACGGCACGCTCGAAGAAGCCTAGGTCGGCGTTGAAGGTGCAGAAGAGCGCCTCACGGGCCTGCCGATCGGCGTGTTTCTCCTCGGCAAAGATGTACGGCAGAGGCGACGGCACTGTCACGACGTCGCCGGCGTTCTGGTAGTCGCCGCCGCCGACGTCGAAGGCCTGGTCAGGCAATGAGGTCACCCCGGTCACCGATCCCCCACACGGCGTCGGTGCGGGCGAGCAGGCCCATGCCGGCGAGGATGCCGGCCAGTTGGTCCCACCGCAGCGAGGCGGAACCCGCGGTCTCGTCGGAGTCGCGGAACAGCAGGTCATCGCGCAGATGCACCCGGGTGGGAATCTTGAGAACGCCCTTTCGGGGATCGAGGCGGGCCTTGGCCAGCGCGAGCCGCTGCGACCGGTCGACCATCGTGTCGGCGAGCCATCGGGCGAAGTCGCGCAGCGACCTGTCGTGCCATCGGTCAAGCTGGTCGGCCAACCACCGCGGCGCCAGCTGCTCGTAGCGGTCCTGTGCCTCGTGTCCCTCGAAGCCGTGCAGCTCCCGACCGGCCAGCTCACGCACACGGCGAGCGCCGAGGGCCAGCACGCTGAGGTCGCGCACGGGAGTCTCCAGGCCCAACAGCCCCGGATCGTGCTCGGCGGGCACCGGCCGCCCCGTGCTGTCCATGGTTCGTGGCAGCCCATCCCGGAACGCTCCCACGGTGCTGTCGGGTAGCAGGTCCGCGAGGTGTGCGGCCAGCTCCGCGCGGGGCGTGAGCCCGTGGATGCCGTTGACAAGCCAGGCCCAGAGGCTCCGCCACGCCGTGACGGAGTAGTTGCGCAGGATGAGGCCCCGCCACTCGTCGGACAGCTCCAATGCGGACAGCACCGGGTCGCTCATCGCCTCCGGCTCGTATGCAAGAAATCGCGACACGTCACGGGTTACCCGGCGGACCTCCGTCAGCTGAATGACGCGGGCGATCATGCGCAGCGTCTGCCGGCGGACACCGGCCCGCGTCGCGGGCGTCTCGGCGTCCGAGGCGGCGAACAGTCGGGCGAGCCAAGCGCCGTCCGCGCTGGTGGCCGAATGGCAGATGCACAGCGACTCGTAGGCGTCGAGCGTCGCGTCGTCGAGCGTCCGCCTGCTGACCAGGTCGAGCACGTCGCCGAGCCCCTGAGCGACAGCGCGGGTATCCATCTGGTCACCGGGACCGATGTCGTCGGCTCTGGTCACGATTCGAAGCAGAACCTCGGAGCCCCGGTACGCCGGCCAGAAACCCCAATTCGGCTTGGCGTAGACACCCGGCGCGGCCAACTCCGCCACATCCACGCCGCCGTCGGACGCCCGCCTCAGGATCTCGTCGTATCCGTGTGGTCGGGACAGCGCCTCGTGGGCGAAGCCGGCGGCGCGGTAGTGACGCGCCGAAACCGCCCCAACGACGACCTCAGCCCGGCGCAACAGGCTCTGTGCCGCGCTGCGGGGCAAGCCCCGCCTCTGCGCCTCCGCGGAGATCAGGCCGTGAAGCGCGTAGTAGCGGGCGTTGAGAGTAACCGTCGTGACCCCGGGGACAAGCCGATCTACAACGTTCATGGTGAACCGCTCCACCGACAGCGGAAACCGGCCCGCGTAAGTCCTTGATCCTGAAGACGACCACCCAGGACCAGTCACCACGGCCGCCAGTCTGCCGCCGGCTCCGACTGGGCGCAAGCACGGACGAGCGTCGAGGTGATAGCCAGGGTGACGACGTTGGAGACAGTCCCTCCGGCTGGCCGCCGCCGACGCCGTACATCCCGGGGCCAGCTCGTCGAGTGGCCTCGGCACCGGCCCTCGTCATCGCGCTATGGACTGCGGGAGGTATCCACCCTGGGGACATCTCAGTCAGAAGCGGCAAGCCGCCTGTGGCCTCGTCCTCCGGCACTCCAAATCACTGATCTTCCGGCAGAGGACATGATCATCGGGGCGCAACGCTCCGTAGGTGCATGAGACCATGGGCGCCGCGCTCTTGCCCTCATGGGACAGAAGGTCGTTGAGCGCCATACTCGCTGCAGAGACATCCGCCTCTTAGCCCCAGATCGCTATGGCCGGGCCTGGACCGAACAGTTGGTCCTCGATGAGGCGGATCTCCTTGATCCTGCTTCCCTTATCCAGCTCGAAGGTGAGCCAGCCGCGAACGCAGTCTTTCGGCAGGACTGTGGCGGAGTAAGGCAGGGCAGGCTGCCGCGGTTCGGGAGTGATGTCGGCGGGCTGTAGTTGGTAGTCGTCGGTGGTCTTGAGCTGCCAGGAGCTCCAACTCGGGGTCGGCAGGCTCTCCCCCGTGGTGGCGTTGCAGATCTTCACATCGGCCGGCACCCACACTTTGCCCTTGTCGGGCTCGGAGTCCGCCTGTCCGTCAAATTTGGCCGAGTAAATGGTTACTTTCCAACCAGCGCCGGTGAATGTCTGGCCGATCTTGAGCCGGGCCGGGCCCTGGTCCTCAGTCGGGGATGGCGACCTGTCCACAGCGGTCGGGGTTCTCGTGGCAGGCGCGGCCGAACTGGCCTGCGAAACTGGGCCCCGGGGTGCTGGTGTATCGGCGCTGTTGCCGCAACCGGCAAGGAGGACCGCTGCCGTGGCGACGGCAGAAAGTGAGACTGCCTTCATGACCCGTAACCTACCGTCCCTTGTGGGGTGTCGCAGTAACGCCTCAAGCGGCTACAACACCGTCGTGCGGACGAACGGCGCCGGGCTCTGCATCGACGTGGAGTGGGTACGCCGCCACGCCGGGAAGGGCTTCCGCGTTCATCCCGCCGGTGGGTCCTGGAACGAACCTTCGGCGGCCTGATGCAGCACGGTGAGTCGTGTGTGACTACAAAACCCTCCCTCGGCGCCCCTGCGACAATGATCCGTTGGGCGAGCCGACGCTGGTCGCTGGTGAAGTACCTCGGGGGGTGCCGTGGAAAACCAAGGGCGACCCGGGGAGGAGAATCACCATGACGGGACGAGACAGACGATCAGTAGCCCACTTGCTTACGCCCCTGTCTGGTGCAGCGGCCTTGCGTCCGACCGAGCGAGACCCTCGCCTTCCGCGATGGCTTCTTGCAGTTGCCCGACGAGCTGGCGCAGGCTCGCGTCGAGGTCGACCTGGTCTTTCGTCTGGGCGATGATCTCGTCGCGTACGTCGTCGACGAACGGCTGCCAGGTGTCTTGGGCGAGCCGCGTGCATTCGGCGATGACCTGTTGACGCATCTCGGCCGCGGCCTTGTCCTGGTTCAGGCGCGTGCGATTCGCGAGGTGCTGGTCGACGAACGTCGTCAGGTAGACGGTGAGGGGGAGCGTGGCTTCGGCGGTGCCGAGGTACGGCTTCACCTTCTCGGCCATCTTTAACGTCTTGGTCTCCTTGCCGGCGGTCTCTGCGACGTCCTTGGTCATGGTCTTCAGCACGCCGAGCAGCATGCCCCCGATGTTCTTGGTGTGTTCCGAGATCTGGCCTAGCCCGTCCGGGGCGGTGGTGGCGTTCTCCCCGGACTTGAGTGTCCCGACCAGCGATGCGAAGCCGGCCCAGGTGGGCAGGGCGCGGTCTCGCTCCTTGCCCTTGCGGATCGACTGCCGCAGCCGATCGAGGTGGCTCTCATGTTTGGTGAACCACTCGCCGACCGTACGCTCCAGGTCGTCGGCGGCGGAGCCGGAAGTCCACGACCGCCGCAGCACCTCGTCGACGAGACCTTCGAGGCTGGCCTGAGCGGCCCGGTCGAGGTTGCCCAGTTGCCTCTCCCATTGCTCGCGGCGATCGACGCCGTGGGCCGCCACCCTGGCTTGTTCCGCGTAGTCCGCCAGTTGCCCGCGAAGTACGGACAAGGTCTCGTTCAGCACCGCTGACCAGTACCGTTGCCCGGCCGCGTGCCGCCATGCGGGCAGGGCTGACGGGGCCAGCGCCCCGAGAGCGTTCGTGAGGTCCTGCATGCCGTCCCAGTCCCGGAACTCGTCCCAGGTGTCGCGGCCGAGATCCGTGACCGGTCCGGCGGTCTGGAACGGGTCCTGCGAGACGACGAAAACCTGCACCTGGTCGTCCAGGCCGAATAGGTTCCGCAGCTCGCGGACCTTGCGGTCACCGAGGTCCCGGTATGCCGCGAGGTTGTACTCGGGGTTCCCGACGGCCTCGTCGAACCGGGAGATGACGAACCACATGGTCCCGGCCGGCCAGCCTTGCGTGAGCAGCTTCCGCAGCACATCGCGTTCGGCGGTCGCCAGCTGCGGGGTCAGCACCGCGATGCCGACGTCGGTGAGCCCGACCGCGGCCATCGCGCGGGAGTTGTTCTGTTCGCGGACGCCTGACGCCCCGACGTCGAATCCGGGCGTGTCGCGGACGATGCACGTACCGAGGTCGACGTCGTTGACCTCGAAGGTCTCGTGGCGTGCGCTGATCGTCAGCCAGTCGGGAACGTCACGGCCCGAGTCGACGAGCAGGCGCCGGAGCAGGGAGCTCTTGCCGGTGTCGTAGGACCCGAAGAGGGTTATGATCGGTAGGTCCTGTTTCTGGAAGGCGTCCCAGTCCTCGGCGTACCGCCCGGGCGATCCACCGGGAAGCCGCCCCAGCCAGTCGCGCACGGCGTCGATGTCAACCACTGTGATCCGCTCCTTCCATGTCTTCCGCCGCCATGATCAAGGCGTCGGCCGCCTCGGCCCGTACCTTCGCCGAGTCCATCCCGTCGGCGATCGACGAATCCCGGGCGAGGTGTTCGTCGAGCAGCGCTTCGAGGTCCGCGGTCCGCTGCTCGAGGTAGGCGACGTGACCTCCCCATTGCTCATCACGCATGATCAGATCCACGATCCGCGCAGCCGTCTCGTCGATGGTCTGGAACGCCGATTCCTGCTGCTCCCGGTGCTGGCCGGCTTTCTGGGCATCGGTAGCCATCACCGCGACGTCGACGACGGAGGCGATGGCCCCGAGGACGAGCCCGACGCGGGCGACCTTGGCGCCGCCCTTGACCGCGCCCCACGGCTTGAACTTGTAGTTGAACTGCTTCAGGACCGTGTAATACGCGTCCCGGTTGCCGAGGGCTTGCACGAGCGGCGCCACCGCTCCTGCGAGGGTGCCCGCGCCCGCGGCCACCTCCTCGTACCAGGCGGTTCCCTGGGCCTGGAACTCTGCCGCGAGCTCGGGTGTCACCTGGATTTCGGCAGCGCGCATCTCACGCCCGATCGTGGAGAGATGATCACCATGCCACTCGGCCAACCGGCGTGCCGCGTCCTCGCGGTAGCGATCAAGATCAGCTTCGAACTGTGGAGTCTTCCACCAGGACTCGACGATGTCCTTCAGCTTCTGGGCGTCCTCGCGGTCGAGGTCCGCCACCGCGGATTTCGCCGGCACCGCGTGCCGGTCCACCATGCGGCGGGCGTCCTCGCGCAGTGAACCCTCGACGACCACGGCGTCGCGTATCGCGTCCCGCAGGCCGGCGATCAGGGGTTCCAGGCTGCTCCGCGCCTTCTCACCGTCGGTCAGCACCAGGTGCAGTGCGTGCCGGTGACGCTTGAGGGCGGTGACCGCCGCGTCGAGGGCGGCCGAGGACGCCGCGTCGGCAAGCGGCTCGTCGGAGAGACCGAACAGGGCGCTCGTCAGTGCGACCACGCCGTCCCACAGCCGATGCTCGTCGAAGTCCACCGGCTCCGCCGTCGCGACCCCACCGACCAGGCCGAACGGGTCCCCGGACAGGCAGTGGATCCGGTCGAGCTCCACGTCGACGCAACGCGCGGCGAGGGCTGCGCGCAGCTCCTCGCCTTTGCGGTTCTGCCGATGGAGGAAATCATCGGGTGCGGTCAGCGGATCGGCGCCCAGCTCGTCGCACCGGTTGATGAGAAACACCGTCCGCCCGCCCTTGGCGGCGATCATCTCCGTGCCGCGCAGGAGCTCCTCCAGCATCGAGGTCTTCCCGACCAACAGGTTGACGTTGACGACGACGAGCACGAGAGCGGCCTCGGTGACCGCCTCGAGCGCGGTGGCATCGTGCTCGTCGTGTCCGCTCTGCAGGCCGGGCGTGTCCATGAGATCGAACCCGGGGAACCGGTAGCGGCTCGCGGCCGTGGTCGCCGGCAGCGCCCGGGTGTCGAACGCGGTGTCCGGCCGCCGACCACCATCCACCATGATCCGGTGGACCAGCGACGACTTCCCCGAGTTGTAGTCTCCCAGCACGGCGAAGACAGGCCGCGCGCCAGCGACGCGCCAGAAGGCTCCCACGACGTCGGCCAGGGCCGGGTCACGCCGGGCCGCGCCCTCGAGGTCGTGACACCAGGAGCGGATCTGGGCCGGTGTCGGTGACCGCCACGCCGCCGTCACGGCGCGTGCCAGCCGCGCACGGTCCGCCTCCTGGCGGCGCGCGTACGTCTCGCGCACCGCCTCGCTGATTCGCACCGGCTGGTGCTCGACGCCGGACTCAAGCCAGTCCTCGCCCAGCAACACCCGGGTCACCTCGGCCGGGGTTTCCCCCATCCGGCGCTGTGCCCGCCGCAGGACGTCGGTCACCGCGGGTGCGGGCCGGATCGCGTCGGCGCAGGCCCGCAGACTGTCGAGCAGCCGCGTGATCCGGGCGCGCGCCATCCGAAACTCGATCGCAGCGCTCAGCGTCTCGCCGACCGCCAGCCCCAACAACGTCCACGCGGCTCTGCGGCTGTCCTGGACCAGCGCGTCCTCGGAGGCGACGAACGTTCGGTCCACCGCTCGATGGCCCTCAGCGATGGCGTCGGCCATCGCCTTGCGGGTCTGCTCCTCCCCCTGCTGGCTCGCCTTCTTGCCGAAGTACTGCCCGGCCTGGTTGACGATGCCGATGCCGGCGAGGGTGGTGGCGAGCACCCATCCTGCGGGGTTCCAGATGAGCGGCAGCGCAAGAGCGCCGAGACCCAGCGCAATGCTCGTACCCTGGGCGGCGTTACCCAGCAGGGTGCCACCCTCGTCGCCGGCGATTGTCACGGCGTGCACCGCAGCCGGCCCGCTCGCGGCGGACTCGTGATCCACCGCGATCTCCAGCTCACGCTGCAGAAACACCTGACGGTCCGCCCACACGGCCTGCGCCGCGGCGGTCATGGCTTCTTCGTCGTACGCGGCCGCCCGGAACTCCGGCTCGCCGAACGCCTTGCGCTCGGCGAAGGCCCGCTGGATGACATCGTCCACGTTGACCTTTGCCTGCCGGTGGCAGCCGGCCAGGTACGACGTGGCGAGATGCCGGACGTAACGGTCCAGCGACCCCTTCGGCGGCGAGGTGTAAGGGGCACCCCGCGCCTGCTCGGACAGATCCATCAGATCCCCGCTGAGCGCTGTGTCGTGCAGCCACTCGGCACGCTCGGCGTCCTCCGGATAGCCCAACACGGCGAACATCGACTCGACCCGGCGCTCCAGGGACTCCGCCTCCCGCTCGAACTCGGCCGCCAGGTCTTCGAGCTCACCGACCCCACGGCGGCACCGTGACCAAATGTCCTCGCGCAGCGCGGTCAACCGCAGATCGGCGCCGCCTTCCGCGATCGCGGCGATGATGAGGCGCTCCAGCGTGGGAAAGTTCGACCAGCGATCGAGGTAGTCCGTACCGAACCTGTCCCGTTCGTTCTGGATGCCCTCAGGGATCGGACCGCGGAACGGGGTCGCCGCGCGCGCGTAGAGGGCCCGCTGCCCCTGGATCGCGACGACCGGGATGTCCCACAACCCGATCCGGCCGAGCTGGCTCCGAATGTTGTCGGCGTGCTGGCGGACCGTCTCGGACAGATGACGGCGGCCGGACTCCCGGACCAATGCAGGGTGGCGCCAGTTCCGGTTACGGGAGTTGAGGACGGCCACCACCGGCTTTCCCCGGTCGAGGACCCAGGCGGCGATCTTCTCGAACTCCATCGCCTGCTGGGACTGGCTGTCGAAGCACAGGAGGACGATGTCGGCCGTCTCCACCGCCGCACGGGCCCGGGCTTCGAGGACATCACGACTCTCGGAGGCGCCCCAGCCGTTGATCCCGGGTGTGTCGAACAGCCGGCAGTCCCGCCACGCGACATGGCGCACCTCGGTGGTGAAATCGTTGCCACCGGGTGAGACGTACGCCCCGTCGAGCCGGCCGAACACCGACAGCAGGGTGCTCTTCCCGGCGCCGGTCCGCCCGAAGAACGCGATGTTGAACGTGCCGAGCGACTCCCGCTCACGGTCGAGGTGACGCCGCAGCTCCGCCGGAAACCCCTGGATGAAGTTTTCCAACCGAGCGATCGAGCCCGGGCCCTGCCCTTGAGTGAACGCGGCGACCAGGTCGTCCGTGATGTCGTCCAGGTGCATCAGTTCCGCGCGTCCCTGCTCGACGGCCGACCGAACGGCCTCCTCGAATGACCGCACCTCTGTCGTCAACTCATCATCACTTTCGCTGCCTGACGGGTCACGGCTCGAATGCACCGGCAACTTGCCGGCGACCACATACCGAGGAGTTGTCTACGGGATGCGTGCCGATCTTGTCCAGCGTGAAGCTGAGATCAAAGCCCGTCTGCCGGGGGGAGAATTCCAATGCTTCACCTGATCAGGTGCAGCGGTGCCGGCCAAGCGATGATCGGGTACTGCTCGACCGGGTCGGAAACGGCTGCGTCGGTGGCCGCGTCTCGTCCGCGGACAGGGACGCGGATTCGGTAGGCCCGAGGCCCGGCGGCGGTCAGGGTCGGGATCCGGTCGGGTCCACCACTGCGGCGCAAGGCCACTGGATCTTCGCCGCAGGGAGAACGAGATGTTCACGAGCAGCGGCACGCCCCCAGCACCGAGATCCGGACGCCGCACGAAGGGCAGAACGCCGTCCCTCGTGTGGCAACCTCGGGTGGCGCTTGTTTTGTCAGGGATGGCGGAGCTCCATCGGATTTCGCCTTACGGGGCGAAGCCGCTTGCTGTAGCGCTTTGCGGGTTTTCGGACCGATTCGCTCTTTCTTGGTCTTAGCGCGGCGCCGTTTGACAGCCAGGCTCTCGGTACCAGGTATCGAGATACCAGGCGGCGGAAGAATGCTCCTCACCAGGTCGGTCGATACATTCGCCCATCCCATGTTGCGGAGGTGACGCGAGATCTCCCAGGTGGCCCACAACGGCCGGCGCGCATGAACATGAAGAACCGCCCGGCGAATTTCCTCGAGAGGAGGGCGAACCTCAACAGGTCTGGGTGTCGCAGCGACCACTATCTCCTTGCGGGGCTTCGGGATGCGCTTGATTCGGGATTGTACCCGGCGTACGGCAAGAGAAATTTCTTTCGATGTTAGGCGAGCCCAACCGTCGCCCTTGCGGTGAAGAATTTTTTGCACGGATTCCTGCGCCTTCGAGCGCAGGATGACGGCAATCTCACTCTCGAGTTCACGAACCGACGGCTTTGGTGCGCGACGGATGCCTGCCGAAGCCGCGGTCGCCTCCGCCTTGCCTCGTCGCCGGGCAGGGGGCTTGGATTTCATAGCCAGGGGTGCGGAAGAGCGATCAGGTGTGGCCAGAGCCCGGTCCAGCCACGTGTCAGGCCCGTGATCGGGAGCTTCGTCGTCAGTCCTGTCATCCGCCGAGGACGAGCCACGACCGAGGTACCAATCGTTGATTGTGCGGCCCCTGACCACCGCGCCCCTTTCGAAGCAGCCATCGGGACTCCAGGATGCCAGCTGTCGCGTGGGAAGTCATCCTGCACGCGGCCGCGTCCACTGCCGTGCGCTGAGGGCAGTCTGTGTAGTGTGGACCAAGCGCCGTCCACGCCGTCCGCTGGCCTACCACAATGCCCGGGCCGTGCCTGGTGCAGGTGGATCGAGTCAGTCAGCAGGGAATGTGTCGGGTTCGCGTCGCGCGGCGTAGCGGTCGAGCAGGATCGGCACGCCCGTGTGCACCCACCATGGAACGTGGACGGCGCCGGCAGACATGCCGTGGCCCGGGTCGAACTCGGGGACGTATATCGCTCCGGCGTGGTCGTGCCACGGTGCCGATTCGCGGCTGGTGAGATGTTCGCCGACAACCTGCTCGATGGTGTCCATGATGAGCGTCCGTAAGTCGAACCAGTCGTCTGGCAGCGGCGTGTCGGCGAACCGCGCGCGAAGTTCTCGCCACAGGTAGAAATCGCCGCGCAGCGAGTACTGGATCGGCTCGCGCTCAAACAAGGAGCCGACGCTGTCTGTGTCGACGGACGGCGGACACCGAACCCAGACGGCCGCGCGGGTTCGCTTGTGCATGGCTTCGTCGAATGCGACGAGCCGTACCTCGTCGACGCCCGTCTCGGCGGCCGCGATGGTCTCGATCGCCGCCTCGATGGCATCGGCGTGTGGCCAACCGCGGACGCCGGTGCTGATCAGCGGGAATGCGACGCTGCGCGCGCCCAGTTCGTCGGCGACCTTAAGCGCGCGCCGGTAACACGACTCCAGCAGGGAGCGGTCGCGCTGACCGGCGTGGTAGTTGGGGCCGACGGTGTGGATGACCCACCGGGCCGGCAGGTCGCCTGCTGTTGTCCATCCGGCGTCGCCGGTGGCGAGGCCGTCAGGAAACCGGGCGATGCAGTCACGCAGGATCGCCGGGCCTCCGCTGTGATGGATCGCGCCATCCACACCGCCGCCTCCGCGCATCGCCTTGTTCGCCGCGTTGACGATGACGTCAACGTCCTGCGTCGTGATGTCCCCGAGAACGGCGGTGATGACTGGCACGGCATCAGTCTGCCCGGAGGCACCGACAGAGCAGCGACCACCCCGGCACAAAGCTTCCCGCTCCTGCCGCTCGCGGTGCAGCCTGACCGCTGACTACGTTTCGGCCGTCAGAGCGTGGAGGTGTTGCTGAGCGGCGGGCCCAATGCGGGCCAGGTGGCGCCCGGCGTGGGGAGTGAAGTGACCCCTACCCGCCGGACACCTCGATGTCTGTCAGGGACTCTCGGTGGATCTTCTCGTAGGTGTCGGGGCTGACGTTACCCAGACGGCTGTGCCGACGCCGAGGGTTGTAGAAGCCCTCGATGTAGGAGAAGACCTCCATCTCCAGTTCATGGCGAGACGGCCAGGACCGGGTGTAGATCAGTTCGGTCTTGAGGGTGGCGAAGAACGTCTCCGCCATGGCGTTGTCGTAGCAGTCGGCCACCGAGCCCATAGAGGCCAGGACCCCGCAGGAACGCAGGGTGCGGCCGAACTCGAACGACGTGTACTGCGTCCCCCGATCCGAGTGATGGATGAGCTGTTCACGGGCGGGTCGGCGGTGCTGGATGGCCATGCCGACGGCATCGAGGATGAGCTCGGTGCGCAGGTGATCGGCCATCGCCCATCCGACAACGCGGCGGGAGTAGGCGTCGACCACGACCGCGAGGTAGAGGAATCCTTCCCAGGTGCGTAGGTAGGAGATGTCGGCAACCCAGAGCCGGTTCGGTGCGGTGGCGTGGAACTGCCGCTGGACCAGGTCCGGTGCGGTCGCCGTGGACGCGGCCTTCCGCCGGGGTTTGCCGCGCCGGCGCCGGTGAGCGCCCTCGATCCCTGCTAGCCGCATCAGTCTCGCTACCGACTTGCGGTTCCAACGGTGACCGCGCTCGTGCAGCTCAGCGGTTAGCCGGCGGGCGCCGTAGACGCCTCGGTGCTCCGACCACGCCCGCCGGGTGATCTCCACGCGCTGTTCGTCGCGGCGTTGCCGGTTGGCGGCACGTTGTCGACCGCCGCGCAGCCACTGGTAGAAGGCGCTGTGGCCAACGCCGAGCAGGCGGCAGAGCAGACGGACCGGGTAGCTGGTCTTCTCCGCGTCGATGAACCGGTAGACGTCGGTCCGGTTCACCGCTCCGTCTCGCGTGCGAAGAAGACCGCGGCTTTTTTCAGGATCTCCTTCTCCAGCTCCAGCTGGGCGACCTGCCGCCGCAGCCGCACCAGCTCGGCACGTTCATCAGCGGCCAGGTCACTGGGCCGGCCGCCGTCGCGTTCCTGCCGCATCCGGTCGACCCAGTTGCGCAGCGTCTCGTGGTTGACGCCCAACTCCCGGCCCACATCACGGATCGTGCGACCGGAGTCGAGCACCAACGCCGCGGCCTGCCGGCGGAACTCCTCGGGGTACTTGCTCTGTCGAGCCACAGCGGTTTCCTCCTCCTCGGCAGGATGCCAAGTCAGGAGGTGTCCGGTCTTAGGGGGTCACTTCAGTCAGCCGTGTAGACGCGCCGCACGTCCACGGCTGATCGAGCAGCTTGAGGTGGGCCGCCCGCGTGTGCGGCCCACGGTCGTTCTGCGCTTTACCACCTTGGAAGCCCTCCGCGCACCGGCCTGCCGACCGCCGATGAGGGTGCTCACGACGGTTCCTGTCCGATCTGCCATCCCCAGCCGTTTGAAAGGCCGCCGCCATGACCAGAGCCATCACCGGCATTGTCAGCCTCGTCGTCGTTGCCTGCCTCGGCCTGCCCATACTCCTGCTGACGGCCGTCATGGGCGGCGGCTCCAGGGAGTGCGGCATCGCCGCCACACCCAACATGCATCTCTCCGGGCGACCGCCTACCGTCGGCACCTGGGATGCCGAGCAAGTTGACGTAGCCGCGACCATCGTCGACACCGGCGTCACCAAGGGCATCCCGCGATGGGGCTGGGTCATCGCCGTGGCCACCGCCATGCAGGAATCCCGCCTCCGCAACCTGCCCCATCTGGGCGCCCGCAACGACCACGACTCCATCGGGGTGTTCCAACAACGCCCAAGCCAGGGATGGGGCACCGTCGCACAACTGTCTGAACCCGCCTATCAAGCAGGCAAGTTCTTCGACAAGCTCCTCACAATCTCCGGCTGGGAATCGATGCCGCTCACCCAGGCCGCCCAGGCGGTCCAAGCCTCGGCCTACCCCAACGCGTACGCCACATGGACCAACGATGCCCTCCGCCTGGTGGAGCAGCTCACCACCACCCTCGCCGACTGCACCGCCGATGCACTGGCAGCCCTACCGGCCGGATTCACGCTGCCCTCCGACACCCCGCCAGCGGTGACAACCGCGGTGTTCTGGGCCGCTGCCCAGCTCGGCACGCCCTACCACTTCGGCGGCTCGTGCACTGACCCGCACTCCAACGACCCCCACAAACAGTGCGACTGCTCATCCCTGATGCAAGCGGCCTACCGAGCAGCCGGCGTGTCCATCCCACGTATCACCACCGACCAGGCCAACGCCGGCACACCAGTAGCCAGCCCGACGCGCCTGCTACCCGGCGACCTCATCCTGATCCCCGGCAGCAACGGAACCCCGGCCCACCCACGCCACGTCGGCATGTACCTCGGCGAAGGACTCATCATCCAAGCACCGCAGACCGGCGACGTCGTCAAGATCACTCAGCTGAGCAGCTGGAACGACCAGATCGCCAAGATCCGACGGATCGTTCAGGAGCCTGCTTGAGAAGGGCACGTTCCTGGGTTCGGGACAGTCGCTGCCGCCGGATGCCGCTTGCCGGACGCCGTGGCCCTCGCATCTGCTCATACTTCGACTGATGTGCGACTCGACGATCCGGTCTCGACCTTCACGACGAATGATCGGTAGACGCGGACTGGCGCCCGGATCGCGGCAAATCCGTACGTCGTTGGGATGTCGCCGGACATGCGAACGGGGCCGTCCGACTCCTATGCTTCGGTTGCGCCAGCTTGATCGAGTTCGAATGCCGCTGGTCGCTGGTGATGCCTATGGCCACATGCACACCGCTCCGGCCGGGCTGCACCGCGCTCTGGCCGAACGAGTTCGTCGCACGCTTCCGGCGGGCGACGCGAGAGGATGACCGTATGCCGACCCCCCGCGTCGTTGCCGTCTGTCGTGACGAGACCCATCGGTTCAGCAAGGCGCCGGCCAAGTCGATCACCCTCGTGGCCGGGCTCGGTGTACTCGGCGATGCCCACGCCGGGACCTTGGTCCAGCATCGGTCGCGCGTGCGTCGCGACCCGAACCAGCCCAACCTGCGCCAGGTCCACCTCATCCATGCCGAGGTCTTCAACGACGCTCGGGCCATGGGCTATGAGTTGGGGCCGGGTGATCTCGGGGAGAACGTCCTCACCGCCGACCTCGACCTGCTGGGGTTGCCGACCGGGACGCTGCTCGATTTCGGCGGTCCAGCCGTGCGACTGACCGGCCTGCGCAACCCCTGTGCGCAGATCAACGCCTTTCGGCCCGGGCTGCTCAAGGTGGTGCTGTCCCGCGCGGACGGGACGCCGACCGACGACCCTGCTCCGTCAACCGCGTCGCCGGAGTGCGCGACCGCGCCGGTCATTCGCAAGGCCGGCGTGATGGCAGTGGTCGAACGCGGCGGCGAGGTCGTGCCAGGCCAGCCGATCACGGTGACCCTTCCCGACACACCCCGCACGCCCCTCGCCCCCGTCTAGGCAGTGGGCTATCGGCATGATCGCGGGTCACTAACCGCGGCAGATCCGTGCACCCGATCTTGGCCGACCAGCCGCCAGTGCGTCGGTGGTGGGTAGGCATGGAGGGATCACGTGGAGCGTGAGGGTGTGCCAGAGTGACGCGGTGAGCGTCGCGAGAAGCACCGCCGAGGCGTGGAATGAGGAGTACAAGCACGGCCGTTATGCCGACGAACCACCTGTTGGCTTCGTAGGCGACATACTGCAGGCTGTCGGGCGCGACAATATCTCCGCGGGTCTCTACATCGGCTGCGGCAACGGCAGGAATCTGCTTCCGCTACTCGACGGCGGTCTGAACCTTCTGGGTTTGGACGTGTCGGATGAGGCCATCCGCCAGCTTGCGCAGGCCCGGCCGGACCGGGCGAGTCATCTGGTTCATGGAGACCTCGAAGCGTTGCCTCCTGGCCGTCGGTGGCCGCTTGTTGTCGGGATTCAGGTGTTCCAGCACGGTGACCGGCGTGAGGCACATGAGCATATTCGTATGGCGCAGGAGCGAGTTGAGGCCGGTGGGCTGCTGTGCGTGCGCGTCAACGCTGTAGGAACCGACGTATGGCCGGCGCATGAGATCGTCGAGCGTGATCCGGACGAGGGGTTCTCGGTCCGCTACACGGCAGGGCCGAAGAACGGGCTGACTATCCACTTCTTCAGCGGGGCTGAGCTAGACACTCTGTTCAACGGATGGATGCCCGTGCTTCCGCTGCGGGCGCAACGGACCGAACGGATCCCACCGGGCATCGGACAGTGGACCCAGTGGGAAGCCATCTGGCGCCGACCGTGACCACATACCCGCGGCGCCCCGACGCCGGGAACGAAGAGCACCCAAGTGACAACACGGCAGATGCGTTGATCGATCTGATCCGGTCGAGCACATGGTTGGTGCGCGTGCTGGAAACAGTACGTGACGAGTCCCTCGCCGACGCCTGGGTAGGTGCTGGCGTTCTGCGAGACCTCGTCTGGGGCGAGCGCTACGGATCAGGCTTCTCACCTGCCCGAGTCCGCGACGTCGACGTGGCGTTCTTCGATCCACATGATCTGAGCCGCAGCAACGACGACCGGGTGACCGAACAGCTTCGGACACGTCTTCCCGGAGTGCCGTGGGAAGCGAAGAACCAGGCCGCGGTACACATCTGGTATCCCGGCAAGTTCGGAGGCGGTGCAGTCGAACCGCTCAAATCGATCCAAGATGCTGTCAACACGTGGCCTGAGACCGCTACAGCGGTGGCAGTGCGCCTCGACGCGGACGATGCTGTCGAGATCTGCGCCCCGCTGGGCGTCGGCGACCTCCTCAACGGCGTCTGGCGGCGCAACCCCCGACGCGTCACCATCGCCCAGTCCCTTACCCGGCTTGAGCGCCATCAGCCTCGAACACGGTGGCCCGGCGTCACTGTGATCCCACCAGCATGAAGAATGCGGGGCTCGCCGCGCATGATCGAGTGCACTGTTCTCGGCAGATCCGGACGCCACCTGAGCTCCATGAGCCGCCAAGGCGAGGCTCGAGTCGTTAGGTTGGGCGGCCAGTCCGCATCGGCTGGCGCCCAATGCGTCATGTCCTTGTTCCTGGGCACACGGACCGTGGCGTTGTGAAGCGTTTAGGTCAGGTATGGTCCAACTCCGCGCCGAGCCGGGCGGCAAGGGCGATAGTGTCTTCGCTCGGTTGAGCATCGAGGTCGGCGAGCACTCTCGTCAGGGCGCGCAGAAGAGTACGAATGCCGTCCGCATCGCCGAGGGCGTGCCGGGCGTGCATAGCCTTGGTGTAGAGGGCTTCGTTGTACCGGTCCAGGACGATGGCTTTGTCCAGCAGGTCAGATGCGGTCTGCGGGTCTGGCTTAAGCAGGTCGTCGGCGAGGAGCAGGTGGGCTTCGGTGCCCCATCGCCGCACCGTCTCGCGGTGGGGCTGGAGCCACTCGTAGTCCTGCCCATCGGCCAGTGGCGCGTCGTAGAGCTCGCAGGCAGCGGTCAACAGTTCGTGGCGTCGCGGTCCGGTGGCGATGGTGGCGCGGCGCATGAGGTCTCGGAGGGTCCACACCTCGACGTCGACCGTCGTCGGGTCGAGTCGGTACCTGCCGGCGGTTTTGATGACGTAGGCGTTTTTCGTCTCGGCGGTGCCGGCACGGCCGAGGACGTGTCGCAGGTTCGAAGCGTTGGTGTGTACGCGTTGATCGGCTTGGCTGAGGCGGGCGTCGGGTTCGAGGTATTCGCCGATGTCGCGGGTGGTGACGCCGTCGGGGTGGCAGGCCAGGAAGACGGCGAGTTCGAGGGCTTTGGCGCGCAGGGGCCGGCCCGGTTTGGTGATGTCCTCGATCCGCGGCGAGCCGAGCACCCGAAGTCGGGCCTTCCCGACGACAGCGGCGGAGGAGGTTGCAGTCGCCGTGGGCTGATCCTGAGATGCCGCGTCATTCCGGCTGGCGTGCAGGGCAATGACCGTGGCTGGCTCGGCTGGCGAGGTTGTCGTTGGAGGTTCGCCGGTTTGTGCTTCTCGCAGCGTGGTCAGGGTCTGGATCGCTGTGGTGGGTTCGAGTACGGGTAGGCGCGGCGGTAGCGGTTCGGTTGGCTGACCGGATATGAGGGTGGTCTGTCCGTTTGGGGCTACGTCAATGGTGACGCCGGGGGGCCACTCACCGAGCAGTACCCCGAATACCTGCTTGCTGGCGCCCGCGGCCAGAGCCGCTTTGACGCGGGCTGCGGCTGCTGCGGCTGGTGTCTCTGTGATGAGGACGACCGGAGGCGGAACCTTTGCTTCCGGATTCTTGGGTTGTTGCTGCTCTTCGGGGTCGGTCAGTGTCTGTTCGTCGAGAAGGCGGCTGCGGTGCAGCAGTTGGGTCTCGATCGTGGTGAGTGCGTCGTCGAGGGTGTCGGTGATGTGCAGGCGGGGCCATGGGCTGACGGTCGTCATTTCGGTGCCGAGCAGCGTGGTGAGGGTAGCGGCGTCGATGACGACTTCGCCGCGCGCATCGGGGTGTTGCGGGTCGCCGGAAGCCAGCACTGCTACGAGGGTGGCGCGTGCGGCGGGAGCTGCGCCGTCGCCGACGAGGCCGACGCCACCGGACGGCAGCGGGACAAGGGCGGCCACTGGTGCCCCGTCGTCGGGGTGCGGGAGTTCGGGGTTTCGGGCCACGGCACGGCGTAGCTCGGCCACCGGGGTCGGCAGGTCAGTGGGCGGATCGTGGGGGTCACCGGTGTAGCGGCGCCGGCGCTGCCGCCACACCAGGGCAGCCGCCGCGCTGATGGCGGCGGCGAGTGACCAGGGCAGCCACTCCGCGGAGGTCAGCTGCAGACCCCGCTGGTGGTCGGCGTCCTGCCGGCGTTGCGCGCCGTCGGCTTCCGGCGAGGACGAAGGCCGCGTGGGAGCGTCGGTGGGTGACCCGGAATCCGGTGCGGCGGGTGCGGTCGGCGAAGAGCTCCTGGGCGTGGCAGCCGTCTCATGGTTTTCCGGCGTGGATGGATCGGTGGGCTGCGGGGCTTCCGGCGGGTTGCTCGGCGGTGGGGATGGGGCGACGGTGCCAGGTCGCGGTGAGGGCGGGCGGCGGCCCGGGATGGCGGTCTGTGGGGGTTGGGCATCGGCGGGTAGCCGCAGTTCCCAGCCCGGGTAGATCAAGTCGCAGTCACGCAGTGTGCCGCCGACCTGGGGGAAGTGGCGGTGCTTGTTCATGCGGCAGATTTCCGGCCAGCGGCCGGCGTCACCGAGCCACTGCTTGGCGATCTTCGACAGGGTGTCGTGTCGCTCGACGGTGTACAGGTAGCGGGTGTTGCCGACCTGAATCACTGCCGGCCCTTGCGCGAGGGCTTGCTGAGGAACAGCCGCTGCCTCGGCCGCGTCGACGGCCGCCGGTGGTCGAACGCCGCCGGTGTTCAGTTGGCCGACGGAGGTGACGGCGATCGCCGCGGTGCCGGCCAGGCCGAACACGAGCCGGTGCAGTGGTGCGGGAAGCCGTAGCACCGGGATCCGCCATCGGGTCGCCAGCGCGATCAGCTCGGCGATCAGCAGTAGCGCGAGCACGGCCCACAACAGCCACACCGCCCAGACAGCTGCGCCGGCCAGGACGGTCGAGGTGAACCGTTCGTTCGGCTGATCGAACCATGCCACCACCTGCGTCCAGGACGGCCACCTCCGCAGCGGGTTGCCGTCGAGGGATACCAGCAACGCCGGTACCCCGGCCAGGAACACGACCGTGGCTACGGTGGCCCGGACCGGTCGGATCACGGAGGACACCCGCCCCGCTGTGTCGCGTGGCGGCGTTGAGGCGGGCGGGACGTAGACCGTGGGACGCGCGTATTCGGCTAGCCGGTTGCCGCTTTCCGGGGATTGCTGCGACATCCTGTCCGTCCCCCCGCTTGGTAGATCCCTTTCCTCTCGCATACACGGCGATACCCATCGAGGGCCATCTCCTCAGGAAGGATTCTCACCATGCGCGCACAATCGATCACGGGACGAGAACGTGGTTGACGATCTACTCCCCGGTCGGGAGAGACTGCCTCGCATGCCAAGCGGGGGCACGCGACTATCGATCGATCTCACGTCGTCGGCAATCGCCGCCACCGTCGACCTCGATGGCACCCGGATCCCCGTCCTGCTCAACGGCCGTATCGTCATGCCGCACGGCATCGTGATCGACCCCGCCGGTCAACTACACCCCGGCGTCAACGGGCTGCCGGAGCCCTCGGTAGGTCACCAGTTCATCCGCGACCCGGTGGACCTCCTGCACGCGGCTGACGCCGAGCCGCCGGTGGACGCCGTACAGCTGCTCGCCGGGCAGTTGTGGTACGTCGCGGACCAGGCAGTCCGCCAAGTCGCCGTACCGGTCGCCGCTCTGACCGTGACCATCCCATCGGCCTGGGGACCGCGCCGACGGGGGCATCTCACCGACGCGGCAGCCCGGGCGGGCCTCCCCGCACCGGCCATGGTCACCGCGCCAGCAGCACTCGCCGCTTACGCGACCGCCGGCCACACCCCGGATGGCACATGTCTGCTGATCTGCGACGCCGAGCGGCGTCCAATCACGCTGACCGTCCTGCAAGCCAGCCCCGACGGGTACCAGGAACTCGCCACCCGCCAGGTGAGCCCGAGCCGCGACCTGGACCGAGACCTCGCGCAGCACCTCCTGGCCCGCAGCATCGCAGACGACCCCCCACAACGAACCGAAAGAGGGGCCACACCCGAGCCAGCCGACGCGGCGCTGCTGGAGTCCATCCGCCAGGCCAGGACCGCCCTCTCAACTCAGGAACGCGCACCCGTTCTCCTGCCCTCGCCCCGCCCACCGGCCGTTCTGACCCGCGACGACGTCACCGCAGCAGCGCAGCCCCTCCTCGACGAGACCGCCAATGCCGTCCAAGGCATTCTCGACGCCGCCGACATCAGCCAGCAGCACCTCAGCCACGTGATCCACCGGGAAACCAAAGCAATCCCTGGCCTACAGGAACGCCTCGCGGCCGTCACCGGGCACACTCCGACCGCCCTCGACGGTCACTCCCACGCCCTCGCTGACGGCGCCCTCGCGCTCACCGCAGCCCATCACCAGACAGCAACTACCGCCAACGACACCGCACTGCCACGAGTTCGGCTCCGCGTCCGTGACCTGACCAGCGCCATCATCCTCGGCGTCTGCTCGCTCACCGTGCTCCTACAGACCATCCTCACCGCGGACATCGTCACGACCTACTCCGTCCAGGTCGTCGGCGTCCGCCTCTCCCTGCCTCAACTGGGCATCGCCGGTGCCCTCACCATGCTCACCGCATTCGCCGTGGCGCACCTCGCCCCCACCACCTGGCTCGCCGGCACCCCCAACGCAGCCACCTCCGAACCCACCACCGGCCACCTCATCAGACGCGGATACCTCGCCGCCGCCGTCGGCGGATCAACCGCCGCCGCCCTCTACGGCCTCGCCACCGGCACCGCCGTCCAGTTCGGCTACGAGCCATACCTGAAATGGACCCTCGGCTCCGCACTCCCCCTCGCCGCCTGCGCCGCGATCATCGCCGCCACCGCTCCCCGCATCGCGGCCCCGCAACTGTCCAACTGGCTCGCCCGCACCCGACCGGCGGCCCTGCCCGCCGCCATCGCAACCATCGGTATCTGTCTCATGCGCGCGGCGATCACCCTCACCCCACCGGTCGACCTGACCGGCATGCCCGGCCTCATCGGCAGCGCCGGAGCAGCACTGCTCGGCATCGCCACCGCCCTGACCACCAGCCGAAGCCGCACCACCCGCACCATCACGGCCCCCGGCCTCGCCATCGGCTACGCCATCGTCTTCACCAGCGACACCAGCAGCGCCCTGCTGGTCGGTTACCTCGTCGCCCTCACCTGGTGGGCCATCCAACTCACCGCCCACACCCTGCGGCTCGCCTACCCCGGCACCGGGCAGGCGCTACGCCGCTTAGCGGGCAGTAACCCAACAGGCTGACAACCAGCCGAGCAGCCCAGGCCTCAAAGTCTTGATTCGAGTCGGCGACCCCACCGATGCCCGTTCAACGATGCCGCTGCCGGCTTTGAGTGCCAACGAGCACTGCTGGTCCTGAAAGCCGACAAGCTCAGCCGCAGACAAGATAAATAGGTTCCTGGGAACATCGACCGCCAGGAACCAGGAACAGCGATATGCCGTCGAGTAGAACTCGACGGCATATCGCTGTTCCTGAACCCACTGCAGCTCTGAATTACTCGCGGACGCCTCGAACCCTTGCCGGACGAGCAAATCACCGCGCCTCGGACCACTCACTTTGCCCTGCTCCAAGGAGCAATCGAGCGGCTATCGACGCCGTGACGCAATTTCAGCGACACGGACCACGGGTCACCCCAACAGGGAAGGAGAACCACGCCATGGACACCCCTGAGCGCCACAAGAAAGCAATGCCAACCCAGTGGGGGAAACAGCATGCCGAAATCCCGGTCAGAATTTTCGGAACAGCCAGAACAGGACTACAATATGAATTGCGGTCCGAATGTCACCGATGCGACATCGTCCGTTGGAATTCAGGTAATCGCACCCCTGGAACCGCCACAATTCGGGCCGGCCGCCGCGCGCGCCCTCCTACGGCTCCTCGTCGAGGTGCACCGTGCCCACTGCGCCGCTGTTCAAGACCTCACGGAGGAAACATGACCGTTGACCATGACCGCCTGAGACGAGACCTCACGAAGATGAGCTTCGAAGCCCCGACGCTCTCCTTCGCCTTCTACGGCCGGGTTTCCACCGAGGACAACCAGGATCCGGAGTCGTCCCGACGCTGGCAACTATCACTCGCCCGGACGTTGATCACCCCTCGGAGCGGCGTGATCAACGAGGAGTTCTTCGATGTTGGCCACAGCCGGTCCTTGCCGTGGCAACGTCGCCCGGAAGCCAGCCGGCTGCTCGCTGCCCTGCGCAACCCTCAGCGCGGCTTCACCGCTGTCGTCATCGGTGAGCCGCACCGCGCCTTCTACGGCAACCAGTTCGGTCTGACCATGCCGCTGTTCACGCACTACGGCGTCCAGTTGTGGGTGCCGGAGGTCGGCGGGTTGATCGATCCGGACAACGAGGCGCATGACCTGGTCATGTCCGTCTTCGGCGGCATGAGCAAGGGCGAGCGGAACCGGGTGAAGGTCCGGGTCCGCACCGCCATGGCCTCCCAGACTCAACTGGAGGGCCGATTCCTCGGCGGACGGCCACCGTACGGCTACACGCTCAAGGACCTCGGACCGCACCCGAACCCGGCAAAGGCCGCCGACGGCAAACGCCTCCGCGGCCTGACCCCCGACCCGCAGACCGCACCCGTCGTCCAGCGCATCTTCGGCATGTACCTGGCCGGATACGGAATGTTCGCCATCGCCGAGGCGCTCACCCGCGACGACATCCTCTGCCCCTCCGCGTACGACCGTGCCCGCAACCCCCACCGAGACGGGCTCGCCTGGTCCAAGACCGCCGTACGAACGATCCTGACCAACCCCCGCTACACCGGCCGCCAGGTCTGGAACAAGCAACGCACCGACGAAGTGCTGCTCGACGTCGACGACGTCGCCCTCGGCCATACCCCGGTCATGCGGTGGAACCAACGCGACCGCTGGGTCACCTCCAACGAACTGGTCCACGAGCCCCTGGTCGAGCAGGCAGACTTCGACCGCGTTCAGGACATGCTCGGCCTTCGGGCCCGCACCGCCACCTCACCGAAACGGGCACACCGATCCCGCCACCCCTACGTCTTCAAGAGCCTGGTCCACTGCGGCATCTGCGGCCGCAAGATGCAAGGCCAGCACTCCCACGGCGTCGCCTACTACCGCTGCCGTTTCCCCCAGGAGTACGCCCTGGCCAACAGAGTCGACCACCCCCGAAATGTGATCATGCGGGAAGACGTGCTGATCACACCGCTGGACACCTGGCTCATACAAGGCTTCGGGCCACTGCACCGACGGAACACCATCACCACACTCCTCGACCAGGCCCACACCGGCACGCCCACCGCCGCCCCGACGGCGCTCGTCGAAGGAGCCACAATCGCCGAGTGCGACGCCAAACTGGCCCGCTACCGGGCGGCACTCGACGCAGGCGCCGACCCAGGCGTCGTGGCCGGCTGGATCGCCGAGACCCAAGCAGAACGCGAACACGCCGAACGGCACCAGCACACGCCAGTTGAAGAGAAGACCAACGTCCCTGCCCGCTACAGCGAGGAGCAGATCATCGCCGTCGTCGAGGAACTCGGAGACCTCGTGGCCGCCCTACGGAACGCACAGCCGGAACACAAACTGGAGGTCTACCGCAGCCTCGGGCTGCACTTGTCGTACGACCCGGAAACGCAGACGGTGCGGGCAAGTGTTGACCTTGCCGCGCACCGTTGGGATTCAGTTGGTGTCCGAGGGGGGACTTGAACCCCCACGCCCTATACGGGCACTAGCACCTCAAGCTAGCGCGTCTGCCATTCCGCCACCCGGACCTGCACGTACCAGCCTACCCGGTCGACCAATGTGAGCTGCTCACCGCATCGGTCGGCCTGGCGGGCCGCACGGGGCATTACTGTACACGGCCCGGAACGATCATGCACATCAGCTCCAGCTGGGCACGTTTGCGCAGGTCAACGGCCACATAGATCGGGTGGGTAGCGCGCAACAGCCGATTCCGGGCAGCATTGCTCCCGTGTCCCACCCCTCCCCGTTGATCGCCGCTCAACACCAGGCCCTCGCGCTGCGCGCCGCAGGTGACCTGACAAGCGCCCGCCGCCTGCTCGCCGACGCGATCATCGCGGCCCGCCCGGCGTACGGCGAGGACCACCCGGACGTCCTGGCCACCGGCCACCTGCTGGCCCGGCTGCACCGCGAGGCCGACGACCCGGCCTCCGCCCGGCGCGTACTCGAAGAGGCCTACGCGGCCGGCGAGCGCCGCCGCGGCGAGGCCGACCCGCTGATGCTCGCCCTCAGCTTCGACCTCGCCGGGGTGTCCGAGGAACTGGGCAACCGGCACGAGGCCCGCCGCAACTACAGCCGCGTGGCGACCGCCGGGCCCGCCGTGCTCGGTCCCGACCACCCCGCGGTACGCGCAGCCCGCCAGTACCTCGGCGGCTCCGCCGCCGCTCCCGCGGGCTATGGCCCCTCCCCCGGCGGCTCCGCCGCCGCTGCCGGCCCGCACCCCGGTCCGCCCCTGCCCGGCCACCCGAATCCGGGCCGGCCCGGGCACTCCAATCCGTCCCTGCCGCGGCATCCGAACCAGAGCCCGCCCGGAGGCCCCGATCCGGCACTGCCCGGAAGCGCTGGTCCGGCCCGCCCCGGCCCCGCCTCCTCCGGGTACCCCGGTCACGCAGTGTCCGAGCCCACCGTCTCGCTGCGGGCGGTCGCACCACCGCACCCGCCCGCACCGCCTCGGCCCGCCGCCCCGGGCGTGCCCGCCGCAAGTCCGCCGGTACCCGGTTCGCAGTGGGCTCCCCGCTCGGGCCCGGCACCGCAGGCGCCCCACGCCGGGCAGCCAGCTCAGTCCGCGCCGAACCCGCGTGTCGCTCCGCCTCCCCCGGTTGCACCCGCCCCGCCGCGGCAGCCTCCCGCGGCCGGGCCGAGCGGGCCCGCGAGTGCGTGGGCGCCGCCCTCGCCGCCTGTCCCGGAGGCGACGACCCGGTTCGCCCCCGTCACCGAGGAGGCGACGACGCGGTTCGCCCCCATCACGGATGAGGCGACGACCCGGTTCCCGGTGGTGCCCATCGAGCCCGCCGCCCCGACCAGGTCGCCGGCTGCCGGGACAGCCCCGCAGGTTCCCGGTGTCCGCCCGGTGCCCCCGGCTCAGGGCGTCATCCCGGTTCCCCCGGCTCAGCGTGTCCCCCAGGCACCACCGGCGACGTACGGCCGACCGGCCACCGCTCCCGGTGTGACCCCGGTGCCGTCCCGCACGTCCGCCGCGCCTTCGCACCCGGCCGCCGCCGGCACGTCGACGCCCGGTCCGGCACCGGGAACACCCGCGGCGGCGCCTGGAACGCCGACCACAGCACCGGCGGCCGGTACGCCGCTGTCGCGCCCGCAGCCGGGCACGTCCGGTACGCCGCACCCGCAGTCACAGATGCCCGGAACTACCGGCACGCCCTCGCGGCCGTCGCCGCGGATGCCGGGAACCGTCGGCACGTCCCCACTTCCGCCCCCGCCGGTCATCCCGCCGCCGCCCGCACCGCCGGTCACCGAGGCGCCGCCCGCCGCGATCACCCCGCCACCGTCGCGGACGCCCTCGGCGCGACTCGTGCCTCCGCCTCCGACCGTCCTGCCGCCGGCGCCGCGCGTGCCGGCTCCGGCAGCCGGCGACCTGCCTCCACCGCCGGCCGTTCCGGTCGTCCCGCCGGTGTCGTCCCTGCCCGCTCCGCCACCGGTCACCCCTTCGGCCCCGGCAGCGCCACCGGCGCCCACGCCCCAGCCGGTGGACGAGTCGGCGCCGTCCGCAGCCGCCGCACCGACGCCGCCCTCCGCACCTGCTCCGCCCCGACCGGCGCCTGCCCCACGGGCGACTGCGACGGCCGAGGCAACCGCTCCCCCCGCGGAGCGGGCGGTCGGCACCGGCACCGACGCTTCCGGCCGGGGTACCACACCGCCTGTCCCCGGTGGACCGGGCTGGGACAAGCCGACGATCCAGGTGCAGCAGATCGGCCCGCTGCTGGAAGAGGAGGCGGCGCGCAAGGCCGCGACGGCGGCCACCGGCGCTCCGGCCGAGCCCGCGGCGGCCGACGCCGCCAGCGAGACCCCGGCCGGTGCACGACCGGTCAGCAGCCCTCCGGTCAGCGCGCCCACGACCAGCGGACGGTCCGAGGGCTCGCCGCCGCTCAGCGCACCGCCCGCCGGCCCGGCCCGGGCCCCCTCGTCCGGGACGCCTGCGGTGAGCGCGCCGCCGGCGAGCACATCCCCGATCGGCGGACCGTCGGCTACGGGTGGCGGCGACGCTCCCGCGAGCGTGATGCAGCCGAGCGCGCCCTCGCCGGATGTGCCGAGCACTCTGGGCGCACCCACCGCCGGTGCTCCGGCAGCAGCCGCGCCGCCGCCCGCTATGCCCCAGTTCAGCGCTCCGCCCGTCCGCGCAACGCCGGTCAGCGCTCCGCCCGCCGGCGCTGCGCCGGTCAGCGCGCCGCCCGTCGAGTCGCCCCCGACGTCTCCGATCAGCGCACCCCCCGCACACCCGGTCGGCGGATTACCGGCATCCAGCTACCCGTCGCCGACCAGCGCACCACCCGCGCCACCCGTCAGCGGCCCTCCCGGACCACCGATCAGCGCACCCCCCGTCAGCGGTCCTCCCGGCCCGCCGATCAGCGGACCACCCGCACCCGCCTACCCGTCGCTGGCCGGCGCACCACCCGCGCCACCGGTCAGCGGGCCTCCCGGACCACCTGTCAGCGGACCACCCGGACCTGGGTACCCGCCGCCGATCAGCGCACCACCCGGACCCGGCTACCCACCGCCGGTCAGCGCGCCGCCCGCCGGACGCCCACCGGTGAGCGGTCCCCCCGGCAGCTACCCGCCGCCCGTGAGCGGACCACCAGCGGCACCGGTCAGCGCGGCACCTGTCAGCGGCTCCTCCGTACCGCCCTGGGGCATGGTCGCGCCGCCGTGGAGCAGCGTCGCCCCGTCCCAGCCGGTCGACCGGCCCACCGACCCGGAGCCGGAAGAGGACGAGCCGGCGCCCGCCGAGGCGGCAGGCGAACCGGAGCGGGACGCGCCGGAGCCGAACCGGCCGATGACGATCTACGAGGATCTGCTGGACTTCCCCGAGTCCACGCGACCGGAGCCACCGGCCCAGCCGGAGCAGAGCGCCTGGCCGGCGACCCCGCCGATGTTCCACCAGCAGCCGGTCGAGCAGCAGGGCCCGTACCCGATGGAGCCGGAGCGCTCGGGCCGCAACCGCACGGTGCTGGCCCTGGTGGTCGGCGGCGCGGTGCTCGCGGTGGTGGCGGCGGTCGGTGTCGGCGCGGTGTTGCTGAACCGGGAGGCGGCGCCGCCGGCTCCCGTTCCCGCGTCCGGCTCACCGTCGCCGAAGGTGGCCGGTCCGCCGCCGGGTGACCTCAAGCTGCGCGACGACACCACCACAGTGACGGTGACCTGGACCGACCCGACGAACGGCGGGGTGCCGTTCGTGGTGGCAGGTGGCCGGGCCGGGCAGAAGCTCGGGGTGATGGCCACTGTGGACGCCGGGCAGACCCGGTACACGGTGAACGGGCTGAGCGCAAAGCTGGACTACTGCTTCACGGTGCTGGCTGTCTACTCGACCGACTCGTATGCCACATCGGGTCAGGTCTGCACGGACCGGGAGGGCGGCGGCACGCCGAACTGAGCGTCCACGGGCGACACGCTCGGTGTCCACAGGAGGACGGTGCGGGTTTCACCGGCTCCGGACGGCACCTATGATGGCTCCCGGCTCTGGGGAGGGTCGGCCGTGCTCGGCGTCTCTCCCCCACCGACACGGGGAGGCAGCCGACAGTGACCACCATCGAGGACGTCACGGGCACCGGGCCGGAGCAGGCCCGTCCACGGTCGCGGATGCGCGGCGGGCTGGTGACCATCGGCACGGTGGCCGCGCTGCTGGCCGCGATGGGCCTGACGGTGCTCGGGCTGGGCGCGGCCGACAATGCGGTGGCGAGCTTCGACGCGTCCTCCTGGTTGTGGAGCACCACTCGCAGCGAGCTGGCCCGGGTCAACGGCGTCACCGCGCGGGTGGACACCCGGATGGAGGTGCCCGGCGGGCGGCGGCACCAGATGCAGGTGGCACAGACCGACCGGTTGCTGATCCTGCGCGACCTCAACACCGGCCGGGTCAGCTCGCTGGACCTGGCGACGTTGCAGATCACCGCCACCACGCCGACCGCGCCCGGGCTCGGAGTGAGCGTGGCGTTGCACGAGGACGCGGCGTTCGTCGTGGACGCGGTGCAGGGCATCGTCCGGCAGCTCGACCCGCGGGCCCTGACGCCGGTGGGTGAGCCGGTCCGCTACCCGCCGGGCATCACCGGCGGCACGTTCGACGGCGCGGGCAAGTTGTGGATCGCGGTGCCCAGCGAGGGCACCGTCTCGGCTGTGACCGCCGCCGAGCTGCCGGAGACGCCCGGTGACGCGCCGCCGGCCGGGCTCAGCCCGAAGCGGGTCGAGACGTACGACGTGGCCGAGCCGGCGCACGAGCTGGTCGTGTCCACGCTGGACGAGGGCGTGGCGGTGCTGGACCGCACCTCGGCGTCGCTGGTGACTGTAGTCGGCGGGCAGACCCGGCGGGCGGAGTTGAGCATGACCGCGCCGGGGAACCTGCCGACGCGTACCAGCGGGCCGCAGGTGCCGGTCACGGTCTCCGGCGACCGGTCGGTGCACGTGGTGCGGGACAGCCGCGAGGTGAAGCGGTTCACGGTGCCCGGCACGGGTGCCCGGCTGAGCCCGGCGGTGTCCTGGGCGGGCCGGTTCTACTGCGCCGACGAGAACACCGGCACTGTGTACGCCTTCGACGCCGAGGGGCAGCTCGTGCAGACCGTGAAGGGCTCCGGCCGCCCCGGCCCGGTCGAGCTGGAGGTCCGCGAGAACCACCTGTTCATCAACCCGCCGGACTCGTCCACAGCGCAGGTGGTCGACGACCGCAACCAGGTCCGCGAGGTCGACAAGTACGCGAACGACGTGCTGGGTGGCGACCCGCCGCCGGTGGCTCCGCCGCCGCCCCCGCCGAAGAAGCCGAAGGTGTCCAAGCCGGGTGCGCCGAAGTCGGTCACGGCCGCCGCGGGTGACGCGTCGGCGCGGGTGAGCTGGCAGGCGGCCGCGTCCAACGGCGCCGAGATCACCCGGTACGTGGTGGAGGGCGCCGGTCAGACCCATCAGGTCGGCGCGAACCAGCGCGCGCTGGAGATCACCGGCCTGACGAACGGTGAGACGTACACGTTCTCGGTGCACGCGGTGAACGCGAAGGGTGAGGGGCCGGCGCGGCGCAGCAACCCGGTGGTGCCGACCGCCGAGGTGCCGGACCCGCCGGCGTCGGTGACCGCCGAGGCGCGGCCGGACGGCACGGTGCGGGTGAGCTGGCCCGAGGCCGACGGCCAGGGCAACAAGATCGCGAAGTACGCGGTGACGGCGACCTCGGCCGGTGCGAGCGCCCCGGCCGGTGAGTCGGCGAAGACGGAGCTGGCGGTGCCGGCCGGGCAACTGGAGTACGGCACGCAGTACGCGTTCACGGTGACCGCGGTCAGCGAGAAGGGCGCCGGGTCGAAGGCGTCGCCGGTGAGCAACACGGTGGTGCCGTTCACCGTGCCGAAGGCGCCGACGGAGCTGCGCGCGTCGACTGTCGCCGACCAGCCGGGCACGATCGCGGTGCAGTGGTCCCCGGCGGTGGACAACGGCCGTCCGGTGACGAAGTACGTGGTGGAGGCGGCCGGGAAGTCCGTCGAGGTGACCGACGTGCGGGCCACCGTGGGCGGGCTGGGCAACGGCCAGAACGTGACGGTGAAGGTCAAGGCGGTGAACGAGGCCGGGCCGGGACCGGAGGCGAGCACCACCGCGCGGACGGTGGCCGAGCCCCGGATCACTGTGACCGGCTCGTCGGCGGACGCCACGTCGGTGACTGTGACGTTCACCGTGGACGCGGGCGGCGGGCGCGCCTCCTGCACGGCGGCGACCGGCGGGAAGACGGCGAGCGGCAGTTGTTCCAGCCTGCGGGTGACCGGGCTGACGCCGGGTACGGCGTACACGGTGACGCTGACCGCGAGCAACGCCGCCGGTAAGGGCACCGCGTCCCGTGCGCAGACCACCGACCCGGTGTACGGCATCGCCACGTGCAAGAACGGGCCGGACGGCGACCAGCGGACGTACTGCGACAAGGAGGTGCCGGGCCGCAACGGCAACGAGATCTTCAAGGTGCCCCAGCAGGACAACGACCGGCAGGCGGGCTGGGTGCCGGACGGCCGGCGGCTGCGCACGTACTGCAAGGTCAAGGGCGAGAACGTGGACGCCTGGATCTACAACAACAACAAGCAGAGCAACTGGTGGATCCAGGTCGCCTACGAGGGCAAGACGTACATCCCGTGGGCCTGGCTCAACCTGGAGGGCGGCGACGACCTCAACGTCCTGCCCACCTGCTGACCGCACCACCCGAGAGGCGCATCCGTGAACACGCACGAACCGCTGAGCCAGCCGGAGGTGCAGGGCTTCGCCGCTCTGGCCGCCCGGCTGGCCGACAACGTCAACGCGGTCGTGCTGGGCAAGCCGCAGGTGGTGCGGCTGGCGCTGACCGCGTTGTTCGCGCAGGGGCACGTGCTGCTGGAGGACGTGCCGGGCGTCGGCAAGACCACGTTGGCGCGGGCGGTCGCGGCCACGGTGAAGGGGCAGTGGCGGCGGATCCAGTTCACCCCGGATCTGCTCCCCTCCGACGTGTCGGGGGTGACCATCTTCAACCAGGCCAGCCGGGGCTTCGAGTTCCACCCGGGGCCGGTGTTCGCCAACATCGTGATCGCCGACGAGATCAACCGGGCGTCGCCGAAGACGCAGTCGGCGCTGCTGGAGGTGATGG
The DNA here is from genome assembly GCF_030519385.1 of Micromonospora sp. C28ISP2-4. Classification (NCBI taxonomy): domain Bacteria; kingdom Bacillati; phylum Actinomycetota; class Actinomycetes; order Micromonosporales; family Micromonosporaceae; genus Micromonospora; species Micromonospora sp. C28ISP2-4. The sequence goes on along the minus strand of NZ_JAUMKG010000006.1, from coordinate 53,615 downwards.
AGGAGCGGACCGTCACGGTGGACGGCGTACGGCATCCGGTGCCGCAGCCGTTCCTGGTGGTGGCCACGCAGAACCCGGTGGAGATGGACGGCACGTACCGGCTGCCCGAGGCCCAGCTCGACCGGTTCCTGGTGAAGCTGTCGGTCGGCTACCCGGACGAGGCGGTCGAGGTGGAGGTGTTGCGCGGCGCCACGGTCCGCTCGCCCGACTCGCTGACCGCCGTCACCGACACCGCCACTGTGGGCGAGATGGTGAAGATGGCCCGGCGGGTGCACATCGCCGAGCCGCTCTACGCGTACGCGGTGCGGCTCGCAGCGGCGACGCGTACCCATCCGCAGGTACGGGTCGGGGTGAGCCCGCGCGGGGTGATCGCGCTGACCCGGGCGGCGTGCGCCTACGCGCTCATCGACGGCCGGGGCTGGATCATGCCGGAGGACCTGAAGGCGCTCGTCGAGCCGGTGTTCGCGCACCGGCTGCTGCTCACCCCCGACGCGCAGGTACGGGGTGTCACGCCCGCCGAGGTGCTGCGCCAGGCGGTCGCGTCGGTGCCGGTGCCGCTGCCGTCGGGCCAGGCCGCAGCGGTGCACGGCTGAGCGTGGGGATCACCGCCCGTGGCATCGGGCTGCTCGTCGCCGCTCTGGTGCTGCTCGGCGTGGGGTTCCGGTACGCGTACCCGGAACTGACGGTGCTCGGCGCGGTGGCCGGCGTGGCGGTCGGCTACGCCGTGGTGAACGCGGCCTGGCGGCCCCGGCTGAGTGTGGAGCGGCGGGCGGACCCGGACCGGGTGGCCCGGGGTGAGCCGGCGGCGATGGAGCTGACGGTGCGCAACACCGGCCGGTTGCGGGCGGCGAACCTGGTGGCCGAGGACCGCTGCGCCGGCGCGCTCGTGCCGGTGCCGCTGCTGCGGTTGCGCCCGGGCCGGGACACGGTGGCGCGGTACGAGGTGCCGACGCACCGGCGCGGGGTGGTGCCGGTGGGGCCGCTGCGGGTGGTGCGCCGGGATCCGCTGGGGCTGGTGGCGCTGGCGCGCGGCTACGGCGGCACGGTCCCGGTGTGGGTGCACCCGCGCATCCACCCGCTGTCAGCGGTGCCCACCGGCGCCGGGCGCAGCCTGGACGGGCGTACCGACAGCGTGCCGCACGGGTCGATCACGTTCGACTCGCTGCGGGAGTACGTGGTGGGCGACGAGTTGCGCCGGGTGCACTGGCGTACCAGCGCCCGGGTGGGTGAGCTGATGGTGCGGGAGAACGTGGACACCAGCCTGCCGCGCCTGGTGGTGGTGCTGGACAACCGGGCGTCGGCGCACCCGGGCCGGGCCGGTGGTGTCGCGGAGTCGTTCGAGTCGGCGTGCGAGGCGGCGGCGTCGGTGGTGGCCGCCGCGGTGCGGGAGGACCTGCCGGTGCAGCTGCTGCTCGTCGTACCGGCCGAGGTGGAGCCCGCGGGCGCGGCCGGGCCGCTGGACCGGCTGGCCGCCGTGGAGCTGGCGGAGGCCGGACCCGAGGTGTTGCCCGCCGCGACGGGACGGCTGCGCCGGGACCGGCTCGGCGACACGCTCGTCTTCCTGACCGGCCCGGGTGGCCGTGACGACCTGGGGCACGTCGGCGGGCTGCGCGGCGCGTACCCCTCGGTGGTGGTGGGGGTGTTCGGCGCGGACGGGCCGACGGCGGCCGGCGCGGCGGGCCTCACGATCCTGGACGCCGCGGACGGCGCGGCGTTCGCCGCCGAGTGGGACGGGGTCCGCCGGTGGTGACGCCGCCGCGGGCCGAGACGGCGGCGGGGCGGGCGTTGCGGGCCGCGCCGGTCCCGGCCGCGCTGGTCGTGCTGGTCGCGCTCTCCGGCGTGGTGCTGGGCCGGGTGTACGCGGACCCGCTGCTGACCCGCCTCATGGCCGGTGCGGCAGCAGGGTCGGTGCTGGTCAGCGTGGCCGCGCGGCGGCTGCCGTCCTGGCTTGTCGCACCGCTGTCGGTGGCCGCGCTGACCGGGTGGACGCTGCTGTCGCTGCGGCTGGCCGCCGCGCACGCGGCGCTGCCCGGCGGGCTCGGTGAGGTGGCCGCCGACGCGGCCCGCAACGCGATCCCCCGGCTGCTCACCGCGATGATCCCGGTCGAGCCGGCCCCGGACACGGTGCTGGTCCCGGTGGTCGCGGCGTGGCTGGCCGGGCTGACCGCCGCCGAGGTGGCGCTGCGGGCCGGGCGGGTGCTGCTGGGCTACCTGCCGCCGGCGCTGCTCTACGCCGGCGCGCTCTACGTGGTCGGTCCGAACGCGGATCCGGCGATCGGCCCCACAGTGCTGTTCGCGGCCGTCGCGGCGGCCGGCCTGGCGACGCCCGGGCGCCGCGACGGCCCGGCGCCCGATCCGGTCGCCGGTCTCAACCCAGCGGTACGCGCGGCGGTCCGGCTGCGGCTGGTGGCGGCGAGCGCGGCCGGGCTGGCGGTGGTGGTGGCGCTGGCGGCGCTGCTCGCCCCGGTGGTGGCCGCCCAGGTCGACGAGCGGCCGGTCGACCCGCGCCGCTACGTGGAGCCGCCCCGGGTGGAGTCGCTGGACGAGAACCCGCTGATCCGGATCTCCGGGTGGGCGCTGAACCCGGACCAGCGGTTGCTCGACGTGCGTACGACCGGGGACGCGGCCGGGCAGGGGTCGCCGCGGATCCGGCTGGCGGTGCTCAGCGACTACGACGGGGTGACCTGGCGGGTCGGCGCCACGTACCGCAACGCGGGAAGGGTCCTGCCCGCCGCCGCGCCGGCCCCGGGCGCGGCCTCCGACGAGGTGCGCCAGGAGATCACGGTCGGCGACCTGACCGGGCGGCTGCTGCCGGCGGTGCCCACGCCGCGTGAGGTGACCGGCGCGCGGGTGGCGTACGACCCGGCGACCGGAACGCTGATCCGCCCGGAGGGGCTCACGCCGGGCCTGCGGTACGAGGTGTCGTCGGTGCGGGAACGCCCGGATGCGAACCTGCTGCCCACTGCGAACGTGCCCGCCGGTGACGAGGTGGCCCGGGTGCTGCGGGTGGCCGACGGCGCGCCGGAGCCGCTGCGCCGGCTCGCCACCCAGCTCGCCGAGTCGAACGGCGCCCCGTACGCGCGTGCCGACGCGATCGCCACGTTCCTGGCCGAGCACTACCGGGTGACCGCCGACGCGCCCAGCGGGCACGCGTACCCGAACCTGGCGTTCTTCCTGTTCGGACCGCGTAACGGCGGTGGGCAGCGGGGCACCTCGGAGCAGTTCGCCGCCGCGTTCGCGGTGCTCGGCCGCCTCGCCGGCCTGCCGACCCGGGTGGTGGTCGGGTTCGAGCCCAAGGGCGACGGACCGGTGCGGGCCGCCGACGCGTACGCCTGGCCGGAGGTGCTGTTCGACGGCGTCGGCTGGGTGCCGTTCGACCCGATGCCGCGTCCGGACTCCGAGCCCCGCCCCGTGGAGGAGGACTTCCGGCCGCAGCCGGAGGATCCGCCGCCGTCGGAGGTGCCGGCGCCCACCGAGGAGCCGAGTGCCACTCCCCCGGCCGCCGCGCCCCCGCCAGGCCGGGAGCAGGGCGGCCCGGGTACGCCGGTGCTTGTCGGTGGCGGCGTCGGCGGGCTGGCGTTGCTGGTCGGCGCGATGCTGGCGGCCCTGTTCGCGGCGCGCCGACGGCTGACCCGCTCCCGTCTGGACGCCCCCGACCCGGGCGAGCGGGTCGCGGGCGCGTGGCGGGAGCTGACCGACGCGCTGCGGCTGGCCGGACACCCGGCCGGGCCGGACCTGGCGGCGGCGGAGGTGGCCGAGCGGGCCCGCCGCACGCTCGTCGAGGCGCGCGCGGCGCGGCCCGGAGAGGGCGCGGCCGGCCCCAGGGACCGGCCCGGAGCGGGCGCGGCGGCCGGCGGCCCGGACGAGGCGGCGGTCGACGAGCTGGCCACTCTGCTCAACCAGGCGGGCTTCGCGCCGGGCAGCGTCACGCCGGAACAGGCGGAGCGGGCCGCACGGCTGAGCGCCGGCTTCGCCGACGCGCTGCGCGCGGCCCGGCCACGGTGGCGACGGCTGCTGTGGACGGTCCATCCGGGGCCGCTCCGGTGGCGCCGCTGACCGGACCGGGACGGCGCCGGCGTGCGCCCCGCTGCCGCCCGCGGCCCGGAGGGCTGCCGTGACATGCCGGGCTCAGCGGTCGGCGGCGCGCAGCTTGCGGACGAGCTTGCGCAGCCCGGCCTGCCAGCCGTCCGGATCCTCGGCGCGGCGGCGGGCGTAGTCGGCGACCTCCGGGTGCGGCAGGATCAGGAACCGCTCCTCGGCCAGCCCGGCGACGACCGCGTCGGCGACCTGGTCCGCTGTGAGGATCGCCCCGGAGGCGGCGATCACCCGGGCGCCCAGGTGCCCCTCGGCGAGCCCGTCGGCGAGCATCGGCGTGTCGACGCCCTGCGGGCACAGCGCGCTGACCCGGATGCCGGCGTCCCGGTAGGTGATCGCCAGCCACTCGGCGAGACCGACGGCGGCGTGCTTGGTGGCGGTGTACGGGGCGTCCCCGACAGCCGTGAGCACACCCGCCGCCGAGCACGTGAGCAGCAGGTGACCCTGGCCCCGGCTGAGCATCCCGGGCAGCACGGCACGGGCGCTGTGCAGGTGCCCGAGCACGTTCACCCGCCAGGCCCGGTCCCAGTCCGCGTCGGGCGCGTCGATGCCGCCGCCGGTGGCCACGCCGGCGTTGGCGCAGAACAGGTCGATGCGGCCGTGACGGCGCTCGGTCTCCTCGACCAGCGCGCGTACCGCCGCCTCGTCGGTGACGTCGAGCCCGGCGCCGCTGGCCACCGGGCCGATCGCGTCGGCGGCCGCGCGGGCCGCGTCGGCGGCCAGGTCGGCCAGGACGACGGCGGCGGCGCCTTCGGCGGCGAACCGGCGGCCCAGTGCCACGCCGATCCCGCCGGCCCCGCCGGTGATGACCACCACCCGGTCGGTCAGGTTCATCTCAGGCCACCTTTCCGGGGGCGAGCCGGGGCAGCAGGTCCATCCAGGCCGTCGCGCCGCCCTCGGTGATCTCGGGCGTGGGCAGCACCGCGACGACCGGCACGTCGACGCCGTTGTCGGCGTACCGGCGGACGGCCGCCACGCACTGCTCGGGCGAGCCGTGCAGCACCAGCGCGTCGACCACCTCGTCCGGTACGGCGGCGGAGGCGCCCCGCCGGTCCCCGGCGGCCCACGCCTGCCACATCGGGCCGAGCGAGTCCTCCCGGCCGAGCCACCTGTGGAAGGCGGCGTACGCGGGCACGGTCAGGTAGCCGGTGATCATGCGGCGGCCCAGCGCGCGGGCGTAGGCGGCGTCCTCGGTGGGGCAGACGAAGATGCGGGCGGCGACGTCGAAGCCGGGCCGGCGCTCCCCCACCTCGGCGAGCGCTGTCGGCACGTCGTCGGCGGCCAGCCAGTTGAGGATCACCCCGTCGGCCTCGGCGGCGGCCAGGCGCAGCATGCCGGGGCGCAGCGCGGCCAGCACGACCGGCGGCGGCACGCTGGGCGGGCGCTCCAGCGTGAACCGCCGGACGGCGAACGTGTCGAACGCCCCGTCGACGGTCTCGCCGCGCAACGCGGCCCGCAGGAACCGCAGCACGTCCCGCGTGCGCTTGAACGGCTCGTCGAACGCGATCGCGTTCCAGTCCCGCACCAGCACCGGCGACGAGGAGCCGACGCCGAGCGCGAAGCGGCCCGGCGCGGCCTCGGCCAGCGCGGCGGCGCTCATCGCGAGCAGTCCGGGCCCTCTGGTGAACACCGGCGTGATCGCGGTGCCGAGGCGCAGCCGTGGCGACCACGCGGCGGCCAGGGCCAGCGGGGTGAACGCGTCGGCGCCGGCCACCTCGGACGACCACACGTCGGTGAATCCGGCGTCGTCCAGCGCCGCGTAGACCGCGGCGTGGTCGGCCAGCGGAATGCCGCCCAGCGGCACGGTCATGCCCCATCGGTTCGTCACCCGTCGATGGTGCCCGTCCGGCCCCACCGGGAGCAAGATCCAGGCGGATATGGGTACGAGGCGTTCGGCCGCGCCCGGGGCCGCCGGCCGGAGGAGGCGGCGACGCCGTTCTGAGCGGCGACGCCCGTGCGGCGCACCGCGCCCGGGCTACGATCCGCGCGTGACCTTCTCGCTCGTCGCCCGCTCCGCCGACGGGCGCCTGTACGGCGTGGCAGTGGCCAGCCGCTTCCTCGCCGCCGGCGCGCTCGTGCCGGCCGCCGAGGCACTGGTGGGCGCGGTCGCCACCCAGGCGCACGCCAACCTCGCCTACCGGGCGCAGGCGCTCGCGCTGCTGCGCACCGGCGTCAGCGCCACCGACGCCGTGGCCGGGCTGGTCGCCGCCGACCCGGGCCGCGACGACCGGCAACTCGCCGTGGTGGGGGCGAGCGGCGACGGTGCCACCTGGACCGGGCCGCGCTGCCACCCGTGGGCGGGTGGGCAGGCCGGCGACGGCTGGGCCGCGCAGGGCAACATCCTGACCGGCCCGCAGGTGATCGACGCGCTGCGCGACGCCTGGCTGGCCCGCGACGACCTGCCGTTCCCGCAGCGCATGCTGGCGGCGCTCACCGCCGGTGACGCGGCCGGCGGTGACCGGCGCGGCCGGCAGAGCGCCGCGATACTCGTGGTGCAGCGCCACGGCGGCTACGCCGGCACCGGCGACCAGCTGGTGGACCTGCGCGTGGACGACCACGCCGACCCGGTCGCCGAGCTGCGCCGCCTGCTCGGCATCCACCACATGCTGTTCGGCCGCCCCGAGCCGGCGACGCTGCGGGATCTCACCGGTCCGCTCGCGGCCGAGGTGGCGGAACTGCTCGCCGCCACCGGTCACCCGGTCGGCCCGGCCGGCCTGGACGACGCGCTGGCGGCCTGGACCGGCCTGGAGAACCTGGAGGAACGCTTCGTGCCCGGCCGGATCGACCCGATCGTGCTGGACCACCTGCGGCGGTGTGCCGGGCGCTGAGAGGTCAGCCGCCGAAGGCGAGCCGGCCGATGCCCGCGCGCGCCAGCTCGGCCTGCTCGTCGCCGGTCAACGGCAGCCGACCGGTGGCCTTGCGCAGCACGGTGAGCGCGTCCCAGCGCAGGCCCGGCGGCACCGGCCCGCCGCCGGTGAGCACGCCGACCACCACGGCCGCCGCGGCCGGGGTCAGCCACGGCGGCCGGTCCAGCGCGTGGGCCAGGTCCAGGCCGTGCACCGCGACCTCCACCACGCGGGTACGCAGGAACTCCGGCAACGCCATCGCGTCACCGTGCCGGGTGCGGACCACCCGGCCGGGCGGCGCTGCGGCGACCGCCTCGTCGGTGGCGCGCCAGGCCCGGCCGAACTCCCCCGCCACCTCGGCCGCGCCGGGGTGTTCCCGGGCGGCCCGGCGTGCCGAGTCGACGCGGTCCCGGTCGACCGGCGGGCTGAACTTGGCGGCGCCGAAGTAGGCGGCGGCGTCGACCTCGGCCCGGGGCGGCGCGGGTTCGGCGAGCATCGGGGCCAGGCGCCCGGCTCCGGTGCTCACGTGCGCGATCAGGTCGCGTACCCGCCAGGGCGGGCACGGGGTGGGCCGGTCCAGCGCCGCGTCGTCCAGGTCGCGCAGCACCCGTTCCAGGCGTTCGCACTCGGCCCGGAACGCCGCCCGTACGGTCCGCACCGGCGGTCAGCCCTTCCAGCGGGGCACCAGCCGGTGCACCACGACCAGCACCAGCGCGGCCACCACGGCCATCGTGCCGGCGATGCCGGCGGCGCTGCCCGCGTACCCGATGAACAGCGGACGGCGGCCGAGCGCCTCGACGGGGACTGTGGAACGGTCGACGAGCCAGGACAGCGCCACCGCGGAGGCCAGCAGGGCCACCACGCCGATGCCGCCGAGCACGGCGCCGGCCACCCGGTGCGCGTCGCCCGGCTCCACCACCGCCTGCTCCCGCTGGAAGAACAGCAGCACCAGCCCGGCGACAGCGGCCCACGCGCCGACCACCAGGTACGCGGCGACCGCGTCGCTGGGCCGGTGCCAGCCGGCGGAGAGCGTGGCGACGCCGGCGGCGGCGGCGTACCCGGCGCCGAGGAACGCGCCGGCGACCCGCAGCTTGCGTGGCAGCACCAGGATCAGCGCGACCGCCACCGAGGCGGCCACCGCGGTGTGCCCGCTGGGCAGGCTGTTGCCGGCGGCGGCCCGTTCCGGGTCGATGCCGAAGTCGGGACGGACCAGGTAGTGCTTGAGCAGCTGCGTGGTCACGTTGGCGCCGGCGATGAGCAGCGTCGCGGTGACGGCGAGCGCCTTGCGCCCCCGGATCAACGCGATGAAGCCGATCACGGCGGTCGCGGCCAGCAGCGACACCACCGACATGGCGTTGAGGAGTGTGTCCACCGGACCGTCGATGCGGTCCTGGCCGATCCGGTTGCCGGTGAGCGCCACCGTGTCCAGCCACTGGCCCAGTTCGGTGTGTACGGCGAAGCGCCACACCAGCCCGAACGCGGCTGTCTGGATCAGGGCCAGTACGACCAACCAGACCGCCGTCCAACCCCTCGCCGTCTCCCGCACCCGGACAACTTAACGGTAGGTCCGCTTCGGCGCGCGGCGGAGCGCCATCGGTGGCGGCGTACGGTGAGGCGGGCGATTTCGAGGAGGTGGCGCGTGACCGGCACGCCGCAGCGGCAACCGGAGGACGGACCGCGGCCGGAGTCGCTGGCCGACCTGCTCGGCGGCCGGCGCGGGGCGGTGGACGCGACTCTTCCCCCGCTGGCGTTCGGGCTCGGCTGGGTGCTCGGCGGCCTGGGCGGCGGCGTGCTCGCGGCGGTGCTGACCGGCACGGCGGTGGCGGGCTGGCGGTGGCGGCGCGGCGACCGTCCCCGCTCGGTGCTGGTAGGGCTGCTCGCGGTCTGCGTGGCAGCGCTCATCGCGTTGCGCACCGGCCGGGCCGCCGACTTCTTCCTGCTCCAGATCGCCGCCAACACGGCGAGCGCGCTGGCCTGGGCGGTGAGCATCGTGGTGCGGTGGCCGCTGCTGGGCGTGGTGGTCGGCACGGCGCTGGGCCAGCGCACCCGGTGGCGGCGCGACCCGGCGCTGCTGCGGGCGTACGGCCGGGCCAGCTGGGTGTGGGCCGCCACCTACGTGCTGCGGGTCGCGGTGTTCGTCCCACTGTGGCTGTCCGGACAGGTGATCGCGCTGACAGTGGCGCGGGCGGCGCTGACCTGGCCGCTGATCGCGGCGGCGCTGGCGGGAAGCTGGGTGGTGATCCGGCGCTCGCTGCCGGCCGGTCATCCGGGGCTGCGGCATCCGGTGGACCCGGCGGACGCCGACGGTGTGGGGGCGCGCACAGAATAATGGAGAGGCCGCCACGGGGGGAGCGGCCTCTCCGTCAAATACGTTACTCCGTCCGAGGCCCGGATGTGATCCCGTGGACCGCTGAATTTTCGGTGCCTTTTCGCGCCATGGGTCGTCGCCGGGCGGAGTGGTGGGCCGGCCGGTCCGCTGCGTCGGCCGGACGGCCGGCCCACCCGGCCTGACCGTGGGCGTCAGGCCGTTCGCCGACCCGGCCGCTCCGTTCCCCCATCGGCCGGGTCGGCCTCCTCCGCGGGCGGGCTCTCACCCGCCCGCGGAGGAGGGGTCACCTCACCCTTGCGGGAAGTAGGTGCCGTAGTCGGCGTACGCCATGGCGATGTCCGCCTGCGCCCAGAACCGGTGGTAGTTGAAGACCGGCTCGGGACCGCCGTCCAGGTACGCCTGCACCTTCGGCCAGTCCGGGTCGTTCTTGTAGAACGAGCGGATGTCCAGGAAGCTCTTGCCCGGGGCGATCACGTCGCCGTTGGGCATCTTCCCGGTCCAGCCGTTGGGGACGTAGAGCCCCTGGCCGTCGGCGGCGTTGTAGACGTCGTCGAAGCGCTTGTAGTCGCCGCGCTTCTCCGGCGTCGAGACGCCCTTGCTGTCGGCGGACGCCGAGAGCGCGTCCAGCAGGCCCTTGGCGGTGTCCTTCGCCGCGGTGTTGCCGGACTTGGCCGCGTACGCGATGAGCGTGCGGGCGTAGGCGCCGGCGACGCCGACGTCCTGACCCTTCACCGTGACCTCGACGTGCAGGTTGGTGTTCGGCTGCGGGCTGCTCGGGTTCCAGTTCGCCGGCTGGCCGGTCCACTTCATGTCCGACGGGATCGACCAGTTGGTGCCGACAGTGGTGTTGGCGATGGCCCACGGCACCCACTTGTCCAGCAGCGCCTTGGCCTTCGCGTTGCCGGTCTCCAGGTAGAGCTCGGCGATGCGCTGCATCGACCAGGCCTGCATGCCGAACCACTGGTTCGACGGCGGGTCGTTGTAGACCGGGTCGACGTCGTAGTACATGCCGTAGAAGGTGGCGGTGCCGGACGGCGGCTGGGCGTAGCTGCCGTCCCAGCTGTTGGTGGCGCCACCGGCGATGCCGCCCTCGGCGGACTGGAGCCAGGTGTAGAACTCCAGCTGCCGGTCGAGGCTCTTCTGCCAGTCGGAGACCGCGGTCGGCGACTTCGGCTTCAGCTCCGCGACGTTGGTCATGGCCCAGGCCGCGAACGGGTTCTGGTAGCCGAAGTGGCTGTGGCTGGAGCCGATCCGCCACGACCAGTTCTGCGAGGTGTCGTACGCGCCACCCCAGGCGTAGTACCAGGAGAGCAGGTAGTGCGCCGAGTCACGGCCACTGCCGGCCGGGCAGGTGGACGCCCCGACGCAGTTGCCGATCTTCTTGAAGTACTTGTCGAACAGCGCGTAGCGCAGGTAGTCGCCCATCTTGGCGGCCTTGGCCACGGTGGCCGCCACGTCGGCCTGCTTGCCCTGCGCCTTGGCCCAGGTCAGCGCCCAGTAGGCGGCCTGGACGGCACGCGCGTCGGCGTCCGGGGCGTTCGTGTACTTCCACTGCTTGGCCGGGGCGCTGGACTCCTTGACGAACAGGTCCAGGTAGCCGTTCGGGCCGCCGTGCTTGAACGTGTCGCAGGACGGCTGCGGCACGGTCTCCCACACCGACTCCTGGGTGCCCCGCTGGAACGTGTTGATGTACGCGGGCCGGGTGGTGCCGTCGCCGCAGCGGCCGTAGCCGTAGGTGTTGTCCACGTCGAGCAGCCAGTGCATGCCGTAGATGTCACCGGTGCCGTAGGTGGACTGCAGCTCCGAGCGCAGCGGGTCCTGGCCGACCGGGACGCTGGCCTCCAGCGCCGACGGGTACTGGCTGGGCAGGTTGTGCTCGGCGGCGTACTGCGGGGTGCCGGGCGAGCCGGCGGTGGCCTGGTCGGCGTGCGACGGGATGATGTACTTCTCCATCACCGTCCAGGCGTTGTTGAACGGGGCCCAGTTCTGGGTGACCCGGCCGTACTGCGCCTCCAGCCAGAGCCAGAAGCTGAACGCCTCCGAGGTGGTCTCGTGGCCGTGGTCGGGTGCCTCGACGATGAGCGTCTCGATCGAGTGGTACGGCACGCCCTCGGGGCTGAAGTAGCCCGAGTTCTTGATCTTGCCGTACTGGTCGAGGAACTTCTTGATGTAGGCGTTGTCGCCGCCGGGGGTGTCGTTGTCCGCCTCGGTGGCGACGACGGAGATCGGGGCGTAGCCGGTGGCCGACGCGGTGATCGTGGCGGTGCCGCCGACCGTGTCGGAGTCCTCCGCGGCCGACACCGTGGCGGTGACGCCGGTGCTCCAGTTGCTCGACGTGAGCGTCAGCGTGGACGGCGAGACCGTGATGTCGCTGTCACCGGTGACGGCGAGGGTCACCGGCACGTTGGCCGTCGGCGCCGCGCTGAGCGTGTACCGGACGGTGGCGCTGCCACCCTCGGCGACGGTGACCGCCGACGGGCTGGCGACCAGCTTCGGCCCGCTCGCCTCGGTCACTGTGAACGACTTCTCCGAGACGGCCGTGCCGCCCGCGTTGTCGTACGCCTTGGCCTGCACGGTGTAGCTGCCGGCCGGCAGGTCGAGCAGGTCGTACCCGTACGGCGCGGTGGTGTCGGTGTTCACCAGCAGGCCGTTGCGGTAGAACTCGACCTTGCTGATGGTGCCGTCGGCGTCGCTCGCGGTCGCGGTCAGCGGCACGTCGGCCGGCGCCTCGAACGGGCCGGACGGCACGCTCAGGGAGACCGTCGGCGGCTGGTTGGTCTGCGCGCCGTTGCAGGCGACCCCGTTGAGGGTGAACGCGGTGGGCTTCGGGTTGCTGCCGCTGAAGCTGCCGTTGAAGCCGATGCTGGTGGACCCGCCGGTGGGCAGGCTGCCGTTCCACGACTCGTTGGTCGCGGTGACCTCGCTGCCGGACTGGCTCCACCGGGCCGACCAGCCCTGAACCACGCGCTGGCTGCTGTTCGGGAAGGTGAACTTCAGCGACCAGTTGTTGAGCGCGTCGCCCAGGTTCTTGATGGTGACGTTGGCGGTGAACCCGTTGTTCCAGTCGTTCGTCGCATAGGTCACGTCGCATGCGGGCGCGGCCTGTGCGGCGCCCGCGGGCAGGGCCACCCCGCCTATGACGAGGGCGGTGGCGGCGACCATCGCCGTACGGCGACGTCTGGCCAGAAGTCTCATGTGGGCGGTGTCTCCTCGGACCGGGCCGGGACCGTGGGCCCCGGCGGGGCGCCTCCACGCGCCGACGGGGCGTACGCGGGGGGACGGAGGCGTCCGGAAAGGTGGTCGTCCCGGCCGTGCCGGGGATCGGGGCGCCGCACCGGTTCGTCACCGGGTGCCCTCGGCGGCCCGCGCTCGCGTTCACTGGCTCCGCGTGGCGTGACGAGAGTGTGACATGGAAGCGCTCCCACCACAACGGCCAGCGTAGATACGCGCTTCCATGTTTCGATCTCGTTTAGGGGCTTTTCCAAACCCGTGACGGGCGTTACAGTCGCAGCATCGCCGATGGGAGCGCTTCCATCGACGGAGATACAAGTACTGGATCGCCGGGTACACCCGTGCCCGGCGCGTCGGCCAGAGGCCGACGGCGGACCAGCCCGGACGCCGCCGCCGGCCGTCACCCGCCAGACGGAGGGAGGTGGAACCAGAGCCACTCGCGTGGCCCGGCTCCCGCGCGACGCGCACGACGGACGCCAACTCCACTTCGTGCGTGTGTGCACCATCGGTGGGGACGGGGGTTGCCCTCCCCCGTCCCCACACTAAACCCCCGTTGTCGACGGCAAAAGAGGCCGACGGGACAGGCGTGACACGCCACCCGGACGGCCTTTCTCGCTATCCGCCCCACCCCTCGCCGCTCACGCCGCCGCGAGCGACGTTCCCGAGCGACGCCCCCGCCCACCCACTTTCCGGCCGCCCGCCGGCCGCGCCGCAGCTCGCCGCGACCGCCGGATCGGGCCGGCCGCTCCCCTGGCTATGATGGGAGCGCTCCCGGCCCAGGGCGGCCCGTCACTCCGAGGAGAAACCTCATGTCGTTACTCACCCGACGGCGCCTGCTCCGCCGCGCCGCCCTGTCCGCGACCGCAGCCGGCGCGGCCCGGACCGGGCTCGCCGGCGCCACCGTGGCAGGGATCGCCGCGTCGACCGTCGCGCTCGGCGGCTGCGACAGCCCGCCCGAGCGCACCACCGACCCGGAGCCGGACCGCGGGCTGCGTTTCCCGGACGGCTTCGCCTGGGGGGCGGCGACCTCGGCGTACCAGATCGAGGGGGCCGCCAAGGAGGACGGGCGGGGTGAGTCCGTCTGGGACACCTTCAGCCACACACCGGGCCGGACCCGCAACGGCGACACCGGCGACGTCGCGGCCGACCACTACCACCGGTACGCGCAGGACCTGGACCTGATGCGCGACCTGGGGCTGCGCAGCTACCGGTTCTCCATCTCCTGGCCCCGCATCCAGGCCGACGGCTCCGGCCGCCCCAACCAGCGCGGCCTCGACTTCTACCGCCGGCTGGTGGACGGGCTGCACGAGCGCGGCATCGCGCCGATGGCCACGCTGTTCCACTGGGATCTCCCGCAAGCCCTCCAGGACGCCGGCGGCTGGGAGAACCGGGACACCGCCGAGCGCTTCGCCGAGTACGCCGACGTGGTGTTCCGCGCCCTCGGCGACCGGGTGCCGGTCTGGCTGACCATCAACGAGCCGAAGACGGTGGTGCAGAACGGCTACATCTGGGGCCACCACGCGCCGGGCATCCGCGACGAGGACGCGGCGTACCTGGTCGCCCACCACCTCCAGCTCGGCCACGGCCTCGCCGTGCAGGCGCTGCGCGCCTCCGGCGCCACCGGCCGGATCGGCCCGGCGCTCAACCTGCACCCCTGCTACCCGGCCGACGACTCCGCCGAGTCGGCCGCCGCGACCCGGCTCTACGACGGCTACGAGAACCGCCTCTACCTCGACTCGATCTTCAAGGGCGCGTACCCGCAGGACGTGCTGGACGACCTCGGCCCGGACAGCCGGATGGTCCGGGGCGTCCGCGACGGCGATCTGAAGATCACCTCCAGCCCGGTCGACCTGCTCGCCGTGCAGTACTACACGCCGATCTACGTCACCGGCGACGGCGGCACGGTCCGCAAGTGGCCCACCTCCGAGGCGGAGTGGCAGCAGATCTACCCGGAGGGCATGTACGACATCCTCACCCGGGTCACCCGCGACTACGGCCGGGTGCCGATCACCATCACCGAGAACGGCCTGCCCTGCCCGGACGTGCCCGGCGCGGACGGCAACGTCGACGACGCCGGCCGGGTCACCTTCCTGCGCGACCACTTCGCCGCCGCCCACCGGGCCATCGGCGACGGGGTGCCGCTGGAGAGCTACCACGTCTGGTCGCTGCTGGACAACTTCGAGTGGGCCGAGGGGTACGAGCAGCGCTGGGGCCTGGTCTACGTGGACTACGCCAGCCAGCGGCGGGTGCTCAAGCGCAGCGCCCACTGGTACCGCGACGTGATCCGCCGCAACGGCCTGTGAACCGGCGCGCGCCCCGGCCGGCGGTGTGCCGGCCGGCCGGGCGCGCGCGTCGGCCGGCGCAGCGCGGCAGCGCCGGCCGCGGCTCAGCGCGGCAGCGCCTGCTGGAGTTCGGCGCGCAACGCCGGGGTGAGCATCTCGCCCGCCTGCTTGGCCAGCCGCGCCATCTCGTAGCCGACCACGCCGATGTCGGCGTCCGCCCCGGCCAGCGTGGCCAGGATCGAGCCGTCCCGGATCTGCATCACCAGGAAGTAGCCGCGCCCCATCTCGACCACCGTCTGCTTGACGACGTCACCGTCGAACATCTGGGCCGCGCCGGCGGTGATGCTCATCAGACCGGAGGTCACCGCGGCGAGCTTGTCCGCGTGGTCGCGCGGCAGATGCGCCGAGATCGCCACCAGGAGCCCGTCGGAGGACACCACCACCGCGTGCGCCACCCCGGGAACGCGCTCCGCGAACGCGTTCACCAGCCAGCTCAGGTCGCGTGCCTCCTGGCTCAACGTCGTCACTGTCGTCCTCCTTCATCGCGCGGCAGGTACATCTCGGTGGTCTCCTCGGCCTCGGCCCGCCGCACCCCGCTGTAGAGGCGCGACAGCATGCCGCCGACCGCCTCCGGGTCCGGCTCGTGCCGCACCACCGGGCGGTCGGCCGGGGCGGCCGAGGTGAGCTGGGCCATCGGCACGCGTACCGGCAGGCCCCGCTCGTTCGTCCCTCCGGTCACCGGCGTCGCCGCCGGCGCCGGCGTCACACCCGGCGCCGACGCGGCCGGCCCCTGCCGGCTGAACCACCCGCCGCCCGCCGCGCCGGCGGCCGGCGTGAGCACGTCCTCGGCCCGTCCCGGGCGGGGACGCGGCGCGGTCACCGGCGCGGCGGCCGGCACCGGCGCACCGGCCCCGGCGTCCGTCCCGTCGCCCAGCGGCCGCCCGGTCAGCGGAGACACCGGCAGCGCCGCGGGCCGGCCCGGTGCCGGACGCCATCCGGCCACCGGCAGTTCGGCGGTCGCCGCGGCGAGCGCGCCGGACGCGGTGACCGGGCCGGTGAGCATCGGCTGCGCCGTCCCGCGCACGAGCCGGTCCGGCTCCGGCCGGCCCACCTCCGGCGCGGGCGCCTCGGCCAGCAGCTCGACCGGGATCCGCACCCGGGCCACCAGGCCCTCCCGGCCCGAGCTCAACCGCACCCGTACGCCGTGCCGGGCGCTGAGGTGGCTCACCACGAACAGGCCCATCCGTTCCGAGGCCGACACGTCGGCGGCCGGCGGCTCGGCGAGCACCGCGTTCGCCTCGGCCAGCGCCGACGGGCTCATGCCCAGCCCCTCGTCGACGATCTGCACGAGCGCGCCCCGGCCGTCCGGTTCGACCACCACCCGCACCGCGGTGTCCGGGCGGGAGAAGGCGGTGGCGTTCTCCAGCAGCTCCGCGAACAGGTGCACCAGGTCGCCCACCGCGTGCCCGACGACGTGCAGGTCGGTCCGGTTCTCGTGGCGCACCCGCTGGTACTGCTCGATCTCCGCGCTCGCGGCCAGCAGCACCGCGCCCAGCCCCACCGGGCGGTTCCACCGCCGGGTCGACTCGGTGCCGGCCAGCACCAGCAGGCTCTCGTCGTTACGGCGCATACGGGCGGCGAGGTGGTCGAGCTTGAACAGGTTCTCCAGCTGCTCCGGGTCGCTCTCCTCGCGTTCGAGCTCGTCGAGCAGCTCCAGCTGCCGCTCGACGAGCACCTGGCTGCGCCGAGCCAGGTTGACGAACATGGCGTTGACGTTGCGCCGCATCATCGCCTGCTCGACCGCCACGTCGACGGCGCTGCGGTGCACCGCCACGAACGCCTCCGCCAGCTCGCCGATCTCGTCCTGCGAGTCGATCACCGAGGGCGGCACGTCGATCGCGCCGACCGGGCGGTCCACGGTGCGCAGCCGTTGCAGCGTCAGCGGCAGATCCACCTGGGCGATCCGCAGCGCCTGGCCGCGCAGCTGCCGCATGGAGCGGGCCACCGACCGGCCGACCAGCAGCGAGATCAGCACCGCGGCCAGGAGCACCGTGGCGATCGCGCCGCCCACCAGCAGCGTGTCGCGCAGCTGGCGGGCGCTGGCGTCGTCGGCCTGGCGTACCGCGTCGGCGACGATCTCGCTCTCCAGCTGGCGGAACAGCTCCTGCCGCTGCTCGCTGGCCGCCCACCACTGGGTCGCGTCGAGCACGGCCGGCTTCGTCTCGCCGCCGCCGGGCAGCGTCCGTTCCTCCATCCGGGTGGCGGCGACGAAGGCCGGATCGACCGAGGTGCGGTCGTAGCGACCGATCTGGTCGGCGGTCGCCGCGACCCGGAACGCGCCGAGGGCGGTGAGCTGCTGGGCCCGCAGGTCGCTGAGCGTCACCTGGTCGTCGGGCTCGTACCGGCCGGACCGGGCGGCGGCGTAGAGCTCCGCGCGGATGCGCGAGGACAGCTCCTTGACCCGGGACAGCTGCGCGTACCGCAGCACCGCCTCGGTCAGCTCCTGCCGGCCGCCGCCGGGCGACGGCTCGGCCAGCAGGTTCAGCAGCGCCGCGATGGACCGGTGGTAGTTGCTCAGCACGGTGTCGCTGGAGAGCACCGCGGGCGCCACCGCCGCCCGGATGTTCACCACCTGGTCGTACGCCTCGATCGCCTCGGAGTAGGAGACCCGCCAGGCGGCGTCGGCGTCGGCCAGCGGCGCGGCCGCGGCGCGCAGCTCGGCCATCGCCCGGTCGGTCGCCTCCTGCAGCGGTCTGAGCGCGGCCACCGCGGCGTCCCGGTCGGCGCCGGTGCCGGCGCGGCGCAGCGCGGCCAGTTCGCCGGCCGTGCGGTCCCGCTCGTGCTGGAGCCGGTCGACGGCGGTGGAGATCTGCCGGCCGATGCCGACCTGCTCGGCGAAGGCGCTCAGCGTGGTGGTCTGCCCGACCAGCCCGCGGGTCTGGATGCCGGCCAGGACGAGGAACGCAAGTGAGGGGATGACGAGCACCGTGGCGAGCTTGGTGCCCATCCGCCAGTCCCGCAGCCGGAACCCGGAGCGCCGCCGGTGCGGCTGAGGGGCCGCGCCGCGAACCGGGTCGGGACCTGCGCCCACGGTTGCCTCCTCGTCCCGCCCCACCACGTCGGGGAGCGGAGTCCATCCAATCAGGCCGTCGGTCGGTGTCAACGGCCGCCCGGGCGGCATGACCAGGACGGTCAGCACCGCGGGTGGGCGGTCACGCGTGCGAGGCGGCCTCGTCCGTCCGGCCGATCCCGGTGATCTCGTCCGCCTCCGCGAGCCGGCCGAGCGCGACGAGCGCGGCGCCGGTCGCACCGATCTCCGGGTTGCGTTGCCAGCAGACCCGGCGGGGCGCGAGCGCGTCGAGGAACTCCCCGCGCCACCACGGCGAGGCGGTCAGCGCCCCACCGCCGAGGATCACCTCCATCGGCTCGCCGATACCGGCCTCCAGCAGCGTCAGGTCGTCGGCGACGAGCCGGCACAGTCCGCTCATCAGCCCGCCCAGGATGTCCACGGCGGTGGTGCCGAAGCTGAGGCCGCGCAGCTCCCCCGAGCCCGCCGGGGCGACACCCGGTGGCCGGTCGCCGCCGAAGCGGGGATTCGCACGTACCGAACCGGCGACGCGGTCGAGCGCCGCCTCCAGCTCCGCGCCCTCCGGCAGCCGCAGCTCGCGCGCCGCCCAGGCGAACAGGTTGCCGCCACTGGAGTACGCCGCGCCCGTCACCACGTGGTTGTGGTCGACCCGGTACCGCCAGAGCTGCTCGGGCAGCGGCGGCGGCTCCGCGCCGGCCGGTACGGCCTGGATCATGCGGACCGCGGCGGAGGTGCCGACTGTGACCGCCGCTCGGGTCGGGTCGACGCAGCCCGAGCCGACGTTGGCGGCCGCGCCGTCGCCCACCGGCGGCGCCCACCGCGCGCCGGCCAGCTGCGGCCAGCGCCGCGCGTACGCCGCGTTCAGCCGGCCGTGCCAGCCCTCCGGGGCCAGCGGCAGCAACTGATCCGGGCGTACGCCGGCCAGCTCGCACGCCTCCGGATCCCAGTCCGTGCGGCGCAGGTCGAGCAGCCCGGTGCCGGAGGCCAGCGAGATCGACATCGGCGCGTCGTCGAGCAGCGTGCCGAGCGCGTACTCGGCGAGCCCGGTGAAGCGTGCGCACCTGTCGACGCGCTCGCGCAGCCAGGGCAGCCGCACCGACCAGTAGCAGCGGTGCCACCAGGTGCCGGTCCGCCTGTGGAAGTCCGCCGGGTCGGCCGGGCCGGGCGCGCCGGCAGGCGGCTCCGGCCGGGTGTCCAGCCAGGTCAGCACCGGCCCCGACGCTGTGCCGTCGGGCGCCAGCGGCAGCACCGAGTGCCACTGCGCGGACGTGGCCACGAGGTCCACGTCCCGCAGGTGTCCACCGGCGGCCAGCTCGTCCAGGCACTCCACCAGGCACGCCAGGTAGGCCGGGCCGTCGAGCGTCCCGCTGCCGTCGTCCCCGGTGACCAGGTGCACCCGGCGCCGGGCCAGCGCGCCGGGACGCGGCACGGCGTCCGCGTCGAGCACCAGGCCGCGCACCGAGGAGGTGCCCAGATCCAGAGCGAGAATGTCCATCGCCGGTCAACCTACCCGGGGGGACCGGCGGCCACGCCAAGATCCGTACCCGGTGACGCGCGATCGGGTTCCACGGCGCCTGTCGATCGCGTACAGTGACCGTCATGCCCGCGCACCTGTCCTGCTGGTGGCCCGCCGACCCGGCGGCCCACCCCCGCGCGTAGCTTCCCCACGCGGCCGCCCGACGAGGCGGCCGCCGGTCTCCCCCGGCATCCCGGGTCGCCTTCACCGGCGGCCACCGGCCCACCGAGGAGACCCGATGACCCGCCTGTCCGACCCGCTCGCCGCCGTCGCGGCCGGCCGCGACCCCGGCCCGTTCGCGCTCGTCCGCCGCGAGGGCGCCGACCACGTCGACCTGTTCACCGGCCCGGTACGCACCGCCGGCGAGCTCGCCGACCTGCCGCTGCCCGAGCACGGCGCCGGTCCGCACACGCTGGCCCTGGTGCCGTTCCGGCAGGTCACCGAACGCGGTTTCGAGTGCGTCGACGACGGGCTGCCGCTGGAGTTCCTGGCGATCGAGGAACACCGGCGGATACCCCTGGCCGACCTGCTCGACGCCCTGCCCGACGCCGAGGTGCGCACCCGCGACGCCGGTTTCGACATCGCCGACGACGAGTACGCGGCGATCGTGGAGCGGGTGCTGGCCGACGAGATCGGCCGGGGCGAGGGGGCCAACTTCGTCATCCACCGCACCATGCGCGCCACGGTGCAGGGCGACCCGCTGGCCGCGGCCCTGGCCGCGCTGCGCCGGCTGCTGCTGCGCGAGCGGGGCGCGTACTGGACGTTCCTGGTGCACACCGGCACCCGGATCCTGGTCGGCGCCAGCCCGGAGCGGCACGTCAGCGTCGCCGACGGGCTGGTCGAGATGAACCCGATCAGCGGCACGTTCCGGCACCGGGGCGAGACCGTCGACCGGGCTGAGCTGCTGCGCTTCCTGCACGACCCGAAGGAGGTGGAGGAGCTCTACATGGTGCTGGACGAGGAACTGAAGATGATGGCCGTGGTCGCCGAGCACGGCGGCCAGGTGGTCGGGCCGTACCTGAAGGAGATGGCGCACCTGGCGCACACCGAGTACCTGCTGGCCGGGCGCTGCTCCCGGGACGTACGCGACGTGCTGCGGGAGACCATGTTCGCGCCCACTGTCACCGGCAGCCCGATGGAGAACGCCTGCCGGGTGATCGCCCGGCACGAGCGCACCGGCCGGCGCTACTACGCCGGGGTGCTCGCCCTGCTGGGCCGCGACGAGCAGGGCCGGCAGACGCTGGACGCGCCGATCCTGATCCGTACCGCCGAGATCTCGCCCGAGGGCGCGCTGCGGGTGCCGGTCGGCGCGACGCTGGTCCGGCACTCCACCACCGCCGGGGAGGTCGCCGAGACGCACGCGAAGGCCGCCGGTGTGCTGGCCGCGCTGGGTCTCGGCCCGGACGCGCCGCGCTCCGCCACCGAGCCGGCCGTCCGGTACGCCGACGACCCCGAGGTACGCGCCGCGCTGGCCGCCCGCAACGCCCCGCTGGCCCGGTTCTGGCTGGAGCAGCGGGAGCCCGGCGCGATCGCGCTGCGCGGGCTGGCCGGGCGCCGAGCCCTGATCGTCGACGGCGAGGACACGTTCACCGGCATGCTCGCCCACCAGCTCGGCGCGCTGGGCCTGGCGGTGACCCGGCGGGACTGGCCGGACCCGGGCCCGCTGGACGGCTACGACCTGGTGGTGGTCGGCCCCGGCCCGGGTGACCCGCGGGACGCGGTCGCGCCGAAGATGGTGGCGCTGCGGGCGCTGCTGACCGAGCTGCTCGGGTCCGGCCGGCCGACGCTCGCCGTGTGCCTGGGCCACCAGTTGCTCGCCGGGCTGCTGGGCCTGCCGCTGCACCGCCGCGACGCGCCGTACCAGGGGTTGCCGCGGGACGTGCCGGTGTTCGGGACGACCCGCCGGGTGGGGTTCTACGCCAGCTTCACCGCGCTCGCCGACGCCGACCGGGTGGCCGGCCCGTACGGCCCGGTCGAGGTGTCCCGCGACCCGGCCGACGGCGCGGTGCACGCGCTGCGCGGCGCGGGCTTCGCCGGGGTGCAGTTCCACCCGGAGTCGGTGCTGAGCCAGGACGGCACGAGGGTCCTGGCGGACCTGCTCGGGCATCTGCTCGACCGGCCGGCGCTGAGCGCGCATGGAGCGGCCGATCGCGGGTAGGGCACTGGCGACCGGTGGTCGGACGGGTTCGAGAGCCCCCGTCCGGCCACCGGTCGCCAGCCGGATCAGCCGGCCATGCCCCGCTTCAGCGCGGCGCCCATCAGCGCGGCCCGCTTGGCGGTGAGCGCGGTGGCGGCCAGCGCAACGTGGTCCGGGGCGACCTCGCCGTTGTTGCTTGTGTGCGACGCGCCGTACGGGTTGCCGGCGACGAACTGGCTCGGGTCGGTGTAGCCGGGGGTCACCACGATGCCGCCCCAGTGGTAGAAGACCGTGTACAGCGACAGCAACGTCGCCTCCTGGCCGCCGTGCGACGTGGCGGTCGAGGTGAACCCGCTGTAGACCTTGTCCGCGAGCGCGCCCGCGGCCCAGAGCGGGCCGGTGGTGTCGATGAACTGCTTGAGCTGGGCGGCGATCATGCCGTACCGGGTCGGCGACCCCATGATGATCACGTCGGCCCAGGACAGGTCGTCCGGCTGCGCCTCCATCACGTCCTGAGTCTCCAGCCGGTGCGCCTGCCAGCCGGAGTTGGAGCGGATCGCCTCGTCGGGCGCCAGCTCACGTACCTTGCGCAGACGCACCTCGGCGCCGGCCTCCCCCGCCGCCTCGACCGCCGCCTGCGCCATCTGGTAGGTGATGCCGGTCGCGCTGTAATAGATCACCGCGACCTTGACCTGGCCATCCATCAGACGTTCCCTCCTCGTCTCGGGTCAGCTCCGGCGACTACCCGTTACTTGTTCCGTCAAACTCAGGGCGTGGCATGCTCTGCGGGTGGAGATCCGCGTTGCCACGCCGGCCGACTGGCCGCTGATCTGGCCGTTCCTGCGCGAGATCGTGGCGGCCGGGGAGACGTACACCTGGCCCCGGGACGTCACGGAGGAGCAGGCCCGCAAGCTCTGGATGCCGCCGGCGCCGGCGCGGACGGTGGTCGCGGTGGCGCCGGACGGCGTGGTGCTCGGCTCGGCCAAGCTGGCGCCCAACCAGGGCGGCCCCGGCGACCACGTGGCGAACGCCTCGTTCATGGTCGCCCCGGCCGCCGCCGGGCACGGCGTCGGCCGCGCGCTGGCCGAGCACGTGCTCGCCGAGGCGCGGGCGGAGGGCTACCGGGCCATGCAGTTCAACGCCGTGGTGGCCATCAACACCCGGGCCGTCGAGCTGTGGCGGTCGCTGGGCTTCGCGGTGGTCGGCCGGGTGCCGGAGGGCTTCCGGCACCCCACCCGTGGGTACGTCGATCTGCTCGTCATGCACCGGCGCCTGGACTGAGCGTGGCTCAAGATTTGCGCAAGTTCCGTCCGCAATCCCTCTCCCCACCCAGCTCACACGGGATGCTGGTCGGACCGGCGCCGGCCGCAGCGGCCGCCCCCGCGCCGGGATCCTGAACGGGGGATCGCGCTGGTGTCGGCAGCGCCGCCGGCGCAGCGCGATCAGGGGCCGGGTTGTCGTACCCCTGACTTACGCTGACGCCCGTGACCGTACGCCTCAGCCGCGCCGAGGCGCTCGCGCTGCGCATGACCGGCCTGCTGCTGCGCCCGCACCCCACCGCCCGCCCCGAGCGCGTCGCCGACGTGGTCGAGTGGTTCGGCGCCATGCAGGCGCAGGACGCGGCGAGCGGGCTGTGGTCGCTCGGCGTCCGCCTGGCCGGCGCCACTCAGGACGACGTCCGCGCGGCGCTGGAACGGCGCGAGGCGCTGCGCACCTGGCCCATGCGCGGCACCGTGCATCTGGTCCCGGCGCGTGACGCGCGGTGGATGCTGGAGCTGACCGGGGTGCGGACGCTCGTCGGCATCGCCGGGCGGTGGCGGCAACTCGGGCTCACCGTCGCCGACGGCGAGCGGGCCTGCGACGTGCTGGGTGCGGCGCTGACCGGCGGCGGCCGGCTCGCCCGCGCCGAGTGCGTGGCGGCGCTGCGCGCCGCCGGGCTGGACACTGACGGTCAGCGCGGCTACCACCTGCTCTGGTACGCCAGCCTTCGCGGCGTCACCTGCATCGCACCGCACGTCGGCACCGAGCAGACGTTCGCCCTGCTCGACGAGTGGGCGCCCGAAGCGCGCCGCCCGGAGCGGGACGAGGCACTGGCGTTGCTGGCGCACCGCTACGTGCGCGGCCACGGCCCGGTGAGCCGGCACGAGCTGGCCCGGTGGACGGGCCTGACGGTCACCGACGCGACCCGGGCGGTCACACTGGCCGGTGACTTGCTCGCCCCGGTCGAGGTCGACGGCGAGCCCGCGGTGGTCGACGCCGCGCTGCTCGACGCGCCCCGCGCGCCGGTCGACGACCTGCACACGTTGCCCGGCTTCGACGAATACCTGCTCGGCTTCAAGGACCGGTCGCTGATGCTCGACCCGGCGCACGCCGCAGCGGTGGTCCCCGGCAACAACGGGGTGTTCCGGTCGACTGTGGTGCGCGGCGGGCGCGTGGTCGGCACCTGGACGCGGACGCTGGGCGCGAAGGCGGTGACCGTGAAGGTGCAGCAGCTCGCGCCGTTCGACGCCGCGTTGCGTGAGCGGGTGGGGGCGGCCCTGACCGGGTACGCCCGCTTCCTCGGGCTGGAGTTGCGCCACTCCTGGGTGGGTGCGGAGCGTTGAGTGGAACGCCATGGGTGTCAGAACCGCGCCGAGGCACCCACGGCGTTCCACTCCGTTGCGGAGGGCTCGCTCAGTCGGCGAGCGCTCCGGCCGACCGGCCCTCGTGCAGCGTCAGGTTGCGGCCGCTGCCCGGGTCGAACAGGTGGATCTTCTCCAGGTTGAACCACACGCGGCGCGACTCGCCCTCGCGTACCGGCGACTCCGCCGACAGCCGGGTGACCAGGTTCGATCCGGCGCCGGCGAAGTCCGCGGCACCGGTGTCGGCGGCCAGCTCCTCCAGCTCGGCGGCGGTGGCCCGCTCCCCCTCGACGGTGAAGTAGACGTACTTGTCCGAGCCCATCGACTCGACGATGTCCACCGGCGCCTCGAACTCCATGCCCCGGCGGCGGGTCTCGTCGTCGATCAGTGCCGCGTCCTCGAAGTGCTCCGGGCGGATGCCCAGGATCAGCTCCCGGGGCGCGTCGCCGCCTTCCAGCTCGCGGCGGATGCGGTCGCCGACCGGCACGTCACCGAGCGCGGTCCGCAGCCGGCCGTCCTCCACGACGGCGTGCACGAAGTTCATCGAGGGTGAGCCGATGAACCCGGCGACGAACAGGTTGCGCGGGTGGTCGTACAGCTCCTGCGGCGGCCCGACCTGCTGCACCGCGCCGCCCCGCATGATGACCACCCGGTCGCCGAGCGTCATCGCCTCGGTCTGGTCGTGAGTGACGTAGACGGTGGTGGTGCCCAGCTGCTTCTGCAGCCGCGACACCACGGTGCGCATCTGCACCCGCAGCTTGGCGTCCAGGTTCGACAGCGGCTCGTCCATCAGGAACGCCTTGGGCTGGCGGACGATCGCCCGTCCCATCGCCACCCGCTGCCGCTGGCCGCCGGACAGGTTGGCCGGCTTGCGGTCCAGCAGCGCGGTCAGCTCCAGCACCTTCGCCGCCTCGTCGACCTTCTGGTTGATGGTCTCCTTGTCCATCTTCGCCAGCCGCAACGGGAACGCCATGTTCTCCCGTACTGTCATGTTCGGGTAGAGCGCGTACGACTGGAAGACCATCGCGATGTCGCGGTCCCGGGGCGCCTTGTCGTTGACCCGCTCGCCGCCGATGCGCAGCTCACCGGAGCTGATGTCCTCCAGCCCGGCGATCATGTTGAGCGTGGTGGACTTCCCGCAGCCGGACGGGCCGACCAGGATCACGAACTCGCCGTCGGCGATCTCCAGGTCGACGTCCTGTACGGCGGTGGTCCCGTCCGGGAACCGCTTGCTCACCTTGTCCAGCACGATGTCGGCCATTGCTACCACCTATCCCTTGACTGCGCCGGAGGTCAGACCGGAGACGATGCGGCGCTGGAAGAAGAGCACGAACAGGATGATCGGCACGGTGATCACCACGGCGGCGGCGCAGATCGCCCCGGTGGGGTCCTCGAACTGCGACTCGCCGGTGAAGAACTGCAGTGCCACCGGGACCGTGCGGGACCGCTCGGTCGAGGTGAGCGTGATCGCGAACAGGAAGTCGTTCCAGCAGAAGATGAAGACCAGGATGGCCGTGGTGAACACGCCGGGCGCGGCCAGCGGCGCGATCACCCGCCGGAACGCCTGTCCCTGGGTGGCGCCGTCCATCTTGGCCGCCTTCTCCAGGTCCCACGGGATCTGCTTGAAGAACGCCGACAGCGTGTAGATCGCCAGCGGCAGCGCGAACGTGATGTACGGCAGGATCAGTCCGGGCCAGGTGTCGAACAGCCCGAGCTGCCGCTCGATCTCGAACAGCGGCGACACCAGCGACACCTGCGGGAACATCGCGATCAGCAGCGAGACGCCGACCAGCAGCTTCTTGCCGGGGAAGTCGAGCCGGGAGATCGCGTACGCGGCCATCGTCCCGAGCACCACCGCGACGGCGGTGGCGATCAGCGCGATGCCGATGGAGTTGACCAGGGCGCGGACGAACTGGTCGGTGTCGAAGATGGTCCGGTAGTTGTCGAGCGTCCACTCCCGCGGCCAGAACTTGCCGTCGGTGAGCGTGGCCGGGGTCTTGAACGACAGCGAGGCGATCCAGAGCACGGGGACCAGCGCGAAGACGACGACCACGACGTCCAGCAGGCCCCAGCGCACCTTCGCCCGCGTGGTGGTTTCCACTGCCATGTCAGCGCCTCTCCCCATCGTCGCTGCCCGGGGCAGCGGTGCCGAACAGCTTCACGAACACGAAGGCGATGATCGCCACGGTGATGAAGATCAGCACCGACATCGTGGAGCCGATGCCGAGGTTGAGGCCCCGGATCAGGTTGTTGTAGGCGAGCATCGACACCGACGACGTCTCGTTGCCGCCGTTGGTGAGCACGAAGATGTTGTCGAAGACCCGGAACGCGTCGAGCGTGCGGAACAGCAGCGCGACGAGGATCGCCGGCTTCATCACCGGCAGCATCACCTTGGTGAACCGCTGCCACGCCGTCGCGCCGTCGGTGGAGGCCGCCTTGAGCAGGTCCTCCGGCACCAGCGCCAGCCCGGCCATGAGCAGCAGCGCCATGAACGGGGTGGTCTTCCAGATCTCCGCCAGCATGATGATCGCCAGCGAGCTGGCCCGCTCGGTCAGCGGGGCGCTGCCGTCGAACAGGTTCGCCAGGTAGCCGGTGCCCGGCGTCCAGGCGTACCGCCAGGAGAACGCCGCGACGACGGTGACGATGCCGTACGGGATCAGCGCCGCGGTGCGCACGATGCCCCGGCCGACGAGAGTCCGGTGCATGACCAGCGCCAGGCCCATGCCGAGCACCAGCTCGATCGCGACGGTGACCACGGTGATCAGCGCGGTGACCCCGAACGCGGTCCACCAGAAGTCGTTCGTCAGCACCGTGACGTAGTTCTCCAGACCGACGAACTCCCGCTCGTCGGGAAAGCGCAGGTCGAAGCGCTGCAGCGACAGCCAGACCGAGTACAGGATCGGGTACGCGGTGACCAACACCATGACCAGCGCGGCCGGTGCGCACAGCAGCAGTCCGAGGCGCCGCTCGGCGCGCTTGTTGTCGCTCAGCGGGGCGCGGGAGCCGCGCCGGGACCGCTGTTCCGGTACGGCGGCGTGCCGCCCGCCGGGCTGCTCGGCCTCGGCCTCGGCGGCGGCCTGCGCCCCGGCTGGGGTGGCGTTCACGCTCATGGCAGAACTCCCTTGGACTCCAGCGCGTCCGAGATCGCCTTGCGCAGCTCGTCAGCGGTCTGCTCGGGCCGGATCGCCGACGGCGGCGACAGGATCGCCGACATCACAGTGGAGATGCTCTGGTACGCCGGGGTCAGCGGCCGGACCGCCGGCTCCTTCAGCTCCTCCAGGATGGTCTCCTTCATCGGGTACGCCTCGGTCATCTCCGGGTCGTCGTAGACGGCCTCGATGGTGGGCGGCACGCCGTCGTTGACGGCGGAGAACTTCTGGTTCTCGGCGTTGCGCAGGCAGCGGGCCGCCTCGAACGACTCCTCCGGGTGCTTCGAGTAGGTGCTGACCGCCAGGTTGACCCCGCCGATGGTGACCTTGCTGGGGGTGCCCGGTTCGACGCCCGGCACCCGGGCCCACTTCACGTTCTTCGCCAGGTCGGGGTTGGCCTCCTGGAGCGCCGGATACACGAACGGCCAGTTCACCTGGAACGCGCCCTTGCCGGACTGGAACTCCAGCCGCACCGGGTCCTCCAGCGCGTTGCTGAACGACGGCGAGGTCACGCCCGACGTGGCGAACTTCTTGAGCTGGTCGAGCGCGCGCACCGCGCCGGCGTCCATCTCCGCCTTCTTGCCGTCGTCACTGAGGATCTTGCCGCCGGCGCTCTCGGCGAGCGTGTTGTAGAGGACCACGAGGCCCTCGTACTGGGCGCCCATGGTCAGCACCTGGTACGGCTTGCCCTGCTCCTTGAGCTGCTGGGCGACTGAGATCATCTCGTCCCAGGTCTTCGGCGCCTGCGACACCAGGTCGGACCGGTACCACAGCAGCTGCACGTTGGTGTTCTTGGGCGCGGCGTAGAGCTTGTCCTCGTACCGGGCGGTGTCCAGCGGGCCGGCCAGCGTGCCCTGCTCCACCTCGGCCTGGTCCTGGCCGGTCCACTCCCGGATCCACTTCGCGCTGGCGAACTCCTGGGTCCAGGTGACGTCCAGGCCGAGCACGTCCATCCCGCTGTCCTGCGCGGCGAGCCGCCGCACCATCTGCACCCGCTGCTCGTCGGCCTCGCGCGGCAGCACCCGGTAGTCGATCCGGTACCGCCCCTGCGCCGCCGTGTTGCAGTTGTCGACGACCTTCTGCAGGTTCTGCTCCGGCGGGTAGTACAGGTTGATCGTCGGGACGCCGCCGTCGCCGCCGGACCCGCAGGCGGCCAGCGGGGCCACCAACGCGAGCGCGGCGGCTGCCGCCGCCGCGCGTCCGGCCGGCCGCCGTGCGGCCGTGTCGGGGACTGTCGTCATCACCCTCCCCCTCTCTTCGGCGAAGAACCGGGGAGTGGCCCGCGCCCCGGTGCACGGCGAGACGACCGGGGCATCGGCCCGATCGCCCGACGCCCCGGGCGTGTCGTGCGGCTGAACGTGCCCGACCCGCGACGGAGCGAAACATCACGGACATGTGACGGTGACCGCGCGTCGCTGACCACCAGCGTTTTACGCGTTGTACGCTCTCCTTGTGCTGAGCGTGAGTACGCGTGGACCGACGCCGGCAAGGCGAGCGCCGCCCGCCACGACGTCTCCGAGCAGGAGGCGATCGAGGCGCTCTACTCACCCCAACGGATCGAGAACCATATCGGGAGCTTGCTGCTTGCCGTGGCTGGTCTGGCGAACTCCGCCCGGGTGATCATGGTGCTCTGCGAGCGGATCGGGAAGGCAACAGCTACGCGATCCTGGCCGTACGGTTGGCCACCCCCGATGAGGTCAAGCAGTGGATGGAGGGAACGCGATGAGCGCTGACCGCGATCCGCGGGCGATGAGCCGTGAGGAGTTGGTGGCGTACTTCGACCGGGGTGGCGACATCTCCGAGCTCCTGCGGGACGCGACCCGGGGACCTGATCTCGGGCCCGCGCCTGCGCCGGAGAACGTGCCGATGGTGGTGACCGGCGTCAGACTTCCCTCGACGATCGTCCGGCGGCTCGACGAACTGGCCGGCAACGACAAGGGCGGGCGTTCCGGTCTGATCCGCAGGGCGATCGACGAATACCTGGCCCGACACGCCGGCGAGGCGGCCTGACCGCCGTCCCACTCCGTGAGCGGGGAG
The DNA here is from genome assembly GCF_030519385.1 of Micromonospora sp. C28ISP2-4. Lineage (NCBI taxonomy): Bacteria > Bacillati > Actinomycetota > Actinomycetes > Micromonosporales > Micromonosporaceae > Micromonospora > Micromonospora sp. C28ISP2-4. The sequence continues at coordinate 24,284 of NZ_JAUMKG010000006.1, read as the reverse complement.
GCTACCCAGCGTCAGTCGGCTCGGCTAGCGTTTCCCTAGCTCCGTAGCCAGCGCGTCGCCGTCGACGCCGATGCGCCTCCGGCCGTCCCCCATCGCCCGCCCGATCGGTTGGTTCTGCAGGGAAGTGCCGTGCGCGCGTTCCCCGGTTGGGCAGGATTCCCCCGAGGAGGTGCCGTCGTGCAGGACACCCGCGCTCTCGCCCTGACGTTCGAGGTGAGCGGCCTGCCCCCGGTCAAGACCGAGGCCCTGTCCATCTTCGCCGCCGGGCACCGGCAGGCGACGAGGGTCCGCACCCTGCTCCAGGCCGCCTGCACCGCGGCCCAGCGCACCGGGTGGACCCCACTGACCGGGCCGGTCGAGGTGGACCTGACCCTGCGCTGTCCGCCCGGGCACCGCACCTCCGACGCCAGCACGCTGCTGGGCGGCGTGTGCGCGGTGCTCCAGGACAAGAAGCGGGTCTCCACCATCGGTCTCGCCCACCTCGGGGTGCTGGTCGACGTCGCGCTCTGGGCCGACGACCGGCAGATCCGCCGGCTGTCGTACGTCGAGGAGCCGGCGGAGGAGTTCTCGTATCTGGTCCGGGTGTCGGCCGTACCGACGATGGTTTGACCGACGTCCGCGGTGGGGTACCGCGGACGCCGATGAAGGGAGTGCCGATGTCGGAGCCACATGTCACGCTCGATCCGAGCGGGCTCGACCCTGTGCAGCAGAAGCTGCGCGGCCCGCTGGAGGATCAGCTGACCTCGGCCCTGCAGGCGGCCGCCGACCGGGTCCGCGCCGGCTACGCGGGCGAGCCGGTGGAGGACGTCTGCCGTCGGTTGCTCGACGAGACCCGCTCCGGCCTGCACCCGGACATCGCGGCCGGGTTCCAGCCGGACATGGACGAGTTCTGCCGGGTGGCGGTGGCGATCGTGCGGGGCGAGCTGACCTGAGCGCGCGCCGGCACAGGATTTGAGCACGCGTACCGATGGCGGGTCCGCCCCGGGCGACGAGAATTCTCCCGTGCGAACTCGAATCATGATCGTTCTTGCCGTGCTCGGGCTGGCCGGGCTGATGGCGACCACCGGTTGTTCCCTGCGGCAGAGCATCTGCGGAAGCGACGAGTACCCGGTGATCGCCGTCGGCAGGCAGGGCGGCAGCGCGTGCGTGCCCGACGGGGAGGAACCGACGCCGCCGTACGTGCGCTACCCGGAGGGCAAGGAGCCGACGCACGTCGACGACGAGTGGGACGTCTACTGGCGCACCCACGGCATCGACGAGAACAACAACATCATCGACCGCTGAGGCCGGCCGCGTCAGCTCCGCCGGACGTCGACCGAGACGACGTGCGTGCCGTCGGGGCGGTCGCCCTCCCCCAGCCGCACCGGCAGCCGGCCGCCCTCGGGCGGTAGCAGGCCGAGCCCGAAGCTGAGGTGTCCCTCGAAGTCGCCGGCCACGGCCCATCCGCGCAGCGTCGGGAAGCGGATCGCCGCCGGCGGCAGGTCCGCCGTCCCGCCGCCGCGGGCGTCGTGCGCCTGGGCCGGATCGAACCGCACCGACAGGTACGCCGTGCCGGGCAGCGTGACCGGCGCACCGCGTCCCTCGGTCACCACCTGGGGCACGTAGGCGACCTCGTAGGACGGGGTGGCTCCGCGGAAGGCGAACGTGATCCGGCTGAACCCCTCCGCCGGGTGGTCGCCGACGTCGACCGCCACCAGGACGGGCAGCGGTTCCCCGGGCGGCGCGGTGACCGGCACCCGTACCCGGTGGGTCACCCGGACCGGCCCGCCGGGCACCGCCCAGCCCCAGGTGACGCGCCAGGATCCGGCGGTCGACGCGGCCTCGGTCGGCACGGGCGGGGTGGGCGTGGCCACCGGCGCCTCGGTCGCGGCCGGCAGCGACGCAGCCGCAGCCGTCGGGGTGGGCGCCGGGGGCGCGCCGTCGTGGCCGGTCGCCGTGCAGGCCGCCGCGAGCAGCACGACCAGGCCGGCGAGCAGCGGTACGCGCTGAGGAGTCATGACTCAGTGTCGCTCCGTGACCGGCCCGCGCACCAGAGTCGTCCCGTCCCCGATTCCGGGGCGCGGTCTCGGCCGTCAGGCGGCCCGCGGATCGAACCGCTGCCCGGTCGCCTCGCGGACGGACACCTGCCCCACCGTGGCCAGTTCGGCCGCGTAGTCGCTCACCAGCGTCGGCAGCCGGTAGTCGCCGTGCCTGTCCCGCTGCGCCAGGTGCGCGTCGACCAGGTCGTCCAAGGCCCGGTGCACCCGCTGCGGGGACACGCCGAGCTGGTCCGCGGCCGTGTGCACAGGTGTGCCCGGCCGTGCGGCGAGCAGTTCGAGCATCCGGCCGGCCAGTTCGTCGTCGGAGCGGACCACCGCCACGCCGGTGGCCAGACTCGCCCGTACCGACAGGTCCTCGTAGGCCAGCAGGTCAAGCCGGCCCCGCCCGTCACCCAGTTCCGCGACGAGGGTGGCCACCGACGCCCCGGACCGCCGGCCCAGCCGGGCGCCGGCGATGCGCAGGGCGAGCACCGAACCACCGCAGATCCGCACCAGGTCGGCGGTGGCGGCCGGCTCGGCGGCCACCCGCTCCGGCCCGGCGAACGTGGCCAGCAGGTCGCGGGCCTGCGCGCCCCCGACCGGGCGCAACGCCACCCGGCGTACGCCGTCCAGGCTGCCGAGGTGCCGCTGAGCGACGGTGATCAGCGCCGGGCCGGGACCGGCGGGCAGCAGCGGACGCACCTGCGCCGCCCGGGTGACCCCGTCGACGACGAGCAGCAGCCGGCGGCCGGCCACCAGCGAGCGGAACCAGCCGGCCCGCTCGTCGGTCTTCTCGGGCACGTCCGCGGCCGGTACGCCGAGCGCGCGCAGCACCCGGGCCAGCACCTCCCCCGCCGTCACCGAGGTCCGGTATCCGAGGTCCACGAAGACCTGCCCGTCGGGGAACAGGTCGGACACGGCGTGCCCGGCGCGTACCGCGAGGGTGGTCTTGCCGCTGCCCGGGGCGCCGGTGACGACCACGGCGGCCGGGGTCTCGGCGGTCACCGCCGCCACCACGTCGGCGGTCTCCGCGGTACGCGCGACGTAGGTGAGCGGGTCCGCCGGCAGCTCCCGCGGCACCACCCAGCCGACGGCGGGACGGAGGTCCGCGACCGGCGTCGAGGCGGTCACGGCAGCGCCTGCGGGCTCGACGTAGGACAGCTCCGGCGCGCGGTCCAGCATCGCCCGGTGCAGCCGGGCCAGTTCCGCGCCGGGTTCGAGGCCGAGCTGCTCGTCGAGGACGGCCCGGGCGTCCCGGTAGACGGTGAGCGCGGCCGGCACGTCCCCGCAGCGGTAGAGGGCGAGCATCAGGTGCTCCCAGGCCCGTTCCCGCAGCGGATGCGCGGCGAGGTGCGCGCGCAGGTCGGCAAGGAGGTGGGCGTGCTCACCGGCGGCCAGCCGCGCCTCGGTCAGCTCCTCGAAGACCTGGAGCCGCTGCTCGTCGAGGGCGGCCCACCGGTTGTCCAGCGCGGTGCCCCGGGGCAGACCGTCGCCGGCCGGGCCCCGCCACCAGGCCAGGGCGGAACTCAGCGTGTCGATCGCGCCGGCGGGATCGGCCGATGCGAGCAGTGACCGCCCCTGCGCCGCCAGCCGCTGGAACTCCGTCACGTCCAGCTCGTGCGGCGCCAGCCGCAACTCGTACGCCTGCGGACGGGCGACCAGCCGGTCGCCCACCGTGCGCCGCAGGCCGGCGGCGTGCGTTCGGAGGTTCGCAGTGGCGGACGTCGGCGGGTGGTCGGACCAGACCATCCGGGCCAACCGGGGCAGGGAGACCGAGTGGTTCGCCTCGGTCGCCAGCCCGGCCAGGACGGCCCGCCTTTTCGCCGCGCCGGGCGTGACGGTCTCGCCGTCGACGCACAGCTCCACTGTGCCCAGAAGCCGAATCTGAAGTTTCATCGCGCCGCTCCCCGTAGACCCTAGACGCGCCGCCCACGCTAAGCGCCCACTTCGCGGCCAACAAGGGTCGAACCGGACAACTAAGCGTGATGAATATCAATATGGTTGGCGGCGTGTCGAGGTAACAGAAATACCGCTGAGGACGCTTCGGGTTGATCACGTCGGGTGATGGGAGGCAGAGGCCGTCCGTTCCGGTCACGGAGGTCTTGAACCCGTCGCGGTACCGGCATCCCCGCAGCGTACATACCGCCCGTCTCGCGCGCCCCAGCACCGCGCACAGGTCGCGCCGACGCGGATCGGGTCACCGGCACAAGTGTGCGTACAGCAGCTCCATGCGTTCTCGGCCATGACGTCGAGCCCTGTCCCGAATGGCGTCCACGCCCTCTCCAGCTATCAGGCCGCCGATGCCTTCGGCCTGGCAACGCTCCTCCACGCCGAGCAGGCGACGACCGGTCCGGGCTTCGATCCTGAAGGCGCTGTTCCGTGCCGCCATCGAGCGCTCCCCCATCGCCGACGCCGGACCCTCGACCAGCATTCGCAATGCCGAGTGGACAACGACCACCGAGTGGAGAGCATGTGCAGCCGGCCCGGACAGTTCCGCGCCGACACGCATCTCGCGCATGCCTTCGAGGCCCTGCCACATTGACGAGCACCGGGAAGGATCATCCAGAACCGGGCTCCACAGCATCTCCAGTGCCTCGTGGTAGCGGTCCAGGTCCTCCCGGCGATCATCTCCGGACGCCGCCCAGAACAACACGCCACCAGCTCGCTCGGCACACGCGGCACCGAAGAACGCGGCCTGTTCCATCGAGGCAATGCTCGAGAAATCGTCAGCGTTCATCGACACCACTCCCACTCGGCCGGCAGCCCGCAGAGGGTGTCACGTCGACTGCCGGGGCTTCGTCGCCGGGAGATACTTAGCTGGCAGGCGCCAGCCTAACTACAACAAGCCAGGTGTCCGGGCTTGGTTCCACGTGAGCCGCACTAACGCAGTAGCGCCCAGGATCAAGGTCGACGCGGAGGAACCCACACGATGCGATCTCGGACCCTGCGAAGGCAGAATCAAAGAGCAGCGGGACACTTTCCACATTCCATATCCCAACTTCTTGCCAGGCTGCTTCACTCAAACCTTGGTCGATCGCAGCGACAACGGCCTCGTCATTGTTGGCAGCGAGCCGGCGAACAAAGAGTTTTTTATCTGGCAGATAGGCCGTCGGGGCGGGATCATCACCGAGAACGAGCCCCTGTGCCGTGCCGACCTCAATTAACCCAGCCTAGACCTCCACATCGGACGCTCGGTCACAGTCTGTGGCGCCGTCCGGTTCATCGTCATCGTTGGCACCCAGCCAAGACTCCAACGCCTGCTCCGGGACAGCAATAAGCGGACCACCGTTCGATGAACCCCACTCCATGTCGATCACCTCCCGCTGACCTCTATCCCGGACTGCTTGGCGAATCATTCTCGCAAGCATCTCGCTGGAAGCTGATTCCTTCGCTATGGCACGGGCTCTGTCGTCATTCGCGATGCCGATGAAAGCCCGGTGCCCGCCCACTCGGGGGCGGGCACCGGGGTCAGGAATAGGAATCACATCGCGGATCGGCGGATGCAGCCCACTAATCCTGAACCTTCCAGGTATAGCTTTCGAACACACGATCGAAGTCCGGAAGGATGTTCAGGATTTCCAATCCCTTCTCGCGCGGCAGGACCAATGCCCGCGGATATTCAACGACACTCCCATCCATCTCGATAAGCACCTCTCCCGGAAGTTCGGCATGCTCCAGGTCGTAGAAGGAGCGATCCTTCAACAGCGTGACAGTCGAATGGTCTTCCCCGACGCTGAGAGTCAGAACCTCGTCTCCGCAGTCGTTCCAGGTAAAGCTGGCCGACGTCTTCCCGAGCGTCTGGTAAACCCTTAGGGCCTCCTCTAGACTCACTTCCCGGCTCTGATATTCGGGCACGAAGGTTTCGATCTTCACGCTCGGTGAATCCTCAGACTGGGACATATCTGCCGACACTCCTCTGGTACACGCCGTGCAGACCTTGCGGTCCGTAGACATGCAGGCTATCCAATCCGAGTTGGTCGGCATATCCCGCCATGCTGTTCCGGCAGAACCGGCAGGGCGCACGGTCGACGAACAGATTGGCCGATCCGCCACGAGTCGTGCCGGCCAGAGCCTGCGAGAAGACGTCACCTTCGGCGTGGTCCTCGAAGGAGGTGGCTGTCATCCTGTTTCCCTTGCCGGGGAAGCCTACGGGTCGTCCGATGTTGCGTCCGTTCTGCCCGTAGAAGCTCTGACCTCCATAGTCAAGGCGGGCGAGGGTGTTCTTCTTGGGCAGCTTGCTCTTCGACACTCCGGCAGCCAGCGCAGCGGCATAGTCGGCGTCCTCCTGCGCGACCGACTTCATTCCTGTCTGCTGACGCAAGTTGGCCAGATCTTCCTGGGCTGCCTTGTTGGGACAGGCATCGTTGTGGGCGAGTACGGGGGTTTCGCCGACCAGGACGTAGTAGGTGTGCTGTCCGTCGACGGTGAAGTTGTGTACTCGCTGGACCTGGGTCTTGTGCCGGATGGCAGAGATCTGGACCCAGGTGCCCGACGACGTCTGGAGCCAGGTGCCGGCCTTGAGCTGGCCGGCGGTGACCCAGACCCCGGAGTCCGGCAGGTAGAACCGGTGACCGTCGGTGGCCACGATGGTGCCGGTCTTGTCGCCGGACTTGCCATCGGTGTCCACGACGATGGTCACGAGCTTCTTGACCCCGCCACCCGGGATCAGATGGGTGACCGGACGGCTCTGCTGGTCGCCCGACTCGACGTCGGGGGCGAGGACCCGGTCCCCGACCTTCACGTCCTCGATCGCCTTGGTCGAGCCGTCGGCCAGCAGCACCCTGGTGCCCGGGACGAAGCTGTTGCACTTCGTCGGTTTGCCCGGGGTATCGGTCTTCGGCTTCGGCGTGTTGGTGGGCAGCGCCTTCGACGCGTCGGTGGTCGCCTCGACGCCCTTCTTGACGTCGTTGGCAGTGTCGATGCCGTCGGCGATCTTCTTGCCGGTCTTGGCCAGCTTCGCCGCCGTCACCGCGTTACCCGCCAGCGGAATCGCCGAGGCCATCGACAGCGCCGCGTCGACGTAGTTGCCCTCGGCCGCGTACCAGATGCCGTTGGCGACGTCGGCTACCTCACCGACCACCGGCACCATCCCGACCACGTCCAGGGTGGCGTGACCGATGTCCGACCACGACATCCCGAACAGGTGCCCGTCCAACTCGATGAAGCTGATCGGGTTCCCGCCGGCGAACGCGTACCGGTTACCGGTGAACGGATCCATCCCCAGCGCCATGTCCGCCATCGCGCCGCCATAGGTGTCCCGCGTCAGGAACCGGTTCAGACCCGGGTCGTAGTTGCGGAACCCCATGTCGTACGTGCCCGAACCCGCATCCCAGCGGGAGGCGTTGAACCGGAACGCGTTGTACGGCTCCGCCCCCTCCGGCTGCGTACCCGGCTTGTCCACACCGGTGAACTGCGACGAGTCGTCCTTGCCGTAGGCGGTGTATCCGTACGTCGCCCGGGTCTTGCCGTCCTCCTTCGTGATGCCGATGACGTCACCACGCGGCCGGTAGATGAACTGCGAGTACTCCCGCCCGCCGTCGTCCTTGTGCTTGATCTGGGTAAGCTGCTGACCCCACGGCGCGTACTGGTACGACTTCGTCGCCTTGCCCGCGACCTCCTCGCGCAGCACCTGGTTGTCCATCCCCAGGTACGTGAACAGGGTGGTCTTGCCGGCCGTCGTCTGCGACACCGTCCGGTCGAACGGGTCGTACACGTAGGTCGTCGACTTGGCGTTGGCGCCGATGCCTGCTGTGGTCTTCGCGGTCCGGTCGAAGCCGTCGTAGTAGTACTTCTGCGCCCGCTGGCCACCGACCGACACCGTGTCGAGGCGTCCCAGCGGGTCGTAGTTGTACGTCGACGTCACACCCGACGCGGTGGTCGAGTGCAGCCGGTTCCGGTCGTACTTGCTGGTGCTGGTCGTTCCCCCGACGGTCTGCGACACCGTGTTGCCGTTGGCGTCGTAGGTGTAGGTCTCCGTCGAGGTGCTGTCACCGGTCTTGTCCAGCTTGGCGATCCGGTCCTGCGGGTCGTAGTTGAAGACGTACGTGTTGTCGATGTAGTCCGACGAGTTGTCGGCGTTCATCAACTTGAGCACGTCCCGCGACGGGTGCCCGTTGGCCTGGTATTCCAGGTTGTGCTCGGCGACGGTCGCCCCGCCGGAGGTCTTCTCCAGCTGGTGCTTGGTGGCGCCGTCGAGGTAGTACTCGAAGTCCACCGTGTTGCCGTTGGGCTTGGTCTGCTTGAGCAGCTGCCCACGGTTGGTGTAGGTGAACGACGAGATCTGCTGGTTACCGGCCGTCGGCGAGTCGGCGTTGGTGACCTTGGCGACCATGTCCCGCGAGTCGTACTCGATCTTCGACCAGGTGAGGTCGTGGGTCGAGGTGAGCGGGTTGCCGTTGTCGTCGTAGGTCAGCGCCGTGGTGTTCTTCGCGCTCGTGTCGTTGAGCCCGGCGAACTCCTTCACCGTGGAGATCTGGTTGAGCTGGTCGTACGCGATGTCGTACCGGCCGATCTTCGCGCCCGGGCTGAGGTCCTTGACCTCGACCATCATCCCGTTCGGGTTGTACCGGTAGGTGAACTCCTTACGCTCGTTGTCGACGTCGGCGGCGTTGTCCCGCACCAGCTTGACCGCGTCGGCGAGCACCTTGCCGGTCGCCTGGTCGGTGACGGTGATCTTCTGGACGCCCTCCTCCTTGAAGGAGTAGCTGCCCAGGCTGATCCAGGCGCCGGTGTTCTGCGTCTGGTTCACCGTCTTGGTGACGCTGCCACCGTCGTGGGTGATGGTGAACTTCGCGTCCGTGGCGGCGCCGGTGACCTGCGGGTGCCGCACGAACACCTCGTACGTGCCGTCACGCGGGATGTTCAGCTGCCAGTTGAACTGTGCCGACCCGGTGCCGGCCGACGCGGTGGAGACGTCGTAGCCCCACTGCCCGGTGGCTGCCCCGTTGCTCCAGGTGCCCTGCGAGGCGGTGTTGTTGGAGTCGGTGTTGTCGACCAGGACCACGTCCTTGCCGACCGGCAGGCCGTCCTCCGACCGTCCCTTCTCGTTGCCGGACTGGTAGTACTGCCAGGTCATCGTCCGCGTGGTCGACCCGCCGGCCGAGCTCAGCGTGTTCTTGGTCTGCTGGCCCAGGTCGTTGTAGTCGTAGGAGTTGACGATGTCCCACGGGTCCTTGGACGTCCTGGTCCACCCGTTGTCGTAGTAGGTGTACTCGGTGTCGTTGCGGACCGTCTGCCCGTCCGACGGGGGCGCGCTGACCTTCGACAGGTTGCCGATGTCGTCGTAGGTGTAGAAGGTCTTGTCGGGCTTGTTGTAACGGCTGTCGTCCTTGTCGTAGGACGACCACTCCTCCTTCTTGCGGTTGAGCGCGTCGTAGACGGTCACCACGGAGAAGTCGTCGGCGTCTTCGGTGGCCGGCGTCGCCACACCGCGTGGCGTGATCAGCTTCGTCTGGTTGCCGACCTGGTCGTACTCGTACTGCGTGGTGCGGTAGGTGATGGTGCCGGTGGCGTCCTTCTTGTGCGGAACCTTCGACTCGACCAACTCGCCGCGCGGGCTGTACTTCGCCAGCGACTCGTTACCCTCGGCGTCCGTGGTGCCGACGGTCAGGCCGTCCTTGTCGTAGCGGGCGGTGGTGAACTTGCCGGCCGCGTCAGTGGTCTTCACGACCCGGTGGTTCAGGTCGTAGTCGTACTTCGTGGTGAAGTCGTCAGCCGCGCTGGCGGTCTTCTTCGCGTCGTACAGGACCGTGACGTTGCCGACGTTGTCGTACTCGGACTTCACCTTCTGGCTGAGGCCGTTGGTGACCTCGATCGGCTGGTAGATCGCGTCGTACTTCGTGGTCGTGGTGTAGTCGCCCACCGTCGAGGTCAGGTTGCCCTGCGGCTCGGTGACGGTGAGGACGTTGCCGACCTTGTCGTACGTCGTGGTGGTCTTGCGCTCCGGGTCGTTCGCCTCGTCCTTCGGAGCGAACGACTCGATGACCTGATCCGCCTTGTCGTAGACGGAGATCGACTCGGCGCCGTTGGCCGCGTACGCCTTCGTGATGTTGTCGTTCAGGTCGTACTCGGGGGCCTTGGTGGTGATGAAGCGGTTGTTGGCCGCGTCCATCGGCTCCACCTTGGTGGTGGGTCGCCCGAAGGTGTCGTAATCCTGCGTGACCTTGGCGTTCTTGCCGTTCTTGACCTCGCGGGTGTTGCCCCGGTCGTCGTAGACGAAGTACGACAGGCCCTTACCGGCGTCCTCGATCTGCCGCGGGTATCCACTGGGGTGGAAATCGAGGTACCTGGTGGTGTTGCCGTTGGCGTCCTTGGCGGCTACGAGCTGGCCCCACTCGTCGTAGGTGTTGACGCTCGTGTAGTCACCGGCGGTCGACGTGGTGTTGCCCACCGGGTCGGTGACAGTCTCGACGTCGCCCTCACCGGTGTAGGTGAAGGTCCACTTCCGCCCCTCCGGGCTGGTCTTGCTGACCATCTCGGCCACATAGCCGTTGAGCGAGCGCTGGTAGGTCAGCACCGTCCCCGGCCAGCCGTTCTTGACCGCCTCGGCATCCTTGATCTCGGTCGGGTAACCGGTCTTGGGGTCGAACGCCCAGGTGGAGACGGCGGTGTTCGCCTCCTCCAGCCGGATGACGTTGTGGTCGTCGTCCCAGCCGGTCTTGGTGACCTCGTTCTTGGCGTTCGTGACCTGGTACGCCCGGCCGTAGCCGTCCAGCAGGTACTGGGTGGCGTGGTTCTCGGCGTCGGTGACCGTGGCGTTGATGTTGTTGCCCTGCGGGCCGTCCGGGTCGACGTAGCCGAACTGGGTCAGGTAGCCGAGCCGGTCGGTGTAGGACTTGGTGGTCCAGTGCAGCTTCGGGTCGTCCCCGGTCTGCGGGTAGTTGTAGACCAGGTTGGTCGCGTTGGCCCGCGGGTCGGTGACCTTGACCAGCTTGACGTTCTTGTTGCCCTGGGTCATGTCGTAGGCGAACTTGAACGTCTTCGGCGCGCCGTTCGTCGAGCCGGCGCCGTCGATCAGCTCTCCGAGCAGGCCCTTGTCCGTGTAGGTGAAGGTGAGCTTGCGCCCGGAGACGTCGGTGATCTGCGAGATGTGGTCGATGATCTTCGGGTTGGTCAGGTTCGTCGCGCCGGAGACCCGCGTCCAGGTGGTGTCGTTGATGTAGTCGTACGTCTGGCCCTTTGCGTAGTAGTCGATGGTCAGGGTGATCCGACCGGTCGGGTCGGTGATGTACCGCAGGAACTTCGTCGGCTTGTTGTTGGACTTGCGCTCCTCGTACGTGAAGAGCATCTCGTTGCCGTTGTTGTCGACGACGCTCGACAGGAAGCCCTCGCAGTCGTAGAAGAACTGCGTCCGGTCCGGCCGGGTGAGCACCCACGCCTTCGGCTCGTCGGTGTTGGGCTTGCAGTCCACGCTGCCGTACTTCTGCAGGTAGAGGTGCACGCCCTTCGGGCTCTTCCACTCGTTGGCCGTCGCGTCCCAGGTGAACCGGTGGCTGGTGCCGTCACCGTCGGTCAGGGTGACCTTGGTGGGGTTCGGGTTGGGGTGGAAGTCCAGCGGGGCGCCCAGACGCATCATCGACGACGCCTGCAGCGACCAGCCGTACCCGGCCACCGTGTCGGTGGTGTCCAGCGAGTTGTAGGACATCCGGACGAACGTCGACAGGCCCCGGGACGGGTTGTTGAACGCGCTGTACGACCAGACCGTGTTGCCGGAGTACAGGTTGTTCATCAGGGTGCCGCCGGCGCCGGTGTTCTTCCCCGCGTACGAGTAGAACTTCTCCAGACCCAGCTGGTCGGAGGTCGGCTCCTCGACCGAGATGTTCTGCGGCAGCGCCGGGATCGACGCGGTCTCCGACAGCTTCTTGCCGGTCAGCTTGTTGCGCAGGTCCCACTGGAGCACGTAGTCGGTGCGCTCGTTGCCGTCGGTGGACGCCGGCGGCGTCTTCACCTGCGCGGACACGTCGACGGTGCCACCGGCCGGGATGCTCTTCGGCAGTGCGGTCCGCAGCTCGTAACTGGCGTCCGCGCCGTCGGTGACCCCGTCGGCCCGCTTCCAGTCGTAGGCCAGCTCCCAGTCGCTCGGGTTCCACGCCGCGTGAGTCGGGTTCGACAGCGTCACCGGCACCGTGTACGTGGAGTTGGAGGTGGCCAGCGTCGGGGTCGAGGCCGCGTAGTACGTCGACTCCGCGGTCTGCTCCAGGTAGGTGACCTCCAGCGTCGGCCGCAGCAGCGGCTCCTGCGCCTCGGACGACAGCAGCACCGCCCGCGCGGTCTGGTTCGCCTCGTCGCGCTGGCGCAGCAGCAGCCCGAAGTTCTTCGTCGGGTCCTTGACCCAGCCGTCGGCCGCGGGCGTCACGTCCCAGGAGGCCCACTTGGGGTCGTTCGTGAACTGGTTGTAGCTCGCCTTCCAGGAGGTGTCGTAGTCACCGCCGGCGGTGGTCCACGCGTTGGTGCCGTCGTAGGTGTTCCACGTCGCGGCGGTCTCGGTGAAGTTCCGGGTCAGCTTGTGGACGTCGACGTACTCGTCGGTGTCGGTGCCCGGGTAGAGCCCGCTGTTGTACAGCCGCAGGTCGGCGTCGACGACCTTGGCGTTGGCCGGGATGCCGGTCAGCGTCGGGAACTTCACCAGTCCACGGGTGTCGCCGTAGTAGGACGAGTTGTTCCCCGGGCTGACGTACGGGTCACCGTCGTAGACGTCCACGTTCTCCGTGGGGCGGGCCTGGGAGAGCGTGGTGTCGGTGGTGCCGGTGCGGTAGATCCGGGTGATCTGGCCCGCCTTCGGCAGGATCGCCGACTGGGTGGGCCCGGCGAGGACCTGCCCGTCGCGGGTCTTCACCGCGATCATGTAGTAGTAGAACTTCCGGGCCAGCGGGTCGGTGTTGTCCGCCGCCGTCGGGATCGCCGTCGTGTCCTGGTAGGTGCGCGTGCTCGTGGACACCGGGGCGATCAGGGTCGCCGCCGACGGGGTGAAGTTCTGGTAGATGCTGCGGTGCACCTGGTACTCCACCGCGTCGTCAGCCGTCGACGACGACGGGTCGACGTACGCCGGCCAGTCCAGCACCGCGCCGGTGGCGGTGAGCGTCGTCGGCGGGCTGACCGCCACGCCCGGCCGGCCGTACGTGACGACAAGCTTCGGCAGGTTGTAGTCGCGGCGGGCGTTGTTGTACGCGTACTCGGACGCCTCGAAGATCGGGCCGCCGCGGCCCTTGGTCGCCTCGTCGACCGCCTTCACCATGAAGCCGTGGTTGGCGGACGTGCCGTTCACCCAGTCCTGCACGACGTTGCGGACCGGGAAGGAGCTCCACACGTTGGAGACCGAGGCCTTCTTGGTGGCCGCCCCCCACTTGGTGAACCGCACCGCGTCGGCGATCACCGACTTGCCGGCCACGTCCCCGAGCACCACCTTGCCGGTGGTGCCGGCCGCGAACGGGTGCACGCCGAGCGTCTTCCACTCCCCGCGCGCGCTGCCGGTCTGGTCGACGGTGTACGTCTTCGACCCGCCGTTGTAGTGCACGGTGTAGGGCGCGTTCGTCGGCCGGTCCGACTCCGAGACGTAGTGGACCTCGACCTGGTAGTTGCCGGCCTCGGTGATGGTCGGCACCCAGGTGTGGGTGTTGCCGGTGGTGGCGTCGCTGTTGAAGCGGTAGTCACCGTTGACGGCCAGCGGCGTCAGCTCGGTGTTGCCCGAGTACGACCAGGTGCCGGACACCGAGGTGCCGGCGTCGCCGTCGTCCTGGGTGACCATGTTGCCGGCCGGCTGGGCGGCCATGTTGGCGTTCATGTTCGCCCAGGTCGCGGTGCTCTCGCTCCACGGCTGGGTGACCTTGCGAGCCTCCATGGCGACGTCGAAGCCCCACGCGTGGTGGGTCTGCGAGTAGTACATCTGCAACTGCGCGTCGTCGATCGGCGTGTTCGGCGCGATCTTGCTGACGTCGAACTTGACCAGCGTGCGGTACGCGTTGGCCGCGTCCGTGCCGACCTTCAACTGGTACGTGTCGTTGAAGTTGGTGGTCGTGGCACCGGAGTAGATGTGCACGTCCTGCGCGTCGGTGGGCACCGGCTGCAACTTGATCGTCGGGTCGATCACCACCGGGTAGACCCGGGCGCGGTCGGTCAGCCAGCCCGCGTCCGCGGTGACGGTGACCGTCGACGTGTCACCCGAGGTGGTCACCTTCTGGGTGACCTTGTCCGACCACACCTTGCCGTGGGGTGAGGACTTGTCGGCCTTGCTGTCGTACATGAACGGCGGCGGCATGACGAACACCGGATCGCCGCCGTCGCGGCCGAGGAACGCGATCGAGCCGTCCGCGCGCTGCTGCGCGGTCAGGCCCGCCGTGTCCAGCGTGAAGGTGTACGACACGGGGCCGGTCGGCGCCTGCCGAAGGACGATCTTCTCCTTCAAGGCGGTGCTCGTCACGTCGTAGACGACGTCGGCTCCGCCGGCCAGCCCCGGGTACGTCACAGTGGAGCCGGACACCTTCGGGCTGACGTTCTTGGCGGCGCCTGCCAGGCCCAGCTCGATCGAACGGCCGTCCCGCTCGAAACGCACCAGCTCGTCCGAGCTGTCGCCGAAGAGGCTGGTGTAGGCGTTCGTCCGGTTGCCCTGCACGTAGCCGGCCTCGTCCACCGGGCGGACGGTGGTGTCGATGGGCTGCCATCTGCCTTTGCCGTCCTTGTAGTGCAGCGGCACGGCGGAGATCTCCGCCTGCAACCGCCCGTCGGACAGCTGATAGATCTTGGCGTTCTCGCTCCGCCGGCCGGCCAACTCCTTCACCCGCTTCTGCGCCGGCCACTTCCGGCCGGCGACGGGCTTCTCGTCGCGGTGGAGCCCGGCGCTGACCACTTCGGGCTTCGCCCCGTGACCACCACCGCCGACCAGGCCGCGCGCGGCGCCGCCGAGCCGGTCCAGCAGTCCGCTGTCGTCGTTCTTCCCGCTCGGCGCGGCCTGCTCCGTTGCGGCGGGGTCGCGGTCCGGTAGGACCGCGGCCCCGCCCAGCGTGGCCACCATGGCCAGCGCCAGGCCCCCGATCAGGGCGCCTCGTGATGGTCTTCTCACCCGTTACCCTCCGGTCAACTCCGGTGACAGGACGGGTGAAGGCTAGGAACGACAGATACACGCCCAGCTATTTGTCAGCTACTTCCCGGCCGGCGTCGGGAGTGCCGACGGGCGGCCCGCGAACAGGCAGAACCCGCCCGACGACGGCGGGCGGGCGCATCGATCGCGGGAGGGCTGTGACGGTAGGCGTGGCCGGCGGCGGCAGGGCCGGACGGGTCAGGACCGGGTCCGCAACTCCCCGGTCCTGACCCCGGCCGTCCGGTTGGGTAGCGGTCTGCGCCGCGGGAGCGCGGCAGGCGTGGCACGACGCCTTCCGCCGGGCTCCGCGCGGCGAGCCGGTCTGCCCGCACTCAGCTCCACGGTGCTCTTACCACCGGACTCCGGTGCGCCCCCGTCTCACCCCGACGAGGCGTGGGCGCCGGCTCAGGTTAGGCGCGTCCGCGCAGGCCGGACAAGCGATGACCGGAGTCTGCGCTTGTGATTGATGTCTATGCGGAATTGCGGCATGTCGGCGTAACGGGGTCAGCCGGTTTCGCGCTGTTCGACTTCGAGACGCGGACTGCGCCCGGCCGGCCGCGGCGGGACGGTCCGGGCCGCTACGGCCCCGGCGACGAGCGCCAGCGCCGCCACGTGCAGCGCCCGTACGCCCGCCGGCGCGGGCACGCCGGCTGCCGGCAGCGCGGGCATCAGCAGCGCACCGAGCCCGGTGACCGCCAGCGCCACCCGCCAGAACACGTTCGGGTTCGCCTCCGGCGCCGGTTCGCGTACGCCGCCGGCCCGCAGCCCGCGGCGGGCCTCCTGCACGGCCAGGACGACCACCAGCAGCCCGCCGGCTAGACCGGCCACCACGTCCACGAGCCGGTACCAGTACACGCCGGTCACGGCGTGGAAGTCGGCGATCCCCAGCAGCCGGGGGAGGCGCTCACTGTCGCTGACCCGGTCCCACGCCACGTGGCTGAACGCGCCGATGAGCGCCGAGCAGACGGTGACCTGCCAGGGGTGGCGGACCCGGGCCAGCGTCGCGTACCAGGGCCAGCCGAACAGCCCCTGCCCGGGCAGGTGCACAGCGATGCCGGCGACCACCCGGCGTACCACCCACGCGTAGACGAGGGCGACCGGCAGGCACCACCAGAGCAGGCCGCCGAGCGTGTGCGTCCGCAGGTCCTGGGCCGCTGCCGTACCGGCGAACAGGTACGCGACATCCGGCGCCACCGCGCCTGTGCACAGCGCCACCCCGTCGAACCAGCCCGGACGCCACAGTTTCAGCGGCAGCACCGGCGCCAGGTGCGACGGGAAGGTCAGCGGCACCTACCGGACGTTACCGGCCCGCTCAGAAGTGCTGGACCAGGTCGGGGAACGCGGCCAGCCGGATCACCCGCTGGTCGGACGGGTCCAGCTCGTCGTGCTCCAGGACCCAGGTGTTCTCGTTCGGGATGAAGACCGCGTTCATCCCGGCGGCCCGCGCGGGCAGGATGTCCGAGCGCGGCGAGTTGCCGATCATCCAGGCGGCGGCCGGGTCGAAGGCGTGCTCGCGGGCCAGCCAGCGGTACGTGTCCGCGTCCTTCTCCGGCACGATGTGCGCGGCGCGGAAGTGGTGCAGCAGCCCGCACGCGTCCAGCTTGCGCTGCTGCTCCTCCCGCTCGCCCTTGGTGAGCAGCAGCAGCTCGTGCCGCCCGGCCAGGTCGTCGAGCGTCTCGGCCACGCCCGGCATCAGCTCGACCTGGTGCCCGACCAGCGCCGCGGCGAGCTGCTCGATCTCGGCGCGCTCCCGCGCGGTGGCCGGACGCTCGCGCAGCTTCTCCAGGCACTCGCCGAGGCTGCGCAGGAAGACCTTGCTGCCGTAGCCGTGCGCGACGGCGTTCGCGCGCTCGATGTCGTCGAGCACCGCGCGGATCCGGGCCCGGTCCAGCGTGGGGTGGTCGAGCCAGGTGAGGAAGTCGTCGATGACGCGCTCGAACAGGACGTTGTTCTCCCAGAGCGTGTCGTCGGCGTCGAAGACCAGCACGGCGGCGTCCCGGCGCGACGGCATCGCGTCCCCCTCCCCCTCGCGGACCTCGCACACCGTACTGCCCGGTCGACGGACGGGCCACGCGGATTATCCGGTCGGCGGCCGGTTACCGGCGGCTACCCGACTGCGGGATCCCTGGTCGGGCGGCATGCTTCGGCCATGACGATCTCACCCGATCACCCACCCGGGCGCCGGGGCCGGCGCCGCGCGGCCGTCGCGGTGGCCGCGACGCTCGCCGTCGCGGGCGCGGCGCTGCCGGGATCCCCGGCGCTCGCGGTAAACGCCGCACACACCACAGTGGTCGGCACGAACCCGGCCGACTGGACGCCGCACGCGCTGGACGGCACCGTCCATCGCATCCTCCAGATCGGCAACCGCGTGTACGTGGCCGGCACGTTCACCAAGGTGCGCAACGCCGGTCAGTCGGCCCAGCTGGCGATGCCCCGCCTGGTGGCCCTCGACGCGACCACCGGCCGGATCGACACGACGTTCCGGCCGCAGGTCAACGGCGCGGTCAAGGCGCTCGCCGCCGCGCCGGACGGCCGCTCGCTCTACATCGGCGGCGCGTTCACCACTGTCAACGGCACGGCGGCGTCCCGGCTGGCCCGGATCGACGCGGCCACCGGCGCCCGGGTCGCCGGTTTCACCACGCCGGCGCTGAACAACCAGGTCAACGACATGCGGCTGGTCGGCAACCGGCTGATCGTCGGCGGCGCGTTCCAGACCGTCGGCGGGGTGACCCGACGCGCCCTGGCGGCGGTGAACGCCACCACGGGGGCGGCCGACGCGTCGGTCAACCTGAACCTGGCCGGGCCGCGCAAGACCACCTCCGGGGCCACCGCGCCGGTGAAGGTGGAGGCGCTCGACGTCTCCGCCGACGGCACCCGACTGGTGTTCGCCGGCAACTTCAGCACGGTGTCGGGGGTGGCCCGGCACCAGCTCGCGGTGGCGAACCTGTCCGGCACGGGCGCCACGCTCTCGGGCTGGGCCACCGACCGCTACCAGCCGCAGTGCGCGCGGTCGATGCCGTCGTACCTGCGCGGGGTGGACATCTCCCCGGACGGCACCTGGTTCGCAGTGGTCACCACCGGCGCGGCGTTCCCGGGCACGCTCTGCGACACCGCGGCACGCTTCGAGTTCGGCACGGCCACCGGCGGCAAGCAGCCGACCTGGGCCAACTACACCGGCGGCGACACGCTGCTGTCGGTGGCGGTCACCGGCGCGGCGGTCTACGTCGGGGGCCACCAGCGCTGGCTGGACAACCCGCAGGGCCGCAACTCGGCCGGTCCGGGCGCGGTGTCCCGGCCGGGCATCGGGGCGATCCACCCGACCACGGGTAAGGCGCTGCCGTGGAACCCGACCAAGGACCGGGGTGTCGGCACCCAGGAGCTGTACGCCACCGACCGGGGCCTGTGGGTCGGCAGCGACACGGTGACGGTGGCCGGCGAGTACCACGCCCGGCTGGCGTTCCTGCCGCTGCCGTGAATGAGTGGGGGCGCGGCGTCTCCGTCGCGCCCCACCTTCGGCGAGGCATCGGCTTCGCGTACGGTCCCCGACGTTTCCGCAATACCGCTATGAGCGCCTTAGGATCAAGGCATTGACCATCATCGCAGTGTTAGCGTATAAAGGATCGCATATCTGACGGGGACTAACGGAGGAGCCGCTCAATGCGATCCACCCCTTCTCGACTCATTGTTGCCCTGGCTTCGACGACGGCCGCAATTCTTGCCTTCCCCGCGTCGGCCCAGGCCGCCCCCGGTTGGCAGTCCTACACCTACACGTCCAAATGGCACTGCTCCCAGGCCAGCTCAGACACCTCGATCGCCGCGATCAGTGTCTGCGTGGTCGTGAATGGCCAGGCGACCCAGGCCGTCGTCACGGTGACCAACAAGAGGTCGAGCACGATCCAAATCGAGGCGCCGACGCTGACCCTGTACTCCGTCGGCCAGCCGCTCTCCACCGTCTCCTGCAACTTCAGCTACCTCACCGCCAACCAGACGACGGCTTGTTTCGGCCCCACCTTCCAACGCACGTGCAGCCAGAATGCACAGTCCTGGGCAAAGGTGAACTACAGCCTGCCGGACGCCGCCATATGGAAGGTCGCCAGCGGTTGGTCGCCGACCTGGAATATGTGCACAGTAGCCAGGTCCCGCTGAAAATCGAGCGTTGAGTTCATCGGCGGCCCGCTCGAATGGAGCGGGCCGCCCGCCATTTTCGTGGATTCTGCGCCGCGCCGATATCGAGCAGCCTCGTCGTCAGCGGCGCAGGGTGAGGATCAGGTCGGCGACCAGCGCGGTCCAGCCGGTCTGGTGCCAGGCGCCCAGGCCGGCGCCGTTGTCGCCGTGGAAGTACTCCGGGAAGCAGATCAGGTCGCGCCAGTCCGGGTGGGTCTGGAACAGCTGCGCGGCCCCGTAGATCGGCCGCCGCCCCCAGCCGTCGCGGGTGAACAGCGAGATCAGCCGCGCGGACAGGTCGTCGGCGATCTCGTCGAGCGTGCGCTTGACCCCGGACCGGGTCGGGTACTCGACCTGGAGGTCGTCGCCGAAGAACGCGGCGTAGTCGCGCAGCGCGCTGATCAGCAAGAAGTTCGTCGGCATCCAGATCGGGCCGCGCCAGTTGGAGTTGCCGCCGAATAGGCCGCTGGTCGACTCGGCCGGCTCGTAGCCGACGCTGAACTCCTGCCCGCCGAGCGTGACAGTGAACGGCTTGTCCAGGTGGGCCCGGGACAGCGTGCGCAGCCCGTACTCGGAGAGGAACTCGTCGGTGTCGAGCATCCGGGCCAGCAGCCGTACCACCTGCTCCGGGGCGACCATCGACAGCAGCCGCTGCTGGCGGCCGTCCGGGCCGATCCGGCGGGCGCCGATCACCTCCGCGTACTCGGGCCGGTTGGTGAGGAACCAGCGCAGCCGCGCGCCCAGTTCGGGCAGGCGGCGCATGGTCCGGGCGGTCAGCCGGGTGACGGCTGCGAGCGGCAGCAGCCCGACCACCGAACGGACCTTCAGCGGCACCTTCGTGCCGTCGGCCAGGCGCAGCACGTCGTAGAAGAACGCGTCCTCGGCGTCCCAGAGTCCCTGGTGGTACGCCGCCGCGGCGATGTACGCGAAGTGCTCGAAGAACTTGGTGGCGGTGTCCACGTACGCGCGGTCGTGCTCGGCCAGCACGATCGCCATGTCGAGCAGATTGAGCGCGTACATGGCCATCCAGCCGGTGCCGTCGGACTGCTCCAGCGTCCCGGCGACCGGCAGCGCGGCCGAGCGGTCGAACGGGCCGACGTTGTCCAGCCCGAGGAAGCCGCCCTCGAAGACGTTGTTGCCGCCGGTGTCCTTGCGGTTGACCCACCAGGTGAAGTTCAGCAGCAGCTTGTGCATGACCCGGGCGAGGAACTCGTGGTCGCGGGAGCCGTCGATCTCGAAGACCTTCAGCGCCGCCCAGGCGTGCACCGGCGGGTTCACGTCGCCGAACGCCCACTCGTACGCCGGGATCTGCCCGTTGGGGTGCAGGTACCACTCGCGCAGCAGCAGCAGGATCTGCTCCTTGGCGAAGCCCGGGTCGACCCGGGCGATGGTGACGCAGTGGAAGGCCAGGTCCCAGGCCGCGTACCAGGGGTATTCCCACGGGTCCGGCATGGAGATCACGTCGAAGCTGTTCATGTGCCACCAGGCGCTGTTGCGCCCGTGCCGGCGGCCGGCCGGCGGCGGCGCGGAGCCGGGGTCGCCGGCCAGCCAGCGCTCCACGTCGAAGTGGTAGAACTGCTTGCCCCACATCAGCCCCGCGATGGCCTGGCGCGCGACCAGGGCCTCGTCGGCGGTGGCGGCGGGCGGGATGACGCTGTCGAAGAACCGGTTCGCCTCGGCCCGGCGCGCCCAGAGCACCGTGTCGAACCCGTCGCCCAGGTCGGCCGGGGCCGGCGGCGCGGCGGCCGGTGGCGGCGCGGTACGGGTCAGCCGCAGCCGGATCTGCCGCTGCTCACCGGCCGGCACGTCCAGCACGTAGTGCAGCGCGCCCTTGGTGCCGGTGCGGTCCGGGTTGACTGTGGCCGCGCCGGCCACGACGTGGTCGTTGATGCCGTCCTTCGGGTACGCGGACCGCCCGGGCAGCCCCCACAGCCGCTCGGCGTTCGTCTCGTTGTCGCACAGCAGCGGCACCGGGTCGCCGTCGCCGGACAGCAGCAGCTGGCCGAGCACCCAGTGCTCACCGACGAGCCGGGCGCCGGCCCGCTCCCCGGCCGCCTCGCCGGTCAGCTTCGGCATCCGGTCGGTGCCGGGCAGCCCCCAGGCCCAGGTGTTGCGGAACCAGAGCGTGGGCAGCACGTGCAGCGTCGCGTCCTCGTCGCCCCGGTTCGCCACGGTGACCAGCACGCACATGTCCGTCGGGGACGCCTTGGCGTAGTCGACAGTCACCGCCCAGTACCTGTCGTCGTCGAAGACGCCGGTGTCGACCAGCTCGTACTCGGTGTCGTCCCGGCCGCGCAGCGCGTTCACAGCGACCAGCTCGTCGTACGGGAAGGCGGCCTGCGGGTAGTGGTAGCGCCAGCGCATGAAGGAGTGCGTCGGGGTGCTGTCGAGGTACCACCAGTACTCCTTGACGTCCTCCCCGTGGTTGCCGCCGTCGCCGCCGAGGCCGAACATCCGCTCCTTGAGGATCGGGTCGCGCCCGTTCCACAGCGCGAGCGCGAAACAGAACGTCTGCCGGTCGTCGCAGACGCCCGCCATGCCGTCCTCGTTCCACCGGTACGCTCGGGACCGCGCGTGGTCGTGGGGGAAGTAGTCCCACGCCGTGCCGTGTTCGCTGTAGTCCTCCCGTACCGTCCCCCACGCCCGCTCGGACAGATAGGGGCCCCATGCGCGCCAGTCCTGCTCCCCGGCGTCGGCCTGGGCGAGCCGGTGCCGCTCGGGGTCGGGGGACGCGGAGGTCGACCGGTCGGTGATCACTGGCACATCTTCGACGCCGCCGGGGTACTTCTCCACAGCGGCCATTGTCGCCGTGGCATGTCACACCTCGCTGCCGGTGGAGGAAAGTTGATCGACATCCGTTTCGGGCCGCGGGTCTGCGGCGAGCTGTCCGCCGCCGCCGCGCGGGAATGGCTGGTCACGGACGGGCGCGGCGGGTACGCCATGGGCACCGTAGCCGGGCTGCGCACCCGCCGGTACCACGGGCTGCTCGTGGTGGCCGGTGACACGCCGGCGTCCCGCAAGGTGGGACTCGTGAGCCTCGACCCGGCGGTGACGCTGCCGTCCGGGCGGCAGGTCCGCCTCGGCGCGCACGAGTGGTCCTCCGGCGTGGTCGACCCGCGCGGCTTCGAGCTGCTGGAGCACTTCGACCTGGCCGACGGGGTGCCACGCTGGCGGTGGCGCATCGGCGACGTGGTGATCGAACGTGAGATCGCCATGACGTACGGCCGCTCCTGCGTCGCGGTGGTGCACCGGCTGGTCTCCGGCGGCCCGGTGCGGCTGGACCTGGCGGCGGCCTGCACCTGGCGCGACGCGCACGGCGAGCGGCGGGCCGACGGCCCGGCGCCCCGGCTGGAACCGGCGGCCGGCGGCGCGGTGGTCGACGGCGCGTACCGCCTGGCCGGGCCGGACTGGACGCCGGAGGGGCAGTGGTGGCACGGCGTCCGCCACCGGACCGAGGCCGAGCGCGGCCTGCACCCGGACGAGGACCTCTGGTACGCGGGCCGGTTCACCGGCGCGCTCGACGAGCCGGGCGCGACCGTGTCGGTGCTGGCCTGGGCGGACGACCTGGCCGAGGAGCCGCCGCCGGCCACCGCCGTGGTCGAGGCGGCCCGGCGGCGCAGCCGCGCGGTGGTAGCGGCGGCGAAACCGGGCGACGCGGTCGAGGCGACGCTCGCGCTGGCCGCCGACGCGTTCGTGGTACGCACCTCCACCGGCCCGGACGTGGTCGCCGGCTACCCCTGGTTCGGGGCCTGGTCGCGGGACACGATGATCTCCTACGAGGGCCTGTTCCTGTGCACGAACCGGGCCGACGAGGGCCGGGACCTGCTGCGGGCGTACGCGGCCACCCTGAGCGAGGGCATGCTGGCGAACACCGCCGACACCGGCCGGGTCGAGTACAACACCGTCGACGCGACGCTGTGGTTCCTGCACGCGGTGCACCGGCACGTCACAGTCACCGGCGACACCGACCTGGGCGACGAGCTGCTGCCCGCGCTGCACGGCGTGGTCGAGGCGCACGTGGCGGGCACCCGGTACGGCATCGGCGTCGACCCGGCCGACGGGCTGCTGGCCCAGGGCGGCCCGCCGGACGTGGCGCTCACCTGGATGGACGCCCGGGTGTACGGGGTGCCGGTGACCCCGCGTACCGGCAAGCCGGTCGAGGTCAACGCGCTGTGGATCAACGGGCTGGCCGGGCTCGCCGAACTGACAGAGCTGGCCGGACGCGACGCCGCCGCGCTGCACGCCCTGCACCGCCGGGCCACCGCCGCGTTCCGGGAGCGCTTCCCCGCCCCGGCCGGCTGGCTGCACGACGTGGTGGACGCCCCGGCGCCCGCGTACCCGCTCGGCGGGGCCGCGCACCACGACGACGACCTGCTGCGCCCCAACCAGCTGCTCGCCTGGTCCCTGCCGAACGCGCCGCTGGAGCCGGACGAGGCCGCGCTGCGCCGGATCACCGAGGCGCTGTTCACCCCGCTCGGCCCACGCAGCCTCGCCCCGGACTCCCCCGGCTTCACCGGTCGGCACCGGGGCGGACCCGCCGAGCGGGACTCCGCGTACCACCAGGGCACCGTCTGGCCGTGGCTGACCGGGCCGCTGCTGGACGCGTACCGCCGGG
Organism: Micromonospora sp. C28ISP2-4; assembly: GCF_030519385.1. NCBI lineage: Bacteria > Bacillati > Actinomycetota > Actinomycetes > Micromonosporales > Micromonosporaceae > Micromonospora > Micromonospora sp. C28ISP2-4. Next base: position 415 of record NZ_JAUMKG010000006.1, on the reverse strand, counting down.
CCGGGCTGCCCACCGACGACCTGCTGGTGGGGCTGGTGGGTCACCTCGCCGAGGACGGCCTGGGCTCGGTGAGCGAGACCGCCGACGGCGCGGCGCCGCACGCGGCCACCGGATGCCCGTTCCAGGCATGGTCGGTGGCCGAAGTGCTGCGCGCGCGGCGGATGCGCCGGTAACGCGTTACAGACCGGCAACCGGCGTGTCGCCGCCGGTTATCGACCCCTCGGCAGGATGGGTGGCGACCCCACCGGACAGCGCGGCGACGCCGCCTGAGGTGGGGACGTCACAACTCAAAGGGGGCCGCGTGTCAGCTGACGCCGAAGTGATCGACATCCAGCCCGCCCGGCGCCTGCGGGTGCTGCTGCTCTCCTGGGAGTACCCGCCGGTGCTCGTCGGCGGCCTCGGCCGCCACGTCCAT